>CAVUOZ010000001.1:0-118214 GCA_963743325.1 uncultured Ignavibacteria bacterium
GCCTTTTGATGCTGATTCTACTTTAATATCATCATTCAGTATATTATTAGCTTTAAGCTGAACCACACCTGTTGTTTCCCCTATTATATAAATCTCCTCTCCTTCCATTAAAGTTCCGGTATCAATTGAGATATAGACAACACCGGCCTGTTTATAATAATTGAGCACCTTACCGAGGAATTCTTTTCTTGTACTTGCTTTACTTCCGTAAATATCAGCAAATTCTTCAGGACCGGGGGTATTAAAATAAAATCCTGTTGAGAATCCTCGGTTAAATACCTTTTCCAGATCCATTAATAATTCATTCTTAACCTCCCTTGTAAACTTACCTTCAAAATAAAGATCGATGGCTTTGCGGTAGGCTGCTGTTACTGCGGAAGCATATTCGGGACTTCTTTTTCTTCCTTCAATTTTGAAGGAATCAACACCGGTCTCAATCAGCTGTTCTATAAATCCTATCGTACATAAATCTTCAGGAGATAAAACATAATCTTCACCCACAATCATACTTTTACTAATTGCAGGATCATAAACCTCATATTCTCTTCTGCAGGGTTGAATGCATTCACCACGGTTTGCGCTTTTTTCAAAGAGATAATGACTCATAAAACATCTCCCGCTGACGGCAATACACATTGCACCGTGAACAAAAACCTCAATCTCAAGGTCGGTAAGGGCTCTGACTTTTTTAATATCTTCCAAAGAACATTCTCTTGCAAGCACTATTCTTTCTGCACCAAGATCTTTATAAAATTTTGCTGTAAGAGAATTGGATACAGAACCCTGGGTAGATATGCAGAACGGAATTCCAATTTCTTTACAAAGCTGGACCACTGAAAAATCCCAGCAGATAATTCTGTCAACTCCTGCTTCTTTTGCCTTAAGAATTAACTCCCTGAGCTGATCCAATTCTTCTTCATAGATAATTGTATTAAGAGTCAAATATGTTTTAACATTTCTTACTCTACAAAAGGAGGTCATTTCCAGCAGGTCATCTACTTTAAAGTTCGATGCCTTGGCTCTCATATTCAACTTTCCAACGCCAAAGTACACAGCATCCGCTCCTGCATTGACTACGGCAGCAAGCATTGTTTTATTACCTGCTGGGGACATAAGTTCGGGTTTGTGGTTTGCGGGTTGTCGTTTGTTGTTAGTCATTCTTCAATCAGCTGTTTTTTATGCGTATCTGATTATCCAAATATCTTTTATATGCATTTAATCATGTAAGTAATTCATCAAGCAAGGGTTTATTTTATCAATTTCAATCTGAGATATCAAGTTCCCTGAGTACACTCTTTTTAACCAATATTGAGTTTCATTAAGAGAGTGTCTGAAATCAGTATAACTTCTTTTTCCGGATCCTTCTGCTATATTAGATACTGTGCCATCAGCTGTATCTACCTAAAGCACTTGTGGGAAATGTATCCCGAATAATCACCATTTCCCAAAAAATGTCTTACAGCTTTTCGGCAAGTATGAAAATCTCTAAATTTTCAAAACCAGATTTCGTTCTAACCCCTCCGGACTACAAATAACAGGTTACGGACTACAAACTAAATTACGATTTTTCTTCCCAGATTTTGGCAACCTCGATAATAACTCTAACAGCCATTTCCATATCCTGGATTGCAACCCATTCGACCTTAGAGTGAAAGCTATGTTCGCCTGCAAAAATATTCGGGCTTGGCAAACCCATAAACGATAGTCTGGATCCATCAGTACCACCGCGTATAGGGTGCATTATAGGTTCAATATTTAAATTCTTCATTGCCTGTATTGCATAATCTGTAACCTGGGGATGTTTTACGAGGATTTCTTTCATATTACGGTATTGTTCAACAACCTCGAAATCAAGTTTTGCAGCAGAATATTTTTTAACAGTCTTTTCAGCAAGTTTCTTTAATAAATCTTCATACTCTTTTAGTTTGCTGGTTTCAAAGTCCCTGATGATAAATTTTAAAGTTACAAGCTCCTCATTTCCGTTGAATGAAGTACAATGCACATAACCCTCGCGGCCGTCGGTCGTTTCCGGAGAAAGCTTCTCTTTCGGAAGGCTTTCAATAAATTCAGATGCAACTTTGATCGCATTAACCATTATTCCTTTTGCATAACCAGGATGAATATTTTTACCGTGAATTTTAATATTAACTCCATCAGCGCTGAATGTTTCAGACTCAACTTCTCCTCTGCTTTGTCCATCAACTGTATAAGCATACTTTGCACCGAATTTCTTAACATCAAATTTTTCTGTTCCTCTGCCTACTTCTTCATCCGGAGTAAGACATATTTTTATCTGTCCGTGTTTAGCTTCAGGATGGGTTAACCAGTAATTTACTGCATCCATAATTTCAGCTACCCCGGATTTATTATCCGCTCCAAGAAGTGTTGTTCCATCTGTTGTAATGATATCAAAGCCTTTCATATTCTTCAAATCAGGATTCTCACTTTCAAGTATAACCTGAGAGGGATCTTTCGGAAGCTTTATATCTCCGCCCTTATAATTTTTATGAATTACAGGATTTACACCTGTACCGGTAACAGCAGGAGAAGTATCAACATGGGCTATAAAACCTATCGGGGGAACATTTTTTTTGGTATTTCCGGGAAGTGTAGCCATAACGTACCCATGTTCATCCATATGAGCATCTTTTAATCCCATATGTTTCAATTCTTCAGCCAGATCTTTTGAGAGGACTTTCTGTTTTTCTGTAGAAGGGAATGAAGTAGAATCTTCATCAGACTGGGTATCGTATTTAACATACTTTAAAAACCGGTCAACGCAGGTAAATTTATATTTATCATCAAACATGAAAACCTCATTTTTAATTTGTTTAATCAATAAAATTAACTCAAATAGGCAAGAGTATCAACCTGAAATGAATAAGTACGGAGCAATTACTTATAAACTTATTTTAAAAGTAATAGTTTTCGAACGAGGGAGGTATTTTTTGTAATGAGAGAGACAAAATAAATTCCCGAGCTCAATCCTGATCCGTCAAACTGCAATTTATAATTACCTGAATTTAGGAATCCGTTTTGTAGTACCGAAACAGTCTGGCCGAGTATATTCGTTATTCTGACTGACACATTCATTCCGGAAGGGATAAAAAATTCAATAGTAGTTGTCGGGTTAAAAGGATTAGGATAATTCTGATAAAGCAGTATCTGATCAGGTATAATATTTTGTTCCTGAACTGAATTAGGTGAAGTAAAGAGAAGAATGACATTACCAATATTTGTCATTGTACTATCGATTAGTATTTTATCACTCACAGCGTCCGGATATCCTATCATCTGAGCTACTAAATAATAACTCCCATACGGGAGAAAATTTTCTCTGAAGCTTCCATTATTCTGAGAAAATGCATACGTAATAAGATTGTTCTCCGCCGATTTTGCATATACAATTGCATCGGTTACAATACTGTCGCGCAAACCTGCAATACCTACCATACCGGAAATTATTCCGCCTCCGGTTGACGAATCCCTTGGCATATATATATCAGAATTAATAAGCTGGGAACCGATATAAATCGAATCAGCATCCTGCCAGAAACTCGGATAATTTCCAAGTGAATCATAGTAAGTGGGAACAAAATAATCGGAAAATGACTGAACAAAATAATAACCGGGATCAATTATATCATCAATTGTATATGAACCATCAGGATTTACAAAAGCAGTGTATGCAGCGTTCCCGGAAGCAGTATTCAGCTTATCAGGTGTCATTTTATTCGGTGTATGCGTTCCGCTCCTGACAATAACAATTCCCCTATTCACAGGAAAAACGGCAAGGGAATCGAATATTATTCCTGAAATAGAAATTACCGTAGGTGTTTTTCTAACAAGGATGAGGTTGGCTGTAGAAGTACCATTTGTATCGACAGTAATCTGAGTAGCGCTTAATGGATCAAATTGCTGATCATAAAAAGATGTGTAAAAAGAATCTCTCGATGCAGCGACAGTATAATTTCCTACGGGTAGTTCCGCAGAATAATTTCCACTTGCATCCGATGTTGTTTTTGCGATAACAAAATTACCGCCGTAAAGGAAATAAACGTCTGCATTTGACACAGGAAATCCGCCCGAACTAACATTTCCCTGGAGAATACCGGAATAAAAATTATCTTCATAATAATCAATTTTAATTTTAAGATGCTCATAGGGATTAATGCCATTGTTAAAAATAAAAAGCGTATCCGAAATATCCTCGTAAGTGTAATTCAGATAACCGGAGAGAATACAATCCATCATAATTGAGTCACCGGGCGGAATTGAAATCGGATATCTCCAGTTTCGATCAAATCTCAGGTAATAAAAATCATTGTGGGTGTAATAAATACTGTCAATAACCAGAATCTCGTTTCCGATATTTTTAAAATAGGCATTCTCCAGGCGATGAAAAATATCCCGGTATTCCAGTTCTTCAGGACTAATCTGAAGTACTGGCTGAGCATTTAGAGACAGGTAGCCGAGGAAAAATAAAATTCCTGTTGCAAATAATCTCATTATTATTGTTTAATTTGATTATAATAAGTATAATAGTAACTTAATTTAACTAATAGTGACAAACAATAGTATCTTCTCCCTTGGATGACCAAAAGCTAAATTACATTAATTTTTCAAAAAATGAACTGGATGAACTTTTCTCTGAAGCAAAAATGGGGAATTCATCATCATTTAGTAAATTATCAGGAAAAATAAGGGATATTTCCTACAGCTATTTCCTTTCAAAATTACGGCATGGAAAAATTCCGAATGTTGATGATGTTGATGATCTATCCAATAATGTTTACTTATCCTTTGCGGAACAGTATCACAAGATTGAAAACCTTGAAAACTGGCTCAGGAGAGTACTATTTCTGACATTCGTCAACTGGTATAAAAAATCAAGAAAAAGACAAACATTCGAGCTCGATGAGGCATACTACATCGAACAGAAAACTGAACATCCCTCAGTTAAAATCGACGCCGAAAAAATACTTGCAATTTTAAATACACTAAGCACCGATAAACAGCAGATTTTCAAAATGAGATTCTGGGAAGACCTTAAATTTGCTGAAATAGCAGAAAATCTGGGAAAATCCGAGGATGCAATAAAAAAGATGTTCTACAGAACAATTGAAGAACTAAAACTAAAAACATAAAGTTGTCACTTTATTTATTTAGATTCTACTAATTGAATATAAACGTGAAAAAATAGTTAATATGGATCGTCAAGATAAAATAAAAGAGCTCCTCGAAAAGAAAAATCTGACAGCCGGTGATAAACAGGAACTCGAATCGTTGATTGGTAACAATGAAGAACTCAGGGACTTTGTTTTCGCCTACAATCAGCTTGCTAAAATTGTTACTCATTCTTCACATTTAAGTGAGGAAGAAATATCAGAATATATCCTTTTTAGGAACGGTATAAAGCCCGAGGATAATACCATAATAAGCAGAATCCCTTTTATAGAAACTCACCTGAGAAAGTGTTCGGAATGTTCAAATATTTTTAAGGACTTAAATTCGGAGTATTCGGACGTTGAAAGTTTTTTATCCAGTACAATTAACCAGGACAAACAATCTGTTTCCGTACAGACTGAATTGAAGTCAAGATATCGGGCTCCCCGTTATGCCTTTATGTCAGTTTTAATTATCGGACTCGTTTATCTTTCACTTTATATTATTTCATCTTTTTCAACACCAGCTTATTATCACGATGCAGCCCTTAATGATGCTTCCGAATTTTCAATCAACCGGGGAAGAGCAACAGAAAATTTCCAGAACAGTCTTAAAGCCCTCGAAAATGACAATTATGATGATGCGATCGGGTATCTTCAGAAAGATATTCAGCAGAATCCTGATGATGAAACAATTTTTTATTCTTATTACATAATGGGTTTATCATATCTTGAAACTGCTGAACATGATTTCCTTGGCTTGTTTCCGGGATACAGTAGCGAACGTGCAATTAAAGGTGCAGAATACTTAAAAGAAAGCGTACGAAAAAATGATTCAGGAAAATTCACCAATATCAAACTGAACTCATATTATTACCTTGCGAAAGCCAGCCTGATGCTTCATGATAAAAAATCGGCCAGAGAATATTTATCAATGGTAATAAATGAAAAAGGGAGTAAAATGGAAGAAGCAAAAAAACTTCTGGGTGAATTGGAGTAAGTTGTGTTAAATGATTATTCAAAAAGTATCAATATTATTATTAGCCATTATAGTATCATTCCTGCAGCCTGCAGAAACTGATTCAAAAATATCCCAATCCTCATCCCTATCCAGCTTTAGTTCGCCTGACTCATTATTAAATCAAATAAAGACGAACGGATGGAATCCCCGCCTTCTTTCTTCCTTTAAATACTATCTAATCAATTCTGAAGCCCCTGCCAAAAATGACTTTGATTTAATAAAAAATCTGAAAGATGACTACCGTAAAGCTCTGCTTATTTCCATACTCCTGAAGAAACAGAATAAGTTTACTGCGATGTATGATACATTAAACGCTTATTTGAATGTTGTTCCTCATTATCTTTCATATTATGACGAACTGGTATTTGCCGCAAATGCTTCCTCCCGTTTACCCCTCCTGGAAGCTAAAATTGAGGCATCGAAAGAATTTCATTCCAGAGAGAAGAATTATCTGCTCGGACTAATTGACTATCAGAAAGCCGATTATAATTCTTCTAAAGACTACCTTGAAAAATGTCTTCAGTCAGATTCTACAAACAGGTTAATTCTTTACCAGCTTTCTTATTCGTACAGAAATCTTGGTGATTATAAAAAGGCTCTGTCGTTAATCATAGAAGCTGAAGATAATCCCACCAACGATTTAAATTTTCTGATTAAGACTTACCTGGCTGAAGGAGCTTTATATTTTCTTTCCGGTGAATATGATCTCGCAAACAATATTTATAAAAAGGCTTTTAAATTAAGCCATGAGAACAATCTAAGCGAAGTCGAAGGATTATCGTATGTGGCACTGGGTATAATGGATGACGTCCAGGGATTCATAGTAAAAGCCAGGGATAAATACAAACAGGCCCTAATCATAGCAGAGCGCATCCACAACATAGAGCTTAAAGCTTATACACTATCAGAACTTGGAGTATCTTATAGTTATACAAATGAATTGATTGAGGCAAAAGATAGTTATTTGAAAAGTTACAGCTTATTCAGGCAAATGGGGAACCGGCTTCGGCTTTCTCTCCTTTCCGACAATATCGGGAAAATTTATATGTCGATTTTCAACTATGAGAGTGCAATAAAATATTACCAGGAGGGGATTGAGTTTGCGGGTGATAATAAACGCTCACTGGTCTTAAATCTTACCGGTCTTGCAGATGCTTATTCAAATCTTGCAAATTATGCTGAAGCATTAAAATATTATAACCAGGCAAAAAAGCTTTCTTCTGAGATTAATGAAATTGAATTAGGAATAAATATTAATAGCGGACTCGGTGCACTAAACTTTAATCTGGACCGCTCAAATAATGCTCTTGGATACTACCTTCAGGCCGAATCCGAATGCAGCAAAATAAACAATCCTTATCTATCAGCAGATATTTTCGATAAGCTTGGAGTAGTATATTCATATTTGGACAGTCTAAATATTTCGGAAAGATATTTCTCAGAAGCGCAAAAACTAGCTAAGGAGAACCATGCTTCCTACACTGCGGTTTTGTCTGGAACAGACCTGGCTGAAGTCTTAGTAAAAAAACAGGATTATACCAAAGCGCTGGTGATTCTGAATGAATCCTTAAAAAAATCTGTATCAGAAGGGTTTCCTTATTTACAGGCTAGAGCAGAAATTCTAAGAGGGAACATCTTTGAAAAAGAAAATGATTTTGAAGGAGCAAAATCTGCATACAATCAGGCAGTAGAGACAGTAAAGAATCTTAATGAAAAAAACCTTGAAGTTGAAGCTTATTACAGTCTCGCAAAATTATTTGAATCAAACAATCTAAGCGAGGCGGCCGAATCGTACTATTCATCCGCTGTCAATGTGATTGAAGATGTCTCACGTCCCTTATTCAGCCAGGAAGATGTACAGATATCTTACTTTGCAGGGAACCGTAACGTATATGATTCTTTTGCCGAATATTACCTCAAACAGAAAAAATACCAAAAAGCTTTTGAGCTAATCAATAAATCGCACTCCAGAAATATGATTCAGAATCTTAATAATCTTAAGCTTCAGTCGTTAGTGCAGGATAGTACTGTTTTAAGTGAATTATATGATTATGACTGGATGATACATTCGGGAATATATGATACGAAGAAAACTGAGACAATTAAAAATAAAATGGAGGAACTTAAACTATCCTTAATTAAGAACAATCCTGGTATTGCATCATATTTAAATATGGGGAAGTGGCCTTCATTAAATGAAATTCAAAATTCCCTCAATGATGATGAAAACATAATTTCTTATTATTCAACAAAGAATGATCTTTATGCTTTTTTGATCAGTAAAAAAGTTTTTAAACCATTCAAGCTTAATGTATCAAGAGAACGATTAGCTGAGATGGTTAACAGGATCTCCCCGTATTTTGAAAATAATATCCTTAAAACAGATGCTTTTTTTAACCAGGATTTGTTTTCCTTTAATGCTGAAGCATCTTTTGATTTATATGAAAAAATAATTGTCCCTCTTGTTCAATATATTCCCAAAGAGCATAAAATAATCTTTTCGCCCTGCATTGAGCTATTATCGCTGCCTTTTGAATTTTTAGTGACGAATTATAACAATTCTGAGAGCCCTTACTCATACAGGAACAAAAAATTCCTCTTAAACGATTATGATATTTCTTACTCCCCTTCTGCTACTGCATTTTTTCAGCAGCAAAAGAACAGTCTGAAAAATGATGGGAAAGTTTTATTAGTTGGTAATCCTTCTATTAACACGGAATCCAAGGAGTTCGCTGACAGAAGAGGATTGCTCGATGAATCCCCAGGCATACCCAGGAATCTAGCTTTCCTGCCGTTAAAGTATTCAGGAGAGGAAGTCAATAATATCGGAGAAATTATAAGTGCCAATAAAATTCTGCTTGATAAGAATGCAACCGAAACTAACTTTAAACAGAATGCAGCGCTAAGCAGGATAATTCATTTATCCACCCATTCTTTTTTATATCATAAGCAGCCATTAATATTCTTCTCGAATACTTATGATGCTGAGAATGACGGCTTTCTTGAAGCAGGTGAAATTGTGCAGCTCAAACTGAACAGTGACCTTGTAGTACTGAGCTCATGTAATTCAGGGCTGGGCAGTGTAGATGAGTCAGAAGGAATATTAGGACTGACAAAAGCATTCTTTGAAGCGGGTTCTAAAAGTGTTGTGGTTTCCTTATGGGATGTAAACGATCAATACACTTCCAAACTTATGACACTTTTTTATGAAAAACTTAGTATGGGTTATGATAAATCGAAAGCTTTAAGACTGGCAAAGATTGAGTTTATAAAGAATTACTCGCCGAATCCTTACTATTGGGCAGCATTTGTTTTATCAGGAAATATTTCAGCCGTTCAACTGAATCACAATAAAAATGTCTCCCTATCGATCGTCATTCTGCTCACAATTATAGCTGCGGCTTTAGTGGTTGTAATTATCCTTAACAGGAAAAAATTTATACCTAATAGCCTCTCATCATAACCTTTTCAAGATCAGCCTGAATCATAAGCTTTATAAGCTGCTTAAAAGTTGTTTTGGCTTCCCAGCCTAATACTCGTTTTGCTTTAGCCGGATTTCCGATTAATAAATCAACTTCTGTTGGTCTGTAATAGTCAGGATCGATTTCAACTACGGTCTTACCTTTTTTTAATGTTTTGGAAAAGAAATACTTGTATTCCGATCTGGAATTGCCGGAATTTAAGAGTTGATTCCCTTTATCCAGGTGAATCTCTTTTATGATACCTTTTTCCTCAGCACCCTTTCCCTGCCAGTCCAGTTTAATACCAATTTCACTAAAAGCAGACTCAATAAATTCTTTAACAGTGTGAGTTTTTCCAGTTGCCAGTACAAAATCCCCGGCTTTTTTATGATTGAGAATTCTCCACATGCCTTCGCAATATTCCGGTGCATAACCCCAGTCCCGTTTCGCATCAAGATTGCCTAAGAGAATTTTATCCTGTAATCCTGCAGAAATTCTTGATACTGCCCTTGTAATTTTCCTGGTAACAAAGGTTTCACCGCGGCGCGGCGACTCGTGGTTAAATAAAATTCCGTTGGATGCAAAAATATTATAAGCCTCCCTGTAGTTGACTATTATCCAGTACCCGTATAATTTGGCCACACCGTAAGGTGAACGGGGATAAAAAGGAGTTTCCTCGGATTGCGGGACTTCCTGAACCTTTCCAAATAACTCGCTGGTGGACGCCTGATAGAATTTTACTTTTCTTAATCCGACCTCTCTTATGGCATCAAGGAACCTGAGTGTACCAAGAGCATCAACCTGTGCGGTGTAATCGGGTATTTCAAAAGAAACCTTAACATGACTTTGTGCTGCAAGGTTATAAATTTCATCAGGCTCTATCTTTTCCAGCAACCGGTTTAATGCACTGGTATCTACCAGATCCCCGTAATGAAGGAAAAGTTTTTTATCGAGAATCTCCCTGTTCCTGTATAAGTGATCGATTCTTCCAGTATTAAAAGAACTACTCTTCCTGATTATTCCGTGAACTTCATATCCCTTTTCAAGTAATAACTCGGTAAGGTAGCTTCCGTCCTGCCCTGTTATTCCCGTTATCAATGCTGTCTTCATTCTAACCCTAACAATTTAATATTAGATTTGAACCAGTTATATGTCTTTTCTATCCCGGCACGTAAGTCTGTTTTGTGTCTCCATCCCAGATTATTTAGTCGTGATACATCCATAAGTTTCCGTGGAGTCCCGTCAGGTTTGCTGGCATCATAATCAATTTTACCTGAATAGTTTACAACTTCTGAAATGATATATGCCAGTTCATTGATGGTGAGGTCTTTACCTGTCCCAATATTTATATGAGAAATCCCCTGTTCATATATATCTTTTGCTTTAATATTCTCCATCAAAAAAACCACGGCCTCAGCAAGGTCGTCTACATAAAGAAATTCTCTCATTGGCTTTCCGCTTCCCCATAGAGTAACTGAGGGAAGATTTTTTTCTTTTGCCTCATGAAATTTCCTGATCAAAGCAGGCAGAACATGAGAAGTATCAAGGTTAAAATTATCATTTGGGCCATATAAATTGGTTGGCATTACGGAATAAAAATCAGAATCGTATTGACGGTAATAATTTTCACAAAGTTTTATACCGGCAATCTTGGCAATTGCATAAGGTTCATTTGTAAATTCAAGGTAACCGGAAAGAAGGTATTCTTCCCTGAGCGGCTGGGGAGCAAGTTTGGGATATATGCAGCTGCTTCCAAGAAAAATTAACTTACTCACCCTATTTAAATATGCCTGGGCAATAATATTCGACTCTATCATGAGGTTATCATAAATAAATTCTGCTCTGTAAGTATTATTTGCAAGAATTCCCCCGACTTTTGCAGCGGCAATTATTACTATATCCGGTTTTTGTTCCGCAAAGAACGCTTCAACTTCGGTCTGCCGGACTAAATTGAGCTCAGAAAGTTTCCTATAAATCAGATTCGTATAACCTTCGGATTCGAGCTTTCTTTTTATTGCCGACCCCACCATACCTGTGTGTCCGGCAATATATATTGTCTTATCCTTATAAAGATCTGACATTTTCTCTGAAACCTGTTTATTTTTTTATAAAAACCGCAATCTCGTCAACAACATATTTCAGCTGATCCTCAGTGAGTTCCGGATAAATCGGCAATGCGATGGAATCATCGGCTGCTTCCTCGGAAAGAGGGAAATCACCATTTTTATATTTGAGAGAGGAGAAGCATTCCTGTTTATGGAACGGGACCGGATAATAAATTTCAGTACCTATTCCCTTATCCGATAAATGTTTTCTTACTGCGTCCCGGTTTTCTACCCGTATTATATACTGATTATAAATATGGTAATTTTTGGCTCCGGAGTCTTTGTAAACAGCTTTTGGCAGAAGAACCCTGTTTTTGTCATCAAACTTTGTTTTACCCGTCGTCTGAGCAAGACCAGCTCCTACAAATAATTTCGTGTATAATTCAGCGTTACTGCGTCTTTGTGAAGACCAGTCATCAAGATGAGGAAGTTTTACATTCAATACTGCAGCCTGAATGGCATCAAGTCTGAAGTTTCCACCAATAATTTTGTGATAGTATTTAGGTTTACCGCCATGAACACGAAGTATTCTTAATTTTTCACCGAGTTCATCATCATTACAAACAACCAGGCCGCCGTCACCAAAACAACCCAGATTTTTACTCGGGAAGAATGAATAACAACCGATATCTCCGATTGTTCCCACATGTTTTCCATCTTTATACTGAACACCGATTGCCTGAGCTCCATCTTCCACCACTTTAAGATTATGCTTGCGGGCGATTTCCATTATCTTGTTCATCTCACAGCTCTGGCCATATAAATGCACCGGGATTATTGCTTTGGTTTTTTTTGTTATTCTTTTTTCAATATCATCGGGATCAATATTAAAAGTAACCGGGTCTATATCTGCAAATACGGGAACAGCATTCATTCTTGAAACAACTCCCGCTGTTGCAAAGAAAGAATATGTCGGAACGATGACCTCATCACCCGGTTGAATATCCAGAGCCATCAATGCAATAAGAAGAGCATCCGTGCCTGATGAAACACCTATAGCATATTTACAATTCAGATATTTACAAAAAGCCTTCTCCATTTTGTCAACCTCAGGACCGAGAATAAAATACTGTGATTCGGCTATCCTGATAAGGGCTTCGTCTAATTCATTTTTTAATGATTGATATTGTTTTTTAAGATCTAATAAAGGAACGTTCATACAGTTTACTCCATTTCTAAATTTTCATATTTGAATAAACAAAATCTTTTTCAATTTCATTGAATGATTTTCCATTTAAATCTTTATCCGAAATGATCGGTTTGTCAATCCCCCAGTTAATATTTAACTGCGGATCGTTATAAATTATAGCTCGTTCATGTTCTTTACTGTAAAATTCGGTACACTTATAAAGAAATATTGCATAATCGGAAAGAACAGAAAAACCATGAGCAAATCCCGGGGGAATCCATAATAGCGTATGATTTTCTTCAGACAATTCAAGTGCTACATGTTTACCGAAAGACGGTGAACCAAATCTTATATCAACCGCGATATCTAAAACTTTTCCTGTTATAGCCTGGCAGAGTTTCCCTTGTGCTTTTTCTCCCGACTGGTAATGTAAGCCACGGATAGTACCTTTGCAGGATTTAGAAATATTATCCTGGACAAAATGGGTTTCAAGATTATGTTCTAAAAATCTTATTTCATTAAACGATTCCAGGAAATATCCCCTGGTATCCGCATAAACAGCAGGTTTAATTTCTATTACTTCAGGTATTTCTGTCGGGATTATTTTCATTTCAGTTATGATCCCTCAAATATTTTTCAAGGTAATCTCTATAAAGAGATTTCGGCATCGAAGAAATTAGTTCTTTAAACTGTTTCTTATTTATAAAGTTTTTGTTATAAGCTATTTCTTCTATACAGGCAACTTTCAGTCCCTGTCTTTCTTCTATTACACCGAAAAAATTAGAAGCTTGAAGAAGAGCAGTAGGATTGCCTGTATCAAGCCAGGCAATGCCTCTTCCTATTTTTTCTACGTTCAGGTTTCCTTTTTTCAGGTAATTATTATTTACGTCCGTGATTTCCAGTTCACCGCGTTTAGAGGGTTTCAGCGATTTTGAAATCTTCACCACTTCATTATCATATATATATAACCCCGGCACCGCGAAATCTGATTTCGGATATCTGGGTTTTTCTTCTATTGATTTTGCTTTACCATTTTTATCAAAATCCACAATGCCGTACCGCCGGGGATCGTTTACCTGGTAACCAAAAATTGTAGCTCCGCCTTTATGTTTTTTCAGTGCTTCGTACCAAAAATCGAGATACCCATAAAAGATGTTATCCCCAAGTATCAGGCTTACACTATCGTCACCTATAAAATTGTCTCCGATAATAAATGCTTCTGCAATTCCCCTGGGCTCTTCCTGTATAGCATATTCTATTTTTAACCCGATCTGAGAGCCATCTTCAAAAAGCTGCTTGTATAACGGAATTGTTTGAGAATTGGATATAATAAGAATTTCACGAATCCCGCCGAGCATCAGAATCGAGACTGGATAATAGATCAGCGGTTTGTCGTATAATAAAGCAAGTTGTTTACTATACACTTTTGTGATAGGATAAAGGCGGGAACCAGACCCTCCGGCCAGTACAATACCTTTCATTTATTCCTTTTCGTTTTAATTGGGAGACTTATACTTCTTTTACTAATCCATTCTCAAATTTATATTTTTTACCGGATCTCTCGCAGAAAGCAAAACTGTTTTCATCGAAAATAAGTTTCTTTCCTGCTTCGCTATACCATCCTTTTATTTTGGCTGGATTACCAACAACAAGTGCAAAATCAGGAACATCTTTAATAACCACGGCACCAGCTCCAACGAATGCGAACCTTCCTATTGTAATACCGCATACGATGGTTGAGTTGGCACCAAGTGAAGCACCTTCTTTTACAAGAGTCTTAATATAAAATTCTGCTCCAACCTGGGGATATTTTGAACGAGGATTGAGAATGTTTGTAAAAACCATAGAAGGACCGCAGAAGACATAATCTTCAAGCTGTACACCTTCATATACAGAAACGTTATTCTGTATTTTCACAAAATTTCCTATAGTGACATTGTTTGCAATATTTACATTCTGCCCAAGTATACACTTTTTACCAATTTTTGAGCCGGACTGGACGTGGGAGAAATGCCATATTTTTGTGTTCTCACCTATTTCTACATTATCATCAACTACGGCAAATTGGTTAATGTAGTAATTTTTATTTTCCATCTGATATTGCTCCGGATTTTCAAAGTTGTTGTTTATTATTTATTATATGAAAGAGACCGATCTGCTGTAAGGCATGATTGGGCTTTTTCAAGTATTTCAAGTACCTCCACAGCATGAATACCATCTGTTAAAGGATTTTCATTATTAAGAATCGAATTAAAGAAATGTTTCTGTTCTTCAGTAAGAGGTTGAAGATTTTCGAAATCAATAACTTCAAAATCACCCTCAAATTTCTGAAGAGATCCATTCACAGTTCTGAATCCCTTGGGATAAAACTTCAGTTTATCTGTTTTCAGACTATCTTCAAAAACAAACATGCCCCCATCTCCAATAATGACTAGTCTCTGCTCTTTAAAAGGATGAAGCCAGCTCACAAAAATATGGGCATAGATATTACCAGGGTATGACAGATAAGTAATGGTTGTATCTTCAATCTCATTTTGTAAAATAGCAGCACCTTTGGCATCAACATAAACCGGGTTACTCTCAAGCAGGTATTGGATTACGGAAATATCATGAGGAGCAAAGCTCCAGAGAATATTTTCCTCACTCCTGATTGAACCAAGATTTAACCTGTTGCTGTATATATATTGCAGCTTACCAATTTTATTTTCCCTGATCATTTTTTTTATTTTATTCACAGCGGGATGATATAAAAGAACGTGTCCCACCATTAATTTCTTTCCTTCTTTTGCGGCTATATCAACTAATTCCCGTGCATGAGAGGAAATTAAGGTTATAGGTTTCTCCACAAGAACATTTTTACCGTTTAATAATGCTTTTTTCGCAACCTCATAATGAGTTTCTGCCGGTGTTGCAATGATAACTGCATTTATTACGGGATTTTCGATAATATCCTCAAGCTTAGTCGTAAATGGAATTTCAGGAGAAATACCTTTAATTTTTTCTGAAGCTGCCGGATTAAAATCACACACAAATTTTAGGCTGCTTCCTAACAGTTGATTTGCAGTCCTTACATGATTTATTCCCCACCGGCCTGCTCCTATTATACCTAAACCAATTTTTTCAAACATCTCAGGCCTTTACGATTTTTATATTGTCGATGATTCCATGTCTGGCAAAAGCGTTCCTGCTGTCTACTATCAGGCGGGCGTTATCAGCTATCATTTTATAGTCATAATCTGAATGATCAGTACTCAAAACAACAAGATCAAATTTTGCCAGGTTATTTTTAGTCAAATCTACAGACTGCATATCAAACTGGTATTTACGTGTTTTGGGAAGTTTAGGAACATAAGGGTCATTATAGGATACTTCACTTCCTTTTTCACGGAACAGTTCAATTAATCTTAATGATGGTGACTCCCTCATATCATCAATATCTTTTTTGTACGCTATTCCTAAGATTAGTACTTTGGAACCGTTTAAAGATTTTTTAATACGATTGAGTGCTTCTCCTCCTTTTTCCACTACATAATAAGGCATGTAAGTGTTAACTTCTCCTGCAAGTTCAATGAACCGCGTATGAACCTCAAATTCACGTGCTTTCCAGGTCAGGTAAAAAGGATCAATGGGTATACAGTGACCGCCTAATCCGGGACCCGGAAAAAAAGGCTGGAATCCGAAAGGTTTTGTCGAAGCTGCTTCGATAACCTCCCAGACATCAATATTCATCCGGTCAAAAACCATCTTAAGTTCGTTAACAAGGGCGATGTTAACAGACCGGTATATGTTTTCTGTCAGCTTGGTAGCTTCGGCTGTACGGGTTGAAGAAACAGGAACAGTTTTTATCACAACATTATTATATAAAGTTGTAGCAACTTTCACACATTCGGGTGTTACCCCGCCAACAACTTTGGGAATTGTAGCTGTGTTAAAATTAGGATTATTAGGATCCTCCCTTTCAGGTGAGAATGAAAGATAAAAGTCCTTACCTATAACAAACTTTTTACCGCCGTTGCGTTCACCGGATTTCTCAAACATAGGTAGTAAGATTTCGTCAGTTGTTCCGGGGTACGTAGTAGACTCAAGGGAGACTAGCTGTCCTTTTCGAAGATATTTTGCAATGATTTCAGCTGTACTGACTATATAGGTCATATCAGGTTCACGATGTTCATCCAGTGGCGTGGGAACACATATTATAATGGCATCGGCTTCAGGGAGCCTGTTAAATTCATTTGTTGAAGAAAATGCTTTTTTATCTACTACATCCTTTATTCTTTTTGAAGCAATATGTTTTATATAGCTCTTTCCTGAGTTCAGGCTTTTTATTTTTGTTTCGTCAAGATCAAATCCTAAAACCTTAAATCCTTTTGAGGCAAATTCCAAACCGAGTGGAAGCCCCACGTAGCCTAAACCAATAATTCCAATTACGGCGGATTTGTTGTCTATTTTGTTTAATAAATCCATAAATATCCTTTAATTGACAGAAATTTGGGAAATTTTAATCCTACTCAAATACCAGGCCTGATTTTGCACAAGACCTATTTATGTAATGAATTCGCTTATTTTATTTAAATTAAAGCATTAATTTACTTAGGAAAGCGGAAAGGACAAAATAAGATTTAAGGGAATAATTCGACTCAGAATAAAAAAATTATTATTTCAAAGCAAGGTACCTCTAAGTACAAGGATAGCAACAAGAAAATAAATAATTAACCCGGTTACATCCACCATTGTTGCCACCAACGGAGCACTGGATGCTGCCGGATCGGCTCCTAATTTTTTAAGGATAAAGGGTAACATTGAACCCGATAACGTACCCCAAAGAACAACTCCTATAAGTGCTAAGGATACTGTTAACCCAATGAGGATCCAATGGATTCCATATACATCGGAGACTGCCTGCCAAACAGAGATTCTTATGAAACCAATTACTGCAAGAGTGACCCCCAGCGCAAGACCGGAAATAATTTCCCTTCGCAGAACAAATAACCAATCTTTGAGTGAAATCTCACCTAATGAGAGTGCACGGATTACCAGAGTTGAAGCTTGTGAACCTGAATTACCCCCGCTGGAAATGATTAAGGGAAGAAATAAAGCAAGGAATACAGCTTTTTGTATTTCCCCCTCAAAAAATCCCATCGCGGTTGCAGTGAACATTTCACCCACAAACAATAAAGCGAGCCAGCCGGCTCTTTTCTTAATCATGTCGAATAATGATATTGATGAGTAAGCTTCTTCCAAAGCAGAAATACCAGCCAGTTTGTGAATATCTTCGGTAGCTTCCTCTTCAGCAACATCAAGTACATCATCCACAGTTACAATTCCCAGAAGTACACCGAAAGAATCCACAACGGGTAAGGCAACACGATCATATTTTTTAAAGATTTCAACAGCGGTTTCCTGATCATCATAAACATTCAGGGCGATATAATTCTCATCCATTAAATCAAGAACCTGCTGGTTAAACTCCGCCAATAGAATATCCCGGATTCTTACGTCATCAATTAATTTCCCTTTTTCGTTTACAACATAAAGTGTATTTATAGTTTCCTTATCGCCGCCATTCTTTCTGATATAATTAAGCACTTCTTCAATTGTCCATTCTGGCTTAAGAGCGAGGTAGTCGGGAGTCATTAACCTGCCCACACTGTCTTCAGGATATCCTAAAAGTGTACGAGCTATCTGCCTTTCTTCGGCCGAAAGAAGCATCATCATCTGCCGGGCAGCACTGCTTGGCAGATCTTCAAGCAATGCAGTACGGTCATCAGGCGACATTTCATTAAGTATCGAAGCCACCTCTTCCTTACCCATAGCTTTTAAAAGAGTCACCTGCATATCAAATTCAAGATATTCAAATGTATCGGCAGCAAGGTCATGAGGAAGTACTCTGAAAACTACAGCTTGTTCACTCTCTGATAGTTCGGCAATTAATTCGGCTATATCGGCGGGAGACCAGTCACTTAAAACTTCTTTAAGAGTGCTAAGCTTACGCTCATCTATTAAAGACTTAATTTCCGGTTGCAGCAGTTGACTTAGCATTGTTATCTCTCCTAAATTTTAAGTGAACCTTTATTTTCTACATATTCATTATCTTTTAAAAGTATTTAAGAAAAGGTTGTAAAAAATATATTTTAATGTCTCAAAAAACAATGTTTACCTTTATATTATAAATTTTATAGAACTTATTTGTGATGTATAAAATCTTAGCTGATGAAAATATTCCCTTCGCCCGGGAAGCTTTTTCTGAATTCGGTTCAGTAAAGCTGATTTCCGGCAGAGAAATTACAAACGATTCTTTAAGAACTATTGATATTTTAATTGTCAGATCCATCACGAAGGTAAATGAAACTCTTCTAAAAGGAACCTCTGTAAAATATGTTGGAACGACAACTATTGGCTGTGATCATATTGATGTTGAATACCTGATTAAGCAAAAGATAGGGTTTGCCAATGCACCCGGCTGCAATGCCGATTCTGTAGCAGAATACATTTTTACAGGTTTATTAAAGATTGCTTCAGAAGCTAAATTCAGGCTGAATGAAAAATCTATCGGAATAATAGGCTGCGGAAATATCGGAAGCCGTGTTGCCGGAATAGCAGATGTTTTCGGTATGCGTACATTAATAAACGATCCTCCATTGCAGAGAAAAACGGTAAAATCTTTATTTGTTTCATATAAAGAAGCACTTAAGGCAGATATAATCACCTATCACGTGCCTCTTAATATGACTGGAATTGATAGAACACACCATATGCTGTCAGAATTTCAGTTTAAAGAATTTGATGAGAATAAAATTATAATAAATACTTCACGCGGAAGCGTTGTTTCAAATGATGAATTAAGGGAATTACTGAGAAAAAATAAGAATACTGTCATCCTGGACGTTTGGGAAAATGAACCTGAAATTAATACAGAGCTGCTGAATCTTACGCACACAGGAACTCCGCATATCGCAGGCTATTCAATGGAAGGAAAGGTAAACGGAACAGTAATGATCTATAATTCGCTATCCAAATTCCTTAATCTCAGGAAAGAATGGAAACCTGACTTGCCTGTAATAGAAAATCCCGTCCTGGATTACCCCGAGGCAGACACCCTTGAGGATTCAGTTGAACATATAATTTCAGAAATCTATGATATTAAACAGGATGATAGCAAATTGCGGCAAATCATTAATTTTGAAAAGATTGAGAGAGGAAAGTATTTTGATCAGCTAAGAAAAAATTATCCTGTAAGAAGGGAGTTTACAAATTATATTATCAGGATAAATAAAAAACTGAAACGGGAAATTGACATACTGACGGCTCTGCGATTTAATCTTCAAACGTTTTAATCTTTCTCTTCAAGTTTGAATTCAAGAGGTATAACTAACTGCGTTTTTACAGGTTTCCCCCTGATCAACCCGGGGTTAAATTTGGTGTAAAGTACAGTTATCCTGGCAGCATCATCACAGCCGTATCCTATCCCTTCCACAACTTCTGCTAAAGTAACATCGCCATTCTGATCAATAAAAGCCCTTATTTTTACAATACCTTCTATATCATGCTCCCTTGCATACGAAGGATAAATAAGTTTTTTCTGTAATGCGGCTATTCCTTCCTTAGGTTCCGGCATAACTTCCGCACTTAGATGATAGGTATGGTCATCATCAAAATTCTCTTCTTTAACATCAGGAGGGACCAGTTTGTCTTCTGTTTTATTAACACTGGTTTTTTCTGAATCTTTATTTTTTCCACTACTTTTGTCAGACGTAACTTCAGTCGTTTCGGGTATGGTTTCTTTTTCTATAACTTTTATTCCATCAGCAAAATCTTTATCACCTGTCCAGGTTCCTTTTTCGTCATAATAGGATGTCGGACCCTGTCTTTTACCAGCTTCAATTGAAAACAGTTCCTTTAGAATTCCATTCTCATCGTACTGTTTAACAACGCCTTCAACTTTTCCGTTTACATAAGTTACTTCCTCTTTTATGTGCCCATTTTCATAATAAAATTTTGCAGCACCATCCCTGACATTCCGGACATAATTAATTTCAGATTTTAATGAATCATTCGGAAAATAGGATTTAACCAGTCCTTCCTGTGCAAATGATATGGTAAATGCAAATGAAACTATGAATACGAAAATTGCTTTCATTCTAAAGAATTAATGATAAATAAGAAATATTAAGTTAAAAATTAATTTTTAATTATCAGAGGCAGAAATATAGTAATCAGGAAGGTAATTACAGCGAGACTGAAAATCGTCCAATTATGATAAAGTGTGCTTTGCCTCATGAATAGTCTAAAGTGACCTCTTCATATAAAATAAATCTCTAAAGGAAAAATTCTGAAGGAGGGAATCAATTATTCTGAATTAGTGAACTGAAAATTCTTAATCTCTAAGAAACAGTATGTACTTTATTTTCCTGCAGTGTAATATATGCCTTCTTATCCGCCGATTTATTGAATACAACTTTAAATGTAGTGCCTTTTTTCTTCTCAGAAATTACAAAGATTTCTGCATTATTCAACTCAACATATTTTTTAACCAGCGCCAGACCAAGACCGTTTCCTTCAAATTCGCGTTTGTACCCCATATCCTCCTGTGAGAATGGGGTGAAAAGTTTTTTCATATAATCACCCGACATACCTATACCGGTGTCTTTTACTTCAACAATAACCTTTCCGGGTCTTTCTTCGGATATCTGAACTTCGATTTTTCCCGCCTGGGTATATTTGATTGCATTTCCAAGTAGATTCTGAAATATCTGGTTGAGTGTATATTTATCTGCGGAGATCAGAGGATCATAAGCATGATTGGCAAAAGATAAAGTGAGATTTTTTTCCATTGCGAGGGATTTCATTTCATCCACAAGAACTTTTAAGTCATCACTTAGATTTATAACTTCAAACTGAGATAAATAATTTCCGCTCTGAACGGAGGACAGGTTTAGTATCATATCAATCGTCCTCTGCAGTCTTTTTCCAGCCGAACTTACCGAGTCCAGAAGCACATTAATATCATCGTCTTCGGTTGCAAGGTCTTCTGCCAATAATGGTGTTGCCGTCAGAATTACATTTAACGGGGTTCTTATTTCATGGGACATCTGGGCAAGGAAAGCGCTCTTCAGTCTGTCTGATTCTTCAGCTTTTTCTTTTGAAATTATCAGTTCCTTCTCAACCTTCTTGCGTTCGGTAATATCAATTACCTGTTGAATAATATGATGGGGATGATTGCTTTCGTCTCTTGTTAACACCGACTCAACAATAGCGTGGATGTTCGATCCGTCTTTCTTACGAAGTTCCTTTTCAAAATAGACGTGAGACAGATTTCCATTCAAGAGGGCCTGGTGAAGTTTCCTGACATATTCTATGTATTCATTGACAGTCAATTCGGAAATATTTTTATTTTCTATTTCATTGGCAGCATAACCAAGTGTTTCGCAGAATGCGCTGTTACTCCTGATAATTATTCCTTCAATTGTTGTAATAACCATACCTATAGGCGCCCGCTCAAAAAGGAGACGGAACTGCTCTTCGCTTTGTCTCAGCTTATGTTCAGCAAGTCTTCTCTGGTTTACCTCAAGATTAAGTTCACCGATCTTATCCTTAACAACCGTTTTAAGTTCTTTATTTAAAACTGAAACCTGACTATTGGCTTTATCCAGATGATAAACAAGAAAATTTATTGAAGAGGCAATTATTCCAAGTTCACTATGGCCGTTGTACCTTGCTCTCAGTTCAAAATTTCCGGCTGATATGCCCTGTGCAGCAAGTGCAATCTTATTTAAAGGACCTGTCATTAAAATCCTGCTTAGTAGAAACAAGAGCAGAAATCCGAATAACATCAATCCGCCAACAATTGGAATTACAATTTTATTTTTCTCCTGTATATAATTTTCAATGTATTTACCGCTTAAACCAAGATATATAGTATAATTATTACCGTGATAGTTGAAATGATATTTAATTTTGAAGAGAGATGAACTATAATCATAAGTTCCCTCCGCTGCTGATAACAGGTAGCCATTATTTTCAGCTTCACTATAATTATAACTATTCAACAACAGAGAGGAATCTTTTGCAAGGACACAATAAATAATATTGTAATTATTAATATAAGCCTGGAAAGAATTACCAGGATTTTTTGTCGAATCGACAGGGATAAGATTCCTTTTTATAAGTTCTTCAGAAATTATCCCGGATTGTACTTTTAATTCCTGTAATTTCTGGGATTCCAGCTGCTTCATGAAAAAGATATACAAACTGAAGCCCATACCGGTAAATAAAAGCAGAAGGGTCAAATTAACCAGGAAGCTTAATTTGAATCCTTCAGTTTTTGTTTTTTCTTTCCGGGACATGTTCACTTTCTATTAAAAGAACCCTTAAAATTCAATGTCTCAAATTCAACATTTATGCCATAGGTAATCCAGGATTTTTAGCAAAAATATAGGAAATGAAATGATTCATAATGAGATTCAAGCTTCAAAAAATAAGCGGGACATCCTGAATTTTGAGGGGGGTTATTTCAGAAATAACATCTTTCTGGTAGTCTGAAAATATCCAGTATTTAAGGTATAAAAATAAATTCCTGTCGAAAGATTATCCGGTTTGAAACTTATTTCGTATTCTCCGGAGCGTTGTATGCTATTCACGAGAGTCCGCACTTCTCTGCCAAGTGAATCAAATATTCTGAGTGTCACAAAAGATTCTTTTGAGACAGAATATTTTATGATTGTTGAGGGATTAAATGGATTAGGATAATTCTGATATAATGCAAGGGTATTTGGACTATGATTAATCTGCTCTTGAGTGCCGAGTACGGTTTCATCAATTACGGCCGACCAAACCTGGTAGATTCCGGTATAATCTGCCATCCAGAATGCGTTGTATTGATTACTGCTGGAAACAAGAGTGATATGATCACCCTGATAACCTGATGATGCTCCCGGAATTGGCTCCGGCTTGAAGGTGGTATTATTGATTTCGAATTCTAACCAGCTATCCCCTCCGTTAGTTGAGCGCGCTATAAAAACACTTGCTGAATCGGAGGTTGTATTCCTGTCATCGTAAAAAAGAATATTGAGGTTTCCGGAATCATCGATATCAAGATCCGGAAAATATTGGATATTCCCATCGTTTAACGGATCCTGGTTTACACGAATCCCTTGCGACCAGCTGACTCCATTATCAGTTGATCGATGTAAAATAATATCGGGATCACTGCCGGCAGGTGTATTATTTTTTTCGGTAGTAACAATATAAAGCCAGCCGTTTCTCGCGCCTCCGCTATTATCAATGCCGATATGCGGTAAACCATTGACTTTAATATTATCTTTCTCAGGAAGAAGCCCTGTTATTCCGTTCATATCAATTATATTCTGATTTACAGTCCAGTTAATGCCCCCATTGGTTGATTTGGCAAAACCTATATAATCTTCATGGAAGGGAGAATTTGAAGTCAGTCCGGCCCAGCATAGATATACAATCCCGCTGCTTCCTAAGGCAACAGATGTCCCCGTACTGTACGAAGGAGGATTTGGATTTACCTGAACAGGCTGACTCCAGCTGACACCATTATCAATTGAATATGAAATGCGGACAGACCTCGGAAGATTTACGATATCAACCCATGTAAGATATAACCTTCCGTTATAATTACTTTGATTAGAATGATCGGCTGCAAGGGTTCCTTTGTCCTCACTTTGATTGCTTGTAATTGTATAGGAAGGCGACCAGGTTTCACCCAGATCATCGGAATAATTTGAAAACATGCCGGGAAACTGAATCCCAATGTGTGTAAGGATTAGCCTGCCATTGTCAGTAACCGCCACACCCGGATCTCCGCCATGATTTATTATTGAGGGACCTGTACAGGTATCGTTCCCCGTCCATGTAAAACCTCCGTCCGTTGATGTGTACACTCCCTCGCTCCTGAATCCGTTGCTTACATTAATTGTAACGGCACTTGAAAAAATAATAGAGCTGTTCTGAGGATGAATAGCTGCTACAGGTTCAGTCTGAGTAAGGGGACCGGGGTAAATCCTGAACTTCGGGACATCCAGAAGAATCTGTGGAAAAGCAATAAAATTAATTGATACCAATAAAAGTAAAATTCTCAAAACCATCATGTTACCTGCGGGTTATAAATTCATACGAATATTTAAGCCTGAATAATAACTTCTTGGTTCGCCGGTTTCATAATACCTGCCCAGGAAGTCATTAATATTAACGAAACCAACATACCTTTTATCAAATATATTATAAACACCGCCGTAAAGCACCGCACTAAATAATTCGCTTTGATAAGTCAATCCTCCCATTATGTTCCCGTAGAAGTATGCAGGGGCAGTTTCTGAATTTGCATCATTTACATAAAGTTTATCAATGTAGTCACAATCCCACTGAAGTAAGCCTGAAAACTCTTCATCGATTTCAAATTCATAATTAAAAATAAAATTTACTATCTGTTTGGGAACTGCGGGTTCATAGTTACCCGTATAATTAACCTCTTCAGTACCTGAAGGGGTATAATTAACTGTTTTATAACTATCATATTTAAAATTTGTATTGGTATAGTTGACAAGTAATTCTGTATCTTCAAATGGTTTAGTCTTTACGCCTATTTCTATTCCGTCACGTCTGACCTTCGCAGCATTTTTGAAAAATACCTGCTCATTGATTATAAATGGCACAATAGCATCGGATATGATGTAATGAAAATATGTAATATCAAATGTAACTTTCTTCATAAAGTCTGCTTTTTCATTTACAATATTGCCCTTTATACCTAATTCATAATTTAATGAACGCTGAGGCTCAAGGTCAGGATTTATTGTATAGGATGAATTGGATGTGAAAAGATTGTTATCAAGTTCACTCAGTGCAGGAAAATCATAACTTAATCCGTAAGAAGTATAAAAAGCAATTTCCCGGAACAGTTTATAATTAAGTCCGATTTTGGGAGTTAAACCCGTATAAACGCGTGAAGAATCTATTGAGCCATAAGGTATGAATATATCCTTTTTATATGTGCTTATGTCATATCTGCTTGATACAAAAAGTCCGAGATTATCAATCAGATCAATATGATCAAGAAAATAGAAACCCACATTGCTTACGCTTGCATCGTAGGAATTTTCAACCGTAATCCCACGGTTTCCGCCTATATTTTCAAAAACATTTACTGGTCCGCTTTGGTATGCAAAATCAAATCCGGTTGTAAATGTGTTCTTCATATTAAGGATATGACCGCGGTTGGCATACCTGGTCAGACTGCCAAGAGAATAACGTGTAGATAGTGTATAAAATTCATTATCGGTCTTTGTCAGTTCTTTAATTCCTCCATAGACCGCAATTTCCACTTCATTTTCATCCACTCCGCCGAAACCGGTTCTGTATCTTACTGCAAGCCTTCCCTTTTTTGTAATTCTTCTGAAATCCTGTGCCAATGCGAGAGGACTTGCCATATATGGATCACTTTCAAATTCTTCTTTAGTCAGCGGACCAGGCAACCGGTTAAAACCGTCAACATAATTACCAAGCAATGTTATGCTCGATCTGGGTCCCAGATATGCCTCATAAACCGTATTGAGCAGATGCTGATATTCCTCGCTGTGCTTACGGTATCCATCAAGATTCCGGTAATAATAAGAAATATACAGCCTGTTCTCACTATTTTTTACGCCGGTCTTAAACCCGTTCTGCCTGAAACCAAATGTGCCGAACTGGTTATATGAGGCTGCATAATTTTCATTAAAGTAATAATCTGTTTTAAAATCAATCACTCCCCCGGGCGCATTCGCATAAAGCGATGACAGATTTCCCTTAACTACTTCGACCCCCGCCAGCGAGGTAAAATCAATTGCGTCGATAACTGTCTCACCGTCGGGTTCAGATTCGGGAATTCCATCCTGCAAAATTCTGATTCCTCTTATTCCTGTATTCGACCGGTTTCCGAATCCCCTGATTGAAACTCTGAGATCCTGGTTGCCGTATCTCGATTGTAAAAATAATCCAGGCACGTCTGCAAGCACATTTCTGGCTGATACTTTTTTACCGTAAGCAAGTTCTTTTTTCTCTACACTGAAAACTGA
The DNA here is from genome assembly GCA_963743325.1 of uncultured Ignavibacteria bacterium. Classification (GTDB taxonomy): domain Bacteria; phylum Bacteroidota; class Ignavibacteria; order Ignavibacteriales; family Ignavibacteriaceae; genus DATFVA01. The sequence goes on from CAVUOZ010000001.1 coordinate 26,960, forward strand.
ATAAGGTATGTCTATTATTCTTTCTTTTGTACGGGTGCCGACTACTGTTACTTCTTCAAGTCCGTACTCGAGCGTGTCAGCTTTTTCGGTTTTGTTTTTTTGTTCTCCGGGTTTTTTGTCTTCCTGTGAATAGATTCGTACCGGGATTAAAAGGGTCAGAAAAAAGAAGGCAATAAGAACTGTATAAAGAGGATTCATAAGCAGAATATGATTAAATGAATAATTCCAATAAATAAAAATAAAGAATATTATTGAAAATGTTTAACCATAATACCGGTTCCTTTTATTTGCAGAGCTGCGGCATTCATCCGAACAGCAGTAATCATATTTTATTTTACAATTATGACAGCAGACAAAAAGTTTATCGCATAACTGGTTGTGGCAATTAATATAATATGAAGTCGGCTCCCCGCAAAAATGACAACGGGCTATATGCTTTAGCTCGTCTTTAGTGTTCGGATTTACAACTCTCCTTTCATCAAAGACAAACATTCCGCCTTCCCAGTATGTATCGGGATATTTTTTTATAAAATTTACGATCCCGCCGTCAAGCTGATAAACATCCTTAAATCCATTCTCCACTAAATACGCTGATGCTTTTTCACAGCGTATTCCACCTGTGCAGTAAGTGACAATTGTTTTGTCCTTCTGATTCTTCAGCTCTTCGGCTACTTTCTTCCATTCCCTGAAATTTTTCATCTGAGGAGTCAACGCATTTTTAAACCTTCCTATTCTGCTCTCATACCAGTTCCGTGCATCAACGATTATAAATTCTTTACCTTCCTCATAAAATTCCAGTAATTTATCAGGAGTTATTCTTTTGCCGCCGTTTTCAAGGGAAACATCTTCAAGCCCGCCGTTGACGATTTCATTTTTCAATCTAACATGCATTTTAAAGAATGCATGTCCTTCGGCTTCATCCTCTTTGAACCATATATCATTAAAGACCGTGTAGCTTCTGAGATAAGTTTTATATTTTTCAATGTTTTCTGCTGTGCCGGAGACTGTTCCGTTTATTCCTTCACCAGCAATAAATACCCTTCCTTTAATATCATTCTGCAGACACCATTGAAGATGCTCATCTGCAATTTCCTGCGGATTTTCAACCAGGACGTATTTATAGAACAATATAACACGATAGTTCATTTGAGTTTTCTTATTTATCCTAAAATCGGGCTAGAAAATAATAATTATGGACATACTTTGAAAGGGGAAAAAATACTTAAATATGCCGGATAGAGCATGATGTATACAGCAGATCTGCCGAGAATAATACAGGGATTAGAAGGAAGTAACTTATTCAGGTAAGACATCCGGAGCCTCATAGCGGCGGCACATATTTGTGATAATCTTATAAGTGGTTATATATTTCTTTTTAATTTTCACTTTTGATTTTCTATCCGCGCACCCCTCTGATACTCTGCGGAAGAAACCCACCCACTGTCAAAATGTCAGAATCAGTATTAATTCGATAAATCCCGAACCTGCTTTTTTTGCTCATTTTCAAAATTCCTTAATTTGCTATAAATTCGTTTATCTTTCGTTCTACTCTCGTTCTGATTCCTACTTGTTTACAGATTCTAAATATTTCTGCCATTTTGTCATAATTCATTCAACATTAAACTTTTTAATATAAGCATCAATATCAAATTTGCGTTTTGCACCATTACGGTTCATATATCTTATTTTACCAAAAATTTCTTGTTCTGTCCAGGGACGGTCGTGTACACCGCCTATTGACCATGCACACCCCGCATAACCATTCGGGTCCCTGCCGTCCAGTTCATATTTATCATTTAAGTATATAGCAATCTTTAGTGCATTCCGGGGACTAGCTGTCCATTCAAGTATTTTTTTTGCCCAGTACATTCTCATATAGCCATGCATTCTTCCTGTTTTCATTAATTCTTTTTGTGCGGCATTCCAGAGGTCTTCGTGTGTTTGTGCTTTTTCAAATTCCTCCTTTGTATAAATAAATTCTCTTTTATCATTTTTATGCCGATCCAGGGTTTCTTTAGCCCATCGCGGAAACCCTGAGAAAGAATCATAATCCGAATTATGGAAACAAAAATTATCGGAGAGTTCCCTTCGTACAATCAGTTCTTCAAGAAAAGTCTTTTCGGATTCTGAATTACCGCCGTACTTTTTTACTTCAAGCGCTACCCTTTGAGCAGATAATTGACCGAAATGCAGGTAGGGGGATAAACCTGATTGTGCATCTTTTATTGGGTCATTTCTTCCTTCAGCATATCCATCAAATTTATTTTCTAGGAAAAATTTTAACGCCTCTATAGCAGATTGTTCCCCGGGTTGAATCCAATCGACTTCCTGAACTTCCTTATTTACATTAAGACTGTCATAAACATTTTCCCAACCATTTGTACTGGTAAAACTGTCCGATTTTTTCATCTGTTTTAATTCAGGAAATTCAGTAAGAAATTCCGGAAGGTGTTTATGAATTTTAGAACGAATAGTATAAGCGGCAAATTCTTGTTTATCTGAAACAAACCTGCATGGAATTATATTATGAGTATCCACTTCATAAAAAGGAATATTTATTTTTTCCCCTGTATCCTTTTTCCACTTCCTTTTGATTTTCAAAGGATCAAAGTCCGTCACGATTATACTTACATCATACTTTTCAATGAATTCAGGCAGCCCATTCCCCGGATTACCTGATAAAAGAAAAAAGGGGATATTGTAATTGTGAAGCTCTTTTTCAACTCCTTTCAAGCCCTTAAGCATAAAACTGTACTGACGCACTGCGGCTTCAGGAAAATCCGGTACAAGATTAAATAAAACACCCATCGGTCTTTTATTTTGAACAGCTAACTGATGGGCAAATAGCAGTGCGTAATTATCGTGTGCACGCTGGTCCCTGCTCATCCAGTATATTACAGGACCTTTGCTCTCGATGCCATCTTTTAATAATGTAATCCTGTGCCTGAGGTTTTTCATAAATTTTCCTGATTATCATAATAACAAAATACGGGATGGTTAAGTTCAATTATATATAATCAGAAATTAATCAGAGAGTGATTTCGATGCCAATAGGACAGTGATCAGACCCCATCACGTCCGGCTGGATAAATGCAGCTTTTACATTATGCCTGAATTCTTCATTCACAAAAAAATAATCAATCCGCCAGCCGATATTTCTTTCACGTGCCCGCGTAATTACATGCCACCAGGTATATTGTTCAGGCTCTTTGTTAAAAACCCGGAAAGTATCTACATAACCGCACCCGAAAAATTTATCCATCCATTCTCTTTCAACGGGGAGGAAACCGGACACAGTTTCATTTTCTTTAGGATGAGCAAGATCAATTTCCTTGTGCGCTGTATTCACATCACCGCAGATAACCAGGTTTTTACCCTTTGCCCTTAATCCTTCGGCATATTTCAGGAAAGCATCGTAAAATTCCAGTTTGTATTTAAGTCTTTCGGGAGAAGCTTTTCCATTAGGATAATAGACATTCAGTAAAATGAATTTTTCATAATTTGCAATCAGAACTCTTCCTTCACTGTCAAATTTCTTTATACCGAATCCTTTTTCAATTTTTTGTGGTTCTTTCTTCGTATAAACAGCTACACCGCTGTAACCTTTCTTTTCAGCAGATGAGAAGTATGATTTATAACCGGGGGGATTCCTCAATCCGTCAATAAGCTGTTCCTCTGAGGCCTTTGTCTCCTGCAGACAAAGAATATCCGGATTTTCCTGGCTGAACCAGTCGAGAAACCCTTTTTTATGCACAGCTCTTATCCCGTTAACGTTCCAGGATAATAATCTCAGTTTCTCCATATTAAATCCTATTTATTGTTCCACAGGGATTGCAAGAACAGGAATCCTTACTTTGTGCCTGAGTCCGTCTACCGTTGAACCATAAATAATATCCTTCAGCATTTTATGACCATGACTGCCGACAATTAGCAATTCCAGTTCTTCCTTTTTTGATATCCGGGCAATCTCATTTTCCGGTTCACCACCGCCAATTATGGTGTGGGCTTTGATATTTTCTTTTTTCAATTCTGAAGCAAATCCCTGTAAGTACTCTTCCATTTCCGTAGCGCTTTTATCAGCCACAAGATCTCCTATAAATCTCCCCGTTGCTGATTCAACACAGTGAATAAGATAAATTTCAGGATATAACGACCTGACCAATGGCAGTGCTCCTTTAATTATCTCTTTATCTCTCTCAGGTTTACCTTCGAGAGCAATTCCTATTTTTTTGTACATAGAGGGAAATGTTTTTTTACTTTCAAAAAATGAAAACAGAAATGATGTTTTGCTGATAACTTTTTCAATTTTTTCTTTCTTCAGGTATGGCTCAAAACTTATCCAGAATAAAAGTATAATCAGGAAGAACAATGCAGGCAGCAGAGTATACTTTGTTAACAGGCCGGCAATACCCGGATCGTTTAAATTCACTAAAAGAAAATCAAAAACCAACTTAAAATTAAGCACAATTATCAATACAGCAGAAAACCAGGCAGCCAGCCGAACAAGATATCCTGAAGCAAATTTTTTCATCCTTATTTTACTGCTGGTAAAATGAAGTAATGGAATTAGAGCAAAAGGAAGCTGCAGTGATAATATAACCTGTGAAAGTACGAGCAATTCGTCAACCGCACCTGAGCCTGAAAGTTTAATTACAATTACTGCCGGTATTATTGCAAAAAGGCGTGTAATCAATCTTCGTAACCAGGGACGAAGTTTCCATCCTGTAAAGCCTTCCATTACAATCTGTCCTGCAAAGGTACCGGTAATTGTGGAAGACTGACCCGCAGCAAGAAGTGCTATTCCGAATGCCAGAGGAGCAAAACTATTACCAAGCAAAGGAGCGAGGAGTGCATGTGCATCAATTATAGAAGCTACTTCGGAGTGACCTGTTGCAAAGAAAGCTGCAGCCGCAAGAATCAGAATAGAAGCATTTACAAGAAAGGCTGCGTTCAGAGCAACCACTGAATCAATGAGGTTGAATTTATTAGCTTCTTTTAACCCTGCGTCTGTTCTTTCAATATTTCTTGACTGAACCAGGGCAGAATGCAGATAGAGATTATGAGGCATTACAGTTGCGCCGATGATTCCAAGAGCAATAAACAATGCTCCGTTATTTAAAGCACCTGGAACAAAACCCTGCACTATTCCTGTAATGTCAGGTCCTGATAAAAACATCTCAAATGCAAAGCAGATTCCAATTGTTGCAACCAATGCAAGTATGAACGCTTCCATTTTTCGAATCCCTAATGACATTAATGCCATAAGGATTAAAACATCAAATGTGGTTATAACTACACCCCAGATAAGCGGGATATTAAATAGAAGGTACATCCCCACAGCCGAACCGAGCACTTCTGCGAGATCTGTTGCTGCAATTGCAATTTCAGTAATTATCCATAAGATATAATTTACCGGTTTGGGATAATGATCACGGCATACCTGTGCCAAATCTCTTCCAGTCACAATGCCCAGTCTTGCAGATAATGTCTGAAATACGATAGCCATTATATTTGCCAGCAGGATCACCCAGATTAAAGTATACCCGAACTTAGCTCCGCCGGCCAGATCAGTTGCCCAGTTTCCCGGATCCATATATCCAACCGAAACCATAAATGCCGGCCCTGTAAAGAATAACATCCTTTTCCAGAAGCTGGAGGTTGGTATTAACTTAACCGATGAATGTATTTCAGACAGAGATTGATCCATAAATTATTTAAACTTAAATTTTTGTTATTTCTTTATTAATTCCACAAAAACATTTTCTGCCAGTTTGCGGCTTATATTCCACTCTTTTCCTCTGATAGTGATTAACATTGATTTATCAAAATTCCTTACGGCTTTCATTTCAATTAATTCGTTCAACTTAATACCTAACTCAGCTATATAAACAAGGAATCCCTCATCAAAATCATTTACACGGATTACCTTCCCTTTTTCACCTTCTCTTAAGAGAGTTAGTGAAATATTTTTTTTAAGTTTAGGAACTTTTCCTTCTTTTGACGGAATTGGATCGCCATGTGGATCATACTCCGGAAACTCCAGCATTTCCTCCATCCTGTTAATCAATTCATCCGATGAAGAATGTTCCAGTCTGTGCGCCTCGTCGTGAACTTTATCCCATGGCATTCCTACGACCTGGTTCAGGAACACTTCCCATATTCTATGCCGCCTTACCATGTTACGTGCATAAGCTTTACCTTTTTCTGTCAGGTTAATGCTTTTGTACTTTTCATAATTCACGTACTTTTCTTTGGAAAGCCTGCGCAGCATATCAGTAACCGCAGCATTTGAAATTGCCAGTTTTTCCGCAATCAGATTCGGCTTTATTTTGCCGTTCTTATCCTGATACTTATAAATTGCACTTAAATAATCTTCAATTGATATATTCGGCATTACTATAATAATTTAAGTTATAACTGAAATAAATTTAAGTAAGCTTAAATTTACATGCAAGTCCCCTTTATTTAATAAAACGCCCCATTTAATACTGTTAAAATAAAAATGTCGGAAAAATGAATTATTCTTCCGGCATATAAAACTCAGGGAGATTGAATATTTAGCTCATCAGCATACCGGAAACCTGGTTTGCCACTTTCTGGTTGTATTCAACGGCCAGTCTTTTATGATTTACAATATCGACTATGGTACCAATTAAGCAAAGACCTCCTGTAAACAGGTAAAGTAAGCCCATCCCCATCTGATCAATAACAAACCTCTGAACACCCGAAACACCAAGGAATCCGATAAGTGTTAAAAGAAGGATTGTCTGCGGATCTTTTCTTCTCGAATTGTAAATATTTGCAAACTGCCGTATCTGGTCATCATTAAAATCTTTTACCATTCCCTGGATATAGTACAATTCTTCCGGCTCAAGATTAGGCATTAGTTGTAAAAGATTGATCATATTTATACTCCATCTTTGTTGAGAAAATTGTTTTTTGATTAATAAATGAATCTTTTATCAATTCATAAATCCTGTGCACCAGTACAGCAAATGCAAATATTCCCAGCGGGTGTGCTGAAAGCGATTGTTCAATTTTCAGATGTAAAAGGTAGTGAATTGATTTTCCCAATCCGCAGCCAGGACAAAAATCTATTCCAATATTCTTAAAGGGACAAACTGTAAAGTGAGAAGAACTATCAGCATTGATAAAGGCAAGAACTATAAAACCTGATATCCAGATTAAAGCTTCAGGATTAAATGACTTGAAAAATCTGATAAAATTATTTTTCATTTGAGATTAACATAAGAGATTCAGGCAGGAAGTTCAATCAAATTGTGATGATCGGGCGGATTCTTTTATTAGAAATTCATTAAGACCGACAATAGTATTAAAATAAAATACATCATTAAATTTTGTGAGAATATCAGGCTGTCCGTTCAGTTCCGCTCTGCCCCCAAGAATAATTTTCTGAGAGGGGAATCGTTTTTTTATTTCTCTCACCACATCAACCAGCTTCGTTATATTTATATAAAAGCTGAAGGATAGACCCACAATATCAGGTTTTTTTGATTCCACATATTTGACAATCTCTTTAGTGGGAGTTGAAGCTCCGAGAAAATATGTCTCCCATCCATTCATGACAAAGACATCAGCAACCATTCTGGCTCCCAGCTTATGAAACTCTTTATTCACACAGGATACAAGTGCTTTTTTATTTATTTGCTTAACAGTAATTATCTTTGACGAACAATAATAAAGCAGGTCTTCAGTTATTTCAGTTCCGAGATGCTCATCCCCCACAGAGATTCTGTTCTGATCCCACATTTTGCCCACCTGATAGAGAGATTTCTGAAACAGATCTGTATAAATCTCTATAATTTCTGTTTTCTCTTCCAGAAGCTTGTCAACAATTCTGCGGCACTTGATTTTATCTCCCTCGAGGAGACCATTAAAATAATCGAGGTAATAGACTTCTCTAATCATAATCCACCGTTTATAATCAGTAACCAATTTAATGGCTTTAAAGTTCAATATTTATCTCATTAAATGACAATTTTCAGGATTCGATACCTTTACGGGACAAAACGCCTCTAGAGTAATAATGTTTAATTTCTTTCATCTCTGTTACTAAATCTGCAAGTTCGATTATCTCTTCAGGGCAGTATCTTCCCGTTAAAATAAGCTCAACTGCTTCAGGCTTTTTATTAATAATTGAAATTATTTCGCGAGTTGTAAGTAATTTAAAGTAAACAGAAACAAGTACTTCATCAAGAACAATTATATCGAAGGATCCACTTATCATATATTCTTCAGCTTTTTTAAGTGCATCTCTTGCTTTTGTTTTTTCTTCTTCTGCAGGAAGCTCTTTTTTATAAACAAAATCATCCCCGCCTTTTTGCTCAATAGTTATCCATTCTGAAAGATATTTTATCGAATTCAATTCGCTGTAAGGATATTCTTTCATAAACTGAATTATGTAAGATTTCATACCTGCACCTGCGGCTCTTACCGCCTGTCCTATTGCTGCTGTAGTTTTTCCTTTCCCGTTACCGGTATAAACCTGTGTAAAACCTTTATTAAGAGCTCCCACGGAAAATCCTCGTTTTTTAAAAAATTAATATACTGAGTAGAAAACTATTATCTTAATTTGAAACATAATTACAATTTTAAATCATTCCTTCTTTCTAATCCGGAACTTAAACCCGTTTTTTGTGATTTAACAGCACTTATATTTTGGCATAAATTTTAATCCTTTTAATCTAATTCTTACTACGGAAAAAATGAACATTAATTAGCAAAAAGGGTAAATATTATGCAGATAATTTCCGATGCAATGACGATTATATTTTCCATTAGTCTCCTGGTCATTTTCCTTCTTGTGGGGTTAAGCTTTACACGGCAAAAATCAAAGTAGATTCAAAAAATAATATGCTCGTATAGTCCGGTAGAACTTTAGTCTTAAAAAGCAAAGTGACAGCTATAACACTTCCACATAACCACGTGTTATTATCTTAGTTTAAAACATTAAGGTGAATAATGTCTTTTCTTGAAATAATAATTCTACTGATTATTGCCGGTATTTCAGGTTCTATAGGTCAGACTTTAGTGGGTTTTTCAAGGGGCGGCTGTTTCCTTTCAATTGCAGTCGGTTTTATAGGTGCACTTATAGGAACATGGCTTGCGCACAAGATGAACCTGCCTGAAATCTTTGTGATTAATGTAGGTGAAGTGGCATTTCCTGTTGTATGGGCAATTCTTGGGGCAGTTGTATTTACAGCAATTTTAAGTTTAATTACTCCCCGAGGAAGAAATTAGAATAAAATTCTTGATTATTCTTTGGCTAAACATTAGCTTCGTTTAGCTATTTAATTTGAGGATATGGGAACACATCACAAAGGTACTAAAAAAGAAGTAACGGCTCTTAATACATATATTAAGCTTGTTCGTGCCGTCGAATCACTCAACCAGAGATTATACCCCTTTCTTACCAAAAATGCATTAACTGAAAGCCAGTTCGCAGCACTGGAAGCTTTATACCATCTCGGACCCCTGAACCAGAGGGAACTGAGCAACAAACTCCTGAGGAGTCCGGGAAATATCACTATGGTAATTGATAACCTTGAAAAGAGAAATTTTGTAAAGAGGGAAAGAGGAGAACTTGACCGCAGACATTACATACTTCATCTTACTTCTGGCGGGAAGGAATTCATTAAAAAGATTTTTCCCGAACATCTCAATTCAATCGTAAACGAGATAAGTGTTCTAAGTGAAGATGAGCAGTGTCAGCTTCAAAGGATGTGTAAAGTGATTGGATTAAAGAGTGAATAGACCTCTCAGTTATTTTTCCCCCATTTTAGTTTTTCGATAATTAATGGTAAAACTTTTCCGGCTTCTCCGTAAAAAGATTTATCCGCAATAAAAGAAATTTCCGTCTCTTCAATATTGACTTCGACAATGTAAGCCCCATTTTCTCTGGCCGTATATATTAATGATGCGGCAGGAAATACAACTCCAGAAGTGCCTACAACAAAAAAGACATCACAGTCTCTTGATGCCTTTTCAGACGCTTTAAACTGTTCCTGCGGTAAATATTCCCCGAACCAGACAATGTCAGGCCGTATTAAGCCGCCGCATTTTGTGCATCTGGGAATATTACCCTGCAGAGGCAGATCTTCATTATAAAATGTTTTACACTGAATACAATAGTTATGTTCGATATTGCCGTGGAGTTCGTAGATTGTCCGGCTGCCCGCCCTACGGTGAAGATTGTCAATATTTTGAGTAACTACGGTGACTTTATCAAAAAGATCCTGCATCTCAGCAATTGCTTTATGACCTGGATTTGGCTGCGACTCATGTATGATTTTTTTACGGTAAGAATACCATTCCCATACCATTTCGGGATTTTTAAGGAATGCATTAAAATTAGCCAGTTCCTCCGGTTTAAGTTTATTCCATATCCCATCCTTTCCTCTGAAAGTTGGAATTCCGCTTTCTGCCGAAATGCCGGCCCCTGTAAAAAAAACAATGGAACCGGCTTCGATAAGTCTGTCTTTAAAACTTCGCGGAATATCAATCATGTTCTAATCATTTAAATCATTCAGAAGCTGTTTTGCTTCTGCAAGAACCTGGTCATCATCCTGATCTTTCTTAGGGGCATTGACAACTTTATTCAGATAATATTTTGCTTTATCATATTCATCTTCCGAAAGGTAAGCTTTCCCTAATTCAAGGTAGAACATTCTGAAATTCGGATACAGATCGACTGCTTTTTTTAACTCGACCAGGGCTGAATCTTTGTCCGCCCACCCCAGTCCCAGAACAGCCCTTGCCGGAGCCCATTTTTCGCTGACCTTAGCATGAGTTCTGCCGAGTATATAATGTGCCAGGGCAAGTGTATACGCATCACCGTTGCCGATCCTTATAGCTTTTTCACAATCTTCTTTAACCTGGTTCACCACACCGCCCACTGTAAACACACCTTTAAATAGAGCAATTCTTCCGTTGACAACAGCTCTCCTGACATATACAACTGACTGATCCTTTGCCAGCTTTACAGCTCTGTCTGCATACCCGAGGGCTTTTTCATAAACCGCGAGCTGGGCATCCTCTTCATCACCATTTGTTGAAGGCATATGCACAGCAATATTTACATAAGCACGGCTGATTCTCCATAAAATTTTCCAGTTATCACGAGAGAGTTTGTCCGCTTTTAAATATGAATCAAGAGCTTTTTCATTATTATATTCCTCTGTGTACTTGTCCCCTTCCTGGATTAATGTCTCCGGTGTCTGGGCATCTGCTGTCATTACCAGCAGAAATGAAATAATAGAAATAATTGTAACTATGGATTGTTTGTAATGAAACATAGGAAACCTTTAGATTAGTCGAACAGTGATTTTCTTATCTCTTCATCAATTTCTGGAGAGAGTCCATGATTGAAGAGTTCTGTTGAGACGAGATTAATGTACTTAGTCCATCTACTGTCAATCTTTTGTTCTTTAAGTATTGCATATTTATATGCATTCACTTTTGCGCTAAGTTCATCAGCCTGGTAGAGAGCAATTGCTTCAAGAGTTTTAGGAACAACGGGAGATGCATACTCCAGTTTACCCTGGTGACTGAGAATTACGTGTAAAAGACAAACTTTTAAAGCTTCAGGAAAATCCTTTATTTTTTTTGCTTCCTCATTTACTAACATTGCGGATATAACAATATGACCTAGTAATTTGCCTTGATCCGTATATTCGAAGACCGGTTCATAACTAAGCTCTTCAGTTTTGCCAAAGTCATGCAGCATGGCACCGCAAATGAGAATATCCCTGTTAATTTCGGGATGAATGTCGCACATCAAATCGCAGATTTTAATAATCTCAAGCGTATGCTCAAGCAATCCGTGTAAATAGGAATGATGCCACGATTTACCGGCAGGAACATTTATATATTTTTCAAATCTTTCACCTGTAAATATTATTTCCATAAGTTTTTTAAGATTTAAATCTTCGATACGGTTCATCCTGTTTATAAATTCATCTTTCATCTCATTGAGGTTGCGCTTTGAATGAGCCTGAAAATCATCTGGAGAAATTCCATCTTTTGGAGATGTAAATCTTAAAGAAGATAATCTGATCTGAGCATTTCCCTGAAATTCATCAATGGTACCTGATACTCTTACAACAATTCCGGGTTTAATTTTTTCTGAAATGTCTTCAAAATTATCCCACATATTGGCATTTAAGGTGAGTGTTTTATCCCCAAGATCAAGAAAAAGATATTGTTTATTTGCCTTCGTCAGACGAATCTCACTTTTCCGCACAATCAGGTAGTGATCTATAGGATCGCCTTTTTTTAAGAGATTCAATTCTTTCTGATTAAGCATATTCTGAAGCTGCAGGATTAATTAATAATTTCAATAACACTATCTTTAGGAAGATGAGCTATTACTGAACGGTTCAACAATTCAATGGAAACAGAAATAGTTTTATCGTTTTCACTTTCACAATAGATGCCTTCAACACCGGCAAAAGGACCGTCTTTAATTTTCACTTTTTTCCCGGGCACAAGCCCGTTCATAACATAAAAATCGCCTTCACATTCAAGCATTTTTTTAAGATTATCGATCTGCCACTCAGGTATTACTGCCGGCTTTCCTCTTTCAGTCACACATCTGACAATTGAGTACTGTTCAAGTGCAAGTAATCTTTCCCTCTCATCGGCTTTAATAAATATATATCCGCGGATTATCGGCTCTGTTATTTTCTTTTTACGATCGCTCCACTGTTTTAAGCTTGTTACAGTAGGGAGATAATAATTAATTTCATTAAATTCAAGCTGCCCGGCCGCTTTAAATTCACTCCGGGGTTTTGTGTACAGTGCGAACCAGTTCTTTTCAATGTTTTTCTTACTTTCAAAATCCATTCTATGTACTGATAATTGCTTTTCTTCCGATGGAATAATAAGTAAAACCCAAATCTTCCATCTTGGATAAATCATACAGATTTCTGCCGTCAAATATTACAGGTTTCTTAAGCTTTTTCTTTATCTCTTCATAATCCGGGGTTCTGAACTCATTCCATTCTGTCACAATAATCAGAGCGTCAGAATTCTCAAGTGCGGAATAGGGTGTCTTGCAATATTCAATTTTATCCTGCAATATCTTTCGTGAAGATTCCATCGCGGCAGGATCATAAGCCTTAATTTTAGTCTTATGCTCAATAAGTGTTTCTATAAGCCTTATTGCAGGGGCTTCGCGGACATCATCAGTATTCGGTTTGAATGAAAGTCCCCAGACTGCAAAAGTTTTCCCTATGAGATCTTTTTTGTAATGATTTTCTATTTTGTGAAAAAATCTGATTATCTGGTTTTTATTTATATCGACGACGGACTTTAATATTTTGAAGTCGTATTTGTTTTCACTTGCAGTATTTATGAGTGCCATTACATCCTTAGGGAAACACGAACCGCCGTAGCCAACACCCGGGAAAAGAAATCTTTTGCCGATCCTGGAATCGGAACCAATGCCGATTCTTACTTTATCAACTTCCGCCCCGGTAATCTCACATAAATTTGCGATCTCATTCATAAAAGAAATTTTAGTAGCAAGAAAAGAATTTGCTGCATACTTGGTCACTTCTGCCGATTTCTCATCCATAAAGTAAATGGGATTTCCCGACCTGACAAAAGGTTCATAAAGCTGCTCTATAATTTCGCGTGTTTTGGGATTACTGGTTCCGACAATGACACGTTCAGGCTTCATAAAATCCTCAACGGCCATACCTTCTCTTAAAAATTCCGGGTTGGATGCAACGTCGAATTCAAAATCAGGAGCGTGTTTTTTTATGGCATTTTTTAACTTTTCACTAGTACCCACCGGAACAGTACTTTTATTAATTATTACTTTAAAACCAAACTCAGGATAGCCTTTAAACATTTTTCCGAGGTCATCTGCTACTTTCAGTACATATTGAAGATCGGCACTACCATCACCATCCTGCGGTGTGGGAAGACACAGGAATACAAGCGTAGAATGTTTAACCGCATCAGCCAGTTCAGTAGTAAATTTTAATCTCCCCACTTTTGTGTTTCTCTCAATAAGTATATCCAGGCCGGGTTCGTAAATAGGGACAATTCCTTTTTTTAATTTTTTTACTTTCTCTGTATCTATATCAACGCAATAAACAGTATTCCCGGTTTCTGCAAAACAAGTACCTGATACAAGTCCAACATATCCTGTCCCGACAACAGCAATATTCAATTAATCCTCCATAAATAGTTTTATTTTAATTATATATTTATAAAATCAGACGGATTGAATTTCTTTTTTTAAGTTTTCTCTCCCTAACGGCTTATTTAATATCTTCTTTACTCCAAGATTCGAATACTTACTGATTTTTGTTTCCTGCAGATCATCAGCTATTAAATATACCGGGATGCCTGCAGTCCTGTTTTCACTCTGAAGTATTTCAATAAATTGCAGTCCATCCATTAACTGCATTTTATCATTTAAAAAGATTACTGAAGGTGTTTTAGATTTTATTTCATCAATTGCCTCAAAACCATTATTGCATTCTCTTATAAAATAAGACGGTTTGACTTCCTCAATTACATTTTTAATTTCAGCAGAAGTCTTATTATCGAGGCCTACCATCAGAACGTTTTCCTTAAATAAAGGAAAAGTGAAATGAAACTCGGAACCTGCTTCCGCTTCGGAAAAATACCATATTTCTCCGCCATGTTTTTCAATGATCTCCCTGCATAAAATCAATCCTAGACCTGTGCCTTTTTCTCCGTTTGTTCCCTGGGTGGAAAAAATTTTATTAATCTGGAATAGTTTATGCTTATTTGTCTCAGGAATCCCTTTTCCTTTATCCCTCACAATAAACTCAATAAATTTATCATTGAATGCAGAAGATTTGATATCGATACTTTTATTTTCCCCTGAGTATTTTATTGAGTTTTCAAGCAGGTTCAATATTACTTTGCAGAAGAGACTTTCGTCCGCTTCTATAAATTGAGAGGAGGGGACATATACTCTTATCTCGATATTTTTTCTTACTGCTTCACCTGTAAGAGCCGAAACTGAGTTATATATTGCATTTCTTACATCGACTTTAGCAAGCTCGACATGGGATCTGCCTGTCCTTAATCTTGACCAGTCGAGTAAATTGTTAATGAGCTTCAATTGTTTAACTGAAGACGAATGTATCAGGTTCAGGTATTCATTTTTTTCAGAATCTGGGAGTGGTTCATTCAGTAATATCTCAGAAAACCCGAGAATGCTCGTAAATGGGGAACGAAGATCGTGGGAAAGAATGGCAATAAAATCATCTTTCGAATAATTTGAATCATGAAGTTTACGGATTTCTTCCCGGAGTTCCATTTCCGCCTTCTTCAAATCAGAAATATCCAATACAATTCCGAAGGCAGTTTTCAGTTTTCCTGAAGGGAATCTTTCTGCTCTGACAGACTCTCTCAGCCAGATAGTAGCATTATTTTTATTGATTATCCTGTAATCAATAGAATAACTGTTAAGCGAAAGATCAATCAACAACTCATTGAATTTAATTCTTACTGATTCAAGGTCCTCTTCAATAATCAAATTATTCCAATTACCGCGTAAACCTTTGAGTTCAGCAGCGTCGTACCCCGTAATACCAGCAACATTCACAGAATAATATATTTCTTCATTATTGTCATCTAATGTCAGTAACCAGATAAACCGGTCTTCAAAATCGCTGTAATAACCGGATAATAAATCAGCAGGCAGGTTTTGTATTGTGTGTTTTTCCAAGTTTAATCTGTTTTTTTATTTATCGTATATATATTTATCACATTTCCCAAATGACCAATAAGAAATATAAAAAATTATCCTCCTAGTAGAAAAAGAATCGGTGCAGGAACCAAAATGAAAAATACGATCTTTTTACTGCAAATATTCTAAATGGTCATTTTTCAGGCTTCAACCACTTTTGCAAATGTTCTCTTTATTCCTTTATGATATTTTACTTTTGGATAACCAATTATCAGAAATATTCCGCTTTTGTTTTTAGGATTAATTTTATACTTCCTTTTTAGAGGTGCGCCGTGCCGGAGAAAGGGATGTATACTGCCTATCATACAGGTGCCAAGTCCAAGCGATTCTGCTGTAAGCATTGCGTATGTTGCCGGTATATAAGGGTCGGCAGGGTCTGAATAATGAGAACCATAGAAATACAATGCGAGCGGTGCACTATAGAGAAGCCAGTCTTCTCCTTTTTTATTTCTTTCAATTAGAAAATTAATGAGGGGTATTAAGAATGATTTGTACATTTCATAATCTTCACGGGAAATAAAAGGTCTCCACAAAGGAATAGTCCATCTAGTGAACATCCATCTTATACTTTCAAGATATTTAATAAAATCTTCGGAAAATGCTCTTACCTTTTCTCTCCCTTTAAAAATGACTACTTCAACATCCGAAGGAGGTATTCCCATAGGAGAAGATGAAGCAGCTTTGAGAATCTGGTCAATTATTTCCTGTTCAACAATCTTATCTTTAAAATCTCTGATGCTTCGTCTCTTAAACATTAAAGCGTGCAGTTGCTCATAATTTGCGGCAGTTTTAGCTTCGGGCAGAGGTACAAAGTCGTCCATAACAATCGTTCGTCCTTCAACCTCGATACAATCCTCCGGACAAACAGCGACACATTGCGCACAGCCCACACAGCCGAATAGGGGGTTATTGTCGATTGTTATTTTCCCGCTACGCATAGTAAGAGTGAGGTCTTTACAAACCACAGAACAAAGCCCGCAGTCACTGCACTGGCTGAAATCAATTTTTACAGTTGCATTTTCACTGGTACGACTAGTTTTAATGGACATTTCTTCTCCCCGCAAAATTTTTATTTCCCGATATTTCATTCCCTGAAGATATTTTTAAAATGGTCAAGAAGCAATAAATTATTTCCAAATGGGGCATAAAAGGAGAGTTTATATTACCGGTTCAGACTATTTCCACATACGCTCCGGATACGCTTTGTTTCACATATAAAGAGGTGGTGATTTCAGGAAAGTGCAGAAATATCGCTTTTTCAGTTATTCAGATTGCCCAGGGCTTTTTTAATCAGCTCTTCAAGTGAAATATTTGCGTTTTCAAACAGAATATCCCTTATAACCTTATCTGCGGTTTTAGAGTTATAACCAAGAGTAGTCAGTGCCGATACCGCTTCATTTTTGATACTGAATGAAAATTCTTTAATCCCCTCTTCTGACACATGGTCAACTTTATTTTTCAGCTCCAATACAAGTCTTTCGCCTGTTTTTCTTCCTATTCCCGGAACTGCAATAATTCTGGAAATATCCCCGCGCTGGATTGCATCCTTTAAATCATCCGTCTTTATTCCGGATAAAATACTCAGTGCTAATTTTGGTCCAATGCCCGTAACAGATATCAGGAGTTCAAACATCTGTTTCTCTGATTCTGTAAAGAAACCATAAAGTGTAATTGAATCTTCTTTAACACTTGTATATATGAACAATGAAATAGTAGTTAAATCAGAAATATTTTCAAATGTGTTTATTGAAATATTAACAGCATACCCAACTCCATTTACATCAAGTAATATCTTAGTTGGTTTCAGCGATATTATTTTACCCGTTAAATAGCCAATCATCTGATAATTAAAATTTGAAATTAAAAATTATAAATTCATTCATTAACAATTCTATCGGGGAAAGCCTCGATGAATGATTTCCAGTCTTTACTCTTTTTAGTATTTGATTTGAGTCTGAAAGCATGACAAAGAGCAATCGCAAGCGCGTCACTTTCATCAAATTTCATTTTTAGGGATTTTATTTCAAGAAGAGTTCTGATCATAAAACCAACCTGTTCTTTTGAAGCTGCACCGTTACCGACAATTGATTTTTTCACTTCTCGTGGTGAGTATTCGCTTGTTGGTACATTATTATGAACTGCGGCCAGGATTGAAACTCCTCGTGCATAACCAATTTTCATCGCAGATTGAACATTTTTACCGTAGAAAGCCGTCTCAATCGCAAATTCATCAGGCTTATAATGTTTTATAAGCTTGACAAGCTCATCATAAATAATTTCAAGCTTAAGTGATAATGGTTTGGAAGGGGGAAGCTTGATTATTCCGTGGGTAATACGGTTAAAATTATTTTTATTGTAATTAATTACCCCGAAACCTGTTGCATTTGTTCCGGGGTCAACTCCAAGAATAATCATTTAATTTTTAAGCGTATTGAACGCTTTTAGTTTATGGAACTTAAGTCAATATCGGCATTGGAATAAACATTCTGTACATCGTCATTATCTTCCATTGCTTCGGTTAGTTTCATTACTTTCTCTGCATCTTCTCCTGTTACAGGAATTGTATTTTTTGCAATCCACTGCAAAGAAGCATTTTCAACAGATAAACCTTTATCACCGAGTGCTTTTCTTACCGATTCAAAACTTTCAAGGGAAGTCTGTATTTCAAAAAAATCTTCTTCAGATGTCAGATCTTCTGCTCCGGCATCTAGAATTATCTCCATAATATCATCCTCAGATTTACCCTGCCGGGGTAAGGAAATAACGCCTTTTCTGTCAAACATCCATGCAACAGATCCATTTTCACCCATGCTGCCGCCGTACTTGCTGAACAAATGTCTTACTTCTGCAACAATTCTGTTTTTATTATCTGTGGCCACTTCTACAAGGATAGCTACTCCTGCGGGACCAAAACCTTCATATGTTAATTCGTGGTAGGTTACTCCTTCCAGTTCACCGGTGGCTTTTTTAATTGCTCTTTCAATATTATCCTGGGGCATATTTGCTGCCTTAGCATTATCTACCGCAAGCCGTAATCTTGGATTTGCGCCTGGATCACCCCCGCCTTCTCTTGCTGCTATAGTTAATTCTTTGATTAATTTTGTAAATATTTTACCGCGTTTAGCATCAAGAGCTCCCTTTTTTCTTTTGATCGTTGCCCACTTTGAGTGACCTGACATTGAAAATATACTCCTATTTATTTTCTATAACTTTTAAATCTTTTATTTTGAACTGAGGAAAAACTCGTCCATCCCTTACGGTTTTATCAATTGAATAAACAACATCGAGAAGTTGTCCATCCTTTCCTATTGTATCAAAGTAACTTCCCATATTAAACCCTATACAATCAAACACTCTTTCACAGCCATTCTGCTTTAAAGAAACAAGGAGATGATCATTTCCCACAATTCTTGGATTTCCCGCAACATAAACTTCCTCAGATAAAAACACCGGTCTCATATTTCCCGGGCCGAAGGGAGAGAACATGTCAATAATTCTTAAAAACTTAGGTGTTATTTCTGAAAATTTAAGTTTAGAGTCAATATGAACTTCTGGAAAAAGATCTTCCTCTGTAACAGTTTCTCTCACAATCTGGTTAAATTTTATCTTAAATTCTTCTATTTTATCCACTTCCACAGCCAATCCTGCTGCAGCCTGATGCCCGCCAAAATGAATTAGCAGATCCTCACATTTTTTAAGTGCTTCATAAATATTAAAATTAGAGATACTTCTTGCAGAACCCTTAGCTACGCCGTCTACTGTAGTAAGCATTATGGTTGGCCGGTAATATTTTTCTACCAGACGGGATGCAACTATTCCAATAACTCCCGGGTGCCAGGCTTCCTGATGTAGTATAATTGATAATTCCTCTTTCAGATCGATTGTATTTTCAACAAGTTCAAGAGCATTATCGTAGGTATCGACATCTATCTTTCTTCTTTCATAGTTTTCGGTTTCCAGCACCTGCGCGAGCTTGTGGGCTTCCTGCTTATCTCTTGTAATCATCAGTTCAACTGCACGTTCTGCATCACCAAGACGCCCTACAGCATTTATTCTCGGAGCGAGCGTAAATACAATTTGTCCTGTATTTAAATTTCCAGGATGAATATTACTTTTGGAGATCAGAGCTTCAACACCAGGACGTGGATTATCATTAATAATTTTTATTCCTTCGCTTACAAGTGCACGGTTCTCACCTATTAATGGAACAATATCAGCAGCCCCCGCCAGCGCAACAAGATCAAGGTATTGCATCGGCATATCTCTTTTGCCGATTCTTTCAGAAACTCCCTGTGCAAGTTTGAATGCTATTCCCGCCCCTGACAAATATTTAAAAGGATAATTGCAACTTGGTTTTAATGGATCGAGAACTGCATAAGCATTTGGTATATGTTCTTTAGGCTGATGATGATCGCAGATTATCAGATCCATACCCAGTTTATTTACCAGATCGGTTTCTTCTATTGCTGTTATTCCGCAATCAACTGCTATCATTAGAGAAGTACCCCGGCTTTTTGCGAATTCAACCCCTGCGGATGAGATCCCATATCCTTCGGTCAGTCTTTTGGGAATATAATATTCAACATTAGCATCAAGCTCTTTTAAAAACATATAAAGTAATGCTGTTGAACAGGTTCCATCTACATCGTAATCACCATAAACGGTAATAAGTTCATTTTCTGTTAAAGCGTGAATTACACGATAAGTAGCAGGTTCCATCCCATCCATCAGGAATGGGTCGTGAAGTGATTCTATAGAAGGCCGGAAAAAATGTTTTGCCTGGGTAAAGGTTTTTATATCTCTTAAAATAAGAAGTTTAGCCAATACCTCGGAGATATTGAGCGAATCAGCCAGAGACCTTAAATTATAGTCGTCTATGACTTCTCTTATTTTCCAGCGTTTTTCTGGCATAATACTCTTTTTAAGAGATAAAAAAATATAAAAGAACAAAACACGGTTCGGAACTATAAGCCGAATTCTGTAATCCCGCTAATGCGGGACGGCAATTATTTGTCTTGATTCTGCATCACTGCAGAATTCCAGCGGTCTACCCGGAGATCATACCCGAACTTAACCGGATATCGAAGCGAACAACTCCGCACTATAAAAAGCTGAATCTCCATATTTGACCTTGCTTCGAGTGGGGTTTGCCTTGTCCCGCATCACGAGATCCCTTTCGGGACCAGTAATGTTACCATTACCGCGGTAGGCTCTTAACCTGCCATTTCACCCTTATCTCGATTTTCATCGGGACGGTATCTTTTCTGTGGCACTTTCCGTAGTTATAAGATTTCTCCATACAACTCCCGGGTGTTACCCGGCACTCTGTTCTTTGAAGTTCGGACTTTCCTCTTCCCCGATTGATAGGGAAAGCAATTGCCCGTTCTGAACTGTATTTTTATTCTTTAAACTCTTCTCAATCTCTTAATTTAATAACTAAAAGAAATGATAATATATATTTAACTGTAGCGAATATAATAAATTAAATGGCTTAAGTCAGCAGAAAAGATTTAAAGGAGGGTTCTTACATAGAATTCCCTTAAAAAAGAATTTTAAGGCTCTATTTCTCCCCCGGGATCTTATTCTTCAGTGAGATCAGCGATTTCCGGTGAAACCAGTATTCTACCGCAATATTCGCAGAAGAAAAGCCGGTTATTTCTTCTGATTTCCAACTGTCTCTGGGAAGGAACAATATTATGACAGCCTGAGCATGCAGATCTCTTTATGGTTGCAACCGCTTTCCCTTTTTTAGCTCTCCGTATACGCATATAGGCAGAATAATCGGGTTTTTTTGTCTCTGCCTCAACTTCTTTTCTTTGTGCCCGGAGTTTAGCTTCTTCTTTTTCGTTTGCTTTGATAATTTCCTTCAGATCGGTTTCTTTAACTTTCAGTTCCTCGTTAAGTTCATCCAGCTGAGGACTAAGTGCTTCGATATCCTCAGCAAGAGACTTACTCTGATCTGCAAGAGCATCATTTTCAGTCTCAAGTTTAGTCACTTGTTCTTCGGTATGATCAATCTCTTTAGTTAAAGCATCGTATTCTTTATTATTCCTAACCTGGTAGAGTTGAGCCTTAAACTTTTTCTGGTTTACTTTCAGTTTTTCAACTTCTTCTTCATTCTCTTCTCTTTTTTCAAGAGATTCTTTTCTTTTAACTTCTTTTTCAGTCACCTGATTTTTGATGCTGTCTATTTTATCCTGCAACGCTTGAACGGCGTTTGGTAAATCCCCCCGGAGTTCTTCAAGTTCATCAAGCTGATCATCAATCTGCTGTAATTCATACAGGGTTTTTAATCTGTTTACCAATTTCTCCATTCTCCTTTTTATTTATAAAAAATTTAACCGGATTTGTAGGTTTACTGTATTTAAAAACTTTTAATTGCCTGTTTAGAAAAGATTCGAGCCGTTCTTTTACCTCATCAAGTGAAAATATTTCTGTTTCATAATGCCCGGCATCTATCAATAAAATATTTCCTTCAGCATCCTGGAAAGCGTGGTATTTTATATCGGCCGTAACGTAGGCATCGGCTTTTGCTTTAATTGCTTCAGGAATGAGCTCGCTCCCGGAACCACCGCATACAGCGACTTTATTTATTCTTTTTTTCGTGCCGTTGGTATACCTGAAGTTTTTTAATTCCAAGCATTTACTTACATAACTCAGAAATTCCTCAGCCAGCATTTCAGAATCCAGTACTCCAATTGCTCCGGCACCATGACTGCTGTGCTCATTATTGAGCGGATATATATCGTATGACGGTTCTTCGTAAGGATGAACTTTTAACATTTCACTCAGAACGTTTTTAATTTTCCAGGAATCAACAAGAACCTCCAGGCGAATTTCATTCACAGTTTCAACGGTTTCTTTAACTCCTATACTCGGGCTGGTCTTATACGAACCCTTAAATGTTCCTTTACCAGTAGCTCTGAAGCCGCAGTTTGAATATTCACCTATAATTCCACCGCCTGCATTAAATATTGCATCTGAGACTTTTTCATACGATTCTTCCGGAATAAAAACTACCAGCTTTACCTGGCTTGAGTTAAGTCTTGTGAGAAATTCTATATTCTGAAGCTTTAGCTGTTTTGCAAGTTTGAAACTGACCCCGTCTTTTGTAAAGTCGAGATTTGTATGAGTTGAATAAAGTGTAATATCATTCCTGATCAATTTTTCGATGATCCGGGAACGATAGTCTTTATCAGTGGAAATTTTTTTTATCGGGTGAAAAAGCAAAGGATGATGAGAGATGATCAGGTTGCAGGATTTCTTGATGGCTTCATCTATTACGGGGGGAGTCACATCCAGACACAGAAGAATATTTTTTATATCCCGCTCTGATGATCCTACCTGCAATCCAACATTATCCTTTTCCCAGGCTGTTTCCTTCGGAGCCCATTGTTCTAAATATTTAATAATTTCAATGCACTTCATAGCAAAAAAAATGCACTTCTAAGATTTGAAGTGCATTTTATAATTTCTCTGCTTTTAAGGTTCTTGGAGTAGCAGAATATTTAACAAGATCAAGAAATTTAAGTTTTTCTAAAATTAGTTTATTCATATCGAGTTTTCAAATATACCAGATCATGATTTAATAATCAACAATCGAGCCAGTGCCCAGAATAAATTAATTTGGATCGACCCAATTATTATCTTCTTTGATCAGTTCTATTAATTCATCTACCGCATTTTCAGCAGACACATTTCTTTTAACAATATCTTTTGCCCGGTATAAAGTTATTTTCCCAACACCTGAGCCTACATAACCATAATCCGCATCTGCCATCTCACCGGGACCATTAACTATGCACCCCATTACCGCAATCTTAACACCCTTAAGATGTTCGGTTTTTTTTCTTATCATATCTGTGGTTATTTGTAGATCAAAGAGAGTTCTTCCGCAGGAGGGACAGGCAATATATTCGGTTTTTGATATCCTGACTCTCGCTGCCTGAAGAATTCCGAATAATGTCCGGTTTATGACCCTATCATATGACTCACGGGTATTTACAAATTTCCTTACCAGCTTGTTCTTATCGTCAAATTCTTTTTCCGCATCTTTTAATATTCCCTTTAATTTCAGCCAAACCCCATCACCCAAACCATCAATAAGAAGCCCTCCCAGGTCTGTAGATGCAAAGAGTCTCAGCTGATCGACATCGATATTTTCATAGGTCTTTTTGATAATAACCGGATTCTCAAAATTATTATTCATCAATTCGAAAAAAGCTCTTCTTTGTTCGGCCATTCCATGCGAATTAGCAGTAGTTAAAACAATTACTCCGGTTTTATCCTCATTTAACTTATTAAAGAGACTTATTTTCAAATCACTTAATTCAAGCAGAATAAAATTCAATGTTCCGGAAAAATCAATTTCACTCAGATACGTATCTGAAGTAATTAAAGGATAACCCTTTTTATCTTTCTTCCAGGCATTGTAATTCCTTACGAGCTTCAGGCTTGTAGGCAGATCAAAGGGAATATCCTGGTTACCGGTAAAAATGATATCTGCTGCACTATCACTCATATTCCATTTGTCGGTACGGGCGCTGTAGGTGTAACCTATTTCAGATAAGTCTTCCTGTTTAGTTATTGTATGATTGGATAAATCTGCCACAACAACAGGTACACTGGATCCTCCAATACCAGAAACTTCAAACGTGTTTCTTCTTTTATAACTGAGCGGATCAATCGGAAAATCTGTTACCGGAATAATTGCTTTATGTTTATCCCTCCCTTTATATCTATCCACGAGTTCAATTGCAACCGGAGCTTCAAATTCAGGGTCCTCAGTCAATGAAACACGGACAGTATCACCTATACCGTCCTCCAATAAAGTTCCTATACCCACAGCTGATTTAATTCTGCCATCCTCCCCGCCGCCTGCTTCTGTTACCCCAAGATGCAACGGGTAGTTCATTCCCTCTTCTTCCATTTTCATTATGAGGAGCCTGTTTGCCTGAACCATTACCTGCGGATTACTGGCTTTCATCGAAAGAACAATTTCACTGTAATCAAGTTCCTCACAAATCCTGACAAACTCTAAAGCAGATTCGACCATTCCCAGCGGAGTATCTCCATAGCGACTCATAATCCTGTCCGAGAGTGAACCATGATTTGTGCCTACCCTCATCGCAGTACCATATTCTTTACATATCCTTACCAGCGGAGTGAATTTCTGTCTTATTCTATCCAGTTCTTCTTCATATTGTTTATCGGTATATTCGATAATGTTGAACTTTTTTCTGTCAGCATAATTTCCGGGATTAACCCTTACTTTCTCAACGATCCTGGCGGCTATTTCGGCGGCATTCGGTGTAAAATGAATATCTGCTATCAAAGGAACAGTATATCCCCGTGATCTAAGTTCATGTTTGATGTTTTTAAGATTTTGGGCTTCAAGTTTGCTTGGTGCAGTAATTCTCACATAATCGCACCCTGATTCAACCATTCTTATCGTCTGTTCCACTGTTGCCTTGGTATTCATCGTGTCAGTAATTGTCATCGACTGAATCCTGATGGGGTAATCTCCACCCAGGGGAATATCACCGACATTTACAACTCTTGTTTTATAACGGGAGTAACGGGTCAGACTATTGCAATATTTCCTTGTTTGCCTTATCGATTCAAACATAAAATTTATTCAAACCATAAATGATTTAATACTTTTTTAATAAAAAACGTTCCTGGTAATAATTTAATTTTTTATCTATTAAATATAACAAATAGGGGGCTGCTAATAAATTTAATTTTGTGTTAAAATCTATCCCCGGGTTTTCCATAAACATAAATGAACTTATTTTATGCGCGCGAGTTTTGAATTTATTGATTAAATTAAAATTCAGTTAAATAAAAAAAATTTCCAATTCCTGATTATCCGAATGAGAATTTCCGAAACTAAAATAGAAGAAATACGCTCCTCTGCGAACATTGTTGATGTTATCTCAGGATATGTTCAATTAAGGAAGCGGGGAAAGAACTTCCTTGGACTATGCCCCTTCCATTCAGAAAAAACAGCTTCCTTTACTGTTAGCGAGGATAAACAGATATTTCACTGTTTCGGATGCCATACCGGTGGGAATGTTTTTAAATTCTTAATGGAATATGAGAAGATATCTTTTGTTGAAGCTGTACAGGAACTAGCTCAGGAATTGGGAATTCCATTAGAATTTGATCAACAGGAATCTGAGGAGAAACAAACTGAACAGGAATTACTCTATGATATAAATACAGAAACTGCAAGATACTTTTCGAATAATCTTCTTAATTCAGATGAGGGTGAAGTTGCTTTAAATTATTTCCAGAACAGGAAAATAAAACCAGCTACTATGAGAGCTTTTGGACTGGGTTATGCTTTTAACGGCTGGGATAATTTAATTCACTTCCTGCAGGATAAGAAAATTAATATTGAAAGGGCGCTTCAACTTGGATTGATAGGAAAATCACAGGAAGGCAGGTTATACGATAAATTTTCATCAAGGATAATCTTCCCGATATTTTCTCCAAACGGAAGAGTAGTGGCATTCGCCGGAAGAATTCTTGAGAATAGAGAAGGGGCTGCCAAATATTTAAATTCCCCTGAATCTATAATCTACACTAAGGGAAGAATACTATACGGTTTATCTCATGCAAAAGATGAAATAAGAAGAGTTGATAAAGCCATTCTGGTTGAAGGCTATATGGACCTTATATCATTGTACCAGAATGGAATTAAAAACGTTGTTGCTGTTTCGGGAACTGCACTTACTGAAGAACAGGTTCAGCTTTTATCAAGATACACTAAAAACGTGGTTCTGCTTTTTGATGCTGATACGGCCGGAATCAAAGCAGCAATGAGGAGCATCGAGCTGCTCCTGAGGAGAGATTTCGAGATTAAGATTATTTCTTTGCCCCAGGGTGAAGATCCTGATTCTTACGTAAATAATTATGGTAAGGAAAAGTTTGAAGAATTAATAAAATCAGCTAAGAATTTTCTTGAATATCAATCTGAATACTATGAATCCCTGGGTATGTTTGATGATCCCGCAAAAACTGCAGAAGCTATACGAGACCTTGTTAAGCCCCTCGCACTGATTAATGATGAATTAAAAGCCAGTCTCTTAATAAAAAATATTGCCAGGAAATTTAACCTGAGAGAAAAGCTGCTGGAGAGCGAACTGGATAAAGTCAAATCGGGATTGACAAGACAGACAGCAGTGGAAGCAGACAGGCAGCAAAGAAAAGCAACTGAAAAAGAAAAGAAGATTTTGAGATCAGGGGAAGAAATTCCCGCTGAAATTATAAATCTTGAAAAAGAATTAATTAAACTTCTGCTCGAAGGAAATCGCGATATAATTGATTTTATTCTGCGGCATATAAAACCGGATGAGTTCAGGATAAATATTCACCGGGAGATTGCAGAACTTATCCATAAAGCAAAAATAAATGATGAAGACCTCACCGCCGTCTCTCTGATTGATAAACTTGAAAATGAAGACAATAAATCATATGCAAGAGAATTGACTTTCGAGAAATACCAGATAAGCAAAAACTGGGATGAAATCAATCCGTCCACAGATTTAGAGGCAATCTTAAAAAAATACTCGTCTGATGCCGTCATAAAATTTAAGCTCAAGCAGGTTGAAGAAAAAATTTCTGCTTTGAACAGTGATTTGTCAGGAATTACTAACGAAGATGAAAAGCTTGAGCTGATGAAAGAAGTAAGGGACCTTTCCCGTGAGAAACAGCTTATAAAAGAAGACCTCGAAGGTGATAATAGCAGTAACGGGAACTAAAAACGCAATTATGTAAAATAATAAACTGCAATAATGCGGTTCTCTAACGCCGGCCAATTGACCATTTATCAGGTAATTCAATTGGGATATAAAACAGGAGAATAGTCTTTTTTCGGAAAAATTAATAAAAATATTTTGATTCCCCTCACAGATACATTTATAATTTCAGATGCAATACAGACAGTCAAAGAACGGAAAGCTATTAATTAATATTCTCCCAGATAAATGTGATTTCTGCGGGTGCTGTGTGGGAGTGTGCCCGGAAGATGCAATCGAGCTGAAAGAAGCAGAGATTTTCATTATTGATGTAAGATGTACTAACTGCGCTAAATGCGTGTGGAGCTGTCCAATAGAAGTAATTGAGTTCCGGAAGGAAGGTGTGCTTGCGGGATAGAATCAGGCAATTACAGTAGTCAGTAGTAACACAGTGGGTAATGTTTAAAGGAGTTTTCAATGCGCGGGAATAGTAGCAGTATGCAATATTTATAGAAGTTGGCGGTCTACAGAAGGCTGTTGGCGTTCATTTTATTTCTAAGACTACAGATGCTGATATGGAAAATAGTGAAACCCAAGTATGGCTGGATTTTTCATTAAGTTGTAAATATGTTAACCGCGAAAATTACGAAGAGTATCTTGAACGCTCAGAAGAAATTGATAAATTGTTGAATCATATGATAGAGTATCCGGAAAAATATTTAAGAAAGAATGAAAAATTTGCTTGATTGACTACTGCCTGCTGCTGAATGCCTACTTTACAAAGTTAAGATGATTAGTGTTATTCTTTTAAATGAGGCAACAATAGAATGAAAAATTTGCTTGATTGCCTACTACCTACTGCTGATTGCCTACTTTACGAAGTCAGGACGATTAGTGTTATTCTTTTAAAGAGGTAATGATAGAATGAAAAATGATTACGACATAATTGTAGTCGGAGCAGGTCCAGCAGGGAGCATGGCTGCAAGATACGCTGCTCATTATGGCGTGTCTGTTCTGATGCTTGAAAAAGACCGTGATGTAGGCTATCCGGTCAGATGCGGGGAGGCTATCAGTAAATCCGGGGTTGAGGAATTTATAACTCCCGATGAAAAATGGATCGCCGCTACAATCAGTAAATTCTCTTTTAATGCACCCGATGGTACTGAAGTCATTCTTGATTTTGGAGATGCCGGATACGTCCTCGAAAGAAGAATCTTCGATTATGAACTTGCAAGGACAGCAGCTTCTGAAGGAGCTGAAATTTTAACACGTACATATGTTAACGGTTTATTATATAAAGATGGCGAAGTAGCAGGTGTTAAATATGAATTTAAAGGGGAACAGAAAGAAATGAAAGCGAGGGTGGTAATCGCTGCCGACGGAGTTGAATCAAGAGTCGGGAGATGGGCAGGATTAAAAACCCACATAGATTTCCGTGATATGGAAAGCGCTGTACAGATTACTGCTGCTAATATTCCTGTTAACCAGGATACACTTTATTTTTATTTCGGTAAAGATGTCGCGCCTAACGGATATTTCTGGATCTTCCCAAAAGGAAATAATAAAGCCAATATAGGTTTAGGGGTAAATGGTTTGACCGGCAAAAAGAAATCTGCCCAATCTTTCTTAAATGAGTTTATGAATAAGCATTACCCGAAGGCGCCTGTTCTGACAATGATTGCAGGAGGTGTTCCCTGCAGCATTACACTGTCAAAAATATCTGCACCTGGTATTATGTTGGCCGGTGATGCAGCACGCCAGGTTAATCCTTTAAGCGGCGGCGGAATTGCAAGTGGAATGATAGGGGGAAGCATCGCCGGAAAAATTGCAGCTGAAGCCGTTAAGAAAAATAAACCGGATCACATACTTTCGTATGATATGGCGTGGGCAAAGAGACTCGGCAAACGGCACGAAATATTTGACAGGATTAAGGATGGTATCTATAATTTCTCAGATGAAAAGTTTAACAGCATTGCACATAGCTTTAATAAAGTACCTTACGAAAAAAGAACGCTTAAAAAACTATTTACATCTGCCTTGATAAATAATCCTTCGCTGATTTATGACGTAGCAAAAGTATTTGTGGAGAAACAAATTAACCCCAGGATGTTCTGAAAGATGATCATTTTTCCTATGCGCCATACTCTCTGCGCTTTGCCGTCGTAATAAAACCCTAATCCGGCAGTCTAAATAACCTCACATTCAAGTTCAGCGATGCCTGTAATCTCAGCATGAAGCTTATCTCCTTTTACTGCTTTATTTACACCTGCAGGAGTTCCGGTAAAAATAAGATCCCCTTCTTCAAGAGTCATAAGTGAGGATATGTATTCCACAATCTGAACAGGAGTAAAAATCATCTTGCTTAACTTCTCGTGCTGTCTCTCGGTGTCATTAACTCTTAAAATTATCTCTTCATTTAATGTAAGCTTATAATCCTTTTTAGAAATAAATTCGGAAAGTACTGCTGAAGTATCAAATCCTTTGGCGATGGCCCAGGGATGGCCTTTTTTCTTTAATTCGGTCTGGATATCGCGAAGGGTCATATCGAGCCCTACACCGTATGCAATAATAGCTTCTTCTGCTTCTTTCTTACCTGCGTCTTTTACTTTCTTTCCAATCAGTAATACAAGTTCAGTCTCGTGATGCATATCTGTAGAGAATGAAGGATGGATTATTTTATCACCGGAATAAATCACGGCAGAGGTAGGTTTTAAAAATATTATCGGTTTTTCGGGTACATCATTTCCAAGCTCATTTGCGTGTTCAACATAATTCCGTCCGACACAGACTATTTTTCCAATCGGATAGGCCTGATTACTGTTTTTTATTTTAACCTGCTTCATACAAATAGAATATAAATAGTTATAATAAATCTTCCTGCAAAGATAGAAAATTTTGATGAGTTCTCGGAAGGTTCGTGACGGCAGGATTAATATTTTTGTCATTTTGGCAGACGAATTTTAAATATGAAATGATTAGGAGAAAGACGAGAGATAAACGAGAGAGAAGCGTATGTGGAGAGGGATCGATTTAGACAAAATGGCAGAGAGATCAGAAGAAAGCGATATGTTTTTATGGCTGCTTGAATTGGATGGTTTTATGCCAATTTCTGTCAGTTGTGAACCGGACGGGCTGCTCTGATTAAAAACGCGTGAAAGATGGCAATGGTTCTCTACAGGATTTATCCTGTGACCACAGTTAAAAAATACACCAATCCTTAATTAACCGTTTTAACGGTTTTCAATAGCAAGCTCAATTTGTATTTATTTATAAAGAGCTGATTTTCTTCCTCAAAGGTTATAATTTGTATATAATCTGAAGAGGTAAACGGTTGAAACGGTCAAACAAGGGGTTGGAAAATTTATTGATCACCGGAAAGAAAGGTGCGATTGAGTACCAATCCGAATGAAAACCAGTGAAGCAGTCGCAGATTCTCTACAGGATTTTATCCTGTAAACATACCTATAAATACACCAAAATCTTCAGGTAACCGTTTTAACGGTTTATGAAATTTGAGAATCGGGTACCCCGCTACACTAAGTCTTTTGCTTTTTCTTTGTGGCTGCCGGGAAAAGCACATTATTCAATATTAACCTGTAACCCGGTGAATTCTTATATAATGAGAGATCGGTCGGCGGGTCGCCGACAGCGTGCTGGTAATCTTCCGGATCGTGACCGCCGTAAAATGTAAAAGTTCCCCTGCCATAATTCCCGTGGATATATTTTACCTGGTCGGTTCCCGGCCGTTCGGCAAGAATAATTACTGATTTCTTTATTAACTCCTTGCGGAACATTGTTGTCTGTCCCATAAATCCTTTTATGACATTTGCGTGATCCTGTGTCAGCATCGTGGGAACGGGATCGTACTTAGCAGAAAATTCAAAAAGGGTGAAGTAATCATTCGCAAAATTGCCGACTTCCCCCGGCTGTATATCTATATCGCTGTATTCATAAACATAAGGATTCATTTCGAGCTTAAAATCGGTGAAGGCAAGTGTATTTGAAAAATCCAGTTTACTCTGTGCATCGGGATCAGCTGCATCTCCATCGTACATCTCAGCACAGATATCAACATTATGAGCTGCAAGCGCTATATCATATGAATCGGTTGCAGAACACATAGCAAATAAAAATCCGCCCTGCCCGACAAAGTTTTTAATATCCACGGATACGGATTTCATCATCTCAGAGACTTTTTTGAACCCGTTCTTCTTAGCATCATTTTCATACATCAGCTGCTGATCAATATACCATTGTGCATTGCTGAAGCTTGCATAAAATTTCCCGTACTGCCCTGTAAAATCCTCGTGATGAAGATGAAGCCAGTCGTATTTTGAAAGATCCCCTCTGAGAATTTCATAATTCCATATTTTATCATAGGGAATTTTCGCATATTCAAGAGCGAGCGTTACGGCATCATCCCAGGGCATAAATCCGGGCGGAACGTAAACGGCAATTTTGGGAGCCTTCTCAAGTCTGACAACATCCATATTGTTATCATCACTCTGCGCTGTAGAATAAACGTCCGCAGCCTGCGACGTTGAGAGGGGATCGAAAGCAACCCCTTCTATCCTGCATTCTACTGCTATCTTATCATCGTAATCTATCATAAAAGAACCGCCCCGGTAGTTTAACAGCCAGTCAGATTTTATTCCTTTCTGTAAAGCATGAAAAGTAATACCGTAAGCTTTAAGATGATCTGTCTGCTGCAGATCCATATAAATTAATATTTTCGATTGGGTATAAGCAGTTATTGTAGTCAGGACGAGTATTAATAAAATCTTTCTGAACATATCAAATCTTTACTTTTAAAAAATTAAAGGCGATTAATATAATCGCCTTCATAAATAAAATGTATCACGACAATGATCAAGCCGATTTTCTATCCGCATCAAGATATATCGGTTCAGCACCTTTTTCAACAACATCCCTGGTTATGATGCATTTATCGATGTTGTCTTTATTCGGAAGTTCATACATAACATCGAGCATAAATTCTTCGACAATAGATCTTAAAGCACGTGCACCGGTTTTTCTAACCTGTGCTTTTGCAACTATTACATCAATCGCAAAGGGATCGAATTCAAGCTCAACCCCATCCATCATAAATAATTTTTTGTACTGTTTCAGAATTGCATTCTTGGGTTCGGTAAGGATGCTTTTCAATGCAGCTTCACTTAATGAATGAAGGGGCGCAAGCACCGGCAGCCTTCCAATAAGTTCAGGGATCAGACCGAAACGCAGAAGATCCTCCGGCATTGTATGTGAAAGAAGATCATCTTCTGTTATTTTTCCCTTTAAATCCTGGCGGGAAAATCCCATTTTGTTCTTGTTAATCCTTGATGCAATAATTTTATCAATACCGTCAAATGCGCCGCCTACAATAAAGAGGATATTTTTGGTATTAACGTTGATAAGACTTTGTTCCGGATGTTTTCTCCCTCCTTTTGGGGGAACTCCTGCTATTGTCCCTTCAAGTATTTTAAGGAGAGCCTGCTGTACTCCTTCACCGGACACATCTCTTGTAATTGAGGTGCTTTCACTTTTCCGGGCAATCTTATCTATTTCATCTATATAAACAATTCCCTTTTGAGCACGCTCCAGGTTGTAATCTGCCGCCTGCAGAAGATGAACGAGAACGGTTTCAACATCGTCGCCAACATAACCTGCTTCCGTAAGTGTCGTGGCATCTGCAATTGCAAAAGGCACTTCCAGAATTCTTGCCAGAGTCTGTGCAAGCAAAGTTTTTCCGACGCCTGTAGGTCCTATCAAAAGAATATTACTTTTTTCAATTTCTACATCATCAAGCTCAAAAAATGAACCTTTGGAGTTTATTCTTTTATAATGATTATGAACTGCAACCGATAAAATTTTCTTGGCCCGTTCCTGACCTATGACGTATTCATCAAGAGTTTTTTTAATCGTATCAGGAGCCGGAATCTGAGCTGCTTTGGTTTTAGTATTTGAGTATGCAGCAAGATTATTTCTTAAAATATCGACGCTGCTTGAGATACAAATATCGCATATATATACATCGGGTCCGGCGATCATACTGCCGACTTCGCTGCCGTCCCGTCCGCAAAATGAACATTTTACGATCTTTTGGCCCTGTTTTTTGCCCATTCTTAACTCGCTTTGTTTCTTAATTTAATTATTTCATCCCTTGCATCGTCAAGATATAAGGAACTGGGAAATTTTGCCAGTAATTCCTCATATTTTTCAATGGCTTTCGATGAATCATTTAAACCAAATTCATAAATTCTACCAAGCAAATATAAAGCTTTATCCGCATAAATGTTTTTACTTTCCTCACCCGCTATATTCTGAAGCATTTCAATGGATTTGTCATTATTTCCTGCTGCAAGCTCCATCTCGGCTTCCCGAAGTTCAGCAACATTTTTAAGCATAAATGCTTTCGGGTTCTGAGCAACCAGCTGATATTTCTCAGCAGCTTCTGTAAATTTCTTCTGATCTGCCAGGAATTCGGCATCGGCAAACCTTACTAATTCAGACGAATCATTCATCGTAGTGTTCAATAAAAGCGACAGTTCTATGGCATCATTTGCGTAATTATCACCTAAATTACTCAATATCTGTACCAGTTGATTTTTGGCTTCTCTGAAGTTTCCTTTATAAAAATCTATACGGGCTAATAAATATTTACTGCTGTTTTTCTGATCTTCGGGAATTTTGGGTCTGTCGACCACTTTCTGAAAATAACCGGCAGCAGCATCGAGATTTCCTTTAATTAGTTCTATTTTACCAGATTCTAATTCTGCCTGGGATCCAAAAGCCGAGAAAGGTGCAGTAGTCAGGATTTTCTCAAAATATTCCTGAGCTGCCGATAGATCCCCCTGGCTGTAAAACTTTAATTCACCAAGCCGCATATAAGATTCGAGTGAAACATCAGAATTCGGATACTGATTAATTATTTCATTATAAGCATTTACTATTTTATCAATTTTATCCGAAGCTTCGGAATTAAATTTGTAATAAGGTTTCCAGTTTTCGCCTGCATCCTGTTCGATCTGTGCTTCGAGAGTTTTGGCATATCCCAGTTTTGCAGTAGAGATCATTGGTGAACCGGAAAATTTATCAATGATCTCGGTATAAAACTCTCCTGCAGTTTTATAATCACCATCACTATAAATAAGATCCGCCAGTCTGATGAGATCGGCACCCTGATGTTTATTCTCTTTATCAAGCTCAAGATATAGATCGAATGCTTTTTGATAATCTGTATTTTCAACATAGAATCTTGCAAGCAGGTATTCTATACTTGTGTTATCGCCAGTATTATTCTCAAAAACTTCGATTGTTTTCCGGAGAGCATCTGTTTTATTTATATAGTTAAAAATTTTATTCTGAACATTTGTTATCTGGTCAGGTACCTTATTCAGTATGAAAATGTACTCCTCACCTGCTTCTGTATATCTCATTGTAAGTGCGTAAAGGTCTGCAAGCTGGTAAGAAAAGACAATCGGATCATCGCTCTCAGTCTTTCCCCTTTTAAGGATATCAATTGCCTTATCAAAATCCCGTCTGTCAAGGACATAATTTGATATTACCCTGTATTTCATCGGATCGGAAGGGAGTTTTTGAAGACCCTCATCCCATACCTGGTGGGCTCTTTCAGAATCCCCCATCAGGTAATAAGTGGAACCGAGAAGTCCGTACATATTAGCATCGGGTGAAAAATTCTGCATTCTCTCCTGAATAATTTTTATAGACCCCTGATAATCTTTAAGCTGAAGATAAACATTATTCAATGCTTCGAAGTACTGGAAATTATCCTGGTGCTGATTGTACAATTCCTCATAGATTGATTTTGCTTTTTCAAGCTGTCCCGCCTGGAGATAGCCCTGTCCCAGCATATAACGCTGCTGAAGCATTGAGTTATCCTGTGTAAAAACAAAACCTGTGATAAAGAATAAAAGGAATAATAATTTCTTATACATAAAATTAAATATTGCCAAATAAAGCTGTCCATTCAAGGGAATAAGACTGAGTTAGTGATATAATTATAGATATGACTCGTCCCAACGATTAAAAAATTCATATATAGTAATTAATTATTTTATCTTTTATTAGTTAGATTTTAAATTTTATTCAAATCAATATGAAACAGTTAGAATGATTTAAATGTGATAGTGAATCTTTACACTAAATAACATGAATCTAAAATTCAACATAACACTTGCCTTAAAATATAAGAGCAATTCCCAAATTGCTCGTGTACTAAGTGAAGATTGGGTGCATCAAAACTCTTATTGCCCGAACTGTGGTAATGATGCATTAAAATCATATAATAAAAATAATCCAGCGGCTGATTTTTTTTGTGATAGTTGTAGATTTGACTATGAGCTTAAAAGTTTTAAAACTCTTCCCAAAAATAAAATCATCGATGGTGCATATTCATCTATGATTAATAAAATTCGTGATAGTACAAATCCTAATTTTTTCTTTTTACATTATAGTTCAAATTTCGATGTTGTCAATTTTCTTACCATTCCAAAGTATTTCTTCACAGATAGTATAATAGAAAAAAGGAAGCCCTTATCTTTAAATGCTAGAAGAGCCAATTGGGTGGGATGTAATATTTTATTTGCCAGTTTACCCAAGACAGGACTTATACATTTAATTAAAGATGGTCTGATTATTAACCGCAAGAATGTTTTAATGGAATGGCAAAAAACTACGTTTCTAGCACAAGAAAAGACTGAAAATCGAAGTTGGCTAATTGAAATGTTGCGAGTGGTTGATAGTATCTCTTATAATACCTTTACAACTCAAGATGTATATTCCTTTGAAAAATCATTAAAACAGAAATATCCTAATAATAAATTTATAAAAGCAAAAATCCGACAGCAGCTTCAAGTTTTAAGAGATAAAGGTATAATTAAATTTCTTGGAAATGGCAATTATCAGAAGGAATTAATAAATGAAAAATAAAAATCCTAAAATATTGATAGTAGTCAAGGGTGGCGTCGTTCAGAGTATTTATTCTTCAGATAAAAAATTACGACTTGAGATTTTAGACTTTGATAATGAAGAATCAAAGAATGATGAAAAAGAAGAACAGAAATTAAAATCATTGATTAAAGGAATTTCAGCAATTTATTAGAATTATTATGAAAAAGAAAATAAAATATAGCGACAAAGAAATAGGGAAAGTTGAAATTATTAAAGACTTCCTTCCCAGGCCTGAAGAATTAGTATTTAAGGAGAATACTATAAAAGTAACTCTTAACTTAAGTAAATCAAGTATAGAGTTTTTTAAGAAAATAGCCCGGCAGCATGGAAGTCAATATCAGAAATTAATAGGGAATTTGCAGGATAGATAGATCTCACATTTCTCTTAATAATATTGGCGCACAGGTTAGAAAAGCTTAGAGATAAACTCTCCTATAAAATAACCTGCTGCTGCAATTCCAAAACCCACAATAAACATATCAAAACCGCTGCGGAAAATACCTCTGCCTGTAAAGAAGCTTCTTGCGGCGCCGACTCCGAAGTGAGCAAGCATTGCAATCGTGAATGCTGTCCATATTGCCGTTGTTCCCGTAAAAAAGAAGAACGGGAAAACAGGGATCAATGCACCGATTGCAGTTGCGAGTCCGGTAATCCACCCTTCGCGGAAGGGACTCATATTAGCCTCACCTATTCCAAGCTCTATTCTCACTTTTTCTTCGAGAGCCTGGGCCGGATCTTTCATCACTTCGTTTGCAAGATTTGAAGCATCAGCTTTACTCATACCTTTTGATTCATATATGAGAGAAAGCTCTTCAGTTTCGAGCTCAGGCATTAAAAGTATTTCTTCCTTCTCCATCTTTCTTTCGTGATCATATACTTCTTTTTCGCTGATCGCGGCAAGATATCCTGATGAACCCATTGAAAGTGCATCTGCAATCATTCCCGAAATACCGGATATTAAAATTATATGCGGAGCTACGGCAGCGCCGATAACTCCTGCTATCAAACCGAAGTTAGCTGTAAGTCCGTCATTAAATCCGTAAACTACATTCCTTAGCAGTCCTCCCGATTCAGAACGATGCCAGGGTTCCTCTGTTGTACCCTTAATACCCATAAGCTTATTAGCATGCTCTGCAGAATCCTTTGCAAGCTGCAGCGCGATGTCCTTTGTTTCTTTATCCAAACTGGTTTTATGCAGGCTAAGGTAAGATCTTACTTCCTCTGCTTCTTCATTCATCAGCGCTTTGGATAAAATCCAGGTGCCGAAACGGTTGGATAGCCGTGCAAGTGATCTGGCTTTGAAAGAGGGCCTTTCTTCTTTAAGAATTGCATTATGCTTTATTAATAAATCACGCCAGACTTTTATATGCTTTTCCTCAACAGCAGAAAGTCGTGAGTATATATCTTTCTGCTTCTCATTGTTTTCCATACCTGCTAAAACTTTATAGAGGTATGAAGCGTCTATCTCCTCCTGTAAATGATTTTTCCAGATAGAAACTGATTTATTATCTGCCATTCTATTCCCGGTTTTTTTTGAACTCTAAAAATAAGAATAATGGATAAGGTATAGAAATGTGATATGCATAGAGATTGAGAGAGGGTGGAATTAAAGATAAAAAATTAAAGTAAAAAGATAAAAGTCGAGATGTATAAGTATCTGAATAAAAAACATAACAGTATAAGAAGAAAAGTGACAAAATGACAGTCGGAATTAGAACAGTGGAAAGAAGAGGGAAGTCGGCCGCAAGTTTGCCGCAAGTCGACCGAAATTAAAATGGAATAAAGAAGAGTTGAAAATTCGCAAAAAACGCAGCATCGGAATTTCTTAGGTAATGCTGTTTGTGCCATTTTGGCAGACGATGGAATCGCAAGTGCGTTGAGAGGAAATGGAAGGAATTTAGGAAGATGTGAAGGTTGGAGAGTTGAATAATGTAGAAACATTCACGTAGCTCAGGACAGGAGAAACTGAGTGAAAATTCCACTATTGAGCGATCCGCTACAGGTGGACAGATTCGATGAATCGCTCATTACAATTATTAATAATTTGGAAATATTTTATAATAGAAATGGGATTGTCCCAAAAGTAAATTTTACTGTCACACTGAGCCTGCTCGCCTTGCGAAGCAGGTCGAAGCCTGCCTACCGGCCCGCTCCGACCTGTCTGCGTTCAGGCTGGCTCGTCGGAGACGAGGCGAGCAGGCAGGTGTGAATTCTTTCTGAAATATCAGTCTTCGACCTGCCTGACGGCAAGGCAGGCAAGCTCAGACTGACAAATCTGAACTTTTTAGTCATCCCCTCTGGGGCATTATACCAAATTTTAATACCACAAATGGAACTGAACAAGGAATGTATCGTTCGTGATTGAAGGATGTTCCATCTGGAAGCGGTACTCGGGACGAATTTCAACAAAGCTATACGGATGAAATTCGAAGCCCACTATCAATCTGCTGATATCATCATTATCTCTTGAATTCAGCGGATCAAAACGGTCATACTTTACCACGGCCTCCAGACCTTTAAAAAGCCTGTAAGCTGCCTCGATCATCAGTGCAGTGGAAGCAGAATCATACAAGCTTATCGTTGTTATATAAAACAAATCACAAAAAGTTAATTTGACATTTAATGTATTTTATTATAATTAGAATTGAACTTAAATAGGGTTCTTTAATATGGGTAACTGTACTACTTTATTTCCTGTACCCCCATCAAGATAATTTTTATTATTTATAATGTTATATGGGGTCATTACTAAATAACGTTACTAAAATTATTTACTCCTTGAAACGGGGGGGGTAAATATGCTGTTTTTTATTATTCTATTTGCCATTTTCTTACTGAACAATTTAATTCTGTATGCTTCTTTCAGGGAGATCATATTATATAAAGAATCATTTCTCAGACCGCCCTTTAACAGGCAGTATTCAACTCTCAATTATTTCCCAACCGGTTTCACATAGCTTAAAGAAGTTAAACATTATTTCTTTCCCTGTTTATACAAAGTTTTATAGGTGATAAGGTGTTAAATAAATTATTAATGGTTGTTTCCTTTTATTTGTTGGTGTTTAGTGGTTTAACTCATTCTCAATCTCTTTTTCCTGATCGGCAAGAAAAAATAGAGCAGCTTAAAAGCAGAGAGAATATTAAAGTTACAGAAATGGAGAAAGGTATTTACCAGCTTCACTATTCAAATGGTAAAATCATAATTAAAAACACAAATGACTACAAACTACCCCCTAATGCTAAAATAAAATACTCACCAACTTACGACAGCACAATAATAGACCTGAGAACAATAGATACAACTCTTTATTACCAGAAATACAGCTATTGGCAGGATGTACCACTAACTAACCTGGAATTTTCACATATAATAGTAGATGATGTTAATGAAAACAATAAACCTGAGCTTTACGGTGAGAGAAAATTTCTTCAATCTGAACAAGAACCAGTGACAATCTATGAATTGAACAATTCGAATTCATTCCAATATATTTACCAATATGATTCTGTTTATATAGACAGACAAATTTATGATATTGATAATGATGGAAATAAGGAAGTAATGCTTGCTCTCCCGCTCTTCTATCCTGATTTGCCTATCCAGGAACGATTCTTTTCCAAACCAACAAACAATTCTTTAGCTACAAATTTAAATTTTATTTTTCCTGATTCCGGTATTGATTCCCTTTTGCAGCTAAATGATTTGACACTTGGTAATTTTGATGGGGATTCTAAAACTGATCTGGCTTATACCGTATCTGGTTGGCCTGATGTACATATTTATGAATATAATTCAATCAATAACAATTTCGATTCGGTTTACCGGTTTGATAATAATGAAAATCCCCCCTGGGCAAATGCCGGTTTTTCTGTTGGAGACTTTGACCTTGACGGGAAAACTGATTTAGTTTTCGGGACAGGACAGGGACATATTTATGTAATTGAAAATGAAGGTGACAACCAATATTCAAACACCTGGCAGGGAATGGTTGAAACCTATCATGTCTTACGTTCATACCTGGTCACACGATATTGATAAAAACGGTAAACCTGAATTCTGGGAACTGGGTGATGCCTATTATAATGGGATAGGAACAACAAGAATAACAATTTTTGAAACAGATGGTGATAACAGCTATGAAGCAGTGGCGAAAATTGATCTTATAGGGGTAATGTCATTTTACGCCGGAACAATGCAGGCAATTGATGTTGATGGTGACGGTACTGATGAAATTGCAATTTGCATAGATGATTTTTTCCTTATCCTGAAGTTTAATGGAAGCAGGAATCACCAGAGTTATGAGCTTTATTATATAAAACAAAATGAAGAATACCCATCAGGAGAATTTAGTATTTTCTTTGGTGCATTGATGGATACTTTATTTCAAATTCAGAAACCTTGCATCCTGCTTTCCAGTTTGCACGTTATTGAGCAGCCTGGGCCCGACCTTGGTGAATATTTAACAAAAATTTATAAACCGGATTCAGCAACTAACGTTACAAATAATAATAACTCTATAAATGGATTTGAGCTCTTTCAGAATTACCCAAACCCATTTAATCCTGTTACAGATATTAAGTACAACCTTGCCAGTCAGGGAAATGTTTTAATTATAGTATATAATATTTTAGGGAAAGAAATAAAATTGTTACTTAAAGAAGAGCTTCCCGCCGGAGAACACGAAGTTCAATGGAACGGGAAAGACAATTACAACAGGGGATTGCCTTCTGGAATATATTTTATAAAAATGACTGCAGGCAGTTACCAAAAAACAATTAAGACGATTTTATTAAAATGAACCAGACCTATCACAGGGACGACATGGTCTTCGCCCACAGAGCTAGCAACTTCAATCGGAGATTTTGATTCTCACACTTCAATAACTAAAACATCCGATGGTAAAATACATCTGTTGTGTAACACCGGGATTTTCAATGGACAATTATATGACGGTCTGGTGTATACATCATTTGATGGTAATAATTGGTCAGGTCCAATTTCTTTGGACAACTCCTATATTTTTTATCCTTATGGGCTCTCCTCTGTCTCTAATGATTTATTTATTACCTGGAGGCATGATACCAATAGTTATATAAGGTATAAACAATATGATGCAATTCCACTGCCTCCTCCTAATTTAGCAGTTTCCAGGAGTGCGTATGATCATCCACGATTAACCTGGACAAAAGTAGAACCTGATGTTAATAACTTTATTATAGAAAAATATTACCAGGGTGGGTGGCCGTTCCTGGCGCAAACCAGCAATTTGTGGTATGAGGATACGGATGAGGATTACTGTCCGATAGGTCAACAATGTACTTCAGGGCATAACGTGGATTACAGGGTAAAAGCTGTTGACAATGGGAATCATACTTCAGAGCCATCTGACGTTGTAACTGCTCATGTACTGGGAGGTTATCCTGATAAAATTATTGCTCAACAATTTGAAATTATAACACCTGCTGAATATAAACTTGAGCAGAATTATCCAAATCCTTTTAACCCGACTACCTCCATTTATTATAATCTGAAAGATGCGGGATATGTCTCCCTAAAAGTTTTTAATATGATAGGACAGGAAGTTGCTGAACTGGTGAACGAAAATCAATCTGAAGGTTATCATTCCGTTGAATTCAATGCGTTTGATATTCCTTCAGGAATTTACATTTATCAAATTAAATCAGGAGAATTTTCCGGCATAAAGAAAATGATGCTGGTTAAATAATGACAATTTATTAATACGACAAGTTTCGTGGTAATTAATTGACTACGTTCTTTTATATATGCCGGATTCTAGAAATCCGGCATAATTAGATATTCCCTAATACCACAAATGGAACTGAACCAGAAACGTATCATTCGTTATCGAAGGATGTTCCATCTGGAACCTGTACTGAGGACGTACTTCAATGAAGCTGTAAGGATGAAATTCAAATCCCACGATCAGCCTGCTTATATCATCATTATCCCTTGAATTTAAGGGATCAAATCGGTCATATCTTACAACAGCATCAAGTCCTTTTACAAGCTGGTAGGCTGCTTCAATCATTAATGCACTTGAGAGAGAATCCTTTTGAACATAATTATTTGCGATATCATATTCGCCCATCAGGGTAAAATCACCAATGCCGATTCCTGCATAACCGCCATACATTTGTACCTGGCCAACAGGCTCGATTGTTTGTTTAAATATCGCGACCGATCCCCCGAACATCAATGCCGCCGCATCAGATATTTTGGGATAAAATTCCAGGTTAGCAGTATAAGTCGGATCATTTTTAAAAACAGTGGGTGAATGCGGGTTGCCCACGCTTGCAGTAACGAAAACAAAATCAGAAATATATTGTCCCACTTCAATTCCGCTCTCAACATAATAAGGATTGTATATCAATCCCCTTTGAGATGCTCCCGAAGTGATGTATCCCATATCCCCTCCTCTTGTGTAAGCTGTATGATCATCAAGACGGATTCCATAATTCGGGGTGAAGCTGC
Organism: uncultured Ignavibacteria bacterium; assembly: GCA_963743325.1. Classification (GTDB taxonomy): domain Bacteria; phylum Bacteroidota; class Ignavibacteria; order Ignavibacteriales; family Ignavibacteriaceae; genus DATFVA01. The sequence continues at coordinate 69,927 of CAVUOZ010000001.1, forward strand.
CTCCTTTTATATAGCCGTCATTGGGAAGTATATGAGCAACCCCGTAAGCTTCCCAAATTAACGATAAAAAATCGTATCGGGCAAAAATGTTCATTTTCTCAGAAATATCAACATTAGTATAGATTGAGCCTGACATACTCTGGAAATCAATTCGTTTTGTAGATTCCTGGAGTAATAAATAACCATTACCTCTATAATCAAGACCAAATTGAATATTTTCACTAATATTCTGACTCATTGGGAATTCTTTACTGGTTCTTTCCATAGGAAGAACATTTTTCCCGAAAGTCCATCCTGCGGAATTCCTCATAAGTCCTCCTGTGGGATTAACATGACAATCCGCGCAGTTTCCGCCCATTCTTAGTGCATATCTGGGTAGAGAATAACATTCAGATACAAAAAGAAGTATAACCAAACCTGTAAGTAAAGTTTTAAACTGTCTCATAAACCTCCTCAGGGAAATGAATTATTTGATGACCTTTTGAATTAAATCTAAACAGAGTTTGTGATAAAATCAGCAGATGCTCAAAATATCTTAAATTTTAATTTCTGAAGTAGTGATTTTAAAAGGGAAAAAGTGCCGTTATCTGTGTTATTTTCGAATTTCAGTAAGGGTTTTAAAACCATCAAAATACATTGCTATAAAACACTTACTTAGTTACTTTTAATGTCTGTTTTTAAATAGTTAGAATGAAAAACTTATTAATTCTCGGTTCTACCGGTTCAATTGGAGTTAACACATTAAACGTAATCAGAAAATTTCCTGACAAATTCCAGGTTACAGCACTTACTGTTAACACACGCATCGACCTGCTTGAACCACAAATAAAAGAATTTAAACCGCCATTTGTAGTAGTTAAAAACAAAGAACTTGCAGCAGAACTGGAAAGAAGAGTCGGCAGCGGAACAAAAGTTCTTTCCGGTAATGAAGCACTGGTTTATGCCGCCTCAAATCTTGAATACGATATACTTATTGGTGCAATGGTCGGATTTGCCGGACTGATCCCCACTATCGAAGCAATCAAACGCGGTAAAAGAATTGCTCTTGCAAATAAAGAAACGCTCGTGGTAGCGGGAGAACTGGTTAAAAATCTGGCTGAAAAATATAAAGCTGAAATTATTCCTGTAGATTCGGAACACAGTGCCATTTTTCAGTGTGTGACAGGTGAAAACCCTGCTGCAGTTGAGAAGCTTATATTAACCGCTTCAGGCGGTCCCTTCAGGGTGATGGATAAAGAAGAATTTAATGGAGTAACGGTAGAGAGTGCCCTGAATCACCCGAACTGGAAAATGGGAAATAAAATTACGATAGATTCGGCGACAATGATGAATAAAGGACTTGAGGTAATAGAAGCACACTGGCTTTTTAATATGCCTAAGGAAAAAATTGATGTTGTAATTCATCCGCAGTCGATAATACATTCAATGGTTCAGTTTGTTGACGGATCTGTTAAAGCACAGATGGGTTTACCCGATATGAAACTTCCCATACAATATGCTTTAAGTTTCCCTGAGCGGCTGCCCAATGATTTTCCAAGAGCAAGTTTTACAAAAATTTCAAGCTTAACTTTTTATGAACCTGACCTGAAAAAATTTGAGTGTCTTAAATTGGCATACGATACACTGGATTCAGGCGGAACAACCGCCTGCATTTTAAACGCTGCAAATGAAGTGGCAGTGGAAAAATTCCTTAAAAAAGAGATAAAATTTCCCGATATTTCTGCTTTAATTTGCAACGCACTTGATCATTTTGATAATCATGAACACCCGGATCTTGATACTATTATTGCACAGGACAAGCAAACAAGAGAATATGTTAGAAATCTCTTCTAATTGCTCAAAGGAACAATTTTTGCTTAACTGCATCTAATTTTTAGCAGGATTTGAAAAAATAGGAGAAACTCATTTAATGGAGTATATAATTTATTTTGCGATAACGATTGGCATTCTTGTCTTTGTGCATGAATTCGGTCATTTCGCTGCAGCTAAACTGACCGGTATGCGTGCCGACGTCTTTGCAATTGGATTCGGTAAGAGATTATTCGGCTGGAACAGGATATCCGGATTTACCTTCGGAGAACTTCCGAAAGATTTTGACGGACAGGGTAATACGGATTACCGTTTGTGTATGCTTCCGCTTGGCGGTTATGTTAAGATAGCAGGTATGGTTGATGAAAGTTTTGACACAGAGTTTGCTGATAAAGAACCGCAGCCCTATGAATTTCGCGCTAAACCCGCCTGGAAAAAAATAGTAGTAATAACGGCCGGCGTAATAATGAATCTCCTGCTGGCTCTGATAATTTTCTGGGGAGTCAATTTCTTCCAGGGAAAACAGGTTATTACAACTACAAAGATAGGCTATGTTGCCCCCGGCAGTGTTGTGGATTCACTTGGATTTAAAGCTGAAGATATAATCATTGCTATAAACGGCAAACCGGTTGAAAACTGGGATGATGTAAGACAGGATATTTTTGTTAATACTATCGGACAGGATGTTAATGTAAAATTCGAAAGGAATAATACAGCTAAAAGTATTACCATTCCAAGGAAGGTTATCCCTGAAAATGAAACCGGCGAGCGATTTTTAATACCAGCGGGATTTCAGCCGGCGATCGGGGAAGTCACCAAAAATTCACCTGCAGAAGAAGCCGGAATAAAAAAAGGTGATGTATTTCTTGAAATGAATGGAGAGAAAATTTACAGTGTTCAGCAGACTATTGAGATTATATCCGGCCATAAAAATACAACCATGCCCCTGGTTGTGAAGAGGGGGAAAGATACAGTTCAGCTGTCCGTTACGCCCAATGATAAAGGATTGATAGGTGTGGGTCTTGTTACTAATCCTGACGCCCCCGTCGAATTTCAGACTTACGGATTCTTCGATTCATTTTACTACGGAGGGTTGGATATAGTAAGAATGACCGATCTGACTTTCAGTATGGTCGGCAAAGTAATAGGGGGGCAGGTTGCATTCGGAAAAGCTTTCGGCGGTCCGGTAAAGATCGCCCAGCTAGCTGCCAAATCAGCTGATACAGGATTCCTGAATTTCCTGTTCTTCCTTGCATTATTAAGCCTTAGTCTTGCAATTATAAATATTATGCCCTTCCCTGTTCTGGACGGGGGGCATCTTATAATAATCCTGATTGAAGGTATAACCAAACGGGAAATACCTATAAAGGTAAAAGTTGCTATTCAGAATACAGGATTTGTAATACTTCTGCTGCTTATGGCATTTATTATTTATAACGATATTGTGAATCTCTGATTCATAAAACTATTTGAAATGCCCGGTTAAAACCGGGCTTTTTCATTTTAAATGGTCAGATTTTCCTTACCTTTAATTCCGTTTATCATCGTATAAAACCGGTAGTAATAAAGAAAGCCTGCCTCACTAACAATAAGGCTAATTTTAGAGTGACTTATTGAATGTTCTTCAAACAGATGCACAATTTCCTTTTAGAGACTTTACGATTATATTTATGACTGATTTTACACACGATATTGAGCTTAAAACCAGGGCTGCATTATTAAAATCCGGAACCAGAAGACCGAGCGGAGAGAGTATTTCAAGAATAAGCAGAAATAGAGCTTACTGGGTTTCCCAGGCTACAGGATGGACCTTCTACGCAGCAGTCAATCTCATTGCTATGTTTTCCTTCGAATCGATTACATGGCAGAAGGGATTTCTGTTTATTTTTATCTGTATAATGGGGATTGCAGGGACTCATTATCTTCGCATAATAATCAGGAAAAACGGATGGCTGGAATTCCCGCTTAAAAAGATTGTTCCGAGGGTTCTTATATCAAGCCTTCTGATTGGAATAATTTTATCGGCTTTCTTTTTCTCTATAAACCTTACCGGAAGTTTTTATGATATGTCTAAGTTTAAACCTGCAACTCCCTTAATCTGGATATTTAATTTAAGCAGTGTAATTCTTTTATGGCAGCTTATATATTTCTCGGTGCATTTCTTTCAAAATTATAAAAAAGTAGAGATAGAAGCTTTAATATGGGAAGCCGCTGTAAAAGATTTTGAACTTAAGACGTTAAAGAGTCAGCTTAATCCTCATTTTATGTTTAATGCATTAAACAGCATCAGGGCTTTAATTGAAGAGGACCCTGCTTCGGCAAAAACAGCTATTACAAAACTCTCAAATATTCTAAGATATTCATTAAGAATAGAGAAGAGTGAAACCGTTACGCTCGAAGATGAAATGCAGACTGTGGCTGATTATCTTGACCTGGAAAAAATAAGATTTGAAGAAAGACTAAATTACTCCATTAAAATGGAAGACCAGGCAGCAAGGATAGAAATACCCCCGATGATGGTACAGACGCTTGTTGAAAACGGCATTAAACACGGTATTTCCAAAAAGACCGGCGGCGGGAAAATTTCAGTTAATTCATTCGTTGAAGATTCAAAGCTCCATATCCAGATAACAAACACAGGACATTTTAGCGAGGAGGATCTCAAACTGGCAACGGGGTTTGGCATTCAAAATACCAAGCACAGGTTAAGTTTATTATTCGGTGAAACCGGCTCTTTTAATATTAATAACAAAACAGAAAATGAAGTGCTCGCAGAAGTTATTATTCCAACAGGAGGAAAATAAATGAAAGCTTTAATAGTAGATGATGAGCGTCTGGCGCGTGCAGAACTGCGCAGACTGTTAAATCCATTTAAAGATATAAATGTAGTGGGGGAAGCTGTTAATGCTGAAGATGCTTTAACAAAAATTTCAGAACTTAATCCCGAACTGATTTTTCTCGATATCCAGATGCCGGGTAAAAACGGTTTTGAACTGCTCGAGGAATTAGACAGTGTACCGACTGTCGTTTTCACAACCGCATATGATGAATACGCTCTGAAAGCATTTGAATATAACGCAATGGATTATCTGCTCAAACCGATCGAACCAAAGCGGCTTGAAGATACCGTTAAAAGACTCCTTGAAAAGAATAAAAAGGAAAAGATTGAAGCAGATCAGACTCCTACCCTTACCGAAGATGACCAGGTATTTGTAAAGGACGGCGACAGGTGCTGGTTTGTAAAGCTTTCTACTGTCCGCTTATTTGAGTCAGAAGGAAATTATGTAAGACTCTATTTCGAGGATAATAAACCGCTCATACTGAGAACACTTAATTATCTGGATGAAAGGCTTGATAACAAAGCTTTCTTCCGCGCAAACCGTAAGCATATAGTCAACCTGAAATGGATAGACAGCATTGAGCCATGGCTGAATGGCGGTCTTCTTGTAAAATTAAAAGGCGGGAACAAAATTGAAGTCTCAAGAAGACAGGCAATTAAGTTCAAAGATATGCTGAGTTTGTAATATTGATTGCGGGATTTTATAAAAAGTGAATGGGAGAAGGATGATTGTGGGGAGAAGTGAAATGGGAGTAATTATTTTAGATTGCTAAATCAATCTGTAATTAGTATTTTTAATCGTACTAATAAAAGGATTATTGATTTGGCACATATAATAACGGCTAATGATTTAAAGACTAAGGGAGTTACCTTACTGAACAAAGAAACTTCGGAAGATTTAGAAGTGATTGTAAGTGTAAGGGGGAAAAATAAATATGTTATTGTTCCCATTGAAAAATACAATTATTTAAGGGAGTGTGAACTGGAAGCGGCTTTGCAGCAGACCAAAAGGGACATCAAAGAAGGAAAATTCATCAAAGAATCCGTGGAAAAGCACATTAAGAAAATTACCCGTGGCTGAAATCATATATACTGAAAGCTACCTAAAACGAGCAAAAAAATTCTTTAAGAAGCATCCAGAGCTGATTACTCAGTATGAAAAGACATTAAAACTATTAGAATTGGAACCCTCTCATTCATCTTTAAGACTGCACAGACTCCATGGCAAATTAAATGTTTTATATTCTGTCTCTGTTAATATTTCTTATCGTTTAACTATATACTTCTTAATAGATAAAGATCAGATAATTCCTGTCGATATTGGCAGTCACGATGAACTATACTAAAACGATTCCGCATTCTTTATAGCAAATCTCTGAATGTCTTTCCCGTTTTCTGATGATAAATATCATAAGCCAGCAGAAGAAAGAATACCATATATTCAGAGAAAAGTACGGGAAAGTATTCGTGCCAGACAGTTCCAAGAGGGGTAAAATTAGAAAGGTCGATAGTAAAAAGAAGACTTAATACGGAATAAAATCCCGCAAACGGATTTACCGCCCCAATCCAGCCAAGGTACCATGGATAGACAACGGGAGAAAATATTATAACAGCCAGCAATATGCCGAAAACAGCTCTAACGAAATCCTTATAATAAATTGCTATAGATCCGACTGATATAAACAGTAAAATTCCGCAAATCAGTCTTGCGGTTTCACGACCGGGGACAACTGCCGCCAGGAGGTAATAAACAGAAGCATTAAACTCCCAATTATTTACATATTTCATTAAACCAGCAGTGATAGACAGATTTCCGCTTATGAAGGGAAAGTAAAATAGAACAGTAATGAAAAGAAATATCAGAATGAAATAAACAAATCTTCGAGCTTTTAATTTTTTAAGCAGGAGAGGAATAAGAAATACTGTGTAAAGTTTTGTAAGAAAAGAAAGAGTTAAGACAAACGCTGAAGGCAGGATATATTCTTTTTCCAAAAAGTACAGGAACAGAATCAGGAACATAATACCAACTGCATCGATATGTGCATTAACAAAATATTCCATAATGGGAAGGGGAAGCCAGGCATAGAGGATTATATAATTCAGATTCATTTTCTTTATATGGAGAAGTTTTAAAAGGAATATCATTGTAATGATTTCACAGAGAAGGTATATAAGTTTTAATCCGATTATACTATTTCCACTAACAGAATAAGATAAAAGAAAAACAAGCTGTGCAAGCGGCGGATATATAGCCGGCATATTCTTAAATGTAACTTTTGAGTATACATCATCCCTGAGATTTTCGAGCTGTTTAGCGTCAGGAGAATACAGGTAAGGATTATACCCATTGTAAATTACTTTTCCTTCCCAGATGTACCGGTATACATCGGGTGAGGTTGTCAGCGCCGAAGGGATTAATGTTATCCTGAATAGAATCCCGAATAAGATTATTAAAACCGGCACGGTAAATCCTGATGATTCAGATGGATCTTTTGTGAAAACCCTTATTAAAAATGATAGTCCTTTATCTCCTGCCGGAGAAGAAATTTTTATAATATATAATGCAAAGAAGAAAATTATAAATGCTTCAAAATATATAAACATATACAGCCCTATATCTCCAGCCCCATTATTAACATCGAAGAGTATATAAATTGCCTCTGTAAGCAAAGCTGCACTGATGAGAAGTAAAAAAGATTTCCGGTTATTTAATCTTAAGAGATACAAATTGGTTAACGGAATGATTAGTTAAATAATTCCCAGGCAACACCAAATCTTATTCCTCTTCTGAACATCGGGTAATAAGGAACTATATAATATGTTTCATCAAAGAGGTTTTCCCAGGTAAAATAGACAATAGCGGCTTTCTTTATTTCACCGGCAAGTGTAAAGTCAACTGTCATAAATTCACCTGCAAGAGAATGCCCGCTTCCAGAGATGAATATTCTCTGTTCTGAATTATAGTTAACTGCAAAGCCCGTCTTGAGATTCAGGTTGTCATCAAAAAAATATCCATCTAAATATATGCCCCCTGTTAATTTTACTTTAGGCGAAGCTATTGATACGGCCTGTGCCATATCCAAAGAATTATGCTCTGAAAGGTCATAATATGAACTGGCTTCAAGCAGTATCTTCCAAAGCCTGAAACTGAGATTGCCGCCCACCTGGGTTGTGCCAAGGTCAAGAGAATATTCCTCACACGGAATAAAGGTTGAAGGATCAACGTATAGAAAACTTTCACTGCGGTGGATAAAATCAAGACCCAGGTTTAAATAATCAATATTGAGTTTAGCTGTAAGTTCGACTGTATTAACATTGTCGCTAAGGTAAACCGACTTATAATTAGAATACCCGCCGTATAGTTTCAGGTTTTTCAGAAGGTTTAATGATACATCGAAACCTAATCCGTTATAGCTTTTGGAACCGGCATTATTAATATTCTGAAATTTATAATAAACAGCGGGGATAATTGTACTGTCGATCAGATTCAGACTAAATATAGGTGAAAGTGTAAGATAACTTTCATTAAAATCTGAATTTGAACCAGGTACATAATATTTCGTATTAGTTTTTTCATACTGTGCAAGCACTTTCAGATCTGCAAAAGCAAAGCTTATGTCCTGCCTTATTAAAGCACCGGCAGTCTTATTTTTATTTCTTTGAGGATATGTTAAAACATCCGGGGGACTACTAACTTCATCATTACTGAAACGGTAATAGACGCTTAAGTCGGTACGCGAGTACTTAACAGCATTTGCAAATAAACGCAGTCCCACATTATGCTGCAGAATATTCAATCTTTTTTCTGGATAGTAAACTGGGGCAAGCTGTATGTCATACAGAATCGCATCAATATTAGTGGTAACCCGGCTGATACTATCTGCATTGACCCCGCCGTTTAGACCTGCATCATAATCATTATATCCGTAGGATGCTGTTAAATTCACCTTTTTTGACAAAATGTACTTCAGGTGAGCTTCCCCCTGCCATATACTGAAAGTGCTGTTCATATAAGTCAGATCAACCTTTCTGTTTGATATATCGAGAGTGAATATAAAATCCTTAAACAGTACAGAGCTGAAAACTGCATCTATAAATGCATCTCCGATGGGACCCTCATAATATTTAATCCTTGTATAAGGAGCTGTTGAAAGTATATCTCTTTCTATGAAATTCACACTTATGGGATTACTGGCCGGCCCGTATAAAAATCCGCGGGGTGAAGGTATGATCTCGATAGAATCGATCATTTCTGAAGGCATAAGATTCAGGTTGAAATAGCCTGAACTTCTGTTATTAATATACGTGCCGTTCTCGAAAAAGCCCACGTCATTCGTACCATAAAGCATAAGCTCATTGGGATACCCCACAAACCCGTAGTTCCTGAGAAAACTTAAACCGAATGGTTTGAACAGGTCCCCTGTATACCTGTAGTCAAGGAAATCTATCTCTTTTTTGTTGATAAATTCACTCGCTGAATAAAAAGGAGCCTGATAGAGCGGTCTAATAGTATCGGCTTTTGCGATTTCTTTTTTAGTGTGCAGTAGTCCTGTAGTATCTGCAGCGGCCGTATCGGTTACAGCGACACGTGTTGTATCAATATGAACAGAATCTTTCGCCTGCGGGTAAACGGCAGCTATTGCAGCTAAAGACAGGAATAAAGTGAACCATTTCATCATCGGACAGAACTGCACTCTTTTTAATAAGATAAGGGAAAAAATAAATAAATAAGAACTAAGCCACAAAGCCTTACAAACAGGGCTGCCGGGACTTAATAATAATTTTAAAAAACCTCTGATTCTATTTTTGTTTAGAAATAAAAATTTATAAATTTCATACTAAGTTTTCCAAACAATAAAAGAGAGGATCTACTATGGCAAATAAATCAATGACCAAGGGCCAGATACTTGACCATCTTTCAAAGAAAACCGGCACAACTAAGAAATTAGCCGGTGAATTTCTTGATGAGTTAGTTTCATTGTCTTACAAAGAAGCAAAGAAATCTTTTGTAATACCGGGGCTTGGTAAATTAGTGGTAGTCGACAGAAAGAAAAGAATGGGAAGAAATCCAGCTACCGGCGAAACTATGCTTATACCTGCAAAGAAAATTCTGAAATTCAGAATTGCAAAGCATGCAAAAGACGCCGTGGTTCCTCAAAAGAAATAAACTTATCCTACACAAAAATGCCCGGTTCACCCGGGCATTTTTGTTTTAAATTGTGCCTGTTATCAGTGTGAATGATGCATTGTTGTATTTGTTCCCGTCATCTTCGGACTGAGATAAGGAATCCCGAGATTCATCCCTCTTAATATAAATATCAAAGCAAGCATAAATGCAAATACCGGCACTGCCCGGCTTATTTTCCTTCTAACATTCAGGTTTATCAGTTTTCCAAACAATGATACTACAAACATTGCAGGCACGGTACCCAATCCGAATAAAACCATAAAAAGCATTCCGGTTACCGGGGAACCGGTTGCAGCTGCACCTGCCAGCCCGACGTAAACAAAACCGCAGGGAAGGAATCCATTTAAGAATCCGATGAATAAAAATGAAGGGAGACTGTTTTTTTTGAAAAGACTGCCTATAGATTTCTTTAATGGTCCTGTTACCTTCAGAATCAAGTTCAACCCGAAAAATTTGTTTTTGTATTTAGCAGGAATAAAAAGAAGGACGAGAATGATCACTCCGAGGGCAATAGAAAGACTTTGCTGAAAACCCCAGACCACAAATCCTTTCCCGAGAAAACCAAATAATAATCCCATTAGTCCATAAGCAGCTAATCGTCCCGCATTATATAATACTCTTCCGCTGAAGAAAATAATAGAAGAACCGGGAACCGGTAAAGCCAGAGCTATCGGTCCGCACATCCCTATACAATGGAAGCTGCCGAGAAATCCTATTGCTAAAGCTGTTAATAGTTCCATTTAATTTATTATTATTGATTTTTCCGAATAAAAATCTTTTCCTTCCATTCCCCATTCAACTTTTATCCTCCATAAACCTTTATTGAGTTTTACGGTATTGATGACCTGTTCATTTTTATCAGTGACAGTCAGGGGAAGAGAGAAATCTTTTTTTGAACCCGAGGGACGATAAAAGTATACTGTCCCTGAGGCCTTTTTATCATATACTGAATCAGGAAATGTTAATTGTACAGAATTATTCAGAAAAGAAATTCCTACTTCTTTTCCCATTTCACTTGTGTTATTAATTTTATCTATCTGGTTCTGGTATCTCAGTTCCTTTCCGTAATAATCCTTAGTCACGAGGTCGACATCCTGGTTCATAAAGATATAAACCAGGCCAACAAGTATTGCCATAAAAATTATAATCGATAAAAGTATTCCTGTTCCCCAGTTCCATTCAATCTTTTTCATCGTGTTCCTTCTTTTTATGTTCATTTTCTACAGGACCAAGGAAAGAGGTATTAAGTACATTTATCTGCTTCCCGTCCGAATAAACTCCGATATTCAGCGGAGTATTCATTGTTTTTATTTCATCCTGATCAAGCACAACCATAAATTTACCGTCATAAATTTCCTGAGGCTTCAAATCTATCGGTCTGCCGATTAGTTCCAGTTTTCCCTTCAGGTTTTCAAGCTTAAGCTCTATATGCGTTTCCTGGTATGTCTTATTTACAATATTCACATCATAAAGATTACTGACTTTATCATCCGCCTGCTTCTGGTAAAGCATGCCCGGTGTACGTAAAATGTTAAAATCAAAATCTGTTCTTGCCGAAAGTAAATATCCAAGCACACCGAGAAGTAAAACAAGAAGTATCGAATAAAATACAGCCCTTGGTGTAAAACGGAACTTCGACTTGTTTTCAATCGAATTTATTGATGCATACCTGATTAATCCTCTCGGTCTCTTTACTTTATCCATTACACGGTCGCAGGCATCAATGCAGGCAGTGCAGTTTACACATTCAAGCTGGATGCCGTTTCTGATATCAATGCCGGTGGGACACACATCAACACAAAGATGGCAATCGATACAGTCACCGAGATTCAACTGATCTTCGCCCTTTCTGATTTTCCCTCTTGGTTCACCCCGTACATTATCATAAGCAATAACTACTGAATCCCTGTCAAGTAAAACACCCTGAAGTCTTCCGTAAGGACAAACTATCGTACAGGCCTGTTCCCTGAAATAAGAAAATACCCAGTAAAATGCTCCTGAGAACAGCAGTATTGAAATCAACCCCTGCATATGTTCTGACGGCGGATCTTCAATTATCTGAATCAGTTTATCCATCCCGATCAGGTAGGAGAGGAAGATATTCGATATAAAAAATGATATGGCAAAAAAGATAACGTACTTGGCAGCTTTTTTAATCGTCTTCTTAGAATCCCATGGAGCATTGGCAAGCTGTTTTTGCTGCAGCCAGTCTCCCTCAAGCCAGTATTCAATCTTCCTGAACACCATTTCCATAAAAATTGTCTGGGGACAGGCCCATCCGCAGAACACTCTTCCGAAAACTGCAGTAAAAAGAATAATAAATACAATTATCGCAATCATCGCAATTACAAATAGATACAAATCGTGAGGAACCGAACGGAATACCGAAAAGAATAAAATTTCTGCCTAGGAAATCGAACAGCATAAACTGTTGACCATTTATTTTTATAAACGGCATTCCCACAAGAATCACAAGCAGTAAAAAGCTTACAAGTGTTCTTGCATTATAAAACCTGCCCGAGGGTTTCTTAGGATAAATCCAGTTTCTTTTCCCTTCTTTACTTACTGTAGCAAGCTGATCCCTGAACGAATCATTCGTTTCAATTATCTCTGCTTTATCTTCCGTCATCTTATCAAATCCATAAGTTAATATTGATTCCTGAAATTATTGATTCACCTGCGTACTATCGCCCTGCCAGATTGTGCCCTGCGGTTCTTTAGGATTTGCAGGTTTTGACCCCTGCAGAGAAAGCACATAGCTCGCCACCTGCTGAATCTGCTTTGGTTTTAGTTGTGCCTGCCAGCTTACCATACCTTTTGCGGGTACTCCGTATTTTATTGTCGTAAATACATTTTTAATTCCGCCTCCGTGAATCCAGTATTTATCCGTTAAATTAGGACCCACAACTCCGCCTGCATCAGGTCGGTGGCAGGGTACGCAGTTCTTAAATATATCCTTCCCGGCTTCAAGATCAGTCTGATCGGTCAGCCGGGTAACATTAGCTTCTGTAATAAAAACGCCTGTAGCTTCAAGCTGCGCTCTCTGAACAGAAGCCGCCTGCATTTCAGCCGCATATTCATCTGCCTGTGATTTTCCTGAAGAAAACACCTCATAATTGAGGAGATAATAAACGGCAAAAATTATTGTGGTATAAAAAAGATAATTAAACCACGGTGGAACCCGGTTATCAAGCTCTTTAATCCCGTCATAATCATCTTCCATTATTATTTCATCTTCTTTATCAAGCGGTGCGGCTTTAGTCATTGCCTGCCTTATACGCGCCCACAAAGAGGGCTTAGCGGGTGCTCCAACAGCTTTCTCTTCCTCTTTGATTTCTTCTGTTCCGAAATAAAGGAACGCAAAAATAATCGCCAGGATTAATGCAAAGAAGAGAATTCCCAGGATCTTAAAATAAGTTGGTCCCATAACATCTTCTGTTACAGGCGCTGGCTGCTGTGCAAATACAAAACCGCTCTGCAGGAAAAGCATAGCAGCCGTTATAAGAATTTGCTTTAAAAACTTTCTATTTATCTTCATTATAATCACCTGTTAAGATTTTTTGCTGATTATTTTCGGAATCGAGAGGAAGTTCTCCCATTCTTTTAAGATATCCTTTATCAACTTTCAGAGCCCATATAACAAGAGCTACAAAGAATACAAAAAAGACTATGAGTGAAAACAGGGGATATGCAGCAATTCCTTCAATTGATTCAAGATATTTACCTGCCATTTCCATGATTCAATTCCTATTTCTTTTCTGTTAAAGAGACACCTTTAATATCCGTCCCAAGCCTCTGCAGGTAAGATATTAATGCAATTATTTCTTTATCACTCTCAGCAGGAACTCCGTTATTCTGAAGATCAAGGGCAATCGCTTCAGCCTGCTTCCTCAAATCATCATTAGCCCTGTTTTCATAACCTTCTGTGTATAGAACGCCGACTGATCTTAATCCTCGTATCTTAGAGCGCATACCGGATGTATCAAGAGTTTGAGTCAGCAGCCATGGGTATGAAGGCATAATAGAGCCAGGTGACATTTGTCTTGGATTCTCCATATGGAGATAATGCCACATATTCGGATATTTTCCTCCTTCCCTGTGAAGATCGGGTCCTGTCCTTTTCGAACCCCAGAGGAAAGGATGATCATAAACATATTCTCCTGCTTTTGAGTATTCGCCGTATCTTTCGGTTTCGGACCGGAAAGGACGAATAAGCTGTGAGTGACAATTGTTGCATCCTTCACGTATGTAAATATCTCTTCCCTGCAGTTCAAGGGGATTATAAGGTTTAACGCTGGATATTGTCGGTATATTTGACTTCACCAGGAATGTAGGAAGAAATTCAACCAGTCCGCCTATTAAAACTACAACGGTGGAAACAATAAGAAAATAAATCGGTTTTCCTTCGAGCCAGCGATGTCTTGCTCCTTTTGCAAACCTGTCATTGATTTTTAACAGTGCGGGCGCTTCAGCATGTTCTTCTGCTTCAAATGATCCCTGCTTCGCTGTTCTAATAAGGTTGTAGACCATAATTATTACACCGGAGAAGTATAGTAATCCGCCGGTAGCTCTTATGATATACATCGGTATTATCTGGAGTGTGGTCTCAAGAAAATTCGGGTACTGAAGTAAACCGAGAGGAGTAAACTGCTTCCACATCAACGATTGAGTAATACCCGACCAGTACATAGAAGCTGCATAGAATACTATACCCAGCATTCCAATCCAGAAGTGCGCATTTGCGAGTTTCTTCGAGTAAAGTTCAGTTTTATAAATCCGGGGAATTAACCAGTATAGAATTCCAAAAGTTAAAAATCCGTTCCATCCCAGGGCGCCAATATGAACGTGGGCAATAATCCAGTCGGTAAAGTGTGCAATAGCATTGACGTTCTTAAGAGATAACATAGGGCCCTCAAAAGTCGCCATTCCGTAAGCTGTAATCGCAACCACCATAAATTTGAGAATCGGATCTTCCCTTACTTTATCCCATGCACCTCTTAGCGTTAACAGACCATTTATCATACCGCCCCACGATGGAGCGATAAGCATAATTGAGAATACGGTTCCAAGTGACTGTGCCCAGTTGGGTAAAGCAGAATATAACAGGTGATGCGGACCCGCCCAGATATAAATGAAGATCAATGCCCAGAAGTGAATAATGGATAACCTGTAAGAATAGATCGGGCGGTTAGCCGCTTTGGGAAGATAGTAGTACATTAATCCCAGGTAAGGAGTTGTAAGGAAGAATGCAACAGCATTATGCCCGTACCACCACTGAACAAGTGCATCCTGGACACCCGCATAAACGGGGTAGCTTTTAAGGAATGCGACAGGTACTTCAATTGAGTTTACAATATGAAGTACCGCAACCGTAACCCACGTTGCAATGTAAAACCAGATGGCAACATAAATATGACTTTCCCTTCGTTTAAGAATTGTTCCGAACATATTTATACCGAAAACAATCCATATGACTGCGATAGCAATATCGATAGGCCATTCAAGTTCTGCATATTCTTTGCTTGTTGTGAAACCAAGAGCCAGTGTAAGAGCGGCTGTCACAATAATAAGCTGCCAGCCCCAGAAATGGATCTTGCTGAGCAGGTCGCTGAACATTCTTGCTTTGCATAAACGCTGAAGGGAATGGTAAACTCCCATAAATATTGCATTGCCCACAAAAGCGAAAATTACAGCATTCGTGTGGATAGGCCGGATTCTGCCGAATGTTGTATACGGGACGTTGAAATTGAGTGAAGGTATAAATAGCTGGGTGGCTATTGTAAGTCCCACCAGCATACCGATCACCCCCCAAAAAACAGTTGCAATCGCAAAATTCTTTACGATTTTATTATCGTAACTGTACTGTTCTAACTGCATAAATGCATTCTCCTTAGAGTGAATAACGAACTATTTTTTCTTTTTCTTAATATCTTTTCCCGGTTCTTCTTTTTTATCATCAAAGAGCATCCGGACTGAAGGCGTAAAGGTGTCTTTATACTGTCCGCTCTTTACCGCCCATAAAAATGCGGCTAAGAAACCCACAGCGACAAGAAGACTGAATCCTATTAAAACAACAATTACAGAGATAATAGACCTCTCTTTCCCGCAATGAAATTTGTTGTAAGTGTTGCGAACAAAACCACCGAGATTGAACTAAGCGGCATTAATACTGCGGCAATTAACGGCGATAATACCCCTTCAATTGCAAAAGTTAAACCTGCAGCGTTATATAAAAATGATATTATAAAACTTGCTATTATAATTCTTACGCTGGTTTTGGAAAACCTGATAAGCTTTGGCAGCAGGTTCAGCTTTTCTGCATCAAGAATGGCGTCACAGGCAGGTGAGAAGCTGCTGATGTTCTCGGTTACCGCTATTCCCACGTTGCTTTTCCTCAGCGCCCCTGCATCATTCAGGCCATCGCCGATCATTAATACATTCTCCTCATGTGCCTGCATTTTTTCTATATATGCCAGTTTGTTATCCGGTGTTTGCCTGAATTGAAGATCTGAGTTATCCCCGAAAATCCTCTGCAGTCTTGCTTTTTCTCCTTCATTATCTCCCGAAAGGACCGACAGCTTATAATCCTGAGTTAAATCATTTACAATTCTTTCAATCCCTTCGCGGTAATTATTGTTTATCTCAAAGTAACCGTATGTCCTTTCGTTAAATGAGACGTAAACCCTGGGACTTTCATTTAATAAAGGCTTATAGTTAGCAAATGTATCATCGACAAAGGATACAGAACCAAGCTTAATTTTATTGCCCAGAGCAATTCCTTCAATTCCCTGGCCTGAGTATTCCCTGAACTCCGAAATTTCCGGTTCATCATAATTTTGCAATGAGTTATAAATTGCAGCGCTCAAAGGATGAGTTGAATTTTTCACAAGTGACTTTATCATTTCTTTTTTGAAATCGTCAATCCGGTCGCCTACAAAGTTTACCTCTCCTTCTCCTGCTTTCGTAATTGTACCGGTTTTATCAAATACTATTATATTAATCTTAGCCAGGTGTTCTACCACAGAACTGTTCTTCAGATAAAATTTATTTCTTCCGAAAATCCTGACCGTATTGCCGAATGTAAACGGAGTTGATAACGCGAGAGCACAGGGACAGGCAACAATTAATACAGCCGTAAAAACGTTTATTGCAGTATAAATGCTTGTCTGCAGCCAGAATAGAGCTGAGACAGCGGCAATGATAAGTATACCCGCAGTAAAATATTTGCTTACCATGTTGCTGATAGTTGTGAAATGACTTTCATTTTTCTTGTTAAAAGATTCGTGGTTCCACAGCTGTGTCAAATAACTTTGCGACACTTCTTTTACCACTTCAAGCTCTACCGCACTTCCTATCTGCCTTCCCCCGGCGTAAACCAGCTCACCCAGAACTTTTTCAACTGGAACAGACTCACCGGTTACAAAACTGTAATCAATGTTTCCGTTTCCCTTAAATAAAATTGAGTCTGCAGGAATGATTTCATTGTTTCGTATAATAATTCTGTCACCAACTTTTAATTTTGATACGGGGATGGAAGTCTCTTCATTATTTTTCTTAACTGTCACCCCCAGGGGGAAATAAGATTTATAACTTCTTTCAAAATTCAGAGTTTCATAAGTTTTTTCCTGGAATAATTTTCCGATTAACAGAAAAAAAACAAGTCCGCTCATCGAATCTAAATAGCCAGCACCGTTATAGACGAGTATTTCCACGATACTCCTCACAAATAAGACAATTATTCCAAGGGAGATGGGAAAATCTATATTAATGATTTTCTTCTTTAGTCCTTTATACGCAGAGCCAAAATATTCTGAGGCCGAATAAAAGAAGACGGGCAGGGCAAGAATTAAATTCAGATATCCGAAAATGGTTCTGTAATAATTGTCGCTAATATCAATAGATAGATATTCAGGGAAGCTCAGCAGCATAATATTTCCAAAGCAGAATGCCGCTATACCGATTTTATAATAAAGATGTTTCCTGTTTGCATCCTTTTTCTCTTCGGTGCAGTCCAGATGGATCAACGGTTCATAACCTAACGAGGCAAGGAGTTCAACAAGTTCTCTCAGACCTAGCTTAGAATGAAAATATTTTACGGAAAGTTCTTTCTTCAGGAAATTTACACTCGATTGACTGATGCCGGGATTAAGCTTATAAAGATTTTCCAGCAGCCATATACAGGAGCTGCAGTGCATCTGAGGAATATAAAATGTTATCGAACTGATCTTATCATTCCTGAAATCAATCAGCTTTTGAACTGTTTCAGGATCATCCAGGTAATCAAATTTTCTTACAGTAAGGATTTTAGGAGAGATCCCGGGAGCAGTTTCCATGGAATAATAATCACATAACTGCTTCTGATTGAGCATTTCATAGACAGTTCTGCATCCTATACAGCAGAATGACTTATCTTCTATACGCAGACTTTCATCTTTGCAGTCATCTCCGCAGTGGAAGCATTTAATCTCTTTTTTTGCAGTATCTTTTATAATCATTCAGCCCAAAATTGTAAAATAATTCCGGATAATCCTGTTTGAATTTTAATGTTTTTTTTCGGAAAGAAGGAATTTGACAGAAATTGTGCCATCCATATGCAAATATATAAAATTTGAAAAAGGATATAACTGTAATAATTCGGACTTTTTTATTCTTTTTTTAGAAAATGTATAGGATAAACATTCTCATTTTCAGGAAGATGTTTGGCAGCTAATGCGCTAATAAAGTAATATCGAATGTATTTGTAATTCCTCTGCCAGATTATTCCCTGCCAGTACATTTATTCGCAAACCTGTCTGCCTATAGGCAGATTAACCTTTATAAACGAGTGCAATGATATCAATCTTTGTATTTAGGGTTGATTTTTTGCAAATTTAAAAACAATTAATAGAGAGAGACTGCAGATGGCTTATTTGATTTTCAAACTTATACACGTTTTTGCTGTGATATTTTTTGTCGGCAATATTGTTATAAGCGTCTTATGGAAGAATCACGGCGACAGAAGCGGTGACCCTAAAATACTAGCGCATACAATGAGGGGGATAATAAGAGCTGACAGGTTTTTTACTATGCCCGCAGTTGCATTTTTAATTCTTGCAGGCTTCGGCGCGATGGGGATTGGGTATATTCCTTTTGAAACAGGATGGATTCTCTGGGGATTCATTATGATTCTTATATCTGCGGCAGCTTTTATGGTTAAGGTTGTCCCTTCCCAGAAGAAATTATTAAGAATCGCAGAAACTGATCCCTTTGATAAGCAGCTTTATGCTGCAGTATCTAAAGAGTGGAATTTATGGGGAAGCATTGCTACCATTGCTCCAATAGTTGCGATTATTCTTATGGTACTTAAGGCGCCCGTTTAAGAAAGTAGTAAAACCTGTCCGTATTAAATGGCGGTAGTTTTAGGATAGTATCTACTAATGTGTTTGCCGCTCTGCGGTAGAAGACCCAAAATAACCTAAATTTTTCCCTCTCACATACGTTTCAGATACGCTAATCTCTCGTCTTACTCATATCCTTCTGATATTAACATTCAATACCGGATTTATCATTTTTTATTCCTTTTCTATTGATTATTTTAACAAATTCAAATGAAACTGCTTTACACATACCTTAAGAGTTACTGGCAACTTCTGCTGCTCGCTCTGCTGCTTGCGGCAGTAAACCAGGTTTTCTCTCTTCTTGATCCTTACATTTTCGGTAAGGTAATAGATAAATATGCAACTAAATTTAACACTTATACAACTGCACAATTCCTGAGGGGGGTAGGACTCCTTCTTGCCGCCGCTGTGGGCGTTGCATTCGTTTCAAGAGTTGCAAAGAATTTCCAGGATTATTATGTAAACGTAATTACCCAGCGTCTTGGTGCCCAAATCTATACGGATGGAATAAAACATTCGCTGGAACTCCCCTATTCAAAATTCGAAGATCAGCAGAGCGGTAAAACCCTCGGTGTTCTGCAGAAAGTAAGGATTGATGTTGAAAGGCTGATCTCAGCTTTCGTGAATATTCTTTTTACAACCCTGGTCGGTGTTATTTTTGTAACAGTCTATGCTGTAAATGTTCACTGGATAATTGCACCAATATTTTTTGCCGCCGTTCCGATTCTTGGTTATGTAAGCTCCGTTCTCAGCAGGAAGATCAAAAAAATACAGCAGGTTATTGTTGCAGAAACTACTGCACTCGCCGGTACCACAACAGAATCTTTGAGGAATATAGAACTCGTAAAGAGTCTGGGGCTCGGGAACCAGGAGATTAACAGGCTGAATTCAACGACAGATAAAATCCTTCAGCTTGAATTAAAAAAAGTTAAGTATATCCGCACACTCAGTTTCATTCAGGGCACTGTTGTAAACTTCATCCGCACAACTATACTGTTCTTTATGCTTTATTTAATATTTGCACGAGAGATCCAGATAGGACAGTTTTTCACATTGATGCTTTATTCATTCTTCATTTTTGGACCCTTGCAGAGCCTTGGTGATATTATAAATATATATCGTGAAGCCGAAGTATCACTTGATAATTTTGATAATCTGTTAAAACAGCCGGTAGATGAGAAACCTAAAAATCCCGGGACTATAAAGAATGTACAATCACTTGAATTTAGAAATGTCAGCTTTAAGCATCAAAGCTCAAAAGGGAATGCTTTGAGTGAGATCTCATTCAGGGTAAGAATGGGAGAAACAATTGCCTTTGCAGGTCCTTCCGGGGCAGGGAAAACTACACTTGTTAAACTGCTTGTAGGACTTTATACCCCGCAGGAGGGATCAATCATTTATAACGGAATTCCAGGCGATAAGATTGATTTCGATGAACTCCGTGAAAAGATCGGTTTTGTAACACAGGATACCCAGCTTTTTTCGGGAACAATAAAAGAGAACCTGCTTTTTGTAAATCCAGGTGCGAGCGATGAGGAATGTCTTGATGTCCTTGAAAAAGCTGCTGCCGGGAATCTGCTTGCCCGGGCAGATAAGGGATTAAATACATTAATTGGCGAAGCAGGAGTGAAAGTCTCGGGCGGTGAAAAGCAGCGTCTCTCCATAGCACGCGCACTTCTGCGTCATCCGCAGCTGCTTATTTTTGATGAAGCCACTTCATCCCTTGATTCTTTGACGGAAGAAGAGATTACTTCAACTATAAGAGATATTTCAGAAAGAAAAGATCTGATTACTATTATGATCGCCCACCGTTTGTCTACGGTAATGCACGCAGACAGGATCTACGTCCTTGAGAAAGGACGGATAACCGAATCGGGAAAACACGAAGAACTGATCGACCAGAAAGGTCTTTATTATGCAATGTGGCGTCAGCAGATAGGAGAACGTGAAAGCAATAATAATCTGCAGGAATTCAAACCGGCAGTGAATTTTCAAGAGGACTAACACAGGGATTTTCAATGAAGATATTCCGGTTTACTTTATTTTTATTTATAACTTATTATTTTAATATTTTTCCGCAGGGCATTTCCGATCTCATAAAACCGCTTCATTTACAGGCTGGTGTATCCGATACCATAATTATCAGTGATATTTATTATGCTGACAATTATGATATTAATTTTCTACCAAATAAAAATGTTAAGGTTAATTATGATACAAATAATGGAATCCTTGCAGTAAAACCCGGAGAGAAAGTTGAAGGACTGGGCTTAATCGATTTTGAGGTAAATGATTCTATTTACTCAATTCCCTTCTACTCGGAAATTGTACAAAACCATACCTTTGAATTAAAACTGAAAGATCATCCTGAAAGAGTTACCCTGTTCGCCAGCTTTAACGGCTGGAACAGGGAAAACCTTCCGATGAACTATGATAAAAAAAATAAAATCTATTCTGTCTCAGTTCCCCTTGAACCGGGAAGCTATCAGTACAAATACAACATAAAGGGGAGAGAAATATTAGACCCGGCAAACAAGGATAGTATTCCGAACGGCCTGGGAGGATATAATTCTGTCATCAACATTCCTGATCTCCATCCCGAGAAAAGTTATTTATTCGTTAACGGATATGAAAAAACTAACGACAGGATAACCATAAGCTTTACCTATACCAACAGCAAATACCGGTCACCCGTTGAACCGGATGAAATAGTTGCTCTTTATAATAATTCTGAAGTATCGCGGAACAGAATTTCAACAGCGGCAAATAAATTTCTGATTACAATAGATTCCGCTGCATTCAAAGGTGAGAATGTATTAAGAGTAGCCGTAAATAGAAACGGGCTGCCATCAAATATTCAGACAGTGAGATTCTACAATGGTGTACCGGAAGGAATAAGTAATCATAGGACAGATTATGATGATATTATTTATTCAATTATGGTCGATAGGTTTAAGGACGGAGATCCCGGAAACAGTATTCCTGTTGTAGATGCCCATCTGACTAAACAGTCAAATTATTATGGCGGTGATCTGCAAGGAATTATGGATAAAATTGATGACGGATATTTTGACTCCCTCAGCATTAACACCCTCTGGCTTTCTCCTGTTGTTGATAATACAGACAGTGCCTACAGGGAATATCCTGAACCTCACAGGTATTACACCGGTTATCACGGATACTGGCCTGTATCTTCTACGAGGGTTGAGGAAAGATTTGGTGATATGGCGCTTTTGAAAAGGCTTACGGAGGATGCCCACTCGCATGGAATTTATATTCTTATAGATTATGTTGCGAATCATGTGCATGCAGAACATCCTTTCTTTAAGGAACACAGAAACTGGTTTGGACATCTTGAACTTCCTGACGGAAGGTTGAACCTCCGGCTCTGGGATGAACACAGATTGACTACCTGGTTTGAGCCTTTCCTGCCATCCTTTGATTATGAGGGCTCGCAGGAAGCTCTGGACACAATGACAAGCAATGCCGTCTGGTGGCTACAGGTAACAGATGCTGATGGTTTCCGCCATGATGCGGTCAAACATGTTCCGAACGAATTCTGGAGGACATTAACAAGAAAAATTAAAAGAGAAATTGTAATTCCGGAACACCGCGATATTTTCCAGATAGGAGAAACATTCGGAAGTTACCAGCTTGTTAACTCTTATGTAAATAACGGTCAGCTTGATGCCCAGTTTAATTTTAATCTTTATGATACTGCAATACCCGTATTTATAGATTCAACAAGGTCATTCAGAGCCCTGGATGACCAGATGCAGAAATCATTTTCCGTTTACGGTGTGAATCATTTAATGGGAAATATTATGGATAGTCATGATAAAGTCCGCTTTATGGCTTATGCAGACGGCGATATTTCTCTGAATGAAGGTAATGCCGCTGAAATTGGATGGGAAGATCCCCCGCAGGTGGATAACAAATCAAGCTATGCGAAACTAGAATTATGCCTTTCATATCTCTTAACCATACCTGGTGTTCCGATAATAGATTACGGGGATGAGATAGGAATGACAGGCGCTGCAGATCCCGACAACAGGAGAATGATGCGGTTCGGTTCTGAATTATCTGCATGGGAAAAGGAAACCTTAAAAAATGTCAGAGACCTTATAAAAGTGAGGAAAGAAAATTCTGCATTGAGGTACGGGGATTTCTACACTCTTAAAGCTGATAAAAACATTTATGCTTTCGTTCGTTCGGATCTGAATGAACGGGTACTGGTAGTATTAAATAAAAGCAATTCCCCGGTTAGCACCTCACTTGATTTTCCTTATACTTTTAAAGCAAATGTGATTTCTGATCTAATGACCGGGACTGATATTCCTGTTAATCATTACAGTGTTAATGTACTTATGGAACCGTACAGTTATTCAATTTTTAAGTTTAAAGAAGTCCAAAAAAAGGATGAGTAATGCAGATAAAATATATTCTCTTATTACTTCTATCAGGGATTTTATTAATTTCCTGTGGAGAAAAAAACCGGGAACAACCTTCCCGGGAACTGGATACAAAAATGAATAATATAGCCGAACGGTATGTAAAAGTAATATTGAAGGCCGGGCAGTTTGATCCCGACTATGTTGATGCATATTACGGGCCTGATAAATGGAAACCCGACAGTTCTTTCCATGCAGATTCAGTCTCACTAAAGCAACTTGATGCTGAAACAAATGCTCTGCTTGACAGTATGGAGTCACTTGGTAAATATAATGCTGATGAATTGCAGACATTACGATTCGGATTTTTATATAAACAAATGCTGGCTCTTAAAACCAAAATATTTATGCTTGAAGGCGGTCATCTGCCGTTTGACCAGGAAGCCAAAGCCTTATATGACGCACAGGCACCTCATTTTACAGAAGAGCATTTTCAGAACATTATTGATGAGCTCGATAAAATGCTCCCTGGTAAAGGAAATGTTACCGACCGGTTTGAACAGTTCAGATCACAGTTTATTATTCCCAAAGATAAGCTTGATAATGTTTTCACCGCAGCCATAAATGAATGCCGCAGAAGAACACTTGATCATATCCAGCTTCCTTCGGATGAAAACTTTAAGGTGGAATATGTTACCGATAAACCCTGGAGCGGGTATAACTGGTATAAAGGAAATTCTTACAGTGTAATCCAGGTGAATACAGATTTACCAACTTACATAGATCGTGCGGTCGATCTGGCTGCTCACGAAGGATACCCCGGTCACCATGTTTATAATACTCTTCTTGAAAAAAACCTCGTACGGCAGAGAGGCTGGGCTGAGTTTACTGTTTATCCCCTTTTCAGTCCCCAGTCGCTTATCGCTGAAGGTACGGCAAACTTCGGAATAGAAATTGCTTTCCCGGGAGAATCAAGAATAAAATTTGAAAAGGAAG
Source organism: uncultured Ignavibacteria bacterium (assembly GCA_963743325.1). Lineage (GTDB taxonomy): Bacteria > Bacteroidota > Ignavibacteria > Ignavibacteriales > Ignavibacteriaceae > DATFVA01. Next base: position 94,527 of record CAVUOZ010000001.1, read on the forward strand.
TCCTGTTCCCGATTGCCGGACTCGATTCATCCCAGGCTGATGAATACTATCGTGCTCTCGAACTGGTAGATAAATTAAGTTATGCAGGAAATGAGGCTGCGCGCAACTATCTTAACGGCGACTGGGATAAAGAATCTACCGTCAAATGGATGCAGAAGTATGAACTGGTGACTAAAGCTAGAGCAGAGAAAAGTATAACTTTCATTGATAAGTACAGAAGTTATCTTATCAATTATAACCTCGGGAAAGATATAGTTAAGAATTATGTGGAAAAGAACGGCGGTACAAAAGATAATCCTTCGAAGCGCTGGGAGATATGTGAAAAGTTAATTTCAACTCCCCAGACACCATCCGGATTGCAGGAAGGATTTAAATAATTATATCATATGGCTGCGAATTGAACTAATTCGCGGCTTTATTTATACCTTCAATTTCAGTTTAAGATATTCAAATTCCTCTTTTCCCACGACAACTTCTCTGAATATTTGAGTGATAATATCTTTATCAATCTTCCGGAAATCCTTCTCCAGAGGTGTTATTAATACTCCCCCAAGATCGATTGACGCAGGACTTACCAATATATTGTTCTCACCCTCCTTAAAATAAACATCGGGACGATGTTTCTTCCTGAAGAATATTATCACTCTCCAGCCGCTTTCTTCCTCGTAAGTTGAAATAACATTCATCATCGGTTCAACGTGGCTTTTAGCAATAAGCAGGTACGAATTATAAATTTTATTGAACGTTTTAGTTAATATTTGAGCGGACATTGATTCCAGTGACAGCATCCTTCTAATTCCATCATTGATTGCACAAACTGAGACGTTATTTTTGATTAACTCTTCTCCATATTCATTTTTCAATCCTTCATAGTCAGTATTAATCGGGAGTGAGTCTTTTTTACAAGCCTGGAAATGAAGATGATCAGGGGCAGAAGCACCTGACTCAGGTCCGTTATAAATAAAACAATAATTATTGAAATCCCTGCTTATATGAAGCAAGTCTGTGAATGATTTTTTTATCCGCTGCGGTCTATGTTCGATGCTGCTTACAGTCAGGTGTGCCGGGAAAATCGGGTAGGGGTTACAAAGTACAGAATATTTTTCCTTATAAATAATTCCTTTCTGTTCTAAAGGAAGATTCTCTATGCAAAGAAAACACTGCCTGTTTTTTATTGCTTCAGGGGAAACAAGAGCGGTGGTTGAGTTTATCCTGAGCGGATTAAATTGAGTATATATTTGATAACCATCGAAAGAGAATTTTCTGGATTCTACAGCATTTAAAGCATCCAGTCCCTTTTTTAATAAACGCCAGTTTTTAATCTGCTGCTTAAATAGAAGATCAATTGCCTCAGAGAACCTATCCTCCAGGACTAAATTCTGCAACTCATCTTTTATAGAATCGGCGTTCGTTGTATTATTTCCTGTTTTCTTCATTTAGTCTCTGCCGTGCTTTTATTTCATAAGTTCTGACTGTGTCTTTATAAAAGTTAAACCTGTTTCTTTTTTCAAGAGATAATCGAGCATCAGAATTCCCCTCCCATCTTCTGCAGATATATAATGGTTCGTAAATTCTGCTTATTTCATATTTCCTTGAAACCGCTAATGCAGCAGAATAATCCTCTCCATAACTGACATTTGGAAATTTAATTTCTCTTATTACCGGGGTATAAAAAGCTCTCGGTGCTCCCACTCCGTTTACCCGGAGTGCATTATTTCTTCCGTTTGCAGGCGTCCACTCTTTATGGTTGACAATGCCCGGTGGTAATTCATTCAGGTTAAAATCAGTCAGTTTATAAGATCCGATAACCATAGCGCATTTTTCTTCTCTAAATACATTAATAATTTTTTGCAGGGTATGCTCATCGGCATACAGGTCGTCGCTGTCAAGCTGGACAGCATATTTTCCGCAATGATCATTAAATAATGCTTCATTCCAGCACCCGCCGATTTCAAGACCAAGGCTTTCAGGTACTATATGAATTATCCGGCTGTGTTTTTTACCAAGCGATTTTACTATTTCAGTAGTACCATCTATCGAATGATTATCAACGATAATGACATTAAAAGAAAAATCCGTTTCCTGATTTAAGGCAGAATTTACTGCTTCGGCAATTGTTTTCTCACGGTTTTTAACAGGAATTATTACAGAGGCTGTATAAGCGAAATGTTCGTCAGTTATATCGACAGCTCTAAAAACAGGTTCGAGATATGCCCGTGCCTGTTTCAAGTGATTTGTTGCGGCTTCTTCCATTTCAATCTGTACCGCCCTGTTCCCGGGATCCACATAATTAAACTGTTTTTCACCGGTCTCAGCATTCTCTGCGATCCTGACAGAATATAGAAATTCAGGAATTCTTACTACAGAATAATTGCGCGAAATAAATAATCTTAAACTATATAAGCCGGCATATATAAATTCAGATTCACTTCCGGCCAGGAATTCTTCCAATGCAGATTTCCTTATAATAATCACCTCACCGAAATCAAAATCGTCCCTTATGCTTCCGGGCTGATAGTCAATCTGGTAATGGGCTGATAGATTGCCTTTACTTATTTCATAATAGTCTGAGTAAATTAATCCTGCCCCGGTCATTTTAGCCACTTCGAGTAATCTGTCTAGGGAGTACTTTTCGAATATGATTTCCGATGGTTTTAAGATTACAAGAATGTAATCTGAATCTGTTTCCCGGAACATTGCCTTCAAAGTCTTTACACTTACTATAGTTTCTGCATTTATAACCTGGTAGGTCTTTGGTACTTCAACCGATGCATCGGCAATTAAATACAGTTCTTCGATAAGTTTTGATGACCTGAGAGAATTTGCTGTATCCCGGATATTTGTATCGCCTTTATACGGGATAAAAACCGTAAAAGGAAAGCTCATAAATCCTCCTAATAGCTTAAAAAATTTACTCATTTAAGAGGAGCTTACAAAATAGAAAAAATAAAGCCGGTATAAAACCGGCTTCAAATGATAATAAACTTTATCTTATCAAAATTATTCAGGAATAGTTATACTATCCTGATGGAGCAATTTGTGACCTGTTTTATCCATAATTTTTAAATCATACGTCCCGGGGGCTAAATCCCTGAAAGCGGTTCTTCCCTTCATAACACAGACGCAATTGTCGGTTGCTGTATTCGTATTTGAAACCATCAGCATAATCTGGTTTTCCTTCTGCTGCATTTCCATATTTAATGCAGAATTACAATAAGTATGAACATCCATTGTTACATAAACGAGGCCGCCCTGCTGATTAAGCACCACATTATCAACTGTTTCACCGGTAAAGACATCAGTAGAGGTTAAATCAGACTGTTCGGTACAGGGATCAAACTGAGCAGGATCCATTGATATCATCTTTGAACTTGAACATGCCGCAAAAAGAAGAGAACTTAAAAGAATTGTCAGTAAATATTTCATATTATTTCCTCCTGGGTTTAATGATTACTCTTTTTTTTAACTATTTGAAAAATACTACATTAAGTTTATTAAATAGTTAAGAATGTCACAATGGTTTAAATTCATCTATTTTTAGGAGTTAACTAAAAAAAATCTGCTATCAGTTTTCAATTAATTCATTGTACAGATTAAATATTCTATCCGTTACAGTTTCAATATTGAAATTTTCTAATACTCTTTTCCTGGCCGCACGGGCAAATTCTTCCCTTTTATCCGGATTATTTATAAGGATTTTAATTTTGTCTTTCAGATCTGTGTCATTCTGTTTTTCAAAAAGTAACGAGGTCTGATTATCAACCGCAATATCAAGCACACCTTCGGAAGCAGAACAGACTGATGGTTTCTGCATAGCCATTGCCTCAATAAGTGCAATTCCGAATGATTCGGCATGTGATGGAAATACAAAAATATCTATTGCCGCAAGCAATTCAGTAATATCATTTCTATAACCTGTAAAAATTAAGGCATGTAAACCTAAATTTTCAGCGGAGGCTTTAATTTTATGTTCATAAACATCCTCACCGCGGCTGGCTTCTCCTATTATAATAAACCTTAAGTTATTATATTCTTTTTTTAATTCAGATGCAGCATTAATAAACTCTTCATGGCCTTTACCCGGACTAAACCGCGCCATCATACCGATTAATATTTCATCCCGTTTAATACTAAATTCATTTCGAACTTTTTCACTGCTAATGGTTTCAGGATCAAATTTTGATGTGTCTACCCCGTTCGGGATAAGAACAATTTGATCCTCATTTAATGGAGTAGTGTCAATAATATTTTTCTTAATCGCGCTGCTGATCGCTATAGCTTTCGTAACATACCTGTAAAGACGACGATGCAGTAAATCCTTTTTCTCTATGTACGAACCAATATGCTTGGTTAGAACAAGAGGAATTTTTTTTCGCAGGAATTGCAGGGATGGCACAATTATCCATAAGTCTTTTGAAGCGTGAGTATGAATAATATCGAAATTCATTTTTTTGATAATGAAGGATAGCCTGAGTGAGGAAAAAGGATGAAAATAACTCCCGGCATTCAGCGGGTGAATAATAATCCCGAGATTATTTGCTTCTATATGAATTCTCGATTCCGCAGCACATAAAAGTTCGACTTGAATTCCGCGTTTCATTAATTGTTTAATCCCGGTGAGTGTAACCATTTCCATCCCGCCCCAGCTTTTGGACAAACATGAATATAAAATCTTCATTATCAGTATATTTTATTTAATCTTGCATTTTTGAAATAGTGAAGAAGAATTTCATCAAATGAATGACCCTTTTCAGCCATTACAGCAGCACCTATCTGGCAAAGCCCCACACCGTGTCCCCACCCGGCTCCATATAGCACGAACTTAACAGGTATATTATGATCAACATTCTGCTTCTCAATGACAATTGCAGAACTATAAAGATGACTATCTGAAAGAAGTCTTCGTATCTCAAGCTCCTTACCGAGAATTAACTCTTTTTTGGAACCTATTATTTTTAATTTAATTAACCTAGAAGAATCCCCTCTTTCGACCGGAATTAAATCGATGATCTCTCCAAAATCGATTCCGCTGTTTTTTACTATAAGCTCAGATAGTTCATTCTGACTGTATACAACTTTCCAGCGGAAAAAATCTTTTGTCTCCTGATCATAATCAATAAGAACCTGTGAAAGAATTTTATCATCATTTGTATTGCAATAAGCCGGAGGATTACCCTTTATCCATTTCTGAGCATTCTTTTCAACTGCGAAGTCACGATTATAATTTTCAGGTTCAAATTTATAATCTATTATCGAAGTCAAATATTCGTGTACCTGCGGTTCCCAGACATTATGAAAAGCTTCGGTTATACCTCCGCAGCATTTTGAAAAACGTGCATCACAGATTTTATTATTGTATTGAAGTACCAATCCGAATGTTTCTGCTGTTGCCTGTCGTGCTGCCTGGGTGGAAATTTTTGTAATTCCCTGGTACCGCTGGCAATGATCATCGGCACAGACATCAAATAATTCATGCTCCTCCCGGTCATACCATTTTATAAATTCATCTTCCGTACGCGTTTCAGATGAATAAACTTCTTTCTTCATCTTAATAGATTTTGATTTTTCTATCTGTGCAAGCAGCCAGCTCCTGGATACAACCGCGAGCGATTTAAGCATTTGCAGTGAGGATTTTGCACTCATCTCTGAGGAGATTACACTCGTCAGATATTTTTCAACGGGAATTAAATTAATAACAACTATCTTATCCTTATTTTTCAGAAGCTTTAAAGTACCCTGGAATCTTTGCTTTTCCTTTCTTTGCCAGTGAAACCTTACTCCAATGGTTACATCTTTTATCAAAAAAGATTCCAGATCGATATCATCAGGTTCAAAGATAATTTCTTTATCAGTCTCAAGGGAATCATCGTCCCTTTTACATCTGATTTTATCATTAACTATTTCAGCAGAAAATCTGCCGCTGAAGAATTTCTTTATGCCTTTGACCTTAAAATCCCCGTAAAGATCAAAATTGATCTGTTTGTCGGCTACGATGCCAATACTTATTGTCGGTTCTTTTCGGAATGACTGCATAAATAGGATTTTCCTGTTTAACTTTCTTAAAACCTGCCTAAAATATACGAATTAAGTAAAAATGTTTATAACTCATAATTTATCGGCCGTTTTCCTCAACTTTTTGCATGAGATCATAGTACTAAGCCTTGAGGTTTATTGGTAAATGACTCATAAACTTTTTAATTTGTCAGGTGGATTTTGACAACTCATAAAAATATTTCCCCCGTAATGAACAAAAGAATGCAAAGTAAAATGGTGAATTTAATAGGTTTTCCGATGGATCTTGGTGCAGACCGAAGAGGAGTGGATATGGGACCTTCCGCCCTCCGTATAGCAAATCTAAAGGGAAAGCTGGAGAAGTTGGGGTATAAAGTTATTGACAGCGGGGATATTTTTATTCAAAATGTTGAAAGACAGAAAATCATTAACCCAAAGCTGAAATATGCAAATGAGATCCTAAGGACATCCAGAATTCTTGCCGGGAAAATCGAAAAAGTTCTTGAAAAAGACCAATTCCCTCTCTGCCTAGGGGGTGATCATTCAATGGCAATCGGAACTATTGCCGGGATATCCTCCTTCTGCAAAAAGAACAAATTAAAACTGGGTGTTATCTGGATAGATGCACACGCTGATATGAATACAGATGTCACTTCTCCCTCAGGTAATATTCACGGAATGCCGATGGCTGCTGCAGTCGGCTTAGGTAATGAACGACTGGTCGACTTCTATGGATTTTCTCCCAAAGTCAAAGCGGACGATTGTGCATTGATAGGTGTCAGAAGTATCGACCCACAGGAAAGAGTCAATATCAAGAAAGTGGGTCTACCTGTATTTACAATGTCCGATGTTGATAAACTGGGAATACATAGAATTATCAGCCGCATTCTAAAACAATTCAGAGAGAAAGTTGACCACATACATGTCAGCTTTGATCTGGATAGTGTCGATCCGGATATAGCACCTGGAGTCGGGACACCTGTTTCAGGCGGATTAAGCTACCGTGAAGCACATCTGCTTATGGAATCAATCGCTGAGTGCGGATGTATGTCTTCTCTCGAAATATCAGAAGTTAATCCTATACTTGACAGAAAGAACAGAAGTGCGGAATTTGCCGTAGACCTAATTGCATCAAGTATGGGACAGCGGATACTATGATATATAATAAATTGCAAATGCCCTATACTCTGAAGAATAAAGCACCGACACCAAAGGCTGTTGTAAGAAATATAGTTTGTGAGCGGGCGGGTGAGTTAACGGGAATAGAGGTGAAAAATAAGTCTTCTGCAATAATTGAAAGATTAACAAATTCTGACGTGTTTAACTATGCTGATAAAATATTTGCTTATTTTTCGGTTTCAGAGAAAATTGTTGACACCGAATCTTTAATCAATATTGCCCAGAACCAAGGAAAATCTGTTTTTCTACCAAAACGCACAGACGCAATGCCGAAGAGATTTCAGTTCACCGGATATAATGAATTAATAAGAAATGATCTTGATTTCCTCGAACCACGGATGGGAATTGAAGAAGATCTGATTGATATTGATCTGATAATCGTTCCCTGTGTGGCTGTATCACTATTGGGTGAAGGAATCGGGTTCGAAAGAATGAATTATAATTTATTACTCCGGAATTCATTTGCTCCTAAAGTTGTTCTGGCTTTTGAATTTCAGGTATTTAACAGGATAGAATATGAAAGACCGGATATACGCATTGACAGGATTATAACGGAACGACGCATCATAAATACAAGGGAAATTTAATTATCAACTTTTCAGTAAATCAAGTGAAACATTCTCAAATAACTATTCTTACATTTCTTCTTTTATTTATGGGAGCTTCAATTCTACTGAATATAACAGGAATAACTGGAATTGATTCCGAAGAACTTATTGGGTATGGTTTGATTTTTTATGGAGTGGCAACCGTTTATACTTCTTTTGGAGAAAAAAATAAATTTCTAATTTTTTTTGGATCGGCGATTTTCCTATCTGGAATTCTGATTTCTCTGCCCGCCCATTTCGATTTTATCAGACCTATGAATATTTTCATCCCTTCTTCTGTTTTAATAGCCGGCATAAGCCTTTTTATAGTTTTTTTTGATGATACAAATAATAAAACCATTCTTTTTGCTTCGATAATTCTTACAATAGCCGGAATTATTTTTATTTTCACAGCAAGACAGATACAGGCTGTAATATTTGGTGAATCAATATTAAAGATAATTGAAGTTTACTGGCCGGTACTTCTCGTGATTTCCGGAATAACTATACTTTTGAAAAGATAGATATGATCATAAATTACTGAAGGGATCCCGTTAAAAATACTTTATTACCCGGATCCGCAGCCCCTGCTGAAGATTCTTCGGTTACCATGAATTCGGTTATATTGTTTTCCTCCGACTGTGGAATTTTAAATGGGAAATATTGTACCCTTCCTGAAGGATTAAATACACCCAGAGAAAAATATTTCCCGCTTGGCAGCTGCATCCATAACTGGTACGAACTGTTCTTACCTAATGCAGGCATATCTGAGAGTTGTAAAAAACCCTTATTTTGTGATCCGCTAATTATCAATTTCCCTTTACCGACCGGGTTGATGCCCGTTCCCTGAAGATTAATCACTTTTACATCAGAAGATTCAAGAATACTCTGAATTTCCTGTGTGCTGCTGAACTTTACAGATAAATCATTAACCTGCTGTTTTAAAGAATCGTTGGTAAATTTCAATTCATTAATCTCTGAGGAGAAATTGAGATACAAAACAATAAGTGCTAAGAGAACAATAATGAATAGAGAGATCATTAACCAGGGCTTTATTCCCTGGTTTTTATTTGAGGTTTCCTCTGTCATATATTTTTTCTTGTATGCTCTTTCAAAGCTTTTACCACGCTCTTTAGTGGAAGTAATTTTATAGGGAGTATCTTTCGATGAAGTTTTATAAGATGGTTTCTCTTTGGTGATTACTCTATCATAAGTTTTAATCTTTTCTCTGGTAGGAATTTTGACTTCAGGCTTAACTTCCTCTTTTTCTTCAGGAACATTTTCAAAGTTTCCTTCAAGTACTTTTTCTCGTGTCGATTTAAAAGATTCAAATGTATTACGTACCGGTACCACCGGTTCAAAATCCCCTGACTTAATCTCATTGTGGATTTCTTCTTTTAGAACCTCTTTTTCTGTTTCAATTGAAGACTTTTTCTCAGCGCCTCCAGTTTCCTGGGGGGCTTTTTCAACATCTTCAGATGGTGATAATTGGTCTCCCGGTGTTGAAGAAACTTTTCTGTTTTCCCTGGAATTGCGATAAAAAATTTCTGCCGGCAGTACGGTTCCTGTATTTATTTTAGCCCGTATTTCATCTTTTATCCGGTATAGCTTGCGGGCGACCTTGTCTTTTAATTCGGGATCGGGCTTTTCAGCCTGAAGGATAATCGGCAGCATAGCAGCAATATTCTGTAGTTCCCCCATATTCGGGGGTAACTCACCTCCCGAATTTATATATTCATTAAGTTTCGTCTGATCAACCAGGTCAAGGCAGCCAAGTACTCCTGCATAAATCAGATCTGATGCTTCCTGCCTTGTTATCATATAGTATACCCCTTCGAAAGATTTTCTTTTAGATTATTTAAGGCAATCCGTATTTTTGATTTTACTGTGGGGACGGGAATATTCAGCTTTGCGGCTATTTCACTTTCGGTTAAGCCCTCAAAATAAGCCAGATGAATCACATACTGCTGTGCATCCGTTAAGTCCTCCATCGCTTTTTGCATTTTTACGGTTCGGTTCAGTGCATCCTTTAATTCAAGAGATTTACCATTTGATTTTATGACAGGTATGATAAATTTATCTTCATATTCATCAGAATAAGGCTGAGGCTCAACTCCGCTCCTCTTCATTCTGATAGTATCAACTGCTTTATTCCTCGCCAACGTAATGAGCCAGGTATAAACATTTCCATTTTCGAAATTAAAATGGTTTACTTTTCTCCAGATAATTACAAATACATCTGAAAGAATTTCTTCTGCAAATTTCTGGTCAGACACTATGGTTTTGATTAATGTGTAAAGAATTGTTGAATAACGATTATAAAGTGCCTCCAGTGCTTTGGAATCATAGGAAGCGACTTTTTTCATTATTTCAAGATCGCTTGTTGCTGTAGTAGTTGTCAAATTTGCCCACTATCCTTTGTTCTTAATCTAATACAAAACTATTATTAAAGGCACTAAAAAGCAACGAGATAAGTAATTACTAATCCCGGTAATATCACTGGTAATACCTGCCCGGGATATATCTGCATATTAATTTCCAATGGACACTGCATTCATTTAAGCTTATAATGATATTTATTATCTTTACAGTTCAGTAAAAAAATCAGGATTATATGACTTCAGGCGAAATAAGACAGCAGTTTTTAGATTTTTTTAAGAATAAGGATCACCGGATAGTTTCTAGTGCTCCGGTTGTCCCTTTTGATGATCCTACACTTTTGTTCACCAATGCGGGTATGAACCAGTTTAAAGATGTATTCCTGGGATTAGGAAAAAGGGATTACAGCCGGGCTGCGGACACTCAGAAATGTATCCGTGTAAGCGGTAAACATAACGATCTGGAAGAAGTTGGCAATGATACTTACCATCATACCTTTTTTGAGATGCTCGGTAACTGGTCATTTGGCGATTATTATAAGGCTGAAGCAATTAGCTGGGCATGGGAACTCCTTACAAGAGTTTGGAATCTCCCGAAAGAACGATTGTGGGCAACGATCTACCGGACAGACGATGAGGCATTTGAATACTGGAAAACCCGGACGGATATAAATCCGGAACATATCCTGAAATTTGATGAAAAGGATAATTTCTGGGAAATGGGAGAAACCGGTCCTTGTGGTCCCTGTTCTGAAATTCACATCAATCTGGGCGATGATTATAATAATCCTGAACATGTAAATGCGGGCACATCTGAATGTATTGAAATCTGGAATCTTGTTTTTATTCAGTATGACCGGGATGAATCCGGTAAACTCCACGATCTCCCGTCAAAACATATAGACACAGGCATGGGCTTCGAGAGAGTATGTGCCGTTCTGCAGAAAAAAACATCAAATTATGATACCGATATCTTTATGCCGTTAATAAACAAGATTTCAGAAATGTCTGGAGTCAGTTACGGAACCAATGAAGATAAAATCCCGATGCGGGTCATCGCCGATCATATAAGAGCTTTGACATTCGCTATCGCAGATGGTGCAGTACCGGGTAATGAAGGAAGAGGGTATGTTTTACGAAGAATTCTCAGACGTGCCTCCCGCTATGGCAGAAAAATTAATCTGCATAAACCTTTTTTGTTTGAACTTGTGGATATTCTTGTAAAAAACATGGGAAACATCTTCCCGGAGTTAAAAGAAAAGAAAAACTACATTAAAAAAGTGATCAAAGCTGAAGAGGAAAGTTTCAACGTGACACTTGATAGGGGGATTGAGCTGTTTGAGAGTCTCATAAAAGAGCTTAAAAAAACTAAACTGAAAGTTATACCCGGAGAGGATGTTTTTAAACTTTATGATACATACGGTTTCCCGGTTGATCTTACCAATATAATGGCGAAAGAAAACGGATTTACGATTGATGATGATGGATTTAACAAATTGATGAAAATTCAGCAGCAAAGAGGAAGAGATGCTTTGAAAGAAAAGTTTACTTCGGTTAATCTATCAATAAATGATTTGAATTCATTCAAAATTGTGGAACATGCAAGGTCAGAATTTACAGGATATGATGAACTTGAATCAAAAGGAAAAATAATCGGATACAAAAAAGAGAATGGAAATGAACTGGTTATACTGGATAAAACTCCTTTTTACGTTGAAGCCGGCGGCCAGATTGATGATCATGGAAAATTAATCGTTCGGGGAAATTCTCTACCGGTTGTTGATGTTGCAAAAGTTGATAATAAAACAATTCACATCGTTGAAAGCGGGACGCAGGAAATTATCACTACGGGGATTGAAGTTGTTGCACACGTTGATGAAAGAAGAAGATGGGACATAATGCGAAATCATACTGCGACTCATTTTTTACATGCTGCTTTAAGAAAAATCCTTGGAACACATGTACACCAGGCAGGTTCATACGTAGGTCCTGACCGTCTCCGTTTTGATTTTACCCACTTCTCAAAATTATCAGAGGAAGAGGTGAAAGGGATTGAATCCCTGGTTAATGAACAATTAAGAAGGAATATTCCTCTGCAGCATCACAGGGATATTCCCTTCGATCAGGCTAAAAAGATGGGTGCATTAATGTTTTTTGGCGATAAGTACGGTGATAAGGTCAATGTTGTACAGTTCGGTGATTTCAGTATGGAATTTTGCGGCGGTACTCATGTAAGAAACTCCTCAGAGATTGGTCTGTTTAAAATCATAAGCGAATCATCTATAGCGAGCGGAGTGAGAAGAATAGAGGCTGTCACAGGGCTTGGGGTCGAGGAATACATCGCTTCTCAATTAAATAAAATGAGGGAATCGGAAGAAAGAATTGCTGTTTTACAGGATGAAAAGAAAAAGCTCGAGAAAGATTTTTCTGAATTCAAATTAAAAGAAAAATTAGGACAGGTTGAAAACATTCTTAAGAATCCTGGTAAGCTGGATAATATAAGTATCTATAAGGGCGAAGTCGATGCGGGGAATATGGATGAGTTAAAATCTTTCGGCGATGAACTCAGGAATAGAACTAAAGAATCTGTCGGTGTCCTCATTTCAAGAATAGAGGATAAAGTGGGAATCGTCTGTGTTGTAAATGATGAACTCCTGAAAACTACTAAACTGAGTGCAGGCAAAATAGTCGGCTCTCTTGCGAAAATACTCGGAGGAGGGGGTGGAGGGAGACCGCATCTGGCGACAGCAGGAGGAAAAGATATTTCAAAAATCCCTGATGCTTTGAAGGAAGTGGAAAAAATCATTCAAAGTTTTTTGTAAGAATATTCACCTAAGTCACTTAGTACACTAATAGACTCTTAGTTAATGCATTCAATAAAATGTTATATAAATGATCTTTATAACAAAAAAGATTACTAATAAATTTCCATTGTGAAAACATGTGTTCTTAGTGTCTTATTGATTAAAAAAGTATGTCAAAAACAAGAATTAAATATGTTTGTTCAAACTGCGGATATGAATCATTACGCTGGCTGGGCAAATGTCCTGAGTGCGAAGAATGGAATTCATTTAGTGAAGAAATATTAGAAAGCCGACCACGTAAAGCAGCCCCTGTCTCACACAAGATATCTGTTCCCAAAATAAATGAAATATCAGCCAGAGAGGATGAAAGAATTAAAACAGGGATTACAGAATTCGACAGGGTTCTTGGCGGCGGTTTAATGCCCGGTTCGGTTATTCTGCTTGGCGGCGATCCGGGGATTGGTAAATCAACTCTGGCAATGCAGGCAGCTTCAATGATTAACGACAGAGTTCTTTATGTGACAGGGGAAGAATCAGCCAAACAGATTAAGCTCAGAGCTGATCGTTTAAAATTAAAATCAGATGAATTTTATGTTCTCCCTGAAACCGACATGAACACTATAATTGCAGCAATAAATAATACAAAACCGGCAGTAGTAATAATCGATTCGATCCAGACAATGTACAGAAGTGAATTCGAAAATTCTCCCGGTACAGTTACTCAAATTCGGGAATCAACCTCCCTTTTAATGGATGAGGCTAAAAGGAAACATTTTTGCGTAATAGTTATTGGCCACGTTACAAAAGAAGGATTTATCGCCGGGCCTAAAGTTCTCGAGCATATTGTAGATGCAGTAATTCAGTTTGAGGGGGAATCCCATCATTCATTCCGGATTCTTCGTGCACAGAAAAATCGTTTCGGCAGTACAAATGAAATAGGAATTTTTGAAATGCACGAAGAGGGACTAGTTGAAGTTAAGAACCCCAGCGAGCTTTTTTTAAGCGAAAGGGGGACTAAAATTTCCGGTTCTGTTGTAACCGCAAGTATTGAGGGAACACGCCCTCTTTTACTGGAAGTACAAGCTCTCGTAACACCGTCCAATTATGGGAATCCACAGAGAGTTGCTACAGGATTCGATTACAGAAGACTGTCAATCCTGCTGGCCGTACTCGAAAAAAGAGGAGGTTACAGGTTAAGCGCTAACAATGTATTTCTGAACATGGCAGGGGGTGTAAAAATCGATGAACCCGCAGTTGATCTGGCAGTCTGCTGCAGCATCGCGTCAAGCCTTCTCGATAAACCCGTTGATAATTCAATTGTGGTGATCGGGGAAGTAGGTTTGGGCGGAGAAATAAGGAGTGTAGGAAATATTGAAAAAAGAATAGCAGAGGCAGAAAAACTTGGCTTTAAGAAAATCATATTGCCTGAAAACAACCTGAAATCAATAAAATCAAAAAATGCAGCTCTGATCATTCCTGTAAATTCAATTTCTGAAACAATTTCAAACATTTTTGAATAGAAATCGGTTTTTTGATAAAAATCACATTTTATTTTTAACCAGAAATTATTAATCTGCCAAATTCCTAAAAAATAAAATTTTCTTTGTTTTTTTGTTTAATAATGGTATTTTTCCCCACGGTTTAAACACCGTGGTTATTTTATTAATTATTTTTCAGAGGTAAGTTAGTGAGTACTAAGCTTTTTGTTGGATCACTCCCCTGGGCGGTTACTGATGATTCTCTTCGCGCAGCTTTTGAACCACACGGTACTGTAGTTTCCGCGAAGGTTATCACTGATCGTCAGACCGGCAGATCCAGAGGTTTCGGTTTCGTCGAAATGTCAAATGAAACCGAAGCAAATGCTGCAATTACTGCTCTGAACGGTACAGAACTTAGCGGCCGCAGCATTATTGTCAGTGAAGCAAAACCTAAGAGTTAATTCCTGGTTAGCTTTCTTTTTTTAGGCGCTCTTTTTCCGGAGCGCTTTTATTTTTTAAACTTTTCGCTAAAAGAATAGAGAATTTATACCTATTCTAAAATTATTCTCACCCCTGTAATTTAATCTCCATGCAAACTCAATTTCCAATGGTATCAGAACCTGGGATAATCCGAATCCCAATTCATAAAATGGGTGCGGAAGGGTTTTAACATCAACGGGCAGTATTGCAGTTGTTTCAGTCCCTATTTCAGTGTAAGCTGCATTGAAAAAAGTATTCAGCTGAATTTCCCAATCCATTAAGCCGGGAATCCTTAATTCACGGAATATTAAATCCCGGAAGTCATGCTCAAGGTTGACCGTGACTACCGTGCTTCCGAATATTTCATTTAACTGCAAAGTTCTAAATGATAAATCCTGGAAAAGTATATCTAAATTTCCCGGTAGGGCATATAGCAACTGGTAGGGCAAGCTTCCCCTGTTGTAAATTCCCATCAGCCGGAAATTAAGGTAGCCGGATTTAAAAGTACCGACTGATCCATTTGCAACAAGTTTATAAGTTGTATAATCAAGCCCGCTATTGAAGATTTTTTTATCGGATAGTTCAATATTCCCGTTTAATATTATATATGAACCCCCCTGCGATATTCTTCTTCTAAAATAACCATCCTCTAAATAATCCCGGAAATCAAATTGGAAACCTGCATTTATTGCGTTTATACGTGTTTCATATATTTCCTGGTTGGGAGAATAAGTATCATCTTTATTAAAGAACGAGAAATTACTGTTATTTATGGCGCTATTATCAGTATGATTTTTGAAACCGGCACTCAAAGACAGTACCGGGAATACTTCACCGGAAAAGTTAAGATCGAAACCGTTTGTGTAGTAGTAATTTCTGAAATCATATTTTGAAATCAGCGAAAGCAAAGATGAGAGCAGATCACCGTACTGATCAGACTCACCAAAAAGAACTTTTATTTTATTGTAAGCATTGAATGCCACTGAATAAGTTCTGTAATCACCCAGGAGATATTCAATCGACAAATCTTCCTTAAATTTTTTGTCCGAAAAACCATATGAAAAATTCACTGAGCCGTTTAATCTTTTCTTTAGGGCATCATTAAGAAATAGTCCGTAATCAATAGCATGACCTTCAACCTTGTCGAAGTGATACATGCCAAGGGGCGCACTTACCTCAAAATTATCCGTAACATATACCCGGGAAGACAGCCATGAAAATCTATCCTGAAAAGTCTTTGGAATACTTTCCACACTGTCAATCCTTTCATAAGCTATTTTTTCTTCCGGTGTGCCTGGAATTACCTGTATTGATTTCCAGTATGCAGAATCCCTTTCATCTGCATCCGGAATGACTTTTATTATTGCCTTGTCAAAAAAATTATCCTGAAGTAACGGGTTAATTTTATAATCATAAAGTATTGTTGAGAGTTCAAATCCGAATCGTGCAAGGTTTAAATAATTTGCCGTAACATATAACCTGTAATCCACCGGCATTACTATTGAATCTGCAAAGACTGAAAACTGCTGGTATACCGACACCGTATCGAAAATCCCGCCTGTATTTGCCGCCCTATTAAGATTGAGATCAACTTTTATCAGATCATAATTTTTTTCCGTTATATAAATACTTCCTGTAAAACCCGGGTCATAGTGGTCATCAGGTGCAATGTGTATTTTATATACTGTTGTGTTATCCATAGCCAGCATGTTTTCGATATAATAATAATAATAGACAGGAGCATTATCAGCGAGAGGCCCGGGAAGATCTTCACCAAGGAAATTTACTGTTTCACTATAGAAATCCTGAATAAGTCTTCCCCCTGTAAGTACATTAATCGTAGGAGGAAAGTTTGCCGTCTGTTTTCTGGCTAAAATCAGTTCTTTGTATTCATCCGGTCTTTTAAAGAAACCTTCGCTCTCGTTTTCTATTATTCCCGAAATTTTAAGGGGAATAGTATCATTCGCTCCGACATTTATCCCGATGCTATTTTTACCTGAACTGATATCCCCCTGTGTTTTTATGATCCCTTTTGTATATGCCTTAAATTCGTAGCTGTTCAATAATGAATTACGCTCTTTCTTTCTTATAATAGCTTTCCTTATTAATTCTAATGCCGGGTTTTCTCCCGGAAGTACCGTTATTTCAGGAAGGTTAATCATGGTCTGTTTTAATACGAAGTTTTTATTAAATACATCTGTATCCGCATTTACCTCAAGGGTATCTGAAATATATCCAATGTAAGATGCTATCAGCTTATAAGTCCCGGGATTAAGTTTAAGTTCATATCTGCCTTCTTTGTTTGCTGATGTACCGAGAGATGTGCCGTTAACTCTAATATTGGTGAATGGTAACGGATTTTGTGATTCATCCGTTACTTTACCTTCAATTAAAATCTGCTGAGCTGCTGCTGAGCCGTAAAACGAACATAGAATAAAGAGTATAAGAAAATGTTTCATTAAAAATTAATTATATTATTTGCGGTAAATTGAGTTCTAAATATCGGCAAATAATGAATAATACAATAGGAATATTAAGAGAGGCAATCGTACAAAAGTTTAAATCACGCGCTAAATAAAAATAAATTACCAAATCACACACCACCGCATCATAACCAATTTTGATATTTAATTATCGGGATAATAATCCTATCTTAGATGTTTTATGTTTATATAACTTTTGGTTTTTAAGGATTTTTTATGAAAAAAAGGCAGTCACTTTTTGTGATATTCCTGATTATTGTGCTTACAATTCCGGTTTTACCGCAGGAAAATGTAAAATTTATTGAATATAATCTGGATAATGGTTTACACATAATTTTGCATCAGGATAACTCCACTCCGATAGTAGCCGTTTCTGTAATGTATCACGTGGGATCGAAAAATGAAAACCCTGATAGAACCGGCT
This sequence comes from uncultured Ignavibacteria bacterium, assembly GCA_963743325.1. Classification (GTDB taxonomy): domain Bacteria; phylum Bacteroidota; class Ignavibacteria; order Ignavibacteriales; family Ignavibacteriaceae; genus DATFVA01. Next base: position 112,352 of record CAVUOZ010000001.1, read on the forward strand.
TTGCTCATTTTTTTGAACACTTGATGTTCGAAGGCTCACCTAACATCGGCAGAGGTGAATATATGAAAATGGTAGAAAATGCCGGCGGCGAGTTAAATGCTAATACCGATTTTGACCGAACATATTACTACGAGGTACTCCCTTCAAATCAATTAGCATTAGGGTTATACCTCGAATCCGAACGAATGCTTCATTTGAAAATTGACAGCACAGGAGTTGAGACTCAGCGAAAAGTGGTTAAGGAAGAAAGAAAACAAAGACTTGATAATCAGCCATATGGAAAAATCTGGGAAATTACTTTTAAGGATGCCTATAAAATTTCGCCATACCGCTGGATGCCTATTGGTTCAGCACAATATATTGATAAAGCGGGCATAGAGGAATTCAGAAATTTTTATAAAACATATTATGTTCCTCAAAATGCCGTGCTTTCAATTGCGGGAGATATTCAGATAGATGAAGTGAAAGAGTTAATTAATAAATATTTCTCTGAAATACCGCGCGGATCAGGAGTTATATACAGACCTGAAACTGGAGAAACTGCACAAAGTACGGAAGTAGTTGATACCGCGTATGATAATATTCAGCTTCCGGCAATTGTTGAAGCTTATCACATCCCTGCCGTGGGAACAGAAGATTATTATCCTATCCGGATGTTAAATACTCTCCTTTCAGGCGGAAGAAGCTCAAGACTCTACAAAACTCTGGTAGATGAAACACAGAAAGCTGTATATGTAGGTGCATTTCCAGCCGCTCTTGAGAACCCTGGTTTGTTTATCTCTCTGGCGATTGCCAACCAGGGTGTTGATTCAAATGAACTCAAGGATCTGATTGACCGGGAAATTAATAAAGTCAAAGATTCCTTAATTACGGATCAGGAAATGCAGAAACTGCAAAATCAGGTTGAAACCGATTATGTGAATCAGAATGCTACTGACGAGGGCATCTCTGAAAATCTGGCTTATTATTATACTATTTATGGAAATCCGGGCGCAATTAACACAGAGCTGGATAAACTAATGAAAGTTACAAAGGAAGATATAAAACGTGTTGCAGACAAATATTTAAATAATAATAACCGTGTCGTGCTTTGTTATCTCCCAAAGCAGAAGGGAGGTAAATAATCATGCATAGAATCATATCCTTTCTTTTTGCTGTTTTAATTATAATCCCTCTTAGTGCGCAGGTCGATAGAAGCAAGCCTCCACGGCCGGGCCCGGCTCCTGAAATAAAGCTCGGTGACTATGAACATTTTGAACTTCCCAACGGCCTAAAGGTTTTCGTCGTGGAAAACCATAAACTGCCGAGAGTTTCATTTTCACTGCTGGTTGACAGAGATCCGATTCTTGAAGGTGATACCGCAGGATACATATCCGCTGCGGGACAACTTCTCAGAACAGGTACAAAAAACAGAAGCAAGGACGAACTGGACCAAGCGATTGATTTTATTGGTGCTGAACTTTCGACTTCTTCTACCGGTGTGTATGCTATGAGTCTGACAGAGCATATCGATACTTTATTTAAAATAATGTCTGATATTATTCTTAACTCGGAATTTAAACAGGAAGAACTTGATAAAATCAAAACGCGGATGGAGTCGGATCTTGCCAGTCAGAAAGATGATCCCGATGCTATAGCTGGAACGGTAAAAAATGTAGTAAATTTTGGTAAAGATCATCCCTATGGAGAACCGGAAACCGAAGAAACAGTGGAAAATATAACTTTAGAAAAGTGTAAAGAATATTATAAAACATTCTTCGCGCCAAATATTTCTTATCTGGCCGTTGTGGGTGACATAAATGAGCAAAAGGCCAAACAACTTGTTACAAAATCTCTCGGCAGCTGGCAGAGAAAAACAGTGCCAAAGTTTAATTATCCTTCTCCTCTGCCGCCTGAACAAACAACTGTTGATCTTGTTGACAGACCAAATTCCGTCCAGTCTGTTGTTAATGTTACTTACCCGGTTCAGTTGAAACCCGGGGATAGTGATGTAATCCCGGCAGCACTGATGAACATAATCCTTGGAGGCGGCACATTCAGGTTATTCCAGGACTTAAGAGAAAAACATTCTTTCACTTACGGAGCTAACTCGAGACTTTCGAAGGATGAATATGCCGGCAGCTTTGCAGCATTTACAAATGTTCGTAATGAAGTCACGGACAGTGCCATTACCCGGATTTTCTACGAAATGAACCGGATTAAAACGGAAACTGTTTCCGACGGTGAACTTCAGACTATTAAAAATTATGTGTCAGGCAATTTTGCAATATCATTGGAAAATCCCCGGACCATTGCATCATTTGCAATAAATATTGATAAATATAATCTCCCTGAAAACTACTATGCGGACTACCTGAAGAATGTGGCCGAGGTTACTCCGCAGGAGATTAAGGATGCAGCGGATAAATTCATAAAGCCGTACCATTCAAACATTGTTGTTGTAGGAAATGCCGACCAGATAAAACAGGGATTGAAACAATTCGGACCAATTCTGTACTATGATAAATACGGTAATAAAATTGATACTTCTCTTGCCTCGATACCCGGTGATCTTTCTGCAATGGACATTATTAACCATTATGTAAAAGCAATCGGCGGGAGGGACAGCCTGGCTAATGTTCACGACAGAACTACTGTTATGAGAGGTACCGTACAGGGTTTCGATGTCACTACAACCATGTACCAGAAAGAATCCAACCTTTTTAAACAGGAAGTCGATGCCGGCGGTATGATTCAGGAAATTATATACAATGGCGAAAGGGGACAAATGAAGGCAGCAGGTCAGGAAATGAACATAGAGGGTAATGAACTTGAAAAACTTAAATACGAGGCTACAATACATCTTTTACTAAACCTTGATTCACTGGGTGTCAAACTTAAACTTGGCGGAATGGAAAAGGTGAATGGGAAAGATGCATATAAAATAGAAATGACCCTTCCTTCGGGTACAAAGTGGATCCAGTATTATGATCCGGAAACCGGATTCAAAATTGAAGAATCAAAGAATATTACAACACCACAGGGAACTTTTACTCAGGAAATTTTTTACAGCGATTATAAAGAAGTTGAAGGAGTTAAATATCCTTTTATCATAAAACAGTCTATCGGGCCTCAGACTATTGAATTTAAAGTTAATTCAATTAAAATAAATACGGGAATACCCGATTCAAAATTTGAATTATAAGAAATATGAAGGCTGATTTTTCCACAATTGTTTTTGATCTTGGTAATGTTCTTCTGCAGTTTGATTATCAGGCTGCAGTAGACAAACTTGAACGAATAGAACAAGGGTTGGGAAATCATTTTCTTAAGTATTATAATGATAATTATCAGTACCACCGGGCATTCGAAAGGGGGGATTTGACTGAAGGGGAATTTATTGAAATAATGCTGTCGGCATTGAATCAGAAGATCGATAAAAAAACTTTTTGTGAATACTATTCTGACATTTTTTCGGAAAATAAAGAAGTTGTAGATTTACTACCGAAATTAAAAAAGAGTTTTACACTGGTACTGCTTTCAAATACGAATATTATTCATTATGAATACGGCTGGAAGCAATATGGTTTCCTCAGGCATTTTGATAAAATAGTGGTCTCTTATGAAGCGGGAGCAGTAAAACCCGAGGAGAAAATTTATCGAACCGTGGAATCATTCACAATAAAAAACCCCGGAGAGCATTTCTTTATTGATGATATAGCTGAGTATGTAATAGCAGCCAGAGCATTGGGCTGGGATGGAGTACAATTTAAGGGGTATAAAAGTTTATTAATTGAACTTATCAATCGGGGAATCCTGAGTTACAGAGATTAATTTTATATGATAAAATATCTTTCCTCTTTCAGGGGAGTCAATTTACTTACTTTAATAATCGCATTATCCCTGAGCCTGGGATGTGAAGAAAAAAAAGAAAAGTCAACTCCCTCTTTGAAAGATAAAGTAGAAACTATTAAACCGGAAATAAAGGTAGTCTTCAGCAAGGAACCGGTTAAGAGCCTGCATATACTGACTGAATTGAAGGACAAATTTGGTGATGCAGGAATGAGGCAAATTCTTGCAATCAACAGGCTGGACACAAGACACATTACTATCAGGGATACATTATGCATACCTGATACATTGCCTGATGACTTTCTGTTTTTCTCCCCATACCCGAAAAAGCTTTCTATACTTGACTCAATACCTAAAATATTAATTTTCTCCTACCCGGTTCAGGCCTTCGCAGCCTATGAAAACGGCCGTCTGGTCAGATGGGGCCCTACAAGCATGGGTAAACGAAAAACGCCGACTCCTGGAGGGCTGTATTTTACAAACTGGAAATCAAAGGAAACTGTCAGCACTGTAAATGATGAATGGATACTACCCTGGGCTTTTAATATCGACAATTTTAATGGAATATCAATTCATCAATTTGACCTGCCCGGTTATCCCGCAAGTCACTCCTGTGCAAGATTACTTGAGGCTGATGCGGAATGGATATATTACTGGGCCGATCAGTGGATACTCACAAAAGATGGCGTAAAAATTAAAGCTTACGGAACCCCAGTTATTATATATGGAAAGTATAATTATCATACTCCGCCGCCCTGGAAACTTCTCTCCGTAGATTCAACTGCTGATAAACTAAAGGACGAAGATTTGAATGAAATTATCGGAAAATACCTTCCAACTATTATTCAAAGAAAAAATCAAAGGGATTCTGTATTAACATCTGTGAAAGCAGATTCACTCGCTTCAACAGGCGGCCGTTAATACATAATGAGAATGGTCCGGAAACAATGAATAACAATAACGGTAAAGATTTCAGATTTCAGACAGAACAGTTTGCAGATCTTGCAATCTTAAGATATAATGCACCCGGATTTGATGAGCTTACTGCAAAACAAAAAGAACTTCTTTATTACCTCTACCAGGCCGCCCTTTCGGGAAGAGATATTTTTTATGATCAGAATTGTGAACATAACCTTGAAATAAGAAGAACGCTTGAAGCAGTCGTTAAATCATTTAATGGAACCAGAAAGGGTAATGACTGGAATAATTTTATGGTTTATATAAAACGGATCTGGTTTTCAAATGGCATACATCATCATTATTCAAATAAAAAATTTAATCCCGGGTTCTCAAAAGAATATTTTGTCGGACTAATAAACAACTCGGATAAATCTCTGCTTCCCTTAAAAAACGGTGAGACTGTATTTGAATTTCTTTCAAGGATTGCACCTATAATCTTTGATCCGGAGATTGTTCCGGTTAAAGTAAATCTCAGTCCTGATGCTGATGTTATTCAAACTTCAGCGGTTAATTTTTACTCAGGACTGACCGAAAAGGAAGTTGAAAATTATTACGATAAAATCGCCAATCCTTCCGACTTAGAACCGGTTTCATATGGTTTAAATTCCAAGATGATAAATAAGAATGGCAGCATCATTGAGAGGAAATGGATGATCGGGGGAATGTATTCACCGGCTATTGAAAAGATAGTATACTGGCTTGAAAAAGCTGTAACGGTTACAGAAGTCGGGCAGCAGAAGCAAGAATTAGCAAAGCTGATAGAGTACTATAAAACGGGAGATTTAAAGACCTGGGATGAGTACAATAAAATCTGGGTGCAGAATAGTGATTCTATTGTAGATACTGTGAGCGGGTTCATTGAAGTATATAACGATCCTCTGGGCTACAGAGGTTCATATGAATCAATAGTGTCATTTAAGAATATAGAGGCAACCAAAAGAATTGAAGCAATAAGCAGTAATGCGCAATGGTTTGAAGATCATTCACCTATAGAAGACCAGTATAAGAAAAAAAATGTTGTGGGAATTACCGCTAAAGTTATTACTGTTGTCGTAGAATCCGGAGATGCTTC
>CAVUOZ010000002.1:0-126543 GCA_963743325.1 uncultured Ignavibacteria bacterium
GTATCATCTTTTTCATCTGAGTATAGTTTCCTGCCTGAAGCCTGTAAAAATAAACTCCGCTGGCTAATCCGGAAGCATCAAAATCGACCGTATAATTGCCCGCAGACTGCTCTTTATTTACAAGAGTTGCAGTTTCTCTTCCAAGTTCATCATATACTTTTAAAACTACTTTCTGAGAAGAAGGAAGTGAATAATTTATTTGAGTTGTGGGATTAAAAGGATTAGGATAGTTTTGTTCAAGATTAAAATTCTCCGGAACGGTATTATCTGCCTGACGTACGTCTGTTACGCCAGCATTTATAAAAGAAATTCCACTAACGGGTATAACACCTGTATTTGGAGAAGTTGTATCGGCAGCATCTACTGAAATCTGTGTGCCGTTAGTTGTCAGGAATAAATACGAAATTGTCCGTGAATAGGTAAAACCGTCACTAGCCTGTATTGTACTCCTGTAATCTGATCTTAATCTCAATGCCGGTACTGTAGCTCCCCCGGGCAATGTCATATTTCCGTACGCGTCTACCATACTTTCATCATGAATATCAGTTATAGTAATAGATGTAGGTAAAGGTGATACAGTTGTGGAATCGGTTTTAACATAATCCTCGCTCCAGTTAGTTCCCATTGTTAAAGGAAGAACGAGGTTCTTGGCGGCAGGATTATTATGACTGACAAACGTAATTTGAAATGTTCCTACATTACCCTGTCCTGCACTGCCATAATTTAGCAACGCATTATTTATACCGAAATATACCCAGCTTTCCAGTTGATAACCCTGGACAGTTGTTGTGTCAAAAAAACAAACAGTAGCAGAAGGAAAGTGATTTCCTAAAGGAGTGCCTGAAGGTGAAACGCTTGTAAGAGTTGCCTGAAGATCGGAAGAGAGTCCGCTGAAATCCCATGAAGTGGCTCCCGGCGCACCTATATTCAACTGAGTTGTTGAGGTATCATTTAAAACAGAAAGAGTATTTCCAATATTTGTATAGCCCTGAAGATCATTTACAGTAATTGTTATTTGAGCAAAGGATTTTATCCCTGTCAGAAAAAGGAAACAAAAAAACAGCATACCAATTTTTTTCATACGAACGTTCTCCTAAATTATAATTTAATGCATAGAATGCCCTTCTTATCTCAAGGGATATTCTATTAATTATTTAATCTCTAAAGCTTTGAAAAGAAGTTATAAATAATTCGGATAATATCCAGTGGCGGAAGACAAAAAAAGGAGATTTTTACCAGTAAAAAATCTCCTTTAAGATTTAAGGTTTTTAACCGTTTATTTTATAAGCATCAGTTCTTTCTGCGGCGGTGAAATGAATTCACACCCTTTTTTTGTAACAACTACCTCCTCCTCTAGTGTTGACACACCGTAGCCTTTCACAGGAAGTCTTGGTTCTATTGTAAAGATCTGGCCTTCTTCTGCTTTCATATAAGGAGTATCTCCGTACCGTTCCCATCTGGGGAATAATCCGGTTCCTCCATCGTGAACGTTTCTACCAACCTGGTGGCCAAGACCATGAGGATATTCTTCATATCCTTTTTCCGTTATATAATTCCGTGCAATATCGTCCATATCGCAACCTGCAACTCCCGGCTTTAAGACATCGGCTACTTTTTGAATCGCATCCCGGATGATTTCAAATCCTTTCTGTACTTCGGGAGGTGCTTTCTTTTCATCATTTTTTAATACATACCACATTCTCTGAAGATCGGAGCAGTAGCCTTTATACTCTATGCCGAAATCAATATTAACGATATGTCCTTTCTTAACTTTATTGTTGGTGGGACCAGAGTGAGCACCGCCTGCATCGGGACCGGTAAATACGGCGGGACAATGATCATCCTCCCACGCCAGTCCGTATCCTCTTTCCTTTACTTTCTGCTTCATAAAATCTGCTATTTCAACTTCGGTGACACCGGGTTTAATAAACTTTCCCGTTTCATCGAATATTCTAATTGTCTCTTTTATTGCTTCCTTCATTATTGCCAGCTCTGTCGGGGATTTTCTTCCACGTAAAGCAGATATTATCTCTTCTGAGCTCACCAGCTTATTTTCAAATCCGCTGCCGTTAAGATGTTCTTTCAGAATATTGAACATCCCGTATGTAATTCCGTCAGCAAGTACAGAATTCTTTGAAAAGTTAATTGCAATATTGGATGGGTTCTTCTTTTTAAGGTAATCGTTCAGCGGTTCCCTGATCGATTTTACATAGGTTATAATATTCTGAAAAGTTCCAACCCGTTTTATATTATCTTCCTCCAGCGAACCTACTATTGCAACAGTTTGGCCGTCACGGTTTATAATAAAAGCTGTCTGCCAGGTCCAATTCCCGCTGACTACCATATCAAGACTCGGGTCATGTATTGTTGAGCTTTCACGCACAAAGATCAGCCACATATCGATTTCTTTTTCATTTAAAATATTAACTGCCTGATCGATTTTTTCTTTCAATATTTCTTTGTTCATTGTAATTCCTGATTATTTATACTCTAAAAAAGCTGTTGTCCAAACTTATTAACAAGAACGGAAGCAAGCAAGAAAATAAGGATTCCTATTAATTACTGAGTTTTTAATCAAAAAGATTGCTAATTTTTCCTGTGTTAATTTTCAAAATTATGCACGTTTTTTTTGAAACAAAGTTTGTTAAACATATCCCCTTTTGGGAGCTAATCTTAAATTTTCATTTAAAGGAAAGTCATGACTGAATATGCTCAAAGTGTACTTACAAGAGTAAAAGCACAAAACCCCAGCGAACCTGAATTTCACCAGGCTGTTGAAGAAGTTGTTGAATCTCTTGGATCTGGTCCTTGAACGCCATCCTGAATACAGAACTGCAAGAATTTTGGAAAGAATGGTAGAACCCGAAAGAGTAATTATCTTTCGTGTACCGTGGATGGATGATCAGGGGGAAATACATATTAACCGTGGGTATAGAATTGAAATGAACAGTGCTATTGGTCCTTATAAAGGCGGTTTAAGATTTCACCCTTCTGTTAATACCGGGTATTCTTAAAGTTTCTAGCATTCGAACAGGTATTTAAAAACAGTCTTACGACTCTTCCTATGGGCGGCGGCAAAGGCGGTTCTGATTTTGATCCTAAAGGAAAAAGTGATAATGAAGTTATGAGATTCTGTCAGAGTTTTATGACTGAGTTATTCCGACATATCGGACCGAATACAGATGTCCCTGCTGGTGATATCGGCGTTGGTGGAAGAGAGATCGGATTCCTATTCGGACAGTATAAAAGATTAAAAAATGAATTTACAGGAGTATTGACAGGAAAAGGATTAAATTGGGGTGGTTCACTAATTCGTCCTGAAGCTACCGGTTATGGTGCTGTTTATTTTGCTCAGGAAATGCTTAAAACTAACGGTCAGGACTTATACCGGAAAATTAGTTGCCGTTTCAGGATTTGGAAATGTTGCCTGGGGAGCTGTTCAGAAGATTGATCAGCTCGGCGGTAAAGTTGTTACGCTATCCGGACCGGATGGATTTATTTATGATAAAGATGGTATTAAAGGAGAAAAGATTGAATATATGCTTCAAATGCGAGCCAGTGCAAAGATAATGTAAAAGATTATGCTGATAAATTTAAGGCGGAATTCCATCCAGGCAAGACGTCCCTGGGGCATTAAGGTAGATGTTGCAATGCCCTGTGCAACTCAGAATGAAATTTTTGAAGAGGATGCTAAAGAATTGGTTAAAAATGGATGTATTTGTGTTTGCGAAGGCGCCAATATGCCTACAACTCTTGAAGCTTATAAAGTATTTAGGGAAAATGGTATATCTGTTTTCACCGGGAAAGGCATCCAATGCCGGCGGTGTTGCTACATCCGGACTTGAAATGTCGCAGAACAGTATGCGTCTCCCATGGCGTAAAGGAAGAAGTTGATTCACGATTGCATGAGATTATGAAGAATATTCATGATACCTGTTTGGACACGGCTGAAAGATTTGGTACTCACGGCAATTATGTTAATGGAGCAAATATAGCGGGATTCCTGAAAGTTGCTGATGCTATGCTGGATCAGGGCTTAGTTTAAACAGAGAGATTTATTTTTTAACGGCTGCCTGAAGAACTTAGGCAGCCAGAATATATAAATGAGTAAAATCCAGGCGTTTCACTTAGAAGATATCTTCACAAATCGTCTCAAGCGATTCCAGAAACTGATGCGCTATAAGATCCGGGAAATTTTACTCGTCTCAAGTTTCTACGATTTTTACCTGTTTGAAGAAGATGGAAGATTATACGAGCTTATCAGGCAGGAATACCGGAACCTCAATCTCAGTCAGGCTCCCGAAATAACTCACGTTGCAAGCGGCGAAGAAGCGCTCGAACTTCTAAAATCTGAAAACCAGATTTGACCTGATTATTACAACTCTTCATATCGAAGATATGCACGTGATGACTTTTGCAAATAAGATGAAGGAAGCGGGAGTAAGAGTACCCGTTATTCTGCTAGCATATGATAATAAGGAAAGAAAAGAACTGATATCCCGGTACGATATGTCGGTCTTCGATCGCATTTTTATCTGGCAGGGCGATTACAGGCTGCTGCTCGGTATTATAAAATATGCAGAAGACAAGATGAATGTTGAGAATGATGTTGCAGCTGTCGGAGTTCAGGTCATCATTCTTGTAGAGGATAATGTAAAATTTTATTCATCCTACCTACCGCTCATTTACACTGAGATTTTCAATCAGTCCCAGAGATTAATAACCGAAGGTGTAAATCTTACTCATAAGTTTTTACGGATGAGGGCAAGGCCAAAAATTCTTTTAAGCACCACTTATGAGGAAGCATGGGAATATTTTGAAAAGTACGAGGAGTCAATTCTTGGAATTATTACGGACAGCAATTTCAGACATCATGGTGAGAGAGATCCTGAGGCCGGAATAAAATTTACACGTGAAGTAAAGAACCGGCAGAAAGATATTCCTATTATGCTCCAGTCAAGTAATGCTGATTTTGCTATGAAAGCCTACTCAGCAGGAGCAAATTTCGTACGGAAAGGTTCTCCCCGGCTGTTGCATGAACTCCGTGAATTTATGATGAATAACTTCGGATTCGGCGATTTTATATTTCAGCTCCCCGATGGATCTGAAGTCGGAAGAGCTACAAATATGAAGGCACTTGAAGAATTCATCAGAAAGATTCCCGATGAAAGCCTGATGTTTCATGCAGAAAGAAATCATTTCTCAAAATGGCTGAAAGCTAGGACTGAATTCTGGCTAGCATATAAACTTCGCCCCAGAAAAGTTTCCGATTTCAGATCGGTAGATGATTTAAGGCAACATCTGCTCGGATCCTTAAGAAACTACCAGGAGTATCGTCTTCGTGGTATTATAACAGAATTCAGCAAAGATTCTTTCGATATAAAGAACAGTTTTGCAAGAATAGGAACGGGCTCGCTCGGTGGCAAAGCAAGAGGCCTGGGTTTTATTAACTTACTTATCAATCATGATAAGATAAAGGAGCGGTTTGAAAGTATAGAGCTTAACGTTCCCTCTGCAGCTGTAATTGCAACGGATTATTTTGATGAATTCCTGATTGAAAATCAGCTCGATGTTTTTGCTTTGAGTGCAACAAATGATGAAGAAATAACAAAACGATTCATTGAAGCTGAAAAGATTCCCGCGGAACTTATGAGCAAACTTTCTGAGTTTCTTGAGGTAGTAAAAGATCCGCTGGCAGTCAGGTCATCAAGTCTGCTAGAAGACTCACAATTCCAGCCATTCGCCGGTGTTTATGAAACCTATATGATTCCTAATAATCACCCTGATCCGGCTATTCGTCTTGCTGAATTGCTGAATTGTATTAAATGTGTTTATGCATCGACATTTTACAAAAAAGCAAAAGATTATATGAAGGCAACCGACTACCGCCTTGAGGAAGAAAAGATGGCAGTAATCATTCAGCGCCTGGTCGGAGCCAGAAGAGACGGAAGATTTTATCCTGATTTTGCAGGTGTAGCCAAATCATATAATTTTTATCCTGTACCGCCCCAGAAATCCTCTGATGGAATTGCAATGGTTGCACTAGGACTCGGGAAAACGGTAGTAGACGGGGGCAATGTAGTAAGGTTTTGTCCTAAATTCCCCAGGCATATGCTCCAGTTCTTTTCAACTAAAGAAACTTTAAGGAATGCTCAGCAGGATTTTTATTCCCTCCTGTACAGCGGCAATGCCTCCCCTAACGCAAAATGGTCCCCCGATCAGTTTGTTCAAAAGTTTGATCTCTCTGTAGCCGAAAAAGACCAGACACTTTATTTTGTCGGCTCAACTTATTCGCCCGAAAATGATGCCGTATACGATGGAATTTCCCGAATTGGAAGAAGAGTTGTTACTTTTGCCCCGATACTTAAACATAAAGCATTCCCCCTGGCGGATATTCTTGATTTGATACTTGATATCGGAACCTGGGGAATGGGTGTTCCAATCGAGATAGAATTTGCGGTAAACCTGAAAGTCGGTGAGGATCAGCCTAAAGAATTTGCTCTTCTTCAGATGCGTCCTCTTGTAATAAGCCACGAAATTGAAGAACTCGATGTGGATCACGATTCAAAGGATAAAATTCTTTGCCAGAGCAGCCAGGTTCTGGGTAATGGTGCGATGACTGATATTTACGATATTGTTTATGTAGATATAAATAAATATGACAGATCTAAAAGCAGAAATGTGGCTTATGAAGTAAGCCAAATAAATGCAAAGTTACTGAACAGTAAGACCCCCTATTTACTCATTGGTGTTGGAAGATGGGGCAGTCTTGACCATTGGCTGGGAATTCCTGTAACATGGGATCAGATATCCGGTGCTTCGACTATAGTTGAATCAGGCTTCAAGGATTTTAATGTTACGCCGTCACAGGGATCGCATTTCTTCCAGAATATTACATCTTTTAAGGTCGGCTACTTTACGGTAAATCCTTCAGAGAATTCCGGATTTATCGACTGGGATTGGCTTGGAAAACAAAAACCTTTAGAGGATATGGAATTCACAAAACATTTGAAATTTAATCAACCTGTTATTGTAAAAATTAACGGGAGTAAGAATAAAGGAATTATTTTAAAGCCGGGGATTTGAATTCCCGGGGGAGAGTTTTCACTCACCAAATCAAATGCGTAAGACTCTATCTCCTGATTTACGCAGGTGTAATCAACAATACAACCACACAGGAGGCATAAATGTCAGAGTTCGTCAAAAACCTAATGGCTGAGGTCAAAGCAAAAAATCCAGCCGAACCGGAATTCCATCAGGCAGTTGAAGAAGTTGCTGAATCTTTGGCGCTTGTATTTGACAGACATCCCGAATACAGAGCTGCAAAAATTCTAGAGAGAATAATTGAACCGGAAAGAATAATTACATTCAGGGTGCCATGGGTTGATGATCAGGGGGAGATACATATAAATAGAGGTTTCAGGATCGAAATGAATAGTGCTATCGGTCCTTATAAGGGAGGTTTAAGGTTCCACCCGTCAGTAAATCAGGGTATTCTTAAGTTCCTCGCATTCGAACAGGTATTTAAAAACAGCTTAACCACTCTTCCAATGGGCGGTGGTAAAGGCGGATCGGATTTTGATCCAAAAGGTAAGAGTGATATGAAGATCATGAGATTCTGCCAGGCGTTTATGAGTGAACTTTTCCGACACATAGGCCCTGATACAGATGTACCGGCAGGAGACATAGGTGTTGGCGGAAGAGAAATAGGCTTCCTCTTCGGACAATACAAAAAATTAAGAAACGAATTTACGGGTGTTCTCACCGGAAAAGGTTTGAACTGGGGCGGTTCTTTAATCCGTCCTGAAGCAACAGGATATGGTGCTGTCTATTTTGCTGCGGAAATGCTTGCCTCAAGAGGTGAATCACTTAAAGGCAAAACCTGCCTCGTTTCCGGAAGCGGAAATGTTGCTCAGTACACAGTAGAAAAACTGCAGGATCTTGGTGCTAAAGCTGTAACCCTTTCAGATTCAAACGGGTTTATTTACGATGAGGCAGGAATTGACCGTAAAAAACTTGAATTTCTAATGGATCTAAAAAATGTAAGACGCGGAAGAATAAAAGAGTATGCAGAAAAGTATAAGAGTGCTGTGTACTATGATCTTGATCCAAATGCTGATCATAACCCTATGTGGGATATTAAAGCACAATGTGCATTCCCAAGTGCGACTCAGAATGAAATAAACGGAAAGGATGCCCAGAATCTTCTGAAGAACGGAATATATGTCGTTTCCGAAGGAGCAAATATGCCAACCACGCTGGATGGCGTAAAATTATTCCTTGATAAGAAAATTCTCTATGGACCGGCAAAAGCTGCTAATGCCGGGGGGGTTGCAGTTTCAGGACTTGAGATGGCACAAAACAGTATGAGACTTCCATGGACAAGAGAAGAAGTTGATCAAAGACTACAATTAATTATGAAGAGCATTCATAAAACCTGTGTTGAAATGTCGGACAGGTTCGGTACACCCGGTAATCTTGTTAATGGTGCAAATATAGGCGGTTTCCTGAAGGTTGCAGATGCAATGATGGATCAGGGTGTTGTCTGATTTGACCTTAATTCGGATTAGTTTTAATATACATAGTTAAAATAAGAGACTGTCATAAAAACAGTCTCTTATTATTCTGATTCCTGGTATTTTATGAAAGCAAATTTCGAGCAAATAAGAACATCGTTCGATGATCTCTGGGTTGAGCATGGATATGGTAACCGGTTCCAGGGATTTCAGAACCTTATGCGCCTTCGTATCAGGGATATCCTCCTTGTTTCCAGTTTATATGATCTTTATCTCTTTGAAGAAGACGGAAGACTGTATGAGCTTATCCGAAATGAATACCAGGGATTAAATCTCAGCCATTCACCTGAACTCACAAGAGTCTCAAGCGGGCACGAAGCTATTAAACTTGCAAAAGAGGAAAACAGGTTTGACCTGATAATTACAACTCTGCATATAGAGGATATGCATGCAGTTAATTTTGCAAAGCTTCTTAAAGAATCAGGACTTAATATTCCATTAATTTTACTTGCACACGATAATCTTGAACTGAACACTCTTCTGCTTACAGAAGATACTTCTGTCTTCGATAAAATCTTTGTATGGCAGGGTGATTTTAGAATCATAATCGCAATAGTAAAGTTTCTCGAGGACAGAATGAATATTGAACACGACACTAAGATGGTCGGTGTTCAGGTTGTAATTGCAATTGAAGATAATCTGCGCTATTACTCATCTTTCCTCCCGTTGATTTACACTGAGATGCTGGAGCAGTCCCAGCGATTAATCTCTGAAGGAATAAATCTTTCACATAAATTTTTGAGGATGCGCGCACGTCCCAAAATACTTCTATGTTCAACTTATGAGGAAGCCTGGGATTACTATGAAAAATATGAAGAGTTCATACTCGGTATTATTTCAGATATTGATTTTCCTCATCATGGACAAAATGACCCCCAGGCAGGAATTGAGTTTGCTCTGAATGTAAAAAAGGAACATACCGATATTCCAATTCTGCTCCTTTCAAATAACCCTGACAATGAAAAAGCCGCAAAGGAAGCCGGCGGTTCATTTGTAATGAAAGATTCTCCTATTCTTTTAACCGAAGTAGGAAATTTTTTGAATCATTTCTTCAGTTTCGGTGATTTCGTATTCCGTACACCGGATGGTGCCGAAGTAGGCAGGGCAAATGATTTACGCAGCCTTGAAGAGCAGTTAAAAATCATTCCTGAAGAAAGTATAAAATACCATGCTGAGAGAAACCATTTTTCTAACTGGCTTAAAGCAAGAACAGAATTCTGGCTGGCACATAAACTCCGACCGAGAAAAGTCTCTGATTATCCCAGTATTGAGGCATTAAGAAACTACCTAATTCATACACTCAGAACTTACAGGCATAACAGGCAGAGAGGCATAATCACGGATTTCCGTAAAGAAATCTTTGATCCTAACAGCACGTTCGCAAGAATAGGCGGGGGCTCAATCGGGGGAAAAGCAAGAGGTCTTGGTTTTGTTAATACATTGATAAATAATTACAACGTACGTAACCAGTTTCAGGATATCAAAATATTTGTTCCTGCAGGTGTGGTGCTGGGCACAGAAGTCTTCGATCAGTTCCTTGACGAAAATGATCTCAGGACGTTTGCCTTAAACTGTAATGATGATGAAGAAATTACCCGCAGGTTTGTTGAAGCTGAAAGTTTTCCTGAAGATATACTTGGGGAACTTGCAGCATTTCTTGATGTGATGCATACTCCCCTTGCAGTTCGATCCTCCAGCCTGCTCGAAGATTCGCAGTACCATCCTTTTGCCGGTGTCTACCGGACATTTATGCTTCCAAATAATCATCATAATGCTCTTGCCCGGCTGAATGATCTTCTTAACACAATTAAAAAAGTTTATGCTTCTACTTTTTACCAGGGTGCAAAAAACTATATAAGGATTACCTCCTACAGGCTGGAAGAAGAGAAGATGGCTGTTATTATTCAGAAGATGGTAGGAGAAGCCTTCAGTAACAGGTTTTACCCGGATTTTTCAGGCGTCGCAAAGTCGTATAACTTTTATCCACTTCCGCCGCAAAATCCACAGGATGGAATAGTATCGGTTGCACTGGGA
This sequence comes from uncultured Ignavibacteria bacterium, assembly GCA_963743325.1. Classification (GTDB taxonomy): domain Bacteria; phylum Bacteroidota; class Ignavibacteria; order Ignavibacteriales; family Ignavibacteriaceae; genus DATFVA01. The sequence goes on from CAVUOZ010000002.1 coordinate 10,611, forward strand.
TTAGGTAAGACCGTTGTTGATGGAGGAAACACTGTTCGATTCTGCCCCAAGTATCCTACAGACCTGATTCAATTTTATTCAGTTACCGAATCACTTAATACAAGTCAGAGAGAGTTTTTTGCATTGCAGATGGCAAGCAATCATACATTTGAGTTTTCAACACAGGATACCTTACTTAAGCAGCACCCGATCGAGTCCGCAGAATCTGACGGAACTTTAGTATATGTAGGTTCAACATACTCCCCTGATAATGATACGATTTCAGATGGAATATCACGACCCGGGATGAGAGTGGTTACATTTGCTCCACTTCTTAAATATAAGCTCTTTCCTCTACCAGAAATTCTTGAATTGCTGCTGGATATGGGAACATGGGGTATGGGAACACCAATAGAAATTGAATTTGCGGTTAATATGGCAACCGGTAAGAATAAACCGAAAGAGTTCGGACTGCTGCAGATGAGACCGCTTGTTATAAACAGGGAATCAGATAACTTTAAAATTGAAGATATCGATAAAGAAAGTCTTATCTGTACTAGCTCTCAGGTTTTGGGCAATGGAATAATAAATAATATTTATGATATTGTATTGGTTGATCCTAATACTTTTGACAGAGCTAAATCTTGCGAGGTTGCTAAAGAAGTAAGCCTCTTTAATTCAACGCTGATGCAGCAGAACAGGCCATATTTACTCATCGGTATGGGAAGATGGGGAACGCTCGACCCGTGGCTCGGAATTCCGGTCAAGTGGGAACAGATTGCCGGAGCAAAGACCATTGTAGAATCTGGATTTAAGGAATTTTCAGTTACACCATCCCAGGGTTCTCACTTTTTCCAGAATATAACCTCATTTATGATTGGATATTTTACTGTCGACATCCATAAAAATGAAGGTTTTATTAATTGGGACTGGCTTTTAAAACAGAAACCTGAAGTCAAAAAAACCTTTACATCATTATTGCATTATGAGAAACCTGTAACAGTGAAAATGAACAGACACAGGAATAAAGGAATTATTCTGAAACCTGAAATTTAAAATATCAGAGAAACAGAATGGAAGATATATTAAAAGTACCGGATGCCTGCCCGCACTGCGGACATAAACTAAGTCCATGGCAGCAGGTTCTATTAAAAGTGGACAGAACAATTACCTGTAAAAACTGCTGGTACCGGATAGTGCTTGAAGCTGATCTGAAGGAAGATGATCAGAAGGATCAGGACAAATCATCAAAGTTTGAGGAAGATTGAAAATGGAATCATACAATTCATTTCATGTAGCACAGCAGCAGATACTTGATGCTGCAAAAATGTTAAACCTGGATGAGCCAACTACAATGCTGCTCAGCCTTCCGCAGAGAGAATTCAATTTTACTCTGCACGTGAAGATGGATTCAGGCAAAGTGAAAATATTCCAGGGCTACCGCGTCCAATATAATTTTGCAAGGGGACCGGCAAAGGGTGGAATCCGGTTTCATCCCGAAGAAACTATTGATACTATAAGAGCACTCGCCTGCTGGATGACCTGGAAAACTGCAGTTCTGGACCTTCCGCTCGGAGGAGCAAAAGGAGGAATTTGTTGTAATCCAAAAGAACTCTCTGAAAGAGAACTTGAGAATCTCTCGCGTGAATATGTCAGAGCAATCGCTCCGATGATTGGTGTAGATAAAGACGTGCCTGCACCGGATGTATATACAAATCCCCAGACAATGGCGTGGATGATGGATGAATATGAAACTATAATCAATCAGCATCACCCGGGATCATTCACTGATAAACCTACACAAATAGGAGGAACAGAAGGAAGGCGCGATGCAACTGCGCGGGGCGGTGTAATTACGGTGCGGGAGGCATGTAAACAAATGAATGTGAACCCTATGGGCACCTATGCCATACAGGGATTCGGAAATGCAGGTCAGCGTGCGGCTTTGCTTCACCAGGAAATGTTAGGCGGCGGTAAACTTGTGGCAGCAAGTGATTCGAAAGCTGCAATCTATAATTCGCAGGGTTTTGACACAAAAAATCTTGTTACTTACAAACTTAAAAAAGGCACGATCAAAGGGTTCCCCGGTTCAAAGGAAATTAAACATGAAGAACTCCTTGAATTGGATGTTAATGTGCTTTATCCTGCTGCACTTGAAAATTCAATTCACGAAGGCAATGCAGATAAGATTAAGGCAAAAATAATATGTGAACTTGCAAACGGACCGACTACCCCTGAAGCTGATTTAATCCTTCACAAAAAAGGAATCCATATCATCCCCGATATACTTGCAAGTGCAGGAGGAGTTACTGTTTCATACCTCGAAATGGTTCAGGATAAATATGCTTTCTTCTGGGATGAAGAAACTATTCACAAGCTCGTGGATGAGAAACTGACCAAAGCTTATTACCGGGTAAATGAGGCAATAAAAGAAAAGAAAGTCCATCCGCGGCTTGGTGCAATGGTTGTAGGAGTAGCACGTGTTGCAGAAGCCTGCAAGCTTCGCGGTTGGGTATAATTAAGGAAATATTCCCCTATCCATATGTTTGAAGCTGATATTCTTCATTAGAAAATCGGGGTTTTCAGAGGAGTTATCTTTTTATCAGCACATAGATCCCCGTTGATTTTAACAAAAATCATTGCATATTTAATAAAAATATGCTAATCTCTTAATGTTTAGTTTTGATTTATATTTACAATAACCAGAAGGTTCTGAAAATGAGAGCTATATGGAATGGTCATATCCGTTTTTCGCTCGTTACAATTCCTGTACGGGTTTACGGAGCAATTGAGACAAAAAATGCTATAAGCTTTAATCAGCTACACAAAGAAGATAACGGAAGAGTCGGGTATGATAAAAAGTGCAAGAAATGTGGTAAATCTCTGTCACAAAATGAAATTACCAAAGGATTCGAATATGAAACTGATAAGTACGTAATAATTGAACAGGAAGATATTGATAAGGTAAAAATTAAAAGCACTAAGATAATTGAAATAGAGGGATTCGTCGATTATAAAGAAGTTCATCCCACTTTGTTTGATACTCCTTACTATATAGGACCTGACGGAGAAGTTGCGGCACAGGCCTACTCATTATTATTACAAACACTGGGTGAAACAGGGAAAATGGCGGTGGGCCGTGTGGTTATTCGTGACCGGGAGGATATAGTAATGCTTTCACCTAAGGAAAACGGGATGGTGATGTATAAGCTCAGGTATCCCGATGAAGTAAGAAGTATTAAGGAAGTGCCCCTTCTTAATGGTTTGAAATCAAATAAAGAACAGCTTAAACTTGCAAAGACTCTTGTTGATTCAATGACGACAAAACTTTCAGAAATAAATATGGAAGATCACTACCAGTCAGCATTAAGAGAATTGATCCAGGCAAAAATTGAAGGTAAAGAGATAGTATCTACAGTAGAGGAAGTTAAGCCTGTAGTTGATATGATGCAGGCGCTTAAAGAAAGTCTGGAACAGGCTAAAAAACAGAAGCTGCCGATGGAAAAAGCAAAAGGAAAAAAGAAAAAAGCAAAACCTGCACAAAAACAGGCAAAACAGAGAAAACAGGCTTAATTATAGATAATGATGGCAAAAGTTATTCAATTAGATACGATAGGACCTTCAAAGCTTGGTTATAAAAGAGCCAAAAGAAGAAAACCTAAAGTCCTTGAAACAGAAGGACAATTAAATTTATTTGCACAGGGCGAAGCTAAAGTAATTCAGCTCCCATCGCGATTTACTCCTTTTGAAGAAGCATTATGGCTGGATGAAAGAGGATATCCCGGTGCTCAAGAGGCTTATCTGAAGGCTATTCTTGCAGAAGATTGTATCGCTGATGCGAACTGCAACCTGGGGATCCTTGAAACACAGGCAAGGAATACAGTTAAAGCTTTTGATTATTTTACTGAATGCCTGAAATATGAACCGCGCCACCTTGAGGCCCATTATAATGTTGCAAATCTTTATTTTGAGCAGGATGATTACCGTCTTGCGAAGCTTCATTATGAGATCGCTGCAGAAATAGAACCGGAATTTTCAAATATCTATTTTAATTTAGCACTTGTATATGCAATGAATGAGGAATATGAAGATGCATTCAATGCATTGATTAAATATAAATCCCTCGTCCCGCCGGAAGAAGGAAACAAAGCCGATAGTCTTTTAACCAGCCTGAAGAAATCCCTTACTGAACAAAATTAGCTAATAACATACTTTAAGTAAATCTAATATTATTATTGTTTTTAAGTATTTAATTATTTACTTTTCTGCCATTAGAAAAATGACAATAATGGTTTATTATATGAAACTTAGAAATCCGGTTCTCATCCTCAATTTAATTAATCAAATTCTCTAACAATAAGCGAGGTTAAAAATGATACGTCAAGTTACCGTCCTTTTTTCTGTTCTAATTTTTACTTCTATGATTTATGCACAAAATGCACCACAGGCACCGGCCGGTTACAGGGCTGAACTGATGAGAGGTACATCGTATACCGGTTTTCATTGGACCCCTGGTGTTGGCGATTTTAGCGGGAAATTAGCGGCTATTGTTCCTACTTTTAACGGAGAAAGTTATGATCAAATGTCGCTTTACGGAGTTAATTACGGATATTTTATCTCCAGTGGCTGGGCAATTGAAGGAATTCTTGATTTCGGTTCCTCATCTAGTGAAGCTGATATTACCGGGGGTACTGGTCAAAACAAGTTCAGCGCCACAGAATTTGGAATTACTGCTATGGGTAAATATTATTTTCAGCCAAAATTTGCAGATGTAGCAGCCTGGATCGGTGCGGCAATTTCATTTGGTTCAATTTCAACGACTGATGAAGTAACAGGAACAAATCCCGCTAAAACGGAGGTATCCGGTTCTTCAATAGGTTTCGGCATAGATTTCGGCGCACAATACTTTTTTGCAGAAGGTTTTGCACTAAGTGCTAATTATATGCTGGGATATTTAAGTCTCAATAAACCTGAAGTAACTACAACCGCCGATAATGTAAGTACAACAATAAAGGGCCCAAGTGCTTCTATGTTTGGAACAATGACAGGTAGTCTTGGTATACTCTTTTATTTCTGATTTTTCGATAAGGAGCCGTCCCAGAAGGCGGCTCCATTTATCTTTCCTATCACATTTCCTTTCTGATAAATAATGAAAATTGCTTTATTTATTATCCTATCAATTTCAATAAATATTTTTCCTCAGACGGAAAAAGAGAATAATGACTGGAAACCATTCTACGACAAATACAATGTTTCCGGGTGTATGCTTATTTATGATCTGAAGAAAAATCAATATCTTCAGTATAACAGTGAAAGATGTAATGAATCTTTTATTCCTGCTTCTACGTTCAAAATAATGAATTCACTTATTGCACTGGAAACCGGGGTAATTAAGGATGAAAATGAGGTGATACCTTGGGACAGTGTGAACCGCCAATATGATAAATGGAATATGGATCAGACGCTGAGGACAGCTATCAAATATTCAGCAGTATGGGCATACCAGGAAATCGCCAGGAGAATAGGTGTACAAAGGATGCAGCACTACGTTGATTTAGTAAAATACGGTAATTGCAATATAGGGGGAGGAATTGATCGTTTCTGGCTGGACGGCGAGTTGAGAATTACTCCCCTTCAGCAGGTTGAATTCCTCAGAAGATTATATTCTGATGATCTCCCCTTCTCAAAAAGAAACATTGATATTGTAAAAGATATAATAATAAATAATCAAACCGGGAATTACATATTAAGGGGAAAAACCGGCTGGGCTGATACTATAGGATGGTATGTCGGTTACCTGGAAGAAAATAATGATGTTTATTTCTTTGCAAATAATATCAATATAGTCAATGAGCAGGATATAAATGCAAGAATTGAAATTGTGAAGGATGTTTTTAAAAGTATGGGTCTTTTAAAATAAAAAAGCGATGTTCCGGCAATAGAACACCGCTTTGTGTGTGAGATGAAGAATTTTTTTAATCGACTATCCTGAAATGATTATCACCCGAAAGCTCATCTCCAAAATGATCATCATACATTTGTTTATACTTCTTGAATAACTCCGGGGATACTTCCTTTCCGTTAACTTTCATTCCGTTCCCGTCCAAATCTAAATTTAACTTTTCATTCTCATTCTTAAGCAGGTTATCTTTTACCAATTCCTTTTTAATTGTGTCAATAAATTCATTTAATTTTTTGAGTTTTATATCGAGTCCGTTAAGATTTATTTTCATGTTTCCAAGGTTTTCATCAAGATGCGACATTGCCTCATCAAGCCCTGATAAATCAATATTAATATGACTTAGTTCATCCCTGTGTTTTTCCATCTCATCATTCATTTTAGCAAGGTTGTCCTTCAAATCATCCATATCAATATTTACATGGATATCGACATCTTTACTGAGTTCATCCATTTCATCTCTGAATTTATCTGAATCAAAATCAATCCTGATTTTGTGATCTTTGAGTTTGGAAAGTTCTTTCGAGAGTTCTTCCATTCCCTTTTTAAAATCCTGTTTATCAAAATTGAATTCAAAGTCCTGATTCTTAAGCCCCTCTTTCATTTTCTGCATATATTCCTTTAAACTGCCCATATCTGACTGGAATTTGTTTAAATCTACTGTAATACAATGTGATCTGCGCTGAAGCTTGTCAAGTTTGTGATATATCATATCTTTGTAATCTTCTATTTCATTATCAGGGATACGCTGCCCGTCTTTATAAAGTGAACTGATCTCCCCGTTATCAAAGTTCACTTCCCAGCGAACATTTTTGCCGTTTTCATCATTATTAAAAGAAAACGTCTGGTCTGCCCTGTTGTTTGTATCAAGCTGTGAACCGGTTCCCTGGTTTGATGTACTGCAGCCTGCAACAATAATAAATATAACAGCTGTGATAAGCAGCCCCGGAAGTTGTTTGATTGTAAAATTTTTAGCTTCCATTTCAATCTCCTCAAAATAATTCGCGAATGCCGGTTTTCTGATTATTATGACGCCCGGCACCGGATTAAGTTTCACAAAAACGAAAAGATTGGAAGGGTGTGCTTATTTGAGTATAAGCGGAGAGAATTAGTTATAATCAGTCAGACTGCTTAACATAATCTTAATGATTTCTTAATACCACATTAACACTGGATGATAATTAAAGAATTACTTTTATGATGCGAAGTAAAACATATAAAGGAAAACTAATATGACAGATTGTCTGCTGCAAATTTTACTCTTACTTTTTTTAGGTGGAATTGCGACCTACGATACCCTGCATAGTAAAAAGAAAAGTGTTAAAGAAAATTCAGATAATGCCGGAGAGATAATTAATATTCCGGACTAGTACGATCTACTATATACTTCCCTCTTTTTACTGAAAAAGCATCCCTGCGTCTCTAATAATTGCCACCCTCTGAAAATTTAAAATTAACTCTTTTCGAACTCCATTTGTGATCATAATCCGGGTAGATCTTTGCCATTTTGGCAGATGAATTTTAGGTATGAAAAGGTAGGAAGAAAAACGAAAGACCGACGAAAGATAAGCGTATGTGGAAAGGTCGTGATTTTGACAAAATGGCAGAGGTATCAGAAGGAAACGGTATGAATTGTATGGACTGTCACGCAAAGTCCGTGACAACCAGTGACAATACAATAATTTGGCTCTTAAGTGTCAACGTATATCAAAGGTTCTCTACAGGATTTTATCCTGTAGACCATACCAGGCAAATACTTCAATTCAAGATTATTTAATCAATTTGATAAATCCGATTGAGAACCAGGATCCGGGTATAAAACTATTGAGCGATTCATCGAACTTGTCCACCCCTTTGGCGGATCGCTCTACATCAAAATCCGGACTGTTTGCTTAACTATTCCCCAATTCTTGCTTTACCAGCAGCTTTGCCCCGATAATATCCTCGTGTCCCATATTTATAAGCCCGCCGATTTTCTTGATAAGATGATCCTCATACATATCCAGCTTTTTATCCAGATAAATCAAACGCCAGAGATTCTTCAGAAGCTCAAATTTCTGGTTATTACTGAAATTCTGATTGATAATTTTTGTAAAATCATAAATGCTGTCATCGGACAGCAGTCTTTTTTCCGCCAGATCCATAAGATCTTTCACACATTCATCTTCAAGATCAAAGGTTGATTTCATCATTGAGATAATTTTATCCTTTTCTTCATCGGTGAAATTATCATCGGCTTTTGCCATTTCAATAAAAAGAGTGCAGGTTGCCACTTTCAGCTTTTTACCTTCCTCTTTATAATGGGTATCTTCCCCTAAATTGATCTCAGGGGCGGTTTCGGGACTATTAAAAATCTTTTTCAAATAATTAAACATTTTTATACCGCTTTATTTAATGAACTTCTATTTCAGTGTCTTTTACCGGTTTGGGAGGACGTTCATAAAGTTCACATAAATATTTATAATGTGAAGCCACATCCTTATGCACCTGGTCCCAGCTGAACCTCCACTGCCAGTTTCCGTTAGGCTTACCGGGAAAATTCATTCTTGCCTCTCCTCCCAGCCTGAGAATGTCCTGCATAGGTATCATTACAAGATCGGCAACCGAAGCATATGCAGTACGGATCAGAGCCCCTGTCAAATCATCTCCAAAATAATCAAGATATTGCTGAGCGTGCTGATAAATATCATTGTCATTGTTCTTTTCTTTTTTAAAATATGCGGTTGTAGTATCATTATCGTGTGAGCCGGTGTAAACAAGACAGTTAGGTTTATAATTATGGGGAAGAAATTTTCTTTCCATACCAGTTCCGAATGCAAACTGCAGTATTTTCATTCCCGGAAAATCAAATGTGTCTCTTAACTTGTCAACAGATTTTGTGATAACACCCAGGTCCTCTGCAATAATCGGAAGCGGTCCCAGAAATTCTCTGAGTGTTTTGAAAAACTTTTCACCCGGAGCTTTTACCCACCTACCCTTTTCTGCTGTGAGTAATCCGCCGGGAATTTCCCAGTACGCATCAAATCCCCTGAAATGATCTATTCTCACCATATCGACAAGATTAAAAATTTGTTTCATCCTTAAGCGCCACCAAAGAAAATCATCTTTTTCCATTTCGTTCCACTCTGTACAGAGGATTCCCCCAGAGCTGTCCCGTTGCACTGAAATAATCAGGCGGGACGCCGGCAACAAAAGTGAGATTCCCTTTCTGATCTACGGAGAAAAATTCTTTATGAGCCCATAGATCAGCACTGTCATATGCAATAAAAATCGGCATATCGCCTATAATTTTTATTCCTTTGCTGTTTGCGTATTTCTTAACGTCAGACCATTGATCGAAAAAAATGTATTGAATGAACTTATGATAATCTATTCCGTCACTTAACTTTTTCTTCCACTCGTTAAGCGCTTTTTCTTCTCTTTTTACGAGTCCTTTATCCCACTCTGTCCATAATCCTCCGCCATGATAATCCTTAGCAGCCATAAAGAATGCATAATCTTCAAGCCATTCAGAGTTTTCTTCACAGAATTTCCTGAATTTTTTATCTGACAAAGAATCATCGGATTTGAAACTCTTAAAAGCCTTCTGTAAAATTTCTTTTTTATAATTTATAATCTCACCGAAATTGATACTGTGAGAATCTGAACCGGGAGGATTTGAGATTTCTTCAGCGCTGAGCAGTCCCTTGATCCTTCAATTTTTCGGGACTTATAAGGTTCGGGTTACCAGCAAAGGCTGAAAAACACTGGTAGGGCGAATCACCATAACCCGTTGGTCCTAATGGAAATACCTGCCAGAGTGTTTGTCCTGCCGATTCAAGAAAATTTATAAAGTGATAAGCTTCAGTTCCAAGATCGCCGATTCCGAATCTGCCCGGAAGAGAAGTTGGATGCAGCAAAATTCCCGCCGCTCTTTCAAATCTCATTTAACACCTGAAATATTTTGATGGGTTAAAATAAGTAAAGGTGCATAAAGATGAAAAAGATTAACCCCGGACTTTACCGGATTAAAAGAAGCAAAGAGAATCTGCGAAGGCTTCCCTTTCTTAACCCTTCTGTCAAATCGGTGGTTCTCAATCGGATTTTATCCGATTGAATAATATTTAAATCAAAAATCCTATTAACCGTTTTAACGGTTTACTTTTTCAACAGGAATTCATATAATTGTAAAAAAAAGGGAAAGGGATATGTCTCAACACTCATTTAATAAACTCTGAATTACTTTATCTGGGAAACTCAGGATAAACAAAAAGTTTTTACACCTGAAGCACGAACAATTATTTCCCGGTTTCTTTATGATTATTCTAAAGAGAAAAATATATTTATGAAAATTAATTATGTAAATGCTGATCACGTTCATACTTTAGTTGATTTACCAACAAATTTTTCAGTGGAAGAATGCGTGAAATTGCTGAAGGGATCATCATCCTATTATATAAATAAAAACAGGGTTGTAAGAAATAAATTTTCCTGGGGTAAAGGTTATGGATCTTTTTCTGTATCTGCTTCTCAATTAGATAATGTGGTAAATTATATTAAAGGACAGGAAGAGCACCACAGAAGGAAAAGCTTTACCGAAGAATATCAGCTATTTATAAAAAAATATGGTATTGAATTTGGAATAGAAAACCGTTAAAACGGTTAAATGTGTATGAGAGTGTTTTTACTATTCTCTACGGGATAGAATCCCGTAGAGAACCACTGCGAGACCACTCTCTTACTCACATCGTCTTCGATGTAACGGAGCAGGACTTCAGGGCAACTGTAGAGAATCTGCGAATGCCTCCCCACTTCTTAAAGATTCTCATCATCGGAGGTTCTCATTCGGATTTATCCGATTAATCAATTTAAAAACCCACAAGTATTTTAACCGTTTTAACGATTTACACTTTCTTAAGATGAATAACCTACAAACTGTTGAAACAGTTACAGATCTGTATCACTATAGTCATATTCACCGGGTTAGAAACCCGGAGTTAACCTTTTGGGACAAATACACCAGGATTATCTAATCGGATAAACCGGTCTGCTCTCATCTCATTCAAAACAATATGGGATAATAAAAAATTTTGATTTGCGTAGCGAGCTTAAATCAAAATATGAAAATGAAATGAACCTACTGATGAAAAATTGAAATAAAACAGGAGAAGTGAATTTTATTCTTGATATGATAATGATAAATATAGGTTATCTTGTATATTCTTGACAAAGAAGACTCAATTGCCTAATTTGCATATATCAACAGGGAGGATAAGATGAAATCTTTAGTAAACGGGACCTTTCTCACCTTATTTTTAACACAAATCTGCTTTGCACAATGGTTCTGGGAAAACCCTCTTCCAGCAGGAAATGACCTCAATGATGTTTTTATGTTTGACTCATCTTTTGGTATTGCTGTAGGTACGTTTGGTACTATACTTAAAACTTCGGATGGAGGTGAAAACTGGACTTTGATTCCAACAGGCAGAACTGACGAGTTCAAAGGCGTCTTTTTAATTTCTTCAACTGAAGGTTTTGTTACAGGAAGTTCCGGAAGTATCCTGAAAACTACGGATGGAGGCGAAAACTGGATCCCTGTAGCAAGCGGAACGACAAATTCCCTTAATGATGTTTTCTTCTCAGATGAAAATAAAGGAACAATCGTTGGTGATATGGGGGAATAACTGACAGGAAGACGCAAGGTACTACTAATTCACTTTATGGAATCTCATTTATTGATGATAGCCTGGGTATGGTGGTAGGAGGTTCTTATGCCTATGATGGAGCAATACTTAAAACAACAAATGGCGGGCAGGATTGGGTTGTTCTGATAAGCGGGATTGCTCGTTTAGAGAGAATCGCTTTTGTTGATGCGAATGCAGCGACAGCAGTTGGTTCTTTCGGCACAATCTTAAGAACAACAGATGGCGGAAATAATTGGGTCTCTCAAACAAGTGGATTAACTCATAACCTTACTGATGTTTTTTTTATCAATACAAACATAGGATTTGTTGTAGGAGAATTCGGAACAATTTTAAAAACAGCAGATGGTGGAGCTACATGGACTTATCAAATAATCAGCGCCTCACATTTTGAAGGGATATTTTTAACAGACGCAAACCATGGTACTGTGGTTGGTTCGGATGGAACTATATTCCGAACTACAAATGGGGGCAATACCTGGACGAGCCAGGTAAGCGGAACGACTCAGATTTTGTGGGATGTTTCCTTTTTTGATATGAACAGAGGGATTGCAGTCGGTCAGTTCGGAACATACATTAGTACAACAGATGGAGGGAATACCTGGGTCTCCCGTTCGCTGGGAACCAATCAACTATTCCTCAGGATTTCTTTCAGCGATGAAAATAATGGAGCTATAGTAGGAACACACGGTCTGATTCTTAGAACGACTAACGGAGGTGATAACTGGATTTTACAGGACACACCCACAGATTACCAGCTGAATGATGTTTTTTTTACTTCACCGGATAACGGAAAAGCTGTAGGCTTAAATGGTACGATCCTTAAGACAATAAACGGCGGGTTTGTGCCTGTTGAATTAGCATTGTTTTCCGGGTTCAATAAGGGAGATAGAATAATTCTCAATTGTTCCACGGTAACGGAGACTAATAATCACGGGTTCGAAATTCAACGTAAATCAGGAGATGTGGATTGGTCAACAATAGGTTTCAAAGAAGGTATGGGAACAACGACAGAACCTCAATCATATTCATTTACCGATAAGAACCTTTCAGAAGGTAAATATCAATACAGGTTAATGCAGACTGATTTTGATGGTTCATTTAAATATTCAAAAATAATAGATGTTGAGATTAATGCACCAGCTATTTTTTCTCTCTCACAAAACTATCCCAATCCTTTCAACCCAACAACAAAAATAAAATACCAGTTACCGGAATTAAGCAAAGTTAAGTTAACTATTTATGATGTTCTGGGAAGAGAAGTTAACACACTCTTTAATGAAGTAAAACCGGCAGGCAATTATGAGTTAACCTGGAATGCAGGTGATCTACCAAGCGGAGTTTATTTTTATCAATTAAGATCAGGAAATTTTTTACAAACCAAAAAGATGATCCTCTTGAAATAATTAGATAAATATTTATTTGAGATTTTGGTATAGCCTCCTGTATGAATATATAAGAATTAAATAAAAATTTTAATCAAAAAGTAAATTCTAAATTATTTTGTTACTCATTTGTTATTTGGTTTTTGATAAGTTACTATATATAAAAGGATTATAAGATTTCAATCAAATTTTAATATAAATATTATGACCGAAAAATTTGAAGATCTTTATCTAAAAAAAATATATGATGTTTACTATTTATTAGAGGAAAGTAAAAGAAAATCTTTGAACTTTCTGTTTATTACTTTAACAGTAGTTACTTCATTTTTGCTTATTGATGCAGATGTAGTCAAATTGACTGTAATAGGAACTGACTTCCCAAAGTACTTCATAATTGCAATGGCACCTTTTGTCATAATATTTTTAATTTCTAAGTATTTTTATGTTTCTGCTATATCATTAAATGTGTATATGGCATATATAGAATATTTTGCAAGATTTCATAAAACAACATTCGATGAAGAGAAATTACATACTGACTCTTTGTATAATGATTTTAGAATTCGAAATTTAAGTGAAACTATTAACCTATTCTTAATTTCAAGACAACCAAGACTAAAATGGAAATTAAGTTGCCATAACATTTTTAAAAAAATAACTATTATTGGGCGTATAATAGTAACGTGGTCGACTCTTATTATTCCAATAGTATTTATTTTTATAACATCGCATTGGTTCTTAAAAAACTATCCTTCAAAATTTGATGAATCTTTTTGGATAATTTTTCTAATAGGATATGCTTTATTCTTTGTAGGTTTGATTTTATTTTTATTCATACTAACAATGGAAACTGGAGGTGCCAGAAAATACTATAAAAAAAATATTTGGAATCTTAAATAATTTTTGTTTATGTATGACATCTATTAGTAAAGGCTATAGATAGGAGATATTTTCTTAAGTAATTTGTTACTTATATGTGTCTCCTAAAAACCTAACTTATTATTATACAATATTTTATAGTTATTTAATAATATATAAAATAAAAATCCCCAGAACGGCCGGGGATTAAATGTAGATATGTAAAAAAGAATTACAACCGGGTATCTGCTTCAATTACCATATCAAGTGCAACATTAAAGGTGCTGGTCTGACCCCCGTTAACAATGTTATTAACAGTTATCGTTGCAGTGAAACAGGAACCTTCGGAATTATTCAGTATATCATCCAGATATGTGTTAATAAAATCAATCTGCTGCTGACTCAGCTGCAGTATGTGCGGCATATTCGGTTTTTTATAATCTGCAGGTGTATAATCTGTAATTGTGTAAGTGAACAATGTATTCCCATTCCCTTGAAGCGTTATAACTACATCCCCTGTAAGATCCGGCGGATTTACATCTAATGTTCTTAAAGCAGCCTCGACAAAATGCAGGCTATTGACTTTGTCTCTATATTCATTGTATGTCTCTGACTGTGTTGAAAAACAATAATTCACAGTTTCACTGATTGTAGAACCGGAACCTGATACAGTGGCATTTATGCTGAATGGAATGTTAAGCGGCAGTGAATTAAATTCATCGCACCCGTTCCAGGTGAACAGCAGGAACAGAAAAAAAACAGATGCACCGCTTCTCATTAAATATTTTTTCATTTACTCTCCTTATTAGAATTCAAAAGTTACTCCCCCTGTAAAAATAGTCTGCGAACTGAAACTGACATCTGCATTAAAAACAAGAATTGCCAATTTTAAGGCTGCGCCGACAGTTGTCCTGAAATTATTATCACCGTTTGTTGACACTGAAATATTTGTATCTGTTCTAAGAGCGGGATCTCCGCTTTGAGGATCTCCTTTAATAGTATAATTCAGATCAAGAGATGTTTTTTCCCACTGAAGTCCGAAGTAAGGAGTAAAAACTCCGAGTGTTTTACTCATATGCACATTGAAAGCTAAATTATCCATCTTCATTATGTCCGAAACTTTCACATTGTTATATAATAGCTGTAATGCAATATCAACGGGAAACATGGAAAAATATTGACTTATGCTGTGTGCAACCCCAATTCCAAACATATCCAGATCATTGTTATCGGCTATCTTAACCTGGGGCAGGTACCTGAGAATAACCTGTGTTCCCAGAAAACTTGCACTAACCTGGGGAAAGGCTATGGGAATTCCGGACTGATTTATTCCCGGCGGCATAACAACATAACCGTCAGGACCGGCATAAGCTGCTCCCTTGTCGCCGTAAATAGTTGCAGTCTCCTTATAAGCCTGATAACCAATTGCGCTTAAGTCCGGTGTAAAACTTTTCTGTGATTCAGGAATTAAAATGTACATCCCCCTGAAGCTGATTGAGAACGAAAACATTGCAGGTATATCTGCAGTATAATAACCATTAGAATTCGCAGCGGACCCAAGGGTGGTAACAAAAGGTCTGACATATTCCACTGCATTTGTGCCGGTTATTTGCGTAAATCTGTCCTCAATCTGTGAGAACATTGTTCCGGCAGCAAAAACAATTAAGGTCAGCAAAAGCATGGACCTCTTCATCTACTTCTCCTTCAGGTTATTGTACAAAAAAAAGTTATTCAATTAAGCTTCGATATACAGCATATTATTTTTTACAATCACTTGTCTTTTACAAAAATAATACCTGCAAAAAATGCTTATAAATGAGAAAATTTTGAGCTATCCCGGTTAAAAATAGATTTTAACCTGATAAATTTTTCCGATTAATGCAATCCCATCAATTCCCTGGCACCCTTCAGGCTGGCTTCGGTGATTTTTTCACCGCTCATAAGTTTAGCAACTTCTTTAATTTTTTCATCCTGATTGAGTCTCTTTATTGAACTGGTAACCCTTTTATCGGAAGTTCCCTTTTCCACAGCATAATGATAATCAGCGGTTCCTGCAATCTGGGGAAGATGAGTTATTGCAATTATCTGATGAGCAGATGCCAGGGACTTTAACGCATTACCCACTTTTTGCGCAATCCTTCCGCTGACCCCGGTATCAATTTCATCGAATATCAGAAGGGGGAGTTTATCATTTTTTGCCAGTATAGTTTTAAGGGAAAGCATTATCCTCGATATTTCACCGCCGGAAGCAACCCTGCTTAATGGTTTTATATCTTCACCCGGATTGGTCGATATGTAGAATTCTACAGAATCAATCCCTTTAATATCCGCTCTATATTTTTTACGCTTAATAATTATAAAATCACTCTGATTATTTTCTACTGATTCCTGATCTATTTTAACTTTGAATTTCGACCCGGATATTCCCAGTTCTGTTAAAACTTTAACAACTTCTTTCTCAACTTTCTTTGCTGCTTCTGTCCTTTTTAATGATAGTTTTTCAGCAAAAATGCCTGCACTTTCACGTGCGGTTTCAATATCCTTTTCAAGTTTTTGAATATGGTTAGCATAATTTTCGGCGGCATCAAATTCCTGACCAATTTTATTTCTGTATGCTATAACAGATTCAACAGAACCCCCGTATTTCTTCTTTAATAATGAAATTGCTCCCAGTCTTTCACGGAGCTGTTCAAGATGCTCTGGATCAAGATCGATTTTAGAATTATACTTTCTGATAAATTCCGCAGTATCTCTGACCTGGGTCATCACAGAGCTGAATTCATTTTCTATTTCGGTAAAACTGCTGTCAATGCTCAATAGTTCATCTATCCGGTTCTTTATCTGCATAAGCTGATCATGAAGAGAATTTTCAGAATCGAAAAGAATTTCATAAACAGAACCCGTAATACCCTGAAGTTTTTCTGAATTTTCAAGGATATTCAATTCACTGCTGATCTGTTCTTCTTCTCCTTCAGCGGGAGACACAGCATCTATTTCCTTAATCTGGAAAGCATAAAAATCTTTCTTCTCCTTTAATGAAGATTCTTTACTTTTTAAATCATCCAGCTGTAATGATAATTCTCTGACGTTTTTAAATGAGCTGACATATTCTTCCAGAAGGCTTTCTGTTCCTGCGAATTCATCAAGGAAATCTATATGTGTCTCTGTTCTCAACAACGACTGATGCTCGTGCTGACCATGCAGATCAACAAGGAGATCGCCAAGATCTTTTACAACAGATAAAGGTACCGGGGTATCATTTACAAAACAGCGGTTGGATCCCTTGAGTGATATCTCTCTCCTGACAATAAGTTCAGGGAAAAATTCTATATCATTGCCTTCTATTAAGCTCTTTACTTTCTCATTCGACTCAACCTCAAATATCCCTTCAACTATGGACTTTTCCGCACCTTTCCTTATCACCTCTGTGGAGGCTCTTTCACCCAACAGTAATCCCATCGCATCAATCAGAATTGATTTACCGGCACCTGTTTCACCTGTTATGATATTCAGTCCTTTACCGAACTCAACATCAATACTTTCGATTAGTGCATAGTCTTTTACTTGCAGAGATTTAAGCATTTTACAACATTTATATTGAGTCGAAAATTAGTTTATTTTGAATGGAATTTCAAAAACAATAATAATAGCTAAAACGCTATCTGACCAAAACACGGCATTATCTGATAGCCGCAAATGCGCTGATAAAACCGGGAACTCATATTAAAGCTTATTCAGTAGTATTTTAGAAGCCATATAGAATCCGCAGATTGTTTTGGAATCTATGATTTCGCCGCGGGATATCTTTTCTTCTATTTCGGCAAAAGTATATTCTTTTATTTCCATACCATATTCCCCTTCTTCACGGTTATGTTCCCCGGGAGTGAGGTTTTGGGCAAGATAAAGATGAAGAATCTCGGTGCAGAAACCGGGAGTGGTTGAAATGGCACCGAGCTTCCGGAGTTTACCTGCAGTATATCCTGTTTCCTCCTGCAGTTCCCTGAACGCACAGATCTCAGGGTCTTCATTAAAATCAAGCTTTCCAGCAGGGAATTCGATTAAGGATTTTTCTAATGGATAACGGAACTGGGAAACCATAATAAACTTTCCGTCATCTTTAACCGGAACAATTACTGCCCCGCCGGGATGCACAGCAATTTCTCTAATTCCTTCATTGCCGCTGTTATACTTGATTTTATCAACGCGTAAATCAAAGACCTTGCCTCTGAATATTATATCGGACTCCAGGATTATGTAATTCATAAAAACTCCGTTATTTAAAATAAAAGTTACGAAATATTTAATATTTAACCTTTGAACTAAACAAATCATAAAAATTTGATACAACTGCGAACCTTTGCAGCCTGGAAGGTTTTAACCGTTTAGTTGATTTTATGAGGAAATTTAACTTAATTTATTATTAATAAAGGGAGAGGTTATGAAAAAGACAACATTCCTAATTATCATTTTAATTTTCCCTGGAGTTCTAATCGCACAGTGGGAGTGGCAAAATCCTACTACCACTGGAAATAACTTAAATGGAATACAGTTAGTCAATCAAAATATTGGCTACGTTGTAGGTGAAGAAGGAACAATACTCAGGACTATTGATGGTGGAAACAGCTGGAATGATCAGTTATCGGGAATCTATAATAATTTAAATTCAGTAATGTTTATAGATTCATTGAACGGATGGATTGTTGGCGAATTTGGAACAATATTAAAAACCACAGATTCGGGAAATCATTGGCAGGAAATTATTAATCAATATGCTGATTACTGCTTAACTTCAGTGTTTTTTGTTAATCAATACGTAGGCTGGGCTGTTGGAGGTCTCGGGTCAAATGTAGAAAATTCTGCGTCACTAATAATAAAGACCACGGATTCGGGAATTACATGGTTTGAACAGGGAGAAAAGACAAGTTACTTATTTTCCTGTTTCTTTATTGATGAAACAACCGGATGGACTGTCGGGGGTACAGCAGCGGATACAAACGTTATCTTAAAAACAACTGATGGGGGATTAACCTGGGAACATAAGGATATTAACATATCCGGTCATTATTTAAGAAGTGTTTATTTTAGAGATCAATATATTGGTTTTATTGCCGGTAGTATTGGACTGATATTAAAGACCACCGATGGCGGGGATCATTGGATTCAATCTTCCACAGGATCAAACAGCGATTTAAGACAGATAAAGTTTTATCAGAATAGTGAACTTGGCTGGATTACCGGATCTTCGTTTTTTCGCACAATGAACTTGGGAGAGTCCTGGCAGGAAATAGAATTTCCTGAGCCAGGGTTTATCATATATAAATCATTTGATTTTCTGGATCAAAATAATTTATTCAGTGTCGCAGGTAGAGGCAGAATAGTAAAGTCGACGGATAGTGGATTAAATTGGCAGCATATCAGTGGATTTTTTTATAATCCTCAGTCTGTTCAGTTTTTTGATAGTTTAAATGGCATTACAAGTGCTGATAAAGGAAGGTTTCTAAAAACATTCAATGGCGGTAACAATTGGCAGGAAATAAATACGGGCACAAATTTAAGTTTTACAAAATTATTCATGATAAATCAGACCACAGGTTTCTCTTTAGGATACAATTATACTCTTAATTATAATGATTATATTCTTAAAACTACCGATGGAGGTGAGACCTGGTCAGTTAAATCTATTTATTACGCAAGCCATTTAAAAAATATCTTTTTTTGGGATGATCAGTTGGGATGGGCTTGCGGCTACCAGGGACTAATTGTTCATACGACTGATGGAGGAGAAACATGGAATAAACAGACGTCAAATTTATTATCAGGATATATTAATTCGATATATTTTATTTCAGCGCAGACTGGGTTTGCTGTAAGTCAGAATGATACACTAGGCTCTATTTTTTACACCACAATCAATGGAGGACTTACCTGGGATTCAACTCAGATATGGAGTACGGGGTTCCATATTTACGGACCAAAAAAAGTGATCTTTGTAAATAATCAGGAAGGCTGGGTATTAGCAGAGAATTGTCTGCTAAAAACAAATGATAAAGGACAAAGCTGGAATATGATTATCCATACTGACGATTTTACAACCTTTTCAGATATGTGTTTTGTGGGGGATAATGTTTGGATAACGGGGTATTCAGGTACAATAATTAATTCAACTAATAATGGAGAATCATGGGGAGTACAAATGATCGATGATCCATTTAATGGCGGTTATAATAATTCCTTTGAATCTATTTTTATGTTGGATGAAAATGTCGGCTGGGTGGTCGGCTTTCCCTATGCTGCAATTAAAACAACAAACGGCGGCCAGCAGTTTATACATCCTCCATCAGTACCATTACTTATATCTCCCGAAAATAATTCTTCTCAATGGCAACCTCCATATTTTTCCTGGCAAAGAGTCGAAGGAATGACTTTCCGGTTAGAAATATCCAAAGATCAGGATTTTGATACAATTGACTACAGCGGTATGTTTATATCAAGGTATGTATACCCTCCCATCGTTTATAGTGATAATACCAGATACTTCTGGAGGTTAAGGACTGAAAATCAGCTGGGGGTAAGTGATTGGTCGGAAGTCAGGAACTTTTACCTCATACATGCGGCAGGAGTTCAAAATGATATTGCGAACCCGATTAAAAGATTCTCTCTTTCTCAAAACTATCCGAACCCCTTCAACCCAACAACAAAAATTAATTACAGTGTACCAGAAGGACAAGACAGGTTTGTTGTAAAATTAATAATCTATGATATACTCGGGAGAGAAATAACAACTCTCGTTAATGAGGAGAAACCCGCGGGTGAATATAAAATTGAGTTTAAGGGGACTAACCTTCCCAGCGGTGTCTACTTTTACAGGTTGACAGTTGGGGGTTTATCACAAACCAGGAAGATGGTTTATTTAAAGTAATTTTAGTAAAGAAGGTTGGTGAAATCATAAAATAAATTCCTGCCGGATGACAGGAATTTATTTTTTCAAATGTATCAGCAAAATCAGGCGCGGTACGATGAATCATAATATGGAATAAGTTCATGCCCGAGAAATTTCAGCACGGCTGTTATTACTCCCAGGTCATCAAGATAACCAACCAGGGGTGCGAAATCGGGAATTGCATCGATCGGACTGATAAAATAAATGAGTGCTGCCACCACTATAGATTTGCGGTGCCAGGATACAAGAGGATCCCGCATATATTTTACAAGAGCAAAAATATCTTTTGCGAATGAAATTTTCTTACCGACTCTTTCCAGCTTCTCCCATAGATTTTCTTCAACATAGTTCATCTTCTCGCTGGTTTTCTCTTCGCTTTCACCCCCGAAATCAAGAGCATCTAATTCTTCGAGTTCGGTTAAGTTATTTCCGTTACCATAATCCGTTTCTTTCATTGCTACTCCTTTTTATGTTTTTCAAACCAGTCAAAAATAGTATGCCACCAAAGTTCAGCATTTTGCGGCTTAGTTACAAAATGATATTCATCGGGAAAATACAGAAGCTCACTCTCAACTCCCAGTCTTTGCAGGGCTGTGAAGAGTTCAAATGACTGTCCTTCCGGAACACGAAAATCATTTGCACCCTCAACTATAAGCATGGGTGTTTTTGCGTTCTGAATGTAATTACTGGGTGACCATTTATTATAAAGTGAGGGGTTTTCCCATGGAGTTCCTTTATATTCCCATTCTGGGAACCATAATTCCTCGGTAGTTCCATACATACTTACCAGGTCATATGTACCATCGTGTGATACCAGTGCATTAAACCTGTCAGTATGCCCTTCAATCCAGTCAATCATATAACCGCCGTAAGAAGCTCCTGCCGCAAAGGTATTCTTTTTATCTATAAAACTGAAGTGGTTAATCGCATAATCCGCTGCATTCATTATATCGGTATAAACCTTGCCGCCCCAGTCTCCGGAAATTTCATTTGTCAATTGCTGTCCATACCCGGTGCTTCCGGTCGGATTAGGTGCAATTACAACATATCCTTTTGAAGCGAATAATTGAGTATTCCACCTGTAGTGGAAATCATCGCTCCAGTGACCCTGGGGACCACCGTGTATTAAAAGGATCATAGGATATTTTTTTGTCGAATCGAAATACGGAGGTTTTACAAGAATAGATTCTATATTCCTGCCGCCGGCACCTTCGCACCAGAAAGTTTCAATTGGTATCATCTCAATTTCCGTAAGGAGGTCTTTATTTAGGGCTGTTAATTGTTTTGCACTGCTGCCGTCGATGTTCATAGAAAATATTTCAGTGGGAAGATTATTCCTCATCTGTTCAAAGTATAACACTTTACCATCAGGTAAAACTTTAACCGAAGAATTATCGTGTTCTTTCAGCAGCAGATCAACCTTACCCGAAAAGATATCTATTTTGTAAACTGAGCTATAGATCTCATTTTCTGCTGTAAAGTAAATGTTCTTTGAATCCGGCGACCAGGTAAATTGTCCAACCGATCTGTCGAATCCTTCAGTAATAATCTTATGATCACCGGAAGCACGGTCGTACAGTACAAGTTTCCGCTGATCGGATTCGTGTCCTGCCTCTTTCATCGAGGCATACGCTATATATTTTCCATCGGGAGAGTAAACCGGCTGATTATCATTTCCCGTACTGACAGAAATTTTCTTAAGCGGGGCAGCAGAATTATCATTTACATCTTTCAATTCAATAGTATAAATTTCATTATTAGTACTTATTGCAACCATTGTATCGGGGTTCATAGTGATTGCAATTTCTTTCCCGTCAGGTGAAAATCCGTAGTCATTGCTGCTTCCCAGGGCAATGGGAGGAACATCAATTTCCTTATAAATGAAGAGGTCATTATACTTTTTTGTTTTTGTATCCAATAAAAATAAATGACTCCATTTCCCTTCCCTCCAGGCATTCCAGTGTCTGAAAAGCAGCTGCTTAAACAGACTTGCTTTAACTTTGCTGTTCTCTTTCTCATCCTCTTTCTGTTTGTTGCATTCATCGGTTGCACACTCCGGATAAACGGATGAGACAAATAACATCTTTGAACCATCGTGCGACCAGGCTATTCCGGAAGCATCAGTTGAGATATCCGTCATCAGTTCTTCATTGGATCCGTCATAATCACACGTCCAGATTTTACCATTTCTTGTGAAAGCTATTCTCTTACCATCCGGAGAAAATGCAGGTCCTGATTCATTTTTATCGGAATTCTTTAAGACGCGGAGATTGCTGCCATCTGAATCTACGAGATAGATATCAGTATTGCCCTTATTTTCATCCATATTATATGTAGTTACTGAAAACGCTATTGTTTTACCATCAGGAGAGAGATCAAAGGTATCAACTCTTTTCATTGCCCAGAGATCTTCGACAGTCATTGGATGTTTTGATTGAGATTGAATTACAAAAGGAATAAGAAACAGAATTAAGAGTAATTTTTTCATTTTAAGTCCTAACAGAAAAATGTGTGCAGGGAATTTGATTAATATTCACTTTTGTTCCCCGATTCGATTCCCAAAAATAGCCCAACTCTTTTATAAAGGCAATGTCAGGCTGAACGGATCACATTCCTTTCAGGGTTTAAGAAAGTTTGATTAAATTGCATTTCAAAATTAAAACTCCATTTAATCCCCGGAAACTTATAAGATGATATTTCTTCCCGGTACAGACCAGCAGGTTAAATTTTTCTTAAGTACAACCGAAATCGAAAACAAAAAGGTGCTTATAATCGGGCCCGGAACAGTTGAAATTGCCCGTAAGCTGGCTCTTCGCGAACCATCAGGAATAATAATCATTGTTGAGGATTATGATTCGCTGATAACAATGAGATACAGACTGGAAAAATCGGAAGAAAAAAATATTCAAATCCGGATGATGGATTATGAGAACACGGATTTCCGCACTGATACTTTTGAGGTCATATTTGCACAGGCTTCTGTTTCTTTGTCCGGAAGAAATAAGATTAGTAAAGGAGATAAAAAAAATTCTCAGAACAGGAGGGATTTTTTGTGCCGGTGAAATTATTCTCCTGAAAGAAAATCCGCCTGAATTTATAAAGGATATCTGGCATTCTTCCGATCTGCAGCCTCTTTCTGATGAAGCCCTGGATAAGTATTATGAAGAAAAAGGGTTTGAGATACTGAGCAAAAAGGATTTGTCTTTTACTCTCAGGGAATTTTATCTACTAAGTGAGAAAATGCTCTCGAAGGAAACCAATGAGTTGCATGAGGAAGAAAAAAGTTATTACAAAAAATTATTAAGAAAAATAAGTCACGAATCAAATACATATTTAAAACTCGGCGGGAATGATTATATGGGATTTACGTCTTTAATAATGAGGAAGAAATAAATTGAAACGAGGAGATAAATTAGAATTTCAGATTGAAAAATATGCATTTGAAGGAAAGGGGATTTCAAGGATACATAAAGAAGACTCTGGTGATACAAAATCAGGCTATGTTGTATTTGTAAACGGTTCATACCCGGGCGACAAAGTCGAAGCGAGAATTACTAAAACCAAAAAGTCTTTTGCTGAAGCAGTAACTGAAAAAATCCTTTCACCTTCCCCATACAGGATCAAAGCAAAATGTAAATACTTCGGAACCTGCGGGGGATGCAGACAGCAGGATTTAGATTATTCTGTCCAGCTAAGATTCAAGCAGGAGCAGGTAAAGGAGATTTTTGAAAAGCTTGGCGGATTATCGGACTTTATTACAGAAGATATAATTCCTTCCGAAAGGATATTTTTTTACAGAAATAAAATGGAATTTTCCTTCGCAGACACGCGATGGCTGACAAAGAAGGAAATCGATTCACAGGATATTATCGACAGGGATTTTGCTCTTGGATTACATGTTCCGGGAGTCTATGATAAAGTTCTTGACATTGAGGAGTGCTTTCTTCAATCCAGATTAAGCAATGATATTCTGAATTGTACCAGGAAATTTTTCAAAGAAAAGAACATTCCTTTTTACTCGACAAAAACTCATACGGGATACCTTCGTAATCTTGTAATAAAACAGTCACAAAGATCGGAAGAGCTTTCTGCCGGAGAGGCGGGACTTATGGTTAACCTGGTCACTGCCTCCGAAAATGATACATTAATGAAAGAATATTCAAATCACCTTATCAAAGCATTTCCGCAAATATCTTCAATTATTAACAATATCAATCTTAAAAAAGCTGCAGTTGCCACCGGGGACTATGAAAAAGTATATTATGGTGAAAGCTGCATTTATGATTTTATCGGAAAATATAAGTTCAGGATAAGCGCCAATTCATTCTTTCAAACGAATACACTGCAGGCTGAAAATCTATACAATACTGCGCTTGAATATGCCGAATTAAGCGGAGGTGAGATTGTTTACGATCTTTATTCAGGAGCGGGAACGATAGCAATTTATTTATCAGGTAAAGTCAAAGAAGTTTATGCATTTGAATCTGTCGAACCGGCAGTAAAGGATGCTGAAGAAAATGCGGTAATAAATGGAATAAAAAATGTCCGTTTTATATCAGCGGACCTGTATAAATCATTTCTTCCGATAGTTGAAGGCAAAGACCTTCCAAAACCCGATAAAATCATAATAGATCCGCCCAGAAGCGGGATGCACAAAAATACAGTTGATGATGTAATAAGTTTAAGTCCTGACAGAATTGTTTATGTCAGCTGCAATCCTACAACACAGGTTAGGGATATAAAAATGTTTGTCGCAGGGGGTTATAAATTAATTAAGATCAGACCGGTGGATATGTTTCCGCATACATACCATATTGAAAATGTCGCCTTATTGAAGAAATAGTTATATATCTATTTATAAGTAAAGGACTTATGAAGATTAAATTTTGGATATTTTTCTTATGTAACATTATATTGAAACTTTTTTCAAGTTCGTGGATTCGCTTTTCCAACTCGAAATTTTTGAATACAGTCACATAGCTTATTAATAAATGGCACAGGGAAAGTAACCAATACCGTCATTGTGGTTCATTTAGGTCACAAGTTCTTCTACAAATTTGAAATTTGGAAAGTCTAACTCCAGATTTATCAATGTTAAAATATCATTATTAAATAAATCCCTACTTATTTTCAACAGTGGACATCATCGCGGCTGTATCTAACTTATAAAAGTTCTTAAATTGTTCATATAATTCAGGATGTAACTTCTTGAGTTCTATCGGTTTTTCAAAAAAATATTCTGTAACCACGGCGAAGAATTCAGCAGGATTGGTTGCACCGTATGTATCTATATCTGTTTTATGCTGCTTTTTAATATGATCCAGTAAATCCTCATATTCCTCACTTAATACACGTGCCCAGACTATATAAGATGAACGTTTATCAAATTCGGGAACTCCTTCGGCAACACCGGATTCATTATCAAGTTGATGTGCAAATTCATGGAAAACCAGATTATGACCATCTTGAATATCATTTGTATCCTTAAGAACTTCATCCCAGGCAAGTACAATTTGTCCGCGGGTCCAGGATTCACCAAGTCTCGATTGGAATCCTTCTATTATTGAACCATCGTCCATTCTTTGTTTTAAGGGAGCAAAATAAGAATGTGGATACACAAGAATAGTTCTCAATGTTGGATAGATATCACTTTTACGGTTTAATAATAAAAGACATGCCTGGGCTGCAATGGTAATCTTAATTTCATCCGTTAATTCCAAACCCCTGCAACCCTCAAATATTTTTTCATTCATAAAAATTTGTACTAAGCCGTGAAGTTCTTTTTTCATGGCAGGAGAGAGAAAGCTATAGAATTGAATATTCTTTTCTATAATTTCTATCCACTCAGGATTAAGTTCTTTAGAACGTAATTTTTCTCTTCTCCTTTTTCTAAATCCAAACAATATTTTGACCTCATTATTTTTTTATATTAAATCAAGATGTATTATTAACCGAGTGCACATTTAACTATTATACAGTTGTTTTTTCTTACTAAACCGGGTGAAGAAAAATTTAATATTGGGCTTTCTTTCGTGATGTGTAAATTAATGAGTTTTTTAGATTTAATATGTTTATCCTGACACCCGTAAGAAAATACCATGATATATTGAAAATGTCGCTTTGCTTATAAAAAATTGAAGCTGTTAAACTTTATTATCTACCAGCAGGACGAATTCACCCTTAAGTTTTTTCTCCTCTGCTATCCTCAATATTTCCTCTGCGGTTCCTCTGTAGAACTTTTCTTCCTTTTTAGTTAATTCGAAGGCAAGCACTACACTGATATTCTTTCCGAGCATCTTTACTACATCGGCAAGCAATGTTCTGAGTCTGTAAGGAGTATCAAGGATTACGATTACATAATTCATATGTTTCAGCTTATAGAGTTCCTGTCTGCGGATATCTTTTTTAGGGGAAAGCCAGCCGTAATAGAAAAACTTTTCAAAATCCAGACCTGATCCTGTCAAAGCGGGGAGCAGAGAATCAGCGCCGGGAACCGGAATGATATCTATATTCTGTGAAATGCATACATCAACAAGCAAATGCCCCGGATCGGAAAATAAAGGTGTACCGCAGTCGGAAATTAAAGCAGCTTTCTGTCCGTTAATTATTTTCAGGAGAACATCATTAACTACATCTTTTTCATTATGCTCATTTAGTTCCAGAAGTTCCTTTTCAATTTTATAATGAGATAAAAGTCTCCGTCCCTCCTTAAATTCTTCACAGATAATAAAATCGGCTTCCTGCAGAATTTTCAATCCGCGAAGTGTTATATCATCATAATTACCGATCGGGGTTGAAACCAGGTATAATTTTCCGTTCATGGATTAAAATAATTGTGTAAAATATTATTATTTGATTGTCACTGTATGCAAATGTACGTAATTTTAAGATGCTACTTAAAATGTAATTTTGAATTAATGACTAAATTTACCATATCGTTATACTCAAATAATCCAGCCGATGAATTTCTTTAACTTATATAATTCCATTTAATTAAATCACAATTAAAGCACCCGGGAATATTTATGTATTTAAATAAAACCATAATAGTATTTTTTCTTTTTATCTCCGCTTTGATATATGCGCAGGATTCAACACAGACCTTCCTTGATTTAAATCCTACAGGAGTTTCTGAATTCCTGAGTTTACATCCTGAATACGATGGAAGAGGAACATTAATTTTTGTTCTTGATACCGGAGTTGATATGGGAATTGGAGGACTGCAAAAAACCTCGACAGGTGAAACAAAAGTAATTGATGCCCGCGATTTTACAGGTGAGGGTGATATTCCAATATATGAAGCTAATACGGATGACGGAAATTTTGTAAACGATGACAAGGGATATTCTGTAAAAGGAGCCGATAAAATAAAATCGCCGAACGGTGAGTATTTTATCGGAGTTCTTACCGAAAAACAGCTTTTAAATTCAAATTCGGGTTCCGCGGACCTTAATGGAAACGGGAACACTTACGATAAGTATTATATGGTTGCTTTTCCTGATAATACGGGTGATTGGGTAGTTTATTTTGATACTAACGGTGACGGTAATCTTTCGGATGAACAGCCGGTAAAAAACTATGATAAAAATCAGCAGTCCTTTCATATAAAGACTTTACAGTCTCTCGCCCCGCTTACTTTTGCATTAAATGTTTATCCCGATGAAAGAAGGATCTCTTTATATTTTGATGACGGGTTTCACGGAACACATGTTGCAGGGATTGCAGCAGGATATATGATAGACGGATCTACAATTAACGGAGTTGCTCCCGGGGCAAAGGTCATCGCATTAAAACTCGGCAATAATTTGTTTACCGGCGGAGCTACAGTAACCGAGAGTATGAAGAAAGCTTACTTATATGCAGATAAGATTTCCAAAGAAAGAAAAGAACCATGCATAGTTAATATGAGTTTCGGTATTGGAGCTGAAATAGAAGGTCAGGCTGAGATGGAAAATTTGATCACAAAACTGATGAAAGATAATCCCTATCTCTACATATGTGTAGCAAATGGGAATGAAGGTCCCAGTATTTCTTCAGGAGGATTGCCGTCATCTTCAGATTATGTATTCTCCTCCGGAGCTGTATTAACCAGGAACGTTGGAAGAGATCTTTATGGTGCAAGACTGAATCATGATATTATACTCTATTTCTCATCCAGAGGCGGCGAAGTTGATAAACCCGATGTAGTATCTCCCGGCGCAGCATTCTCTACCGTCCCGAATTATATGCCGTCTGACAGATTCTGGGGAACAAGCATGGCTTCTCCCTATACATCAGGTGTAATGTCGCTTCTTTTAAGTGCGGCAGCAAAAGAATACCCCGATACAAAAATACCTTCTGAACTATTGTATGAGGCAGTGAGACAGAGTGCAACTTATATGGAAAACTATACCTGGATCGACCAGGGACACGGTTATATAAATGCCGAAAAAGCCTGGGAACTTCTGAAAAAGTATATTGACCAGGGTGAAGTAAAGAATTACGAACATTACACAATAACTTCACTTGCACCCAATATGCCTGACAATAAGGCCCCTAATTTATATTTAAGAGATGGATCGTTCCTTACCGGAAAAGAGACATTTAATTTCACAGTCAGGAGAGATAATTTCCAGAAAGAGAGCAAATTTTACAGGGGATACAATATTAAGACCGATGCTGACTGGATAATCCCGGTACAGAAAAAGACTTATATCCGCAACGAACAGCCTACAGCTGTAAATGTCAAGTTCGATAAGTCAAAAATGAGCAAGCCCGGGTTATACTGCGGAAGGATTTCTGCAACGAGAGATGACTATACCAAAATGCCGGAATTCGATATGCTTGCCACTGTTGTCATTCCTTATGAATTTAATTCTTCCAATAATTATCAGATGGAATGGAATAACGAAAAAGTAGATATCGGCATGGTCAACAGGTACTTCATAAAGGTACCGGCAGGTCAGACTACAATGCATATAGAATTGAGTAAAGCCGGGAAAGAATATACCAGAGCACGTTACAGAATTGCGGATCCGGATGGGAGACCAATCGAACTCTCCGCACTTTTATACTCTCAGAATGATAATGAATCGATCAAAGGAAACTATTACAATATCCAGCCCGGTGTTTACGAAGTAATGGTTGAAGGGTATTTTCTTGCTGATACTGTTTCAGGTTACAACCTGAAAATAGACTTCAATAGTATAAAAAGAACTGATGATAACGAATTAACCGGAACAAATAATGCAATCGATGTTATAGACTATTTTAATAATCAGAAATCTTATTCTGTTTCAGGACAAATAAACGGATACGTTCAGAATCACGAGTTTAAATTGAACGGCAGAGAAACTTATAAATATCCTTTTACATTCAAACCGGGCGAGGCTTCTAAAACCTTCAAATTAATTCTAAGCAAAGAAGATTATAATAAATTAACCGATTTCTCTTTCCAGGTACTGAATGACAGCGGTGTTGCTATTGTTAAAGACGGATTGAGCTACCGGACCGGTGAAATTTCTATTGCACCTGCCGAGGTCACTGGCGGATCGGATCTGATTTTTGAACTTATCCCTGCGTTCACAGATGCAAGCGATAGTATGACTGTCACTGTAAAGGAAGAAACGGCAATGGATTCACAGACGCAGTTTTCTGTTGCTGGAGGTTCAAGAGGAGGCGTTTCACTTTATCCTTCAATTGAACAAAAGCTATATTTGAATTATTCAAAGCCCTCGTATGATATGCCTGAAGGTTCCAGGGTTTACGGAACTGTTACATTTACATCTTCAGCCTCCCAGGAAACAGAATATGAATTACCAATTATTATCAACTTTAAATAGGGTAATATCTCATGAGTGAACATATGACCGAAAAAGTTAAAGGTCTCCCGGAGAATGCATACACTGAATTAAAGCCGGGGGAAGAGTACATCCCGATAATGACAGCCGGTCAGACCCCGGCAGAGGTTACGCCTTACTCCGTTATAATCGGCCTGCTTATGGCAGTATTATTCTCTGCAGCGGCTGCTTACCTGGGACTAAAAATAGGGCAGGTTTTTGAGGCAGCAATACCCATTGCAATTATTGCTGTCGGCCTTTCTGCAGCAATGAAAAAGAAAGGAGCACTCGGACAGAATGTTATTATTCAGTCAATCGGACAAAACTCAGGCCTGATTGTGGCCGGAGCTATCTTCACAATTCCTGCTCTCTATATACTGAATCTTAACGCACAATTTTTCCAGATATTTTTTGCATCCATATTCGGCGGAATACTCGGTATACTTTTCCTTATTCCATTCAGGAAATACTTTGTCGCGGAAATGCACGGCAAGTTCCCCTTCCCAGAAGCGACCGCCACTACAGAGATATTAGTCGCAGGCGAGAAAGGCGGAAAACAGGCACTTGTACTTGTTGTGAGCGGATTAATCGGCGGGGTTTATGATTTTGTAATTGCGACATTCGGATGGTGGAGTGAAACTTTTACAACACGTGTTTTTAATCTCGGAGATGTTATAGCCGATAAATTTAAACTCGTGTTCCGCCTTAATGTAGGGGCGGCCGTTATGGGATTAGGTTATATTGTCGGATTAAAATATGCCGCCATTATCTGTGCGGGTTCATTTGTTTCGTGGTATCTGCTGATTCCCGTTGTGTCATATATCGGTGCCGATCTTACAGTTCCCCTCGGAACCGGTGTAACAAAACTTATAAACCAGATGAGTGCTGAGGAGATTTTCCGCAATTACATACGTCACGTTGGAATCGGCGGGATTGCAATGGCAGGAATAATCGGAATTATACGTTCATCAAAAATTATTAAAGGTGCTGTTTCCATGGGATTTAAAGAACTATTCCACAAGAAAACAGCAGATGATGTCCATGTAAGAACACATCGGGATATGTCGATGAAGACTATTGTATTCGGACTTATTTCCACCACAATTCTTCTTCTTGTATTCTTCCATTTCGGTGTTGTACATGATTTAGGCTGGGCTTTAGCCGGATTACTAATTGTAATGTTAATTGCCTTCCTGTTCACAACCGTTGCAGCTAATGCAATTGCAATAGTTGGTACGAACCCTGTAAGCGGAATGACTTTGATGACCCTGATACTTTCATCCATCATTTTAACATCCGTTGGATTAAAAGGTAATTCCGGAATGGTTGCAGCTTTAATTATAGGCGGCGTAGTATGCACAGCTCTTTCAATGGCTGGCGGTTTTATTACAGATCTTAAAATTGGTTACTGGCTGGGAACTTCACCCTACAAACAGGAAAGATGGAAATTCCTTGGTGTTCTGGTTTCAGCTTTAACAGTCGGTTATGTAATAATGATACTGAACGAAACATATGGCTTTACAGGAGAAGGAGCACTGGTTGCACCCCAGGCAAATGCTATGGCTGCAGTAATCCAGCCTCTGATGGCGCAGCAGCCTGCACCATGGATGCTTTATATTGTCGGTGCGATTTTGGCGCTTGTCTTAACAATGATTGGTGTGCCTGCATTAGCATTTGCTCTTGGAATGTACATTCCGCTTGAACTTAACACTCCTCTGCTGGTCGGCGGCTTAATCGCATACTTTGTATCAACAAGAAGCAAGGATGAAAAAGTTAATACTGCAAGAAGAGAACGGGGAACATTGATAGCTTCCGGGTTTATAGCAGGCGGTGCTTTAATGGGAGTAATAAGCGCATTCTTAAGATACCTTGGCTACAACTGGGTCAACCTCGAATGGGCTGAATCTCACTCGGCAGAACTGCTTGCTTTAATTATGTTCGCTCTGATCTGCGTTTATATGATCTGGGATGCTCTAAGAGGAAAACCGGAAGAGGAATAAATAATTTATTTATCTTTATTGATCAGGCCCACCTGAACGATGGGCCTTTTTTATTCATCCAGGCCTTAAACCTCTTATAATAATACTGGTACAAAATTGACTTAGCATCCTCTTTTAAGTAATATCTTTTTAACTTTCTTAAGATTCATACATTTTATCAATAATCCCGAAGGCAACCTAAATGCCCGTTTATTCTTTCTGTCATTCCAAACATTTTTTTTTATCTCTTGTACTATTTCTTCTAATGCTGGGACCATTCATAAAAATATTTGCTCAACCCGGAAATAAAGAAAACTATCAGTATCTATCACCATTGCCGAATACAATTTTGGTTCAGCCCGAAACTGATATAATCATAAGAGAGGGTAATGAAATAGATCCGTCCACACTCAAAGAAACTTTTATAGAAGTCAGGGGGAGTAAAAGCGGGATTCATAAGGGGAAAATGGATATAGCCAATGACAGTAAAACTTTAATTTATAAGCCTTATATTCCTTTTTCCTTAGGAGAAACAGTAAAGGTTTTTATAAGAGAAGGTATCAGAAAATTGAAAGGAAAGTCCCTGATACCATTAGAATATCAATTTAGAATTCTTGAAAAAATAGTCCCTGCTGATAAACATCATTCTCAATCAGATGTATTAAAAACAAATAATAGGAAAGTAAATGATGTATTCAAAAACAAAATTAACTTTAGTAAAACAGCTTCAGATTCAATTCCTCCCGATTTTCCTTATATAAATTTAACGGTTAATAATAATCCGTCTCCCGGAGAAATTTTCATCGCACCATTTCAATTTCTAGTCAATTCTCAATTCGGATACCTGATTATTTTAGAAAATGATGGTCTGCCCGTTTACTATAAGAGGTTTGATTATTTGCAATTAGATTTTAAACTTCAGCCGAACGGCGGTTTGACATACTTTAATACTCAATACGGTAAATATTATGAAATGAATAGTAATTATTCAGTTATCGACAGCTTTGAATGCCAGAATGGATACGGGACAGATATGCATGAATTAATTGTTTTACCCAACGGGCATGCACTGATTATTGCTGATGATAATGAGTATGTCAGAATGGATACAGTTATAGCCGGCGGTGATTCCAATGCAATTGTAATAGGTAATATTATACAGGAACTTGATGAGGAAAAAAATGTCGTTTTCCAGTGGAGAAGCTGGGACTATTTCCAGATTACCGATGCTACACCGGATATAGATCTCACGGGTAGTTCGATAGACTATGTGCATTGCAATTCTATTGAAGAGGATATTGACGGCAACTTAATAATTTCCTGCAGACACATGGATGAGGTAACAAAGATTAACAGACAGACAGGAGATATAATATGGCGTCTTGGCGGAGAATACTGTAAAAATAACCAGTTTACTTTTATTAATGATTCAACCGGTTTTTCCCATCAGCATGATGCACGAAGAACACTAGGTGGAAATTTAACTCTTTTTGATAACGGGAATCTTCACATCCCGCAATATTCAAGAGCATGTGAATATCACCTGAATGAATCCAGCAAAACAGCTGACCTGATCTGGGAATATAAAAACAATCCTCTGACATATACTTTAGCAACAGGCAGTGTCAGGCGATTGCATGACAATAGTACATTAATTGGATGGGGTATAAATGATGGACCTCCGGCAGTTTCTGAACTACTTCCGGATAATTCTACAGCATGGGCTGCTTCTTTTCCTGAAAATGTATACAGCTATCGCGCTTTTAAATACTTCTGGAGAACAAACTATTTTGTAACGAATCCCGATTCAATAACATTCCTCAACGTCCAAATAGGGAGTAGTGATTCTTCTGAATTAATCATTACAAATAATTCTGACTCGACATTAATAATAAATAGTGTATTTAGTTCGGATTCTTCTTTTTCGCTTACAGAAGCTACGCCGTTTCAGATTCCTTCTCATTCATACATAAATCTAAAGATCAAATTTGAACCCTTGAAAGAGGGCAAATCCACAGGCTGGATTCATCTTGCATCGAACAGAGATACTGAAATGATAGGACAGACAGTTTTTGCCAGAGGAACAACTGATTCTGTGTTAACCTTTGCAGGGAATAATAATATCATAAAGGGTTTTACACTTTATCAGAATTTCCCCAATCCATTTAATCCGACCACAAGGATAAGCTGGCAGTCGCCGATCAATAGTTGGCAGACTTTGAAAGTGTATGATGTTCTGGGTAATGAAGTTGCAACATTAGTCAATGAAGAAAAACCGGCGGGCAATTATGATGTTAATTTTGATGGGCGTAATCTCTCAAGCGGAATATATTTCTTTCAATTGAAAGCTGGTTTATTTCTCAGTACAAAAAAGATGATCCTCATTAAATAGTACCAAATGAAAAAACAAGCAAAGCCCGCATAGGCGGACTTTTTTCTCTTAATTCAACTCATAGTCACCTTTAAACCCAATTTATCTAAATAATGTTTATTTTATTTGTATAAATAATATAATCTACCGGTTTATGAAGATTCATTCCACAGCAATAATCGATAAAGATGCAGTGCTCGGTAATGACATTGAGATAGGGGCCTATTGTGTTATAAGAGGAAAAGTTGAATTAGGTGACGGCTGCATATTAAAAGACCACGCTGTGCTTTACGGACCACTTAAGCTGGGGAAAGGAAATGTTATTCATCCCGGCGCTGTTGTGGGCAATATTAACCAGGATTTAAAATATAAGGGAGAACCATCACAGGTAATCATAGGGGATAACAATTCTATAAGAGAATTTGTTACAATACAGCAGGGAACAAAAGCAAATGAAGGTAAAACCATATTGGGGAATAACAGCCTTATAATGGCTTATAGTCATATTGCTCACGACTGCATTCTCGGTAATAATATTATCATTGCGAATGGTACCCAGCTTGCCGGACATATAATTATCAAAGATTTTGCTTATTTAGGAGGGCTTGTAGGAGTTCACCAGTTCGTAACAATAGGGCAAAACTGCTTTATAGGTTTTATGAGCCGTATAAACCGGGATGTTCCTCCCTTTGTAATAATGGAAGGGAATCCTTCCAGGGAAAGAAGCATAAATACGGAGGGGCTTAAAAGAAAGAATTTCAGTCCTGCTGATATTTCAATATTGAGAAAAGCTTTTATCATCCTGTTCGTCAGCGAATTTACCAAACCTGAAAAAATCAAAAGACTCCAGCAGAGAGAATTTGCTGAGAATCGGTATGTGCAGGAGTTAATTACCTCGGTTGAGGCAAGTGCAAAGGGAAAAAACGGAAGGGCCCTTGAGGCAGTACGAAACAAAACCCGCTAAATCTGATATATTTACTTCAACAGAACTTCTGCAGAAAAATCTATAGGTTCAAATGACTTTCTCCCGCCGCCTTCCGGCCTCATCCCGCCTTCGTCATTTCCGCCGTTAAAACCACCCATACCTTCAGGAGGTCTCATCCCGCCCTCACCATCTCGCCCGCCAAATTTCCCTCTTTCGGGCTGTTCCGTTTCAAATCTAACAAGTAATTTTTCACCGGGACGGGCATTTATTCCGTATTTGTTCTGCTCATCTACCTTCAACGGAACTCTTAATTCATACACAAACTGATCATTAATGTAACCGAGTCTCGCTGTTAAACCGCTGCTGTCTGAAGTTGAAATGACTGTAACCGGGAAATTATCCTTATTTAGTATCCTTATTTCATTCTGGTCGTTGATCATTTTGGAAATCATCTTTCCCCTTCCTTTTTCCCTGAACTCTTCAGGATTAATCATTATCCTCGATTCGTTCACTATATTATGCAGGGGATATCTTATCCCGATTGTGTTTTCATCATTATTTTCATTTTCAAGCCAAACAATAAATCCCCTGACAAACATCGGCATTACTTTACTCATATCATTTGTGGTAAGGCATAAATAAAAATAATTATTATCATTCGAGACACCAACTGCGACTTTTTCATCGGATAGATATTTCAGGTTTGCACCCCAATCTGATGCATCGCCATTTATTACTATGTTATTTTCTATTGTCGTACTTGTGAGTTCGGTGGTGCTGCTGCAGCCAATATAGAAGGTTAATAAAGAAAAAATTATTGATAAAAACAGTGTTTTTGATTTCATTTTACTCCCATCCTTCACATAAACTTTATCAGGAGTTGGACAATTATTAATAAAAAAGGTTTAATTATTAATCCAATTCCTGTATAACGTATTAAGTTTTTCCGATCCAGTTATCATCATTTTCTTTAAAAGTATTCCTTATATCCCGGAAGATAGCCTCCGGCAGCCCGCCTTTACTTACGGCATCGATAGCAGCTTTCAGGTGTTCAATCCGGGATGTTCCTATAATTGCGGAATCGACGCCCGGAGCAAATGCAGAAAACCTGATAAATAATTCCTGGGGTTCAATATCAAAATGCATATTCATTTTCTGCCAGCGAAGCCAGTATTCTTCGGCATAACTTCCGTCCGGTCTGCTGCTATACTGCCATAAAGCGTTTGCTACCGGGCGTTTTGCAATAACACCCATTCCGTTTTCCTTTGCTTTAGGTATCAGATCACCAAGGTCTCTCTGATCTGTTATGTTCACGGAAGTTTGTATACTTCCGAATCTCCCGCAATGTACAGCATAGTAAATATCTTCGTTTTCTCCGGAGTAAGCTGCGACTTTTATTTTACCATCATGTTTTGCTTTTTCAAGTGCATCGATTACTTCTCCTTTCAGCAGGATATCCCCCGAACAGGAATGCAGTTGAACAATATCAATATAATCTGTTCTAAGTCTGATCCGGGCAGCATCTATTCCGGCAAGAATGATATCATAGGTCCAATCCCCGTAACCTGGTATATCATAACCTACTTTTGTAGAAAGTATGAATTCATCTCTTCTGTAGGACAGGTATTTTCCAATTCTTTCTTCCGATAACCCGTATCCTCTAGCAGTATCAAAAAGAGTTATTCCATTATCCAAAGCATAATTTAAAAGTTTACCTGACTCTTTATCGGATATGTCATTTCCACCGATATGGCCTGCGCCGAATCCAAGCACGGAAACTTCAAATCCATTTCTTCCAAATTTTCTTTTAAGCATTATTCTCCGGGAATCTGATATGGCATAGTGTAAGAATATTTATAATGAAAAGAGTTTTTCACCCATACCGGAAATCAAATGAATTATTCCCAGTCGCCCAATGTTTTCCTGATATATGCAATCTGTGCAATATGATAGGAATTATGCTGTGCCGCTATAAGTACCTCTCTTAAATAAGTGTGAGATTCTGAGTGAGGAATTCTATTTGTCACCCCGCCTTTTAGCTTCTTTATAATCCCGATAATTTCATTCCTGTCGGATATACATTGATTAACCGACTTATTCCACTCTTCATCTGAAACCTCAGATCTGTCTGAAGGCCAGTATTCATCAGGCCAGGAAGGAGATTTCCAGTCAGGGTCAATCATATATTTCAATAAATCCTCCTGGGCAATCCTGATATGTTCCAGTTCATCCCAGACTGAATGCAAACCCTCTTTTGGCTTTTTTGCTCTGTTTTCAGCCTTCAATCCTTTTAAGGAATTTTCAAGAGAAACATGAGCCTGTTCCTTCTCGAGTAAACTTATAAGTGCATCTGCTAAAACTTTTACATCCATATTATAAACCCTCCGGATTTTTTGTATCCAAAATAAAATTATTTAAAGTACTTTATGTGCTAAATAGTACAAAAGATTAAGGAACAATCTGGTTTCCATTTCCATCAATTGCCGTTAATGCATTTACGGGACAGACAGAACATGCCTCAATGAGCATTCTCTGATCAATTTCTTTAAGATCCGGTCTGAAGGTGACAATTTTCTGATTATCCAATTCAAAAACTTCAGCTGCAATTTTAATACAATTGGCTGTGCCGATACACATATCCTGATCTATAATAATTTTTAGTCCGCTTATTGATTTTTCCATACGTGAATCCTCTCCCTCAAAAAAAGATTTGATGAATTGATAAAAATATAATGTTTGAACTGTTAAAAAGAAATCAGATAAGATTATATTCTTTCAATATAAAAAGGCCAAATGTAATCGTAACCAGTGAGGTAAGCGTTGTCATCAGCAATATGTTGGCAGCCAGTTTACTGTTTGAACCCATAGCCTCGGCCATTATAAAACTTGCTATGGCTGTGGGACAGGCAAAAAGTATAAATAAGAGGCCAAGATCGTATCCCCGGAAACCAAACAGATAGGCACCATATGTCATTATTAACGGAAATATTATAAGTTTTAATGCCGATGAATAAAGCGATAGTGTAAACCCTTTTTTTATTTCGGTGAAATCCATAAATCCTCCAATACCCAGAAGTGCAAGTGGAAGAGCAA
This sequence comes from uncultured Ignavibacteria bacterium, assembly GCA_963743325.1. Taxonomy (GTDB): domain Bacteria; phylum Bacteroidota; class Ignavibacteria; order Ignavibacteriales; family Ignavibacteriaceae; genus DATFVA01. The sequence goes on from CAVUOZ010000002.1 coordinate 49,599, forward strand.
GGTCAGCAAGATAATTAATTGTGCTATCAACTATAAAAGGAAGAACTATCTTAAAATAAGAAAATGGGATTGAGAATATTACAGCCAGCACCAAAGGATTTCTAAGTATTTCACAAATCGTGTGTCGGATATTCAAATGTCTTTCATTTCTGAGAGGCACTGTTAATGCTACAACAGATAATGTGTTGTATATAGGTATTGTAAACGCCAGCAGGATTGATGCTTTCCCGAGATTTTCTGCTCCATAAACATTAGCAACTAATGCAAGCCCTACAACCGCAAAGTTTCCCCTGAAGCTTCCCTGAATAAATACGGTTCTGTCAGTTGCTGTTTTGACTGAAGGAATGGAAATTAACCATACCACGAAGAAAGTAACTAAAGTTCCCGCATAAGCAAATCCTATAAGTTTTAAATTCAGGATCGTACTTAAATCAGTTTTGGATATTTCTGTAAATATAAGTGCCGGAAGAGATACAGAAAAAACAATTCTGGAAGAAAGTTTAACAAAATTATCATTTATCATTCCCAATTTTTTTAAGAGATAACCTAATGCCACAATTAAAAAAACAGGCGCAACAAGTCCGGCAACAATTATTAAATTCTGCATAGTGAATTACCGGCTTTTCTCATTTACCTGTATAATTTTTCGCATAATGCCGAAAATTTTTCCTCCAATATCCGCCAAAAAAATCTAACCGGCGTCCACTTTGACGGGAACAGTCATCAATGCCATAATTATTAATAATATTGACTCCTTTATTATTTCATTTAATTAAATCTATATCACATATTAAGCTCTGAAAAATCATCTCTTCAGTATCATTCTTCTCTCTTCATGAGACGTTTTCGTATTAATACTAAGATTTTTTCTTATTATTTCGTTATGATCTAATCTTTTCAGTATCGTAAAAAATGATTCGCTGCTTCTGGTATAATTTCTGTCTCTTTTCCCCGGTTAGCAATTCTGTCACAAATAGAGGCTTCTGATATTTTTAGATTAAAATAGTGATCAATAACAATGATCCTGTTTAAGATTATTAATAAAATAAATACCTGTTAAAATACATCAATAAAATGAATGGTGCGATAATGAAAAAACTGATTTATATAATTCCTGTATTAATTCTTTTTGTCTATACAGGATGTAACGATAATTCAACCAGTCCTACTAATAGTAACCAGGGACAATTGAAAATTTCTATGGTTGATTCCCCTGCACAGTATGACGCGGTAAATATCGTTGTTACACGTGTAGAAGTGCATATTGCAGACAGCTCTGAAGGCGGCTGGATGGTGATAAATTCCGTTCCGCATACTTATGATCTGCTGCAGTTAAGAAACGGTGCAAGCTTGGTACTTGGCGATACATTTCTTATAGCAGGACATTACACACAAATTCATCTGATTCTCGGAGAAGGAAGTAACGTGGTAATAAGCGGAGATACTATTCCCCTTGTAATTCCAAGCGGATTTCAAACGGGTGTAAAGCTGAATCACGAATTTGATATTCTGCCTGGCAATCTGTATGAATTACTGCTTGATTTTGATGCAGAGCGGTCAATACACATTACCGGCAACGGAGTATATATGATGAATCCTGTAATAAGGTTAGTACCCGTTGTTGTATCCGGATCTATTTCAGGACAAATCCTGCCTCTGGAAGCGGATGCATTTGCATGGACCCTGGTTGGAACCGATACTGTTTCAACTTATACTAACAGCGGAGGTTTTTTCAGCCTTATGGCTCTTCCTGCAGGAACTTATGATGTTCATATAACGCCGAATAATGTTGCGTACAGCGATACAGTTGTAACTAATGTTGGTGTGACAGCGGGAAACAATACAAATATCGGTATAATTATTCTGCATTAATAAAAATTGCCCCCGGCGACGGTATCACCTGCCGGGGTTTCTTTTCAGAGAACAAATCAATAATACCAAATTCTATTTATATATCTGCAACGTTTCGAATAAATTTCAATAATTATTCTTCAAAAAACTCCTGCTTTATTTCAATAGAATCATTTTTTTAGCTGTACTGAAAAGCGTATTGTGCGTTAGGGATTCTGCTGTAATCTGATATATATATTCCCGAAGCCAGATTCACTGCATTAAAATTTACTGTATGCTCACCGGCCGTTACCTGACCATTTACTAATTCCCTGACTCTTTCCCCAAGAATGTTATAGATGAATATCTTTACATTACTTGGAGAAGGCAGATTAAAATTAATTTTCGTAGATGGATTAAAGGGGTTTGGATAATTCTGAGAGAGTTCAAACTTTTGGGGAATTTCATTATTATTTTCTACAGATCTAGTTCCCGTAGGAGTATTGAAACCTCCGAGATTGTACAGAACAAATAGTGAATCTCCGCCTCCCTGGGTTCTTGATACGACAGCCACATCGGTCATACCATCTCCGTCAAAATCTGCTGCTGTTATTCCGTTCAGATGACCGCTTGCAAACGGAAAGAAACAGTTTTTCTTCTCTATAAAATCGCCCGTACCGTCATTCAGGAAAATTGTAATGCCCGCACTATCAAGCGTGTTATTAATTGTTACCAAATCAAGGTCTCCGTCATTTTCATAGTCTAATTTCACAAGACCTCTTGTAGCCGATGATGTTATGGTATCAGCTGTGAATGCAAGGCTGCCCCCGTTTTTAACGAAGACACAATAATTATCATCCCAGCCTGTAGTTATAAAATCATTATCTCCATCTCCGTCAAAATCACCGGCAGCAATGCTTGAATTATTTGTATAATACCCGGTTACGGGAAGATTATACTCATAATCATCGAACCAGAAATCAGTCTGGGCTAACTGACAGTTTGATGCTACATCACTGGGAGATGTAAGATCAAACACAAAAAGTTCAGGAATTGGGTTGGATGATCCAGAGATACCCGGGGAAATAAGTGATGGAATATTACCGTTCCCACCGACATCTGCAAGTACAAAGTCATTAAGCACTGCATTTATAGTATCCGGGGGATTGGGTTCATTTGTAAGTTCATGGCAGAGCTCCCGGCTAGTTGAGCATACTGTAAATCCAATAAAACTTGTGGATGGGAGAAATCCATTATCTTCAGTAGTTACAATAGTCGCGAACTGAGGACTAATAAAAGTTGGCCCCGGCTCAAGCGAACGTACTCTGCCCGATGTTTCTACAATATCCGGTCCGGTAAATCCTCCCGAACCATCCCCCCAGAATACTTCTAACGAAGCTTCGGAAGTATCCCCTGCAACAATCAAATCAAGATGAGAATCTTCGTCAAAATCATAACACCTAAAAGACATAGTACCAGACAAAATGTATAAATTCCTGTAACTAATATTTTTTGTAATCGCATATTAATATCTCCGCATTAAAAATTATACATATGTTCATATTATAAGATCTGGCAAATTCTTTAATAGGAGAAACCATCTCCGGGTATAAGAATCACATAGTAATTATTTCATGAGAATCATCTTTTTCGCTGTTCTGAAGAGAGTATTACCTTTTATTGATTCAGCCTCAATCTGATATATGTATATTCCAGAAGCAAGATTTTCTGCATTAAAGGTTGTACTATGTTCACCTGCAGATACTTTATCATTTGCCAGTTCTTTTACTTTTTCTCCCAGACTATTATAAACAGATATTTTCACATTACTTTCTGAGGGTAGACTATAATTAATCTTCGTTGAAGGATTAAATGGATTCGGATAGTTTTGTGAAACTCTGAATGATTGCGGAATATCTGCGTTATCTTTAACAGCTGTAGTACCCGATCCAACCCAAACTGCTCCGCTGATGGTTCCGTCGTTACCGTTGACTGTCTGATCGGCAGTTGTAGGTCCCGTCCCTTCGTCAAACCTCCAGGATCCGACCAACCCCGGCTCATCTCCATTTAACGATTGATTCATTGTTGATTGAATTTCAGAGTCAGTACGAGCAACATTCCAGATACTCATTTCATCTATAATTCCTTTAAATGGCGCTATAAAATCGAACCGGTCCGGGTTGTGACCTATATAAAATATTCCGGAAGAGTTATTAACAGGGCTGCTTACACTTTTAAGTGTATCCAGCACGCCATTGACATACAGCTTCGCCACCGATCCATCATAAGTGGCAGCAATATGTGTATACTGATGTAGAGGTACGATTGAAGATGTCACAAGGGATACCCCGCCAAATACATTGAACAAATAAAATGATACATGCCCTCCTGAATAAACCAATTGTCTGTCCTCCTGAAAATTCACCCATTTATTAAAAATAAATCCGGTTAGTCCCGTATCGGGTTTTATCCAGACTTCATATGTGACTGCTGAATCAATATCGAATACAGATGAATTCCCAAAACTGACATAATCATTCACTCCGTCAAATTGAAGAGCACTCCCGCTTACCTGTGCGAACAAACTCCCACAAAAAAGAAATACTAAATACAAAAGCATTGAAGCATTTTTCATGTAAACCTCATTTAGTTATAATTGTTTTATATAACACCGCCGGCGGCTATAGATCTGACATAAGATTATTACTATCCCGCCTTTTTAAATATTGCGGATATAATCCTGATAAAAATTCTGAAAATTTTCTCCGGTGATTCTATTAAATAAAAACAGATATCACAACTACATAAAGATGCAGGGAAAGATGGATGATGGTTGATGGATGATGGTTGATGGATGATGGTTGATGGATGAGGGTTGAGGGATGATGTAAAAAGAAAAGTGATTTTATCTGCGGGCTGAGAATTGAAGACTGCCGGATACTTCTATATCTCTCCCTTTAGTGATTTGCTTATCACTTCGGATTTTGAATTAACGTGGAGCTTGCGGTAAATATTCCTTATATGAAACCGGACTGTATCAATAGAAATTTCGATTTTATCTGCAATTAATTTATAACTTAACCCATCGACTAAAGCATTTACAATTTCGTTTTCTTTTTTTGTCAAACCGGATTTATATCCCTCTGATTTTTCAGAATTAAAATACTCAATAACTTTTCTTGCAATTTCCGGCGACATAGGGGAACCGCCGCTGTCCAGAATCTCAATTGATCTTTTTATTTCTTCAAGCGGAGTATTTTTTAACAGGTACCCTGAGGCACCAGCACAGAGTGAGCTGAATATCCTTGAAGGATCATTGTACACAGTAAGCATAATTACATTAATATCAGGGTATTCTTTTCTTAATATTTTTATTCCGTTTATTCCTGAGATACCTGGCAAGCCTATATCTACTAATGCGATATCAACAGGACCATTTTTAGAAAGTGCAGGAAGAAAGTTTTCAAAGCTGTCTCCTGCAATATCACAAACAAAATTATCCTGAGAGTTAAGATATTTCCGGATCCCTTCCCGGATAATTTCATCATCTTCTATAATTCCGATTCTTATCATTATTAATGCTAATTAAATAGGCTTTATAATTAAACTGCATAAAGATGCAGGTATTTTACAGCTTTTCTCCTGTATAAACGATTTTAAATCCATCCTCATTAATGAATTCTATTTTGCCCCCGATTCTATCCGCTCTCATTTGCATATTTCTCAATCCGTGTCCTGTCAATTTCCGGATAGACAGGGTTGACCCGGGATCGTAAATAATCATTTGACAAAATTTTTCTTCATTTTTTAATATGATCTTAATCTCTTTCGAGTTTGAATATTTTACGGCATTATTTATCGCCTCCTTGAAAATAAGATACACATTCTGCCGGACATCGACCTTTAATTTCTTCTGGAGATCGAGGTTTTTAGTTTCAAATACAGCCTGGATATTTTTCAAAGAGAACAGCGAGAACGCGAAATCTTTCATATGGTTAAGTAGATTTTCAATTGAATCATTCCTTGAATCTATTGACCAGACTACATCACTCATCGAAGAGATAATCTCACGGCTCATATTACCTATTCTACTCAATCCAGCACGATTTTCTTCAGGATCGATATTGGAATTAAGCAATTCACTCTCCAAAGATATACGTGTTAATGCTGATCCAATATCATCATGAAGATCGGATGCAATTTTTATTCTTAATCTCTCTATCTCGAGAAATCTTTTTAAACGAAACCGGTAAATAAAATATAAGCTCCACGTAATAATCAAAATTACGAAACCTCTGAACCACCAGGTTTCCCAGAATGGAGGGTGAATAATGACAGCTATGCTGGTTTCTCCGTTATTCCATTTCCCGTCGCTGTTTGTTGCCTTTACGTGGAAAATATAATCACCAGGATCAAGATTTGTATAGGTTGCATAATGTCTCGTTCCGCTTCTTATCCAGTCCTTATCAAATCCCTCCATCCAGTAAGCATACTGATTCATTTCAGGCGCATTGTAATCAAGGGATGAAAATTGAAATGAGAATACATTCTGATCGTACGACAAATTTATCTCTTTTGAATTTTGAATAGACGTTATTAAAGGTGAACCGCGTTCAACTTTAACAACCTGATTAAAAATCTGAAATTCTGTTAGAACTACAGGCGGTTTATATTTTGATTGATATATACTATCCGGGTAGAATATATTCAGTCCGTTAACACTTCCTATAATTATTTTCCCATCAGTTGTTTTACAGGATGAATTGGGATTAAATTCATTACTTTGCAGACCATCGGATATGGTATAATTATCAAGATTACCGGCAGAAGGATCAAATTCGATTAATCCTTTATTGGTTGTAATCCATAGATGGCCATCTCTGTCTTCTTCAATACTATTTATTGTATTTGTATTAAAATCCTGCCGCAGTAAATACCTTTCGATTTTTACACTCGGTTTAGTGTTTTTAGTATAATTATTATCAATAATAAATTTATTAAGCCCGTCTGTTGTACCGATCCAAAGGATTGTTTTATCCTTATCCTTATTGTACTCATATTCATGGATTGAGAGAATATTATTATTGCTTAGACAGTTCTTAGTCCCGCCATCACTTAACCACTTGTAAAACGTCCCCCCATCTGAAGGATTATATAAATTCAAACCTCCCCCGTATGTTCCCAACCAGATTCTTCCCTGATTATCTTCGTCTATTACCCAGATATCATCATAACTGATGCTTTGGGGGTTTTCACTTTCATGATGCCACCTGGTTATTTGCCCTGACTCAGGATTAAGACAGTTAAGACCAACACCCCAGAGACCAATCCAAACGTTTCCTTTTTCATCCTGTAATAATGATCGCACGTATGAATTTCCGATATCTGAAGAGTCTCTCCAGTTTCCGTTCCATTTTCTGATTTTATGAGTATTTAATTCTAGCTGTTCGAGTCCCTGTCCATAAGTCCCTATCCATAGATCATCATTTTTACCGGGAGCCAAAGACCATATATTCTGATTTAAGAATTGTGAAACCCCCGTTAGTTCATAATTTTGCAAAATATTTTTAATTGCATATAGACCCTGGGATGATCCGATCCAGACAGTTTGGTCAGGAGTCTGACATAATCCCTGAATATTTAAGTTAAAGAATTTTCCAAGGTTAGTGCTTTCATATTTATGGGTAACCTTTAAATTGAATTTATCTTTTTGTTTTGCATAATAATCTATGCCCTTTTGCCCGGCAATCCATATTACTCCCGATCTATCGGACAGGACGTTATTAATAAGATTATTATTAATGCTGTACTGATTATCCGGATTATTCACCCACCTCTTAAAAGAAATAAAGCGAATCAAATCTCCTTTTCCTTTCTTTTCCGGTCGGCCTGGAGTCGGACTTTTCGGTAGTTCAACCCGTAACAATCCTTCATAAGTTCCAAGCCATAAATATTTATGATTTCCGTTAAAATCCTCACAAATGGAACTTATGCTCCGGCTGAATTGCTCCGGATTATTCTCATCAGGAATTACCTGTCTGATAATCTTAGTCTTTATGTTCAGATAAGCCAGACCGTTATAGGTTCCAATCCAGATATTATCAGAATCTGTAGGTGACTGGAACACTCTCCAGATAATATTATCGGGAATTGAATTAATATCAGCCTGATCATGAAAGAAACAATGGGAAGGATGGCCGGGAGATTTATTAAAAAGACACAATCCATTGTAAGTTCCGATCCATAGATTACCATGATAATCTTCAAATATTGTCGTCACATATTTATTACTGAGGGAAGATAAATTGCCGGGTTCATTATTCCAGTTAATTATTGAACCTGACGTTTTATCAAATCTATAAAGACCGCCTTTATAGGTACCAATCCAGAAAATATCCGACTTGTCCTGGTATATACATGTTATACTGTTACCTCTGACAGAATTTGTACTATCTATTTTGTAGTGAGCAAAGGTTTCTGTTGAAGGGTCAAAGCAGTTTAAAATACCGTCCTGTGTACCCACCCATATGTTCCCTTTTTCGTCCTCAAACAATGACCAGATATCATTATCCGAAAGTGAACCCGTATCAATTATGTTATGACGAAATATTCTAAAGTTATAGCCATCAAAACGATTCAATCCATCCTGGGTACCGAACCACAGAAAACCTGTATGATCTTCGATCATGCAATTAACAACACTTTGTGATAATCCGTCTTCAACATTATAATGTTTGAACCTTATTTGCTGCGGCATACTGATGCTCAGTGAAAGCGGAATAAGCAACAATATAATTTTAAGGGTGAAAACCCTGCAGACTGGAATACTCATACTACTAGTTATTAGCCGGAATTGTTAATTAATCTTTATAATAACTGAATCAGCCAGTTATTATTGTTAATGAAAAGGTCTTGGAAACAGCAGGAAGATAGTTTTTTATTAATCTTCAGTCAACAATGATTTGTAAAGTGAGATTAAGGAAGCCACTATCTGCTGTTTCCTGTAAAATTACTCTCCATGAGCATTAAATGTGATAATATTGTTTATACCCGGAATCCTTTTTATCAAAATAATTCATTCATATTCAGGTAATCTGATTATAATTGCCGGAAGGGATTAAAAATCCCCGCCCTCTTTTAATAATTATTACTTAATTTAATGAATAAATTAAAGTATCATTATGATTGGGTCCCCGGCTTAAATTTATATGTAGACAAGAGATTAAATTATTGTTGAAAGTGATATTTAGAAAAATCAGATAAAATCCCCATAATGAAAAAGGCGACTTCTCTTGACTGTTAGGCACGATCGAATGAAAAAATATCATGTGCTTACTATAATTATTCCGGTAATATTAATATTTACCGGATCAGAATTATTTTCGATGGACCGCCCGGACTCACTCGACGCAGAAAAACTCTATAAGAAAGGCGATGACTTCTGGCGGGATGCACAATATGACAGTTCGAACATATACTATGAGAAAGCATCTTTAATTTTTGAAAAAGATAAGAACTGGAAGAGTTATATAGATTGTCAAAAAAATATGGGTATGAATTACAGGTACCTTGGAAGTTATTCCCAGGCTTTCACGCATCTTGACAGCGGCCTCGATGCCGTCAATAATTTAAATGAGAATCGGGATTCCATTCGTGCAGAAGTTTATAACAGCATTGGTTCAATTTATTATGAAAAAAGGAATTATGATAAAGCTTTTAAGTATTACAGGGATATGCTGGAAACAAATGAAAGAATTTTCGGAACTGAGCATATTAACACCGGTAAGGGATATCAAAATGTCGGTTTAATATTCTACCGTACAGGTGATTATGATAAAGCCATTCAATATTTTGAAAAAGCAATTTCAATCTGGGATTCCACACTAAGCGGGGACAATCCTCTTCTGGCAAACTGCTATACAAATTTGTCACAGGTTTATCTCCTTAAAGAAGAATATTCCAGATCAATTGAATATAATGAAATGGCTCTTAAAATATGGGTGGATAAATTAGGTGAAGGTCATCCTTTTATGGCAGCAGGTTATATAAATCTGGCTTCAACATATAGTTTATCCGGTAACTATAACAAGGCACTGGAGTACTTATTCAAAGCAGTTCAGATACGAAAGGATCTTGGTGGAGAGGAATCGCGCGACATGGCTTACTGTTATACACAAATAGCTGAGATATTTCTAAAAATGGACAACCTGAATAACGGCAAATATTTTTTGGACAAATCGATTGCTATCTATAAAAAAATCGATTCTTCAAATCCCGGTCTTACGGAAACCTACACATTTGCTGGGAATCTGCAGAGGAAAAAATCCAAATTTAAAACTGCGGAAGCTTATTATGATTCTGCCCTGCATACTGCATGGCCGGATTATGATCTGAAAGAAAGCATTGCGGATGATCCAGATAAAATACCCTACGGGAAAGAACTGTTATCGGCATTGATCGAACAGGGAAATACTTATAATGCTGAAGCGGAAAAATCATCTGCTTATTTAATGCTGGAAAATGCACTTAATTCATATACTCTTGCTTCTGCTGTAATAGAAAAACTTAAAGCTGATTATGGAATAGAAGAATCGGAATTAATGATTACAGAACGATCTTATGAAGTAAATAAAAATGCTGTACTTACTGCGATTAAATTATATAATCAGACAAAGAATCCGGACTTTATTGAATCGGCCTTTCAGTTTACGGAACGGAATAAAGCTGGAATCCTGGATGAAGCTATTGCCGAATCAGAAGCCGGAAATTTTGCAGGGATCCCCGATAGTCTGATTGGCGAAGAAAAAGAACTCCAGGCTGATCTTTTTTTATACGGAACAAAGCTGAAGGAAGCCCGGGAATTAAATAACAAGAAAGCAATGGACAGTAATAGACTTCTGCTGTCTGAGAGCCGGCGTAAATATGATGATCTGTTAAAGTCTATGGAGAAGAATTTTTCCTCTTATTATAAATTAAAACATCCCGGGCAGCTTTCCTTCACAAATGAAATCAGGAAATTACTCCCTGAAGATGCTGCTGTAGTTGAATATTTTACAGGCGATACGACAGTTACAATATTTGTTCTCACTAAAAACTCTGTGGATGCTGTCATAGTTAATTGTGATTCGCAATTCTTCACTGAGGTTAGAAAATTCAGGATTTCTTTGCAGAAATTGAATTACGTGAATTATCTGGCTTCTGCTTCAGATTTATATTCGAAACTGATAGAACCGGCAAAAAGCTTTCTGAAGGATAAAGTCCGGCTTTATATTATCCCGGATTACCTCTTTTCCTACCTGCCGTTTGAAGCCTTGCTGACAAAACGTCCCCCAACTCCTTTTAACGGTCAGTTTATTCACCTTCCTTATCTGATTAATGAATATAATATAAGCTATCATTATTCTGCTAAGTTATTAAGCGAGGCTCTGCTTAAGAAAGATAATTCCCGGATGTCATTTGCTGGTTTCGCCCCTGTCTTTTCTGATGATAAAATAGATATAAATCAAATTGCATCCGTCATTGATACTAATCTAATCAACTATAACCCGCTGAGACCAATCAGTATTTCAGGGAAAAAATATGCATCACTACCTGAAACAGAGACAGAAGTAAAATCTATCAGTGAATTATTCCGTGAATACGATTACCGGTCTGATATATATATTGATAAAGCTTCAACCCTGAGTGAAGTGGAGTCGGACAAAATGAAAGGTTACAAATTCATTCAGCTGGCAACGCATGGTTTTCTTAACGAAGAACATCCCGGACTTTCAGGACTCGTTTTTCACAATTCCGGAGATTCTGCAGACGATGGAATTCTCCATGCCGGGGAAATTTATAAAATGAATCTAAATGCCGATCTGCTTGTACTCAGTGCCTGTGAAAGCGGTCTTGGCAAAGTGGTTAAGGGCGATGGTATTTTGGCTTTAGTACGAAGTTTTCTGTACACGGGGGCTAACAATATTGTTGTTTCACTCTGGCAGGCTGCGGGAAAATCAACTTCAGTTTTGATGACGAATTTCTATAAGAATATTCTCGAGGGGATGGATTATTCATCTGCACTAAGAAAAGCTAAACTTGATATGATTCAGGAGGGACAATATTCATATCCTCTCGATTGGAGCCCTTTTGTTCTTATCGGCCGATAATTCACCGAATGATAAATTTACCCATTGCTTCGATACTATCAGAGGATTCAAGCTTCCAGTAATAAAGAGCCGGATTGAGTTTTGTATCTATAGTAAGTTCTTTCCCATTTATTAATTTTTCATAAACAGGAATATTCCGGTTAGTCAGAACAACAAATCTGAGAGTGACATTCTTCCTTGCTGTCATCCACTCAAATCTTACCGGCATTTTAACTTCGGCACCAACGGAAGGAGAAATAATTTCAACTTTTGAATTATTACCTTTATTTCTGCTGATATAGTTTTCAAGTCCGTTATTTGCAGCAAAATAATCTGTTTCAACAGCCGGGGATTGCGGATTGACGGTTTCTCCGGTGTCCGGCACAGTTGTTCCGGAAGACGTTTTATCAGATTTATTAAGTAGTTTTTGACCAGGTGTAAGATCTGTAGTTACACTATCCGGTTCATTCAGATTCAGTACCCTCTCCCCTGACCGTAATGTATAGTAAATAAACAGTATGACTGCAATAATAGCCAGTGCGGATGCAGCATACCAATAAAATTTTATGCCTCTTCCATCTCCCTTTAATTTATTTATGGCCGGGATAACAGCAGGGGCACTCAGCGACAGAAGTTCAAATGATTCAAGTTTCGTCAGATCATTTTCACAATGTATAATGTACATTGTGTCGGTATCTATAGAAAGAATGCGGAGTATATTTTTTGAATCAACATTCAGCGCGGCTCTCTCACTCTTCGACCAGGAAGGAAGCGACAGGAACCTTAAGTTATAATCGGAATGACTCAGCCTTGTCAGCTCTACTTCCACGAGACTGTCTTCACTGCTGAATAATGCAGTCTCATCTTCAGTATCCCCGGACTGCCTGAAAAGGTGTACTACATTTTTCTTCCCGCTTTGTTCGAGGTCTTCATCAAAAACACGATTAAAAGTATCACTGCACTGTCTACATTCTGCCAGATGATTTGAAATAAAAAGTTTTTCTTCATCACTTAACAGATCAGGCAGATTAATGTAGTTTGTTATCGATTCTAAAGACAGATGATTTTTGGTCCCGTTCAGATCCATCGACTGTTCTCCGGTTGAGGATGGTTGCGTGAAATTTAAGAACTGTCTGCGAAAAAAGAAACTGACAATTGCACCATTGAAGGTCTAAAAAATTCCGCCTCCTGTTAAGAGGCGGATCGGTTTTATTTTTTATAATTTTCCGTTAAAAAGATAATCCCTGAAAACAATTGAACTGATAATTGCTCCGATTACAAAATAAAGAACCAGTGCCACAATTATAGTCACAATGAAATAACCAATAAGCTTATCATCAGGAACGGTTTTTACCTTTTTTAACCCCATGTATAGAAGTACGAGGCTGTAAATTCCGGCAATAGCTGCGAGAAACGATAAGGATGGAATTATTTGGAAAATTCCGGCGACCCATGATGCAGTGTAAGAATATACAGCTACTTTTAAAGAAGATATAAGATCTTTTGAGGAACCAAAAGATGGAGCGAGAGCATCAATTATCCACCCCAGCACATAAACACTGACCAGAGAAAGAATGTATGTAAGTATTGCCCAGGAAAATGCGGTGCCAATCCCGAGTCTTATCGTACCAAAAACCCCGAGTGATAACCCGATAAGATAATATCCGATGAATCCTGCTATCGCAGGAATAGCGGCAAGGATAACTGCATACTTTGTAAACAATTCGGCAACGGTGGAAGATTCTGAACGGATTACATCCCATTCAGTGTTCGGACTTAACAGAATGCTTTTAGCGCGGTCAACAAGGTTCATAGCTTAACTCCCAATTATTATTTAAAGATTTATTAATCAGAGTCATTTTAATCAGAACCTTTTCCGTATTGTACGGATTAACTTCCGGTAACATAATTCAATTAAAACTAATTCCATAATTTTATAAATGAAAACTTTTTGATTTAAGATGATCGGCGCCAATAAAGAGGAACATAATTGAAAACAATAAGAACCTTTAACGAAAAAATTGAGCCGGGAGTTAATAGAATTTATTGCATTTATTAAGTATAATAATCAGAGTTAAAATATTCTTTGAGATAAAGTGGCAAGAGTATGAACCTGCAGTTAAATCAAGGCGACTTATCTGTTTATTTTATCCACTGACATTTTGTCAAACATCAAGTATCTAAAAGAATAAAAACGTCGATTTCAGCAAATTTTAAATGTGGATTTTCTGCGATCTGAGTCGCCTCAGAGCCGTCCATCTTATACTCTTTTCAGCTTAAGGATTATCGACTGCCAATTTGACACACTTGACTTCAAAACGGGTGTCTATTCTTTTTTCTTTACTACTAAAAATATAGTAGCAATTATTGCACTTACCACAGCCGACAGCATAAAAGGCACACCCGAACCGAACTGATCCCATAAGACTCCGGCTGCAAATGAGCCAAGCATAACTGATAAACTGGTCAGCATAGTAAGCAGTCCGATTGCAGATCCGCGTTGTTCATCGGGAATTAAATCTGATACCCAGGCTTTCACTACTCCCTCAGTGGATGCTGCATAAATCCCATAAAGGGCAAATAATAACCATATAAAATAAATATCCGGAAATAATGCAAAGCCGAGATAAACAGTGGCAAAGATATACAGTCCGCCGACATAAACTTTCTTCTTCCCTATCTTATCGGAATATTTACCTATAGGATAAGAAACTGAAGCATAAACCAGGTTATAAAATATGTATCCCCATATGGCGAGTGATGCTGAGTTTGAAATATCCCTTGACTTCAGAATCAGGAAGACATCACTGCTGTTTACAAGCGAAAATACTGTAATTAAATACACTATTATTTTAAACTGATGAGGGGCAGAAATCCAGAATTCAGTGTAATTTCTTTTTGTAATTTTTTTGAACGACGCTGGATTATCTTTTACAAACAGGGTAAAGCCTACACCGACAATCGATGGTGCGAATGCCGCAAGGAAGATCAATGTGTAATCACCGGGATAAAAATACAGGAGTATCAGAGCTCCGACAGGGCCTAATGCCGCACCGAGTGTATCCATCCCTCTGTGAAAGCCGAATACAGCTCCTGTTTGTCCTTCAGCATAAGTTGATAACAGGGCATCCCTCGGTGCTGTCCTAATCCCTTTTCCCACCCGGTCAGAAATCCTTGAAGTAATTACAGCAGATAGTACCGGAAAAATTCCCGGCAATGGTTTGGAAAGTGCAGACAGAGCGTAACCAAGAACCACAAAGATTGAACGCTTCTTCAATTTATCAGAAAGGCGGCCGAAATATCCTTTAAGTAGTCCTGCAGTCACTTCTGCTGCACCTTCAATTATTCCTACGATTGCCATCGATGAGCCGAGAACTGCAGTAAGGAAAATCGGAGTGATAGGATAAAGCATTTCACTTGCTATGTCTGTGAAAAGACTGATAAAACTTAGGATTAAAACCTGCCTGGGGATTTTGTTCAACTTCATTTTATAAAAATATGATTAATCAAATCGATTTAAAAATTATATCTATCTCACAATTGAGCCTGAAAGTTTGAAGTAAAACATTCTCTTTACTACTTTTGCAGACACATCTATTAATGATTGAGGACCACAATGCGTAGAAAAGTTATTGCCGGGAACTGGAAAATGCATAATGATTTATCCGAATCCCAGAATTTAATTTCAAAGTTAACCTCCGGCTTAAGCAGTAAAAAGTTTAATTGTGACGTAATCATTTGCCCTCCATTTACATCTTTAAGTGAAGCTTCTTCTTTAATTAAAGGCTCCCCTGTTAAACTGGGTGCACAGAATATGTATTTTATGGAGAGCGGTGCTTATACCGGGGAAGTTTCTGTTAAAATGCTTAAGAGTGTTGGGTGTGAGTACGTAATTCTCGGTCATTCCGAACGAAGAACAATCTTCAAAGAATCAGACGGACTGATAAATGAAAAACTCAAAGCGGCATTAAAAGCCGGGCTCAAGCCTATTTTCTGCGTAGGGGAAACTCTTGAAGAAAGGGAAAGCGGAAAAGAAAAGGATGTCCTTAAAACTCAGCTTTCCGGCGGATTAAATGAGATATCTTTAGACCAGATGAAAAATATAATAATCGCCTATGAGCCTGTGTGGGCAATCGGGACCGGTAAAACTGCAACTCCCGGTCAGGCAGAGGAAATGCACGATTTTATTCGTTCCTATATAAAGGATGATTTCACACCTGAAACGGCAGAAAATCTTATAATTCAGTATGGCGGTAGCGTTAAACCGGACAACGCAAAAGAGCTTCTGTCTCAGCAGGATATAGACGGAGCACTGGTAGGCGGTGCCTGCCTGAAGGCTGATTCATTTATAAGTATAATTGAATCAGCATAACTATTTATAAATATTATAGTTAGAGAATTAAAATTTCTTTGTTCTATGCGTTAAATCCGTAAAATTTACATTGCTTTCCCCTCGTTTCTACCTTATATTTATAAGTTTAATTGAATATAAATAGGATAACTGATTCGGATGGGATTCCCCAAATATATTTTCCTCACATCTTTGTTTTTATTTCTTTTATTCCCTTTCTCAAGAGCTCAAATTGTATTTAAAGAACTTCCCGGCTACAGGATTGCTGAGAATGATTCAATATTTTTTGATATAACCTCACACAGGAAAATCATTCCCCTGAACGGAACGTGGAAAGTTCATCCTGCAGATGATGAGAAAGCTCAGAAAGTTTCAGTAAATGTGCCCTCTGTTTTTCAAGGGGAAGGAGAATTGATTTTTGAAAAGAGTTTTACCATTCCTCCTGAAGATTTTAAATATTACCAGATGAAACTGGTTTTCTTTGGGATAAATTATTCAGCAGATATATCTGTAAATAGGAATATAATTTACCGGCATCCGGGAGGAGAATTCCCTTTTCAGATAGATTTACCGAAAGATATTCTATATATCGATAAAAGTAATGTCATTTCTGTGAAACTAACATATAAGCTGGATTCCGAAAATTCGATACCCCTTAAGCAAAGATTTTTATTCCCGCAGAATTACGGGGGAATAATCCGTGATGTGTATATACATTTGATGCCGAATATTTCACTAACTGATGTAAATATTTCTTATAAATTCTACCCGGGTTCTAAAAGTGCTTCACTGCTGATAAATTCAAGGGCTGAGAACAGAGAGTTTTCCAATGCGTCAGACAGCCTTTCTAAGAATAGTGAACTTACATATAGAATAAGCATTACAGCCCCGGACGGCACAACTCTCAAAAATCAGCTTGATACAAAATTTGCACTCATTCCAAATAAAGGAAAAAGCTTCAGTGATAAGCTGACTCTTAATATTCCTTTACTGTGGTCAGCTGCCAGCCCAAAATCTTATATTATTTCACTTGAATTATGGCAGGGTGATAATCTCATAGATGTAACTAACAGATCCATTCCTGTCTACTCATTGATGACAGGGAAAGATTCCCTTCTTTTTAATGGCACCGGTTTTAAATTGAATGGAGTCACTTACCTGCCCTCAAATGGTGAATATGGAAGCCTGGAAACGTATTCAGAAATGGAGAAGGATCTTAAGCTGATTAAGGAAACCGGGTTTAATGCTGTTAGGTTTGCAATGATCGTCCCGCACCCTTATCTGCTTACTTTATGTGAACGATACGGTCTTCTCGCTCTGATCGAACTTCCGATAAATTCAATTCCTGAGGAATTATCTCAGAGCAGCAATTTTATTGAAAGAAGTAAGAATTTCCTTTTGAATTTTATCAGGGGATATAAGCAATACGGGGCCGTTGCTGCAGTCGGCTTAGGAAGCGGATATCTTCCGGAAATTGATGCCCATATACAATTAATCAACAGGCTTAATAGTGATTTAAAACGAAACTGGGATGTATTATCCTATGCTTCGTTTGCTGATTTGAATATTGAACCAGTCGACAGCCTTGATTTATACGGGTTTGAATTATTTAATACTTCACCTAAAGATATTCCGGAAAGTCCCGATGATTTAAAAAACAAACTTGGTGCAGGCAGGGTGTTCATTAGTTCAGCAACATATACGGTGAACGCAGGGAATACAGACGGATACATAAATAAATATTCATACGAAGCGCAGGCAAAATATTTTGAAGAATTAATTAATTATTCCGAATCCTCAGGGTTAGACGGTTATTTTATTAATTCGATGTTTGACTATGAAGGCGATTTCCCTTCTCTTATCAACGGGTACAGTGAAGACAATTTATACAATGTTGGAATCGCAGGCGCAAAAAGAAATACCAACAGACTGGCTTACAAAGTTGTTTATGCAAAGCTGCATAATATTGAGCCTGTAACAATTCCTATAGGAAGTAAAAGAGATAATTCACCTATGGTGTTCATTATCTTCGGTTTATTTCTTGCTTTAATTATGGGTGTTCTTGTAAACTCCGGCAGAAAATTCAGAGAAGATTCCTCGCGTGCGCTTCTTCGTCCATACAATTTTTATGCTGATGTCAGGGACCAGAGAATAATGTCGGGCTATCATTCCACTATACTTGGATTTGTAATATCGGCCGTTCTCGCCTTGCTGATAAGCAATATGCTATACTACCTCCGTGACAATATTTTCTTTGAGAGAATTTTACTGTCATTCGGAAGTCCGGGACTTTTATCAATTTTCAGCTATCTTTCTTGGCATCCTGCTCTTTCACTTATCTGGCTCACTCTGATTTTTCTCATATTGATTCCTCTATTATCAATATTAATTAAAGCAACGTCCTTTTTCGTAAGGACAAAAGTTTTCATTTCCAGCATTTACTATACAACAATATGGTCGCTGCTCCCAATGGTTTTATTAATACCCGTTGGTATTATCCTTTTCCGTATGCTGTCTGCAGACGTTGCTAACACTTATGTCTACCTTGGATTGCTTTTGTTTGTATTGTGGTCATTTTACAGGCTCATTAAGGGTATTTATGTTATATTCGATGTAACCCCCGGAACGGTTTATTTTTACAGTATACTGCTGGTGCTGGCAATAGTCGGAGGATTTATTCTTTATTACGAGATAACCAATTCAGTTATTGATTATATGAAATTAGTTTTCACTCAATATAAAGGTTAAAAAAGAGTGTATTTATCAAAGCTTGAAATACTCGGTTTTAAATCTTTTGCTCAGAAAACGAATATTAATTTTAATGAGGGTGTAACTTCTATTGTCGGACCAAACGGCTGCGGTAAAACTAATATTGTAGATTCTATCAGATGGGTACTTGGAGAGCAGAGAAGCGGTGCTTTAAGAAGCGATAAAATGGAGAATGTTATTTTCAATGGTACTACTGCCAGAAAACCGATGGGTATGGCTGAGGTTTCCCTCACGATTCATAATAATAAAGGTGTTCTCCCTACCGAATATACTGATGTTACAATAACCAGGAGAATATTCCGGTCGGGTGAAAGCGAATATCTTCTTAATAAAAACATCTGCCGCCTGAAAGATATTACTAATCTTTTTATGGATACCGGAATCGGAGCGAATGCCTATTCTGTCATCGAACTTAAAATGGTTGAGACTATATTAAGTAATAAAGCTGACGAACGACGCACGATGTTTGAAGAGGCAGCGGGAGTAAATAAATATAAGCTTAGAAGGAGACTGGCTCTAAGAAAACTTGAAGAGGTAAAAGCAGATCTTACCAGGGTTAATGATATTGTCGCAGAAGTTCAAAAGAAAGTAAGCTCACTAGAACGCCAGGCAAAAAGGGCAGATAAATATAACCGAATCTCTTCTGCACTCCGCGAACTTGAACTTGACCTCGCAGAAAGAGAACTTGCTCTTTACCATACACAAAAAGAAGAGGCATGGAAATCAAAGGAAGAGAAATTACAGAAGAAGATATCATTTGAATCCGAATTATCCAGACTCAGTGATGAAATAAAATCAATAAAGCAGAATCTTGTTAATGCTGAAAATGCTTTGAAGAATAAACGTGCGGAATTAACATCCAAGACAGAAGCCAGCTATAAAGTTGAAAATCAGCTTTCTTTATCAAAAGAAAGGAAAGTATCTCTTGATAAAAATATTGAAAGATCTAAAGAGGAACTGGTTGAATTAAAATCTCAGCTTGAAGAATCTGAAAACCTTATAAATGAAAGTACTCAAATAATCTCAGCTTTTGAGAACGATATTAAGAATAAGGAAAAACAGAAGCTCGATTATGAAGATAACGTCAAATCATTAAGGGAATTAATCGAGGTAAAAAGGAATAAACTAAAAGAGCTGGCTGAACTTCAGCTTGAAAAATTTAAGGAATTAACCGGAAAAGAAAACGATCTTTCAAATCTTGAAAAAACACTGGAGACGAAAAATCTTGCCATCAATAAGCTCAACCAGAAAATTCAGTCTCTCACCGGCAATATTGCAAAAACGGTTGGATTTATCGAAGAACTGGGAGATGAAAAAACTGACCTGGAAAAAAATCTTGCCAGATCAGAAGAAGTTTATTCCCGTATGCAGCGGGAAAAAGAAGAGTTTGAAAAAGAACTTAACTCATTAAAAATAAAAGAGCTTGAAGACAAGACTTATCTCAATACTCTCAAAGAAAAAATCAGTTTTATTCAGACTCTTATTGAAAATCTCGAAGGAGTTTCAAAAGGCTCAAAAGCTTTACTTGAAAATAATAACTGGTCAAAAGGTGAGAAAAATCTTCTTGCACATATAGGTAATACGTCAGATGAGCATCGTTTTGCAATAGAAGCATCATTACGCGGGGATATTAATAATATACTTGTTGAAACAACCGATGATCTTTTCAGGGGAATTGAATATTTGCGCGAAAACGAAATCGGCAAAGCCGCATTTTATGTTAAAGACATTAAATCTGATAAGAAAAAAAGTCTTATCGATACGCTAAAAAGATATTCTGTCAGCAGGAAGAAAAAATCAGTAGCCAAAGAGTCCGGTTTCATAAACTGGACTTACGAACTAATTCAGACAGATTCCAAATGGGAAGAATTCTTCAGACGGCTTCTTAATCTTTCTGCTGTAGTTGATAACATTGATACTGCCTTTAAGCTTTCAATAAAATATCCTGATTTCAATTTTGTAACACCGGGGGGAGATTTTATTTCAGGTTCAGGATTAATTGAAGCCGGATCCGCACCGAAGCTTGATGATTCACTTTTCGGCAGGATGAAGCTCCTTGAAAACCTTAGAGAAGAATTTCCAAGACAGGAAAAGAAATTGCATCAGCTTCAGATAAGTATTGGGGAGACTGAAGAAAAAATAAACCGGATTGACCTGAAAGTTCTTTCGGAACAGGGCCGAATGATTGTTAATGATTTATCAAATGTTGAGAAGCAAATTGCACAGTTTGAATTTGAAAAACAAAAGGCTGCAGATGAAATTGAGAAAGCAAGAACTGAGATACAGGAACTTGCTACCGATTCAAACAGACTGGATACGGAAAAGAATAATCTTGCTGAACTTATTTCCACACAACTTGTAGAAAAATTAAAGTCGGATGAGGAACGGGAAATTCTCGAAGCTGATTTCAGGACATCCAGGGAAAAGTTCGATGAACTTGTCAAAGATCATAATCGTTTAAGCCTTGAACATGAAAGACTTCTCGGCGAAAAGAAAAACACAATAAATGCTATTGAGCGGGCCAAAGATTCAATCGATACAATAAATAAGAGTATCACAAAAAGAGAAACTGATATATCGGCTTTCACAGAAGAAGCCCTGGCTCTGAATTCAATTATCGATGAAAAATCGTCGCTGATTGATAAATTATGGGGTGAAAAATCAATTTTAATTAATGAAGAAGGAGAACTTGATTCTGCCTACAAAGAGATACAGAAACAGATAAATGAACTTGAAGAGGAGCAGAATTTATTAAGGAAAGAGCGAGAGCAGGTTTCTGATGAAATACATTCGTGTGAAATTAAGATAAATGAACTGGGCATTAAGCTGAGTAATCTTGAAGAGCATATGCTGGAGAACTATTCTATAAGACTCGAACGGAAAGAATTTGAAGATCTGGGTGTATTTGATTTCAAATCAAGAATGGAAGAAGTTCATTCACTTAAACAACAGGTAAAAAATCTCGGCCCTATTAATCTCCTCGCTTATTCTGAATTTGAAGAAGAGAAACAGCGTCTTGAATTTCTTACAAAACAGAGAGATGATTTAGTTGAATCAGAGAGAGACGTTATTCAGACCATCGGAGAGATTAATACCACAGCACAGCAGCTGTTTATAGAAACCTTTGATAAAATAAGAGAGAATTTTATAAATATTTTCCGCGGATTATTTAATCCCGGGGATGAAGTTGATCTAAGAATTGAAGAGAATGCAGATCCTCTTGAAGCAAAAATAGAAATAATTGCAAAGCCGAAAGGCAAACGACCTACCTCAATTGATTTACTCTCCGGAGGTGAAAAAACACTGACGGCTATTGCTCTTCTTTTTGCAATTTACCTGGTTAAACCAAGTCCATTCTGTATACTTGATGAAATAGATGCCCCGCTTGATGATGCAAACATTGACAGGTTTACAAAGATTATTCGTGACTTCAGCAAAGACACACAATTCATTGTGGTTACGCATAACAAAAGAACTATGGAGTCAGCCAACACAATGTACGGTGTAACAATGCAGGAAGAAGGAATTTCAAAGCTGGTTAGTGTAAGATTTAATGAGGATCTCAACTTTGCCAGTGCATGATCTTCATTTCTTTACTCCGGGTTCCGGCAGATCTGCAAAAGTAAAGAAAATTCTCTTACCCGTAATTCTTCTTCAGTCTATTGTTTTTTCGAATAAATCGGCAGCACAGTGGGTTAATGATCCAGCTCAGAATACTAGAGTGGTATTTGATCTGGCGGAGCCTATTAATATTTCAGCTGTCGGCGATCAGAATGGCGGTGCCTTTATTTTTTGGGAAGATAATGTGACCCATTTACAGAATGAAGTCAGTTTTATGCATATTGAATCAAATGGAGATATAAGTTTTCGGGCAGATGGGAAGAGAATTTCCGAATCGAACGGTGATCAGAATGACCCGGTTTCAATTTTGTCCGGAAAGAACAATGCTGTGGTTGCCTGGAAAGACTTTACACTAAACAAAAAAGGTGATCTTTTTATTCAGAAAGTTCAGGCAAATGGCAGTATTCTCTGGAGTCCTAAAGGTATAAAAATTAATAATTTTAAAAAGGAAATTAGCGAATTTTCACTGTGTGCCAACGAAAAGGATGAGGTTTTTATTTCTTATCTGGCCAAAGAACCTGACAGGGTTTTTAATTCGCGGTTAATACTTCAAAAGATATCTCCTTCAGGAAAATTTTTATATGATTCATCAGGCATAAGTGTTTCAGCTTCTGTAAACAGCAAACTTGCTCCTTTAGTCCTGCCGGACAAATCGGGAGGAGTATATGTCTTCTGGATAGAAAGTTATGGAGGTAAAGGAGTAATTCTTTCAGAGCATTATGACGGTACCGGAACAGCACTCTGGGGTGCATCGCCTCAGGCTGTCACCGATAATTCTTTAAATGTTATCACTTTTTCAGCGGTAAATGCAGGAACCGATATTTACATAGCATATCAGGCTTTAAAACGAGAAAAAACAGTTTACCATCAGCTTATCAGCCCAAAGGGCGTTTTGCTCTGGGGAAAGAATGGAAAGATTTGCTCTAATAAAAAAGGCAGTCAGTTTAATCCGCAGATGATCTCATCTGAAACTTCATTAATTCTAACGTGGACTAACGAAATAAATAAAGATCGCGACATATATATTCAGAAATATGACAGAACCGGGAAACCCTTCTGGCAGGAAGGCGGCCGGACGGTAATTAGCCTGGAAGGTGATCAGTTCGGTCAAAAAATAATTTCCGATGAACATAACGGAGCTATTGTTGCCTGGCTCGACAAGAGAACGGCTTCTGTACCAGGGAATATATATTCGCAGAGAATTAGTTCAGAAGGGAAAATTATGTGGGATAGTACAGGAATAGCCATCGGTTCCTACTTCAATACTCCCAAAAGTTACCTGATGCTTCTGCCGGATGGAAGAGGAAGTGCGATAGCGGTTTTTAAAGAAAAAAGAAAAAGAGAGAACGGAATCTATGTTCAAAAGATTTTCAATACAGGAACGTTCGTATCACAAATAATAGGTTTTTCAACAGGGATAGTTTCAGACTCCGTTAAGATTACATGGTATTCTGCGAATGAAACTCCGCAGAGCTTTTATAATATTGAGAAATGTGTGCAGACAGATACAGGTAACACTGACTGGGAGAAATTATTTACAATTAAATCGGACACCGCAAAAGCAGCAAACTATTATGAATACTACGACAAACCGGACTCCTCCGGAACACTTTATTATCGCGTAATTCTTGCTGATGCTCTTGGCAACCAGCAGACTTCCGATATATCAAGGGTGGCTTTTCTTGAGTCGGCCGAGCACATTATTGTAACCCAAAATGATCCTAATCCGTTTTCGGATTCTACTATTATAAAATTTTATCTGCCTGAAGAATCAGATGTCAAAATAGAATTTTTTGATAATCATATTGAAAAGATTAAAGAGATAAATAGCAGATTTCCAGCCGGTGAAAACATTGTGAAATTTGCAGCAGATAACAGGCAGCCTGGAATTTATTTTTACAAATTCGAGAGTGGTAATTTTGTGGAAGTAAAAAAAATGGTTTTATCTAACTGATTAATTATGGATAAAGTATTTAAGGTTTTCGTTGATTTTGACGGAACCATAAGCCGGGAGGATATCGGGGATGCTTTGTTCACTAAATTCGGTCATACTGAAACAGTAAAAAAGGTAATCGATAATTTGCTGAATGACAGAATTTCTGCAAAAGAATGCTGGCTGAGGCTGTGTGAATCGGTATCTTACATTGATAAGCAGGAACTCGATGATTTTATTCTTCAGATAGATATCGATGAAACATTTCATTCCCTGGTAGAATATTGTGATCAGAATAAGATTAGATTATTTATCCTTAGTGATGGTTTTGATTATTACATTGATTTGATTCTTAAAAGAGAAAAGCTGGGTTATCTAAAAGTATTTGCAAATAAATTGATCCTGAATGAGAATAATACTTTAACTCCTGTTTTTCCCCATTTTGATTCCAGCTGTACAACTTCAGCAAACTGTAAAAGAAATCACATAATAAATAATAGTTCCGATGATGAATTTACAGTTTTTATTGGTGATGGGAATTCCGATAAGTACACTGTTCATTTTTGTGATTTCATTTTTGCAAAGGATGATTTATTAAAGTATTGTGAAAAAGAAAGAATTTCTTTTTTCCCCTTTAATAATTTTAACGACGTTATCAGCCGAATGGAAACCCTGAGACAAAAAAAACGGCTGAGGAAAAGACACCAGGCTGAAATTAAAAGGCGTGAGATTTATATACAGGAATAAGGATCTTTAATGTCCGGAATAGCTTCAAATTCTTTCAAATACCGCAGCTACACACCAATACCGTTTGTAGTAATGATGCTGATTTTTGCCTACCCCAATATCTGGAGTTTAATTGTTGGATTTATACTCACACTTATTGGTGAATTAATAAGGTTGTGGGGAGTAAGCTGGGCCGGTAGTGAAACCAGGACTACAGGAAATGTCGGCGGTACTTATTTAATTATTAGTGGTCCTTTCTCCCATCTTCGTAACCCGCTCTATCTTGGAAATATACTTATGTACACCGGTCTAGGAATTATGTCCTTTGCCCTTTTCCCATGGCTGCAGATAGCAGGACTAATATTTTTTTCTCTTCAATATTATATGATAGTACAGGAGGAAGAAAAATATCTCGGGGAGGCCTTTGGGAACAAGTACGAAGCTTATAAAGCAAATGTCCCCCGGTTTATTCCCAGAATTACTAAATATAAAGCAGGCAATATCGAACAGCCCGCGTATAGTATTAAAAAAGGACTAAAGTCTGAGAGAAGAAGTCTGCAGGCATTTACTCTGGTCACTATTACTATTTTACTTCTGTGGTTTTTAAGAAGATTTTGATATGAATAATTCCCAAACCAAAAATATACTGATGATTGCCGGAGAAGTTTCAGGTGATTATATCGGTGCTGCTTTAATTGAAGAGCTAGAGAAGCTTGACAATAATATAAATGTTTTTGGTCTTGGCGGCGACAGGATGAGTAAAGCCGGAATGAATATAGTGTATGATATAAAAAGAATGGCTTTCCTTGGCTTTGCCGAAGTCATTAAGCATCTTCCATTTATCAGACGGGTACAAACCGAATTGATCCGGATAATAAAAAGAGAAAACATAAAATTCGCGGTGCTAATTGATTATCCTGGTTTTAACCTGAACTTTGCAAAAAAATTAAAGGGCATAGGAGTAAAAATTATCTATTATATTTCCCCTCAGATATGGGCATGGGGCGGCGGAAGAATCAAGAAAATAAAAAGACTCGTTGATAAAATGCTTGTTGTATTCCCTTTTGAAGAAGAACTGTATAAGAAAAATGATGTGGATGTGGAGCTCGTTGGCCATCCGCTCGTCGAGAGAATAAATGAATATAGATTTCTAAGCCGTAGAGAATTATTGGATAAATTTAATCTGACTGACGATGACATATTACTTGTTATGCCGGGAAGCCGTGAGCATGAAGTTAATAAAATATTTCCTGAAGCAATCAAAGCTGCAGAAAGGATAGCTAAAGAATTCAAACTTCAGGTAGTTGTTGCGTGTTCATCAAACATTGATGAGAATATTTTTTACGGTTCAGCAGGTTCAAAAAAGTTTACAGTCGTTAAAGGTTTCACATACGATTTGATGAAGTATTCCAAACTTGGGATTATAAAATCCGGTACTTCTACGCTTGAAGCAGGAATATTCGGACTTCCTATGGTGATTGTTTATAGGACAAGTATTCTTACATATCTTATCGGTAAAAATCTTGTCCGGGTAGATAATATAGGAATGGTAAATATAATCTCTGGAGAACGGGTTGTACCCGAATTGATTCAGCATGAGGCTAATGAAAAAACCATTTATTCTGAATGTAAAAAGATATTATCGGATTTAACTCTTTATGAAATGATACAAAGAAAATTCACACTATTAAAAGAAAAGCTTGGTTCAACCGGTGCATCCGGAAAAGCTGCCGGAATTATTTATTCTTTATTGAATGAAGCTTAAAAAGGCAAAACAGGATACTCTGCGTTTTGCAGGAAATTATGTTCTTTTTCAACTTGTTGAGATTCTTTGTAAGACTTTAAGAATAAATATTATTAATAAAAAAATCATTACTGAACTGGAAAAGCAAAATCAGAATTATATTCTCGGCTTCTGGCATGGAACGATGCTGCTCCCCTGGTATCTTAACAGGAATAAAAATTTCGCCGGGCTTACAAGCAAAAGCAAAGATGGTGATCTGCTTGCAAAAATATTAAAAAAATGGAAATATAAAGTTTTACGCGGTTCAAGCAGTGAAGGCGGGGATATTGCACTGGGTTTGATGATTGATTTTGCAAAGAACGGATATTCAATTGCAATAACTCCTGATGGACCGAAAGGACCGCCTCATAAGTTAAAAGCGGGCGCCGTAATCGCTGCAAAAAAAGCAGGGCTACCGCTGGTGCTGGCCGGGATTGGATTCAAAAATAAAAGATATCTCAAAAGCTGGGATAGTTTCCAGATTCCAAAATTTTTTACAAAGGTAAATGTGATTTATTCTGATCCTGTATATGTCGGCGAAAATCTCAGCAGAGAAGAGACTTCTAAAATCATTGAACTGTGTGAAAAAAAACTGAATGATCTGCAGTCACAATCAGAAAATTTTCAATAGCAAATAACAGTGAAATTATTAAAGCTGATATTATATCCTTTTATTCCCGTTTATGCGGCTGTAATTGGTATTAGAAACTGGTTCTTTGAAATAAATGTTTTTAAATCTGAGAATGTTAATGCAAAAGTAATCTCAGTCGGAAATATTTCAGTAGGCGGTTCCGGGAAAACTCCGCTCGTCATTTCTTTGACGAATCTTTTGAAAAATTCAGGTAAGAATGTCGGGGTCTTAAGCCGGGGTTACGGCAGAAGGACTCATGGTTATCTCCTTGTATCAGCCGGCAAAAATATTCTCGCCCCGGTAAATGACTGCGGTGACGAGATTTTTATAACAGCAATGGAGTGTAAGGTTCCTGCTGCTGTTTCCGAGAACAGGGTGAAAGGCGCGAAAAACCTCATTAGTGAAGCTGGTGTTAATTTGATAATTCTCGATGATGCCTTTCAGCATCGGTGGATAAAAAGAGAACTGAACCTTTTGATTTTTGAACAGAGATTTTTAACCGAGAAAGACTTTTTCAAACAGAATTTACTGCCTACAGGAATGATGCGGGAGCCTTTCAGCTCGGTTAAAAGAGCCGATGCAGTTATTATCAACAGAAAGTTTACTCCTGCCCAGGAAATTCCGGCCAGATTTAACAGGTATCTGAAAGACAAAAAGATTTTTACTGCTTACTATAAAGCAATTGAATTCGGTGATGTTAAGCATGATACAAGATACGGACTCGAAGAATTTAAAGGGCAGAAAAGTCTTGTTGTTTCGGGTGTTGCAAACCCGTTTTCATTTATAAATATTTTAAAGCAGACAAACGTCGATACTTCTAATCAGATGATATTCAGAGACCATAAAAATTATTCAGACAAGGAGGTACAGGAAATAAGAAAGAAATTTTACTCAACCAATTCGCATTCAGTTGTTACCACTGAAAAAGATGCGGTTAAACTAACAAGGTTTGCGAAAGAATTTGATGATATTGATATATTTTTCTTAAAGATTGAATTGAAGATGGATAACGAAAGTGAATTTAAGGATTATATACTTTCAGGGATTAATTAAAGAAATTTTTTATGTATAAAATAAAAGAGATAAAATAGATTGGAGGAAAAATAATGCCTAAACATCAGAAATACGTATATTTTTTTGGCGGGAAAAAGGCCGATGGTAAAGCAGAAATGAAAGCTCTCCTTGGCGGAAAAGGAGCAAATCTTGCCGAAATGGTAAACATAGGATTACCGGTTCCGGCTGGTTTCACAATTACTACAGAAGTTTGTACTTATTTTTATAATCATAATAACAAGTATCCAAAAGAACTCTCAGCACAGCTTAAAGCATCCCTGAAAAAAGTTGAAAAAGAAATGGGGGCTGAATTCGGTGATCCCGATAACCCGCTGCTTGTTTCAGTAAGAAGCGGCGCACGTGCATCTATGCCCGGCATGATGGATACGATTCTTAACCTTGGTTTGAATGACAGAACAGTTGAAGGAATTATAAAGAAAACAAATAACCCCCGCTTTGCATATGATTCTTATAGAAGATTTGTGCAGATGTATGGGGATGTTGTGCTGGGATTAAAACCGCAGGATAGAAAAGCTGAAGATCCCTTTGAAGTTATACTTGATAGAAAAAAGGAACGGCATGGTTTTAAACTGGATACCGAACTGTCAACAAAACATTTAATGGAACTTGTTGAGGAGTTTAAGGCGGAAATTAAAAGAGAAACAGGTTACGATTTTCCAACTGATCCCATGGAGCAGCTGTGGGGAGCTATTGGTGCTGTTTTCGGAAGCTGGATGAATGAACGTGCAATTATTTACAGAAAATTAAATAATATTCCGGCTGATTGGGGCACTGCAGTAAATGTCCAGTCAATGGTATTTGGAAATATGGGTGAAGATTCCGGAACCGGTGTCGCCTTTACCCGCGACCCTGCGGCAGGAGAAAACGTTTTTTACGGTGAATATCTTTTTAATGCGCAGGGAGAAGATGTTGTAGCCGGAACCCGTACTCCTCTTCCAATTGCAAAACTTAAAGAGGACGATGCCAGAATTTATAAACAACTCGATGATATCAGGAAAACACTTGAGAAGCATTATAAAGATATGATGGATATCGAATTCACGATTCAGCAGGGAAAATTATGGATGCTTCAGTGCCGTGTTGGTAAACGTACCGGCTTTGCAGCAATCAAAATGGCTGTTGATATGGTAAAGAAAAGACTTATTTCAAAAGAAGAGGCTATCTCGAGGATCGAGCCTAACCAGCTAAACCAGTTACTAAGACCAATTTTTGATCTGAATGAAAAAAGAAAAGCTATAGATAATGGAAAACTCATTGCAAAAGGATTAAATGCCGGTCCCGGTGCCGCTTCAGGCAGAATTGCCTTAAATGCACAGGATGCTGAAGAAATGGCTGCGAAGGGTGAAAATGTTATCCTGGTGAGAATAGAAACTTCCCCTGAGGATATAAAAGGAATGAATGCCTCCGAAGGTATACTTACCGCACGCGGGGGAATGACTTCACATGCGGCACTTGTGGCAAGACAAATGGGAAAAGTTTGTGTCGCCGGATGCGGCTCGCTTAGAATAAACTATAAGGAAGGAAAGATCAGCGTTGAAGGAAAAGAAAACCTTGAATTAAAAGAAGGCGATTTCATTTCAATCGATGGAACCACAGGTGAAGTAATTGCCGGAAAACTTGAAACCAGGCCATCTGAAGTTCTGCAGGTTTTATTGACCAAAACACTTGACCCTAAAGATTCACCTGTTTATCAGACTTATGCAAGTCTTATGAAATGGGCGGACAACCTGAGAAGATTAAATATCAGAACCAATGCCGATCAGCCTGATCAGGCGGCTAATGCAATAGCCTTTGGTGCAGAAGGAATAGGACTCTGCCGCACAGAACATATGTTCTTCGGCGGTGACAGAATAATGAGTGTAAGAAAAATGATTGTAGCAGAAACTGCAGAGGAGAGGAAAAGAGCTCTTAATGAATTGCTCCCCCTGCAAAGAGAAGATTTCCTCGGTATATTTAAAGAAATGAAAGGATTTCCGGTTACAATCAGAACTCTTGATCCTCCGTTGCACGAATTTCTACCTCACGAAGAAAAGGAAACCAGGGAACTTGCTGATCAGTTAAATATTTCAGTTGAAAAATTAACTGAGAAAATTCACAGTCTTGCTGAATTTAATCCTATGCTGGGATTCAGAGGATGTCGTCTTGGGATAGTTTTCCCTGAGATCACTGAAATGCAGGCAAGAGCAATTTTTGAAGCTGCTTATGACGCAGTTGAGCAGGGATATAAGGTAAAACCTGAGATCATGATCCCGCTTGTTGGCGAATTAAATGAATTCAAACTGCAGGAAAAAATAATCAGAAAGGTAGCCGATGAAGTAGCAGCAGAGCGGGGGGAAAAAATCAGTTACCTTGTCGGAACAATGATCGAACTGCCCCGTGCATGTGTTACAGCAGATGAAATCGCGAAGGGTGCCGAGTTTTTCAGTTTCGGAACTAATGATTTAACACAAACTACTTTTGGATTATCAAGAGACGATGCAGGTAAGTTTTTACCGCTCTATGTCCAGAATGAAATTCTTCCCAATGATCCGTTTGAGGTTCTCGATGTGGATGGAGTCGGTCAGCTTGTTAGAATGGGAACTGAAAAAGGAAGATCTACACGGAAAGATCTTAAAGTAGGGATCTGTGGAGAACATGGCGGTGAACCCGGTTCTGTTGAATTCTGTCACAGGGTAGGATTAAATTATGTAAGCTGTTCGCCATTCCGTGTCCCGATTGCACGTCTGGCCGCTGCCCGCGCAGTGGTTCATGAAATATCTTCTAAATCAAAGAAGGTTTCCAAACAAAAGAAATCTGCTTCAAAAAAGAAAAAATAATAAATATCAAAGAGGGAGTTGCTAAAACTCCCTCTCAATTTATCAAATCATAAAAGGTAATGAAGAATGAAATTATCAGATTTCAAATACAATCTTCCAAAGACAGCAATTGCTAAATTTCCGGTCTCTCCAAGAGATAAAGCTAAAATGATGGTGCTCGACAGAGAAGAGGAGGAAATTGAAACCAGGGTTTTTACTGATGTAGCTGATTATATCCAAAAGGGTGATGTGCTTGCAGTAAATGAAACCCGGGTCTTCCAGGCAAGGTTGTATGGAAAAAAAGAGAAAACAAATGCAAAGATAGAAGTCTTTCTTCTACGGGAATTAAATGCTGACGAATGCATCTGGGACGTAATCGTTGACCCGGCAAGAAAAGTAAGGATAGGTAATAAGATTTATTTTAATGATAAACTTTGGTGCGAAGTCATTGATAATACTACTTCGCGGGGCAGAACAGTCAGATTTAATCAGCCGGGAAATGTATTCAGTGCTGTTGAAAAGATCGGATTAACTCCTCTTCCTCCTTACATAAAAAGAGAACCCATCCCAGCAGATAAAGAAAATTACCAGACGGTTTATGCCCGTGTAGATGGAGCCGTCGCTGCTCCCACTGCCGGTTTACATTTCACAGAAAAACTTCTCACTAAACTGAAGAAAAAAGGCGTTGAAGTTGTTCCCGTAATTTTACATATCGGCCTTGGAACATTCAGACCGGTTGAAGTTGAGGATCTTACCAAACATAAAATGGATTCAGAGTATTATGAGATCACCGCACATTCTGCGGATAAGATTAATAAAGCAATATCGGGTAAACATAATGTGTTTGTAGTCGGAACAAGTACGGCTCGTGCCCTTGAAACAAGCATAACTGCAGACGGATTTGTCAAACCGGGAAGAGGCTGGACAGACAAATTCATTTATCCGCCCTACGACTTTAAAGTAACTGATAAATTAATTACAAACTTCCATCAGCCGGAATCAACATTGCTCATGCTCACTTGTGCGTTCGCAGGTACAGACTTTGTTATGAAGGCATATAAAAAAGCTCTGAAAGAGAATTATAAATTTCTAAGCTACGGCGATGCAATGCTTTTATTATGAAAAAAATTGTAATAGTTCCCGCCGGCGGTAAAGGAATACGCAGCGGGTTTACAAAGCCAAAACAATTTATAAAAGTTAAAGGGAAAGAATTAATTGTTTATTCTCTTGTGACCTTTCAGAAGAATAAGCTGATAGATGAAATTATTGTTTCCGCTGATGCCTATTATTTTAAACTTCTTAAAAAGCTGAGTCAAAAATATCGATTAAATAAACTGACACATATTGCCGAAGGAGGAAAGGAAAGACAGGATTCTGTTTATAATGCTCTTTCCATTGTTTCTGCAGATAAAAATGATTTGATAATTGTACACGATGCGGCTCGCCCTCTTCTTCCGGAAAATATTCTTACTCAAGCGATTAAAACTGCCGAAAAAAAAGGAAATGCAATTGTCTGTGTAAAGGGAAACAATACACTAATCAGGGGCAAAAATTATGTTAATGATTATATATCAAGAGACAATGTATTTTATGTACAGACCCCGCAGATTTTCAGGTATGGTGATTTAAAAAAAGCCATGGAAAAGGCATATAAGGAGAATTTTTACGCAAGCGATGAATCTATGCTGGTGAAACGCCTTGGGAAGAAAGTAAATATTACCGAAGGTTCGAATTTGAACTTTAAAGTGACTACTAAAGAAGATTTCCAGTTATTTAAATCCATGGTTCAATAATTGCATCTTATAAATAATTGATTCTAATTTCATTGAATGTTGCTCCTTTTATAGTTATTTTAAAATTTACTTATTTTAACGGTTTTTAGATGTATTTACTCGCAACTATAGTCATATTATCCTACCTGATTGGTTCAATACCAACAAGTATTATTATCAGCAGAGCAGCTAGAGGCATTGATATCAGGGAACATGGCAGCGGCAACGCCGGCGGCACAAATGTAATGCGTATCCTCGGTTGGAAACACGGACTGTTTGTTATCCTCCTTGATGCCTTAAAAGGTGTACTCGTTGTTGTGGTAGTAGCAAGACTCCATTATGGCTCAATGCCCTTTGAAAATGTAACTCCTTTTGATGATTTTACTCTTGTTCAGATTATTGCAGGAATATCCGCGGTTATTGGACACATCTGGACTGTATTTGCAGGATTTAAAGGTGGAAAAGGAATTGCTACTGCACTGGGAGTGCTTTTGATGGTAGTAACGGTTGACATGCTGGTTGCAATTGGTGTTTTCGTACTTGTTGTGAGTATATCACGATTCGTTTCTCTCGGCTCAATTTTAGGAGCTATTGCTGTTCCGCTTACGCTTATCATTAGAGAGAATGTTTTTAATGTAAATGTTCAGGGTTATGATACCCTCCTGCCTTTTGTCATTTTTCTTGCATTACTTGTTGTTTTCACTCACCGCAAAAATGTTGTACGCCTATTAAACGGAAACGAAAATAAAGTAAGCTTTAAGAAAAAAATTAAATCTTCCTGATGAAAATTTCTGTTCTTGGAGCCGGAGGCTGGGGAACTACCCTCGCTGTCCTGCTTCATTTCAACGGACATAAGGTCACTCTCTGGGAATATGTGAAGAGTTATTCAAAGGTTCTTGAAAAAACCAGGGAAAACACAAATTACCTTCCGGGAATAACCATTCCAAATGAAATTAAAATCACCAACGACCTGAATACTGCTGTTCATCAGCAGAATATGATTGTGCTTGCCGTTCCTTCCCAGTTTTTAAGAAGTGTTATTAAAAATACAGACCAATCGGATCTGAAAAATTCTATCCTTGTTAGTGTTGCCAAGGGAATAGAAAATAAAAGCCTTATGACAATGTCCCAGATGCTGAAGGATGAGATACCTTCGCTTGATAATGACCAGGTTGGTGTTTTATCGGGTCCGAGCCATGCAGAAGAAGTTGCACGAAGAATTCCAACCGCAGTCGTCGCTGCTTCCACAAATGCAGAAACTTCAAAATCGATACAGGCTGCTTTTATAACTTCTTATTTCCGGGTTTATGGTTCTACAGATATACTTGGTGTTGAAATGGGGGGAGCATTTAAGAATGTTATTGCAATCGGTGCCGGTATTATAGACGGTGTCAAATTCGGTGATAATACAAAAGCCGCTATTATGACCCGGGGTATTGCAGAAATTTCACGACTCGGGATAGCAATGGGTGCTCAGCCCGAAACTTTTGCCGGACTTTCCGGAATGGGAGATTTAATTGTTACCTGTATGAGCCGGCATAGTCGTAACCGCTATGTAGGTGAACAGATTGGTTCGGGTAAAACCTTAAAACAGGTTCTGAAATCTATGAAAATGATAGCAGAAGGTGTTGAAACCAGCCGTTCCGCTTCTATGCTGGCTAAAAAAAATAAAGTTGAAACCCCGATTACTACCGAAGTATACAAAATCCTTTTTGAAGATAAAGACCCCGTTAAAGCCACTACTGACCTTATGACGCGCGATATGAAGATGGAATAAACCAGCTTAACGTGAAATTTCGTTTAGACTAAAATTTTACATCAAAAATAACCATTCCATTTTAAACCCGGGATGTTGCTAATGTCACAACCTCTATAAGGCTTAACATTATTGAACACGGGACCATAGCTGCTGAGATACATAAATTGGAGCAGTTATCTACCAGTTTAATTTATTTTTTCTGTAATGCGTTTTTCACAGCCTTAATAGTTTCTTCATCACAAAACACAGCTATATTTCCTGATTCAATCGGATCCCTTATCATAGGAGCTGCAACTATTTTATTATTTATAATGAATGCAGCTTTTTGTCCAACCATTTTCCCTGTTGCTACTCTAAATAGTACAGCCCCTGAACTGTCAAGTTTTATCCCTACTGTATAATTGATTTCAGAATTCGTTGTATCAGCCGTTATATTGACTGATTGAAAATTATCGTCGGTGACAATAGGATTTATATCTATACAATATTCTTCGCCCGAATCACTAATCTTTAAGTAATCATTGGAATTCGAACAGGAATCATTTTCTGTTATTCTATAAAATCCAGTTTTAAGCTGAATTTCCTGTGAAATCAGGTTTATTGAAAAGACAGTAAGAAATAGCAAAAACAATATTGATTTCATTTTATCTCTCTTGTTCATTTATTCAACGGGGAGACCTTCAAGTCTCATTATTTTTAATGCATTTGTTGTGGGGCAGGGACCATTATTCAGCTTATAATCAAAAATCATCCTGCCGTCTTTTATTTCTTCTTTAAAATGATAATTCCTTACTTTTGAAATCTCATCCGCTAATTTTACCAGTTCAAGATCGTGTGTAGCTATTGCACCAATTGAACTGGTCTCCGCAAGCTTTTTTATAAAAGAACTGCTCCCTTTAAGGCGTTCTATGTTATTCGTTCCTCTGAATATTTCATCGATTAAAAATATTACCGGGTATTCTGTTTTTTCTATTTCTTCAAGCAGGGCTTTTAATCTTTTAACTTCAGCATAGAAATAAGAAATCCCGTCGATGACAGAATCACTGACTTTAATACATGTGAATAACCGGAATAAAGAAACTTTTAATTCCTCTGCATTTACAACACTTCCTGCATATGCCAGGGAAATATTTACACCGAGATTTCTTATAAAGGTACTTTTACCCGACATATTTGAACCGGTAATTATCGCTATTTCTCCACGGGGACTGAATGTAAAATCGTTACAAATTTTATTTTCTTTCTTAATTAAAGGATGTCCTAATCCTTTACCTTTGAACAGAATCTGATTTTCCTTTGATTCAATTATTTCAGGGAAAGCGTATCCGGGATTAAGGTAGGCAAAATTTGCCAGGGATGAGAGTGCCTCAATCTTATACCAGGTCTCAAGCCACGAACTATATTTATCTAAAACAAGGCTCTTATATGTGTTCATCTTCACCTTAAAATAAAGATCAACCGGAAATACAGCCCTAAACATATTCCATACAAAAGGATTTCCTTTCCGTATTCTTAAAAATCCGACAGCGTTTTTAATTTTATTAATTAATACTGAAGGCTGTTCTTGTTTTACTTTAAACGGTTTACATAGTTCAGATAAATTTGAGCCTTCCTTATAGTTATACTTTTCAAGAAACTGGAAAATACTTCCTATTTTTTCCAGTTCATCTGAAATATATTCTGCTTCATCCAGAAGTCTATCCTTCTGCTTATTGCCGAAATGAAATAATGCAACATAAACCAGTGTAGTTATTCCCCAGTAAGCCGGCAGAATATTTTCCAGGAATAAAAGAAACAGCAGAATGTTTACCAGTGCAAGAACAATCATAATACCGAATATCAGCCTAAATGATTTTGGAAGATGATCTTTTTCGTTTAACAACTTAAAAAGCATTCTCCCGTTAAAGTCAGTTTTTGATGCGAGAGTCGAATTAAGAATCAACTTATCTCTGAATCCTGATAAAGGAATAAGTTCCCTGACCAGGTTCTGTCTTTTAATAATTTCACCGACAGAAGGATTTTTCACATTAAGCCATTCTCTCAATAATGATTTAGCCTGCAGCGAACTGGATGTATTTATAAGCTGATGCAGTGATTCATCCCCGGCAAGGTTGAGGTCAATTTCATTTGATTCTAATTTATGCGGGAGGTCATCCCCCGCCGCGTAATCTATCCCGGGTATGTTTTTCCAGTCCAGGGTCAGCCTGGCTAAGTTAACAGTTTTTATTTTTATCCACAGTTCGAATTTTTTAATCCCGTTATCCAGCTTATTGTGGAAATGTGCTATTACGGCAAAAACTGCCAGGAAGGTGGCGATAGATACTAAAGCTGATATATCAGACCAAAGAAAGAAGAGGACAAAAAAACTAATAACTTCAATTACGAGAACTAATAGACGGTAATTGGAATATTTAGTACTCAGTTTTTGCAGAACATCTTTTTTTGAATTTAACTTTATAATCAGGCCGGAGAGATAATCTCTTCTAAGAAGGTTACTTTCATTTTGTTCTGAAACTGTCATTGTAATATCAGTTTAATTGATTTTATAAATTGTAAAAATAGAAACTGTATAAATGAGGTGCTACTTAGGAAAGTGTTAAATTTGATGGATTATTCATTACATTTTCTCAATTCAAATCCATGACTGCAGAATTTCTTTTCTTGGATGAGGAATTACGACCTTTTGAACAAGAAGACCTTTCTTAGAAATAGCTGCAGCCCCGGTCTCAACTGCTGTCTGAACTGAAGCTACGTCGCCTGTAAGCATAACGTAACCCTTTCCGCCTATCGCCATTGCAAGGTAAACAGTTATTAGTTCTACAGTGGCAGATTTGACCGCGGCATCAGCAGCTTCAATAATAGAAGCAACAGAAAAAGATTCGATTATACCAAGCGCCTGCAGATCGACAACAGGATTTATACCGCTTATAGCCGGAAAAATAGATGGATGAACATTGGGGATAATAAAATTATCCACAAGTTCATCTGCACTTATTTCAATGCCGGTTTCTATGCTTGCATTAACTGCGTCAACGTCACCGCCGATAAGTATCATATACTTGCCGGGACAGATTGTCCTGTTTACTATTATTTCTATATCTGCACGTTTAAGCATTGCATCCGAAACCTCAATGCCTTTTGCAATACTCGAAAGTTCAATTAATCCTATAGCTGCTTTCATTTACAAATCCTTCTTTAATAATTTGCAGATATTAAGATTCCCCTATCAGAAATTGCCTTAACAATACCCTCAATACCCGAATGAACGGGAACGCTTAAATCATTTTCTTCCGTTGAAGCGATCATTTCCCCGGCAGTTACTTTTGAACCTGGTCTGACAACAGGGATGGCTGCTTTTCCGAAATTATATTTAACAGGAATCAGCAGTTCTTTAATTTCCTTATCCACAGATTTAAATTCGGCAATCCTGTCATAAGGTTTTAAACCAAGTCTCTGATATAAATTTGATATCGGAATTTCTCTTCCTTCCCTGGCCGGGTGAACCTCCCTGAAAGCTTCCTGCGTCTGTTCGCTCGTAAATCCCCTGTTATCCGTGCTTAATCTTACCTTAGTGTCTGCACAAATATTTTTAGGATCCAGCTTTTCTGGACAGGCGAATAATGTACAAACATTGCATTCACAACAGCTTGCAGCCCAGGGGTCCAATGTTTCTTTTGCTTCTCCTTTCATTTGCAGTGCCCGCATTACAAGATGAGGCTGAATGGGATAACCAAGTATATATCTCGGGCATAACTGTGTGCAGAATGAGCACTGGTCGCATGTGCTGTGACCGGTTTTATTATATACTGATTGCGGTGCAGATTTTCTTACTACGAGAGTATGCTCGGACGGAAGGATGATTAGTCCCCCGAGTGTTTTTGTAACCGACTGGGAAAAATCTCTCTCAACTCCGCCCATCATCGATCCTCCTGTAAGGGCAACCGGATCATTAATTGTGGTTCCCCCCGCTAAATCGATACAGGCTTTAAAGCTTGTCCCGACAGGCACCAAAGTGGTTACGGGATTTTTTACAGCACCGGTTACAGTTATGAATTTTTCTGTTACAGGTTTTTCATCAATTGCATTAGAAATATTTACTAAAGTCTCAACATTATTCACAAGACAGCCAACCATTAAGGGAATTCCATTCGGGGGAATTCTCTTCCCGGTTATATCATATACAAGGATATATTCATCGCCGGCGGGATAAACATTTTTTGTAATAAAAATATCATAGCCCCTTTTTTCTGCTGATGGCCTGAGTTTTTCTGCAACATCCTTATTCTTTTCCTTAATGGCAATTGTAACTTTGGCGGCACCTGTAAGCTCCCGGACTATTTCGAGTCCCTGCATCATCCTCTCAGTTTCTCTCAGCATCACCTCACGGTCCTTATAGAGAAGCGGTTCGCATTCCACCCCATTTGCAATTATATGCTGAACATTTGTCTCAAGCTTTTTATACGCAGGAAAACCGCCGCCGCCTGCACCGATCACACCGGCTTCCCGTATTTTATTCAGCAGTTCCTTTTTCGTCATTTCTTTTACAGATAAAAATTAATAATATCATAAAATCATCCTGCTCCTGAAAGCTTTTTTTATTCCCTCCCACATACATTCCAGATACGCTTCGCACACCTAGATACACTTAGGTATCTATCTGCTTAGCAGAAACTTCAGACTTAAATTAATCCTATTGTTGAACAATAAAACAATGTACCATAAAGTTCTGGGTCGTTCTTGAACCTGGCGAATTAATGACTAAATCTAATCTTCTAATTAATATTAAAAAGTGTAGTTAGTTTTAGCTGACTTAACACGTTCATAACCTGCTGGTTAACACCCACAAGATTAAACTTTATATTTTTATTATGACAGCTTGTATAGGCATGCACAAGGAGACCTATTCCCCAGCTTGCTATATACTCCACCTTAGTCAGATCTATTGAAATCTCTTTGCTTCCTTTATCAATTGACTCCTGGACGAGGGTCTGAAAGGATTCGCTTTCGACACCTATTAATTTATTTTTATCTATAGTTATTATAGATTTATCTTTATTATGTACGGCATGAATTTCCATAAATCCCTCATGTTATAAATTCTTTTATACTAAAATAGTCGTTATTTGGTATTTTCCAATAGGGGAAGCTTTCGTACCCAATGTTTCCGGTCTTCCGGCGGAGCGGCAAAGATTCATTTCTTAACCGGCTCACATAGAATTTTAAACTGAAATTCTCCTTTTATCAAGAGACCCTCAAATAAGTCTTCCCCTGAGTCAGCCCAGTAAAATTACAATTACCGGTTTTGGTTTTGTCATTGTCAGGTAGGAATAACATTAAACCATATTTTTATTTCCAGACTTAAGCCCTTTTAATCAAAATCATTGTTGCATCATCATCGGGTATTCCACAGTAATTAATAAAATCCTCTTTAATTCTGTGAAATATTTCTTTGGAGGAAAGATGTTTTGAAACTACAAGCTGCTGTTCAAGCCTGTCCCTGACATAATTTAACTCGCCATTTTTTTGATCCGTGAATCCGTCACTGAACAGAAGCAGGATATCTCCCCGTCCCATCACATTAATATTATTAAGTGAATATTTTGTCTTATACCCAAAAATACTTTTTGTGTTTTTGTTATCAATGTCAGCCTCAGAAGGGAGAGTTCCAATAGGAACAAAGTTTATGAAATTATGGCTGTCTATATTAACGATTCTGTTAAATTCATTTGAAAATACCACCGGCAGAGGATGAGCTGCAGAAATAAACCTGAACTCACCATTACTTTGGATCTCCCCGTATAAAAGAGTGATAAACTTATCAATGCTCGAAGACTGATGAAATCTCTGGTTAATAGTTTCAAACAGATCAATGGTTATTTCCCCGAACATTGTAAGTTCATAACTAGCTCCGACAAGGAAAGCCTGATGAAGCATTGCATTAAGCAGGTAATCTGTTATGCTATGTCCTGAAACATCCGATAAAAGTATGCCCGCTTTCTCTTTTAATTCTTTTAATTTATTAATCACTTCTATTTTGCTGTCTGATTCCGCACGCTTTATTCTTTCTTGGAGATTAAATCTTTTCGCAAAATCAACATAAATAATATGATCGCCGCATACTTCTCCTAATAAAGGTATCGTTTCTCCGTATATATCCAGTCCGTTAATTTCAGGAATCTCACCCGGACTCGGTTTAATATTTTTAGCTATTTTCTGAAAGTTGATTATTTCATTTCGATCATCAATAAACTGCATACATTACCTATAAAAAATAAACAATTAAGATAATGCTTTTCGGCCTTATTTATGCAATTTGCAGGTTACTGAATTATTAAATCGGGAAGAGCAATTCGTAGTTCACCCCTGTTTTTATAAGATTTTCATTGAACCTGAACTTAAACTTGAACTTGAACTTTTCACTTGACTTAACCTTCGGATTTAATCATTACAACTGTCATATCATCGGAAACAGGTGATCCGTTAATGAAGGTTTGAACATCATCCAGGACACTCGTGATGTTGGCCGCCGGGCTGGTCATCTGTTCTTTTATCCGTTCTTCGCCATACTCCTCATCAGAAGCATTCATTGCTTCAGTAACTCCGTCTGAATACAATAAGAGCCGGCTTCCCCGTGACATTTCGATAGTATGCTCAGGAAAAGGTCCCGCCCTGAATGCCCAATGGAAAACCTGGTTCAAAATTCAGCAATTGGACCCCCTTTGAATCGGCTAAGACCGGAGGCGGATGTCCTGCATTTGCGAATACCATACTTCTGCCAGCCGGATTGATAACAGCATAAATCATTGTAACAAATCTGGTTTTGGGGAAATCCTTTACCAGCGCACAATTCACATTTAATAAAACCTCACCCGGGGATAATCCTCTCTCAGCATATATTCTCAATATGCTTCGCGTGGATGCCATAAGTAGAGCAGCACCCGATCCTTTGCCGGAAACATCTGCGATTACTATAGCCAGATTTCCGCTATGAAGGGGAATATAGTCAAACCAATCGCCCCCGACCTCTCTGCAGGGAATACACATTCCGCTTATCTCAAATCCCTTAATGTCAGGAATCCAATCGGGAAATAAACCAAGCTGAACACTTCGTGCTTCATTAAGCTCCCTGACAAGCCGGTCTTTCTCCCTGCGTTCATTTTCAAACAGCCGGGCATTTTCAATTGCCGTTGCAACATGACCTGCCAGAGTTTCAAGGAGCTGAATCCTTGATAAACTAAATGCATTCCTCTCCTGATGCTGAAAATTAAAGATACCTATGAGCCGGCCGTGAATTTTCAAGGGGATATCCAGTTCAGAAAGTGTGGAGTGTTCACTTATTTCATAGTAAGGATCAATTGTCACATCAGGAGCATAGTATGTTTCTCCTGTAAAAGCGGCATGCCCCGTCATCCCGAATTCACCAATTTTGAACCGCTCCCCTTTCATATGATAGTTTACAGTCCATCCCCGGACTGCAACAATTTCGAGCTCATTAGTCGCATCATCTTTAAGTAATACACCGGAACGCGTATACCCGAAAGTTTGTGCAACATCACCTACGACTTCTTCAAGAAGTAGATTAAGGTCCAGGATTGAGTTGATTCTTTGCGAAACTCGTTGTAAAAGAAGCAGTTCTTTTATTTTTTGTTCTTCGTTATACATACTTAAACAGTCAGTAAGAATTTATAATATTTTTCCCGCCGGCACGACTGGTAGTATTACTTTTCCACACAGCTTTGACAGGGTTAGGATCAATTTAAGTTTTAATAAATATTTAATCAAATAATTTCATCCACTCGATTTGAAACCTTCTTGGTAATACTCTGGGGCGTGAAAGGATGCATTTAAGTCTGGAAATAGCTGTCGCTATATACCTCGCATCAGAACATTAAATCCACATTCCCGAATGAATTATTTCAGTTTTATTCTTTATCAATTTTCAGTGATGTCATAGTCAGCGAACCTGCTGCAGCCTTATCAATATACAGAATATATACAGCACCTTTTTTCAATATTTTACTTATCATTACTATTCCCGGTGTTTATTTTATTTACTAATATATGTGCTCCCCGACTCCATCCTTTTTCATGTATAGTAATTTGTAACACTCGTTGAATAAACAAGTAGAAGAATAATTATTCCCAGTATTCCATAAATTAATTGCAATGGTGGTTCAGTCTGGTACCCGGTTATATATATTTCAACAGCTATCCATATTACCAGTGCAAAACCAACCAGTCTTGCAGATGTTAAGGCCCTCTTATTTCTTGCTATAAGGCCAGCGGAAACCAGTATAGGGAAAATTCCTAGTATAGTGAGTAAGATTATTCCCGGTATAAGATAATTCTCAAAGGGTAAGCCATGCAGCCATTTTATCGGCAATCCGAGATTATCACCGGTGGGATCATTTATAAGACTTATGCCTCCAATTAGACCGCTTATCCCCTGAAATACTACACAAATGATTAACAGATAAATTGTGAAAGATTTTTTATACTGCATTCTCTTCCCGCTAATTTTAATATAAACAAGAAATAATTATTACTTATAAAAATAAACTTCATACTTTCTTCTATCAAATTTTTGTCCAGTTTATTTCGTAGTTCCGCCCGGATTGGCCTAAAACCTTCAGATTCATATATAATTAAAGTTCCAGCTTTCAATTTAAACTGACTATCCCGGAAAAAAATCTGCTTATCTCTGTCTTCTGATTTCCTGTCAATCAGGGAGATGGAAGAATTTTCCATTCTCAATTTTCAATGTTCAAAATTCAAAACCCAATAATCAATATTTAAGTGATATCAGCCACTAGTTCGGGCTGCACGTGATTATAAACAACATCTTCATCCGAGCATGTCACTTACCAATAAATTAATATACTTAAGCATAAGAATTCGCCTCATTGTTTTTTCATCGGGTAAAGAAACGATTAAAAGGAATTACTTTTATGTTATTTAAAGACACAGCTAAATG
Source organism: uncultured Ignavibacteria bacterium (assembly GCA_963743325.1). Taxonomy (GTDB): domain Bacteria; phylum Bacteroidota; class Ignavibacteria; order Ignavibacteriales; family Ignavibacteriaceae; genus DATFVA01. The sequence continues at coordinate 93,744 of CAVUOZ010000002.1, forward strand.
TCAATGACGGGCGGAGAATTTGTCTCCAGGTTTGCTTCACACGGAACCCTTAATTCTCCATGGGGTTTAGCTCAGGGTCCCGATGGTAAATTCGGACATACTATCCTCGTTGGAAATTTTGGCGACGGAAGAATAAATGTATTCAGAGAATCAGGTCAGTTTGTTGGTCAATTGAGAGATAAAAATGAGCGGGCTGTTACCATTGAGGGCTTATGGGGCCTGTTCACTTCAGAGACTATTCCAGCAGTAGGAAACAGGATTTACTTTACTGCCGGCCCCAACGATGAGGACAATGGCTTGTTTGGTTACCTGAGCAAAGATGATAATACGGATGCTAAGAATAAAAATGAATAGGTAAATATAGATTCAGTGTCCTCATTTATTCGGCTGCCTGTACCTCCTACGGGCAGCCATTTTATTACTGCTTAAGATGCGACACCTTCCATACATAATATTTACACCCTATTAAAAATTTACAGGTAGAGGATGATTATTTATCTCCTTATCCTGGTCGATTCTTTACCCGGTACAGCAGTTTTTTCCCTCCCCTTATTGGCAAATACTGTGAGGTAAATTCTAAAAGTACATCGAACATTTCACTGTACTTTTCAGCAAGGGAGACTGGTAATAGACTTGTTATAGACTGGTTACATGCTCAAAGAAAAATCATAATCATACCTTAATTCATCACAACTATTCCTTCCGGCGTAATCACCCCCCGGGATTGCCGTAATTGCCCCTTTGGAATGTTAGCTGGGGCAACTATGTTTATTACAGATATTTGTAAAGTGAAAAATGAAAAAGGAGAGAAAAATGGAAACAATAAATGATCATATAGACTTTGCAGACGATAATAGCTCACATAACAAAATAACAGCTTATCTTACAAAAACCGGCTCCGGTTATATTAGCCTGTCTGTCCTGCTTCTCCGATGTGTTATCGGGATAATTCTGTTTGACGCTGGTGCAGGAAAATTATTCGGGTGGTTCGGCGGATTTGGTCTGGATGTCACCCTGGGATTTTACAATAAAATGGGATTCTCCCAGCCGCTCGCTTTTATGAGCATTTACACAGAATTTATCGGAGGCTTTTTATTAACAGTGGGTCTCCTTACCAGACCGGCTGCTGCTGCTGTAATAATAAACATGGCAGTTGCTACTTTAGTTTCACTTCCGAATGGATTTCTGGGTCCTAACGGAGCCTCTTACCCCTTTATATTTCTGGTTATTGCACTTGCCGTTCTCCTTTCCGGTCCAATGTCCCTGAGTATGGATTATCTGATATTCAGGAGAACAAAGAGTTATTACTAAGCTGCCAGGTAAAATGGATTATCGTTCTGAAATAAGCTTGGGGAGGCAGCTCCTCTCTTTTCTATCCTCCACGGTTAAGTGGTATTTCCAGGTAAAATATTTTATTGTATATGACTGAAGCAAATAGTTATATTTTATATGAATATGATGCGTTCTATTCATTGATGTATGCTTAGAGGATTAATATGCCCGTAAGCTCAAACTCTTTGTTCCACTTTACTCACACGATTGATAATCTTTTTAATATTCTGTAAAATGACTATGAACCCGGGCATTCGCTTGAGAACTATCTTAGAGGAAATAAAAAAATTAAGGTCGCTTTCCCGATAGTCTGCGTTTGCGATATACTGCTTTCACAGATTAAAAATCATCCGGAAATTTTAAAGGAATACTTAAGATCAGAATAGTAGAGTACATATTACTGCTGGGAGCAATCCAGGGTGCGTTGTTATCGGTATTATTGTTTACAAAAAAAATAAATCACACTGCAAATGTTGTTCTTGCAATTGCTATGCTCGCGCTGTCCCTTGATGTTTTCCATTCTGCTTATATATTATTTAAATATTATGAAGGGTTTCCTCACTTTACCGGAATTACGTATGCGTTTCCCTTTTTATACGGGCCGATCTTTTATCTCTATGCAAAGCTGATCAGCTCGGATGATAATACTTTTAATCCAAAATATTATCTCCATTTTATTCCCTTTATACTTGTCGTGATATACGGATTTGTTTTTGTTTACCTGAAAAGCAGTGAATTTAAATTAGCATTGATACGAAATGAGCTTGAAACGCCTATACCGGGATTACACTTAATTAGTTATCTGAAACCCGTTCACGGTATAATTTACGTTTTCCTTACAATACAGGTTGTAAGAGTTTATAATAATAAAATAAGAAATTCTTTTTCCAACATTGAACGCATAAATCTCAACTGGCTCCGGCATTTAACTATAGGATTAAGTATTGTATGGAGTATTGTTGTAATAAGCTTTATTGTGAACGCATTTTCGGCAAAAGATGTTAAAATGGACTATTTGATATATATGGGCGCTTCCATTTTAATATATACAATAGGATATTTAAGCCTGCGTCAGCCGCAGATATTCGACCCTATGATCCAAAAGTCAGAACCGGAACCGGCAGAAAAATCCGGAATAAAAACCGGGGAAGGGACAAGCTACCAGAAATCGGGTCTTACAGATGCAGAAGCCCAGAATTATTTGAAGAATCTGCTGCAGATTATGGAAACCGGTAAGCCGTCTTTAAATAGTGATCTGACTCTTCGGGAGCTTGCCGAAAAATTATCGATGTCAACACATAATTTGTCTGAAATATTAAATACAAGGCTGGATCAGAATTTTTACGATTTTATTAACCGTTACAGGGTTGAAGAAGTAAAACGGAGACTGGCTGAAGGTGAATCGGAAAAATATAATCTTATCGCTATCGCGTTCGATTCAGGATTTAACTCGAAATCCGCATTCAATACAATCTTTAAGAAACAGACAGGCACAACGCCTTCACAGTACAGGAAGCAGTTGTCATAGCTGCAGTAATATTAAAATGTAATGAGCTTACTCTAACAGAAGGAAGAATATACCAAGAAGAGCAGTCATTACAGAAATCACAGTGATCAGTATTGCTATCCTTTCCCTCATAATTGATGACCGGTTCTTATGCATTGGTAATTTGTAGTGATTTAAACCTTAGATTGGCGGAGTGTGGATACGTACTATAATCTCCACCAATCTGAACAACGTGATGAACTTCTATCATTAATGATTAGAATCCAAATTTAAGACCAAGATCCATCGACCAGCCGCTGAATCCATGTCTTCATAATCGGCACGTCCTGCCCCGATCATTATCATTCCCGTTAAATAGAATTTATCAGACAGGTCGTATTTATAAGCAGCCTCTGCACCGCCATAACCTAAATGGAGTTCATCCCTACCCTGCTGATTGATATAGTTGCTTTCTATTTTATCAGGAATCAGTCCGTGTGCTATCAATCCAACACTAACATTTTTATTGATATTGTAACCGGCTCTCATTCCGCCGAAGAGTCCCCAGTTACCATTTAAAGTAGCTGCTTTACTAACCAGGTCAGCATAAAAATGGTTCAGGTTATTAGGTCCCGGTTGTGTAAAAGAAATATCCTGTGCAGATAACTGAACAGTGACAAGAGCTACAAAAACTGCGATTAGTAAATTTTTCATTTTATTGATCCTTTATTTGGTTAAAAAAAATTGACAGGTCAAATTTCGGATATTTCTGAGGCGAGTTCGCCTTTTCCGATGGGTTAATACTCAAAAGGAAGCAGGAACAGGTCCAATCCGGCGGGATTGGACGTGATTTAGAATTGCAATTAAATTTTACGATTGACGTAATTTGCCCCTCAGATTGCCGTATTTGCACCCTTAACATCTTAAAGGGAGCAATTATGTTTATTTATATTATAAGTAGTATAAAAACCTAAAAGGAATGGAAAATAGAAACGATAAATGCTCATTTAAACTTTGCGTACAATAATAGCCAAGATAAATTAACAGCTCTTTTAAAAACCAGTTATATCTGAAGAAATGATTGAAAAGAATGATACAAAGCGGGACTGGAATCTGTGCAATGAAATTATTGCTCAGTTTGTTAAATTGTGTAGAAGTAATTTGAATAAGGACTTTAATCAATGAAAAACCATGCAGTATTACATATGGTAATATTAGCCACTCTTATTTTCGGTTGTAACAATAACGGACGGGAGAATATTAAAATGCAGGCGAATCAGAATTCCATTAACTCGGATCAGGACGAAAAAGATATCCGTGCGCTCGAATCAGAATATGATGCAGCTTGGCAGGAAGGTAACACCGAAGCTTTAATGGCTTGTCTTACCGAAGACGCTGTGCTGGTTAATCCGCTTGGACAAATTGCACGAGGAAACACTGAAATTAAAAAGATGTTCAGTAAATTTCTCAATGGTTCCCTCAAAGGTTCAAAGCATAAAAGTCAAATTCTGCGAGTAGATTTTATAACTAAGGATGTTGCAATAGTGGATGGTCAAGCTATCATCGATGACGTTGAGGTGTCTGATCTATCATTAGCATCTGCTCTTAATCATCGGTTTACAGATATAGTTGTGAAAAGGAATAATAGCTGGGCAATTGCACATATCCGTGCATACACCCTGATCGACAATGACTAATTTAACGATTTCAAAGGATTTTCGTCCCTGTTAAAAAAACCCTTGTAACTTTTTTAATTACAAGGGCTTATGTTTTTTCTTAGTAGCGGGGGCCCGCTACATACACTACAGAAATCGGTTTATTCATTAAAATCGAACATTTTTGTTAAATTAAATGCATCTTCTTAGAACTGACATAATCGTTTACACGAATCTGGTAGATGTACACTCCGCTAGCTAGCCTGGATGCATTGAAATTGACTGAATATCTTCCCTGATTCTTCTGTTCATTAACCAGTGTGGTAACTTCTTTACCGAGTATATCGTATATCTTAATTGATTTTCTGGAACCGTTATCAGACCAGAGAAGAAGCAAACAGAAGTATTTTTTATTGCATAGAAATATTTTATAGCAGACAAAAAATACATTCATCATTAAATTATTTATCACCGGAAGGATTTGAAGGTAAAAACAGGAAAGTAATAATTGAAAAAGTCGCTTAACTTATTGTCTGATTTTGGGGGGCAAGATCAAGTTCCTATTCTTCCAACATTATTTCTTTGTACGTATCTTCTATGTTTTTTACCTCGTCTTTATTTAATAATAGGAATTCATTTTCACAAGCTCTTTTAGATAAAGTGCCGTTGTTTTGTTCAAGAAATCGAATTAATAAAGCAACGATTTTATCAGGCATTTGAAAATTATCTTCAAGCCAGGCTTTCATGGCATCATATTTTTGAAGATATGAAACTTCCTTTGGAATAATTCGTTTAATTGTGTAGTCAACGCAATCGAATAGGAATTCAGATAGGAGAGTCGCATCGAAATAACGGTAATAATCAATAGTTTCATTTAAGACTTCAACATTGTTATCTTTGGTTTTCTTCCATTCAATAAAATTAAGTAATGGATGAGAATAGCTCTGTAGTACATTTCTATAATCTTCAATCTTTTCTAATATAGCGGCAGATACAGGAAAAATCATTCCTTGAGGTGTGTATTTCATTACAGAAAGTAAATGATGAATAAGATAGCGATGTATTCTACCATTGCCGTCTTCAAAGGGATGAATAAAGACAAAACCGAATGCAATTATTGCAGCAGTTAGAACAGGATAATAACTATTTGACTGTAATATCTTTGCAGTATCAAGTAAACCATTCATTAGAGTTTCCAAATCCTGCCACCTGGCTGAAACATGCTCTGGAATGGGTTCGCCAGATTTGCGATCATGCTCGCCAATGAAGCCGCCCTCCGTTCGGTAACCTATTTTAGTAAAGCGACTATCGCCAATAACAATATGTTGAAGGCGTATAAGTTCATCTGTACTTAATGGCTCACTACCAGCCCGACCAATTGCTTGACCCCAGCGGACAGCACGGCCATGACTTGGACTTTCGCCCTCAATAGTAAATGAAGCTTTTGAGTCTTTTAATAAAAGGAAAGCTGAGGTCCGGAGTAATATATCCTTATGAACTTCTTTGATTGTCATATCTGCTTTTCCAGTCAGATTATCTTCTATATACTTTTCAAGTTTAGTTGTTTTAAAAATAAGCGGACAGAAATTGACGGTACCAGGTAAATTATTTTTAATACGATGTCTGGAGGAATTTGCACTCACAGAAGAAGCATATTGATGTTTCTCATCTACCAATGGAACATAATTACCTTCCTTTAAATCAGTAACCGATAATTCTTTCTGCATTAACCACTCATATAAAAACCAAATCTTTCTGGTATATATGCTCAAAGGCTCTTTTTTTATCCATTCTTCAATTCGAGGCTGGTCTAAATTTTCAAACATTTTTTTAAAAAATAAAAGATTTATACCTTCATATTTAAGAGCGAAGACCAAATGATTATAAAGAGTATCCTTTGGCTGGTGTTTTATCGTATAAACGTTCCAGCCTTCAACCGAATATTTTTTATGTTTTTTACTTATCAAGGAAAGTTGGTTTGGCATCGGTACCTTTAATTTTAATGTATCTATAAGAGCACCATATCCAACCAAATTTCCCGGTTCCGGGGCTTTTCTATCGTGAAAAACATTTATTATTTGTAAAAAATGCTTATTTTTCATTAGATTCCCTGAAAAATGTTTATTGCAAATATATATAAAAAACGTTCAAAGTCTATGAAAAATATTTATTTTTTATAATTTTTCACGAAAAACGTTTATTTAAACTATAAAAACAGTTAGTTCTTTGAAAAGGGGTAAAATCAAAGTTGTGCCTCTTCAAAAGTCTATCCGCGTTAAGAATAGCCGGAACCAGCTAAAGAACAAAAGATTCCTTTTCTAATCTTTATGATTTATTATTCACTCATCAGACTAACCTAATGTTTAACTCTTTTCTTTTGTTAATCAGAATATCCGTAAAAACTAAGACTCAATTGTAATAAAGAGTTTTGGAATCGTCCCAATTCTAACAGCATATAAATCCCCCTGGCAGAATGGTTATGTTGAACGAGTAATAGGAAGTATTAAAAGAGAATGTCTTGATCATTTAATTGCTTTAAATGAGAATCATCTGCGGAGCCTTCTTGGTGATTATTTCTGCTACTACAATAAATATAGAACTCATCTGGGGATTGATAAAGATTCTCCTGAAGGAAGGCAAATACAGGCAGTCGGAAAGATAGATAAAATCGCGATGGTTAATGGATTGCATCATTATTATTTCAGAAAAGCGGGATAAATAATTCTTCCAGGTAAAAAGTCATTTCTAATTAAGTGATGGGACAACTATGTTCTTATCAGGGTTAACTGGTATAATTTACTATAGATGGTTTTGGAAATTTTCTTTCTATCAGGGGTGTGATATTTGCCCGTGAAGAAAACAACTGAATTTAAAGCTCAATTTTACTAGGGATGGAGTATTGAATATGGACAACGTATAACTTTTATTCGCTAATTAACCATTCCGTATTACATTCTTTTTATCACTATAAAAAATCCTGACCGAACTATGTCAATCAGGATTTTTACGGTAGAGCTTGTAGCGGGGGCCTGATACATACTCTACAGAAGGCAGTTTTTACTTTAAAATCGAACATTTTTATTAAATTAAGGGAGCTTTCGCTCCCTAATTTTACTTCAACAAAATCATTTTCTTTGTCTGTTCAAAACTGCCTGCAGTAAGGCGGTAGAAATAAATTCCGCTGGGAATGTCAGACGCATTAAATTCAATCTCATAACTTCCGGCGGGTTTATAACCATTTGAAAGCACTGCCACCTCCCTGCCCAGCATGTCATAAACTTTTAATACCTGGCGGTCATTTACAGGAGAATCCCAGCTGATAGTAGTTGAGGAATTAAAAGGATTCGGAAAATTATTGTACAGTTTAAAGGCAGAAGGAATCCTGTAAATTCTTATAGTTATTTCTCCGCTGTAAGAGGAACTTCCATCAAAGTCCACCTGTCTCAGCCTGTAAGATAATGAATCACTATTTACCTTACCGATTTTATCTCGGTAAAAATAACTCGTGGGTTCTGTAGTCGTTCCGGATCCTTTAATAAATCCCACCGTAGACCATTGGCCGTCGGAGCCTTCTGCAATTATCTTACGCTGCACTTCAAACCCGAGGTTATTTAATTCAGTAGCGGTAGTCCACTTCAATTCAACCTCATTGCCTAGCTGGGAAGCCGTAAAACCAGTGAATTCAACGGGAATATTTGTAGCAAAAATAGTTGAACAGTTGCTGTACCCGGAGTATCCATTTCCATTAAAAGCATTAACCCTGTACGTATACCAGGTAGACAACTGGGCAGTTGTATCACTGAAATACGTAACATCCTGTAAGGTAGTGCCGATCACCTCGTACTGGTTAGCACTCAAAGAATCTCCCAATTTTCTTTCAACGCTGAATCCATCCTCATTAAAAGAATTATCCGCCCAATACAAGTTAATCGCGAACGGATAGCCGTGATATGAATACAGGTTCGAGGGAGAACGCGGAGTACAGGCGGGACATTCAAGACCAAGAATCCTCAGGTTGTCGATCACCCACCACCAGTCCCAGTCATGCTGATCCGAGCAGAACCTGAACTTAATATTAGACTTACCCGCGCATTTCTGACTAACATTCACTATCTCAGAAGAAGACCTGATCTCATTACCGTACTGATCCCATATAGTAGTCCAGGTAGTTCCACCGTTTAGGCTGACATCAATCGAGGCATGATTCTGCCAGTCCCGGTTTTTCCAGTCGGAATCGAATTCAAGCCACACCCAGTAATAAGCCGAGCAGTCGAAAGACTGATTAATCGTACCAAGAGTATTCAGGGTTGTACCTGCGCCGCAATTATCCGCATCCGCAGAGAGAACCCCGCCGGAAGAAGAAGACGGCAGCAAATAGTGATTAGGGTAAGGGGGCTGGGTTATTTCCCAGACGCAATATCCGGCAATACTATCTATTTGCCAGTTTGCCAGACCATTCTCAAAATCATCGGAGAACAAAGTATCAATCTGGGGATCATTCACCGTACCGAACAACCATGCAGAGCTGTAAACCGAGCAGGTATCATTACCCGATTTAATTCTCCATGTATAGAGCGAGTTTTCTTCCAGGGACGGAACGGGGAAAGAGGTGACAGCAGGACCGCTATAGACATTATGCAGACCCTCCAGTTTACCAAAATACACATCCGTATGAGACACACCCGGACCATTCTGCCATCTCAGCGAATCAAGCGATAAAGGAACGCCGAAAGAGCCGGCTGAGGGGGAAGGGTTATAAGATGCGGTAAGCGAGCATTCATCATAGCATTTTGCAGCAATTGCGAAAGACTCACCCCAGTTAAAATAGTCCCAGTCGGCAATAAACGTTGCTTCGCCGGTAACAATATCAAGCTGTCTCAACTGGGCATGCTCTGTCAGAGAATCATATGCACTAATATAGACAACGCCGTTCTCCTTGTCATAATCCAGACACATCATTCCCTCGGGATTAAATCCAAGGGGGCCGATAAGAGTAGCTGCAGCGGTACTAAGGTTTATTTTATAAGCGTTATTTGTGTAAGAATCGTATGTATAACAGTTTCCGTCGCAGTCAATTGTTAAGCCGGCTAGGTAGCTGGTACCGGTTTCTCCCACCAGTGTCGCAGCGCCGGTATTTATATTCAACTTAAATAGTCTTTCAGGATAGTACGCATTATTAACTACGATATAGTACTTGTGGTCCAGCCTGTTATAAGCAAATCCATGGATATCATCATACTGAAGGAGTCCTGTTACCGTAGTAGACGGCACAAGCACCTCGCAGGTAAGAGGATCGAACTGATGAATTTGTTTCATGCTGGTAACAACGTAAAACTTATTATTCTGGCCCAGGCAGATTGATGATATCCAGCCCCACCAGGGATTCTGATAAGTTATCGGCAGTCCCGGCAGTATAGGAACAGTAAAAGTAGACCCTAGAGAGCCGGACAATCCATAGGCAATATTACTGGTATAATTCTGCTGCGGGAAAGCGTTTACGCTACAGAGCAGGAACAGGACTAAAAGGCACCCTTTCATTTTGATCTCCCATAATAAAAATGATGTATAAAATCAGATTAATTTCAGACATTTGCAACAAAAAAATAAAAATGGGAGCAAAAGAGGCGAAGAATGAAACTGGAGGACTGGCAAAATCCGCAGATTTTACATTTTGGCAATAATTAAACAATCCTTTTATTTGTAGCCCGAAACAATGAATTTCAACCGGAGAGATGGCTGAGTGGTTGAATGAGAAAGACCTTTGTGAACGAGTTCAAAATTCTTAATAAATACCCCTTTAAATTCACAGGGATATCGCGCATTTATACCCTTGTGCTTCTTCAAAAGCCCCTCCGTGTTAAGAATAGCCGAAAACAGCTAAAGAACAAAAGATTCCTTTTCTAATCTTTATGATTTATTATTCACTCATCAGACTAACCTAATGTTTAACTCTTTTCTTTTGTTAATCAGAATATCCGTAAAAACTAAGACTCAATTGTAATAAAGAGTTTTGGAACCGTCCCAATTCTAACAGCATATAAATCCCCCTGGCAGAATGGTTATATTGAACGGGTAATAGGAAGTATTAAAAGAGAATGTCTTGATCATTTAATTGCCTTAAATGAGAATCATCTGCGGAGCCTTCTCGGTGATTATTTCTGCTACTACAATAAATATAGAACTCATCTGGGGATCGATAAAGATTCTCCTGAAGGAAGGCAAATACAGACAGTCGGGAAGATAGATAAAATCGCGATGGTTAATGGATTGCATCATTATTATTTCAGAAAAGCGGGATAAATAATTCTTCCAGGTAAAAAGTCATTTCTAATTAAGTGATGGGACAACTATGTTCTTATCAGGGTTAACTGGTATAATTTACTATAGATGGTTTTGGAAATTTTCTTTCTATCAGGGGTGTGATATTTGCTCGTTAAGAAAACAACTGAATTTAAAGCTCAATTTTACTAGGGATGTAGTTTTGAATATGGACAACTAATCATTCAAAGGATGCAGTCTAACGTTACATCCGCGATTTTGAGGCTGTGAAACTTCTCAGTTCCAAATTTGATAACTTGAATACTATCTCTTTAGTTACTCGTTTATCGAAAACTGTAGTCAGCCAGTATATTGATTTATTACCGGCTGACTATTAACTTTATTTTATCCTTCCTTTGGTATCATTTGGTACTATTTCAACAATATCATTTTCTTCGTTTCAACAAAATTGCCTGCTTGCCTGCCGTAAGGTATAGCACTAATTCTATAGAAGTAAATTCCCGATGATAATTTTGAAGCATTAAAGTTCACCTCATAATTTCCTGCAGATTTTACTTCATTAACTAATGTTGCTACCTCATTACCTAATGCATCAAAGACTTTTAGTGTTACATATTCAGAAGATGGGACCGAAAAATGAATTGTCGTTGATGGGTTGAACGGGTTTGGATAATTTTGATGTAAAACAAAATTATCCGGATTTATTTGAGGTTCATCAACAGAGGTTGAACCGTTTATTGCTAACAAATATCCTTCGTCCTGGCCCGTTGTACTATTGAGACCGTATCCCACTATATATTGACCATCAGAGGAAATGTCTAAAGCCGTGTATAAATCTGAGCCTGGAGTAAGAAGATTCGAATAAACCTGGTTAAGTTCCTCTAATCCGTTGGCTGCTGATAAGCGGAAAGCACCATCACCATTATATCCAACAATTATGCTACCATCTCCGGAGACAGCAAAGCCTTCACTGAAATTCCCGGCAATATTAAACTCAAATCCACCACTTTCTGTCCATTTGAAAGCACGATAGAGTCCGGCACTACCAGTTTCAAATCCTGTAACAGTTGAACCATCACCCGAAACACCATCAGCAAAACTGTAATAAGTTCCAATGTTGACCATCCCCGAACCCTGCACCCATCTAAATGCATAAGGATCACCTGCGTTGTTATTAGAGTACCCGACAATCACAGAACCATCTGCCGATACATCATTAGCTCCGGTTGAATTTCCACCAAGATTGCCTAAGTTCTCTAATCCACCGGAAAGCGTCCAACGATAAGCCATCGGGCTAACGTTAACTATAATTACCAAACCATCTGCGGATACTCCCGTAGCTTTGCTCCATTCACCGGCACCAAAATCTTGTATACCATCATTAACAGTCCACTTAAATGCCCTGTAAATTGAACTGGCGTCGTACGACCATCCAACGATTATTGAGCCATCGGAAGAAATTCCAGCAGCCTCACTCTCATCTCCTCCCAGAGTGCCTATATCTTGCATTCCATCCGTAGCAGTCCAGATAAATGCACGATATGATCCATTTCCATTATCTGACCTTCCGGTAATGACTGAACCATCATCTGAAATACAAACAGCTTCACTATGAGATCCTCCTAAAGTACCTAGCCACGTAAGAGTCGGTTGTTGTGCATATCCATTGTAATAAAGTAATGTCATCACCATCAGTATTAATATTGATGATTTGCAATCCTTGCTTTTTTGTTTTTGTAATTTCATAATTTCAGTTCCTTTTTATTTTGTTAGTCATTTCTAAACTCTGGTTCAGGAGTTAATTTTCTACTACCGGGTTTGAGGTATATTCTTAATTAAAAATTTGAGTAATTCATTTCCCTGGCTAATACCCCTGGAAGATACGAATTAAAACAAGAAATAAAATAATAATCAATGAATACTAATCCTTTAATTTTTTAATAAAAGATGTCTTTCAAAGATATATTATCTGGAACATCAAACGCTTTTAAGTTTAAATGAACAATATTCGTTAAATGTTCTAAAAAAGAATACTGATGTGTATAACAAAATTCGAAACACACTTAGATGTTTTGAGGCCAATTTGGAACATTACAGTACACTATTTAGTTGTACCTCTTCAAAAGTCTATCCGTGTTAAAAAGAGCCGAAATTAGCTAAAGAACAAAAGATTCCTTTTCTTATCTTTATCATTTAATATTCACTTATCAAACTAACCTAATGTTTAACTCTTTTCTTTTGTTAATCAGAATATCCATAAGAACTAAGACTCAATTGTAATAAAGAGTTTTGGAATCGTCCCAATTCTAACAGCATATAAATCTCCCTGGCAGAATGGTTATGTTGAACGGGTAATAGGAAGTATTAAAAGAGAATGTCTTGATCATTTAATTGCTTTAAATGAGAATCATCTGCGGAGCATACTTGATGATTATCTCTCCTATTACAATAAATATAGAACTCATCTTGGGATCGATAAAGATTCTCCTGAAGGAAGGCAAATACAGACAGTCGGGAAGATAGATAAAATCGCGATGGTTAATGGATTGCATCATTATTATTTCAGAAAAGCGGGATAAATAATTCTTCAAGGTAAAAAGTCATTTCTAATTAAGTGATGGGACAACTATGTTCTTATCAGGGTTAACCAGTATAATTTACTATAGATGGTTTTGGAAATTTTCTTTCTATCAGGGGTGTGATATTTGCTCGTGAAGAAAATAACTGAATTTAAAGCTCTATTTTACTAAAGATGTAGTTTTGAATATGGACAGGAGTGATAAGACTCTTTCTTACCATTTATAAATGTACTTAAGAAAACAAAAACTATCTTAGTTTATTGAGTGCTTTTTTCCAGATTAAGAGGTGGCCACCATTTTTTTTCCATAGTTTCATTTCTTCATCTAATTTATTTATTGCATTTTCTGTGGAAGCATTAATTGCCCATCGATACTCAATTAATCTAGAAAACACAAAATGGAATCTACATCTTTCCATAGCTTCTGTAGTGGGAAAACTACGTTCCACACCATCTTTTCCTACTGAGGGTTCACCAAGCTCACCATAATAGAAAATCATATCGCTTGCACCTTTTTCAATACCCTTTTGACAAATCGGGCAATTGCATAAATCTTGATGAAATGATCTTTTATCTTTTCCCAAATCATTTTCTTGTATTAGATTATATGCATCAACAATGGGCAGTCGAATATGAAGTGTAGGTAAATAGTACTGAGCAGTTGGGATTCCCCCGACTACGGGTTCTGAATCTTTATCCAGACCATATCCAGGTCCATTTGTAATCCCCCTTAAACCAAATGGTAATAAAAAAGAGGAAAAACCACCAGAGTATAAACTAATTATGTCCTTGCCCTCCTCAGCAACTAATTTTACAAATTCAGCATATAAAGAAATTTGCTCATTTGTGGCTTTATCTTCTTCGAAGTCATTCAACCATAGGAAAATATTTCTTGTCTTTAATTTTTTCAATTCTTGAATAATGGAATCAAACTTGGTGGATAAATAATCTATATTTGTGTGTAGAACAATGGCAGCAGTTGAATCATTGATTTGAGCATTAAATTCTTCCCAAATATCTTTCATAACTCTCAACCATTCATCACTTGTAATATTAAAATAAGGGGATAAGATATAAGATGGCTTAGGTATGTCTTCTTTGAAATCAGTGTATTTTTCTATACTGTAATTGCTTCTTGTGATAGCATCCTTTTGATAAGAGATTATATTTTTTACTAATTCTTTTATTACCTCTTTGGTTAAATGTTCAGGAACTATCGAAGTGTGCCCTATTATGTTAACAAGCGGTTCAGGAAATATTAAATCTGCAAGTTTTCTATACGCTTTTTTAATTCCCAATACTTCAACTTTATTTTTTTGTACTGAAGTAGGGTTTTCTATCTTTCTTATCCACTCTTTTCTTATAGCTTTTTCATCGGATATTTTTAAATCCTCTTTTATTTTTTGTATGGCTGAATCTTTATTCACCTTTTGCCAACTTCGGATAGAACCTGGATTATAAGGATCTAAAGCATATACATATGTTACGGGATCAATTATATAAGCTTTTGATTTATCTGGAGAAATATTAACAAACATACTGCTTAACATCCCTGGTGAAGACTCGAAAAGATTTGCTCTAGCTATTATTCCAGAAAATAAAGAAACCGTTTTATTGATTATTTCTTTCTCTGAATTACTTCCAATCCGTATAAAATATAATTTTTTGTCAGGCATACTTTAACTCCTGATTATAACCATTCCACACATGTTCAGCAATTCTATTATTATGAAACTTTGATCTTTTAGCTGAAATTACTAATTCAGCACAATATCGATTTAATTTGTCTCTTTTTACCAATATCAATCCAATACCAGTACTACTTGATAATTCAATAGCTTTTTTGTTTGTTCTATTACGATATAATGCCACATAGACAAAAGTAGCTAAATGCCTATAGTTTAAAGCTTGATTAAATGCTCTGCTAACAGAATTTACTTTTGATTCAACTGCGATGAAATTATCGTTCTGCTTATCATACGAATAGAGATCGAGAAACTTTGTACAAAATTGAACTTCCAATTTATGCTCAAAATCATGTTCCTTATCAAAAAGTCTTATAACTGCTTCTGTTATTTTCTTTTCTTCTAGTTTCATATTAAATAAATTAATTGCTTTCACTAACGATTTCGTACTTCATACATAAGTCGTGAAATTTATCTTTTTTTCTCTCCATAATTATTGCAGAAACTATAATTATAAAAGCTAAAAAACCACCACAAATACCGAAATACAGAGTAGATGAAATTCCACAATTAAATATATATGGGAGAGCTATTAGTAAGATTCCAACTATGGGAGAAATATATACTACATATTTAAAAAATCTTAAATAAAATAAATATTGCTTTAACAATCTATCGGAGACAAAATAGTCTATTAAGACATCTGTATTTGATCCAAGGTAAGTATTCACTCATCACTACACATGGATATGTAATCTTTTTGACTAATGTTTTTTTGTTTAATTGGAACTATGGAAGCTATAGAATAGGAAATTTGAAATCTTATACTTAACCTTAATGATTTCCGAAGATTACTTACCCTCATTTCTTCCTGAGTAGGTTTCATGAACAACCAACCCACTATTGAAGCTAGTCCTGGTAGTCCTATTACCAGTAAAAAATTACCAAAATTCCCCAAATCCATACTATTTAGATTTTATCTTTAATGATAGAATTGCTGGTATACTCCTCATATTTTGCATAAACGTATTGAAGTAAACCCAATAAAGAATTTTTTGAATATTTTTTTACAATTTGTTTAATTGTCCTACCTTCTATAGAAGTATCCAACCCTTTTTTTTGCAAATAAATTAGTCCCTTTTTTGTTATTTTATAAATTTTTAGATCATCTTCATTATTTTCATTTTCAATAAATGGATCATCATTATCAAAGCTTTCAACATTGCTTCCAGATAGAAAAGAATTTGCATCATAGGATTCAATGTTATTAATATCCAGCTTATTTGTTGTCTCTTCACCTCCAGACTTTTCGATGTATCCTAAATTTTCTAGAAAGTTTAAATCGTCATAAATTTTGTCAGAAGCAGGTCCAAAAAGGTGAGCTTTAAAATCAAAATCCTCCCCATCAATTTTAACATTTGATTCTTTCTCAATTAGAAATAATATCTTTTGAAGACGTGTCGTTCCAACTATAGGGTGGTCAACATCAGAAACTGTGAGTAATAAAATATCTATTCTTTCCACTTTGTATACCTAATTAAATCTAATTTCAAACATCAACAAAAATTTATAAATCCACTTAAAATATAATAAATACTAAGAAATAATTATAGGTTTCCTTTAATATGCCTATAATTAATCGAATTTGTGTTCGTAAGCGAATTATTTCAAATATTAAAAGTTTCAATCAATAAATAAACCACAGTATTATCGTTAAATCTTCAAAGAAAATAATAACTTACATTAAATAAGCAACAAAATTTAAGCTCTTATTTATTAAGCTGCGCAATTGTTTATTTCTAGTGGTGCTCATTTTGATTTAAGAGGGGTTTTCATTTCTGATATTTAGGAGAATGAGTTCAATTCATATCATTATTTATATTTTAGAATATGCTTTTAAATTTGAGAAGAAATTAATAAGTTCCATTAGTACTTTTATATTCAACCACAAATTAAGCTCTTTGAACTATTGGTAGTCATTTGGGAATCATCAGGAAAATTGATTACTCATTTGATTACTTAACTCCCATTTAAAGTAATCAAACAGTAATCAAATCAAGTTTTGAATAGGAATGGTTTAAAATGAAAAGACCCAAAACGTTCAGTTTTAGGTCTTTCTTAGTAGCGGGGGCAGTCCGCCGCGGCGGATTGAACCTACAACCTTTGTTTCTAATTTAATTTTTTGTGTAAAAATTCTCTACCAACACCGGTTTTTAACCATTTTTCTTTTTTTAATGCATCGATTTTATTATCAAATTCTTCTTTATAAACCAACTCCCAGTCTGTCCCTCTTTTGGTCCAGAACGAAAGGCTTTTATCATTATGTTGATTCAACCTGGTTTCTAAATCCTCAGTCATTCCGGTGTATTTATAACCTTCTTTACTTTCAAATACATAAACAAAAAATTTACTCATAGTTTAAAAATATAAAAGGCCGAGTTAAAACTCAGCCTTTAACTTAGTACCTGCCCGCTTATGGCGGGGCGGGTGCCCGCCTTCGTAGAACTACGGCGGGTAAACAGGACCGCAAATACTATCCGATTACTATTTAAAACAAAAAACCCAGCCAGAAGGCTGGGATTTTTTGTTTTAGTAGCGGGGGCCCGATACATACTCTACAGAAGGTCGTTTTTTCATTAAATTCAAACATTTTTTACTGACGTCCTCAGTCCTTTAATTCGTTTTTTAGGGCAAATTAATATAAAACTAACAATCCGGTAGATCATCAAGATTATTCTTGGTTGTTTTGTCCCTGTCAGTTCTAAGATATTTACCACTTGTTCCATTAACTACTTCTATATTCACCTTTCCCTTTTCTTGAAATTTTTACATAGTAATTATAATTCCCTGATTCAATGTCTTGTATTGCATCACTTTTTGATTTTGGTGACCAATAATTTCCCGGGTTGCAAAGCGCTGTAATATCCCCATCTTTATCTTTTCTTGTTCTGGTTACTTCACGTTCTATCATTTAAACCTCCTTTTAAAAAGTGAGTTGAAAAATTCTATTACAACAAATTAAAAAGGGAGCTTTCGTTCCCTTAAATCATTTCAGTAACAGCATCTTCTTCGAACTTATATAATTATTAACCCGAATTTGATATATGTAGACTCCGCTTGCCAGGCGTGATGCATCAAAATTAACTGAATACCTTCCTTGATTCCTCTGCTCGTTTACCAATATCGCAATTTCTTCCCCAAGTATATCATAGATCTTAAGTGTTACAAACCCAGACTGGGGCAACTGGTAGTTTATTGTTGTTGCCGGGTTGAAAGGATTGGGGAAATTATCGAAGAGAGCATACTCCATAGGCTCATTTATTTCAGTATTGTTGTTTGGTTTTCCCATTTGAGTACCACCTGATCCATTATATAAGGATTCTGCTATATCCAATCTCATAAGAAAATCCTCATCATTTATCCCGAGTGATTGAAGATCGGAGAGTAATTGCCCGGCAACCACTCTGTCATTAGCATAATTTAGTGCCGCAAAGAATTTTTCAAACATTACATTTATAGCAATAGGAGTATTGGGGTATTGCTGAAGGATTAAATTGAAAAGTTGGTTAGCAACATTATATTTATTTTCCTCAAGTGCTATATTAGCTAAGTGATCCAACACTCTCGCTCTAAATGGTCTGTTTCCATTAAGTAATGAATCTAAATATGCTTTGATGCCATTTATATGAAATCTTCTCTTCACTTTAACTAACTCAACTAAAGCAAAATCTGTATTGCTATTCTGAGTAAGCATCTGTTTACAAAGCTGAATTAGCTCAGTTATTCTAATTTGACGTTCAAGTTCAATACATTCGAAAATGTCTTCATCCCCGTTTGTTCGTGGATTATTAGTATTTTGGATTGGAGTAACCAAATTCTTATCATCTGGAATGATTGGTGGCCAAGGATCTGAACTTAACGGATTACTCGCGTCAATATAACTAGTGCCATCTTGATATAATTGTGCTCCGTCTGTTCCCCAATAGTTGTACCCAGCATAAATAGTCCCACTCTGATAAGCTTCAGCATCATACGTACTATTCCCATATATAGAATTATTAATACAGTCTCGCTCTCTATTCAGGCAAGCAAATACATAACTGCCCCAGGCAGAACATATTCCCATTATATTATTATAGAAGCGGTTATTTCTCGATGGCGTCACATTATTATCATCCATAAAATATGCATATCCACCACCTCCTAAATATAAACCGAATGCGAAACCCTGAATATCATTTGCTGTGATATAAGGTAGTGACTGATTTAATAAATAAATTCCTTGGTACTGATGTAGATTGACAGTTGTTTTAGTGATTGAATTACCCTTAATCAGAGGATATTTCCCAGAGGCTTCTCCATAAATTCCATTATTTGTTGGATTTATTATTGTATTGCTGATTATGCTGGGTTCAGAGTTATAAATATAAATCCCATTAGTACAGTGATCAATTAAAGAATTCTGAATCGTTATATCAGCACCATTCATACACTGTATGCCTGAACGATTTCTTACTTCTACATAATTCAATATAGAATTGGAAGAACCTGAACCATTAAAAGTTATTGTACCACTGCTGGTAATGCCATCACTATTAAATAATATTTTTTGTGCAGATGTTCCAGTGGCATTAAGAGTGCCATTTATAGTTAAAGATGAGCCATTCTTAAAATATATTTTTGTCCCTGGTTGTATGATAAGAGTTCGTCCTGAGGCTAAAGTCACTGAATTATCTATAACAATATTCCCATTCCAGGTAGTGGAGGCATTGATGCTTCCTGAACGGTGTTTAAATAATGATGGCAGCATACTTGGATCGCCGAAGAATACCAGTGAATTGTAATAAAACTCGTAAAGCGGAAAATGAGAAGCGATATCAGTTTTTAAAGTTCTGAATACTTCACCTAACGGCAATGTATTATCTATTTTAATTAAATCATTAAATCGATTTAAGAGATATCCATTGGCGTGTTGTTCGGAAGTATTTGTCGGGGCAATTGCTCCAATTATTCCTCCGTTATAATAAGTCATTAATTTCCTCATTGAGGATTCAACATTGTAATAATTTACTTCTCCCATATTACATCCCGCTGCAACAAGAAATGGCATTGCTGTGTTTTTATTTGTAAAGTCGTATCCACTGTTATCCCAATACCACCCGGCAAGATTTTGTGGTCCTCCTCCTGTGGACATCAAAGAAATAATAGATGCTCCATTATTATTTAATTCATTTTCAAAATCAGCATCTCTCTCTTCGCATAGTACTAAAAAAGGATTTCCACAACCATCCATATGTTCAGAAACGTTAAGCTGTGTTACATCACTTAAGGTCGAAATATGATTATTCATCAAATTATCTATAAGCCGAGTAACCAATTCACCCGTACATCCATTAGATGGATGATCAACATCAGTCGTAATAATTATTTCATTATTTAAAGCTACCAGATAGGATGGAGAATACTGATAGTAGCTCTGCAATTTTGCAACGTAATTCGTTGCTTCAGTGGCTGAAGTAACAGGCACTCGTCCTATATAAACCTGTCCATGGCTACTTAAATCTGAAACATACGGATCATCTGTAGCCACATCAGATGTTGGTGGATTCCAGGGATTATTACTTGTAACTGCAAAAAATGGAATGTAATTACCGTTCGTAAAATCAGCATTAGCTTTAATTGTTCCGTGATCTAAATATAAATCAAGTATGGATGTATCTCTGGGAGCTTGTGCAGGATCATCTTTGGCACTGCCTACCAATAAAACATACTTTATTGGGTTACTCTGGTAATATGACGCTATACTATCTTGAATAGCATCACGACTCGTACCATCTTCAATTGTAATTAAAAGTGGATGATATCCTCTAGAAGTTTGTAGCATAAGTAAACTGGTATCCCAATAAGAATTATAAGCAAATTCATCCGGTGTTATTATTAGATAATCAAAATTTTGGGCTTTTACTAGATTAGTGCTAATAAAGATAAGACCAACAAATAAGATTATACTAAAAAAATGAGATTTATTTTTTGTTAACATTATATACTCCGTTTTTAAGTTTAATTACAGGAGTTGTAATTAGATTGTTATAGTGAAAAAGAGACTCAAAAGTAGGAAAGATAGCTGGATTATTTGTACGTTTATAATACGTGAAAGTTGTTCCAATATGCCATAAAGGGCAGTAGGAGTAATTGTGTGAACCAACCAAAGGTCTCTCACCCCAACTTGATATAAAATAATTTAGGGTTGTAATCGTTACAGCTGAATGATTATCCTGATAATTACAGACACTTGATATAATAGGGTAGTAAAAGAAGGTAATAAATCGTAGTTCAATGTTAGCCAAATATTTCATAAGTCTGTTCCTTCATAGGTCAGGTTTTTGGGGGTTGGCGTTAATTCATCCACTGCAGAGCGAAGCTTTGATTTATTAAGATTTTATATACATCCATTTTTAATGATTTGAATTGATATTATCACAATTTATTTATCACTTTTCATTTTGAAGAAATTACAGCGAGTAGTCGAGTACGGGATTAAATTAAAAACTGATGCAGGATTAACAGATCCGTCAAATGATGCTCCTTGACCCAAAATTAATTCCGAAAATGGGTCCCTATTAATAAAACCATTATTTTGTGATTCAAAATGAACATTATCATCCACAATGATAATTACATCTTGTGAAATATCCAGCCAATTTTCTACATAATAATATTGTGTGCTACCAGCATTAGTATTCTCAATCAGATAACCACCATCAGTCCAGTTAGTCCACTCAGTAATATCATCGTAGATTAGATGGTTCACAAAATATTCAGCATTCTTGTCAAGGTATTTAATTCCTTTACCTAATCCTTCAGCTACTGCATTTTTATAATTCTCGGTAATCATCACAGAACAAATACTAGGATTATTGATAAATTCAGTTTCGACTAAACAGGATGGCATATTCGTATTATATAAAACCCAAATACTAGTTCCACTTTCCTTTACCCATCTTGAGTATGCAGATGAAAAAACCTCTTTAGTTTTATATAAAAAGGTTTGTAGTTCAACAGTTGCAGCAATTTTAGATTTAATTCCTCTTGGATTATTTGCGTTATGATACCAGACTTCTGAACCATAAGAACTCTGACTGGTTGAGGAGTTGCAATGAATGCTCAAGAAAAAATCAACTCCATTTATAGGGATGGCAAACCCATCAGCATCAAACCAGTTACCTCCGTCGTTATTTGCCATGTGTGCTCTATCTTCTGGACTTATATAGGTGTCATTATTTCTAGTTCTTCGGGGAAACCAATCGGTAGTTATATCATTCAATATTATGGAATGTGCATAGGTAGAATAATCAAGATTTAATGCCTTCTCGGGAATTCCACAAGCACCAGAAGCCCCACCATCATAACCACCATGCCCGGGATCAAGTAATATATAATAATTTTCACTAAAAACTGGAAGGTTTAATAGTGTAAAAAACATAAGAAACAAAATATTATTTTTCATTTTTAATTCCTCAATCAATATTAACTTTATAAATTGTTGTTTCATTAAATTCTTTTTGAATTTCTTTGCTTATAATAAGTTTACCATTTTGCAAAGGCACCATTTTATTTACATAAGTTGAAGATTCTAGTATCAATTTGTTCGACTTGGTCATCTCATCAAATAAAAATATTCTAGAACCTACTATAGCCTCATTTTCTTCTATATTTTCTCTATAGTAAATTTTTCCATCATAATCATTAATTTCTAATTCGTCAACGAAATTATTATCATTTTTATTATGATATTTTTCTTTGAAAGAGAATCCATTTGTAGTATTAAAAAACAATATATAAAATCCTGGAGTACCGATATCTCTGAAAATAATTTGGTTGGAATTTGGACTCCATTTTAGCTCTGCGATATTATTAAAATCATCGAATGTAATTATTTTATCACCATACGTATTATATATTGAATATTCAGCTTTCAATTTTTTAATAATTTTATTTTTTTTGGTAGAGATTTTTTCCTTTACATCTCTGGAAAAAAGCCATCTACCATCAGGTGACCAATATGCCCCTACAGCGTTTGTAATAAAAGTTTCCTTATTAGCATTTACATAAAATAGTTTAGGAGCCTCATCAGGTATTCTTAATGCATAAATAAAGTGATTGAAATCTTTAATTGAAGCAAACCCTATATCTCCTAATTCGTTTATTAAATCTTTAAATTTTTTGTTATTTATGTCGTAAAATTTTATAAATGTTTTATTATTATCAATTAATCTTAATATTAAGAACATTTGATTTTGAGAAAACCAACCAGTCTCATTACTATTAAAGATAGTACTCAATACAAATATTTTCTCATCATTATTTTTATATATATAATAATTTGATTGTAAATTATCCGATTCTTTCAATAAAACTAAACCATCTTTTGATATATCAAGAACTTTTTTATTCTCTGTATTATTGGATTCAAAAGACATTAGCCTTTCTTGGAGATATTGTGGATAAATAACAGTACCATAGAGTAGAGTAATAATTAGTAATTTTATAATTTTCATATTAAGCTCCTTTAATTAAAGTAGAACAAATGTGAATTTGTATTTTATAATGATCAAGAAAGGTATTGGCCCAGGTAAATTGCTGGTATTTTTTTTCATCATTTCCCCAAACGATAATGTTATAAATATATTTATAAAAAAGAGATAAATATGTAAAAAAAGTAATTTAAATAGTTCATAAAAATCATTTAATTCATCCTTCATTTTTAAAATCTTCATTGGAGATATCAATTCCCGAATCAATAATACCAAAAATTGTATTGCAAGCATCGATAAAACTTCTATTTCCCTTTTCGTGAGATTTAATTCATTACCCATTTTTTACTCCTGATTAATAAAACTGAATATTTTGAAACGGATAAACTCCCCAATTGCAAATATCAATGTCATAAACCTCGCTGTTATATTTATATAATGAGAAGTATTCAGCGTGTACGTGCGAGATTTGAAAACTTTGGCTGTAAGCTTGAAACGATAAAAGAAAGAGTATAAATATGAATGCTATAAAAAAGAATGATTTCATAACTTTCCCCGGTTATTAAAATCAGATTAATTTGGTCTGTATCCGAAATGAAATAGTTTCGAATACCCACTATAAAAGAACCCTGAAGACATACAATAATAGTGTAAAATGATTATCAAAGTCAAATTAATTTTTGATTAACTGCGAAAAACATTGCTAAAAAAAACTATTTTTAATATTAAATAATTTAATATAAATACCTCTACATTTAAACAGTGGTATTTTACGTATTTCTATTTCCTACTCATAATTATCATCAATATAATATTAAGAAAAATTATAGTATTGTACATCAGTATAAGTACTAATGATTTTTTTACAGAATCCTATAGAATCTTTTTAATAGCTCCAATAAGGAAATCCATTGCCTCATTTATTGTCTTTTGTGCTGCGGATTTAACAATAACTTGACCTGCTAATAATTGTGACTCAAGAGTGGTTTTTTCATCCGCTAATTCAGACTCATATTGTTTTAAGAGATTCTCAAATTTATTCGCATAAACCTTTGAGATATTCTCTAAATCAGTTTTTCTCTCTGCAAGAATCTTTTGTCCGTAAGTTGAGGCTTCTTCTCCAACTTTTATAAGATTATTTTTGAATATAGAAAGCATACCACTGAATATAGAAACGCAACCAGTCGCTGAAAAATTTAGTGCAAATGGTAGGAGGTGGAATTGATATAAAAGAGGTAAGGGAAGAGATAACGAGCATTCAGAAGGAGCGTGACTACCTGGAGAAAGAACTGTTTTCTCTGAAGAACGAAAACTTCGGGGATAAGGATGTAAATGACTTAATTGATAAGGTGCATTTACTCATCTCTGATTTTGATAAGGTTTTTCGAAATGCTCAGGTTCATATTCAGAAAAAGTTAATTCGACTCTTTGTAGAAAAGATTGAAGTTGATCCCGTAAGTAACAGTATCGATTATTTTATAAGGAATGTCCCCTGGATTGATGAGAAATTAAATAAAAGATTTGAATTCGGAAATATGCAACATAAAGCTGAACTTTATCCACTTATTAAAGCAAATCGCAGTAATGCACATCTTATTAATTCAAACTAATCTCTCTTGCTTGCTTATATATTTACAGAATTAAAGATAAAATCGCTGGTAGATAATCAGTTGGTATTTATCATTATTGTAAATGATAAATACAAAATTGAATAAAGTAAATTGAGTAAAAATCAGTAAACCTACATATCTTTTTCAGTTTTAGAGTCTTTTTGACATAATTATGATCTTTTTTGAATAGAGGCGTTAATTCCCTCTATTTATATTCTGTTCAGAATCATAATTATTAGATAATTAACGAAAAATTATTGATTCTAAAAAATTAGTTCTATAAATTATCATTGGGTTAAACTATAAAAAGATTCCGGGGTCATATGATTTACCTTCTTTTGATATAAAATTTCTCTTTTGCGGGAGTATGTTATGAAAAAACTTATACTCTTCCTTTTTTTGTTGAGTCCGATTCATCGGACGAAATCCCGCTTTGCGGGATCATTTTTCCTAAGTTTACTTCTACTCACTGGCAATTCCATTTCCACTGTTCGCTACGTATCCCACTCCGGCACCAACACTCCTCCTTACCTTACCTGGGAGACAGCAGCTGATTCCATAATGAGTGCAATAAATATTTCCTCCTTTGGTGATACCATTTATGTGGCTATTGGTGTTTATGAAGAACAGGTTGTAATGATACCTGGGTTATCACTAATTGGGGCGGGGATGGATAGCTGTATAATTGATACAAGAGCATTAGTTAATTCAAATGGATTTATTTCAATGGATGTCGCCGATAGTTGCTTATTGAAAGGTTTTCAAATATTAGTATTTACAAGTTCAACGAAAGGTTATGGTATCGCGGTAAGAGGACAAAGCACCGTTATATTAAACAAGGTAAATAGTGCTTGGTATGGAATGTACATCGGCTATACTGGGATGAAAACACCTTTGATTTATAATAACCATATTGTTTCTGTCAATTTCGGCGCTCAAATTTATAATTCAAATTCGGTTTTAATGGGTAATAATTTTTTTACTGATCCATCTTCCTTATCATCGAAGGGCATCATAATAGATTCTGATAACCCAACATATTGCCCCGTTATAAATTCAAATTACATAGAAGTAAATGAGGGAGATTTTGGTATAAAGGTCTCTTATGGCACTAAACCGACGATATCAAATAATACAATTATCTTAAAAGATCCGAATGCAATCGGCATTCAAACAGGTTTTGCATCTGATACAACGAAAATATTTAACAATTTAATCATTGCTGAAAATGGGTATAAAGGAATTGGGAATACTAACGTAGTAGCACTGGAATATAATAATTACCTGACAGGTAATTTTGATGACAATTTTCACGAGGTTTATGCAATACGCGCTACAAGCAATAGTAATATCATTAAAAATAATATTGTAACTAATGTTCCAAGAGGGATAGAACAACCTTCTGGAGTTACCGCAACAATAAAATATAATGACAGTTGGAATAATGGGAAAAATTATAGCGGAGTAAATGATACGACTAATATTTCCGTTGATCCTATGGTAGTAAATGATGACTCTACGAAGGGGAAACTGGATTTTCATCTTCAAAAATATTCCCCGGTTATTGATAGAGGTGATCCCGCAATGCTTGATAAAGACAGTACGAGAAGTGACATTGGACTCTACGGTGGGCCTTTTGGGGAAAGCTATAAATACCTGGATCTGCCTCCACGTATTCCAGTGAACTTTACTGCAACATTAGATACGAACTATCTCCTGCTCAAATGGAATAAAAACAGTGAATCAGATTTTAATCATTATAACCTATACAGGGATACAATAGAGAACTTTACCGCTGATTCTACAACATTTGTTGAATCGATCCCCGATACATCCTACCTGCATATAATTCCCCAAGGAGTAAATAACCTGTATTTCAAACTGACAGCAGTAGATAACCAGGGAAATCAGTCTGAACCATCAGAGGAACTGCACGTATTGCTGGCAGGAATAATCAAAAATGAACAATTAACAATATCCAATTACCAGCTATATCAGAATTACCCCAATCCTTTTAATCCGTCAACAAAGATAGGCTACAGGTTAAAGGAAAGAGGATATGTTAAACTGTATGTCTATGACATAAAAGGTGAATTGGTAGAAACACTAATAAATAAATACCAGGAAGGAGGGTATTATGAAGTAGAATTTAGCGCAGCCGAATCCGGAAATCCGGAATCCGGAATTCACGATTTAGCCTCAGGCATATACATCTATCAGATAATGGTACGAAAAGACAACAATATTCCTGTTTTTTCAGATATAAAGAAGATGGTTTACATTAAATAAAACCCAGGTTTTTCATTCTTAGTTGAAAAACAAGAAATGGAAATAAAAGAAGTGAGTATAATTATGTCACACTTATTAAGGGTCACACTTTTTCTGTTATTCTTTATGAACTCTGCTAATCTTATAGCTCAGGAATTGCCGGGTAATACTGAATTTCCAATCGGGGCATTTATTGCAAGCAAGAATACTGATATTAGACACGGCAGCGATGCCTGGAATTCTGTTGACAGCTCAGGGATGAATACATTTATCCAGTATGCAGATAATATTACTCAAGGTTATCTTGAGAATTACAATGCAATCGGATTAAATAATGATTTTCCACAAGACAAAATATATTGGTACGCCCTCGGCTATTACTCAATATGGGAAGCAGAAAACCCGGGAGATATTTCAAGGACAGGGTTTGTGCATAATGCAGGGAATTCTGCTAACTGGAGAGGAGTAAACTGCTGGACTAACAGTACCACAGCACCAGCTTGTTCTCTTCTTTACGGACCTCATTATAAACAGGATAAAGACTGGAAAGACTTTAATGACAGGGTCGACTATACTGCAAGGTACTGGTTGGCATTAGATTTTGATTCTGCTTCTGTCGATCCAAATACCGAAATATGCAAGTTGATTATTACTGAAAGATATACAAAAATAATAAATGAATCCTGGGACGGACACGTCTATGTAGATAAAATTGATTCATTAATTCTAAAAGCTTCAGATTTTTATGGTTCATCAGGTAATTTCAAAAAATTTCAGATTGAGTATCGTTATCCAACAAAATTTGAGGATAAAGCTTTAGAGAAAACAAACAATATTCCAGCTGATACTGTTTACAGCGATATTGATCCAGATAATGGGATTGAATTCAAATTAGATTTTCTCGGAACAAATGGTAATAACCATATCAGAAATCTTTATGCGGATAATGTCGAGGTTTTTGATAATTTGATTTGGACAGCTTATATGGATAATCCTGATTCGGTTTCGAATCAAATAATAAATTATGCTCTCCCATTCAAAAACTCAAGCAATTGGGATAATATGAAATACTGGTATGCCACAGATGAACCCAGAAGTATTGATAATTTTTTACCTATGCATATAGTCGATTCTATCTTAAATAGTGTCCAGTGTCCTCATCTAATTACTGAAATTTATCCACCCTGGAATACAAAACTTAACGGGGATACTTTGTTAAGGAAATATGTTGAAATAGCCCAACCCCATACTCTAATGATAGATTCTTATCCGATTTGGCCGCCCGAAGAGGGGACAGTTCAAGAGGGTTTAGAAAACCTGAGGAACAAACTTCAGGTAGCACATTCAGTACAGCCTGATTTCTGGTATGTGGGACAAGGGTTTGGTGAACAGGATCCACAAGACTCGACCGTCTGGTACGTTTGGAGAAAACCTAATCCCCCTGAACTGAAAGCTTCTGTAATGCTTGCCTTAGCGCACGGAATCAAAGGACTTTTGTTCTGGAATTACTGGACTTATCCCGGGCATCAGCCTCTTTGCAACTGCGACGTGATACATAATGGATTAGTTACAGATGAACAACAACCAAAGCCAACGGAACTATGGTATTTAATCAAAAATAATCTGGCTCCAAGATTAGAAGGGCGACTTGGAAACAGATTGCTGGGATTAAAGTATACGGGTGATTATATAAGTGCAAGGTATAGCGGTGATCCAAACTATCCTTATCCACAAACTGTTGATTATTTAACCTTACCAACACCATATACTACCCAGAACTGGCACGCAGGACTGCTTTACAGGAATGGATTCAATGATAATAAATACTTTTTCCTAGCCAACCTGATACCCGATACAGCTAAATCTATTCCGATCGGACTGACTCCTTTTGATCCGAATTTTGTTAATTATAGATTCAGAAATTATGAAGGAGGTTTTGACACAACTTTTTCAACTTCATTTTCCTATACTCTTACCCATCCGGCAGGAGAAGGTTATCTCTATGAAGTTGCTCCTGTAGTAAAATATGGTGGCAAGCTTTATACAAATGAAACAATAAATACTCATCAATATCTTTACGATGATATGACTATTGAAAATGGTAAAACGCTCACTGTAAATGAAACCTACGACTGCTATGCAAATATCTACACAAAAGGAACAGGAAAAATTCAGACAGTAAATGGGGGTACAATTAACTTTTACAATGGTAAAGGTATTATAGCACAAGGCTCACCCAATATTATCGGAACTTCGTCACATAAACTTACAATAGATTTTGGCTCAGCGACTACAGGAACCGGTATTCAACTGCTTCAGGGAGCAAACGCCGTCATCAGTTATTGCATCCTTAAGAACTCAGTCAATTTAATTACAGCAGAGAACTCGCAGTTTAAAACCTCGGTTAATCATTGTGACTTCCAGAATACAAGCAGCTATGCTATAAGTTTAGCGGGAACTTCTACCCAGACTCCCGGAGTAACTTATTGTACATTTATCAATACTGACAATGGCATATTTGCTGCAGGACAGAACAGCTTTACTATAAATGAGAATACATTCACCGATAACAAACTGGCTATTAGTCTGAGCCAGATAGCAAGTGTTCAGATAATCCATAACGAATTTTCATCAGATCTGGAAACACTTCCAGGGATTCTCTTAAGCAGCTGCGGAGGTAATGTCAGAAAAAATACTATTACCGGTCATAGTTATGGAATATCTCTTGCAAATTCATCTCCGCTTATAGGAGATAATTACATATATGGTAATAGGATAAACGGTATATATGTAGGCGCTGGTTCAGTTCCCGATTTAAGAGGGGCTCTGGTAGGTCTTCCTAATAATAGATATCCGATTTCCGGATATAATGATATAGAGAATAATGGAGGTTATACTAGTCCTCCGGATACCAATGATGACGGCTCTGAGATCTATTTCGGTCATTCAAGTATTCAGCTTAACAATGGGTGTAATCTGATAGCAGATGACAGAACTGTATCTCCTCCTCTTGAAACTACCCTTTATTTAATGAACGGAGAAGTAACCACCGACAGACTCTATGCCACCTATAATGCCTGGGGTGATACAGTATATCCAGCAAGGTTCGGAGACCTTAGTGTTACATATATTCCATATAATCATACTATTTGCGATATACCGGGTTCAGGAAGTATGCTTGTAATGCAGGATAATGATGGCAATACTCTCGATACGGTCTATTCAGCAGGTCCTCCTGATTACACACCGACTGCAACCGATGTTCAATATGCACAGGCATTAGAATATATGATAAACCGTGATTATTCATCTGCTGATGAAATTTACAGCTCGATAATCTCATCTGCACCGGGTGATATTACAAGTGAGGATGCATATTTAGGGTTATATAAATCTGCCAGACTTCAAAATTTAGACAGTTTAGAGTTGGCAGCTTTAAGGGAGATGTTTAATGCAAACATTGAAAATATCACAGATTCAGTAATGCTGAAGGTAGTCAGCCAGCTTTCACTGCTAACTCTGGTAGATGAAAAACAGTATAATAATGCCATAAACGGATTTGGGGATATAATAATACAAAACCCAGAGACAGAAGAAGCACTATTTGCTGAGATAGATGCAATGACAACATCTCTACTGGCTGGTAATGGGAATGATACAACCTTAAATAAAGGATTAAATAAAAACCTGCTTGTTAAAGGTACTCAGGATTTCCAGGACAGATTAAATAAATTGATTCAAAAAAGATTCGGAGCTGAGGCTAAATCAAAGGATAAAGATATCATTCCAACTGAATACTCGCTATATTATAATTATCCAAATCCTTTCAATCCGGCAACAATAATACGTTTCGACATACCGGAAAGAACTCAGGTAGAACTCGTTGTTTATGATATACTCGGTAGAAGAGTGAAATCACTTATAAATAATGAGTTTAGAAACCCCGGGAGATATGAGGTCAGTTTTAACGCCAGCTCACTGGCAAGCGGAGTTTACATTTACAAACTAACAACACAGAATTATTCACAGGCAAGAAAAATGTTGTTAGTGAAGTAAGTGTAGTGCCCAAAAGGAGCCCAGTTGGGCTCCTTTATATTTTTACATCAATGTACTAAACCGAGTTTAAAGTGTCTATTACAAATCAAAATCTAAGGAAGAAAACTGATTAAAATTCAGTGGAGTATTTATTACGAAACTCTTGATTCAAGAAAATTTGGGATAGGATGAAAATTCCCTTCAATGAAGTATACAATCAATATCTAAAACGTCTATTTTCCCGTCTTCATTAGGATCCGAACTATTTAATGTTCCTGCGCATTCGTGACAACAATAAATTGTTTTAAGATATTTTTTTTCGGCAAGTGGAGGGATTAAATCATAGAATTTCTTTTCCTTCGGATATTTTGATTTATAGAATTCGTAAAGACCGCGAGTTCCTTTTTCTGAATTACAATTTCTACAAGCCCAAAGGAGATTATGAATACCTTGAATTCGATCACAAGCGGCACACTCATTTTTTATAAGTAGGGATTTTGGAACTATATGTTCACGAGTAACATTTTCTTCAGAACAGCAATAGATGCATTTCTTGTCCACCTCTACAAATTGTAAATCCTCACGTATTATATCTGACCATCTTTTTTGACCATTCTTAAGGGATCGAAAAGTGTTTTTAATAAAACCATAATGTTCGCCTTTTGCGTGTACACCGTCAGGTATCTTAAAAGCACTTCTACAAATTAATTTTGAGTATTGATAAAATATCAGGTCACTAACAGTCTGAACATCCCTGTCTGGCATTGTTTCTTTCTATTTCTGTTCAAAAATATTGAATTAATCAATAAAAAAACAATTACATAAGTGTGAACTAGTTAAACAACTGTTTTATTTATTTTCTACATCAAAATCAATAAAAAATCCTGACTGAACTATGTCAATCAGGATTTTTACTGTAGAGCTTGTAGCGGGGGCAGTCCCGACAAGGTCGGGATTGAACCTACAACCTTCGGGTTTCATTTCAAAATCTTTTCTAAAAATTCCCTTCCAACTCCTGTTTTAAACCATTTTTCTCTCTTTAATGCATCTGCTTTATTATCGTATTCTTCTTTAAAAACCAACTCCCAGTCTGTGCCTCTTTTAGTCCAAAACGAAAGGCTTTTATCATTATGTCGATTCAACCTGATTTCTAATTCCTCAGTCATTCCTGTGTATTTATAGCCCTCGATACTTCGAATTACATAAACAAAAAATTTACCCATATATTTAAAATAAAAAAAGCTGAGTAAAAACTCAGCTTTTTTCCATTTCATTCCGATGGAGTAAGCAGGAAACAAGTTCTTTCATCTAATTTTTGAAATGGGGCAGGATCCCGCA
>CAVUOZ010000003.1:0-29693 GCA_963743325.1 uncultured Ignavibacteria bacterium
CTATAGTACCGGTATTCGCATCTGTAAAGAAAACGTCATAAAATATTTTACTTGTTCCGATGACCAGATTATCCCAATTGGCGCCTCCGTCTGAAGTCTTTAATACCGTTCCTCCCTCCCCTACAGCATATCCGTTATTTGAATCGATAAAGCTGACATCCCAGAGATGGGAGGTTGTTTTACTATTCTGGAGAGTCCAGTTAGTACCCCCATTAGTTGTTCTCAATATCGTACCGCTGTTGCCGACAACGGTACCGGTATTCGCATCTGTAAAACAAACCGAATGCAGTATCACACCAGTACCGCTTGTTTGAGAGGTCCAGTTTGTTCCCCCATTGGTTGTTCTTAAAATAGTACCTCCCGCACCGACTGCTGTACCCGTATTAACATCTGAGAAGAACACTCCGAAAAGAAAATTACTGGTTCCGCTTGTTTGTGTATTCCAGATAAGTCCGCTGTCAGTAGTCCTCAGGATTGTTCCTTCATTACCCACTACTGTACCGATATTTGCATCTGTAAAGGAGACACTATAGAGCAATGTGGTAGTTCCGCTTTCAAGAAGTTCCCAGTTTACTCCTCCATCCGTCGATTTTAAGATATTTCCTGAAGCACCGACAGTGAAAGCGGTATTTGCATCTGAGAAGCTTACCTCAAATAAATTGTCAAATATTCCGCTATTTTCTTCTACCCAGTTTTCGCCGCCATTAGTAGTTTTAAGAACTTTTCCAAGATCTCCTACTGCCAGTCCATTATCCGCATCTGTGAAACTTACACCATAAAGGTAATTCAGGGTACCACTGCTCTGCTTAACCCAGTTTGCACCGCCGTTCGTTGTAGTTAATATTTCTCCGCTGAAACCGACTATTATACCATTGTTACCATCAGCAAATGAAATTCCATAAAGAATATTGAAACTTCCGCTGGTTTGACTTGTCCAGTTGTTGCCGCCGTTTGTTGTCCTAATGATTAAACCGACTGGCCCAATGGCTGTACCGGTATTTGCATCTGTAAAAGTAACTTCATGAAGGTCTGATGGTATCGGACTTGTCTGGTTAAACCAGGTACTTCCACCGTTGGTAGTTTTAAGGATTGTACTATTCGCACCCACGATAGTACCGGTGTTTGCATCCGTAAAAAATACCCCGTTAAGTGTATTTATTGTACCGCTTGTTTGAACAGTCCAGTTAGCTCCCCCGTTTGTAGTTCTCACGATTACGCCGTTAGTTCCGACTGCCGTACCGTTATTATCATCTGTAAAATAAACGTCATTAAAAAATTCAGTTGTTCCGCTGTTTTGATTTACCCAGTTTGCACCGCCGTCCGTTGTTCTTAAAATCAAACCCTCACCGCCTACCGCAGTTCCATGCTGTGCATCTGAAAACGACACTCCATATAGTACCTCGGTCATTCCGTCTCTTTGTATAGTCCAGGTATTTCCTCCATCTGTCGTTCTGAGAATCGCGCCGAAATTTCCTACGGCAGTGCCCGTATTTACATCTGTAAATGAAACGGCATAGAGATCATCCCCGGTACCGCTTGGTAGAATTTCCCAGTTGTTCCCTGCATCAGTGGTTTTGATAATAGTTCCACTTTCACCCACGGCAATTGCATGAGTCAAATCAGAATAATATATATCCTGAAGGGTATTGCCCTGTGGTAATGGATTCTGCCATGACCACTGGGCATTTATATTACTGCAAGAGATCGTCCATACACCTGCTAATAATACTGCCAATAATAGATTTCGCTTCATTACGTACTCCTCCGAATTTTACTAAAATAATAGTCTCCGAAAAGGTATTATATCTAAAAATCAATCTGCGTTAAATACCACAAATATGGTAATTTGGTTTCAGCAAGACAGACAGCTCATCGGCAGGTCATTGAGTAACTTTTGTCGTATGAATCTCACTGTTAACGGAAAAGGTTGAATTTGAGAACCTTGGATACAACTGCCGACTTTGAATGCACCTGGAGTTTCTCGTATATATGCTTTATATGCGATTGAACAGTAAGCGGGCTGATAAAGAGTTTTTCAGCTATACCTTTGTAACTGAGTCCCTCCACAAGGCACTTGACAATATCATATTCACGCGAGGTGAGATTCATCCGTTCAGAGTTAATGCTTTCCTTTGCACGAATCATATTCAATAAACGGCGGGCTATGGAAGCACTCATAGGTGCACCTGTCTTAGCTTCTTTAATTGCACTGATTAACTCGCTTGTTTCGGCATTTTTCAATACATATCCTGAAGCTCCCTGGAAAATTGACTGAAAGATTTTTTCATCATCATCATAAACGGTATGCATTAATACTTCAATAGAAGGATATTTATCCTTTATCAAACGTATACCTTCGATGCCGCTCATTCCTGGAAGTCCGATATCCATCAGTAAGACATCCGGCAGATTATACCCAATCTGTTTCAATGCATCTTCAACCGAGTTAAATGCTCCCGAGCATTCCAATCCTTCAGTTCCATCGACAATATCCATCAAGGATTCACAAATCCTGCTGTGATCTTCAATAATTGTAACTTTAATGTTCGGTGATCGTCCTGTATTTATCACGTTCTTATTCATTTTCAATCAATTAATTTATATAACGCAAATCAACTGTCAGCTCTATCCTTGTGCCGCCATCTCCGGCCGGCTCAATTTCAAGATCACCTTTCAATATAGAGGCTCTTTTCTTCATACTATTCAATCCGTTCCCACCTTTGACCGGAGCGGTGTTTATTCCTATTCCGTCATCTGTTATAATCATTAAGAATGACTGACCTACTTTCTTCATCTCAACTTCAACGTTCTTTGCGCGTGCGTGTCTTATTACATTATTTAACGCTTCCTTAAATATAAGATGAAGCTGCCTGCGGTACATAAGCGGCAGATTAAGATTTGAAACTCTATCCTGGATCTCTATTTTATAGTCAATTCCTTTAACGCCAAGCATCTGTGCAGTTTGTGTTTTTATACGCAGCAAAAAGGATTCAAAAGAATCGTTTTTAGGATCAACTGCCCAGACGATATCATTCATTGCATCTATTAATCTGCGTGAGGTCTTTCCAATGCTCTCGAGCAGGTTCTCAATTTTCCTGAAGCGTCCGTTCAATGAATTTTTAATTAATTCAGAACGTAACTCCCTCAGACTCACATCACTGTATAAAGCAATTTCTGTAAGTGTAGAACCAATATCGTCATGGAGATCCAATGCTATCGATGATCGGATGCGTTCAACCTCTAATAATTTGTTTACACGGAACCTGTAAAGCAGGATGAGTATCAGCATAATTAACAATCCGAGAGGAATCTGGAACCAGAGAGTCATCCAGTATGGCGGTTTAACAATGATTTTTATTGAGCTTCCGGCATTGTTCCATATCCCGTCATTATTTGATGCTTTAACAAGCAGAATATATTCACCCGGATCGAGATTTGTATAGCTTGCTGTCCTTTGTCCGGCTGTAACATAATGCCAGTCTCTGTCAAATCCTTCAATCATATAAGCATACCGGTTTTTTTCAGGAAGTGTGTAATTCAGTGCAACAAATTCGAAAGAAAAAAAATTTTGTGAATGAGAAAGTTCTATCGGTTTCCCAGGAGGGATCGGATCAGGCAGAATCAAAGCTTCGTTGAAGATCTTAAAGGCAGTTAGATATACAGGAGGAACATATTCGTTGTCTTCAATTTCTTCCGGATAGAACGAATTAAATCCGTTCACACCACCAAAGAACAACTCGCCGTCGGGGCTGGCAAAATGCGCCTGCTCACTAAATTCATTGCTTTGCAGACCATCCTTTGCATCATAATTCCGAAACTTTCCTGTTTGAGGAGTAAACCTTGAGAGACCTTTATTTGTGCTCAGCCACAGCGAACCAAATTTGTCAGCTTCTATTCCATATACTACATTATTGGGAAGATCGTTTTCTACAGTGTAATTTGTGAAGGAATCAGTCAGAGGATTGTACCGGTTTAAGCCACCTCCCTTTGTGCCTAACCAGATTATTCCCTGATCATCTTCATAAATCGAAAAAACAAAATTATTGTTGATACGTGTACCTTTGTGCTTCGCAGCGAAATCCGAAACGGAAGATCCGTCCTGATAACGTTTGAAGGAATTACTTTCTGTAAGGAAATGAACCGCTCCCTTTCCTGCGATGCCTGCCCACAACCCGCTGTGTTTCGCTATATAAATTGTACTTATAAAACCGCGCGGAATCGTTTTTGGATTTTTGTCATCGGGATAAAAATGTGTAAAAACTTCCTTTGAGAGAGCATAAGAACTTATACCCCCATTAAAATACCCGATCCACAAAACATTTGACTCCGCATCATAACACAACGACGTCACATCATCGGAAAGGAGACTGTTCTTATTCTTCACATCGTGTTTATAATGTCTGAACTTTCCGCTTTTTTTATTAAACCGGTAAAGACCTCCTGAAAATGTACCTGCCCAGATATTTCCATCCACTGATTCGGTGAGGGCAGATATGTATATTTGTCCCGAAACCGTATTGCTTCCGCTGCCTAAAGTATATCCGGTAGTATTCTTTCTGGATTTATCATAACGGGTAAGGACATTGCCCAGAGCAGCAATCCATAATTCACGGTCTTTATCCAATAAAATTCCGATTATTGCATTACTGTTCAGGCCGCCGGTCTTATCAGGGTTTTCAAAGTAATGAACAAACTTGTTTTTTCGTTTATCGAGTATCCGTACTCCGTTTTCAAAAGTCCCGATCCAAAGTATTCCGGATTTATCCTCATACAAAGTCAGCACATTTTCGTCCAGGTATTTTACCGTAGTTTTGTATTTAATATTTTTCAGAAATAGTCCGCAGTCATATGTCCCGATCCATAGTTCCTGGCCTGTACGGGATGAGTGATTATAAATGGAATTTATAAGACTGCATGATACACTTCCTGAATTTTTAACATCATTCACATATCTTGAAAATTTACCGGTCTTAGGATCAAAGCTGTTGATTCCGGCTCCCCAGGTTCCAATCCATAGTATTCCATGACTGTCAAAAAAAAGATTATTAATATTGTCGCTGCTCAGGCTGTTAGGGTCCAAATGATTATGCCGGTAATGAGTGTAATGAACTCCGTTAAAATTCAATTCCCGGGGTTTCATCTTAAATAAACCCTGCCCCGTTGCGATCCAAAGATTACCTGTACTATCCTCACAGATTGAACGCACATTGTTTTCCTTCGAATCAACAGAATCATTTTGCGCAGCGAACAGAAAGCGTGTAAATGTCTGTTTCGAACGGTTGAAGCGATTCAAACCCCCGCTGTGCGTTCCAATCCAAATATCATGGTTGGAGTCTTCGAATAAAGCGAGCACATAATTATCACTGATTGAAGCGGGATCATCCGATTTACTAGTATAATGATAAAATCTGTTCTCCGAATAAACATACCTGTTAAGTCCCCCGTGTTCCGTTCCAATCCAAAGATCACCTCTGCTGTCACTCAACAGACTCCATACACCATTATCTGATATCGAATTTGTATCGGTGGGATCATTCATATATACCTTAACCGAATAGCCGTCATAGCGGTTGAGGCCGTCCTGCGTACCAAACCACATAAATCCCCGGGCATCCTGGACAATCGCAGTTACCGTAGACTGTGAAAGTCCCTCTTCCAGTCCTATATGATCAAACTTTACACCGTCAGGTTGTGCTGTAGTTTGGTTAACGGCTGCAATTAAAATTAAGATAGTATAAATTGTATTCCGGAGTAATCTCAATGTATATAAAAGTTTATTTCCTGGTTTATTCAATTTTAATAGTAAATTACAAAATTAATTTTCTACAAATCAATCGGGGAAAACCCTAAGTTTTGTATTTTCTTATTTAGAATACTTAGTGCCATTTGAAAGTGTTTCGAGACGAAAATATCCAATTGACAAATAATTTGAGGGAATCACACTCCGGTTTCTTATCCCCTTTTCCCATGTTAAGCCCTATCTTAAAAGCAGCATTTTTTTTGTCTCCATAAAATCACCCGCACTCAATCTGTAAAAATAAACACCGCTGGAAACAGATCTCCCATTATTATTTTTACCGTCCCAGGCCCGGGAATAGTTTCCTCTATTACTGAATTCGTTTAACAAAGATCGTATTTTTGTTCCCAGAGCATCGTAAATTTCTAATTTGACTTTACCGGCATACTTAAGCTGATAAGATATTATCGTCTGAGAATTAAAGGGATTAGGATAGTTTTGCAAAAGACTATAATCCTGGGGCGGCTTAATACCCTGCTCATCTTTAATATCAGTTGAAAAATCATAAAGGTCCTGAATACTCCCATAAGAAAGTGCATAATTATAGATCCTTATATCATCCAGAACCCCGTTAAAATTATATTGATTATTGCCGGGTAAAACCTGACCGATCATAAAGTCTATGGGGGTGGTTAATATTAATCCGGAGAAGGATGTGAAGGCATCAAGTTCACCATTTAAATAAATTTCATAATCGCTGCCATCATAGAGGACAGTAACATTATAAAGACTGTCTGCTGCTAATTCTGTTTCTGAATCTAGATCTTTTGTACCTGAGGTGCTTTTAACCGTCCACCGTATGTGTTTATTGGTAGTCGAGACCTTCCATCTGTTTTCCCAGTTCCCGTGTGAAAGCGGATAAGATTCTCTTTCAAAAAACTGTCCGACTTTTATCCAGAAATTTACAGTAACGGCATTCTGAAAATTTAAGCTTGAACTGCTGGGCACACTTATATAATCATTAACTCCGTCAAAATGGTAAGCGCTCGATGGATTTCCCCATCGATCAGGTACCAGAGTTGCGCCCGAAACTGTACCGTTATTATTAAATCCGCTTTCATCATTTGCGTTCCCGTTAAAAGGATAGAATGCTACAAGGTCTCCTGTCTGGTGAATAGTAGTATCACGAACGGACACCCCAATACTATCAGCCGCTTCCCCGCCCCGCCCGTCCTTAACCAGGCAGGTTATATAATAATTGCCTGCAGTGGTTGGCGCCGTCCATATCATCGTAGATCCGCTGCCGTTTATAGTACCGAAATCTGCTGACCAATTATAATTCAAGGAATCGCCGTCCGGATCGGTTGCAGCACAATGTATTTCCGAATCAGAACCGAGATTAATTTTTCTCGGATGGGCAGTAATTCCCGTTATTACCGGATCGTTATTTATATATTCTACCACATCAATAAAAATGGAGTCAGTAATTGTGCCGCCATGACCATCACTCACAGTGCAAGTGATCAAATATGTCCCGGGAGATGCCGGAGAACGCCATGTGATAATACTATCCGTTCCCGTATAACTCCCGCCAGTTACAGCCCATTGAAAAGTTAAAGCATCATTGTCTCTGTCAACAGCAGTACAAAATATCCTTGCTGAGTCATTAAAAACAACCACCTGTTTTTCTGAAGCAAGTGATTTTATCCTGGGAGGATAATTCGAAACTGTCTGACCTGACAGGTAATCAATTATAATTCCATTGACATAAGCTTTATCAAGATCATATATTATTATACTTCCTGCAGGTATGATGACTGCTAAAACAGCGGCATCCGGCTGAATTGTGAATGACGTTTCACCTGTAACTCCTGATTTTATGATCGTATTGCTAACTGCATCATATATATCATGCATTTCATTACCGACATCAATCATAACTGATTTTTCTGAAGGGTAAGGATTATAATATAGAAAACTTGGATAGGCATCTTTATAAAAATAATCTGTCTTAAGAAGATTAAGCTGTAAAATCATTCCCACGTTTGTAGTGTCTATTATTCCGCCCAAAATGCCGACATGAGATGAACCATAAAGTGCAAGGTTTGTCATCCCCCACCCTCCGCTTATCGCATCCCCTGTAGCATAAGGACTAAATCCATTCTGAAGCTGACGAAGAGCCTCGTGTCCGATATAAGAATCCGGGTCATACTGATGAGCCCATGCCTCGCTGTCCTGGTTCTGATCGGGAAGATAGTTTGGGTATAACAGTCTTGCGGCATTTGCAGCATTCAGAACCCATTTACCTATGGCACGTGCAAAACGGTCATCATAACGGACCATGGGAACAAGTGCCCCGACCTGTTCAAATGTATTCATCAAAAAGGCATAATCATTAGAACCGTTGACCTCACCAATTAAACCATCAACATCATAACCTCCCCAGGTTCCAAGAATCGCTCCCCAATCGCGCAGCGGTCCGACATCAAAACACCAATTAACTATTTTGGGAGTATTATAAGTTGTGCCCAATTCTGCATTCATTCTTGCGGCAATATATGCTCCGTACGATAATTGCAGTTCATATGAGGGATTTGAGGTCAAAGAATTAAGAAATTCCATACTCCATTCTGCACCTATTCTGTAGTTTTGATTTCCCGTTTCTGAATATGCACTGTAGAAGAGCCAGGCCAGAGCACCTGCAGCTTCAGGTTCAGGAACCCCGTATGAATATGGAGTCATATTCATGAGATTAAAGGCACGGTAATTCATATAAGCTCTTTGCCATGGCGTTGTCCTGCCGCCCATAACAACTGCGGCTTCAAGCCAACGATCGACAACTTTCACAAACTGATTAGAGAAATCGCCGTAAGGTGGGTACTGATTGTACAGCTGGTAGAAAAAAACATTAGGCATTATATCATACCACCAGTCATCCCAGTTGCTTCCTGTGGGATGATTCAAATAGACATCTGCATTATTTGCTCTGTTAAAATATTCTTCACACATCAGCACAAAATTATATCCGTTCTGATTACTCTTATCAATACCGGCCAAAGTTGCACCTACCGTTGCCGGTATAAGGTTTATAGCTTCGGAGGACGAAGGTGCAGTTGTCCCCACAACTGTATGAAGTCCGAAACTATTATGTTCAGGATAATTGATAGTATTGGTATTCAGCCAGATCAAAGGGAGGTACTGTCCGGCAAGGTTAAAATCGAAAACAAAATTATCGTAGCCTGATGCCACCTGCTTCCAGTTTCTCATCTCATAAGGTGAGGGCATGTTCGGCATCTGCTCGATCCTATTAATGTTAATTTGCTGAGCTAAGACCGGCATCGTTAATGTTCCGAACAGTAAAAAACAGGAATAAAGAACAATTCTTAGAACTCTTGAAATAATTCGTTCCATTTAATTTTTTAAGTAATCATTAAGAGAAAATATCTTAATAATATTGTTATTAATCAGCTTAGGCCTGCCTTCTGTAATTTCTAATAGTTTCAATTCCCCAGGCAGCATAATGAATCCTTTGTCAGCAAAGGTTATTCCCGGATAATGAACATCAATAAAAAAAGCGGGTTTTTTCGTTGAAAAGATTAGATAAATTTTGTCTGATTTTCCTGATAGTTTATATTTAATTCCGGCTTCAGGCAATTTTAACTGCTTCCATTCTTTCTCTAAATAATAATTCCGATGAATAATATTTTCATCAGAGTCATAGAGCGTCGTTATTATTACCCAGTTTTTACCTTCAGGAAGCTTCCTGATATTAAGTTTATCAAGTTTAATAAATTTACGTTTATTTAAACTGATTTGTTTTGAAGTTTCAAGTATAGAGTTGCCTGTATCCGAATCTATAACCATCATCTTATACGATGCATTACCTTCTTCTCCTTCATTCAATAAATTTATTTTAAGGTCGAAACTCTCTTTTTTGAAAT
This sequence comes from uncultured Ignavibacteria bacterium, assembly GCA_963743325.1. GTDB lineage: Bacteria > Bacteroidota > Ignavibacteria > Ignavibacteriales > Ignavibacteriaceae > DATFVA01. The sequence continues at coordinate 9,679 of CAVUOZ010000003.1, forward strand.
ATATAATGGCTTTTGAAAAAACATTTTTAACAAAGTGGTAAGCCATTTTTGGTTTTGTTTCGGAGTCGATTAAAGCCCAGCTTGTTACCGGCCAGCAGTCATTTAACTGCCAGATGATACTTCCGTTTGTTACATTCCCGTTTGTCCTCCAGTGCTCGATACAGGTTTTAAGAGCAAAACCCTGATTAAGCTGTGCCAGATAAATAAAATCTTCCCATTTTGTTCTTAACGGGAGATGACCTGCCAAAAAACGAATTATCCTCTCAGGTCCTTCAATCTGTTTATTGTAATATTCAAAAGAAGGGCTTTGAATTTTTCTTTTACTGAGAGGCAGAATTTTATTAAAAGTTTCCAGGTTGGCCGGTCCCTGAAATCCGAATTCAGTTACAAACAAACTTCGGTCATTTTTTACCTGTGTATAATCTATCCAGTTGCTCCATATATCCCATTGGTGCCTGTTGCCTGAAGATTGTGAATTGGGATCATCATCATATCCATACGGCGATGTCGGCCAGTATGGTCTTGAAGGATCCAAAGTTTTCATTAAACCAGGTATTATTTCATGAAAAATCTTATAGCCGGGCATTTCTTTATAGGATCTTTCCCCGGTCCTGTACCATATCCATTCGTTTTCGTTATTGCCACACCAGATAGCAATACATGGATGATTCCTAAGCCGTTCAACATTTTGAGTTACTTCTTCAGAAATAGTACGCACAAATTCCTTGTATTCGGGATAAACTTCGCAGGCAAACATAAAATCCTGCCATACAAGTAATCCCAGCCGGTCGCACAAATTATAAAATTCATCGGCTTCATAAATACCTCCACCCCATACTCTTAACATATTTGCATTAGCATCTCGCGCATAAGTAAGAAGTTTAGCATATTTTTTTTGATTTACCCTGGGAAGAAAGGAATCAGAAGGAATCCAGTCCATCCCCTTTATATAAATTGGTCTGCCGTTAACCCTGAAACAAAATACCTGTTTATCTTTTTCCTTAAGCTGAAGCTCAATTTTCCTTATTCCGACTTTTTTATTTTTTTCATCAAGAATTTTTCCGGAATCATCAACTATGTGAATGCTTAAATCATACAAATTCTGCTCACCCTGGCCGTTCGGCCACCATATTTTGGGATTTATTACAGTTATTCCGATGCTGTAATGATCTTGATCTCCAATGAGTACTTCTTTGCTGGACATATCATTTTCATTGCTGAGGGTGATTACGGCTTTTAATTGTTGTCTTATGTGAAAGCGGGCGATGAAACCTATTTTAAGTCGGGCGGTTCTCTCACTCAGCTCTTCTGTTTCAAATTTAATGGTCTGAATAATTGCTTTGTCTTCTGTTAAAATATAAACAGGTCGCCAAATTCCAATTGTAGGATACGCAGGTCCCCAGTCCCACCCAAATGAGTACTGTGCTTTTCTTATATGTACACGATTTGAATTTAATGCGTTAGATAACTTACCATGCTTTTTCTCATTTTTTATGCTTGCCTTAATCGGTGATTCAAAACGTAGCTCCAGAATATTCTTAACAGGTTTCAATATGTTGTCAACACTAAATTCATATCTTAAAAACATATTTTCAGACCTGCCGAGGAATTTAGAATTCAGATATATATCCGCGATTGTATCGATTCCTTCAAATACTAATTTTATACCGGAGTTTCTATGTATATCGGGATAATCGAATTTAGTTCTGTATATCCAGGCAGTCTTTGATATCCATTCAAGTTTGTATTCATTTCTTTCCAGGAAAGGATCTTCAATTAATCCCGCTTTTAACAGATCAGTTTGAATAGTTCCCGGAACATTTGCAGGTGCCCACTTTTTGATTCTACTCATAGGAATAGTGATTTTATCAGCAGAATGGCTTTTTAACTTAAATTTCCAATTACCATTCAAAGAGAATTTTTTTTTCATAAACAGGTTACTATTTAAACTCCAGTTTGAGCCGGGTCTCGTTGGACTTATGAGTAAAACTGATATTTATAATTTTTACTCCATCTCTGGTTTCAGTATTAATATGCTCAGTATAAGGATTCCCATCGATAAACATTTTCGAGAGTTCTGCCGGAGATACTATTTCAATTTCATCACTATGCCCGGGTAAGCTTTTTAGGTCGATAGATAAAACCTTAGCGTTTTCATCATACCGACAGTCCTTTAACATCGATTTAGAACTTTTCAGATATGGATTTTCGGGGATACCCGTATATAATTCAATTTTTTCATACTTGCCTTCATATGGAATGACAGCCGTTGGTAATTTTGTCCCATCATATAAAATTTTCTTGATATAACTCCCGTTTCCATTAACTGATATTTTAGATAAATTCCCGCCGCTGAATAGATCGAGTAATATTGGGTGTTGATTATCAGTATTAAAGGGGTCAAGACTAATGTTCCACTCGTTTTCCTGAACCGCATAAAGATGGTAAAGTGAATATAAATACCAGCCTGCGGCCCAAAGAAATTGAGGTTTATCAACAGTGCCATAAACATCTGGATCGTTAAAGTTTCCATTTCGAACCTCGTACATAGCAGGCTGACCATTCGGTCCCGCCATTACTCCTTTAAGGGTCATTACATTTTTAATAAAAGAGAACGCCTCAGCCTTTTTACCTTCTGCCATCAAAGCAAGCGCATACCATGCATTTCCATGGGGCCAGATGCCTCCGTTTGCATAAAGGAAAGAATCGCCGGCCTCATTGCCCGAAAATTTCAGATAACTACGTAACTGCGTAAAATCCATAGGGAAAACATTATAGATCCCTACTTTTACATCCAGTAATTTCTTCTCGGCAGTGCTAACTAACTCGACTATTCGTGTTTTATCCACCAATCCGTAATGAGCGGCTAGCAGCGAACCTATATAGTAATGCTCATCGATTTTCCCGGGTTCATAATAATTAATCAGGTATTTAAGTTTATCATCCCAAAGTTTTTCATTCAATTGCTGCTGCATTCTTTCAGCCAGTTTCTCATAGGCTGAAAGCTTATCTAAATTACTTTCCAGCATCGTTGAAATATATATGTATTCTCTTATTGCTTTAATTGCCAGGATAGTCATATAAGTCCTGGGACCATAAATTTCTCCTATATCCCACCAGTCAGGCATGTTAGACCACATTAAATCGTCGCTGCCTTTAGTGATTAATGCCTGGTCGAGACTTTTTTGAATATAGGGATATAAGGTCTTAAGGAATGCTCTGTCTGCAGAATGGCGCAGATAACTTCCCGATACAATAATTAGCCAGAAGTTATTCCAGTTATCGTGCGCTGCAAGTTCTGTCGCATAGGCAGAATCCTTCCAGTAGTAAGCGTGTGGTATTATCTTCTCTTCATTGGCATGCTTTATAATAAAATTAAGATCCCTTTTGACTCTGCCTGTATCGAAATTAACAGCAGCTAGATCTGTTTTTAAGACATCGTGAGTAAAGTAAAAGTTATATTCTGCAGGGCAGGGCATTGGAACAAACTCCCCATCAAGATAATGAGTATTTGCTTCAAGAATTGCTTTCGCCCAGTAAACAGATTGATCAATTACAGGATCATTAGAAGTCATTTCTGTTTCTTTGTAAACTTTTTTCAGGACTGACTGTTCATATGCATTCAGCTCTTTCTCATAGTTCTTATTTAAGTAGCCTGCAAGCTCTTTTCCTTCCTCCTGTCTGCATGAACCTACTATTTGGATCACTATCATAGATTCCTGCGGCTTAAGAACCTTTCTATAAAGAAACTTAGCAGCTGGCCTACCTGGTTTATCTCTGGTCATCAGATCATTTTGAAGATTTGTATCCCTTTGTGTCAGCCATTCATTATCCGGGTTCATCAAACCTGATAAATGACTGACTGTGCTGAAACCCGACGGTTTTTCACCTGCATTAGCCACAAAAATTTCAGCAGACTGAGTTTGAGGATCATCAAAATTTGTATAAATGACCGAATTGGAGTTATCGTATTCAGTCCATGCTTTATCAATCAGATTGAAAGAGTGACTTGTCCGCAAAGCAGTTTCTAAATGAGTGTAGAATTCAAATGAATTTTCTTTATTACTTTCATTTTTTATTTCATACCTGATAACCATAGCCGGTTTTGTTTTAGCAAACCTGTATGAAATATCTATTGATTTTTCAGTATCACTTTTATGAAATTTTACGAAAGAAGGTGCCAAATCAAACCTGAATGGTTCCTTCCCTATTATTTCCTTTTTATTATCTCCAATTTTCAGACCTAGCTGCATTATAAATGTAGTATCCCTCTTCCAATAATCGGTACTCTCATCAAGACTGTTTGCCACAGGGTAAAAAAAACTGATTCTCTGAAGTAACGGAGAGCTGTGATGCATTTCAATTCCGACGAAAGGTCCTCCCACTTCAATTTTCGCATCCCCATTAAAATTAATTTTTAATTTCTCACTGGATAACTGTTCGTCTTTCTGAGATCCGCAGGAAGAAGTTAAAAATAATATTATAACCGCTGCAAACAAAACGACGGACTTTATAAATAACTTTAACATTATACCCTCAAACGGAAATTAGTTCGTTAAAAAGATCCTGAAGATTAACTTTAGCAAAACTGCTTGAGTAATCAGACATTGCATAAGGGACAATTAATTCATTATTATATATTAAACTGCCGCAAGTATATACCACATTTGGGACATAACCATCGCGCTCATTTTCATCTGCGCTAAGCAGGGGTTCTTTAAGCCGTCCGATAATCTTTGTAGGATCATTAATATCCAGCAGCATAGCCCCTACACTGTATTTCCTCACGGGTCCCACACCATGTGTCAAAACAAGCCATCCTTTATCGGTTTCAATCGGGGAGCCGCAGTTGCCCGATTGTACGATTTCCCAATTGAACGCAGGTTTCGACAATAAATTTTTAGAATTCCAAAAATGCAGGTCATCCGAAAACATTATATAATTATTTTCATTATCCTGTCTTGAAAGCGTGGCATACCGTCCGTTTATCTTCCGAGGGAATAATGCCATTCCTTTATTCTTTACTTCTGAACCGAATAACTTATCTATCTTATAATGAAGAAAATCCTGAGTTTCCAATAATTGGGATTGAATTTTTATCCCGTTATAAGCAGTATAAGTTGCGTAATATCGTTCTCTGCCATTCTCATCCTTAAATTTTACGAATCGTGCATCCTCAATTCCATTAGATTCAGCGGGACTTCGCGGGAAGATTATTTGTTCAGACATAGGTATATCCGAATTATAAATAATTTCATATTCCGATCTGCATATGGATAGGAATTCATCCGCTATTATTCTATTCTGCTCATTATCTCCCTGTAAATCTTTTAGGGTATCCAGAACATGTTCAAGTTCATTCAGTGAAAAATTATCACCCAGTTTCGATAACATTTTGTTCACAAAATCACTCATTAACCCTGATTCAATTATTTTTCGTTTAAAGCCATCTTTGTCATATTCAGGATTAAATACTCTCTCCGGTGAGGAAACAAAACTCCCCGGCTCTTCAAGAATAACTTTATTATTATCATCCAGAACACCTGTACGGAAAACGATTGAGGATACATGTCCTTCACCTGTTGCCCGGAGACTCAGAATAAATCTTTTACTTCCCGTTGACAGATTCGACTGGTCAGGATGCCATACCATAGAGGGATTAAATAATGCAGCAAACTCAACAGAATATTCCATACATAATGAAGCACCAATCAGCATCTGCCTTGATTTACTCAACTTTAAGTCACCGTCTGCAAATTCAGAAACCTGAACAAACCTTTTCAAAAAAAGTTCATTAATATTTCTGTGCCTATTCCGGAATTCAGCATAAATTTTTTCCACTTCTATAGCCACTTCGTCTTCGGAAAGAGCTGTTATTCTTTGCAGAATATTGGCGAGTTGTTTTTTAGTAGCCGGCACGAAGTTTCTCAGAAGCACTTTTTTAGGGTTGGGTTTTAAAATGAGATGTGTTTTTTCAATTTTCATATTCTGAAATTACTTTTTATTGTTATAAATATTCTTCATAATATCCTCTTTAGTTATCTCATATTGTTCCAGCACCTGCATAGATAGCAAAGCTTCGATAGTAGATTCTGCACCGGAGTTCAAATTCACTTCGTCTTCCGAATTGATACCATCAAAGCATCTTCCGTTCGAAGAATCATACATTTGCGCGGATGCAACGTTCCGGCCAAAAAACCATTTAGAAATTTCGGCTGCTTTAGATATATAAACAGAATCACCAGTCAGCGCAAATGCTTCGAGACAGGCAAAAATCATCGGTCTGAAGTTGTATGCAATCTGAGAAAATTTGTTTATTTCAGAAAATCTGAATGAGCCATTATCTTTTTGAATTGAAAAACTGCTTAAGAAATTTGCACCCAGTAAGTCATCATAAAAATAATTTACTTCATTCAAAGCAGCTTTTTGCAGATCACTCCTCTTTAGAATTTTTGACGCTTTTAATAAAGCATAAGATTGGCTGTTACCGTAAGCATGCCAGATATTTTGCCAGCTAAGAAATGCACAGTAAGGAATTTCCGAGGAGCTCCCTTTTTGCATCATCAGGATACCGTCACATAATTCACTAATGTAATTAATAATACCTGAATCTTTTGTGTCATCAAGGTAGTTAAGAAGCGCAAGTACCAGAACAGCTGCCTGGTCGCTTGCAGTTTCTGCTGGCAACCAGGTGGGAAATTCAATACCATTTACTATTTTAATTATTTTCGCTGTTGAAGAAGATTTTTTCGCTGCATTGACTGATTTTGCCAAACCGGATAAAATTCGTTTGGTTAATTCCGGATTCACTTCCTTCATTATTTTATAGCCTTCCGACAAGGCCCACATTGCTCTCCAACTCCACCAATTCGGTTCATTTATGCTGTTTTTGTGCGTTTTGTTAATTGAATGATCCTGAAAAATAAAATTGTAGAAAAATCCGTTATCGGACTGCATAAATAACAAGAATTCAACCAGCCGCTCAGATTTGAGCAGACTATTTGTATCCTTTTTTGCCTGGTAATTTTTTAGATAAAATATAGCCGCCCGGGAAGCATCATCTACACAGGCTATCCCCTCATCTTCATCTCCTATCCATTTATAATCCGGGTAATCACTATAAATATGAATGATCCCCATTAATTTGCCGTTAATATTAATATCCTCATAAAGCGAATCGAGATGGGAAGTGTTTACGAGGAAATTTTCCTTTGAATTTTGTTTTTCATCCGCTCCCTGACAAAAAGCAAGAAACAAAATTGGGATAATAACTAAATATTTTATTTTCATTTTTTCTGTAAACAAAGAGAGAGTAAATAATCTTTTGTAGTCGTCGCGAGACAGATATTAAGATCCGCACCGGAATAATAAATTTTGATCTCTCCGTCTGGTTCTATAATCCATCCATTCGTAAAAACAACATTCCCTACATCTCCTATTCTTTCAAAATTATGATCAGGAACAATAATTGGTTCAAGTGACTTCCCTTTTACAATCCATGGTTTCTCAAAGTCAAGCAGCATAACACCTATTTTGTATATTGCACTATAAGCAAGCTCTTTGACCCCGTGATAGAGCATTAACCATCCCTCACCGGTTTTAATGGGATTACTGGAAGCACCGATTTTATCGCATTCCCATGTACCCGGTGTTGGTTCCATTAAGGCTGTATATGACCCCCAATGAACTAGATCAGGACTTTTACTTATCCAGATGTCCCTTCTACCCTCTGCCGTAGGTCTGTCGACTTTCCAATAAAAGTCATTAATTTTTTCAGGAAATAATGAACAATCTTTATTTGATGGTTCACATATAGGGCCGTGAATTGTGAACTTCTTAAAATCCAGAGTTTCTGCCAGTATGACCAAAGGTTCATATCTGGAATAACCGGTATATGTTATATAATATTTTTCACCAATTTGTGTTATTCTTGGGTCTTCTATACCCCACTCTACATAATCAAAACAGTCTTTATGATCCTCCGGAATAAGGCATGGTTTAGATGCAACCTTAAAATCAATTCCATTCAGACTTTCTGCAAGGGTAAAACTTGATCGGCCATTAGGCATCTCAGTTCTGCATAGTAACATATATTTGTCAGCAATTCTGACGGCGCCGGCGTTAAATATACTATTTACACAAAACGGGACATTGTCTTTTGTCAGTATGGGATTTTTATCGTGTTTTTTTATTTTTTTCATTTATTCGGTCAATAATCATTTATTCTTTAATTCCTGTAGATGCCATGCTCTGTATAAAATATTTCTGGAAAAACAGATAAGCCAGCATTATCGGCAGGGCCAGCATTACAGCGGATGCAAGTTTTACTCCTAATTGAGATTCCGCTCTTCCGCCAACAGCAAATAATGTGACAAGCTGCGGCATCGTCATTAAGCTTTCATCCCGGATCACAATCAACGGCCAGAGCACTTCGTTCCAGGAAGCCATAAAAGTTATGATTCCGATTGTAATTATGGCCGGCATTGAATTCGGCCAGAGTATCCTGAATATTATCTGCATTTCACCACATCCATCGATTCTTGCTGCATCAATCAGGCTATCGGGAATTGACTTAAAATACTGCCTGAACATTATTATGCTTAAGGCGTTAATGAGATATGGGGCTATCAATGCCAGGTAAGTATCAATCCATCCAAACTTTACCATTATTATGTACTGAGGAATGAGCGTAATCTGAAACGGCAAAGTCATCGTAAATATTATGATGTAAAATATTATATCTCTGCCCTTAAATGTGAGTTTGGATAGTGCGTATCCGATCATAGAACCAAAAATAAGGACACCAATAGTGATAGATGAAGCAACGATAAGACTGTTTATAAACGCTCCACCTATCGGTATCTTATCAAGCATCTGAGAATAACTGCTTAATGTCAATGACTCAGGCATAAGTGTCAGATTACCGATTTCATTTTCCGGGGATAGGGATCCCATCAACATCCAGTAAAACGGGTATACAAAAAGCAGCGCACTTACGCTGAGAGCAGAATAAAACAATATTGTTTTAATTTTTTTCAATGGTCCGTTTCTATAAATTTTTTCTGAATTACCACTACAGCTAAAATGATGAAAGCAAAGAACAAACCCAAAGTTGCTGCATATCCCATATGATAGTAGAAAAATCCCTGTTTATAAATATATAGCACTGCTGACACAGTACTGTTCAATGGTCCTCCGCCAGTCATAATATACGGCTCGATAAACAATGAGAATCCTCCTATTGTCGAAAGGATCACAACCATAAAAATTGTCGGGTTTATCATTGGTAATGTAATTTTGAAAAATTTCTGCAAGTGACTTGCACCTTCGAGATCAGCCGCTTCATAATACTGCGCCGGGACTGTCTGGAGACCAACTAAAAAAAGAATAATGTAAAGTCCCACATTCTTCCAGGTAGCCATTATTGCAATTGACGGCATAGCTATATCCGGATCTATTAACCATCCCACTTTTTTCAGTCCAATTCCTGAAAGTATCCTATTCAGGAGACCAGTATCAAAACCATATAACTGCTGCCACAAAATTGTAACCACCACACCGGAAACTATTACCGGCAGAAAAAATGCTCCTCTGAATGTTCCTCTTAATTTGATTTTTTGATTTAATATTTGAGCGAGAAACAGAGCAACAATTATCTGCAGCGGAATATGAATAACCAGGAATATTAAAGTGTTCCCTATTGATTTAAAAAATGTTTTATCATTGAATAACTGAACATAATTATTCAGACCGGAATATTGCATAGGTGAAATTATATTCCATTTATGGAATGTAAGAACTATAGAAAAGACAACGGGAAACGAAACGAAAAGAATAAAATGTATTATATAGGGAGAAACAATAAGGTATGGTAGTATTTTTTTTCTATTTATCATTATTTAGAATTCTATTTAAGAAACAATAAATCAACCGCATCCGAAGCATCCTTTACAGCTTCTTCAGGAGTTTTTTTCCCATACACGACACAGGCTTCATACTGTTGGGAAATTAAATCAAAGACTTCCTTCAGAACAGGTGAGGCATCTGTCCCTCTCACATATTTTGACTGTTCGGCGAAGATTTCCATTTTTGGATTCTTAGCGAAATAATCATTAAAAAAAGGATTACTGTTAAGATTTTTTCTCCTTGGTAACTGGTTAGTGATCTCTAGGAGTTTCAGATCCCCGTTGTTATCTATCATCGTCCTGATATAATTCCAGGCCGCCTGGGGATCCTTGCAGGTCTTAAAGATGACAATGTTTTTCGGGTCACCGTATGTATAAGCAGGTCCTTTATGTCCGTCAGGCACAGGCATAGAAGTATATTCATATTTAAACCCTTTAGGTTTAAACTTTTCGGCATGAGCAATTTCCCAGGGACCGGTAAACCGTGTCGCAATTATGCCGGCTAAAAAAACATCCTGCCTGGCCGTTAATTCTTCCCTGGCAAAATAATTTTTTTCGTATAGTGTCTGAAGAAATCTGAAAACCTCAACTGCGTACTGATTATTAAAAACAGCTTTGTCATTTTTCACTAAAGGAGCCCCTCCTGATGCTGCAAGGTAAAGCGGATAAAAATCAAAAAATCTCTGCCACCAGGTTACAAGCACTTCAGAATACCCGAACCATCTGTCAACATATCCATCGCCGTCAACATCTTTTTGAAATTTTTGTGAAGCACTGAAAAATTCGCTGTATGTTTGAGGAGGATTTTGCAATCCCAGTTCATTCAGTATATTGACATTATAAATCAGCATAATAGGATTTATCTTCCAGGGTATCTGGTAGATGTGACCATCAAGTGACTTAATTTCATCGATAGCCGCGCTATCGCATCGTTCGTACATAAAATCAAGAAATCCTTTTAGTGTATCGAGTGCGACCAGAACACCTGCCTGGGCATATGCTTCAACATCTCCCTGCCACATATTCGAATAAACATCGGGTGTAGTATTACCAACAACTGCTGCTAATATAATTTCCTCGCTTGACCGCCCTTCAGGAACCGGCTGGTATTTAACCTCACGCGCCGGGTTATTCCTGTTCCATTCTTCAGTAATTATTTTTGCAAACTTTATTTCATCTGTATTATTAGAACACCAGTATAATATTGCCTCGTGGGATTCTTTCTTACTGCTGCAGCCGTTTAAGATGTTAGCAAGCAATATTAGGATGATAATATTTAAAAAAATTTTCATTTTTGTTTATTCCCAGCTGGCCCAGGCATCATCAATCGAAGGATATGCTGCCCGCGGGATCAGATTGCCCCTTTTAATGATATACATATCAATAGCTTTTTTATCATTTTCAGAGGATACTTTAATTTTATTAAGTACATCCTTATTGATTCTGATTTTATATCTATTCTTCAATTCAAGAATCTTATGCAGTATCTTTTCTGAAAGTTTATCACTTATAATATCGGATTCGGATTTCTTTTTATCCTTGACCAGTTTTATTTCATCAGAAGTCAGTTTAATTGATTTTGCCAATTCATTTTTGTAAGCGCTGTAGGCTATTTTATCTCTCCACCAATCTGATTGTTCCCTGACCCAGGGAACATCATTATATCCCTTCTGAGCTGCAGTACTGGTCAGCAGTTTATCCCTCACCATAATCCAGATTAAATTCTCCAGCGATTTCGAAAATTCCATCAGATCATTTTTTGAAAATTTGATATACTCTTCCCGATCCCTGAACCATATGATAAACTCGTCCAGCAGATAATTATGATTTGTACCGGCTACCAGAGTGATGCCGGGATATTTGTCGCCTCTTTTCAACCCCAGATTGGATAATGCAGAATCAAGTTTCTCATCCAATCTCCATTCGGTGTATTTTTCAGGAGTGAGAACGAATTTTCCTAAATAAGATCTTAGAAGATTAAATGCATCACGTTTGATAATGGGTTTTTCTTCGTCGAATAAACTATTTACAAACTGATCCGATTTAGCCTCCATTTTGTTCTGTTGCAGAGCTTCAATAGATTCTGACCTTAGTTTATTATGCTCGGCTTCACCGGTAATCAAACTTTTCAGGATATTATCAATTTTAATTATATACCAGCCATCATTAGTATGAATAGGTGCAGATATGGTTCCGGCTTGTAATGTATCCAGAATTTGTGCGAGGACAGGGTTTTTCATATAGATGTCGAACAAACTGCTTTTCATCCCCCTGTCATCTTTAAAAACAGAATCATTTAATTGTTCATAAAAAAGTGTATCAAAAGAAACACCATCCATCAATTGTTTATGGTATAGTTCAATTTTTTCAGGTTTGTCGGTAAAAAGCCATCTTATCTCATATTCCAGGAGTTTCTTCTCTATGATTTTATCTATTTCTTCTTCACTTATTTCAACTTTTGGCAATATTTCTTCCCTGAATAATTCTTCTGCAGCCAGATCGGATTTAATATCACTTAATATTCCCTTTTCATAATCTTCCTCCATAATACCTTCTTTATATCCGTCCAGTGCAAGAAGTTTTTCATTTATAATGTAATTCAAATGTATTTCCTTCGAATTGCTTTTCCTTTTGGGAAATGCAGGTCCGAATTCATAGCTGTAAAAGAATTCTTCTGCCGTAATATTAATTGTATCAACCTGTGCAACTATATCATCTTTATTAATATCCCGGTTTTCTTCAGTGAACAAATCCTGCGAAAAGCTGTCACTTAGATTAATAACCAGCAACAGAAGTATGAATATCTTCAATTTTATATAACAAGGACTGTGAGTGAAAAATTTTCAGGATTAATAATTAAAACTTTATACCTATTGAAAAATTATGGACATTGGTTAATCGTCCAAAATCTCTATAGGCATAATCAAAATACACGGATGCCGTACTCAGAAGCATTTTTGAATTTACTCCTACACCGAGTGATAATCCGCCTTCAGCGTCCTGAAGAAATAATGAATTATAACCGCCTCTAAGTGAAAAATAATCCATGAATGAAAATTCAGCACCGACATTTAAACTCTGGTAGTCATTATTCGGCACAACGGCATCGGCTGCAACAGTCAACCTATAATCATCAGCGTTGACCAGTGGAGATGAGACACCGATCTGGAAATAGAGCGGCAAATCCCACGAATCCATTTCTATAGTGGTCGGTATATTCTCGTTTGAGCCCTGTTTGGTTTCATCTACCCGGATAAAATATCTTGCATCCCTGCCTTCAAGACGCATGGGTGTTCCGAAGTTTGATAAAACAGCACCTATTGACATACCTCCCAGAAGATCAGTCTTGAATACGGTGCCGGCATCTACCGCAAACGCTGCCGCACTCATATGCCATATTGATTGTTTTATATATTTAGCGGTGATTCCAATGGAAAATCTTTCTGTCAGGAATCTCGCATATGAAATACCTACAGCGATATCGCCCGCACTAAAATATTCGCCTGTCCCTTCCGGCTGCTCAACGGTTCTGACTTTCATATCTTCCATTGAAAGAGAAGTGAAACTAAATCCAAGGTTTCCAAAATCCCCTAGTGTTAAAATCACTCCGGCATAATTAAATTTTGTATCTGCTATCCAATCTGTATGCGCCAATATTACTTCATATTGAGTATGAGCCGCAATCCCTCCAACATTCCAGTATAAAGCAGAGGCATCATTTGCAAGACCAACAAATGCTCCTCCCATTCCATTTGCGGCTGCGCCAACCCCAATTTCCAGAAATGAGGCCGCTGTTGTACCGGTCTTCGAGTTATTCTGAGAATAGAAATTTTGATTCCAGATAAATAAAAACAGCAGCAGCAGATATATTTTTGCATGAGATATAATAGGCATAACATCCTCTTGCAATAAATTTTTGAATCTCATTATTTTATTATAGCAAACTTTCCAATTTGTTCACCGATTCCCGGTGCATCAATATGAAAAACATATACACCAAAGGCTATATCCATCCCGTCTTTCGAAACCAGATTCCAGCTTTCCTGTCCATTCGCAATTGTGCTGGAGTGTTGAATTGTATTAACAAGTTTTCCGCTGATTGTATAAATTCTTATCGTGCATTCATTCGGCAGATGAATAAAAAATATTCTCCTTTCGCCTCTGCCGACTTCACTTGAGAGGGGTTCCCATGATGCTGCTCCGACATACGGATTTGGTACTACCGCAATTTTAGAAAGATCTGCAATGGCTTTGGATTTATCAAATCCCTGGGCTTTTGTTGTAAACTCATAAAATTCTCCCTGCCTGAATGGTTTTGTATTAACAAATTGATAAACATCTCCGGGTTGAGGCGGTTTTTGATCCTCTTCCGCTATTGTGGAGTCCTTAATCAAAGTAATGGACCAGCTTACATGCAGATCTGCAAAACTGGTAGCTGGTTTTCCGAGAGAGTCACCAAAGACAAAAAATATAGCATCACCGGCATTGAAATTTCCGTCATCATTATTATCACGAAAGATGAACTGAAAATGATCTTTATTCTCAGTCATGTTTTTAACTATGATATTGGACTGTATAGGGTTACTGAAATTAGTAGCTGGAAAAGACAAATCTCCCTGCCCTGGTTCAGTAAAATGAATTTCATAATCGGCCGGATAATCGATTTTTAAACCCAGATATGCAGGGTTATACCTTGAATCAAAACCGAGCAGAACTTTATTGTTACTGCTCCCTGTAATCCATTTCGACTTATCCAAATCAATAGTCACCAGAGTATCACTTTTAATGTCTATAGTGAAACCATCTAAAATCGGGGACTGCTCATTAATCCCGCTTATACGCCTCATATTAAGCAAAGTATCATCAGGAACTGCATTAATTATAGAATATTTGGGGTGTGCGGAATTATGGTAAGGCGCATCATCGTAAAATTCCAGCCTGTAAGTATTATTTTTTTTAATCGAATCCGGATTTAATATAGAAATGGAAATTTTACCTGTACCGGGACCGCTTCCGTCAAATGATTGTATTTCCGGTGCTATGTAACCTGCAGCCGGAGCTCTTGGAGTGACTACAGCTGTATTAATATCGGTAGTTATATTACCATTAATATCTTCTTTCAAAATTGTAGTAGTTTCCGACGGCGGTATGCCTTCAACATTTCCTTCAACAGTTACGGTTACAAATCCTTTATCATAAGCAGCGACAGCATAATAATATGTCTGCCCGTTCTGCACAGTCGTATCTATAAAAGAATGCTTAATTCCTGAATCATTCCCCAGAAAGAATTTTGCCCCGTTTACGTCAATGGGATGCAGCCCAGTTACACCATCTACTAAATCAAATTGCGCAATAGGGGACCTGAATACCGGCGTACCGAATGCATCTGTAATAATTTTATCCTCAAGAAAGTTTGGTTCCGTAGACCTGTAAATTCTATAACCTTCAAAATTTATTCTCTGGTAAAATTGATCGAATGTTGTTTCTGCGCGGTCATCCCAGTACAATGTAACTTTATGGTCCCCGGGCACTGCTGTAAGTATGGGTTTTTCAGGCGGCTTGGCAAAATGATAACTAGCATTGTAAACCTGCTGAACAGTTTTCTTTCTTCTGAAAATATCATCTGTGTTCAGCCCAAAAATCAGCGACATTGAAAACCTTTCGGTTTCACCTGTCTCTTCATTTTGTCCGGTTATAATTGAATATGTGTTTCTTCCGTTCATACTGAAAAGATAACTTGAGAAATAATTCCCCAGATTAACATTTCCAAGGGTTTGACCATGTGGGGAAGGCAATGCTGAAAGCACTTCCCAATTTTGCTCATCATTGTCCAGTTCATATACGTGAACCGCAAAAATTGCAAACCCTGTCAAACCTAGCTGATCCGATTCATCTTTGTCCAGAATTCCGAAATTTGGTTCACCCTGGTCAGGCTTTCCATTGCTTTGTGATCCATCCGGATCCGGACCCGTGTAACCTGCATCATTAGGACCTATTCCGTCAGTCCCGACATCATCTCTTAATAATTCACCTTCGTCCCACTGACCATTTCCGTTTTTATCAAAATAGGATCTCCAATTTGCATTTTCATCGGCATCCCAGTGAGGTCTCCATGAGTAACCATAAAATACCTTAAACGTTGTAGTATCCTGAAATGGATTTCGTAAAGACGGATCTTCATCAGGAGTATTGACAAAAAAAGATGGCAGGTTGTCTCTCTTTTCGTCTGTAAGACCGTCCTGATCGTTGTCAATATTGTCATCTGGAATACCGGGACTTTCCAGGAAGGCATATCCGGCATAGCCAACAGGAGTCCAATTTCCGGGTTTGCCTGTTAAGCCTGGTCTGAGCCAGGCATAAGACATATCTAACAATTCATTATAATCGCCATAGTTATTTGAAGAATTGTCATGACCTCCGATTCCCCAATCAATGTATTGTGCGAATAAAGTTTTTTGATAATCGTATGTACCCATATTCGTTATTTCATAGTACCAGAAGATAACATCTTCCGCTAAAACCTGGGACCATTGGAAACCCCGTGCCCTAACCTGCATCCCTAATCCCCCTCTTGTAGGATCAGCAGCATCCGGTCTGAAATTATGCTCTAATAAATATTCTCTGTCTTCATTATCATCAAAAACAAAATAAGTTTCTACGTCGGCATTAAATACCCCTTTACCGAAAAATCCATTCCAGCTGTTATCCCAATCGGGAGGTCTGTCCGGCCAGGTTGCTGGCCAGGTACTTTTGTCGTCGCTTCTCGCCGGAGATTCGTTGGGTTTAGGGGCTGAATATCCCGGCAAAGGCCACCAGCCATTAGTTACTCCTGTTGAAGGATCATAACGGGTAAATTCGTAGTAATTTGTTTCCAGAGGATGAATTAAAGTTCCGGAAGGGTCCATTGCTTCAGCCTGAACAATTATCGCAACTCCATCTATATATGTATGGTTTGTTCCTTTTGGCCATACTCCGCTTCTGCTCGGTTCATTTTCCCAATCTGCTATTTCTCCAAAGTTATAGTAGACTGTTGCAGCAAGATTTCCATCCATAAATCCTTTTCGTGTCTGATTATGGTCACCTTTATTTTTATCAACAATTATCTGCCCGAATATCATATCGGAACTGAAAAGGAATAATGCTACAACCGGAATTATAATACCGAAACTAGTTTTTGTTAATAACATTTTTGCTCCAATAAATAATCACCTAAAATGAAAGTTCAGCTCCTATTAAAATCTGCCTTGGCGATGAATAAAAATCCGGTCTCGTAAAAAATTGTGACACAGTATTTACACCTCTTGGAGGAGCTTGATTGCGGGTGAGCTCAAGTGTAGTTCCTGCCCGTCCGGTATCACCGAAAACATCAACCTCATTCAGAGTATCAAACAGATTGTAAATTTTGGCGAATATTGAAAATTGCTGACCTGCAATATCCAGGTACTTTGTTATATAAAGATCCATATCATAATATGCCGGTTTATTATCGCTGTTTTCCAGTCCTGTCCTTTGATTTTGCAACGAAGGTGTATATGGTAATCCTGATCCGAGCCTGCCGATAAAACTTGCGATATAGTCTCCCGGTATCCCCAGCGTCAAAGTAAATCTTAGAGTATGGGTTCCATCCCAGTCCAGAGGCACAAGTTGTTTATTTGCCTCTATCGGCGGATTTGCCTGGGCCTTGTCAAAAGCAGCATTGGGATCGGAAGCGCTTCCCTTAGCGACCTGGAATGTATAGTCTATTTCGGTGCCTATACCAGAACTGAATCTCTTCTCAAGTGAAAGGGTAATGCCTTTTACAGAACCGTAATCAATGTTCACGAGTTTATTGAACTTTTTAAAATCATTTTTGATATAAATTTCCGACCCCAGTAAATTTCTTATATCCTTATAATAACCTGTGACTGTAATTCCTATTTCATCAGTTAAAGCCTGCTGTAAACCGATTTCATACATAATAGTTTGCTGCGGCTTCAGATCTGTATTCCCGATTGTGTTACCAATATTTTCAGGAAAGTCTCCCGTCAGTGGAATCCTGAAATTTGGATTACGATATAAATTTTCGAAAGGAGGTATCTGGAAAAAATGGCCGTATGAAATATGAATAGCACCTTTATCGGATATTGGATATGACAACCCGATCCTCGGACTCCACTGGTATTTTGCTGAGGCTTTGAACATTAATGAATCCGGAAACGGAGGCTGAAGTACATCAAGCTCATTAATTTTATTGGGATCCTTTAAATATTCTCCATCAGGCTCAAAATAGTCAAACCTTAGACCTACATTTACTATTAAATATTCAATTTCTATTTTATCCTGGAGGTAATATGCGAATTGATAGGGATTGGCATGATAAATATTGAAATTAAAAGCGCCGGGTTCTGGGAGCATGGGCTTAAAATTTGAAGTCGCATCAATAACTATTTGAAAATCCTCGTACTTCAAATCATGATGAGTGAATTCAAATCCGGTCTTAATCTGGTGAACATTATCGATTTGCCACGAGAAATCGGCTTTTCCTGTAATGCTGGTTGTAGTATGATTAAAATGCCAGTTTTCTGTCCCTCCGGTATAAAAAGCATTCCCGCTGACATCTTTTTTCCTGTCGGGATTTACATAACGCGGATCGAGGGGATCCTCAAAAACGTATTGTTTATATTCTGATCTTAAACCTGAAGCGGAAAAATCTATAAACGCTGAATTGCTCAACAATAACGTATAACTTGCGACACCTAAATAACTCTTTTGAAATTTTTTGTAGTCACCATCAGGATTCAGTTTATAGAGATGGTCATAATCTCTGTATTGGTTATCCGAATAGAGTCCGTTTAGCACCAATCCTTTCCCGCCGCCGATATTAATGGCTAATTTACCCTGCAGAGATAATTTATGGTTGAAATTCATTGGTACATAGGCACCATCACCCGTTGCTCCGACGTACCAGTCTGCCGGGTTATTGGCCGAAAAGTTGGAAGAATCTGATGGATTAAAAATTCTTTGACCATAAATATAACCCGCATCATAATTATACCTTCCGGAGATGAAAAATTTCACTAAATTTTCAAGACCGGGCACAGGACCGCTGATATTTCCCTGGATATCATAAACATCTGTTGGAGTTATATGACCTATATCAGTAAAGATAGTATCATGCGAGCTCACATAATCACCAGCATAAAAGGAAAAATTTCCATCTAATTTATCGCCTGCAATTTTTGTGACCTGGTTAACCACACCTGACTGCGCATCACCGTATTCAGCATTAAAGGTACCTACAAGCACCTGAACTTCCTCGATACTGTTTACTTCTGCTGATAAGGATGACTGACCGGAATAAACATCATTTACCGGAACCCCGTCAATCAAATACCTCACTTCATCACTCCTGCCACCACGGAAATGACCGTCAATAACTCCAGCCTGCAGATTTACAACGGATGAAACATCTTCAAGCGGCAGCATCGAAATATCATCGCCGCTTATTGTTTGTTCTGTGGAGGTTAAATCTTTTCTGACAATCGGTTTTTCTGCGGTTACTACCACATTCGCTAATTCAATTGACTCAGGATTAAGTTCAAAATCAATTTTTGTAGTCTGATCTATCGATACCCTGACTTTCTGGAATGTATAGGATGAATAACCGACCATTGAAGCTTTTATCTGGTATTCCCCGGGTGGAATATTTATTATAAAATAATTACCATCCAGATCTGAAGACGCTCCCATCGATGTACCAAGAATTATTATATTGACCCCGATAAGGGCTTCACCAGTACTTTTATCAGTTATTTGCCTGCAATCTTTCCGGTTGTTCCGGCAAAAACAGTACTTCCTATCAGATAGATTAATATACATATTGATAAAGCTAAAGATTTATTAGAATTATTAATAGTGAACATTACATCCACCCGTAATTAACTGAAAAAAATAATTAACTAAGATTAAAATAAATGAGAAGGGTGCTGATTATTCAGCACCCTTTATTATGGAATTTATTTAAGCAATAACATTTTTTTAGTTACTATAAAATCACCGGCTTCAATCCTGTACAGGTAAATTCCGCTGGAGACTTTACTGCCGTAATTGTTATCACCATTCCACTGAATA
>CAVUOZ010000004.1:0-473025 GCA_963743325.1 uncultured Ignavibacteria bacterium
CAATTCGGTTGCTGTTGGCAATACTATTGGTGATGCTGCTCTTGAGATTGTGACTGGGGGTTACTATTTTGATGGAACCCGTAATGTTGCTCAGTTATGCGTCTGGAATGGTGAAAACTTGGCATTGGAGAACATCAGATGTTGGTATTGGACAAGCGATACAAGAATCAATTCAATTGTAGTTGGCAACGTTGACGACGGCGGCCCTGAGATTGTCACTGGCGGTTACTACTCGGATGGCACTCGTAATGTTGGTCAACTATGTGTCTGGACTGGTGCAACGCTGTCATTAGTGAACGTTAAAGTCTGGTATTGGACTGGCAACACCGAAATTAGGTCGGTTGCTGTTGGCAATGTTGATAGTGACGCACAGGTGGAGATAGTAACGGGAGGCTACTATTATGATGGCACCCGCTTTAATGCTCAGTTGTGTGTTTGGACAGGCGCAAACCTGGCTATGGAAGATGTGAAATCCTGGTATTGGACAAGCAATACGGACATTAATTCGGTTGCTATAGGTAATATTGATGTGGATTCGCAAGTTGAAATAGTAACGGGAGGCTACTACTATGATGGCACGCGAGGCAACGCTCAGTTGTGTGTTTGGACAGGTTCAGACTTGTCTTTAAAAGATGTGCAAACATGGTACTGGACATGGCACACGGAAATCAATTCTGTTTTTATTTTCGATGTTAATGGTGACATGCATCCTGATATAGTATCAGGAGGAACCTATCACGATGGTATTCGTCTTAATGCTCAGGTGTGTGTTTGGAGTCATCCATTCTTATCTTTAACTTTAGAAGATGTTAAGACATGGTGCTGGACAAGCCATACAGTCATCAATTCTGTTGCTGCTGGGGATGTTGATGCTGACGGCCAAATTGAAATAGTAACAGGGGGATCCAACGGCGTTAACGCCCAATTGTGTGTTTGGACAGGTTCAACTTAGCTTTAGAAGAAGTGAAAAACTGGTACTGGACAGGTAAAACGTTCATCAATTCTATTATTGTTGGCAGCCCTCCTGCAGGTTGGCCTGAGGATGCTCTTATTTTTTGGTGGTCTGTCGAACAATGGAACGATTTCCCCTCAGACATTCCTTGCTCAGGTTTCATAGTCGAGTATGACGCGGAAAGTGGGATACCAACTCAGTGAACATCAAGGCTTGGTACTGGACAAATAACACTTGCATAGCTTCAACGGTTATGGGCGATGTTGATAGTGATAGCCAAGTTGAGGTTGTTACTGGCGGTTACTATAATGATGTTTTCGTAATATTGCGCAACTTATCGAGTGGAATGGAGCTAACTTGGCGGTTGATAGGCTCGCAGCCTGGTGATGAACAAGTAACACTGTAATAAACTCTGTTGCAATTGGTGATGTTGATGGTGATGGTCAAGCTGAAGTTGTTACGGGCGGATACTATAATGATGGTTCGCGTAACATAGCTCAACTCATAGAATAGAACGGCGCCAACTTAGCAGTCGACAATCTCACTGGATGGTACTGGACAAGCAACACTGCCATTAACTCGGTTGCTATAGGCGACGTTGACAACAGCAGTCAATCCGAAGTAGCTACTGGGGGATACTACAATGATGGAGCTCGAAACATCGCACAGCTTACTGTTTGGGGTATTATGTAACATCAAGAATTGAAGGAAAAATAATCTTCCCCTCTTTTTTTGTTGAATCTTGAAAAAAGCTGTTTTTATTGATATTAATAACAAGCAATTATTGTCTCACAGTACTTGTCAATGTTTTCCAGAAAATATTTCTGAATTTTTTGTTGCTGTCGAGTGACAGTCACAATCGGATAAATACTCCTTAATTGGTGATTTACTAATTAAGAAATAAAGTTAATTTGGAGCTTTCATTATGAATCTTAATATGTCAAAGAAAAAATCTATGAAGTTAATTACCCTACTTTTATCAATAGCATTTCTTTCAGCAGCTATAATGGCTGCACCCGCATCAGCACTTCTTTCTCAAAATGCAAAATCTTGGTACTGGACTGATAATACTAACGTTTCAGCAATTGCTACTGGCGACGTAAACGGCGACGGCAATACAGAAATTGTTACAGTAGGATGGTTTCTTGATGGCACGCGTAACAATGCCCAACTAGGAGTCTGGAATTCTGCTACTCTAGGCATTAATAAACGTAGTATCGTGGTTTTGGACAAGTGAAACTCAAATAAGCTCCGTTGCAATTGGTGACGTGAACGGCGATGGCAACATGGAAATAGTTACTGGTGGATCATATTTTGATGGCTCCTTTTTCAATTCTCAGTTAGCAGTCTGGAATGGAAATACATTAGCATTGATTAATGTTGTATCTTGGCATTGGACAGGCGACACACAGATTAGCTCTGTTGCCGTTGCAAACATAACTGGCACAACAGGTCTAAGCATAGTAACTGGCGGTGCGACGTTTGATGGAACTCGTTGGAATGCTCAACTTGCAGTTTGGAATGGTGCAACATTAGCACTGCAAAATGTTAAAGCCTGGTTCTGGACGGGCAACACCTACATCAATTCTGTTGCAATAGCCAACATTACTGGTAGCTCAGCTTTGAGCATAGTTACAGGTGGATCATTTAATGATGGAACCAGACTAAATTCGCAATTGGTAGTTTGGAATGCAGCTACTTTAGCATTGAACAATGTGGTGACATGGTACTGGACAGGTGACACCGAAATTAACTCAGTTGCAGTCGCAAATGTTACAGGCGGTACTGCTTTAACTATTGTAACGGGTGGATCTTACTTTGATGGAACACGCAATAACGCACAGGTGGTCGAATGGAATGGAGCAACTCTCGCTCTACAGAATGTTGCTTCATGGTATTGGTATTCAGATACAAGAGTTAATTCTATCTCAATTGGCAACTACACTGGAGGCAGTAGCTTAGACATAATCACTGGCGGAGTATTCAATGATCTCAACAAGAATAATGCTCAGTTGATTGACTACAATGGAGCAAATCTCGCAGTTATATCCTTAGCCACATGGTTCCAAACATCAGGTACTCAAGTCAATTCAGTTGCTATTGCAAATACGGGATTCGGAAATCGGATTATCGCAGGTGGATCATATTTCGACCAAGTACGAGACAATGCGCAGCTATCCATTTGGGGATAGAACTTAAAGCATAGGGCGCTCTTTGCGTCCAATTTTGTTTTTCTTTTTTTCTTGAGATAGCTTTTTTTGAGTGTTGTGATTATTGACTTGACGTGTTGAGCAAATTCAACTATCTTGAGGAAAGTCATTGAAAATAATCCATGTCACAGCTAGGTATTTTCCTAATTCAGGCGGAGTTGAAACTCTTAGTCAAGGAGCTTTGCGAAAGTCTTTCCTTGAGAGGTTTCCAAGTCATAGTTTACAGCTTAGACTTGACCCCCAAGACTGTAAAAACTGAAACCATAAATGGGGTTTTAGTTAAACGATATCGTCGCATAGTTGGAGACCCACTTTTCCTTCCACCGCTATCTTTCCTGAAGGATTTAAGAAAAGAGAGGACAGCAATTATACATGTTCATAATCTTCAGAATGTTTTTCCTTTGTTCGTTTCTCTTTTCAAGAAGGCGGATCAAATCCTAATTTTACAGCCTCACTATCACCGTTTTGGACAAACATTGCTTAGGAATTTGCTTTTCAAACTGTATAAAAAGGTTATCCCAAAGCTACT
Source organism: uncultured Ignavibacteria bacterium (assembly GCA_963743325.1). Classification (GTDB taxonomy): domain Bacteria; phylum Bacteroidota; class Ignavibacteria; order Ignavibacteriales; family Ignavibacteriaceae; genus DATFVA01. Next base: position 3,692 of record CAVUOZ010000004.1, read on the forward strand.
TTTGGACCAATCCGAAGTAATCATCGCCAATTCAAATTATGAGCGAGAAATTATTCTAGAAGATTTTCCAAGGAGCAAAAACATTGCTATAGTTCAAGAAGGACTAGGCAGTCCGTGAATTAAGCAAGATTAAGTGGTGCCCAAAATACCCAAAAAGAATTTTGTATATTGGAGCTTTAAAAAGATACAAGAAAGTTGATGTGCTTCTCAGGGCATTCAAAATTTTGTTGAGTCAGGAAAAAATATATAAAAGGTTGGTAATAGTTGGCAATGGTCCAGACAAGCCACGTTTAATGAATTTAACATCTGAACTAGGGTTAAACGATTATGTCGAGTGGAAAACAAATTTGACAAGGTCTCAATTGCTTTCAGAATACTCCAAAACAAGTGTTTTTGTACTGTTATCAATGCTTGAAAGTTTCAGCAGGGTAGTGAACGAAGCTATAATTATTGGGATACCGACAGTTGTCTCAAGAAGCAAAGTTTTTTCGGATCTTGCCAATCAAGGATTAGTCGAGGTCGCCCTCTTAGAACAACCGGAAATCGTTGCCAAAGCAATATTACGAGCCCAAAACAAAGTGTCAGACTGCAGAAAAAAATTTCAATTTAATGACTCAGAAGAATATTCAGATAGTATTGCGAAAATATATCTTAAATTGAACAAACTAGCCTTATAGGACGAGTGTATGTGCAAATTTGTTAATTCTTAATCTTATTTTTCTGATGCTCTCTCTCGTCATGATTGGAGAGCCATTAAGGATTGTTTTTTCGAGATACTCGACTATTTTCAGGAACCTTGATGTTCTTCAGATATCTGTTCTTGACGTATATTTAGGCGGTTTTATTGTTTATGTAATCGCACTGGCTCCAATAGGTTTATTCACTCCCAATATATTATTGGGTACTTTACTGTTTTCCACTCTTTTCGTTTTAATATTCTACTCGCAAAAATTTTATTTCTGGCGGAAGGAAAAGCAACCGATCAGATTTCCAGACAACAAGAGCATAATTTGTCAAACCGTGGTGCTGTTTCTTTTTCTAGTGATGCTTTGGATTACCATAGCTCCAACTACAAATTTCATTTTGGGGAATGTCCATGATTCATCTCTATACTCTCTTTTTGCCAAGGTCATATTGGAAAACCATCAAATTCCTCAAACTTTGCAACCTTACTCCCCTGAAGGGATAATCTATCCTCAAGGATTCTTTGTAGTTCTCGCTTTTGTAAATGTACTTCCTTTACATTTTTCCTTAGCAGAAACGCCATTATTAATTACCCCTTTATTTCAAGCCCTTTCAATTCTCGGGGCTTATTATTTAGGCAAAGTCTTAGGGGGACGAAAACTTGGTATGAGTTTGGCCTTTGTTTTTGCTTTTGTAAGTCGCTGGCCTCTTCTGCTCGTTTGGGGATCAAACGCTTTTGTTTATGGTTTTCCACTTTATTTTATAGCCTTGGCTTTCATACCAAATCTTCAAAATGCTAGAGTTTGGAATAAAACCGTGGTAATCGAACTAATTGGAATAGGTCTACTTTATGGTTATTTGGCTGCTTCGCATTTTACGCTTTATTCTGTGCTAACTCTCTCCGTTATAATAGGGCTAATACCTAGCCTTTTTAATCGATCAAGGTTCCTTGAGTCTCTTAGATTTAACTTCAGAACTTTTGTGATAATTCTAACCTGCAGTTTATTAGTACTAGGTGTTTTTATTTTTAGAGCTTTAATATGGTATCCTTATCCTGCCCACAATTTAGGTCTCCCCACAGACGTTTCTGTACAATCCTATCCGCCATTTAATCCCGTCGACTGGTTATTGTATTCAGAGGGAATTAGTCCTTCAACGACGTTGACGTTGGAGTCTCTACTAATCATAGGGATTAGCATCATAGGAGTTAGCATAGGCACTCTTTATTATTACTGGCGTTGCAAGAAAGTGGATAAATCAGTAAAAATAGTTATATTTTCCTTAATTGGCGCTGGTATTTTGTTTGCTATAGGCTCTCTTACAGGTGTTTATCCGTCTTTATCAATTTTTGTGGCAGAGCCTGTTAGGCCTACAATATTATTTCTTGTTTCTTTAGCCTTTTTGATAGGCATTTTCAATTTGTTTATTTATCAGCGGCTTCGAAATGTCATTCAAACAAGATTTAACAGTAGATTTTTAACAAAAAAACGTCATAATGCATTGGCAATATTAGCATCAATAATGATTTTGTCTTCCATCTATGTACCGTACCTGCAATACACTTTTGAAAACGATGTGGATTACATGATTGGCCAGTATAACATGTTTTGTGTAACGACGCAAGATGACCTTAAGTTGATGCAATGGATAGGCGAAAATATTTCTAAAACGTCCTTAGTGCTAGTAAATCCGTACGATGCTGGCGAGTTTATTCCCGTTGTCTCCGGTATTAGGATCATTTATCCGTTTACGGGCAGCAGTGACTCCAAGGCTTACAAAACACTTGTCGAGTTAATTGATCAAGAACATATTAAACTCGACTACTTACCGACTATTGTCGTTGTTTAATGTCACCAATATATTCGTTGGATCTGATGCAACTTATGGCATGCAATCGTGGGATCCAACACTCTTTTTGGGAAACCCGAATTTCGTGCTTGTAAAAAACGTAGGTAACTCCTATCTTTTCAGATATTTATTTCAAGATGCAAATGTTTTTCTTAACGATGATTTTGACTATGCAAGCATTAAGGATGGTGGGTGGTTGTATTTTTCTCCTATGGAGTTGGAGGGCAAAGGAACAGGGCTTGCTTTGATTAGTTCGGGATTTCCCCAGTCAGGGTCACAAAGTCTAATGATAGCTGGACAAAGAACTAATGGATCCTATTACTCTAACTGGATTTATAGACAATTAAAAATCCAAGAAACATCTGACGTGACTTTATCTTTCTATATGAATGCGACAATTTCTTCAAATTATGATTATATGGCAGTAGTTGTATCCGATCGTTCGTGGAACAATAAGATATTCTTTGCAACTCCAAACTTGCAATCAGATAGTCAAATGGTTGACTTACCTTCTAATGTAGGCTTATTTAAATTGGACCTTAGCCAAATTTGGAGTGAGAAATATAATTCAACATTACCGTCTTCTATTTACCTAGAAGTTCAGATCACAGACTTCGACGGAATTAAAGATGTAGGTTTTATTGGTAATTTGACAATGAGGAACAATGGATAAAATGTCTAGGTCCTTATTCAGGGTCATGTGTTCCTCTTTCATTAACAAACCTACTTGAGTCTTCTACTCACGCAAATTTTCAAAAGACTTAGAATCGACAGAGAACAGTTCATATTTCGAAGGAATATACAGCATGGAAAATACTGAGAAAAAGACAATTCTGTCTTCAGACTGTTTGTTAGATGATTATTTAGCATTGCGTAGCGCCACTTAGTAAAAGCATTTCATGGCAAAGTGATCCTTCATGGGAATGTTATCTGCGCTGGGACTTTTTATGGAAAGATACTTTTATGTTCACTGCGAAATCTTCATCCAACATGGATGCATTAGTGCTTAAGCTGAAAAAGTCCTAAGGCAATCTTAAAGTTAGAGGTTATCGAAATTATAAGATCATTCACATAATATTGAACTAAATGAAAAATCAAGTTCTTATAAATCAATTTGAAATGACTTTATGTTCAATAGTCTCAAGATTTTATTGTGTATTTTTGGATCTGCTTGTTTTGTTCATCATTCTTATTCCTTGGGTCTCCAAAATCTAGATTGGTCTAGACAAAATCTGCATTTTCTATTTCATTGTTAATTTCTGAAAATGATGAGCTGTATTCTTTGACCTCAATTGATCTTAAAACTATAGCAAGTCGCTATACAGTCTTTTCAACTTGGCTCGAATTATAGAGGGGTGATATTGTTCCATTTTTGAGCGCCCTCTTCTTCCCAAGGTTTCTGCTAGATTTGGGTTTGTAAGTATTTCAATTATGTTCTCTGCCATTTTCAAATAGTCTAGCGGCTTGTTAAACAAAGCGCAACCTTCGTAAATTTCCAATAGAGGTTCTAAATCGGACAAGACCAAAGGAAGTCCAGACGCTGCTGCCTCGCCAGATGCAAGAGATTGCCCTTCTTTTACAGAAGGCAAACAGAATACATCTGCCATTTGGTAAAACTCTAACAAATCGTTGCCTCCTTTGTGTCCTGCAAAAAATACGTCTTCTTTAACTCCCAAACACGAGGCGAGCTCTAATAGTTGAAGTTGGTAATGCCAATTTGCTCTTGAGGCAGTGAGCATCCCCAGTTTCGTTTTAGGTTCACCACCGACAAATACCAACTTTGCTTCTGGAATCCTTTTTTTAACTATTTCAAAACTCCGTATCAACGTTTCCAAGTTTTTTCTTGGGAAGATATTTGAAACACAAAGGATTATTTTAACGGCTCGACCAAACTTATTTTTTCTGTTTGGATCAAATTTTTTTGGGCTTGAAAAAAAATCGAAATCAACGGCGTGAGGAATGACTTTGATTTTCGATTCATCAATTCTATTTTTGAATTGGGAAGCCTCAAAGTTAGTTAAAGTTATTAGCGCTTTCGCTCTTTTGATAAAATTCATAGCTAGATCAATTTTCCACTTCGGATAAGTGTCAAACTTATAGATGTGAGGGGTCAACACACTTTTCCTAACAAACAAAGGCGAAACATTTGCAGGCACCCATCCAAAACTATGCCCGTGCACAAGTTTAGGTTGAGACTTGAATAGTTGTAGCAGCATTGTACCAATTGAATCAAACCTTAAAACATCTATGCCTTTTATGTTTTCAATTTTTTGGCTATTAAGTCTTGTTCGGCTGGCGAAAATTGCCGTTTTGAAGCCCATTTCTCTTGCTGTCAATGCTGGCAAAAGAAAATAATCTTCTTTTTCTGGAAGTGACAGATACAAAGGATATTCGTACACAAGTTCAATGAAATCATAAGTCGATTTATTCATCTTTGAAACATCCAAATAGTTAATACTTTTTAGGTCTCATTGTTTTCATGTTTTGCTTTATTGAAACCTTCTATAGTTAAATAGTTTTCAAGTAACAGAAGGTTTTTCCAAAATTAATTTCAAGAGAAGAGTATTTCAGTTTTCTTAATATGGTTTAGGATTGATATGTTCTCTTGCAAGCAACTTATTTTTGTAACTTGAACAAATGAATGGATTAACCTAAATTCGATCTATTAACGTCTTGATTCTTCTAATAACCGTGCCAGTGATTCACTCGTTATTACAATTTGAATCTGCAAGAGATTTTACTTGATCTGTTTCCATTAGGGACAAGTTTGTTAATGGTACCGTTGGTTGAACAATATTTGGTGACCTCTGATTTGCTGTAATAGCCTTTTTTGTTGTTGTAGCAATTTTCCATTTTGAGTGGGATTTCTTAAAAAGCCTGTCCATTGTTGCTGCCAAATTCGCTGTGCACTCAATTAGTCCGAATGTTAGCAGAGTAAATATCTGGTCCCTATTAGAAAGGAATGAAAGCAAATTCCTAACAGCTGAAGTTGAACCGATTAGAGCTGTAAAGTATTGAGGTGATTCTCCTGTTAGTTTCTTTACTTGATAATGGCCAAAAATTACTCTTCTTCTTTGTCTAAAATAATCTTGCAATGTTTCGGGTCCACGAATGTAGACCGTAGCCTTTGGTTCATAACTTATTGTCCATCCCTTCCTCTTGGTAATCAATGCAATGTAGGCGTCATCGTTGACGGTATCCTTCGGTATTAAGTTTACAATGCCTCTGCGAATACAGAATACCTCACTGGCATGTTTTGCATGTCCCGCATCACTAAATTGTATGAAAACTTGATCATGGAAACTCCATAACATTTGGACTAACTTGCCAGGTAAGAGCTTGGGATTGTTAATTGGATTTGTGCGTGCGCAGGCAAGACCAACATTTGGATCTTGTAACGCAGAAACAAGTCGAATGAAGCATCTTTTGTCAGGCATAGTGTCTGCTGAGACAAAAATGATAAAATCTGTTTTTGCACTCTGCAGAATTTTATTAACTGCAGATGCTTTTCCCCTTCTTTCATTTTCTACGAGTAACTTAATACGGAAATCTTTTTCTGAAAATTTTTGTACAATCTCTACTGTATTATCGGTGCAGCCTGAACCAACAATCAAAATTTCTGAATTGACTGGGAGTTCCTGATCATATAGAACATTGTGAAGTAGCGATTCGATGTTTTTGCCTTCATTATATGCGCAAATTCCTACAGTGATACTCATTAATAACCTCAGGAATATCGTTTCATATTTACTTAACGGGGGATATTAAGACTTGTTGGTATCAATAGTTCCCAAGGTGAAATATTGATTCAATTTGTCATATTTTTTTCTCTTCACTGTTTCTTCTTAATAAGTATTCAATGGAGATTTTTAACTCTTGAACATTTGCTACAATAAGGTTCTATTTTTCCTTTAAGAAGTTTAATTGTTATTATTTGAAAGATCGCTAGCTAAATATTACACACGATAATCTAATAAACAAGTTGAGATTGATTTCGTGATTCGGTTCTTGCAATTCCCTTTTAAGCTAGAATACGCATTAAAAAGACCAATCTTAAACGAGTGACTGTAAGTTTATGTCTGACATACGGACAATGAAGGACTTTTGGAATAAAACTGCCCAAAAATTTGGTGAAAAAGAAAATTACTCACCTGTTCTTCTACCTAGTTCAAAAGGATTGCTTAATTGGTATACAGACTATCTTCAAAATCGTGCTCTGAAAAAGCATTTAGAGAGGCTTTCAGGACATTATGTGTTAGACATAGGTTGCGGTGTTGGTAGATGGAGTGCGCGATTGGCTAAAAGTGGCTCTTTCGTAGTAGGCGTGGATTTATCCCGAGAAATGGCTAAAAGAGCCAAGTCAAGGTTATCAAAAAGGAACTTATCGGGTGATTTTGTCGTTGGAAGCGTTGAAAAGCTACCATTTGTTCCAAATTTATTTGATTCAATACTAAGTGTTACAGTTCTACAACATAATGTTGAGAAATCTTCTTTTGATTCAGCTGTTTCTGAAATGTTGAGGATTACAAGAATTGACGGAAGTATTGTTTTATTGGAATATACCTATGACTCAAGCGGAAAATACACCACGCATTTCCCAACTATTACTCATAATTACAAAGAAGCTTTTACCTGCGACGGAAAGCTGAGTTTAGCCGATGTCCAAGGCGTCGATTTGTCATTGTTTCTTAAGCCTTTTAATCGAATCGTTAAGAAACGAGGTAAATATAAAGACAGCCTTGAAGAGAGGACGCCTTCAACGAAATACCGTTTATTGGCTTCAGTTTTCTATTTCTTTGCAAGTTCCGCGTGCCTCCTTTCATTACCTTTAGACTTGCCTTTACGAAATGTCTTGAAAAAGTACTCAGAGCATACAATTTTCGTTTTTAGTGCAAACACGAATTTAAAGTTAAGGAAGAGTTGAATATAGGCTTTCTTTTATTAAATACAAGGAGTTGACGACTGATTCAGCAATTGGAAGGTAATTTGGACTATGATGCTCAAATCGGTGTGTTGCTTGCCACTTATTGTGAGGCTCCAAATATTGAACGTCTGGTCACAGAAATAGAAAACTTGGATCTAGATTCCCAGATTCTTGTTGTAGATGATAATAGTTCCGATGGAACAGCTGATATCGTGAGGGCATTACAGAAAAAGCATTCAGATATTTTGCTTCTTGTTAGACCTGGAAAACTCGGTTTAGGAACAGCAATTACTGATGGATTTAAAACTTTTTTGTCTTTGAAAAATCCTCCAAAGAGAGTTATTGTAATGGATGCAGATTTCTCACATAACCCTCAGGACATTCCCGCGCTTTTGTCTAATTTACACTTGGGGGATGGACTCGTGATTGGTAGCAGATATTGTAAGGGTGGCAGAATTGTTGGTTGGCCCCTTACTCGAAGGATCATCAGTCGTTTGGCAAATACTGTCGCCATATCGGTGGCTCATTTAAATCTCAACGACTGTACAAGCGGTTTTCGCTGTTATTCCACTTTGTTCTTAAAGGCAGCAATAGGTAACTTGCATTCTACTACTTATGAGATTCAGATCGAAACTGCAAAACAGGCTCGTATTCAAGGTTTTGGAATCAAAGAAGTTCCCGTTCTTTTTGTCAATAGAAAAAGAGGAAAATCCAAAATGTCAGCTTCAGAAATTAGAGGATTTTTCTCTTATGTCTTCAAGGCAATAAGAGCAAAGTAGTCAAATAATATAGAAGGAAACCTTTGTGCATGATGCCCGTGGATATTGAGAGTCTTACATCGAGCTGTATCGATTTTGATCCTTATGAAGAATGGCCAAACACTCAGAGGGTTTCCTAAGCATGATTAGTAGCTTCGGAGAGCGAAATCTGAAATATTAAGGTTAATATTTGATTTTATTCTATTTATTGCAGAGGCAATGAATTTATTTGCTTTGAAAACACCTTGTTACTCCAGAGGGTCTAAATTTGAAGGTTAAAGCGAAAAATATTGCAGGCGTGTTACTAATCTTCGTTTTCCTATTGGGGTAGCTCAACTATTCTCTACCCCTCACTGAAGGTCAGCAAGGTAGCTTGGTCGTTGATCGATCATATTGGCTGCGTTTGGCTAATAATGTTTGGAAATATTATCAGCCGGGTGTTTCTGTAGATTCCACAACTGGACTTCATGGTGCTGGTCTGGGTTATCCTTATTTTACTGATTGGGATCTGGGTGTTTACATTCAAGCCATTATCGACGTTAGCAAGTTGGGCATTTTAAATTCAGGTGGTGATTGGGGAGCTGATGAGAGATTTAGTAAGATGTTGACGTTTCTTCAAACTCGCCAACTTTCGTCTAATGGTTTGCCTTACGTTTGGTACCAATCTGCTAATGGAAATCCGTATGTTACTGAAGCACGGCAGCATAGGGGACAAATGCATTTCAATAGATCCTGAAGACAAAATAGTCTTAATATTTGGCCACATGACGATTCAAAGGACTCCCAACTATGCTGAACGCCTTTGACAAGTTAACAAAAGAAAGAAATGATGTCCAACTTGTAATTGCAGGCGCCAACCACCCGAACTTTCCCGGATATCTAGACGAGTTCATTAAGAATGCACCACCGAAAGTCGTTTTTACCGGTTACGTACCTGAGAAGATCTGTGTCGGGTATTCGGCATGGCCGATGTTGTCGTAACACCTTATTTACTTGCGACAGGAACAAGTGGCGTGTTTCACCTTGCTTGCGGTTTTGGAAAACCTGTGGTGTCTTCAGATTTGCCCGAGATGAGGGAAATAGTGGAGGACGGTGCCTCTGCTCTTCTAGTCACACCTGGCGACGCGGATGCATTGAAAAATGCAATCCTGAAGGTTCTCACTAACAAGGAAGCAGCAACCAAGATGTGCAAACAGAATCTAGAGTTTGCTCAAAAAGAACGTTGGAGCATCGTGGCGCAGGCTTACGAAGAAGCGTATATAGAGATTCTAAACACTTAACGACTTCAGAAAACTGCCTAGGATGATTAGGTGATTCCTCCACTGCATCCGGGTCAAAATCCCCCGCCCTACCACGGTTCGATTTTAGGTTTGGACTTGAACCTGCTTTCAAACGTTCGGAAAAATTTACGCACAAAATCAGTGATTAACTATTCAAAAATGTTTTCTTTAGTCTCAGTCCAGGATAAGCGATGTCTCTGTCGAGAAGAATGACCAACAAGCTAAAGTGCAGCTCATAAGGTGACAACAGCGCAAAGTTACTCAGACGTCAACATCTGACAAATCAGAGTAACGCTAAGCATGCCACAGTTTTCGCGGCGCACGCTAAGCATGCCTAAAGGCTATTCTTCTTTGCTAGTTTTTCGCGTTATTGTTATTCATCGTGTTGTTGGAGCGTAGCTGTTCTATTCTTCGTCTTATGGATTCAGTGACCAGTTCGGCTCGGCTTCTGTACCCCAGCTTTCCAGACTGGATGATCTGGTCTATTTGGTCCGCGAGCTCTTTAGGAATCTTTATGGTGACGTAGTCACCATTGTTATTGTTGTTCGTCATTTGCTACTCCCATTTTAACCCGAAAGTACTCGGTTAAAGCTATTTATTTGTTGCTGAAAATCGCATTGCAAGTAGAGGTTTCTTTTAGAAGCTGTTTATGGCAAAGCTTTTATTTCATGACTAACCTATGAGCAATTGGTGATTCGCTGGTGAATTTTGGCAAGCGCGCTGGATCATTTTCGCCGAGGATCAGGAAAATGAAAATAGCAGTTGCCAGTTTTGTGTTGATCGTAGCGCGCACTAGCGTATTATGTTTGAAAGAAGGGAGAAGAATTGAGCAATAAGAAATCAACCTTGTTTTTAACAGCATTGCTTCTAATGGGTATGTTTTCGCTGGCGTTCAATGTAGACCCGACAATAGCGAAAACTAGTTTTGGTGATTTTGGCTTAAAAGCACAAAGTAGTTCTGAAGAGAAACCGGAAGTTGTGATGGGGGACTTGGAAGGACCTGATTACATACAAGCTCCAAAACACTATAAAACCCTGGAAATGATGCTTGCCGAAGCTAACTCGGCAAAGCAACCTGGTGCTGTAACTGGACCAAGTGCTGTAACTGGAACAAGAGAGCTCCTAGTGATTCTTGTGGACCTTTCAGATGTGACACCTGATCCGACCCACACAACAGCCTATTTTGACGACAGGTTTTTTGACACAACACCACCCAGTGTGCATGACTTCTATCTTGAGGTCTCGTATGGAATTTTCACCTACGTTCGAGGCGCAGTTATGGGGTGGTACCCTTCAACACACTCCCAGGCTGAATGGGGAAGTACCCCTAAGCTTGTGGTTGCTGAGGCTTTATCAAGCGTAGATCCTTTCTTCAACTTCGCAACTTACGACAAAGACGCCAGTGGCACAGTCACAAACGACGAGCTTACCATCTTCATAATTGTATCCGGAAGCCTGCCCGCGCAGTCGTTCCATTGGTGGACTGATAGTCCGGTTGCAACTGAGGACGGGGTATCCGTTGAAGGAGAATTTAGTGCTGCTCATGAAAACAAGGCCATAGGTAGTTACTGCCACGAGATAGGACATGATCTTGGGTTACCCGACCTCTACGACACGACAGGGGCAGACTCAGAAGGCATAGGCTACTATGGACTTATGGGTTCAGGTGGTTACACTTTCTCACACCCGACCGCATGGAGCAAGATTCAGCTAGGCTGGATAACTCCCACCGTAGTGACGGCAAACGGGTACTATGATGTACATGATGCCGAAACGAACGCTGAGGCCTATGTTCTGGCGGATCCATCCCACCCATATGAGTATTTCCTGATCGAGAATAGATATCCCACAAACTCATACTACGAGAGCATTGGTAAACCTATAGCACCTGAGGGACCCTATCCTGACAAAGGGATAGTCATTTACCACATAGACGAAACAAAACTAACATACTGGATTTGGCATGGCACAAATCAGGTCAACGCAGACGAAGCGCACAAAGGCGTTGATGTGGAGTGCGCCGATTCCCCCACATCCCACGTCATCAATGCTGATAACCTCGATGCGATGCTAAACAGAGGCGACACAGGAGACCTATGGGACATAGGCGAGTATAACTTCAACGACACCTCAACTCCATGCAACGCCAACTGGTACAGCGGTGCCCCCAGCGGAATGGTAGTGGGTAAATTCCCAGTTGTGTCCCCTACAATGAGGGTTTATATTTCCGTTCCGCCTGCGTCTTGGCGCGACATCCTTATCGTAAATGATGATGATGGTGGAAATAATGTGGGAACCGGAACGAGTCTAGCACAGTTCGAGTCAGCGCTGACGGATGGCGGCTACAGCGCGCGCTATATGGTTTGGAACGAATCATCTATGGGCAGCCCTCCCCTGCATTTCCTGCTTATGTTCAAGCTTGTCATCTGGACTTGTGGCACCTACTATAATTGGGCTGTTGACCCACTTGATGCGGCGATTTTAGAAGATTATGTTGCTCATGGAGGAAACCTTCTCCTCGAAGGTGAACACATTGGCTTTAATCACAAAAGTGATGAATTTATAGTTAACAACTTTTTCAATTTTGATGGCGAGACATAAAGGTGATTTGAAAACTTTTATTAAAGGATTAAGAACAGTCGATGAACTGCAGAACGGCGATAAAATCCTGATTGCAGAAGCATGTTCCCATCATGCACTGGAGGATGATATCGGAAGAGTTAAAATACCAGCATGGCTGAAGCTTTACACTAAGAAAGATCTGAAGTTCGATTTTGCACAGGGTTCTGATTTTCCTGAAACACTTTCTCAATACAGGCTAATAATTCATTGCGGTGCTTGCATGCTTTCCAGGAAAATGATGCAGATGAGATTAAATGAGGTACGTTTAATGGATGTGCCGATAGTTAATTACGGAATTTTAATTTCATATATGCATGGTGCAATTCCCAGGGCTTTACTGCCATTCGGTGAAGCAGCTCATGAATGGGGAAAAAGTATTGTAAAAATTTCTATAAACTCAAATTGATTACATAAAGTAGTCTATCATAAACAAACAGGACAAACAATGATTAAAATAGCAATCATAGATGATGACCCTGATATTCTGGATGTGAGTAATGTTGTGCTGACTTCGAAAGGTTATGAAGTTGTTACCGCTCAGAATCCGGATGACGGCTATAAGCTTATTAAAAATCAAAAACCCGATCTGATTATTCTCGATGTAATGATGAATGAACCGGACGATGGATTCTTTCTTGCCCAGAAATTAAGAAGGGAAAAAATCGATACACCTATCATCATGTACACATCAGTTTCAAAAACATTAGGTATAAATTTCGGCAAAAGTGATATAGTGCCGGTGGATGAATATGTTGAAAAACCTATTTCTCCGGATGAACTGATCGAAAAAGTTCAGAAATTATTGAACATAAAGGTGAAGGAGTAAAGAATATGCTTGTATACGAAAAAAATAAGCTTTCAGAAGATATTGAAATGCTTGTCGAAAAATATGGTTCAGACAGATCAGCACTCCTTCCGGTTTTGCAGTCCATTCAGAGGAGACATCATTACATTTCTGATTTTGCACAGCAGGAGGTAGCCCGACTGATGAATATTCATCCGGTTGAAGTAGAAAGTGTGATTTCATTTTATTCTTTCCTTCACGAAAAACCACAGGGTAGAAACATTGTAAGATTATGTAAAACTATTTCCTGTGATATGGCGGGAAAAACAGAAGTAGAAAAAGCAATTCAAAGGGAACTTGGTATTTCATTCGGAGAAACTACTAAAGATCACCGTATTACACTTGAGCACACTAATTGTCTTGGTATGTGCGACCAGGGTCCTGCGATTCTTGTAAACGAAATAGTTTACACAAATCTCGATCCTGAAGCTGCTGTAAAAATTCTGAATGAAATAAAATAGGGAGAGATAAAATGAACGCAACACACACGACTAAAAAAAGAACAGGTCCTGTTTTATTTTCTGACTACACAAGAGGGCAGGGAATCAGACAGGCATTGAGTAAATCACGTGATGATATTTTATTCGAACTTAAATCCTCGGGTTTGAAAGGACGAGGCGGTGCCGGGTTTCCTACATCTACAAAATGGATGCTGACCGCTGCGGCTATTGCCGGTAAAAAATTCCTCGTATGCAATGCGGATGAAGGAGAACCGGGAACATTTAAAGACCGTGTTCTTCTGCTTGAATATCCCGAACTGGTATTTGACGGAATGGTTATCGGCGGGTATACTACCGGGGCTCAGACAGGCATAGTTTATCTCCGCGGAGAGTATGAATATATGCTGGAACACCTTGAAAATTATCTTATGAAAATGCGTGGCGATAATCTTCTCGGAAATAATATTCTTGGTAAAGCAGGTTTTAATTTTGATATCAGTATAAGATTAGGATCAGGAGCTTATGTCTGCGGTGAGGAAACTGCTTTAATAGAATCACTGCAGGGTGACAGAGGTGAACCCCGTAACCGGCCGCCATACCCCGTTAATACCGGTTATATGGGTTACCCGACTGCAGTCAACAATGTAGAAACACTCGCATCTGTTCCGCACATTGTTACAAAAGGGGGCGACTGGTTCAAACAATTCGGCACAAGTAAATCAACCGGTTCTAAACTATTTTCTGTTTCCGGCGATTGCAGTAAACCGGGGGTTTATGAATTCCCCTGGGGAACATCAATAAAGCAGCTGCTCAAAATTGTTGAAGCGGAAAATACAAAAGCGGTACAGGTAGGAGGAGCTTCGGGAATATGTATTCCTAAATCTCAGTTCGACAGGACCCTGGCTTATGAGGATGCTGCAACAGGCGGCTCTGTTATTGTGTTTAACGAATCGCGCGATATGCTGAAAGTTTTGAAGAATTTCCTGGAATTTTTTGTTGAAGAGTCATGCGGACAATGTACCCCTTGCAGAATCGGAAATGTAAAATTGCTGGAAGGGGTTGAGAAAATAGAAAAGGGAGAATTCACTTTTTCATATATAAATACGTTGAAGGAGCTCGGCAGAACTATGCAGGTTGCATCAAAATGCGGATTGGGGCAATCTTCACCCAATTCGTTTATTTCGATACTTGAAAATTTTAAAGATGAGATATTCCACATTAATGGAAAGGCAAGAAAAAATGGATAATCCTAAAAATACTCGATCACCTGAAAGCCAGAGGCCCTTCGTTGTCGAAAAATCGGAAGGTAAAAAAGATACCATAGGTGGAATGATCTCAGTTGAAATAAATGAAAAGAAAATATCGGTACCTCTCGGTACAACAATTCTTGAAACCTGTCGTGAAAATCAGATTCATATACCCACATTATGTTATCATGAAGACTTATGCATAGCCGGTGTTTGCCGCGTTTGTGTAGTTGAAGTCGAGGGAATGAAAACTCTCCAGACCGCCTGCTCGTTTCCGATAACTACTCCAATTAAAATCCGTACTTCAAGTCCTATGGTCAGAAAAGCACGCAGGCATATAATCGATCTTTTGTTAAGTGAACATTACGGCGAATGCTATACTTGTTCACGCAATCAGAATTGTGAACTTCAGGATCTTGCAAATGAATATGGTGTTGATGGTTTTACCTTTGGGCATATTAATAAACCAAAATATCCGGTTGACAGGTCTTCTGCATCTGTTATAAGGAATATGAACAAATGTGTTCTTTGTAAACGCTGTATAAGAACCTGTATTGATCTTCAGGAAGTCGGTGTGCTTGAAGCTCTGCACCGTGGACACGAGACTAAAGTTGGTACCTTTCTTGACAGACCACTCGCTGATGTAATCTGTATAAACTGCGGGCAGTGTATTAACAGGTGTCCAACCGGCGCACTCAAGGCCAATGATCCCTCAGATGAAATCTGGAACGCAATTGATGATCCTAAAAAACATGTAGTTATTCAAACTGCTCCATCTCCGCGTGCGGCAATATGTGAAGAATTCGGAATTGAGCCCGGTCATTCTTTCACCGGTGAATTAAATACCGCTTTAAAAAGGATCGGTTTTGACAAAGTTTTTGATACTAACTTTACAGCTGACCTTACGATAATGGAAGAGGGAACTGAATTACTCAATAGGTTAAAGAAAGCCCTGGTGAATAAGGATGAAAGTGTAAAGCTTCCCCAGTTTACTTCCTGCTCGCCGGGCTGGATAAAATTCATAGAGCATTTTTATCCGGAATATCTCGACTATCTGTCCTCCGCAAAATCGCCTCAGCAGATGTTCGGGGCAATCATAAAAACTTTTTATGCCGGGGAAGCAAAAATTGACCCCGCTGATATTGTTACTGTTGCTCTTATGCCCTGTGCGGCAAAGAAGTTTGAGTGCAACAGGCCGGAAATGAATGCATCCGGATTTAAAGATGTTGATTATGGGTTAACCACAAGGGAAATGGCCCAGATGATAAAAGAAGCAGGAATTTTTCTTCCTGAAATGCCTAAATCTCATTTTGATGAACCATTCGGCGAAGCTTCAGGTGCAGGATTAATTTTTGGAGCAACCGGGGGAGTAATGGAGGCGGCATTAAGGACGGTATATGAACTTGTTACAGGAAGGGCTGTGCCCTTTAAAAATCTTGATATCGTTCCATGCCGTGGTTTCCAGGGAATTAAACAGGCATCTGTAAAACTGGAAAACTGCGTGGAAGATTATAAATTTCTTGAAGGTGTCGAGCTGAAATTTGTTGTAGCTCATGGAACTGCTAATGCCAAAAAAGTAATGGAAATGCTTCGGCACGGTAATCTTGATGATGTACATTTTGTGGAAATAATGGCATGTCCAGGCGGATGTCTGGGCGGCGGCGGACAGCCTATCCCAACTTCTGCTGAGATTAGAATGAAGCGTGCCCAGGCAATCTATGAAGAAGATAGTTCACTGCCCATCAGGAAATCTCATGAGAATCCTCATGTAAAATATATTTATGAGAATTTCCTCAAAGAAGGTCCTTGCAGTGAATTATCACATAAGCTGCTGCATACGCATTATACAAAAAGAGGAAAATTTATTTCATAAAAATAAATTAACAGGCTGCCACAAAGTTATACTTTGCCGGCAGCCTCTTTATACGGGAGAAAAATGATATCTCTTATTCCCTCATGGGCTCATCATTATGATGAATTCTGGAATACATTAAGAGGCAGAAACCTCTGGTTTATTAAGTTAAGATACTCTGCCGTAGCAATGCTGCTGCTTGTACTTTTTATTTCAGAATTTATTATCAGCATAAAATTTTCTGCTGCACAGAATTATGCCATATTGACGATTACTGCCAGCATTCTCCTTTATAATCTTATTCTTCATTACATCAGAAGATTCGTTGTTTTCTCACCTGACAGTTTTAATCCGATTCATCATGCACTTGTACAAATGCTGCTGGATACAATTGCTTTGTTTTTACTCGTTTATTATACCGGCACTATTGAGTCACCCATGTTTCTCCTTTTTGTTTTTCATATGATAATCGGAAGCCTGATTCTGCCGGGAATTGTGATATATTCCATCGCAGCTTGTATTGTTGTTGTTTTCTCGGGTCTTGTACTTCTTGAATATAAAGGGATCCTTTTTCATCATTCTGTTGCCGGATTTTTAGCTCATCCGGTTTATGCAGATTTTAATTATATAATTTCATTTTCAGTATTTTTTGCCTTTCTGATATTTGTCAGTGTTTTACTTGCCAATAGAATTGCCAGGCAGCTGTACAGGAATGAACAGCAGCTTGTTGAATCAATTGAAAAACTGAATAAAGCTGAAGAGGAAAAACAAAAATATATCATCGGCGTTGTACATGAGCTGAAATCTCCGATTGCTGCAGTACAATCATATATCGAACTGATTTTGCAGAAATACCTGGGTCCTGTAAATGAAAAGGTGGAACAGAGACTTATGGCGGCAAGAGAAAGAGCAGACGATGCAATAGAATTGATTAACAATATACTAAATATTTCCAGGTTAAGGTTAATGGGTGAAATAACCACGGAAAGAATTGATGTGCAGAAAATAATATGTAATGTTCTTGAGAAACAGAAGGCGGTAATTGAAACAAAAAAAATTACTGTTAAATTAACTGATGACCGGTTCCTGAGGACTCCTGTTCAGGGAGATAAGTTTTTGCTTGAACTGGCTTTTTCTAATATTTTATCCAATGCAGTTAAGTACGTTAATAAAGGCGGCGCTATCGATATATCAATTACCGACCGGGAAGAGGGTATTTATATGGATATATCAGACAATGGAGTGGGTATTCCTGTGAATGAGCTGGAGAACATTTTTAAAGATTTCTACAGGGCCTCTAATATTAAAAACAAAGGTTATGAAGGAACCGGACTTGGATTGTCTATAGTTAAACAGATAATTACAAGGCACAGAGGGAAGATTTCAGTTGAAAGTCCCGGAAGGATAGGAAGTCCCGAAAATGCAGGTTCCAGCTTTAAGATTTTCCTTCCTTTCTAGTTTAAATATTATTGATGAGATGCTGTTATGGTGAAATTTTTATTATGGCTGCTGCTTCTGTTTCTGTGCTGGCCGCTGGCTTTAATTGCTCTGATTATTTATCCATTTGTCTGGTTAGTACTTCTTCCTTTCAGGCTGATTGGATTAACTGTAGACGGAATACTTGAGACATTTTTGGCAATAATCAGATTGCCTGCAAGAATTTTATCCAAAAAAAAGGCTTAATTTTTTTTGGGTGCCCATACTTTAAGGAAAGACATGAACTTTTGGAGATTATAATCTTTACCTCCTTCGAGCTTACCTGTATCCTGAGAGTGCAATAACTTCCCGTTCTCATCTAAAACAAATAAATGAGGGTATCCGGATATTTTCGGATAATCCGAAAGAAATGCCTCATTCTTATTTTCCGGACTGTAATTTACTTTCATTATGACATAATTCTTTTGAAGGAAACTGTTTATATCCTCGTGGCCTTCAATGAAAGCATCAATCCTGTGGCACCATATACACCATTCACCTCCGACATCAAGGATAATATTCTTATTGGTTTTCAGAGCTTCCGTAACCGTATTTTGTAAATCTTTCGAAGGATCCCGGGCCGGGTCAAATTTGGAAACAGGCTGATAATCGGTCTGTGCAAAAAGTCGAATTGAAAATAAAATGAGCAGTGTTGTTATAAATACACAAAATTTCATCTTTTATTAACCGCAATTAATTATTCGATTATAATTAAAAATATAAGTAGAGGTGATTTCTTAAACAATAATAAAAAACTGACGTAGTTTATGTTGTAACAATTATTTTCTAATTCGAAAAAGCAGCTTATTACGAAGAATCCGTCACTCATTTTAGCACCCGATCACACAACCGACACAAAAATTTTAAAAATCCTTATTTTTCAGGCTCCAAACATAATGATTTTCAGGATTTATTTACTATATAACAGAAGCACAAAAATCAATCTTTTTTACAATAATCATTTTACTTTGAAAATTATTGTTGATAATTTAACGCCGAATTAATTTTCATTGAGCAGAGACCTAAATAATCATTAATCAAACACAATTTAATTAGGAGTGTCAGTATATGAAAAAGTTGTTATCATTTGCAGTAATACTAGTTTTTGCTTTTGCAGTAAATAATACTATTGCCCAGGGTAAGAATTATCTCGGTATTGGAGCTAATCTTGCATTACCGATGGGTTCCTTCGGCGATGTAGCCGGTGTAGGGATTGGCGGTACAGTTTCTTTTGAAATGGAGTTCACTCCAAACATTACCGGTATAGCTTCTGCCGGCTATTTAGCTTTTGGCGGGGAAGATTTTACCGGACCGGATTATTCTTGGTCATATAGTTACTCCGATATCCCGATTATGGCCGGCATAAAATATTATTTTACACCGGGAGTTCCTTTTTATGCGATTGGTCAGATTGGTTTCCAGATGTTTGACTCTCATTACGAAGCCACCGGCTTTGGATATGATTATAGTGGTTCAGGAACTTCTACCGAATTTGCATTTTCAATTGGGGCCGGATATGAAGTTCCGATTGGAAAAAACGCTGCACTCGATCTAACCGGCACATTTAATTTAGTCAGTGACCTGAATTATTTAGGTGCCCGTGTCGCCTACAGGTTTGGTATATAATTTATATCATCTAATATTTTAAAGGCTGTCTTCTCAGGCAGCCTTTTTTATTTTAAAATATCTGGAATTTGATATTTAGAGAATAACAGTGAAATTTTATTTGTACTAAGAATAGCGATGGATATATATATTAGGGACGGAAATTATTCAGCCTGACTGTATATTAGTCTATGAAAGAAACTGCTCTTTACATACATATTCCTTTTTGTGATCATAAATGTATTTATTGCGATTTTTATTCAATAATTACAACGGACAATATCAATCCTTTCCTTCAGTCGTTAAAAAATGAGATAAGTTATTATTCTGAAATTTATTCTGAAGGCCGTATATATAGTTCAATCTATTTTGGCGGCGGAACTCCTTCGCTTATGAGCCCTTCATATATTGCTGAAATAATCGGTTATCTCAGACTAAAATTTACGGTTTCAGATGATGCTGAAGTTACTCTCGAGACAAATCCCGGAACAGTGGATAAAATTAAGTTAAAAGATTTCCGTGATGCAGGTATAAACAGACTCAGCGTCGGGATTCAGTCATTCCATAATGATGAACTCAGATTCTTAACAAGAATTCATAACAGTAAGACTGCAATTGAAACAATAACAAATGCGAAGGATTCTGGATTTACTAACATTAGTCTCGATTTAATATTTAACCTCCCGGGACAAACAAAACAGAAATGGTCGGAGAATCTCTTAAAGGCTGTTTCCCTGCCTCTAACTCATTTATCAGCATACAGCCTGATTCTGGAAAGAGGGACAATACTAAATAAAATGGTGCTCGATAAAAAAGTTGTTCTGCAGGACGATGACTATGATGCAGACCTTTACGAATATACAATTGATTTTCTGGAAGAGAGAAAATTTAATCAATATGAAGTTTCAAATTTTTGCTTCCCCGGCTATGAATGCAGGCATAATAATGCTTACTGGAGATACAGAGATTACCTGAGCTTTGGCACTTCAGCTCATTCTTTTATAAACGGGAAACGCTGGTGGAATTTTTCCAGTCTTAAAAGATATATTAACGAGATTAACACTTCGGGAAATGCCGAAGCAGGTTCAGAAATTGTTAATGAAAAACAGCAGCTTGATGAATATATAATGCTGGCATTAAGGAGTTCCGGGATAAATCTTCCGGATTTTGACAAAAGATTCGGACACGAGAACCAACCGGACATGGGAGTAGACCAGCCTATCAGGCTGGCGAACTGGATAAAAGATAAAAATGATTATTTTATTCTGTTAAAAAATCAGAATCTTTTAACAATTGATGATTCATCTATCCGACTTACAAAAAAGGGTTATGCGGTATGCGATGAAATTCTCGCAAACCTTTGTATGAAGTAATCTATCACTTATCTAAAATCGGTATCCCTATACAGCCTGTCGGTTCGGTTATTCCCAGCAGATTACAGATTGTAGCAGCTATATCCACCACATAAACCGGGGTATTAATTTGTTTTGCCGGTATCTTCCATCCGTAAAAGATCAAAGGAACATGAGTATCGTAGGGAAAGGCAGCGCCGTGAGTTGTACCATAGTTTTCAAGGATGGGGAGGTAATTTGGTTTCAGTTCAAACTCAATATTTCCTGATCTTTCGGGATTAAAACCATTAAGGATATAATTATAAGGAATTCTTTGAGGGGACAGGTTTCCGGAAGAGTGCCGGAGAAATATTTTTTGAATTTCAGGAAATTCTTTTTGCAGATATTCCCCGAAAAAGTCTTCTACTTCAGAGACATTTAAATTCTTTTCCTTAATAATTTTTTCATTCAGGTAAATCTGAAAATTGGAGAAATTTTCAATTATATCGGAGGTTCCAAATTTTCTTTCAGCAAATGCCTTTAGTGAATCACTGCATACGTTATTATTAAATTTGCCGGCAGGAATATGCATATTCTTTAAAAATCCTCCTGTCTCCGAAACCGCATGATCTGCGGTCAGGAAAACGACATAGTTTCCAATACCGACATTTTTATCGAGAGTGCCAAGCAGTTCCGCTAATTGTTTATCCATCCGGATAAAAGCATCCTGAACTTCAACCGAGTTTGGCCCATAGGCATGGCCTACAAAATCGGTTGAGGAAAAACTTATTGCCAGGAAATCAGTATAATCCCCGCTGCCCGGTTTTTCATTTTCTATCAGTGATTCTGCAAACCGGAGAAGTAATTCATTTCCGAAGGGAGTAGATCTTATCAGATCATATTTCTTATCCATCACTTTGCTGAAGGAATGGGGAAAAATGGTTTTACCTTCCGAAAATACATCATCTTCCCAGGGTGCATTATCAGGGAAACTGAGTGCATAATCATCCTCAGGAAGCAGGAGATCCCATTCTTTTTTGAATAAATTACCCGCGATATTTCTTTCGTTAAATTCGTTAACCCAGCCGGGGAGTGAATTGCTGTAATAGGAGGATGTTATAAATTTTCCGCTTTCAGAACTATACCAGAAAACCTCGTCGGGTGTATGTCCCCCGGGAAGTACTGCCGCACGGTCTTTCAAAGATATACTGTATACTTTGGATTTTCCATTTGTAGAAATTTTCATCTGGTCGGAAATTGTTGTGGTAAGCAGCCATTTGGGAGAGGCCTGGCCTTCTTTTGTGGCTTCTCCGATAGTTCTAACAGAATCATCCTGGATACAATTAACAAAAGAGCCGGATTTTTTATTGTACCAGTCATTACTGATTATCCCGTTGTAATAAGGAATTGAACCTGTGTATACAGATGCATGCCCGGGTCCTGTGTATGTAGGTACATAATTATAATGAGTGAAAGTAAAATTGCAGCCTCCCTTCATAATTCGTTTGAAACCATCCTCGCCATAAAACTTTTCATATTTATTAAGGTAATCATATCTCATTTGATCAATAACGATTCCTACTACAAGTTTAGGCCGATCAATTTCCTGGGAATAAAATGTTGATAGCGTGATAGGTATTAAAAAGACGATTATAATGAATTTAATGTAAGCCATATTATGCCTCCGGTATGCTGCTGAAATTGTCCCGCTTCTGAATAATTACATACTAAATTAATAATTTCTAATAATAATTTAATTATGGTCTTAATTTATTAAGAAATTTATCTTAATTTTGCATATTATATAATTAATAACATTTCAATAAAATGGCGGGATCTTATCGATGAAATATTTACTTTCCTTTCTTATCGTACTCTTAATAGCTGCAGGGATTCAGGCCCAAACCTACAAAAAGGTTAAAATCTATATAAATAACAGATCTGATATTCAATATTTGTATCAGGCAGGACTTGAGATTGATCATGCAGCTACCACCAAGGATAACGGATTGGTCGTTTTTCTTGATGATGAGGAATTTTCAAAACTTCAGATGACTAATTTCAGTTATGAAGTTTTAATTGATGACTGGGCTCAATATTATAATAACCTGCCTAAGCTCAGCGAGCAGGAAAAACAGGCATTTATTCAACAGAGTAAAGACAATTATAATGTTGATGATTTTGGTTTCGGATCTATGGGAGGCTTTTATACACTCGCAGAAGTTAATGCCGAACTGGATTCAATGAGACTGCATTACCCTAACCTGATTACAGTTAAGCAGTCTATTGGTAATACAGTTGAGGGCAGACCTATGTATATGGCCAAAATTTCTGATAACCCTGATGTAAACGAAAATGAACCTGAAGTCTTATTTACTGCTTTACATCATGCACGGGAACCAGAAGGAATGGAGTCGGTGATCTATTTCATGTATTATCTTTTAGAAAATTATAATAGTGATCCTTCGGTTAAGTACCTGGTTGATCACCGTGAGATTTACTGTATCCCCGTTGTTAATCCTGATGGTTACGAATACAATCATCAGATGACTCCTAACGGCGGTTATATGTGGAGAAAGAATAAGCAGGATAATAATGGTAATGGAACATTCCAGGAATCATACGATGGTATTGATCTGAACCGGAATTATGGTCCATATGCTTATTGGAATTCGTCCAACGGCGGTTCCAGTACTTATCCAGGTGATGAAACTTATCGCGGCGAAGCACCTTTTTCAGCTCCTGAAGTAGCTAACATCAGGGATTTTCTCGCGGCGCATAATATTAAATGCGAGCTCAATTACCATACATTCGGCGATTACCTGATATATCCCTATGGAGCCCTGAGTATGGAAACTCCTGATTCCGCGATATTCAGAGAATATTCTGGTGATATGACTGCCTACAATGGATATTTTGCCGGTCTCGATTTCCAGGCTGTTGGTTATTCAACCCGCGGTAACAGTGATGATTACGCTTACGACGGCGATACCGTTATGAACCATGGAAAAATTATCGCAATGACTCCTGAGGTCGGAGAAACCGGCTTCTGGCCTTCTCAATCAGAAATTTTCCCGATCGCTGAAGAAAACCTGATGCCCAACCTGTATTACGCATGGGCAGCCGGAGAATTTATAGAGCTTGAACATCCCAATTATGCACAGCAGTATTTTAATCCGGGTGATGTAGTTGAAATGAGTCCTTCATTCAAAAATAAAGGTCTTTCAGCAGGAAACAATATTGAAGTAGACCTTAGTTCATTAAATACTTATGCGACAGTGAACAACGGAACCGCGAACTTTTCTTCGATTCCGGCAAGGAGTTCGGTAACAGTGCCTTCTCCATTCTCTTTTACGATAGATGCCTCTGCCCCGGCTGAAGCCATTATCAAACTGCTTGTAACAGTAAGCACGGGCGGTGTAACAATGTCCGCTGATACACTGGAAATCATTGTTGGTATACCTACTTATGCTTTTGTAGATTCAACGAATGATCCTAATAACCTGTGGACAATAACCGCAACCCCGTCGTACCCGAAATGGGAAGCTACTACTTTGTCTTATGTTTCTGCTCCAAATTCCTATACTGACAGCAAGAATGGTAATTACCTTGATAATGCTACAGTCACAATGCAGCTTACAAATTCGATAAATTTATCTTCGATTTCTAATCCAAGGTTATCTTACTGGACAAAATGGGATATTGAAAATAACTGGGACTACGGACAGGCTAAGATATCAACCAATGGCGGAACAAACTGGATACCACTTCAAGGTATATATACCAATCCCGGAACAGGCAGTTTCCAGCCTCCCGGACAACCCCTCTATGATGGAACAAATACCAGCTGGGTAAAAGAGGAAATACTGCTTTCATTTGCAAATCTTACAAATGTCAAATTCCAGTTCCAGTTGAAATCGGATCAGAATACAACACGTGACGGCTGGTACCTGGATGATATCGGAGTTATATATTATACACTAATTCCTGTGGAGCTGAATTCTTTTACAGTAAATTCCGGCGCGGAAACGGTTGTACTCAACTGGCAGACAGCTACCGAGACCAATAATAAAGGTTTCGAAATCCAGAGAGCTTCAGGAACGACAGCTCAACGAAACTCTGAATTCAAAACTATCGCATTTATTCAGGGACACGGAACCACTACAGAATTATCCAAATACAATTTTACCGATAATTCACCGGTTCAGGGTAAATCAATTTACAGGCTGAAACAGATTGATTTTAACGGAACATTCAGGATTTATGGTCCAGTCGAAGCTGATTATGAAGGCGTTACCGATTATACACTTTCTCAGAATTATCCGAATCCCTTTAATCCTTCTACAATTATCAAATATGAAATACCGCAGGCTGGTAATGTTGAGATTAAAGTTTATAACCTTCTGGGTGCGGAAGTGGCAACCCTTGTTAATCAGTACAAGGAAGCCGGGAAATATTCTGTGGAATTCTCTACAGAAAAATTGTCGACCCAGATTGGTTCAGGTGTCTATTTCTACGCAATTAAATCCGGTTCATTTGTGAAAACCAGGAAAATGATTGTATTGAAATAGTAATACTTAGTAATTTATTTTTTAGTAACCCCGGTAGATACTATCGGGGTTTTTTATTTATTAGGGGACTTATTTACAATATTATTTAATCCATAAATTCCGGAAATATGATCGGTCTGGAGAATACCGGTAATTAATTTATGACCCCTGGCCCTCTATTGGAAATAAGATTTATTTTCCTTATAATTCTCACGAAAAATTCCCAAGCATAATTTCTTTTATTTGCCCGGTTCGAATAATTAATTGAAGCCGTTCCGTTTCAATTTATTTATTTGACCCGGTTTAAATATAAATTCATATAAAATAGTGAGATGTTGATATGAAGGTAAGTTACTTTATACTTGCGGTATTTTTCGCAGCTTATGGTGCCAGCGCACAGACAGTTCTGAACTATGTTATCAATACAAATTCCGGGATGGGAAATATAAGTCCCTATATATATGGTGCTAATGTACTTCATAATTTTCCTGTTAGCGCTGTAGATAATTATTACCCGGGAATTCCTTCAAGAAGATTCGGCGGGGATAGAGTAACAGGGTATAATTGGGAAAATAATTTTTCAAATGGCGGAAGTTATGTTTGCGATCCGGGTTTTCCGGGTAACTTTGATTACTGCAGTCCTAATGATGATGCTCTTCCATATTTTCATCAGCTGCCTATCAATGATTATCAGGTGCCCGGGGAAGTATTGAAATATTTTCACAATGTCTCTATAAACAATCAATCGTACTCATTGATACAGCTTCCTATGGCGGGTTATGTATCACGTGATGGAGACGGGTATGTGACGGTTGCTCAGACTGCCCCGTCATTCCGGTGGGTGAATGTTGTGAATGAAAAAGGCAGTCCTTTCACGATTTCACCCGATCCGAATGATCAGAACATGTACGTTGATGAGGAAATCAATTTTCTTCAGCAGACTTACGGCAGTTCGACTTCATCAACCGGGGTCAAAGCTTATGAAATGGATAATGAACCTGATATATGGTATGCCGATGGAGTACAGGGGGGATATGAGACCGGAACCCATCCGCGGATATATGCTCAGCCGCTGCGGGTTGATAATTTTCTTGCAATGTCAGAGGATCTGGCAAAAACCATAAAACGGATGGATCCCAATGCCGAAGCATTCGGACCTGCATTTGCAAATTATGCAGGTTATTATAATCTTCATTTTGCACCTGATTGGGGCAATTATTCGGGAACTTACCCCCGGTTTGTTGAAGCATATCTTGGCAAGATGAATGAATATTCCCAGATCGCGAATAAAAGACTGCTTGATGTGTTCACGCTGCACTGGTATTCACAGGTAGATGGAGTTGACAGCGATCTAAACACCCCCGATGTTGTTCAGCAAAGACTGCAGGCGCCTCGTTCTTTATGGGATGATACTTATGTCGAAAACAGCTAGATCACCCAGTACGTAACGCTCGGTCAGCCGATACGAATGGTACCCGATCTGCAGGGGGCAATCGATGGTTATTACCCCGGAACAAAGATCGGATTCACAGAATGGCGGTTCGGAACAGGAGATAATATCAGTACAGGAATTGCTACTGCGGATGCTCTGGGTATTTTCGGAAAATTTAATGTTTATTTTGCAACCTTCTTCGAAAAACTTGAAGGGTACGCCAAAAGTGCATTTATGATTTACCGGAACTATGATAATAATAACGGGAAATTCGGGAGCAAAAGGATATTTTCTTCTACAGACGATGTTTCAAAGACTTCTGTTTATGCTTCTCTTAATGAAAACGGCTCCGAAATGCATATAATTGCGCTAAATAAGACCAATCAAACAATCGAAGGACATTTTTCAGTTTCAGGAAACCTGACTTTTAATTCTGAAATCCAGGCATTCGGATTTTCTGATGGAAATCCATCTGTAGTCTCGCTGGGAAGTTCGAACATATTTAATAACAATCAGTTCACTTACAATATTCCGGCACTTTCCGTGCTCCATTTTGTGCTGACAAATCCATCAGCAGGGATCAGCGATGGAAGAACTCCTGAAAATTTCGTATTAAATCAAAACTTTCCAAACCCTTTTAACCCATCAACGAAAATACAATTTACAGTTCCGGAAATTTCTCATGTCAAAATCAAAGTCTACGATGTTCTTGGGAAAGAGATCAGTACTTTAGTAAACGGAGAATTTGAAAGTGGGACTTATTCAATAAATTTTTCAGGTAATGGTATTCCGAGCGGCGTTTATTTTTACAGAATAGAGGCTGTTCCTGAGAATGGAAAGAGTAATTATTATGATATTAAAAAAATGGTTTTATTAAGATAGCATAAACTTATGCAGCGGCAGCATCATCAGGCCGCTGCATAATTCATTTGAATCCGCCAATAATTTTTACAATTCCCTTTATCTCATCAATTATGAAGTCAGGTTTTAAAGATACCAGCCGGTCTTTAGACCTGTAACCATATGAAACTGCACAGGTAAAAGTTCCTGCGGTCTTTCCGCAATCTATATCAAGTTCGGAATCGCCAACAATTATAGTTTCAGCTTCCTCCACGTGGAGCTCATTACAGATAAAATGTAAAGATTCCGGAGAAGGCTTAATAGCAAGATCGTTCCTTCTTCCCATTACCAGGCAGAAATATTTTCTCAGCTTAAAATAATCAATAATTTTATCAGCCTGGTCCTGTGCTTTTGTAGTAAGCAATGAGATTTTAATTCTGTCTTCGTGTAATTTTTTTAATACTTCTGTCGTACCTGGATAAATCACCGAATCATCGATAAAATCAAAATAGTACCCTTTATAAATATCAATAAATTCCTCTATATTGGTAACCGGTATATTAAGATCGCTGAAAATGTGGAGGAAATGATGCCCGATTCTTTTATGAAACTCAATTTCAAGAAGGGGCTCTTCTATATTCAAATGCTGAAGTGTTTTAACCGTAGTCTTATAAATCGTTTGATATGAATCTATCAGTGTTCCATCAAGATCAAAGCAAACGTGCTTAATTTTTTTCATTCCAATAACTAAAAACTATAAATGATTTCAGAAGTAACTTAATCAACTTTTCTTAATTGATAAAAACATTTGACTCTTAATATAAATAATGCAGGTTCTGACAAGGAAAAGATCAGCTAAATAATTAATTTTAAGCCATAAATATTCTCTGATAACATAATTGTTGTCTTATTTGGATTCACAATAAAGGTAAATATGAATAAAATTACAGTACTGGGTGCTGGGATGGTAGGAAGTGCCATTGCAGCCGATCTCTTAAAAAATTATGAAGTAACTTTAATTGATATAAATGAAAACCGGCTCAAGAAATTATCTTCTATTCTTCCGGTAAAAACATTAACGAAAAACCTTTCGGATAGATCTCAATTGAAAGAAGCAGTAAAAGACGCAGATCTGGTTGTAGGCGCTGTTCCCGGTTATATGGGATTTCAAACCTTAAAATCAATAATTGAAACGGGAAAGAATGTTGTCGATATAACTTTCTTTAATGAAGATCCTTTTGAACTTGATGAGCTTGCAAGGAAAAATAATGTGACTGCAATTGTGGATTGCGGAGTTGCACCGGGACTGAGTAATATAATTCTCGGGTATTATAATAAAAGAATGAATATAGATTCATTTGAATGCTACGTAGGAGGACTCCCGTTTGAGCGAAAATGGCCCTACGAGTATAAAGCTCCTTTTTCTCCTGTTGATGTTATTGAAGAATATACGCGTCCTGCCAGAATAATGGAAAAAGGAAAAATAATTACCAGAGAAGCTCTTTCAGAACCCGAATTGATTGTAACTGAAGCTGGGACGCTGGAGGCATTTAATACTGATGGATTACGATCCCTGCTTAAAACAATGAAAATCCCTGATATGAAAGAGAAGACATTACGTTATCCCGGGCATATTGAACTGATGAAAGTATTGAGGGAAACAGGGTTCTTTAACAGAGAAGAAATTGAAGTAAACGGAAAGATGGTCAGCCCGGTTGAGCTTTCTTCAAAATTGCTTTTCCCTTTATGGAAACTCGAAGAAAATGAGAAGGAGTTTACCGTCCTAATAATAAAAATTACCGGTGAAGGAAAAGTAATTAAATATTCAATGTTCGATAAATTTGATGAAGCAACTTTGACATCATCAATGGCCCGTACAACAGGGTACACCTGCACAGCTGCAGTTAATCTTGTTTTAAATAATACATATAAGGAAAAAGGAATTTCGCCGCCTGAATTTATTGGCAGGGATCAAACCTGTTTCGACGAAGTATTGAATCACATGGCCGAAAGAGGAATTAACATTCAAAGGAAGTAGTTCTTTATTTAGTTTGCAGTCAAACTATCCTAAAGGAGCATCAATCTGAAATCAGTTATAAAGCAAAGTTTCTGATATGAAATATGAAAATTATCACCTTGAGCTTAGTCAAAACGTCCGGGTTATTATCTTCAGTGTCTCCTTATTTACCCTGTTTATTCACCTTTACACTAACCTTTTTGCCGGCTACGGAATTTTCAGGGATGAATTTTATTATATAGCCTGTACAAACCATCTATCCGCCGGTTATGTTGATCAGCCCCCTCTGTCAATCTATTTACTGGCATTTGCTAAGTGGATCATTGGTGAATCGCTTTTTGCCATAAGATTGATACCTGCTGTCACCGCTGCGGTTACTGTATATTTTACAGGACTGCTCACTGCAAGAATAGGCGGGAAAGCAATAGCTGTATCAGTTGCGGGTATCACTCTGGCATTTTCTCCTATTTTCATTGGAATGAATTCGATCTTTTCGATGAATACTTTTGATCATTTTTTCTGGGTTCTTTCCGCATACTTTGTTGTAAGAATAGTCCAGGAGAATAAACCTGTCTTCTGGATTCTGCTCGGGGTAACTCTCGGCTTGGGAATGATGAATAAAATTAGTATGGGATGGTTTGGTGCCGGATTACTCGCTGGCCTGCTATTCACTCCTTCAAGGACATATTTAAGATCACGGTGGCCGTATCTGGCAGCGTTAATTGCTTTCCTGATTTTTTCTCCATTTATAATTTGGAACATTACTCACGACTTTGCTCACCT
Organism: uncultured Ignavibacteria bacterium; assembly: GCA_963743325.1. Lineage (GTDB taxonomy): Bacteria > Bacteroidota > Ignavibacteria > Ignavibacteriales > Ignavibacteriaceae > DATFVA01. Next base: position 34,225 of record CAVUOZ010000004.1, read on the forward strand.
TGAATTTATGAGGAATGCCATAACTTATAAATATAATACACTTACCCCTGTAGATTTTATCAGCGGGCAGCTGCTTCTTTCCGGTCCTGCTTCAATTTTGATATGGCTGCCGGGACTTTTATACCTACTTATAAGTAAAGAAGTTAAAAAATATAAAATACTGGCAATCATATTCCTTACAACCTTTATCATACTGGTTCTTAACTGGCATAGCAAAGCAGAATACCTTGCTTCTGCATATCCGTTAGTCTATTCCGGCGGCGGTTTATTTATTGAAAAGATTTTTAAAGGTAAACTATACGGCTGGATTCAATATGCAGTTATTTCTCTTATAGTTCTGACCGGCCTTATTGCGATGCCCGTTGCACTGCCTGTTCTTCCTGTGGAGACGTTTATTTCATATTCCGCTTCATTAGGAATAACTCATCAGAATTCAGAACATAAGGAGCTTTCGGAACTACCTCAGTTTTATGCTGATATGTTCGGATGGGAAGATATGGCAAAAACGGTTGCATCCGTTTACAAAACAATACCGGATTCTGAAAAAGCAGGGACAATTATCTTTGCGGATAATTACGGAGAAGCAGGAGCTCTCGAGTATTACTCCTGCAGGTATCAGCTTCCTCCTGTCGTTTGTCCTCATAATTCATACTGGTACTGGGCGAATCCCGATGAACAGAAAATAAAAACGGTTATTGTAATAGGCGGAAATATTCAGGATCACCGTTCTACCTGTAAGAATGTAACACTCGCGGCCGTTCATAAGACAAAATACAGTATGCCATACGAGAATAATCTGCCGGTTTATATTTGCAGGGATATTTATCGTTCAATAAAGGTGATCTGGCAGCAGGCAAAACTCTTTATCTGAGATAGTCCATTTATCAGTAAGATAAAATCCGCTGATATCTACCTGGAATTATTCGATTCAAATTATGCTACAGACTCCGCTTTTCCCGGATTTATTTTCCTATTTTAAAGTAACAAAATTACTGACAGTTAAAGGAGGTAAAATGATTCGTGTATTTCTCCTTGTACTTTTTATTGGTCCGACTATCTTCTCTCAGACAAAAGTCGATGACGTAAGAACTTTCCCGTTAAAAAACGGGATGAAAGTTATTGTCCTGGAAGATCATTCGATCCCGAATGCAAATATGTACTTCTTCTGGAAAGTCGGTTCCAGGAATGAATATCCGGGTATAACCGGCATCTCTCATTTCTTTGAACATATGATGTTTAACGGTGCAAAAGAATACGGACCTAAAATGTTTGACAGGACAATGGAAGCAGCCGGGGGTGCAAATAACGCTTATACTACAAAAAATATGACTGTTTACACGGACTGGTTCCCATCAGGCTCAATTGAGGCAATGTTTAAGCTTGAATCAGACAGAATCTGCTGTCTGGATTTCAATGATAAAATGATTGAGAGTGAAAGAGGTGTCATCCTTTCTGAAAGAAGCACAGGTCTTGAAAACAGCAACTACAGGCTTCTTTCCGAACAGGTTGTTGCATCAGCAATGATTGCACATCCGTACCGCTGGCCAGTGATAGGATGGGAATCGGATATAAAGAACTGGACGAAAGATGATCTCGTTAATTACTTTAAAACATATTATGCACCAAACAACGGCATACTTGTTATTTCGGGAGATGTAAATCTTCAGCAGGTTAAAGAATTATGCAATGAATATCTTGCTCCGATACCGGCAAATACTCCACCCCGGGAAATTCACACTGTAGAACCTCCTCAGATCGGAGAGAAGAGAATTATTGTTCATAAAGAAGTGTCATCACCCAATATTATGCTTGTTTATCACACACCGGAGTCAATGTCCGAAGATTATTACGCTCTTGATCTTTTAAGCTCGATTTTATCTTCCGGGAATACTTCGAGACTGTACAGTGCGCTTGTTGATAAAAAACAGCTTGCACTTTCTATAGGGGCTTACCAGGAGATGTCACTCAACCCTTATTTTTTTACAATATACAGTATCTGTGCAGACAGTGTTTCCCCGGATTCACTTGCGAATGAAATTTACTATCAGCTTGACAGCATCAAAGTTTACGGTGTGAGCGAAGATGAATTACAGAAAGTTAAAAATCAGAAAGTAATGGAATTCTACCACAGTATGGAAACTATAGACGGTAAATCAAATACGATCGGCACTTATGAACTATTCTTCGGTGATTATAAAAAGCTTTTTGAAGCTCCTGATGAGTACAATAAGGTAACATTGGAAGATATTAAAAGAGTCGCTCAGAAATATTTCACTGATTCAAACCGGACATTAGGAATACTTGAACCTGAGGAGGAAAAATGAAAAAGTTAAGAATATTAATTGTCATTGCATTCTTAATCATTTTATTTTCACCCATTCCCTCAGCAGGACAAAGTCAATCATCCTTCAAAATACCTCATTATGAAAAATTTACATTAAGCAACGGCCTGACAATATATCTTATGGAACAACACGAAGTACCGATTGTCTATGTCTCTTCGATTTTCCCGGCAGGAGCGGTTAATGATGAAGGGAACAACGGCCTGGCTTATTTAACTGCCGAATCACTTCTATTCGGTACCGAAAATTATACCAAAAATGACATTGAAGAGACATTCGATTTTTTAGGTGCGGATATATCAACCAATGCTGATCTGGAAGGATCAAAAGTGATTTTATCTTTTAAAAATTCTGATGCAGATAAACTTCTTCCCATATTTATGGAGGTTGTGACTTCACCGGTCTTTCCAAAAGATGAAGTTGATAAAAGAAAAGAAAGATTAGTACAGGAGCTCGATCAGGAAAAGGAAAGTCCCCGCAGTGTAATTGATGAATATTTCAGACATTTTATTTATCAGGGTAATCCGTACGGCAACCCGGTTGAGGGTACCAAATCTTCGCTCGAAAAAATAGATGTAAATTCGGTAAAAGATTTTTATGCGCGGAATTATATCCCGTCACAGGCAGCGATTGCTGTGGTCGGGGACTTTTCTGCTTCTGATATGAAGAAGAAAATTTCAGATTTGTTCAGCAGGTGGAAGCCCGGTTTCAATAAATCGGAAAAAACTGAATTGACCGGTTTCCCCGGATTAAATAGCAGCCGTGTGCTTCTTGTAAATAAAAATGATTCGTATGAGACAACATTCTATATCGGGGGATATGGTGTACCAATGAATAATCCTGATATGATTGGAATTAATGTTGTAAATACGATTCTTGGCGGGAGATTTACTTCGTGGCTAAATGATGAATTGCGCGTTAATGCAGGTTTAACTTATGGTGCAAGAAGCTTTTTCAGCAGGTACCGCGATTCAGGTTTATTCACCATTTATAGTTTCACAAAAACTGCCACCACAATACAAGCTATTGATCTTGCCCTGCAGGTACTGAACAGATTGCATACAAAAGGAATTGATGAAACCGTCTTAACCTCAGCCAAAAATTATATAAAGGGCCAGTTCCCGCCGGATTATGAAACATCCGGTTCTCTTGCAAATCTTTTAACCACAATGTTTTTCTATAACCTTGATGATTCATACATAAATGATTTTGAGAAAAATGTTGATGCCCTGACACTTGATGATGCCAACAGGATAATCAATAAGTATTTCCCCGAAAATAAACTGCAGTTTGTATTAATAGGGAAAGCATCAGAAATAAAGGATCAGGTTTCTAAATATGGTGGGATAACAGAGAAGGAGATCAAAGAAGATGGTTACTAAACTGTAAAAACATTTTCTCTGTTGAGTACAGGAAGGAAATCGTTATGTCACAAAAAAAAGTTACCTCCCGAATAGCGGGGGTAACTTTCATTATTTTTAGATAGTATAAGGAAAATTATTTCTTAGAGAGTATCTCTTCCATCTGATCCATTACTTTGTTCATCTTCTTCATAGTAAGCTCAAACGGTTCTGCTGAAAGGGGATCAATACCGGCTTTCTTTATAAGTTCAATCGGGTATTCAGAACTTCCGCCTTTTAGTATATTATAATATTTATCCACAGCGGGTTGTCCTTCAGTTAATACTTTTTCTGCCAGTGCGGTAGAATAAATAAGTGAGGTCGAGTACTGGTAGACGTAATAAGTATAATTAACGAAATGGGGTATATACTCCCATTCATATGCGACGTATGGATCCACAACGCAAATTCCTTTATCGTTTCCGTAGTATTCTTTTACCAGGTCATAATACATAGTGCACAATTGTTCTCCTGTAATTGACTGCTGGTTTTCTGCCATTTCGTGTACTTTTAACTCGAATTCAGCAAATAGAGTCTGGCGGAAAATAGTAAGTCTCAATAAATCCAGATAGCTGCCGAGGAGATATAATTTCTCATCATCATTTTTTGCATTATCAACCATATAATGATTAAGAAGATTTTCATTAAAGGTTGAGGCTATTTCCGCAACAAAAGTGGGGTAATCGGCAGTCTGGAAAGGCTGGTTCTTGCTTGAGAAATAACTGTGCATGGTGTGTCCAAGTTCGTGAGCCAGCGTAGAAACTGATTCATAATCATCATTCCAGTTCAGCAGTATATACGGGTGAACATCATATGCACTCCCTGATGAATATGCCCCGCTGCGCTTTCCAACATTAGGCATAAAATCTATCCATCCGTTCCCGAATGCTTTATTGAGTGTGGCGATGTAATCTTCACCCATGGGTTTGAGTGCATTCTTTATTATATCTTCTCCCTGTTCAACTGTAAAGTTCATTTCAACTTTTTTAACCAGGGGCGTATAAAGATCATAATAATGCAGTGTATCAACCCCGAGCATCTTCTTCTTTAGCTGAAGGAAACGCTGAAGTGTAGGGATGCTGTTGTGAATCTGATTAATGAGGTTTGTATAAACACTTACAGGTATATTAGGACCATCAGCCGATGCAGCAAGAGCTGATTCATAATTACGATCCTTTGCATAAACGTAATCAGTCTTTACTTTACCCGCATAGTTTGACCCGATAGTATTTTTAAAATCACCATAGTTATTGAAGAAAGCTTCAAATATTTTAGCGCGGTCATCCCTTACATCTGTTGACCTGTATTTTGTGTAAGCTGAATTCGTAAGTGTAACTTCTTCGCCTGTTGACAGTTTAACTTTTGCGTAAGGCATTTCGGCATTGTTGAAAATATTATAAACATCCGAAGGTGTATCGGTTATTAACCCGAATGAGGCAAGAATTTTCTCCTGATCTGCGGAAAGCGTATGTGCCCTCATTCTCTGTATGTCTTCAATATACACTTTGTATTGGTTAAGCTTCGGTTCTCTCGCAAAGAAGTCTTTAACCTTAGCAGGATCAATTGCCAGGATTTCCGGCCTGATCCACGCTGTTGATTCCGAGAATTTTGTTCCGAGAGTCGATGCGTCCTGTCTCAAAGCCTGGTTTGAGGCAATTGAGACATCTTCATCTGCCAGTAAACCTGAATAGGATGAAAACTGGTAGTACTCCTTCACAGTACTGAAATAAATATTCATTGCATCAAGCAGCGCTTGAGCATCCTTATCAAGTTTTCCTTTATAGGATTCAACTTTATCGATGTTTTTACTGATATCTTCCTTGGCATTTTTCCATTCTGCGATAGAGGTATAAAGATCGGTAAGCTTCCATTTATAATTTTCAGGAATTTCCTTTCTTTCTTTGGTTTGTGCAAAAGAAGTGATTACAAACAGCAGTGTGAATAAAACAATCGTATAGGATTTGAGCCGGTTCATAAAAGCTCCCTAAATAATATGAAAAAATTAGCTTTTTAAGTTAAGAAAATTAAGCTATGGATGGAAAAATAATGGGATAAACGGTTGCAAGATTTTATAGGATGATCAGATTGTTTATCCAAACCTGCGGTAATAGTAAAAAATCTGCTTTAATTTGTTAAATTTTCAAAATAATGAGTGCTTTTTTCAAATATTTTATTTAATATCGCACCTGATAAAAATAAAAATTGAACTCATATAATTCCGGATTCTATGAAATATCAAATGATTAACAAATCAACATCTCACTCAGATTCTTTTCCGTTCCGCTTTAGCTTTAGGATTACATTATCAGGATCTCAATCAATATTCAATTAATATCTACCTAAAATCATTCACAATACAAATTAACAAGGAGTCATAAAATGAAAAAACTTCTACTTTTTATTCTTCTTTTTGCAGGACTGGGATTCAGGGCTGAATTATCAGCACAGAGTGAACCCGTTCTTTATTTCTGCGAACGTTATGATTCGGATAAAGGTGAGATTGGAGTAAGCGACCGGTTCACCAAGGGATATCTTACAGTAATGGTAAAATGTGATCATGCATTGAATCTGGAAGATGTTCATGTCCAGTTTGACAAGTACAATTTCCGTACGGGAGAGTTTGATTATTACAAGAAATTTGATTACACGGTCGAAAAAGATATGAGTTATGTATTTTTCGCCAAAAACTCTGATAGTGATTTGAAATTTGAAGAAGCCGGATTTTACAGGGTTTTCCTGCTTGATAGTGATGGCAGTACTGTTGCAAGCGCTTTAATTGAAATCATAGAATAGCCGAAAGGTGATTTTTAGATTAAACGGCGTGTTGATCACGCCGTTTTTATTTTAAACAATTTCGAATTACTGTTTATCTCCTGATAATAACTTTTTATTCCCATTTCATTAAATTTATAAGTCATAGTCAAACAAAAGATCAATATTCCTATGAATTTTAATTATGATGTTATAATTATAGGTGCGGGACCAATTGGTATATCCTGCGGAATAGAGGCTGTTAAAAGAAATTATAATCACCTGATAATAGAGAAGGGCTGCCTGGTAAACTCGCTTTTTCATTATCCCACGAATATGATTTTCTTTTCGACTTCAGAGAGACTTGAAATTGGCAAGGTTCCTTTTGTCTCCCATGGAGATAAACCCACAAGGCGAGAAGCTCTTGAGTATTTCAGAAGAGTAGTCAACAGCTGGAATCTTAATGTAAAAACTTATGAAAAAGTTCTTGCAATTAAGGACAATAAGGGAGTTTACCGGGTTGTAAGTGATAAGCAGACATATGATGCGGATAATATTATTATCGCTACGGGATTTTATGATAAACCAAACCTTTTAAATATTCCCGGTGAAAATCTTTCCAAGGTAAAACATTATTTCGATGAGGCTCATCCTTATGTTTATCTGAATCTTATTGTGATAGGCGGAGGAAATTCTGCCGTAGATGTTGCACTGGAAACCTACCGCCGGGGGTCTGATGCGACTATGGTAATCAGGGAGGACTCACTTAAGGAAACCGTTAAATACTGGGTTCGCCCAGATATAGAAAACAGGATAAATGAAGGATCTATCAAAGCTTATTTTAATTCCAGGGTAACAGAAATCAGACCGGATGAGGCAGATATTGAAACACCTGACGGAACATTAACAGTTAAAAACGATTTTGTTTTTGCAATGACGGGATATCACCCTGATTTTGATTTTCTGAGAAAAGCGGGAATCGAAATTTCCGGTGAACAAAATCCCGTATTTAACGTAGAATCTTATGAAACTAACAAAGAAAGAATATATCTTGCAGGAGTGGTTTGCGGCGGAATGGATACCAGCAGGTATTTCATAGAGAATTCCCGTTCACACGCGGAAGCAGTTTTTAATTCTATTGATAGAAAGAGATCTTAAATCTTAACTTTTTCGCGTAAACAGAAGCTCTAATTTTGATGAGAAGAGGAAATAACATTATCTTATTAAATAAATACTTAAATAAGAGGAGACTAAAATGGCAGATAAAATAAAAGAATTACTTGGGAGTGAAGCAGATGCACTTCTGAGCTATAAAGCAAAATTTCCAAAAGAACAATTAAACCTGCCGGGACCTGATTTCGTTGACAGAGTTTTTGCCCAGACTGATAGAAATATAAACGTCCTCAAAAATCTTCAATGGATATTCAGCACCGGGAGACTCGCAGGCACCGGTTATGTTTCAATTCTACCTGTAGACCAGGGAATAGAACATAGTGCCGGAGCTTCATTTGCACCGAATCCTGAATATTTTGATCCCCTGAATATTGCAAAGCTTGCTGTAGAAGGTGGCTGCAATGCCGTAGCTTCAACACTTGGTGTTCTCGGGATGTGCTCAAGGAAGTATGCACATAAAATTCCTTTCATTCTGAAAATAAATCATAACGAGCTTTTAACTTATCCCAATCATTATGATCAGATCATGTTTGCCGGGGTGGAGCAGGCTTATGATATGGGAGCTGCTGCGGTCGGTGCAACAATTTATTTCGGTTCGGAGGAAAGCGACCGGCAAATAGTAGAAGTCAGCGAATCATTCCAGTACGCACACGAACTCGGACTTGCAACCGTCCTCTGGTGCTATCTTCGTAATAACGATTTTAAAAAAGATAAAGACTATCATGTTTCAGCAGATTTAACCGGACAGGCAAATCACCTGGGCGTCACTATTGAAGCTGATATTATAAAACAGAAACTCCCTGAAAACAACGGCGGCTTCAATGCAATCAAATTCGGTAAAACCAGTAAGAAGGTTTACGAAGATCTTACGACAGATCATCAGATAGATCTTACACGCTATCAGGTAATTAATAACTATATGGGAAGAGCCGGACTTATAAACAGCGGCGGTGCTTCAGGCGAAAATGATTTTGCAGAAGCAGCAAGAACTGCTGTTATTAATAAAAGAGCCGGTGGTATGGGACTAATTTGCGGTAGAAAATCTTTTCAGCGTCCGATGAAGGATGGTGTTAAACTCCTTAATATTATTCAGGATGTCTACTTAAGTAAAGAAGTAACTGTAGCCTGAGTATTTTCAACCTTCAAGGTTAACACATTGTTTTAACTGCATACCTTGAAGGTTTTTTTATGCCTGAGTCAGCAGAATATGGGTTGCCATTTTGTCATATGTCTTAAAATGAGGATAGTGAAAATGTGGTTTTTCAGCAAATTTAGCCCCTCTATTAAATTCGTTTCTGAGTCATCTAAGAGTCGTCCCGGAGTCGTTTATTCTATACTTTTATTGTCCTCAGATCACCAGTCTGACAAAATGTCAGACATACCTTTTAAGGATACTCCCCTGGAGAGTTGACATCCTGCTTCAACAAGTTCATTTACTGCGTTAAGAGATATTCTGATATCTTTCCTAATTCCTGAACGTTTATATTATTGAAAGAAGGCATAACCATATTGGGATATTGCTGCTGATATTCCTGGAATCTTTTTGAATCCATAAATGAGGAAGGATTTCTCAGGTAATTAATCAACTGATCCTTGCTCCAGAACTTCTGAAGGCCGAGCAGAGGGGGAGCCGTTTTTGTTCCTGCAAGATCCTGGCCGTGGCAGTTTCTGCATCCGAGTTTATTGATCAGTTCTACAGGACTCATACTTTCATTGGATGCCATATTCTGCTGTGAAGCAGGGTTATTCACAGGGCCGGTAGATTTTCTTTCAGGTTCATGAGTTACTCTCTGAAGAAGGAATAAAAGCAGGAATAGAACCAGGAAAGCGGCTACCCATATTTGAGGTTTTGTCATTATTCAGTTTCGTTTTTGTTCATTTAAATTATTCGATCTCAAAAGATGCATTCACTACAGCTGTAATTTCCTTTTCGATAGAACTCAGGTCATTTATTCCATAATCAGAAACCTGGTTTGAGAGCTTCGGAGTAATTTGTATGACTCCCATCCGTGCATCCCTCATAGGACCCAGTGAACGGCTTGTTGCTTTTGCAATTTTCTCCGCACGAATCATTGCATCTTTGGCTGCGTCAGCCTGTATATCAATTTTCAGTTCTGCAAGTTTTGTATAGTGATACTCGGGCTGTTCAACGTTAAAATTAACTCCTTTTTCAACAACAGAAGGAATATCAAGCGAAATCTCTTTTATCTTATTCACATCTGTGGATTGTATTTCAATTCTCTGATTATAGTTATAAGCTCTTACTACTCCGGTCTGGTAGCCATTTGCTCCTATTTCATATATCGGGTAGCTATTAATGGTGTAAAATTCTATCTTATTTTCAGGAAAACCTCTGGCAGAAAGATAAGATATAAGAATAGGTTTCATCCTTAAAAGCTCTCTGTAGGCTGCATCTGCGGTAGGAGCCTGTGCATTAATTGTCCCTCTTAAGACCCCGAGGTCAGAGATTATATCTCTCTTTGCTGAACCCGTTACATTTATGGTCTGATTTGAGGAATAATTTGACTTCCAGGTTACAGCAAGAATAATCGCGCAAATGATAATTGCCGCAGAACCGATGAGTGCAGGCAATAAAAAATTATTTTTATTATTCATATGGATTTTTTATAAAATGTGAGGGAAAATTATCAAAAATGTTTATCCTTAACAACTTATCAAAAAGAAGAGGGGAGTTTATTGCAAGTTTGCGAACAAGTAACCGATTGAATTAACGTTAAAGAGATAAAAAAGGCAGTTTATTCATATAAACCGCCTTAAAACATTCGTCAAAGTTACTTCAGCAATAACATTTTTTTAATTGATGTAAATTCACCGGCACTAAACCTGTAGAAATAAATCCCGCTTGCCAGATCTGATCCATTAAATTCTATTTCATAATTTCCCGCAGGTTGTTCCGTATTAACAAGGGTCGATATTTCATTTCCCAGGATATCAAATACCTGTAACTTTACAAGAGAGCTGTGGGAAAGAGAATACTTAATTTTAGAAACAGGGTTAAACGGATTCGGATAATTTTGACTTAATGAGAAATCTATTGTCTGCCTGTTCTCATCGACGTGCACATAAACTGAATCTGTAAACCCTGATAAATGAATTACCTTTGCAATTCTCTGTCCTTCTGTTTGCCATCGCAGATGGAGATCGTCCTTAAAAATTCCCCCTGTTTCCGGAGTAAATTTTACCGAAAGGTTTACAGTATTCTGGGGAGGTATCACGATTGGCAGCTGCTGCTGAAAGGTAAAAGCCGAATCACGATTATAAATGGAGTTAATTTCCACAGTTTCGGTGTTATTGTTGGTCAGGTGAAAACCGACAATCCCTGATTCACCGACCGGTACAACTCCAAAGTCCAGGATATCTTTGTCGCTGGTAAATAAATCCGTATCCCAGTCATATTTGAATGCTCTATAGCAGTAAGTAGCATCGGAAAATGTAAATGAAAGTTTCTGCATACCATCGGGACCAACCTCAGAAATATTAGGCGGAGCATTATTAGAGCCCCAGCCCATAACCGTGTTATGATTTTCCAATCTCTGTACACTGCCCATGGCATCCGTATACGTTACAGGATCATTTCTGTATTCCCAAATTAAAGTAACTAACTTGTTGGGTTCATCCATCTGGTATTCGACTGCTCTTGAAAATTGCGGCGAATGCAGATTCCCATTATCAAAAAGTGTATAGTTTCCGTTTGGCAGCCTTCTTATATGGTGCTGATGCGAAAACCCGATAGAATCGTTTATAAACGTAAACTGATTATTTTTACAATGCACCCCGCCCCATCTCCATATCATCGCGCCTGTTGTCCGATTAATTTTGGTTATTTCATCCATATGTCTGGAGGATAACAAAATACTTCCATCATAATCTACCTCAATGGCATTTCCGTGCACGTAATCGATTAGTGAATCCCTCAAATTAATATCGTCTGCAGCATCTGTTATTTTAAAGTGATCCCAGCTTCTCCATTGAAACACGAGATTTTTATTTTCATCCAGTTCCTGCAGAACTAATCCTATTACCACAGCATCTGAATCTCCTCCCATAACAACCGAATCCATTCTTACAGGCTCCGGATCATATGAAAACATAAGGGAGTGACCATTATCCAAAATCCTGATTTCATGGATATCTGTTGAATATCCATTTTTCATATTATACGTATTTATTATTTGATATTTATTATTCATTTCATAATATAAACCATCATGCGTATCAAAATATGTTAAGTTGCCGTTTGGTTGTTTTTGAAAATCAAAAACTATAATCGGCATTTTTCTGTAAAATACAGGCACTCCATAATTATCTGATATTATTAAATAAGTTGAATTATTGAATGGAAAGGTAAATGGAGAAAAGAAAATATATCCTGCAGCCGGGTTATTGTCAGTAACTGTATACCCGGGAAAATCGGCAGGCAGACTATCCTGATTTAAATTCTGGTGTTTATTAAGAATGGATTTATTTACGTTTCTGCTGATCAAATCCGGCTTCAAAAATGTCAGGGCATCTCTATTCTCATTTATTTTCTTTTCTGCAATTCTAAAAGTATATTTTAAATATGGAGCATAATTTCCATTGGTTAATTCAAAATTATTCTCTAACTCTACTGTTACTTTTTCACCATATTCAAAAGGAACTGCCGGACTGAATGCTAAAAGTTTGTCGTTTTCAAGCAGGATTAGTTGCCCTGTATGAAAGCCGCTTTTTTCTCCTGTTAATTTTATGAATGATATACTCTGAGAAGTCAGAGAAGAAAACGTTTCTCCATAACGTATAATTATTGAAGTAGACGGCATAACCAATACTGACCCTGGTACAGGAGAAAGATACTGATAGAGATCAGTATTTATTGATTGAGCTTTGAGCTCAGAGAGTGCTGCAATTAAAAATGTTGCTAAGAAGATCGATACAAATATTTTTGAATTTATTTTTTTCATATCCCCTCCGAAAGGTTATAAAATAAATATTCATGAAAATAATGTAATTAAAATATTCTTAAGAAATGAAAAAAAATGAATCGTCTTTCAAAAGAGAATAGTCCTTATCTGCTGCAGCATGCTGATAATCCTGTTGATTGGTTTCCATGGAGCGAAGAAGCCTTTGAAAAAGCAAAGAAAGAGGATAAACCTGTATTCTTATCAATTGGCTATTCCACCTGTCATTGGTGTCATGTTATGGAAAAAGAATCTTTCGAGGATGAAGAAATTGCCGGATTGATGAACGATGTCTTTGTTTCGATAAAAGTGGATAGGGAAGAAAGACCGGATATTGATGGTGTCTATATGTCGGTTTGCCAGATGTTAACCGGGAGCGGCGGCTGGCCATTAACAATTATAATGACACCCGATAAGAAACCATTCTTCGCAGGAACGTACTTTCCGAAGGATTCGAGATTCGGCAGATCCGGGATGAGAGAAATTATTCCACGGATAAAAGATATATGGCAGAACAAACGCGAAGAAATAAATAAATCAGCTTCAGAAATTATAATTGCACTGAATCAGAATTCAACCGCATCAGAAAAGGAAATAGATGTAAATATTTTTGCAAAGGCTTTTAATGAATTTAAAAGAAGATATGATCCTGAATCCGGGGGATTTGGAACTGCCCCTAAATTTCCGTCTCCGCATAATCTGAATTTCCTTTTAAGGTTTAATGCAAGATTTAAGAACGATGAAGCTTTACAGATGATTGAGAAAACGATGCAGGAAATGAGGAAAGGGGGAATTTATGATCACATAGGTTTTGGATTCCACCGTTATTCAACTGACAGAGAATGGCTGGTTCCTCACTTTGAAAAAATGCTATATGACCAGGCATTGCTTGTTATTTCATATACTGAATTATACCAGGTGACCGGAAAAGAAATATATAAAGAGACGGTTGAGGAAATTCTTCAATATATTCTGAGAGATATGACTTCACCTGAAGGCGGTTTTTATTCTGCTGAAGATGCCGACAGTGAAGGGGAGGAAGGTAAGTTTTATTTATGGACGAAGGGCGAGATAACGAGTCTTCTCGGCGAGGATGCTGAATTAACAGCATTGGTCTATAACGTGAAAGCAGAAGGCAATTTTACAGATCCAATAAACGGAAGTGATTCTCGGAAAAATATTTTTCGCCTTAAAAAATCTTATAAGGAGATTGCAGAAGAAAGACATATTGCTGAGAGTATTATAAAAGAGAAAATAGAAAAAGTAGGGAAGAAACTATTTGAATACCGTGAAAAAAGAGTTCATCCACACAAAGATGATAAAATACTAACTGACTGGAATGCATTGATGATCTCTGCATTTGCTAAGGCTTCACAAGTATTTGGAAGTCATTTATACCGGGAATCAGCAATTAAGGCGGCAGAATTCATACATAATAAGTTAAAAGATAAGGACGGGAAATTACTACACCGGTACAGAAATGGCGAAGCCGGCATTGTTGCAAACATCGATGATTATGCTTTCACAGTTTCCGCATTTATTGATCTGTATGAAGCAACCTTTAATATTACCTGGCTGGAGGAGGCCGCTGAATTAAACAATGTTTTGATACAGTACTTTTGGGATAATACCGTCGGTGGTTTTTTCTTTACCCCGGATTACGGAGAAGAATTGATTGTCAGGCAAAAAGAAATATATGACGGTGCTATACCATCGGGTAATTCAGCGGCAATACTTAATCTCTTAAGATTAGGGAGAATAACCGGGGATAGCTCTCTGGAAGATAAGGCTTTCGGGATTGTAAATGCTTTTTCAGATCAGATAACCCATATGCCCTCGGCATTTTCCCAGACATTAAGCGGTCTTGATTTCGGATTTGGTGAATCATTTGAAATAGTTATTGCAGGATATAAGGATGACATTGTCACACGGGAAATTATTGAATATTTCAGAAAAAAATTTATTCCCAATAAAATAATTTTATTCAAGGATCCTGAGTATGATATCCTTACAAAGATTTCTCCCTTTACTGAATTACAAACTCAGGTTGATAACAAAACGACGGTATATATTTGCAGAAATTATGTTTGTGAAAGACCTGTAACAAGCCTGAATGAGATAAAGGAGATACTGGAATAATTACTTTTTTCTTTTTGGTTTATACATATGTGTGCTCTGTCCGAAGAAAGCTTCAGCCGCTTCCATTATGGTTTCGGATAATGTCGGATGAGGGTGTATAGTTAACTTCAGATCGGTAACATTAGCTCCCATTTCAATTGCAAGGGCACCTTCTGCAATTAACTCCCCTGCACCTGGTCCGCAGATTCCGATTCCCAATAATCTCTGCGATTCAGGATCAAGAATAAGTTTTGTTACTCCATCACTTCGTCCGAGTGTAGTTGCCCTGCCTGATGCGGCCCATGGAAATTTTGCCAGTTCGTACTTTATATTTTTTTCTTTTGCCTGGTTTTCGGTCAATCCTGCCCATGCAATCTCAGGATCAGTAAACACAACAGCTGGTATTGCCAGAGGCTCAAAAGCAACTTTTTCTCCGGCAATTGTATCAACGGCGACTCTTGCTTCGTGCGATGCTTTATGAGCAAGCATTGGTTCACCCACAATATCCCCGATGGCATAAATATTATCGGCATCGGTTTTCATTTGCTTATTGACTCTAATCCAGCCTCTTTCATTGGTTGTTACACGTGCATTTTCCAGTCCCAGGCCTTCAGTGTATGGTTTCCTTCCGACTGACATCAAAACATAATCATACTCGTGAGTCTCACTCCCGTTTTCATTTTCAATTTTAACTTTTATTTTGTTTTTCGTTTCCTGCATTTCAACGACTCTGGCTTTAAGAATGATCTTTTCAAATTCTTTTTCTAGCTTTTTTGAAAGATGAGAAACAAGATCACGATCAGCTCCGGGAAGCAGACCGGGCATCATTTCAACAACGGAAACTTTCGTTCCAAGTGAATGGTAGATAGAACCAAGCTCAAGTCCTATGTAACCACCGCCGATAACCAGCAATGTTTCAGGAATTTCAGGAAGATCAAGAGCTGTAGTTGAGTTTAATAATCTTTTACTGTCAATGTTCAATGCCGGAATAGTAGCAATAACAGAACCTGTTGCAATAATGGCATTTTCAAACTGATGATTTTCAATTGAACCATCTGCTTTCTTAATCTCAAGGGTATTAGAGTTTACAAATACTGCAGTCCCCTGAATATATTTTACTTTTCTTTGCCTGGCCACGATCCCGACTCCGCCAGTCAGCTGTTTTACCACTTCATTCTTCCATTCACGAAGGCGGTCAACATTTATTTTTGGTTCACCGAACTCTATACCCCAGTTCCTGGCTTCTTTTGATTCATTTATAACTTTAGCTGCATGCAGCAGTGCTTTCGACGGGATACAGCCCCTGTAAAGGCAGACACCGCCGGGGTTTATTTCTTTATCGATTAAGGTAACATCCATCCCTAGATCAGCCGCATAAAAAGCAGCGGCATATCCTCCGGGCCCCGCACCGATTACAGTAACTTGTTTAGGCATTTAATTTTCTCCTGGGCATAAGTTCAGTGCTATGAAAGGAATTATTCTTAACCTGACTGAACTTATTTCTTTAATAAATTACATTAATATTTTCAGCGGTTGTTCGAGCGCCTCACAAACCCATCTCAGAAAACGGGCCGCGTCAGCCCCGTCAATTATCCTGTGATCATATGATAATGACAGCGGGAGCATTAATCTCGGTACCAGCCTGTTTTCTTTATAGACCGGGATTATCTCACCCCGTGAAACCCCAAGTATCGCAACTTCCGGTGAGTTTACTATGGGAGTAAAGGATGTCCCTCCAATACCTCCGAGATTCGTAATGGTTATACAACCTCCCTGCATTTCCTCAATTGAGATTTTCCTGTTTCTTGCCTTTTCAGCAAGCTGATTCATTTCAATTGAAATTTCTTTCAGGCTTTTTGTATCTGCATTTTTAATGACAGGAACGAGTAAACCATTTTCAGTATCAACTGCAATTCCGATATTAAAATATTTCTTGAATATTATTTCATTCTTTTCCATATCAATGCTGGAATTGAACTGCGAAAATGTTTTCATTGCAGCCGTAACAACCTTAACAAGGATCGAAGTTACAGTAAGCTTGCCTCCTGCTTTTTCAATTTCAGGATTAAATTCTTTTCTTAATTTTTCCAGATTTGTAATATCCGCTTTATCAAACTGGGTGACATGAGGAGTAACAGCCCACGCATAACTTAGGTGCTCTGCTGTCTTTGCGCGGATTTTACTCATCGATTTTCGTTCAACATCGCCGTATTTCGCGAAATCCGGGAGGGCTTCGTGCCTGATACCAGTGCCGATTCCTCCTGATTCGATTTCTTCATTAATATTTTTCACAAAAGCTTTAACATCATCCATTGAAATTCTGCCATTAGGACCTGAGCCTTTAACTTTATTGATATCCACGCCAAGTTCGCGGGCTATTCTTCTAACAGATGGAGCAGCAGGCGCTGCATTTGTCATTATTGGCGGTTGTTCTTCTATTTCTCCGGGTCTTAATTCAGTAAGTTTACCCCCGGTTACTATTTTCTCATTGGACACGGGTGTTTCTGGTTTTTCTTCCCGGATCTCTGGAGCTTTGGAAACTTCTTCTTCAATTTTTCCTAAAGTTTCAGCGGTTTCAACTTTAAGTATGGTCTGTCCCACTTTGGCTTTTTCACCTCCTTTAACGAGAATGTCAATGACTGTACCGCTAACATCAGAGGGGACTTCTATTGTGGCCTTGTCGGTTTCAATCTCTATTATTCCCTGGTCGTGTTCGATTTTATCACCCTCATTTACAAGCACTTTTATAATATCGGCTGATTCAATATTTTCCCCGAGTTCAGGGAGTTTGAACTCAACCATTCTTTTACCGTCCTCTTTTTCTTTACTTCCTGTTTTGGACTTTCTGCTGCCCGGACTTTAACTTCTTTTTCTTCGGCGGGGTTTTCTTTTTGAGGTTCTTTCTTTTCAGATACTTTCTTTTCCTCACTCTTTTTAAGCAGCTCTTTACCATCCTCAACGATGAAGATCACCTGTCCTACTTTGACCTTATCGCCTGCTTTTACCTTAACTTCTTTTATTGTTCCCTTCAGGGTTGAAGGAACTTCTATGGTTGCTTTATCCGTTTCAATTTCTATAACGCTTTGATCAACATCTATATTATCGCCGGGTTTAATTAGGACATTTATTATATCAGCCGAGTCAATATTCTCTCCAAGCTCGGGTAATTTAAATTCTGTAGCCATTTGTATTTCCTGATTAAAATATTTTCATTCAACAGTAAGAACCTAAATCATTCATGCATTGACGGGATCCGGTTTTTCCGGATCAACATCAAGCTGTTTAATTGCCTTTTCTACCGCAGTCATTTTAATTTTATCTTCTTTTGCCAGAGCATACAAAGCTGCAAGGACAATATGCTTTGCATCCACTTCAAAGAAATCTCTCAGTTCCGCTCTGCCTTCGCTTCTTCCGAATCCATCAGTTCCGAGGGACATCAAGTTCACCTGGAATCCATTTGGAAATTGAATCGGGCAGGGCTTTAACATAATCACTTGATGCGACGAAAACTCCCTTTTCATTTTTAAGCATTTTGTGTAATATACGGAACTCTCGGTTTTTCAGAAGGATGGAGCATATTCCATCTTTCAACCTCAAGAGCGTCCCTTCTGAGTTCCTTATAGCTCGTAACACTCCAAACATCTGCTGCCACTTTATAATTCTTCTTCAAGGATTTCCTGTGCTTTAAGGACTTCATTCAGAATTGTTCCGCTTCCAAATAGCTGAGCGCTTAATTTAGTGTTTTTTATTTGAAGACTTGAATTTATACATGCCTTTTACAATTCCTTCCTTTGCTCCTTCAGGCATTTGCGGCATCGGATAATTTTCATTCATTACGGTAAGATAATAGAAAACTTTTTCCTGTTCTTCATACATTCTTCTTATTCCGTCCCTGATAATCACTGCAAGTTCATATGCAAATGCAGGATCGTATGTGACAAGGTTAGGAATTGAATAGGCAAGCAGGTGACTGTTTCCATCCTGGTGCTGGAGACCTTCACCGTTAAGAGTAGTTCTTCCCGCAGTTCCGCCAACAAGAAATCCTTTACACTGCATATCTCCCGCAGCCCACACAAGATCGCCCATTCTCTGGAAGCCGAACATTGAATAGTAAATAAAGAAAGGAATCATATTTATACCATGTGTTGCATATGCAGTTCCTGCAGCAATGAAAGAAGACATTGAGCCGGCCTCAGTAATCCCTTCTTCAAGTATCTGGCCGTTCTGAGCTTCTTTATAATAAAGAAGACTTTCTTTATCGACCGGTTCGTATAACTGTCCTGCATGAGAATAGATGCCGATCTGCCTGAAAAGTGCTTCCATCCCGAATGTTCTTGCTTCATCCGGAACTATAGGGACGATTAAGTTACCGATTTCTTTATCCTTCAATAGTTTGGCGAGTATTCTTACAAACACCATAGTGGTTGAGACTTCACGCTCTTCTGTGCCTTTATAAAATTCTTCGAAAATATCTTCAGGAGGCGTTTTAATAGGTCTGATATTTGTATTTCTCTTGGGCAAATATCCGCCAAGTTCCTCTCTTCTTTCTTTGAGGTATTTCATTTCAGGACTATCTTCTGCAGGTCTGTAAAAAGGAGCGCTGGGTACTTCTTCATCTGAAATCGGTATGCCGAACCTTGACCTGAATTCTTTCATCTCTTCTTCATTGAGTTTCTTCTGCTGATGTGTGATATTTTTTCCTTCGCCGCTTTCGCCCAGTCCGTATCCTTTAATAGTTTTTGCAAGAATTACTGTGGGAGAACCTTTATGCTCCACTGCCGCTTTATAGGCAGTATAAACTTTTTCAGGATCATGACCGCCGCGTTTCATTTTCTTTAATTGTTCATCTGAAAGATTCTTTACCATTTCAAGGACATCTTCATCTGCACCAAAGAAATGCTCCCTGATATATTCACCTGATTCCACAGAGTATTTCTGATACTGCCCATCTACAACTTCTCCCATTCTTTTTACAAGCTTGCCTTCCTTATCTTTTGCCAGGAGAGGATCCCAGTCACTTCCCCATACTACTTTAATTACATTCCATCCGGCACCCCGGAAGATTGCCTCAAGCTCCTGTATAATCTTTCCGTTTCCCCTTACAGGACCATCAAGTCTCTGCAGGTTGCAGTTTATTACAAAAATCAGGTTATCAAGTTTTTCTCTTGCGGCAAGGCTTATTGCTCCAAGTGCTTCCGGTTCATCAGTTTCGCCATCACCCAGGAAAGCCCAGACGTGTCCTTCTCTTTTTCTTGCAATCAGAGCACGGTCTTCAAGATAACGATTAAAACGTGCCTGGTAGATTGCCATAATGGGTCCTAGTCCCATAGATACGGTTGGGAATTCCCAGAAATCCGGCATAAGCCAGGGATGAGGATATGATGATAAACCTCCGGAAGGTTTTAATTCTCTTCTGAAATTTTCAAGCTGCTCAACTGTCAGTCTGCCTTCCAGAAATGCCCTTGCATAAATTCCGGGCGAAGCATGTCCCTGGAAGAAAACCTGGTCTCCTTCATAATTATCCTCTTTACCCCGGAAGAAATGATTAAATCCGATCTCATACAGTGTAGCGGCAGATGCATAAGTAGAAATATGTCCTCCTATCCCGCTTTCAAGCTTATTCGCTTTAACAACCATCGCCATAGCATTCCAGCGGATAAGACTTTTGATTCTTCTTTCAATTTCACGGTTACCCGGAAAAGGCGGCTGTTTTTCACGGGGGATTGTATTTATATAAGGGGTATTTGCAGAAAAGGGAATATCAACTCCTGCTTTATGTGCCCTGATCTGAAGCTGGTGGAGGAGTTCCTTTACTCTTTCCGGCCCCCCGTGTTCATACACATAATCAAGTGAATATAACCATTCACGCATTTCAATTTCTTTAAGTTCCTCTGCTTTTGATTTCTCTTTAGCCATCTAAAAATTCCTTTATTCAGAATTATTCTTAAGAATATTATCCTATTATGGTTTTGCGGTGATTAATTACCGAAAACCAGTCAAATATTTTTTTAGTTAAATAATTGATACTCAGACAGATAACTTAATTCATTCTTCAAAAAATTACAATTAAGCAAGGTTATATGGTGAATTGGGATACAGTTCTGACCAGACTGACCAATTCACCAAATAAATATCGCATCTTTTTCATAAAGATCGATGTAGTCGGAAACCTGTTTATCACGTTGTATCGCATCCATTTTACTGATAGTATGCCTGGAAGTAAATCTTTGGGAAGCGGGAATGGTACGGAATGGGGCCATAATCATAGGCCGTTTGAAGGCCGTTTGAAGGCCGTTAGATGGCTGTTAGATAAGAAAACAGTGGAACTGTAACCCAGAGACCTATTAATCAAAAAATAAATGCGTTAAAACAATTCCCTGACCTTCTCAGGGGGACGGGCAAGGATGGCCTTATCGCCTTTTTCTATAATCGGTCTTTGCACAAGATCGGGATTCTTAATCATCAGATTAAGAATTTCTTCCTCGGAATATTTTTTGTTTTTGATATCAAGTTCCTTATATGCATCCTCATTTTTCCGGAGTAATTCAGAAGGTTTCATATTCATCTTTTTAAGCAATGTTTTAAGCTTTGTTCTGGTAAATGGTTTGATGTAGTAATTGATCTTGTTGAAGTCAACACCAGTTTCGGTTAGTATTTTTGAAACATTACGACACGTAGTACAGGCAGGTTTTTCATAAACGGTCAGAATACTCATATTGATCCTCATAAATTTCCATTCCAAAAATATAATATTTTAGGAAAGAAAAATCTGCTGAACCAAACATCTTATTGAATCGTATCATTCTTTATCCCTACTTTTGCCACTCACAATAAAATGTTTGAAATGAATATACCCTCGATAATTGCAAAAGAATTAAACATTAAAAACCTCCAGGTTGAATCCGTCATAAAACTTTTTGGTGAAGGTGCTACCATTCCCTTTATTGCACGTTACAGAAAAGAGCATACAGGCGGACTCAACGAAGAAGCTCTTCGTGAGATTGAAGATCGGCTTAACTATTTGACTCTGCTTAATGAGCGAAGGGAAACAATCTTAAAAAGTATAGAAGATCAGGGAAAGCTTACCGATGAGCTGAAAAATAGATTATTGGCTGCTGTGAAACTTCAGGAACTGGAGGATATCTATCTTCCCTATAAACCTAAAAGAAAGACAAGGGGAACAATTGCAAAAGCCAAAGGTCTTGAACCTCTTGCATTGTTTATAATGCAAAATCCCGATTTCAGAGGAGACTTTGAAGAGAAACTGGCAGAATTTATAAATCCGGATCTGGATGTTAACACAACTGAGGAAGCATTGCAGGGCGCAAAAGATATCATAGCTGAAATTATTAGTGACACCGCTGAAGTGCGGAAGAACGTAAGGGGAAATCTTCTTGAAAATTCCATTGTCAGATCAGAGAAGACAAAAGAAAAAAGAGAAGATAAAACGAATGAGAAATTAAAAGAGAGGGAGAGAAAAGAGATTTACCAGATTTATTATGAATTTAACATAGATATTAAAAAGATAAAACCTTACCAGCTTCTCGCAATTAACAGGGGTGAGAAAGAAAAAATGCTTAGGATCTCATTAAGCTTCGATCATCCCGAAATATTAAAAATTATAAAAGACACTGCCTTTGAATTCAGGGATTCTGTTTTTATGGATATTCTTGAGGAAGTTGTAGAAGATTCATTAACTCGCCTGATTTTTCCATCCATAGAAAGAGAAATACGGAACCTGCTTACAGAAAAGTCAGATCTGCATGCTATTGAAATATTTGCTACCAACCTTAGACAGCTGCTTCTACAGCCGCCGCTTGCCGGAAAGATAATTATGGGAATAGACCCGGGGTTTGTTTCAGGATCTAAAATTGCTGTGATTGATGAAACAGGTAAATATCTTGAAGGTTCTACTATATATCCCCATCCCCCGCAGAACAAAAAAGAAGAAGCAAAAAAAACTATCATTAAACTTGCGGAAAAATATAAGGTTGAAGTAATAGCGATCGGTAACGGGACAGCAAGCAGGGAAACTGAATTCCTGGTAGCTGAATTAATTAAGGAAATAAATCATAAATGTCATTATATAATTGTAAGTGAAGCAGGGGCATCTGTTTATTCAGCTTCTGAAACAGCAAAAAAAGAGTTTCCTGATCTGGAAGCGAGCCAGAGAGGAAATATCTCCATTGCAAGAAGAATTCTCGATCCTCTCTCCGAGCTTGTAAAAATCGATCCGAAATCAATAGGTGTTGGTTTATACCAGCACGATGTAGATCAGAAATTACTCTCGCATAAGCTTGATAATGTTGTTGAAAGCTGCGTTAATTATGTAGGTGTTGATCTTAATACAGCGTCTACTTCTTTGCTCAATTATGTCTCGGGATTAAATAAAAGAATTGCTGATAATATTGTTAAGTACAGGGAAAAGAAAGGGAGGTTTAATAAGCGTGAAGAACTTAAAGAAGTATCAGGACTGGGAGAAAAGATTTTTGAACAGTCCGCTGGATTCTTAAAGATACCCGGGAGTGAAAATCCATTTGATAATACTTTCATTCATCCGGAATCTTATCAGGCAGCTGAAAAGCTATTAAAGATATCCAATGTTCCATTAAAGCAGGTAAATGAATCCGGTTCGTTATTGGATTTGTTTATAAAGCAAAAAGGGCTAAAGAACCTGGCTGAGGAAATCGGTATAGGAGAACCTACACTTTTAGATATAATTGAAAACCTGAAAAAACCTGGCAGGGATCCTCGTGAGGAGCTTCCCAAACCTATTCTCAGAAGTGATATATTAAAAATGGAAGATTTGCAGGTTGGTATGCGGCTTAAAGGAACGGTAAGAAATATAGTGGATTTCGGGGCATTTGTTGATATAGGGGTTAAGCAGGACGGGTTGCTGCATATTTCGGAAATTGCTGATAAATATGTGAAAAATCCGCTCGAGGAATTAAGTGTCGGCGAAATTATAAATGTAAAAATTATTTCGGTGGAGGTTGACAGAGGGAGAATTTCATTAAGTATGAAGGATTGATTTCCACGTAAATCTTTATTCTCTTAATCAAAATTCCTATATTCAATCAGGCATTTCAATATAATCTAAATGAGCACTTACGATAATCTCTTAAATACTATAAAAAGAAAAGGCGCAGCCTACCTTGTACTCATTGATCCGGATAATAATAAGGAAGAAAAACTTTCACGATTTGTAAAACACTGCTCTGAGTGCGGTGTAGACGGATTTTTAGTCGGCGGAAGCCTTTTGGTAAACGGGGATATAGAAAAGTGCATTAAAATTGTCAAGCAGAACAGCCCTCTTCCGACTATTATTTTCCCGGGTGACGTTAACCAGGTTTATAAGCCTGCCGACGCTATTCTCTTTCTATCTGTAATCAGCGGAAGAAATCCTGAACACCTTATTGGGAAACATGTTCTGGCAGCTCCTTTAATAAAGAAAACCGGAATCGAATCCCTATCTACCGGTTATATGCTGATTGAATCAGGTACAATAACTACCGCACAATATATGAGCGGAAGTCTGCCTTTGCCAAGGAATAAACCTGAAATAGCTGCGGCTACTGCACTTGCTGCGGAATATCTGGGAATGAAACTTATTTATCTTGAGGCCGGTTCAGGAGCACAAAATCCTGTTCCCGATGAAATGGTTAAAGCAGTTTCACAGAATTGTACCCTGCCGGTTATAGTCGGAGGGGGTATACGAACGCCGGAAACTGCGAGAAGAAAAGTGCAGAATGGCGCGAAGATTATAGTCACAGGCAATTTTTTTGAATCAGAGGATAACTGGCCTTTGATAAAAGAATTTGCACGAAGCAATTCATGTTAATTTACCTGTAATAGTTTGAGAATTAATAATATTTAGGAAAGAAAATCTTGGATAAAAGGAAATTTGTAATCGATTCCCTGAATGATAGTTCCAATACAACAAAAGCGATGGAAGAGAAATGCCTGAATGACATATTAATTGCTGCAGGTATTCTTTCTGATTCATTCAGGGATGGGAAAAAACTTCTTCTTTGCGGGAACGGGGGAAGTGCGGCCGACTGCCAGCATATTGCTGCTGAACTTGTTATAAGACTGAGTCACGAACTAAAAAGACCGGCCCTTCCTGCAATAGCACTTACGACTGATACATCGAACCTTACAGCAGGAGGGAATGATATTGGATTTGAAAATGTATTCGCCCGTTCTGTTGAAGGACTTGGAAATAAAGGTGATGTTCTCCTCGCTATTTCAACAAGCGGTAATTCACCGAACGTGTTAAAGGCTGTTAATACCGCAAAAAACAAAGGAATGAAGACAATAGCTTTTCTTGGCGGCAATGGCGGAAGGTTGAAATCGGAAGTCGATCACTCGGTCGTTATCCCCTCATCAAATACACAGAGAATACAGGAAGGTCACATAACGGCAGCTCACATCATTTGTGAACTTGTAGAACGGGAATTGTACGGTTAATTCTATTTGATCTCTGTCCAGCTGATTTTATCTCCCGCGGTAACCTTATGTCTGTCTGTAAATCCTCCAATGACTTCTACAACATATCTTGCAGGACCTGATGAGGTATAGGAAGCATCGGAATAGGGGGTGGTATTCTTAGCTATATTAAGAATTGTTTTTGCAGAATCAACAAAAATCATATCAAGAGAAATTACGGTATTCCTCATCCAGAAACTTCTTATTCCTGTGTCGGGAAAAATAAACAGCATTCCCTGGTTCTCTTTCATACTTTTCCTGAACATTAATCCAAGCTCCCTGTCAAATTCTGTACGGGCAATTTGTATATCAATTTTAACCGATGATCCTGATGTATCAACAAACGTTAATTCACCATTCTTTTTGAACATATATTCCTCTTCAGAATTTCCCCCCTTATTACCGGCATTAGTAAAAATGAAGTATAGTACAGCTCCCGATATTATAATCAGTGCTGCAATTTTATAGATAACAGGAATATTTCCTGCCGGAGTTTTGTGCACAGTTTTTTTATCTTTTGTCATAAGGTGATTGACTTTTATGAGAACTGTTACATTTTCAGTCAGTTCAAATTACGATATTATTCCAAACATATTGAATGGTAATAAATTTTTATGAGTTCAAATATAATTGATAGAGAGCAATTAGTACTTAATGAAACTCAAATAAAAATGATTGTCAGCGGATGGGGACAGGAAGTACTACATTATTCCATTGTTGAAAAGATTACCTATATGTCCGACGGTTATAAAATCAAAGGATATCTGGCCTACCCGAAACAGATACCTGCCGGGAAGAAGATCCCCTTAATTATCTGGAATCGCGGCGGATACAGGGACAAAGGTGCAATCGACAGATTCACCGCCAGGGGGATGTTCGGGCAGTCAGCCTGCTGGGGCTATGCTGTACTGGCTTCTCAGTACAGAGGAAATGACGGCGGAGAGGGTAAGGAGGAATTAGGCGGTTGGGACATAAATGATATAAAAAATCTTTTTCCTGTTGCTGAAGAATTAAATTTTGTGGATACTGCAAATACCGGTATTGAAGGCTGGAGCAGAGGCGGAATGATGTCATTTATTTTATTAAAAGAGAGATATGATTTTAAATGTGCAGTTTTAAGCGGGGCGATATCCAATCTTAAGGAACTTGCAGAATCAGACAATAACCTTAACGAATACTATAAAGCAATTATTGGTTCACAGAATTATGAAAAAGAACTGGAAAGAAGATCTGCAATCTTTTTTACAAAGGAACTTCCGGAAATACCTTAACTGGTATTACACGGCGGAAGCGATGAAACCGTCCCTGTACAGCAATCTATTGAACTTTCAAAAAAATTTTCTGAAGAGAAAAAAAATTACCGCCTTGTAATATTTGAAGAGGGGGATCATTTTCTGAAAAACCACAGGAGGGAAGTTGATACGATGCGGAAAATGTGGTACGATAAATATCTGAAAACATAATTGCTGTCATTTTGGCAGACTTAAATACTATATGATATGGATATAGAATGACGAAAGATAGGCAAGAGACAGATTGGAGAAACGAACCGTAACCCTAAGCAGATTATACCAAATTGTCACAATGTCAAAAGGCGTCCTTAAAGGAAAAATGAATCGGAAATCACTTAATATTCTATAGTTAATAGGATATTATAAGATTTAATAGTTTCCATAAAATAAAAAAGGCTGTCTCAAAACTTAATCTGAGACAGCCTTACTTAAATGAAATCGACTTAGTTACTTAATGCGTTTGAATTCAATCCTTCTGTTTTTCTGTTTACCTTCAGGAGTATCATTCGGAGCAATAGGATTAGATTCACCATAGCCAACCGCTGTTATTCTTTCAGGATTAACTCCCTCGCGAACCAGCCAGTCTCTTACCGCATTTGCTCTCTTTTCAGAAAGTTTCTGGTTTGAAGATTCGCTGCCGACATTATCAGTATATCCGGCTATTTCAACAGAAATATCCGTATAAGTCGTTAATGTCTTAAGAGCTTTTCTTAAAGTATTTTCAGATTCCGGAGTAAGATCAGCTTTACCTGTTGCAAATGTTACTCCCTCAAGAATAATTGGAACACCTACTTTAACAACATCATCCGAAGGATCAAGAGGATTGGTTCCGCGTTGAATTTCTACTCCATCATTAACTGTACCGCCATCGGTATCAGCCTTTAACGGATCTGTCTGATATTGCATTACTTCATCACCGTCTTTTAATCCATCACCGTCTGTATCAGGATTAGTAGGATCGGTTTTGTATTTAACAACTTCATCGCCGTCAGTCAGACCGTCACCATCTGTATCAGGATTTAACGGATCCGTCTTATACTTGTTTACTTCCTCTCCATCATTTAATCCATCACCGTCAGAATCAGCTTTCAAAGGATCTGTTTTGTATTGTTTTATTTCAGCAAAATCGCTTAAACCATCAAGATCGGTATCTGCACTTAATGGATTTGTTTTATAAACCATAACCTCTTCACCATCGGTTAAACCATCGCCGTCTGTATCGGGATTTTTAGGACTCGTGCCAAGCTTCTCTTCTTCGCATTTGCCTAATCCATCCATATCCTTGTCAGAAGTACAGCTCTCGCCGGTTATTGTCAGACCAAGAGCAGCACTATAATAAGCATCGACATTATTGTTTCCATCATCATAATTATTTATGTCATATGATGATGAAAATGCACCGCCCAGTGAAAAATCCAGTAGGACCATATCACTTAATGCAAATTCCGCACCTATTCCAACCGGGAACAAACCGGCCCACCCATCAGTTTTTACTTCAAAGGGGGATGGATACAGGTTTTCTTCAGGATATTTATTGCTGGTGTAATGCATGATTCCTGCACCGACATATAAATAGGGATTCCATCCCTTCACATCAAATGGAGCAATTCTTAAACGCACACCTACAGGAATAATTTCTGTTTTGTAGTAACCAATGTAGTCGAATTGAAAACCCGCATAAGAGCCATAGCCTGCATTTATATCAAGTTCAAGAACCTTTGTCAATTCCCAGCCGACAAAACCTTCCAGAAGGTATGACATAGTATAGTTATCAAATGAAAATTTGTCATTTTCTCCAAACCCGATATTCGGGAACTCATTCTGTGGAAGGAGGAGGCTGTATCTTGCTCCGAATTTGGAACCCCAATCCTTAAATTGAGCATTTGTGGTGATACCAAATCCGAAGAGTAACATAATAAGAAAAATGTATATTTGTTTCATAGTTTATCCTTTTATTGTGGTTAATATATCATTTATGTATCTGAAAATAGGAGTTGTATTATATTAATGTAATAAAATAATTATAAATTAGTACTAAAAAAATGACCTGCCTCTCATTTATTTTCTATTTTAAGCCAATAATTGCCTATAATAATCATTTCTTCCCTTTTTACTTTGTAAAATGCCCCTTAAAAATCTATTTTTATCCGGGAAAAATTTAAAGTCTGCTAATGTATATACTTGGAATATCAGCCTTTTACCATGACAGTGCCGCTGCATTAATAAATGATGGAGAGGTAATCGCAGCAGCCCAGGAGGAAAGATTTACACGCAAAAAACACGATCATAATTTCCCTTCCAATGCTGCCGAGTTCTGCCTGGACTATGCCGGTATTAAAAGTGAAAACCTGCAAATAGTAGCCTTTTACGATAAGCCCTTTCTGAAATTTGAAAGACTGCTCGAAACTTATCTCGCCTATGCACCGGTTGGAATCAAATCGTTCATAAAGGCAATGCCTCTCTGGATAAAAGAAAAGCTCTGGATGAAGGAAATGATTAAGGATAAACTGGGTTACCAGGGCAAGGTAATTTTTCCTGAACATCATGAATCCCATGCCGCTTCAGCATTTTTCCCTTCACCCTTCCGGGAAGCAGCAATATTAACTATGGATGGTGTGGGAGAATGGACCACTTCGAGTTTCGGAATAGGGAAGGATAATCATGTTGAATTGCTGGCAGATATAAGTTTTCCGCATTCACTCGGACTCCTGTATTCAGCATTTACTTATTATACAGGATTTAAAGTAAACTCAGGCGAGTACAAGGTAATGGGTCTCGCTCCGTATGGAGAACCAAAGTACAAGGATATAATTCTTAAAGAATTAATTGATGTCAAAGATGATGGTTCTTTCCGGATGAATATGGATTACTTTAATTACTGTGCCGGGCTCACTATGACGAATGATAAATTCCATACACTCTTCGGCGGTCAACCAAGGGAACCCGAATCGCAACTTACACAAAAGGAAATGGACCTGGCAAGGTCAGTTCAGGATGTTACCGAAGAAATCGTATTGAAGATGGGCAGGCATGCTTTTAAAGAAACAGGGATGAAAAATATTTGTCTTGCAGGCGGAGTTGCCCTCAACTGTGTGGCAAACGGAAGACTGCTTCGCGAGGGTCCGTTTGATGGAATCTGGATTCAGCCGGCCGCTGGTGATGCCGGTGGAGCTCTTGGAGCAGCCTTAATCGGCTGGTACCACTATCTTGGTAATCAGCGGAATGCCGTTAAAGGTACAGACTCGCAAAAAGGATCATACCTCGGCCCTGAATACAGCGATGCAGACCTGCTCGGTTATTTTGAAAAGAATAAAATCAGGTACAGTCAATTTGCTGATGGTGAGCTGCCGGAAAAAGTAGCTTCCCTGCTGTCGCAGGAGAAGGTAGTTGGCTGGTTTGAAGGCAGAATGGAATTCGGACCCAGAGCTTTAGGTGCAAGATCAATACTGGGGGACGCAAGATCATCCAAAATGCAGTCGGTTATGAACCTGAAAATAAAGTTCAGGGAAAGCTTCAGACCTTTCGCTCCCGCTGTGCTTTGTGAAAGAGTTTCAGACTATTTTGAAACCGACAGGGAATCTCCCTATATGCTGCTGGTTGCGGATGTGAAAAAGGAAAGAAGAAAAGAGATGACAGATGATGAGAAGAAACTTTTCGGAATTCAGAAGCTGAATATTGTAAGATCAGATATTCCCGCCATAACTCACGTGGATTATTCAGCAAGATTGCAGACGGTTCATAAGGAAACCAATCCTCTTTTTCACAGACTGATCTCAAAGTTCGAAGAAAATTATGGTAGTGCTGTTTTAATAAACACATCGTTTAACGTTAGGGGTGAGCCGATAGTATGTTCTCCCGAAGATGCCTACAAATGTTTTATGCGTACTAATATGGATTACCTTGTAATGGGAAATTTCCTGCTGGATAAGGCCGAGCAGAAGGAATTAGCAGAAGACACTAATTGGAAAAAGGAATTTGAATTAGATTAGCTATGAAAGAAATTTTTACAGAAATAAAACGTATCAAAGAGTCACCCGCTGATTTGAAAAAATTCGGGTTAACAATAGGAATTGTACTCCTGCTTATTGCAGCATTGTTATTCTGGCTCGGAAAATCAACTTATCCATACTGGGGAATTATTGGTTTAATATTAATATTGGCATCCCTTTTATTTCCCGGGATTCTAAAGCCTTTTAACAAAATATGGATGTCTCTTGCAATAATTCTGGGCTGGATAATGACACGTGTAATTTTATCCGTCTTATTTTATTTTGCATTAACGTCTTTGCGTTTTATTGCGATGATTTTTAATAAACGATTCCTGAACCTGAAGATTGATCATTCTGCAGACACATACTGGGAAAAGAGAGAGAAGAAACCGTTCGATCCTTCAACATATGAAAGACAATTTTAAATGAGCAGATTATCCATAATATCAGAATTGTGGCAATTCCTTCGTGTAAGAAAAAAATGGTGGCTGGCTCCTATTATTATATTTCTGCTGCTGCTCGGCGGCTTGATAATACTTACACAGGGTTCTGCGCTTGCGCCGTTTATCTACGCTATCTTTTAATGAAATTTTATCTTAAATAAAACGTTAACATGGCAGATAAAATTATTATAAAGAAAGAAAGAAAGAGAATACCTGTCCCTAAAAAGCCGCCCAAAGCTGAAAAAAGTAAAAAAGCGTATGACAGGGAAAAGGAAAAAGATAAATTGCGCAAAAATAAGAATTCGGGGAAGTAATCTTAATGTTCCATGTCTCTGTAATCGTCTCGGTCTATAACAGGTTTGATTACCTGGAGCTGGTTCTGGCCGGACTGGAACGGCAGAGCCTGTGGGACTTTGAAGTTATTATTGCAGATGACGGCTCAAATGTTAAATTTACTGACCCGTTGAAGAATCTTACCCCATTGCTCCCATTCCCATTGATTCATATCCGGCAGGAAGATAAAGGATTCAGAAAAAATAAAATATTAAATAAAGCTATTATTGCAGCAAATTCAGATTATTTAGTATTTATCGACGGCGACTGTGTTCCGCATTCACAATTCCTGAATGAGCACTCGAAATACAGAAAGAAAAATATCTGTCTCACCGGCAGAAGAGTTAATCTTTCTGAAAAGATCACCGGGCAGCTTTCCCCGAGACTGGTAAAAAAAGGATACCTTGAAAAGAAAACATTAAAACTTATCACTGATGGATTATTCGGAAAATCAGATTATGTTGAAAAAGGATTCTATGTTAAAAGTATTTTCCTGAGAAACCTGCTTAATAAAAAAGTCCGCGGATTACTGGGCTGCAACTTCTCTATACATAAAGAGGATATTTTGAGAATTAATGGTTTCGATGAAAGATACGTAGCCCCTTCAATCGGTGAGGATTCTGATATTCAGTACAGGCTTGAACTTGCAGGAACAAAGATTAAATCATTAAATAATATTGCTGTTCAGTATCATCTCTATCATAAACTCCAGGATAGACCCCAGGAAAATCTGGATCTGTTTAAGGAAGTAAAAGAATCAGGTTTAACTTTTACACCGTTCGGAATAAAGAAGTCAGAATCTTTACCATAATCCTGGTTTTTAATTAAAACCAGGATCGCAATTCCCAGTTATATCCAAAGAAAAATTTAGTCTTTCATCGCAAAACATTTGCATAATTTCATCTCTCACCTTATATTCACAGTCATTATTATAAAAATTACTAAATAAATAAGGTAATAAGTGGTTGACGCTTTAGATATTAAGATCCTGGATATCCTTCAGAAAAATGGAAGAACCAAAAGGAACCAGATAGCTGAGGAAGTTGGGTTATCTATTCCCTCGGTAAGTGAGCGGTTAAAAAAACTTGAGGACAATGGAATCATAGAAGGTTATTTTGCACGGCTTAATAAGAAAGCATTTGGTTATGATATTATGGTCTACATTCTTGTAATGATGGAATCTTCAAAACACTATAAAACGCTTTTAAGCAAGGTCGACCATATTCCTGAAATTCTTGAATGTCATTCCGTTCTTGGGGAAGGTTCTCATTTGCTGAAAGCATTGACAAAAAATACTGAATCGCTTGAAAAACTTCTTGGAGAGATTCAGTCCTGGCCGGGTGTAATGGCTACTAAAACAACTTTTGTATTATCAACTATAAAAGAAACAACTGTTTTAAATATCAAATAAAAATAATAAAGGAACATTATGGCAAAAACAAATTCCCCTATTGATGAAGTATTGAAGTATATAAAAGAGAAAAAGATCGCTTTTGTCGATCTTAAGTTTATGGATTTTCCCGGTCAATGGCAGCATTTTACAGTTCCGTCATCACAGCTCGAAAGCAGCTCTTTCGATGATGGATTCGGATTTGACGGCTCTTCCATCCGCGGATGGAAAGCAATAAATGAATCCGATATGCTTATCATTCCGGATGCAAATACAATGTTTCATGATCCGTTTATTGAAGCTCCCACAGTAAGTCTTATTTGTGATGTTTATGAACCTGCAACAAAAGAAAAATATTCAAGGTGTCCCAGAAATATTGCACAGAAAGCGACTGCTTACCTTAATTCAACAGGTATCGCAGACACGGTTTACTACGGACCTGAAGCAGAATTTTTTGTTTTCGATGATGTGAAATTTGATTCCCAGCCTAACGGCAGTTTTTATATGGTCGATTCCATCGAAGGCAGATGGAACAGCGGGAGGGAAGAAAATCCCAATCTGGGCTACAAACCCAGGTATAAAGAAGGATATTTTCCTGTTCCGCCGACAGACGCCTTAATGGATCTGCGAAATGAAATGGTAACAAACCTGATCAACTGCGGAGTTGATGTGGAAGCACAGCATCACGAAGTTGCAAGCGGGGGACAATGTGAAATCGACTTACGTTTCCAGCCCCTTGTAAGAGCAGCTGATCAGCTGCTTATGTTTAAATATATTGTAAAGAATACTGCCAGAATTAATAACAAGACTGTAACATACATGCCTAAACCAATTTTCGGCGACAATGGAAGCGGAATGCATGTTCACACAAGTTTATGGAAAAAAGGAAAACCTTTATTTGCAGGAACGGGTTATGCCGGTTTAAGCGAAACTGGGTTATATTTTATTGGCGGTTTGTTGAAGCACGCTGCTTCACTGCTTGCTTTTACTAATCCTACAACAAATTCATATAAAAGGCTGGTCCCCGGGTTTGAAGCACCGGTTAACCTGGCTTACTCGCAAAGGAACAGAAGTGCATCAATCAGGATCCCGATGTACTCATCAAGTCCTAAAGCAAAAAGAGTGGAATTTCGTTGTCCTGATCCTTCATGTAATCCGTACCTGGCTTTTTCAGCAATGCTTATGGCGGGACTTGACGGAGTAATAAACAGGATTGATCCGGGAGAGCCGCTTGATAAAGACATTTACGATATGCCGCCGGAAGAGCTTGCAAATGTTCCGTCAACACCCGGAAGCCTGGGTGAAGCCTTAAAATCTCTGGCTAAAGATCACGAGTACCTGATGAAAGGCGACGTATTTACGGAAGATGTGATTGAAACCTGGATAAAGTACAAGATAGAGAAAGAAATAAAACCGATGGCGCTTCAGCCTCACCCATATGAGTTTGCTCTTTATTACGATGTATAGATTCTAAATGGAATGGTGGAATTTTGAATACTGAAAGGTATTTTATTCCGCCATTCCTTTATCAGTATTCCATCCATCACTCCAAAACTCCATTACTCCAATATTCAATTACCCCTCCTTTCCAAACTCCTTCTGAATTTCCTGAGTCCTTTTAGAGCGTGGGAATCTGCTTTTTATTCCGGCCTTCGATATTATTGATGTCCCCAATAACAAATCGTCATACTTTACAACACGCTGGCCATATGTACCAATATCTTTTTTTATGGTGCCGCCTTCAAGATAAATTTTTAATTCATTCTGGTTTTCAAGATTATAAGTACTCCTGCTTACTGAATCAGCGAGGATTTGCGCTGCATTAGTATGCAAAACTATTTCATTATTCCGGTCGAGCGTACCCAATTTTGTACCTATTCGCTCAAATAATCCCGGGTTCTTATCGTGCCAGTCTTTTATGATAAAATAGATATCGTTGCTTTTAAAATAAAATTGATATTTATGGAAGACTTCTTCATCAATTCCGAAGATGGAAGACAATTTTTCCAATTGTTTTGCTAATTCCTTTGATCCGGATTTAAGGAACTTTATATCTCTCTTTCGGAGATCAATCTGATCCGGAGGATTGGTTTCCCCGGTCTTTCTCAGTTTAATTAAAAAGAATCCTTCAGAATCAATTTCCCACGGCAGAATCCTTACGGCTTTTTTTAATTCCGGATTCAGGCTATTTCCTTCATATGAAATGATTCCTTCATTTGCTTTAAATGGAAGATCTATTTCTATTACCTCGACAGGATATTTCCTTAATACAGTATCAAGCACCATTTCATTTTCTTCGATGGTTAGGGTGCAGGTCGAATAAACAATTTCTCCCCCGGGCTTAGCCATCTTTACCGCAGCAATCAATAACTTCAGCTGAAGCTCACCCAGTCTTTCAGCCCTTTCTCTGGACCACCAGCCGCTTACTTCACCTTTTTTCTGAATGATTCCTAATCCGCTGCAGGGTGCATCCACAAGAATTTTATCGAAATAATCAGGATAAATTTTACTTAACAGTTCTCCTTTGGAATGAATCACCCCCGTATTTACGAGATTCATTCTTTCAATATTGTATACGAGCATCCTCACGCGGTCATTCTGGATCTCATTTGAAACCAGTGTTCCCCTGTTATTCATCAATTCCCCAAGTTCAGTAGTCTTAGAACCCGGGGCCGCACACAGATCAAGCACAAGATCATCTCCAGCAGGATTTAGTACCAATGGGGGAAGCATCGACGAGAGGCTTTGAATATAGTACAGACCTGAAATGTGCTCAATGGTTTTCCCAAGTAATGAATTTTTATCATCTTTTATTTTTAGTGCATTGGGTAATTCCTGAATAATTTCTGAGGCAATGCCGTAATTATTTTTAAGTTTAATCTTTAGATTTTCTACAGAAATTTTAAGCCTATTTACACGGATATACTTTTGTGGGTCGTTTTCTATAAATTCATCATATTTCAGGGCAGCTTCTTCACCTAATACTGAACTTAAATAATTATATATATTTTCACTCAGATTCATCTATAACCTTTTCAGATTTAATAACCTGAAAACTTCATTCACTATATTGTTAACATCTTTATTATCGGGGAATGACGATTTATAATCCTTCTCAATCTGCTTAAGTAGCATATCGAGATATTTTTCATAATTCTTCACCATGGTTTCAATGTTCTTCTCATCCGCCGGGATATTAATTTCTATGTCTTTCTGCCTGCCTGAATAAACAAGGTATTTGGCTTTTAATAAAGTATCGGCGTGCTGGAATGAATTACCCTTTATTGTCAGCACCTCATACAAGCCAAAAAATTCATTACCGATAATTAAAGCGTCGGGGGGTAACCTGAGACTATTATGATCGCAGGGAAGTAAAAAGTCGTTCGGAAAGATTTTTACTCCTTCCTGCGAAATCTCCTTTATCTTTTCAGTTATAAACTCTTTTGAAGTCAAGATCAGGTTTGCTGTTTCAGGAAACTTTGGATGATCTCATCAAGTTCCTTGTTACTATGATACGATTTCATATAGAGTAGTTCTGAATCGCAGCCGGATATCATTGCAGATATATTTTCAGCTTCTGCATCGTACAAAGCCAGTACCGGAATTTCCCTAACGTACAAAGCGTAAGAAATTTCAAATCCAACTCCGAGACTCGGACCAGAAATTTCAGCAATCATCACACTGCTTTTTTCAATCCATTTAATATCACGCTGAAAAACCTGTTTTACATTAAGCGGGAAAGCAGATTTAAATTCAGGATTCAATTCAGAAAGTGCGGAATATCCGTTTCGTTTCACAATTTCTATTATCTCTTCGTAACTCTCCCGATAGGAGGTATCTCCCTTAACAGCGCCTGCACAATATACTATCATTTGTTTAAGAACTTTTTGTAATATTCTTCGTATTGTGGAATTACTTTTGATTTATCGAACATTGTAACGGCTCTTTCTCTTGCACTGGAAGAAAACAATTTATATTTCCTTTCATTTGTTAGTAAATCAACAGCATATTTCGCCATCCTCTCAATATCCCCGATTTCAGCAATGTAGCCCGTTTCGTTATGCCTTACAAGTTCAGGCAGGCCCCCGACACTCGAACTGATAACAGGCAAACCGCACGCCATAGCTTCAAGTGCAGCGAGTCCGAAACTTTCTGATTGGGAAGGAATAAGAAAAATATCTGAAGCATTTAATATTTCTACAAGCGCATCCTGTTTTCCAAGAAATTTAACATTATCACATAAGTTAAGCTGTCGGCATAATCTTTCACATTCGGATCTATCGGGACCATCTCCAACAAGCACCAGTTTTGCAGGAATTTCTTCAATCACTTTTGCAAAAATCCTCAAAGTATCAGGGACCCGTTTCACCGGTCTGAAATTAGAAGTATGAACCAGTACTTTCTCATTATTCGGAGCTATATGTTTTCTGAATGAGCAGCCGTTCATGGGCTTATAAAGCTTAGTATCTACAAAATTAGGAATTACCTCGATATCTTTTTCAATGTCGTAATTAGTTAATGTTTTTTCTTTTAAAAATCTTGAAACGGCCGTGACTCCGTCGCTCTCTTCAATACTGAATTTTACAAGGGGAAGAAAAGACGGCTCCAGGCCGACAAGTGTAATATCAGTACCGTGAAGTGTTGTAACAACTTTTAAGTCAAGTTTATCCTTCAGCATTTGCTTTGCAAGATACGCACTGCTTGCATGCGGGATAGCGTAGTGTACGTGAAGTAAATCAAGCTGTTCATACTGTGCGACTTCTACCATTTTACTCGCTAATGCGAGACTGTAAAGTGGAAATTCGAATAAAGGATAACTGCCCATTTCTACTTCGTGGAATACAACATTTTCTAAAAATTGTGTTAGTCTGAACGGCAGGGCATAGCTGATAAAATGTACTTTATGACCCCTGATAGCTAATTCTTTTCCTAATTCAGTGGCAATCACCCCGCTTCCCCCATATGTTGGATAACAGGTTATTCCGATTTTCATGCTTTTGCTGATCTCTGTAATTTTGATTGGATATATTGCTTTTTAGCTCAGATAATCAAACAAATATATAATAAATTTAGGGAATATTGAATTCAATTAAATGTGGTTTACCGGAGATTACTGTATATATGGAAGAATTAACACAAATTTCCCGTTAATGGAAGAAAATAAATAATAAAAATCACCATAGAAACTTTAAGCTTTTTCATATGGAAAAAATTAGAGAATTTAGTGATGTATTTTTCCCTAAACTTGCAGAAGGATGAAATTACTTTTAATCGGGCAGTCGGTAGAAGATCATATCTACTACAAAAATGATTATAAAATCAAACCTGGTGGAATTTATTATTCAGTTACAGCATTACAAAGCATCAGGGATGAAGATGATGAAATATCTTTATGCACTTCATATAAGAAAGATGATAATTTATTCCGGGATTTATATGAAAAAATTAATCAGCAATATTTCGAATATACCGATATCATTCCTAAGGTCAGATTAAATATATATGAGAACAGAGAACGTGAAGAAATCTATGAGAATATAACCGGTGAATTATCTGTAAATACTGCGGATTTAAATAGTTTTGATGGAATACTTATAAGTATGGTCACAGGCTTTGATATATCCCTTAAAAAAATGGAAGAAATCAGAAATAATTTTAACGGGCTTATTTATTTTGATGTTCATACTTTTTCACGCGGATTAAGTGATAAAATGGTAAGAGAATTCAGAGTTATCCCGGGATTTGATAAATGGCTTCAGAATATAGATATATTGCAGGTAAACAGCAGGGAGTTATTCACATTAAAGAATTCGGAAGATCGGAATGAAATCATAAAATTTGTACTCGGGACTAAGGTTAAATTCCTGCTGGAAACTAAAGCTAATAAAGGCGCTGTATGCTACAGCAAAAACGACTCAAGATTATTGATCAATAAAATGCCTGCGCTCAAGGTAGACGTTAAAAACCAGATTGGATTAGGGGATGTTTTTGGGGCAGTATTTTTTTATAGTTATATTAAAAATAGGATACTCAATACAGCATTAAAACAAGCAGTCACTGCAGCCGGATGTGCTGCTTCATATGGTAATATAGATGATTTTAACAATTTAAAGAGCGATGTTTTCACAAGATATAATTAAGAAACGAATACTTCTGTTTGGTGCAAATGGTATGCTCGGGCAGAGGCTTGTTGAATTTTACGATAAACAAACGGCAATACAGCTTCTTGCCTGCTCGGCAGAGGATGAACCGGTTTCCAAATTTGAAGAGTACCGTAAAATTGATATTACCCGGAGAGACGAAGTAAAGGATCTTGTATACGATTTTTATCCCGATGTAATAATAAATGCCGCAGCTTTTACGAATGTTGATTTGAGCGAAACTGAAAGAGAACGGGCATGGAAAACCAATGTCAAAGGAGTTGAATATATAGCTGAAGTATCCCGCGTAATTGATGCACATATTATTCATATTTCTACAGATTATGTATTTAACGGGAAAAGGGGACCATATTCTGAAAAGGATAAACCCTGTCCCCTGGGCTATTATGCGAGAACAAAGCTTGCAAGCGAAAATGTACTCAGGATCAGCGGTACATACTACACTATTTTAAGAACAAATGTTCTCTATGGTATTGCTCATAACAGCCGTCCCGATTTTGTCCGGTGGGTCGTCAATTCCGTGAGAAGCGGAAACAGAATAAACATTGTAACCGATCAGATTAATAATCCCACTTTTATTGATGATCTTGTGCAGGCAATCAGTAAAGTTATCGAGTATAAAAAATTCGGTATCTATAACATCGGTGGAAAGGAATTTTTGAGCCGGTTTGACTTTACAATGAAGATTGCAGATTTCTTCCACCTTAATAAAGATCTCATCTCCCCGATTACGACCCCGGAGTTAAATCAGGCTGCACCAAGACCACTTAGGTCAGGTTTGATAATATTAAAAGCGGAGACTGAATTAGGCTACAAACCGCATTCAATAGAAGAAGCACTTGTAAAAATGAAGAGGGAACTTTCTCTATGAACAGGTCCTCTTTTCTGTTTTTCATATCAGCTCTTCTCTTCTCAACATTTCTTTCAGCTCAACAGAATTTCCCTGAATGGGCGGAGGGAATTGTATGGTACCAGATATTTCCCGAACGATTTGCCAATGGTGATACAACAAATGATCCTGCGGCAGATAAAGTATTTGTAAATAGTAAATCATCGCCGCGGGGATGGAAGGTAACCAAATGGACAAGCAACTGGTTTGCACAATCTCCCTGGGAAAAGGAGGAGCGGGGTAATGTTAACCGGCATATCAATGAACGAAGGTATGGCGGGGATATAAAGGGAATCATTGATCATCTTGATTATTTGAAAAATCTCGGCGTTGGAGCTATCTATCTGAATCCTGTCTTTGAAGCTGTATCCCTGCATAAATATGATGGTTCCACATATCATCATATTGATATTAATTTTGGTCCTGATCCCAAGGGGGACAGGCAGATCATGAATTCGGAAATCCCCGACAAACCTGAGACATGGAAATGGACCAGGGCAGATAAATTATTTTTACAATTAATTGGTGAAGTCCATAAGAGGGGAATGAAAATAATTATTGACGGAGTATTCAATCATACAGGAGTACAGTTCTGGGCTTTTCGGGATATTATCAAAAACGGGGATAACTCTGAATATAAAGACTGGTATGAAGTTAATTCTTTTGATGATCCTTCAACTTCGCTGAATGAATTTGATTATAAAGGGTGGTGGAATTCCAAATCACTTCCACAGTTTAACAGAACAAAAAATGATCTTGCACCCGGCCCAAAGCAGTATATCTTTTATGCAACTAAAAGATGGATGGATCCTGACGATGATGGTGATGTTTCTGATGGGATTGACGGGTGGAGACTGGATGTGGCCCGAGATGTACCAATAGGCTTCTGGAGTGACTGGAGTAAACTTGTAAAGTCAATCAATCCCGCTGCAATAGTCATTGGTGAACTCTGGGAGATTTCCCCTGATTTCATTTCCGATCATGGCGTTTTCGATGCACTGATGAATTATAATTTTGCATTTGCGGTAAATAATTTTTTTGTAGCAGAGAAAAGTAAAATTACCTCCCAGGAATTTATCGATAAATTAAAAGAAGTTGATAAGAACTACCCTGAAAAAAACCTGTACCTGCTGCAGAATCTTGTGGATAGTCATGATACAGAAAGAATTTCATCAATGATCGCAAATCCCGACAGAGAATATGACAAAGAAGGCAATGATAAAAATCCTGATTATAATCCAGGTAAACCTTCTGCAGCTGATTACGAAAAACAAAAGCTAATTGCGGCTTTCCAGATGACTTACAGAGGTGCTCCTATGATTTATTATGGTGATGAAGCAGGCATATGGGGCGCAGACGATCCCCACGACAGGAAACCAATGATCTGGGGTGACCTTAAATATGATGATGAGATTATTACCTCAGCCTCAGGATTTAAAAAAGGATTAGGACGGTATAAAGTTGAACAGAATACAGATCTCCTGGATTTTTATAAAAAGATCATTACTATCCATAACGATAATAAAGCATTACAAAAAGGGGATTTACAGTTCCTTTATTCCAACGATGACAAGGCTTCTTTTGCCTTTGATAGAACATTTGAAGACGAAACTATTATTATTGCTTTCAATACCGGAAAACAACCGGATGAATTTGAAATTCCTTTAAATTCTTCAAAAGCGGATTTTACAGAGTTACTTTCAGGAGAAGAAGGAACTACTTCTGGTGATTCCTTAAAGACCGCTAAACTTCATATCAGAATTCCTCCCGGCAAATGTTTGATTTATAAAATATACCCTTAACAAATTCTCTGCGATCAGGCTTTTTGTTTATAATTTGACAAAAAATCAATAAATTACTCTCCGGTTATCTTTGTTATTTTACGCTTATCAAACGAATTCAATATTTCCTCTCATAATTCATTAATTTTGAAGCGCCTTTACCAACCTTTTCCGGCGCCAGTAGGTCTAACAAAACAGCAGTGGACAAATAAATGACTCAACAGGAAACTGAATTAATAATACGAGCCCAGAATGGAAACATCGCAGCTTTTGAAGAGCTTATATATAATTATGACAAAAAAGTGCTGGCATTGGCTTTAAAGTATGTCAAGAATGAAGATGATGCTAAGGATATTTACCAGGATGTCTTTATTCGCGTCTTCCGGGGATTAAAAAAGTTTCAGTTTAAGAGTGAATTTTCTACATGGCTTTACAGGATAGTAACAAATGTATGTCTTACACATAAATCAATGAGCAATAAAAGAGAATTCGTTTCCATTCAACCTGAAAGTGATGAAGAAAAAGAAAATATGAGTACTGGTATTGAAATAATTGACAGTGAACCCATAGCGGACAGAGCTGTAACAAGTACAGAGATTTCAGAACATATAAATAATGCCCTTGAAACATTATCACCGAGACAGAAGATGATTTTTATACTGAAGCATTACGAAGGCTACAAACTAAAAGAAATTGCAGAGATGCTTCACTGCGGTGAAGGAACTATTAAAAAATATTTATTTGATGCTGTAAGAAAGATGCGTACGCAGCTGGCGGATCTTTATTATGCATAATGGGAGAAAACAATGAATCATATAAAATATAAAAACCTGATTGATGAATACTTCTTCGGGGAAATAAACAGCAGGGAAAAGATTGAACTGGAGGAACACTTAAAAAATTGTGAACTCTGCCGGTCGGAATTTTATTCTGCTAAATTATTAAAGGAATCATTACTTAAAAATGAACTTTCCGACCCGGATGAAATTATTCTTAAAGAAGCCAGAAATGAGCTTCGCTCAATCCTCCGTACGGAAAGAATGAAAACAGGCTTCTGGGAAAGTATATCGGGCAAAGTGACTTCATCATTCTTTTTAACTCCCCAATTAGTCATGGCAGCCTGTTCATTTCTTATTGCCGGTGTAATTATCGGCTATTTTATTTTTAATTCAGCGGGTGCGATACATTACACAATGGAGACTCTGCAGGAGAACAATAATAAGCAGGTAATGCTTTCAGGTGATACAAGAATCAGCAACATCAGTTTTATTAATAAAAATGCAGGCGATGGAACTGTTGAATTTACATTTGATGCTATAAAACCGATGCACATCAAAGGAAAAATCAATGATCCGCAGGTACAGAATGTTTTAATGTACTCAATGCTGAATGAAGATAACCCGGGAACGAGACTTAACACAATCAATCTTATAAACTCAAGCAGCCAGCCCCGGCCTGATAATGAAATCAAGGATGCTCTTTTATCTGTCGTGAAAT
Source organism: uncultured Ignavibacteria bacterium (assembly GCA_963743325.1). GTDB lineage: Bacteria > Bacteroidota > Ignavibacteria > Ignavibacteriales > Ignavibacteriaceae > DATFVA01. The sequence goes on from CAVUOZ010000004.1 coordinate 77,230, forward strand.
TCGATAATAACCAGGGAGTTCGCTGGGAGGCAATGAAACTGCTTCAAAAATTCAATTTTGATGATGAAATAAAAAATACTATGCTCTATGTTCTGCAGAATGATTCGTCTTCCGGAATGCGGATCGAGGCAATGAACAGGCTGGTACAGGCTAATAAAACGGGGAGTATATTTAACAATGAAGACCTTTCAGTCTTCAGACAAAAAATGCAGCGGGATGATAACAACTATATTCGTTATCAGGCAAAAACTGTTCTTAAGGAGAATAACTAAAATGAAAACAAATAAAATTAAAATCATAATAATGATACTATTCATACTGCTGGGAATAACAATTGCCCATGCTCAGCTAAAGGAAAAGACTTTTAGTATCGGGAAAAACGGGAGAATTGAGGTAAGTATAGATTACGGCGATATAAGAATAGAAACCTGGGAAAAGGACCAGGTAACTGTAAAGTACGAAGAAGATGATGACGCAGACTATTCATCATTCAAAATGGTGCAGAACGGAAATACATTGACAATCTCTTCCGGTAATTATCCAAGTGAGGATCTGATTATAAACTCTCCGTCTTCAATAAACCTAGATCTTAACACCGACGGCGGCGACATTATGATTAATGGAAATGTCACCGGTAAAGTAGCATGTTCAACTGCAGGGGGCGATATTCAGGCAAAGGATATTACCGGCAATGCAGATCTGAATACTGCCGGCGGGGAAGTAACTGCCGGTAAAATTGAAGGTGATGTTGCTATTAACAGCGGAGGCGGAGATCTCAGGATTGGCGCTATTACAGGCGAAGCTGACTTGAAGACAGGCGGCGGCAATATCCAGGTAGCCGATGTAAATAAGGTTCTGAAGGTGACAACCGGCGGAGGAAACGTAATAGCCGGAAATGTTGGAGGAGTTTTTTCAGTGACCACCGGGGGCGGAAATGTTGATGTAAAAAAAATATCGGGCGAGTTTAAAGTGACGACCGGCGGAGGTAATGTAACAGTTGAGACCGCAAAAGGGAAATCACATGCAACTACCGGCGGCGGTAACCTTTCATTCAAAGGCTTAAGCGGAGGAGTAGAGTGTTATACCGGTTCCGGTGATATTTATGTCGAATTGAATCCGGATTCTAAAATAGAGAGCCGGATAAAATCAGGGAACGGCAACATTACCCTTTATCTGCCTGAATCCGCTAAAGCTATTGTAGTTGCGAAAGTACGAGGTTGGGATTCATGGGGAGGCGGAAAGTCGTACCCCATAACTTCGGATTTTAAGATTAGTACCGAAGATAAAAGCAGCAATGCCTTTAAATCCTCTTATGTAATAAACGGAGGCGGCAGCACTATAGAAGTTGAAACGACAGCGGGAGAGATTCGTATTAAAAAGATGAAATAAATTTTGAAGACACTGAGCGGAGTAAATATGATTAAGAAAATACTGATACCGATTTGTTTGATGATATTATTCCCGAAAATGTATTATGCAGAAATTAAACCCGAAGAAAAAATTATTGCCGTTAAAACTAATGCCGCTGTCACAGTCGATGGTTTTCTTAATGAACCTATCTGGAACAGCTCAGACTGCGTCTCCGGTTTCACACAGCTCGATCCGAATGAGGGTAAATTCCCCAGCGAAAAAACAGTTGTTTACATTGCGTATGATGATAAAGCATTATATATCGCTGCACGGCTGTATGACTCTTCCCCCGATTCCATTTATGCAAATCTTGTAAGGAGAGATGAAGACGCGAACTCTGATCAGTTTACGGTTTACCTTGATCCTTATAGTGATAAGAGATCGGGCAATTACTTTGGAATTACAGCAGCCGGGACCCTGAAGGATGGTGTGCTTTACAACGATGAATGGGATGATTATACCTGGGATGGAGTGTGGCAGGGTAAAGTTAATATTGATAAAGAAGGATGGACTGCTGAAATAGCAATTCCTTTTTCCCAGCTTAAGTTTAAATCTAATGATGTTCAGACATGGGGAATTGATTTTAAACGCGATATAGCCCGCAAGCACGAACGCGATTATCTCGTTTTTATACCTAAAAATGAAAGCGGCTTTGTTTCACGCTTTGCCAATCTTGACGGTATAAAAGATATTAAACCATCAAACCAGCTTGAGATACTTCCCTATGTGATTTCCAAAGCTTCGTATACAGGGCATGCACCCAATGATCCTTTTAATGACGGATCACAATATTCGGCAGGGTTAGGTGCCGATTTAAAGTATGGACTTGGTTCTAACCTTACACTTAATGCTACAATAAATCCTGATTTCGGACAGGTGGAAATTGATCCTGCTGTTATAAATCTAAGTGACGTTGAAACATTTTTTGATGAGAAAAGACCTTTCTTTATTGAAGGTTCAAACATATTTAATTTTGGATACGGCGGTTCGAGGAGTAACTGGGGTTTTAACTGGGGTAGTCCGGATTTCTTTTACAGCAGAAGGATCGGACGAACACCTCAGGGTAGCGTTCCTGATGCTGATTTTACCAGTGTTCCCGATGGAACACATATATTAGGTGCCGCAAAGCTGACAGGGAAGATTGACGGTGATATAAATCTGGGTGTAATCCAGGCTGTCACACAGAGAGAATATGCCGATCTGTCGAATAATAATATGAGTTCGAGTGCTGAAATTGAACCGCTGACCTGGTACGGGGTATTCCGTGCACAGAAGGACATAAATGAAGGTGCACAGGGATTAGGTTTTATATCAACAATTACAAAGAGATTTTTTAAAGACGACAGGTTAAAGGATGAAATTAATGGTGAGGCGTATACAGGAGGAATAGACGGCTGGACTTTCCTGGATGGTAATAAAGAATGGGTATTAACAGGCTGGGGAGGAGCAAGTTATGTCGGCGGAACCCGGCAGGATATTTTAGATCTTCAGCAGAACTCACAGCACTATTTCCAGCAGCCTGATTCAAAATTTATCAGGCTTGACAGCTCTGCAACATCACTGTCCGGTTACGCGGGGCGGCTTGCAATAAATAAACAAAAAGGAAACATATTTCTTAATTCAGCACTCGGCGTTATTTCTCCCGGTTTTGATGTTAACGATCTCGGGTTTTTGTGGAGAACAAATCTCATAAATTATCATTTTGTAAGCGGGTATACCTGGCATTATCCGTCAAGCTGGTTCAGAACTCTGCAGCTAGGCGGTGCAGTTTTCAGAAGTTATAATTTTGACGGCCAGATTAACTGGCAGGGTGTCTTTGCGCTCGCAAATATGACAACTCTGAATTATTTTGATATAAGTACTGATGGTGCTTATAATCCGCAGACGATAAATGACAGAGGAACCCGGGGCGGACCTGTTATGCTTAATCTTCCCGGCTACCAGTTTGATATTTTTGCTAACACGGATACGAGAAATTATATAATTTTCAATGTGGGATACAATTCATACATACAGGAAAGTAATTCTAAAAACTGGGGAGTAAGCGTAGGTGTTGACTACCGTCCTGCAGCAAATGTTCTTATCAGCGTAAGCCCTTCCTATAGTAAGAACCTGGATAACGCACAATACATCAATACTTTTACCGATCCTTTTGCTTCTGAAACTTATGGCATGAGATATGTTTTTGGCGAGCTGGATCAGAATACTTTTTCTGCAGGGATAAGGCTTAACTGGACATTTACTCCTGATTTAAGCCTGCAATTTTATGCGCAGCCTCTTATTTCAACAGGAAAATATGCAAAATATAAAGAGCTAGCAGAACCGGGAACATATACATTTAATGTTTATGGTGAAGATGGAACTACTTATGACAAGGAAACTCATATGGCTGATCCGGATGGAAGCGGACCGGCGGCACCGGTAGACTTAGGTGAAAATGATTTTAAGTTTGTCTCTCTCAGAGGAAATGCTGTTTTAAGATGGGAATATCTGCCCGGTTCAGCCATATATTTTGTTTGGACACAGACACGGAGTGAATCCTACAGCGATCCGGAATTCCAGTTCGACAAAGCCATCACAAATTTGACAAGTCTCCATCCTGATAATATTTTCCTTATTAAGATGACATATTGGCTGAATATGTGAAAAAGGAGTTGTAGAGTATATAAAAAAGTCGGACGAATGAGTCCGATTTTTTATTTATGATATTTAACCTGATCCCGGCAATTGTGAAGAAAATCAATCAATGATTTCATTCTATTATTTCATATTTACTCAAGGTTACTGTCGTCTGCATACGTAAAGTATTTTGAATCTCTGCAACTTTGTCAACAAATTCCATCAAATCCCGTATCTCTTCATCCCGTGCGCCGGCTGCGACTTTTGCATTATAAGTTATATTTTTGGCCGGTACGCCTTCTCCGCCAAATTCTCCCTCAACTTCTACTTCAACTTTATTTACGATTATATTCCTTTTGGCTGCTTCACGATAAATATCATTACAATAGCAGGTAGCCAGCGCCAAAAGAAGAAGTTCCCCTCCGTTCACACTGGAGCCGTAACCAATAGCTTTAGGCGGGATCTGAATTGAGCGGGAAATATTATTTGTTGCTACTGCAGCACGATGTGATTCCCGGTTATTATTTACCCTGGCACTTATCTTCATTATATCTACCTATTCTTTGTTTTTGATTTCTCCAGATTTTCCTTTATCCTGAACTTTACAATATTTTTTATAAGTCTTTTAGGTATGGTCTTATTCAGCGGAAATTGGATCGTTCCTTTGGATGTCTTGTACACGGTTAATTCATTTTTGAAAACTTCATTTACAGCTTTATTACCGGGATAAAAACCTATGTGCTCAGTATGAGCCATATAGTATACAAGCATTCCATAATATCTAAATGCCGGCATATTATAACTTACTACTTCCTCTGCATAGGGTGCTGCCTCTTTAATTGTATCTCTGAGTTCTTTTAAAAGTTTCCTCTTCTCCCGCGGTAAAGTCGAAAAGTACTCATCTACCGTTTTAAATTTTTTATGTGACATTGGAGCCATGCTATTCCTCATTGTTTACTTTATTCAAATATCTGAACAGTTAACTGATAAAATCAATAAAAAAATACATCAGCTTCGTTCAGAATTACTTCTTTGCTTACTTCCCGAAGTATAATAACCTTCTTATATTTATAGTTCAAATTGAAGTTTGTTATAGTTATGAGCGATAAACACACCTTAATACGCATAATAATTGACTACACTGCAATTACAATCGGCGCTGTTTTAATGTCGATCGGTATAGGTGTTTTCCTTGTTGATGCGCGTGTTGTGCCCGGAGGTGTCAGCGGACTTGCAATGGCACTTCATTATCTTTCCAACAATACTATTCCTGTCGGGTTGATGATATGGGTTTTTAACGTTCCTTTATTCATATGGGGCATCATTTCTCTAGGTAAAAGTTTCGGTATCAGAACTTTTATCGGATTTACTCTCAACTCATTTTTCATAGATTTTTTTCGCGGAGATATTCCCGGATTTAGTTATATAAAACTTCAGGAAACCCAGACCATTAAAAATCTTCTGCATAATGATTTTCTGTTTCTTGTTATGGTAGGTGCTGTTTTACTGGGAGTTGGACTCGGGATTATATTCAAATTTAAAGGTTCAACCGCCGGCTCTGATATTGTTGCTGCAATAATGCAAAAGAAGTTCGGCGTAAAACCGGGGATGGCTATTATGATAATTGATTTTATCGTTATAACAATTGCGGGCTTTATAATTGAACTTAAGGATCTCTCCCCTGATCGTCCCGCTTTCGCACTTACCCTATATGCATTCTTCCTGCTTTTCATTTCGGCAAGGATTATTGATGCAATAATTGACGGATTTGATTACGCAAGGGCAGTCTATATTATCTCAGATAAATATAATGAGATAGCCAGAGAATTGATGGAGAAAACCAGCCGCGGTGCTACTGCAATAAAATCGAGAGGATTGTATAAAAATGTCGAACGTGAAGTGATTGTTTCAATAGTTACACTAAAAGAGCTGGGAACTGTCACAGATCTGGTGAAAGAAATAGATCCGGATGCATTTATGATAATTAATAACGTCCACGAAGTCAGAGGGGAAGGTTTCAGAAGAAGAATTTAGAATCTGATTCCTGATTATCATCAGGCCTGCCGGGAAATTCTTTCAAATCTCTTTGTCCTGTTATACGGAATGATATCTATTATTTCCTCACTAATCAAACTTTTCTTTATTTTATCCCAGAAATCAAATGTGTACAAATCTTTATGAACAGAGCCGAATAATCCCTTCAGTGCTTCCGGCAGGCCGATATAATTTTCTATTTCGTCAAGAAAATAATCGTTTTTTTCTGCAATTATCCATTCCTCCCCGGGGGACATTTCCTCAAATTCATCTTTTGCAGACGGTTTAATTCTGAAATTTGCATTTTCCAGTGGAACGATATCGTCATAGTCATAGGATACAATTCTTTTATTTTCAGTGACTCCATAATTCCATGTATTAAACAGATCGGCCGGGAATAACCCTGACGCAGCAAGATCTTTGAAGAAGTATCCGAAATCAATAACTATTTCACGAAGCGTGTCAACATTTAATTCTGTATTCAGGAAGATGGGGAGAGGAATGACTTTTCTCTGAACATAGATATGATTAATAATTACATAATCTCCTGCAATTTCTATAGTATCTTTTGCAACTTTATTGAAATCTTCGAGCAGTTTTTTAGAAAATCTTTTTGTCCTGAATCTTAGATTTTCAAATTCCTGTGTATCTACCAACCTGCCAGCCCTTTCCCTCAGGGAAACAAAATTATACATATATCTTACGTGAGATTTACTAATGACTTTATCCGTAATATTTGACGATAGAATAAAGCATGGCTTATCTTTTATAACCTTGAAGACATAATTGAAATTCGGTAATGTAAAGACTATCATAACAGCTCCTTCCTCGCCGGGTGCATACTCAAATTTTTCTTTCGAAATATGCACGAATCGGTGCAAATCCCTGTAAAAGTCAGTTTTACCCTGTCTTGGAAATCCTATTGAATTATATAATTCTGAAACCTGCTTTTCAGAGAGAATAGTCCGCAGAAACCCTATAAGCTGATTAGGAAGATTGATATTAATCAGAAAATAGGAATAGACAAAGCTGAAGATATTATTTGCATCGGTTTTATTGAGCAGAACGGAATCAATGTAAATTCCGGAACGATCGTTATATAAGGGTAAAATCAGAGGGATAGAAGACGAATCGACATTTATTCTTCCAACGATATAAGCGACCTTGTTCCTAAAGAAACAGGATTTGATAATATCTATCGAATAGGTCTTCCCGGAACGGATATATGGCCACAGGAATAAACCGATCTCATTAGAAACATATCCGGTGTCCCTGTTAAGATCTTCAAACCCGGTTTTGAAATTTTGATCTGAAATTATTTTTTTAACCAATGTTTTTATTGATACGGAATCGTGATATGTTCTGTAAATATTAGGTCCGCAAACATCCTCTTCCATTTTAGAAATTAAATGAAAGAACTCTAATTCCCTGTTAATACCAATTGTTTTGAAAATTTTCCTGGATAAAGAGTTGAAAAAAGTTTCTGCAATATTCGCATTACAGTAATTTCTTAATAATTCTGCGTATGATGTCTTTATTTGAATCCAAAATGCTTTTTTATTTGCCGCATCGGGAATTTTTTGTTCAATCTTATCAGCCAGATTACCTACTATATCATCATAGAGAAGTAAACTTTCGGCAGAGTTCTTCCTTATTTCTTTCCATTCACGGTATTCAAATCTTTTCTTTGCCCTGCCGGCAATTTTGTAATATTCTGACAGGTACTTTTGAAAAGTATCAAATATTTGGATGGATATATTCTGAATTAATGTTTTGTTTTCCAATGCTTAACTCAGGGATTTAAATACCTTATTCTAAATTTTCCGGATTTCTATTTCTTCAAAACTAAATTGAAGAAAATGGAGATGCAAGAACTTAGAGTTAAGGGCTGCGGACTAGTCAATTACATTAAAAAAAAGCCCGCATTCAGCGGGCCTTAAAACAAATAACAAACTGTTCATTGGGACACGGATGATCCTGATTTTAGAGTGACAGTCACAATTTCACTTTAGGCAGCCTTAGGTTTACTTACGGATTTAGCAACCATATTGTATACCCAGGCTATCAAAAAGCCTCCAATAAACCCGTCGACAAATCCCCAGACAAATCCCATTATTGCCCCGCCCCAGCTATAAGAATAACCAATGTAAAATTGAGATAGCCTTGAGATAATTTCACCTTTATATCCGAAGATTAAAAGCCACCAGGTACCCAGCAGTATGGCAAGACCCCAGACTATTCCGAGTGCGAGTCCCAAAGCTCTTTTACGAAGTTCCATTATAACCTCCATTAATAATGATTATGAATTGAAAATAGGAGCAGGGTTAAGTAATAATTCAAAGGAATCGAAGCGAGATAAGATTGTTCTATTGAAAGGCCACGCATTAAAAAGCCTCTCTTAATTAATATTAAATTAAAATACTATAACAACTTGATAACAATAAAATTCAAAAGCAATCGATTTTTGGTATTAATTTAGTTAATATCTAAAAATCCTTATAGATTAAAAAGACTACTATGAAAAGGAGTGTAATCAAAAAAGCCCGCCAGGAGACGGACTGTGAAAAGCAGCTTGTATTTTCAGGGAAGTTTAATGAACTGTCACTTTCAATATTTCTCCAAATCCCGGTATAGCAGGTCCGAAATAAGCACATCAGGGATATAAACTATTCTTTGTTCATTCATGTACACCTTCTTTTTATCTCCGGTTTCCATCTGATTGTAATCTCTTATTTCATTATTCAACTTTGTAAAACCTATTCCATTATTAAATAATATTTCTTGCTATTAAATATGGTATCAGTAAATAAAAAACAGTATCACGGACTACGTAATAACCTATTAAAATTGCAAAAATCTTCCAGCCCCTTTTTATTAACAATGATTTGAAACCATCATTTTTGACTATTAATATACAGTCGATTATATAATACTTGTATAATCTTACAATGACATTTTTTGACAGCAGTTTTTTTATAATTCGTATCATATTATAAATATTGCCGGGAATACGGGGTATTGTGCAGTCCCGTATAAGATAAAAAATGAAAACCGACTTGTTTTGTACCCCGGAGAGGATTCGAACCTCCGACCAACAGTTTAGGAAACTGCTGCTCTATCCTGCTGAGCTACCGGGGCTTATAATATTAAATTGAACTTTGCAAAGATAAGAAATTCACATTATTCATTAAAATTTTCTAAATAGATCCGATAGTGAACCTTTTACTTTCGTGAATTTGTAAGATCATAATTCGATGTTGCAATGATTACGGTGATATAAAATTTTTTTAAAAGAATGAGTATTATGGCGATATTTTTGGAATGGTCGTGTGGGAAAATAGGTTTAAGATCTGGCTTGGTTATTAGTCCCAATTACAGTTTTTTAATCATTTATCAGAATATGATTTAACCTCTGAGCTTATCAAGCAGGTTATTTAATATCTCTACTTCGTCATCATTTAAAGTAGTGAACCGCTGGTTAATTCTTTGAATATCTTCATCAAGGTCCTTGAGCAGTTTAAGTCCCTCCTGTGTTATACATACATCTATATGTCTTCGGTCGGAAATACAGGTTTTCCGGTCAACCAGACCTTTTTCTCTTAACCTTTCTACAAGGCGTGATACGTCAGACATTTTATCAAGCATACGTTTTTTAATTGACTTTAAATTTACCGTTTCCGGATATTTACCCTTTAGTATCCTGAGAATATTAAATTGCTGAACCGTCAGATTGAATGGTTTAAAAGCCTCTGCATGAATGCCTGCAAGCCAGTTTGCCGTATAGAAGATATTAACTGCCACTTTATGGTAATCACTATCAAATTTTTGCTGAATAATTTCTTCTTCTATTTTCATGTTTAATTCATTGGTATTTCAATAATTATAAATTCACTACCCTTTTCTGATTTAATCAGTAACTGACCGGATTCAGAAATTCCCACAGCATCACGTTTGTTTAAGGTTACATCATCCAAAATAATCGAACCTTCTAAAACAAACAAGTATGCTCCGTTCCCTTTTTTATGGAACTGAAATGTTAATTCTTTTCCGCCGCTTAATCTTCCCCTGTATATTGAAGCATCCTGGTTTATATGAAGAACTTCACCTGATTTTTCTCCGGATACTACTTTAAGGATTTCATTTTCTTTAATATCAAACTTTTTCTGATCATATACCGACTTAATACCGCGTTCTTTCGGATAAATCCATAACTGAAGAAAATTCACCCGTTCAGAATCTGACGGATTAAATTCGGAATGTGTAACACCTGTTCCGGCAGACATAACCTGAACATCACCTTCATTAATTACAGATCCATTTCCCATGCTGTCGCGATGCTCAAGCTGTCCTTTTAGGACAATGGAAATAATCTCCATATTATCATGAGGATGAGTTCCGAATCCTTCTCCTGGTTCGACTATATCATCATTCAGCACCCTTAAAGGACCGTAATTCATTTTTTCGGGATTATAATAACTCCCGAAACTAAAACTATGTCTGCTATGCAGCCAGCCGAATTCCGCAATCCCTCTTTCATTTGCACGATGAATAACGCTTTTCATATTAGTCCTTAAAATTTATCAGTTCTTTTTCCTCAATGTTCACAGGTGAATTAAATTTTTCTGTGAATAAAATTTCATTGAGAGCCTTTCTGTTTCTAACAGTGGTTTCTTTCTCACGCAGTACAGGGGGAAGGTCGTTCAGATCTCCTTTGTATCCTAATGCCACTACTGTTACCGGAATAAAATCATCGGGTATATCAAAGATTTCTCTTGCACGTTCTGAATTAAATCCGCCCATCTGTCTCACAAATAAACCCATATGTGCTGCCTGCATAGTAAGATAGGCAGCGGCCTGCCCGGCATCATAAAATGCAAACTTATTAAGCTGGTTGTTTAAGCTGTTACGTAATTTGGTTATTGTTAATATAAGCAAAGGTGCCTTCATTGCCCAGAGTTTATTGTTATCGTTGAGCAGGGACACCATTTTATAAAAATTATTTGTATCATCACTCGTTGAAATTATAAATCTCCAGGGCTGTTCGTTCATTGAGGACGGTGACCACCTGGCTGCTTCAAATAAACCAAGAAGTGTTTTTGTATCTATCTTTTCCTTTGAAAAAGATCTGGGACTATACCTGTTTTTAATGATTTCATGTAGCATAGAGTTTCCTTTTTATACAAGGAGAAGCCTGCCTAAAAAGCGTAGATGTCATTTCGATCCCGACCATTAATCTATGTCTTATTTCGGTGGCTTCGATACGTCCCGCCTGGTGAGAACAAGAGCGGGACACTCAGCCACCGCTGAAACTTTCTGCGGTTGTCGAGTGTTCTGAGCGGAAGCGAAGAACGAATCGAGACAACCGAACTTTAAGCAGATTTCTCATCCCGACAAATTCTGAACACAAAAAATGTCGGGATGTCAAATCGAAACGACATAGACATCTATAGAAACTGCCTCCCCCCTTGAAGACTATTCTGATTTTATTAATTCAACCTGACAAACCAGCTTGATCATCTTACCAACCACGGCACCGCCTGTTTCCATTAGACTATTCCATTTTAGGTCATAGTCAAAGCGGTTAAGTTTTCCTTCCACCTGAAATCCTGCTCTATCATTTCCCCAGGGATCTTTAATCCTGCCTCCGTAAGTGACATCTAGTTCAATTGGTTTTGATATCCCTTTGATTGTGAGATCTCCTTTTAATTTAAATTCATCATCACTGATTCTTTCTAAGGATGAACTGACAAATTTTATTTCAGGGTAATTTGCGGCATCGAAGAAATCAGAACTTTTCAGGTGATTATCTCTGTCGGTATTTCCCGTATCAATACTTGCCGTTTTTATTGTAACTTCAATTTCACTGTCGATAAAATCTTCACCCGCATCAACATTAATATCGAATTCCTTAAACTGTCCTTCTACCTCAGCGATAACCATATGTCTTGCTGAAAATCCCAGTTTTGTATGTGCTGTATCCAGCTTCCAGCTGGATTTTAACAGATTGCCAACACTTATCTTTTCCATCTTAAATTTTCCTTTTAATATGTTTATATTAATTAACACACCAAATATATGCAATAACATATATAGTTACAACAATGAATATATATTAAATGATTGTTATCACATATAATAGAGTAAATGTTATCAAAATTGTAGGAAAATCGAACATTTATATAAGAATAGTGTTCTTAAAAGGAATGAATTTGATGAAGTGTATTAGAATCAGTTAATTAAAGCGTAGCACAGGAAAACACACTATTAGCCGTATAGGTCAAATGAGTGAATCTAATAATTACGGCTCAGGCAGGAAACTATCAAGAGTCTCTGAAAGAGATTCTTTTTAGGGATCCGGGGTCATATGGTTGTATATTGCATCGTCATAATCATCTTCAAATGCACAACGTTGAAATATAAATTAAGTGATCGGTATATTTTAACTTTGATAAAAAATCATTAAATAAAAAGCACTAAAAATTTCAATTTAAGCAATAAATCTGATTTTATGATTAGAATAAAAATTCCACAAAATAATATTCCTGAGCGAGAATATATTATAGATGTTCTTTTTACAGAATTTTTAGGGATTGAATATATAATTGAATATCATCTGGAGGATTATTACTTAATAACTTTTAATAATAAGAAATTGATAATAAAAGATTTCTTCTTTAATATTTTGGGTGAAAATAAATATTTAGATATATCTAATCTGCCCACAAAAATCAATCACCTAAAAAACTCTTACACCGGCAATAAATCATTACCGGTTATATATGGAACAGATTTTTTGGAAATTGATGATACCACGATTATTTCTCATCAGGATATTTTCGCTTCATCATTCTTTATGTTGACACGATGGGAAGAATTTGTTAATCCAATTAGAGATAAATATGAAAGATTCCCTGGTGTTGAATCCGTTGCTTATAAATTCCAATTTATAGACTTTCCGGTTGTAAATGAATATGCTAATTATTTGTGGTTATTAATTAAAAAAAATGGTTATGAAGGAAATATTAAGTCACGGAGGTTCCGGATAATACCAACCTGCGATGTTGATCATTTATTTTTATATACGGATCTCACTGCTCTTAAATATGTTGTTCGTCAGTATCTGAAGAAGCGATCGTTTACTAAGGCATGTAAGGAAGTAATTTTGTACTCTAAAACAAAAATTGATTACAACCATGATCCTTATTTTTCTTTTTTAAAGATGATGGAAACAGCAGAAAAGTATGACAACCAATATAATTTTTTCTTTTTGATGGGAAAAAACACGGAGTTTGATAACAAGTTTTTATTAGAAGGTGAAGTATTTTCAAATTTGCTGGCTGAAATTAATCAAAGAGGTCATATAGTCGGCTTTCATCCCGGATTTGATACATATAATAATCCGATTTTATGGAACGAATTAAAACAAAAATTCGATTCTTATGTAGGAAAAGTGACTGTTCGGGGAAGGCAACATTTTTTGCGGTTTGATAATCCGATAACATGGAGAATCTGGGATGATAATAATATGAATTGGGATAGTACATTACTCTACCCTGATGTAATAGGATTTAGAAGCGGGAGCTGCTATAATTATACAACATTCGATATTATAAAAAGAAAAAAATTGAAGCTTCAGGAATACCCTTTAATTATTATGGACGCTGCTTTAAAATGGTACTTAAGAATGTCACAGGAAAAAGCTATAGAAGAGGTAAAAAGGATTAAAAATATTGTCAGAAATTATAATGGAGATTTCGTATTTCTGTGGCATAACTCTGGCTTTTTTTACCCTGATTGGGTGACACCGGAAAAAGTCCATGAAACTTTATTTCAATGAATTTTTAGATGAGGAAATCTTTATTGGAAATCAATAATGATTAAGCTAAACTCATCTCTAAAATTCCATAAAAAGAGAACTAAATCTATTTTGTGAAAATAAATATCTACGAAAATTATTATCAGTACTACGAAAATAATATCTGTCCGACTCAGTGCCTACATCACAACTCAAAAAAAAATTCAAAATTTCTCTCTGAAGAGCATATTCTGTAACCCTTAACACTGGCATATAAGTTGTCCTCAAAAAGTGTTTCATTATTAAACAACTGAATTCCATAAAATACATTCTGGCAATTTAGTTCGAGAGAATAGGTCTAGATAAAATAAGTCTTCATACACAGAGGAGTGGGAGATTGTCCTGCTTTAAGAACCTATACATGTGTTTCACAAGTAAATTTGAAATTCTCCTCATTGAAGATCCACCAGTTAAATTTAAGTACAGAATTCAGGTTTGTAGCAAACTTTAATCTTTTAGAGGTTCTTCAAATCAACAACCAAAGGAGATGTCTTTGTACTATTCTATGATTAACTACTTAATGGCATGAGATTTTACAAGAAATTCAAAACATCTATCCAGATAAAATTAACTAATCCACAAGAATTAAACGATATTATTCAAATAAAGAGAAGATCAATTTTTCAACAAATCTCTGATCATGATAATCCTTAAAATGGAGAAATGTAAAACCTATAACCATATTTGTCGTCTCGGGTAAATTTTACTGACAATTATGGTTGAATGTAAAAGATGTGTGCAAATCTGAATTAAAATAAAATACTCTTAATGGGTACATTATTTGATAAAATCGATCTAATTTGGACAATTTGTTCTTATACAGTGCTTAAACTAAGTGAATTTAGAGGAGCCCCTATGAATATTCACAAATACTACTTTGAACATATAAAAAATTTATTTCAAGTAATTATTTTTTATTATGTAATAACTTTATTCTGTGTCCCTGTATACGCCGCGAACCATTATGTAGACAAGAATGCCAGCGGAAGCAATAATGGAACGAGCTGGAGTAATGCGTGGCAAAACCTGTCAAATGTACAATGGAGTACATTAGGAGCAGGAGACACACTATTCATATCAGGGGGCACCAGTTCGACCATATATAATGAAACACTGACAATCGGAGCCAGCGGAAATGCAAACGGGCTGCTGGTAGTAACCAAAGGAAGAACAACAGGACATAACGGAGAAGTAATACTTGATGGGGGAAACACAGGCTTTGGAATATATGTACAGAATGATCAATATGTAAAGGTAAGTGATCTGACGATCAGGAATATGGACCTTGGGGCCAGAATATTAGATCCAGCCAATGTAATCCGGATAGAGAACTGCAATATGTATAATCTCCACGGAGGAGGTATAGATATATCAGGATACAACGGAACATATAATACAGATCAGGTGGATTCAGTATTTATAGTAAATTGTTCAGTTGTCAGTCACGAAACAAACGGAAATCAGACAGATGGAATCGATATAGCGTATTGCCAGAACATATTCATTACAGACAGTTATGTTTCAGTAGATAATGTTGGAGAGGCACATACAGATATAATACAGACATACCAGATAGCAAAAAACGTAACATTGAAGAGGAACAGGTTAGAAAACCTGATAGATAAGACAATAAACCCTTCAAGCGGGGCAAATGGACTGATGATGGATAAGCTTGTGGGGACAATAACAATAGACAACAATGTATTAAGAACGCCTAATTTCAATGCAGGAGCAGGAATATGTGCAGCGTTATTTGCATATTCACAGTCAGACCCGCCGTTAGTATATTTTTATAATAACACCTGTATATGGGATAATGCAACCAACGCATTTTCATTCGGATCAAGCAGTTACCCGGTAGCATCAGGGTCAAAGTATAAGAACAACATATTCTACAGCACAGGGTTAACGGGAGGGGCAGACCCGGTAAACTTTGGACCGAACTCGAGTTGTTCAAATGTAAGCAACAATATATTTTACAGTTCAGCGGGAAGCTGGAGTGGAGGGTCAAACTGTTCATCGCCGCACGCCAATCCAATGTTTACAAATCCGGGTTCAGACTGGACGCTTCAGGGAGGATCACCGGCAATAGATGCGGGAATAGATTTAGGGAGTGAATACCAGAAGGACAGGGCAGGAAATCTAAGAACAGGAACCTGGGATCTGGGAGCTTATGAATATGTAGGAGGAGGAGGAGGAAATAATCCACCAAATCCACCAACAAACCCTAACCCCGGAAACGGAGCCGTAAATCAACCTACCAGCTTAACATTAACGTGGAGCTGCACGGATCCAAACGGAGACCCACTGACATACGATGTATACTTCGGAACCACGAACAATCCTCCTTTAGTATCAGGAAATCAAACGGGTACGTCTTATAATCCCGGAGGGTTAAGCAACAGCACAACATATTACTGGAAGATAGTAGCAAAAGATAATCACGGTGCATCTACTGCAGGACCTGTCTGGAGTTTTTCTACGGCAGCTGCAGGGAATAACCCGCCCAATCAGCCATCGAATCCTAATCCCGAAGATGGGGCAATGAATGTAGCGGTTAATCTGACATTGACATGGAGCTGCTCAGATCCGGAAGGTGATCCATTAACGTATGATGTTTACTTCGGAACCTCAAACAATCCACCGTTAGTTGTAAGCAATCAAACAAGTGCAAGCTATGACCTGGTTCAGTTAGATAACAATACAACATATTATTGGAAGATAACAGCAAAAGATAATTCAGGGAATTCTACTGTTGGTACGGTGTGGAATTTTATAACAGTAGCAGCTGCAGGGGATTTAATTCCTCCGGAATTGGCCTTGGTTCAGATAGTAGAACCTGATAATGTGGTACTGGATTTTTCTGAACCATTAGATACAGTTTCAGTATTAAATTTATCAGATTATCACATCTCGAACCAGGTAGAAGTTACAGGAGTAGAGATATATCCTTCCCATAAGAGAATCTGTCTCAACACAACTAATCACGATACGGATTTCGTATATTCAATAACAGTTAACAATATAAAAGATACTTCAGGAAACGTAATAACATCTCAATATAATTCTGCATTTTATAAATTAGTAGATATCTCTCCTGTTACTTATACGGAATACCTGATGGAGGAGGTCGAAGCATCTTCAACCTCGGATACAACTACAAGTCCTGCAAAAACTCTCGACGGTTTGGGAATGGGCGATCCGGATCCTAGCTCAAGATGGGCAAGTGAGTTTTTGCCGCAATGGATTCAATATGATCTTGGATCCACGCAGACAATTAATCTAATTGCCTCATCATTTTATCGTTGGGATCAGGGCCGTGTTTATCAATATTCAATTCAGACTTCAGATAATTCTGTTCTATGGAATGATGTTGTAACAAATGCCAGTTCTTCCAGTCAGGAATGGACTCTCAATGAATTCGGTTCGCTTGAAGCCCGATATGTGAGAATAATATGTCTGAGTAATAACGAAGCTGATTGGGCCGGACTTTGGGAAACGCATATTTTTGGGCCGGATTCCATAACTCCCGTTGAGTTTACTTCATTTACCGCAAATCCGGAAAATGGAGATGTACATTTATCCTGGATAACTTCGACTGAAAAGAATAATCATATGTTCTTAATTGAGAAGAAAAAAGGTGACAATGGATTCTCAGTCATCGGTTCTGTCCCCGGTAATGGAACAACCACCGAGCCACACTCATATTCTTTTATAGATAAATCCGTTAGCACTGGCACATATTCATACAGAATAAAGCAAGTGGATTTTAATGGCAAATTCGGTTATAGCAATACAATTGAGATTGCAGTCGTTTGGCCAACTGAATTTGTTGTGGAACAAAATTACCCGAATCCTTTTAACCCCACTACAACAATCCAGTTTTTTGTTCCGCACAATAGTATGGTCAGACTTGCAGTTTTTAATGTAATTGGAGAAGAAGTTGCATTATTAGTTAATGAAGAAAAACAAATCGGTGTTTATAATATAGAATTTAACGCGAAAGATATGCCAAGCGGAATATATTTTTATAGATTTCAGTCAGGAAACTTCACTATGACGAAGAAAATGATTTTGCTGAAATAAAAAATAAAATTTAATCTGTAGTTTGATATAAGGGATGCTCAAAGGCATCCCTTAGTTGTTTTAAAATCAATTATTAATAAGCGGGGAATTAATCAGCTAAAGATTATTTCTTAATCCAATCAATAGTACTATACGGGGGACTATTTTAAGAATAACATTTTCTTTGTCTCAGTAAAGTCTCCGGATCGAATCCTGTAAAAATAGATTCCACTTGAAAGTCTAATAGCATCAAATTCAACTTCATAAGTCCCTGCTGATTTAGTCTCGTCAACCAGATTGGCAACTTCATGTCCAAGCAAATCAAATACTTTCAGGCTAATATAACCGGTTTTAAAAATCTGAAATTTGATCTTCGTTGAAGGATTAAACGGGTTCGGAAAGTTTTGTTGTAGAAAAAAATTGTCTGCATTTTCCTGATTATAATTATTCGTTAGAGAGGTAACGTTTCCATCCATTTTTTTAAGTATGGTTCCATTCATGCCTAAAAACCAGCCTGTATTTTCATTTGTAAAACAAACTGAATTTAAATCATTTTTTGTTATACTATCAAATGATAAAAAGTTATTCCCAAAATCGTCACTCATTAAAATATTTCCATTACATGCTGCCAGCCAAATGGTTGTTGGATTTGTGAAACACAATGACCTTATGTCTTTCAGTAACTATTGCTAATTCGTGCAAGCCAATTTTCTCCACCATCTGATGTAACTAAAATAGTCCCTCCCTCACCTGCGCACATTCCGACAGCTGCATCAAAGAATTTAACAGAATTCAAGTTCAATACTGTCCCGCTTTTTTTTGAAAACCAGGATTCTCCTCCATCGGTAGATTTCAGGATATTTCCATCCTTTCCAACTATCCATCCCAACTTATTGTCATCAAAAAATATCGATGAACCGCCGGAAGAACCGACTTTAATCCAGCTATCACCACCATCAGTGGTTTTATAGATACCCGAATTGTAATCATCTTCGTAAGTGAACCATCCTTCGTAATTGTTTATAAAAAATAAAGATGTGGCTACAGTTGACTCTTCATTCGGGTTAAACTTAGATTTGTTTAATGATACTAAACTCCAATTATTACCACCGTCAATCGTTTTGTAAATTCCATAATCACCTCCGCTTACCCAGCCATGAAGCTCATCAATAAAATATACTGAGGTAAATGCGGGCCCCCCGTCACCACTAAAATATTGTGTCTCCCAAATTTCACCTGAATTTGTAGTCTTTAATATAACTCCACCTGTACTTGACTGGTATATATTTCTGTTCCCGACAGCGTAACCAACGTATTCATTTATCATCTGTGATGAATAGATATTTTCAGCAACGACCGGACCGCTGCCACTTAATTGTTTTACCCACCGCTGACCATTATCATTAGTTATAAAAATAGAACCGTCACCACCCACAGCCCAACCTCGCCCGCATTTTGTGACTAAAATGGAAAGTAGAAATTTATCTTCAACTCCAAATGATTGCTGATTCCAATGTTCACCTCCGTCCGTTGTACTTAATATTATTCTCATATAATCATTACTGTATCCTCCAACTGCGTAGCCATTGTTTGAATTTTTAAAAAACACACTTCTTAAACCTTCAAAACCATTTCCAGTAATATTATTAGGGCGAATCCGATTGAATATAGAGAATGCTTCCTCATACTGTAGAATCCATGTATTACCGCTATCTGTCGTTTTTATAATACAGAATTTAGGTCCAAAAGCTGCTGCGCCTTTACCTCCTGCAGCCCAGCCTGTCTTTTGGTCAATAAAATCCACCGAATTAATGTTTATGCCTTCTCCTGACCCAAACGAAAAGGATTGCGTATACCAGTGTTCTCCGCCATCTTTTGTCTTTAATATAAACGTACTATCACCCGTTCCATTATCCTTACCACAAGCAGCCCATCCTGTCGTTTCACTGATAAAATCCAGTGAAGTTATAGGATATTTAGTATGACTATTTTCTTTAACCCAGGTTGTGCCGGAATCAGTAGTTTTCAGAATAATTCCATCCCTTCCCGCAATCCATCCAATTGAACTATTAATGAATTTTATAGTGGTTAAATTCAGATTTGTACCACTGGTTACTGGAGTCCATTCTTCACCACCATCAGATGTTTTCAATATGATGCCGTTATCACCAGCAACATAACCTTTATTAGTGTCGGTGAAAGTGACAGCATTTAAATCTGATTCTGTCCCTGAATTCTGTTGATTCCATCGTAATCCACCATTCGTAGACTGCAGAATAAATCCATCTGCACCCACTATACAGCCAAAATTATCATTGACAAAAAATACTGATCTTAGCTGATTTCCTTCAGGGACAGGATTTTGGTTTACCCATTGTGAAAAGGAAAATGAGGTAAAAGTTAAAAAAGTTAAAAAGGTTAAAGTTATTTGTATCATTGATCCTCAATACGCAATTATACTACATTTTCATTAAATAATTAAGCTTTTTATAATAAATTCAGAGAAAAATAAAATTAACACACAGTTTATTTGGATTTTTATCATTATAATTTCCAATCTTAATGCCAGATAATAAGTGCTCATTAATCGTTGAAATTTGATACAATTATTGCCCATTTGAAGAATTAGTATCATTTTAAAACATAGCTTAAAGGCTGCCGCTTTCTGCCTTTCACATCTTAGAATTTAAATAACTCTTTAAAAATTGAATTGAAAGACTTAAATTGAATCAGGAATCCAATTAATCAGACTGCAAGTTTATTAAGATGAGTTATATTCCTCTTAAAACCCACCAGGATTGCTGCAGTAACTTAAGGAAAACTAACAAAATTCTTTTTGTAGCATATTTTCTGTTTTTGTAATCTGAGCTCAATATATGTATTTAATGAATAATCACAACAACCGCGAATGAGAATATCCAGAATAAGATCACGATTTGGAGAAATCTATCCCTGTATAATAAGTTAGTAGGGTTTCCGCTGTTGTCTTCTACAAATGTAATCTGCATATACCTCAGGATACCGATCACAACAAACAGCGATGTGTAAAAGAGATTATGTGTATTGAACTTTTGCTGAACTTCAGGAGATACGGTGTACAATATGTAAGATACAATTATAACCGCTGACATAAGTACCATTGCAGCATTAATAAATTCTAAATTATACCCGTCAATGTTTTTCCGTGTTTTCATTCCTTTATTGCTTAATATTACATCCTCCCGTCGTTTTGCTATGCCGAGAAATACAGCGAGTAGAAATGTCATTATGATAAGCCACATTGAAATAGTTATACCTGTTACCGTTCCGCCAGCCAGAACACGAAGTAAAAATCCAATTGCAATCAGGACGATATCTAATACTGAAATATGCTTCAACTTCAAAGAATAAAGGACATTATTTATAATATAAATACATATTATAACGAACAGATGAATTTTAATTATCAGGCCAATAGTTAGTGAAGTCATTAGCAGAAGCAACATTAAAATGTATGCTGATTTTATGCTAATTTTTCCACTGGCTAAAGGCCGTAATTTTTTCTCCGGATGCAGCCTGTCTTCATCCAGGTCGAAAATATCATTAAGTATATATATGCCGCTGGCTGCAAAACAAAAAGTAACAAATGCAAAAAGAGATAAAAGAATTTTGTCTGTCTGATCAATGCTTAGTGAGAAAAAGATAGGAGCAAAAACAAAAATGTTCTTTATATATTGTTTCGGTCTGAGAAGTAATATTATATTTTTCATTTAATTCTTTTAAAATTCAAATAACTTTCATTTGCAAAATTTAACATTTGAAGGTCTCCTTTACTATCTCCATATGCATATATATAATCATATTCTTCCGGGTTGACTTCCTTTAACAACCGGTTAAGTTTTTCTTCCCCGGTGCAGTTGGTTCCGGAGATTTTACCCGTAAGTATTTCCCCCGAGGTCTCCAAAATTGTACTTAAAATTTTGCCAATTCCGACAGTCTGACACCAATCCCGATACCAGTAACTGGGCGAGGCGGAAATAACCATTAATTCATCATGTTCTCTCAGGTGGAAATTAATTCTGGAGATAGCAGCTGGATTTAATATTTCCAATAGTCTTTTTTTAGAATACTTCTTTCCTGAATCAATTAATTCTTTTTCTGGTTTACCCCCAAAGAACTGTCGGAATATGTGTTCTTTTGCTTTTTGGCTTGATAATATTTTTATCCTGTTCAGTAAAATCACGTGTAGACAGTTTATAGAAGCTAATAAAAACTTAACTGGACTGGTATCGTATTTTAGGAAGTCCAAAAGCGTGTCTTTTGTGGTTATTGTATTATCAAAATCGAAAATTGCCAGATTTTTTTTGTGCATCCGCTTTGAAACTTTTATAATTTGATCAGGAATAAGTTAAGGAATTTAGCCAATAATTAAGCCAGAAATTGATGATAGATTCTCAGAAATTTTATCGTTTATTTTCACTTCTTTTCTTTTAATGATACATTTGTTTACAAATAGAACTAAAAATTGAATTGCATGTTTGCTTAAGCAATTATCATTTTATTTAAACTAACAATCATAATTTTTAGATTTTTGTCTCAGGATTTAAACTCCTTTTTCCTCAAGGTCCGGGATAAGAAGATGGATTTGGTCTGTCCACCCTTATTTGAACTTACGCAAGCCTTAGCTGCCGTTTTATTTTTGTTATCACCGGTTGAATCTTTCTGAATTACATTAAGAACGCACTTCATTTTATATTAATCGCGATACGAAAATAATGTCTTTCCCACGAAAATATTGTCTCCTGTTTTTGTCATGACTTATCTGATTCTCTAAAATGACTTTGTGAAATGATATTAATTCCAAACTTTATTTGTGTTTTCCCTCTGGCATTTAAGTTGACTACTGAATTCTGACTTAGACAAGTGGCCTACTTGATCACGGAAATTCACAGATCTTTGCAGAATCCGCTTGCCAAAAATAGTATTACGGGAGAACTATTCATGCGAAATATAATTATACTTATTTTAATTACTACCACACTTAGTTATACTAATGCCGCGAACCATTATGTAGACAAGAATGCCAGCGGAAGCAATAATGGAACGAGCTGGAGTAATGCGTGGCAAAATCTGTCAAATGTACAATGGAGTACATTAGGAGCAGGAGACACACTATTCATATCAGGGGGCACCAGTTCGACCATATATAATGAAACACTGACAATCGGAGCCAGCGGAAATGCAAACGGGCTGCTGGTAGTAACCAAAGGAAGAACAACAGGACATAACGGAGAAGTAATACTTGATGGGGGAAACACAGGCTTTGGAATATATGTACAGAATGATCAATATGTAAAGGTAAGTGATCTGACGATCAGGAATATGGACCTTGGGGCCAGAATATTAGATCCAGCCAATGTAATCCGGATAGAGAACTGCAATATGTATAATCTCCACGGAGGAGGTATAGATATATCAGGATACAACGGAACATATAATACAGATCAGGTGGATTCAGTATTTATAGTAAATTGTTCAGTTGTCAGTCACGAAACAAACGGAAATCAGACAGATGGAATCGATATAGCGTATTGCCAGAACATATTCATTACAGACAGTTATGTTTCAGTAGATAATGTTGGAGAGGCACATACAGATATAATACAGACATACCAGATAGCAAAAAACGTAACATTGAAGAGGAACAGGTTAGAAAACCTGATAGATAAGACAATAAACCCTTCAAGCGGGGCAAATGGACTGATGATGGATAAGCTTGTGGGGACAATAACAATAGACAACAATGTATTAAGAACGCCTAATTTCAATGCAGGAGCAGGAATATGTGCAGCGTTATTTGCATATTCACAGTCAGACCCGCCGTTAGTATATTTTTATAATAACACCTGTATATGGGATAATGCAACCAACGCATTTTCATTCGGATCAAGCAGTTACCCGGTAGCATCAGGGTCAAAGTATAAGAACAACATATTCTACAGCACAGGGTTAACGGGAGGGGCAGACCCGGTAAACTTTGGACCGAACTCGAGTTGTTCAAATGTAAGCAACAATATATTTTACAGTTCAGCGGGAAGCTGGAGTGGAGGGTCAAACTGTTCATCGCCGCACGCCAATCCAATGTTTACAAATCCGGGTTCAGACTGGACGCTTCAGGGAGGATCACCGGCAATAGATGCGGGAATAGATTTAGGGAGTGAATACCAGAAGGACAGGGCAGGAAATCTAAGAACAGGAACCTGGGATCTGGGAGCTTATGAATATGTAGGAGGAGGAGGAGGAAATAATCCACCAAATCCACCAACAAACCCTAACCCCGGAAACGGAGCCGTAAATCAACCTACCAGCTTAACATTAACGTGGAGCTGCACGGATCCAAACGGAGACCCACTGACATACGATGTATACTTCGGAACCACGAACAATCCTCCTTTAGTATCAGGAAATCAAACGGGTACGACTTATAATCCCGGAGGGTTAAGCAACAGCACAACATATTACTGGAAGATAGTAGCAAAAGATAATCACGGTGCATCTACTGCAGGACCTGTCTGGAGTTTTTCTACGGCAGCTGCAGGGAATAACCCGCCCAATCAGCCATCGAATCCTAATCCCGGGAATGGTGCAGTAAATCAACCTACCAGCTTAACATTAACGTGGAGCTGCACGGATCCAAACGGAGACCCACTGACATACGATGTATACTTCGGAACCTCAAACAATCCTCCTTTAGTATCAGGAAATCGAACCAGTGCCAGTTATAATCCGGGAGGGTTAAGCAACAGCACAACATATTACTGGAAGATAGTAGCAAAAGATAATCACGGTGCATCTACTGCGGGACCTGTCTGGAGTTTTACTACTGCAGCTGCTGCAAATAATCCACCCAATCAGCCAACAAACCCGAACCCCGGCAATGGTGCAGTAAATCAACCTACCAGCTTAACGTTAACGTGGAGCTGCACGGATCCAAACGGAGATCCACTGACATACGATGTATACTTTGGAACCACGAACAATCCTCCTTTAGTATCAGGAAATCGAACCAGTGCCAGTTATAATCCGGGAGGGTTAAACAACAGCACAACATATTACTGGAAGATAGTAGCAAAAGATAATCACGGTGCATCAACTGCAGGACCTGTATGGAGTTTTACTACTGCAGCTGCAGGGAATAACCCGCCCAATCAGCCATCGAATCCGAACCCCGGGAATAGTGCTGTAAATCAACCCATTAACCTGACTCTAACCTGGAGCTGTTCAGACCCTAACGGAGATTCATTAACGTATGATATCTACTTCGGAACTGCGAATAATCCGCCGTTGGTATCAGGTAATCGAACCAGTGCCAGTTATAATCCGGGGGGGTTAAGCAACAGCACAACATATTACTGGAAGATAACAGCAAAAGATAATCATGGGGGTTCTACTGCAGGTCCTGTCTGGAATTTTTCCACCATAAGCGACACCAGCAGTGGTGACACAGCTGCAGTTAATGCGAATATAAAAGTCTTTCTGGAAGGACCTTATACAAATAATGCAATGTATACTTATCTTTCTAATAGTTCCCTGGTCCCGACTTCACAGCCTTACACAGGTCAACCCTGGAATTATGCCGGGAATGAAAACGTGAACGCAGTTCCACAAAATATTGTGGATTGGATTTTAATAGAACTACGGACAAGTACAGGAGCCTCTTCAGTTGTCGGCCGACGTGCTGCATTTCTGAGAAATGACGGAATGGCTGTCGATTTAAACGGGCAGACAAAGATATCATTCCCTGGTGTTCAAAGCGGTCAATATTATTTAGTGATCTTCCATCGTAATCATCTTGCGATTATGAGCAAGAACCGGGTCCTGTTAGCAGACTCAAGCTCATTGTACGATTTTACTAT
This sequence comes from uncultured Ignavibacteria bacterium, assembly GCA_963743325.1. GTDB lineage: Bacteria > Bacteroidota > Ignavibacteria > Ignavibacteriales > Ignavibacteriaceae > DATFVA01. The sequence goes on from CAVUOZ010000004.1 coordinate 103,108, forward strand.
CTCTGAAAACAGGGCTTACGGAAACCTACCGATGAAATCTCTCGGAAATAGTAAATTCGGTTTATATGCGGCTGACGGCAACGCAAATGGAAATATTAACAACACTGATTACAGTCGTGTCTGGAAAAGAGAAAACGGAAGCCTGGGTTATAAGGATGGTGATTTTGATTTGAACGGAGGGGTGAATATAGTTGACAAAAATTCAAAATGGAGTCCTAACAAAGGCAAAAACACTCAGGTTCCCTAAAATGATGATATCCGGTAAAATTCAGCAGAAATGAAAAAAAGAATGAGGTTGAAATGAAATTGCGTAATACATTATTAATAATAATTGCCTTAGCATTTACGATTACTGCTTCAGCAACTGAATTGAATGGAAGAGTAGTGGTAATAAATGATGACGGAAGTAATTATAAAATTCTGCTTCAGTTAAACACCGATACTGAAGCTCAGAAAATGGGTGGAGCTACGTTTGTAATAAATTATGACACAACTTTATTGAGCTATTCTGATAACCCGGAGAACGGGATTGATTTTATCTTTAGCAATTTTAATATGGGATTTTACGATACGGCTAAAGTAACAAAGATAACAAACGGCAGATTGTGGTTAAACATCGATCTGACCTCAGACGGACATGGGACAACAGTTCAGAAGGGACCCGGATTCATGGACCGATCTGGTGCAACTGAATTTTACTGCCGGTCAAATAATACAGAATAATGTCATTAACTGGAGTACAAATGATAAATTCTGGGGTGTATACGATTCTGATAACTCAACAACCTGGGACAAGGGCAATTTTGATTTTGTGACATCGATAGAAAATATTAATAATCAGGCTGAAAAAATGTCTGATTATAATCTCAGCCAGAATTATCCCAATCCTTTTAATCCAACAACAATAATACAATATAATGTTCCGGAAAGAAGTTTTATCAGTCTCGTCGTTTATAATGCACTTGGACAGGAAATCAGCGTTCTTGCCAGTGGAGAAAAAGAGGCCGGTACCTACAGACAAGATTTTAACGCTGCCGGATTACCAAGCGGAATTTATTTCTACAGATTAAAATCCGGAAGTTTTATTCAGACAAATAAGATGATTCTGTTAAAATAATTAAAGTTTATAAAAAACTATTTTGAATTGGTCAAGAACTCTTAAATGAATTTATCAAGTCAGATACATTTATTTAATTAAACTTTGTTTGGTTTCCCATTGTGGTACTCTTAGAAGTTTATTCTTACAATTGGGGAAGCATCATATTAAAATCCCGAAAATAAGAGAATAGAAAAACCATTCCATCAATTATTATTATTTTCTAATTAAATTTGATGGCAGGATATTTGGGAATCAATTTCATCATTAGCTGAACATTTGAGGGAATTTCAGCTAATCTTGTTTTAACACAAAAAGAACAGATTCATTTTTAATCTGATTCTTATTAAAAACATTCAGTTTATCTCATATTTATGTTTAAATCCTTAATTTATATTTTCTGGATTTTCCTGGTTAATATTCTTTTGGGGCAGACTTATTATGTAGACAAGAATGCCAGCGGAAGCAATAATGGAACGAGCTGGAGTAATGCGTGGCAAAACCTGTCAAATGTACAATGGAGTACATTAGGAGCAGGAGACACACTATTCATATCAGGGGGCACCAGTTCGACCATATATAATGAAACACTGACAATCGGAGCCAGCGGAAATGCAAACGGGCTGCTGGTAGTAACCAAAGGAAGAACAACAGGACATAACGGAGAAGTAATACTTGATGGGGGAAACACAGGCTTTGGAATATATGTACAGAATGATCAATATGTAAAGGTAAGTGATCTGACGATCAGGAATATGGACCTTGGGGCCAGAATATTAGATCCAGCCAATGTAATCCGGATAGAGAACTGCAATATGTATAATCTCCACGGAGGAGGTATAGATATATCAGGATACAACGGGACATATAATACAGATCAGGTGGATTCAGTATTTATAGTAAATTGTTCAGTTGTCAGTCACGAAACAAACGGAAATCAGACAGATGGAATCGATATAGCGTATTGCCAGAACATATTCATTACAGACAGTTATGTTTCAGTAGATAATGTTGGAGAGGCACATACAGATATAATACAGACATACCAGATAGCAAAAAACGTAACATTGAAGAGGAACAGGTTAGAAAACCTGATAGATAAGACAATAAACCCTTCAAGCGGGGCAAATGGACTGATGATGGATAAGCTTGTGGGGACAATAACAATAGACAACAATGTATTAAGAACGCCTAATTTCAATGCAGGAGCAGGAATATGTGCAGCGTTATTTGCATATTCACAGTCAGACCCGCCGTTAGTATATTTTTATAATAACACCTGTATATGGGATAATGCAACCAACGCATTTTCATTCGGATCAAGCAGTTACCCGGTAGCATCAGGGTCAAAGTATAAGAACAACATATTCTACAGCACAGGGTTAACGGGAGGGGCAGACCCGGTAAACTTTGGACCGAACTCGAGTTGTTCAAATGTAAGCAACAATATATTTTACAGTTCAGCGGGAAGCTGGAGTGGAGGGTCAAACTGTTCATCGCCGCACGCCAATCCAATGTTTACAAATCCGGGTTCAGACTGGACGCTTCAGGGAGGATCACCGGCAATAGATGCGGGAATAGATTTAGGGAGTGAATACCAGAAGGACAGGGCAGGAAATCTAAGAACAGGAACCTGGGATCTGGGAGCTTATGAACTTTCATCAGGAGGGGGCAATTATATTTTTATTTACCCAGGATGGAATTATGTATCCATTCCAAAATTAAGTACCGACATGTCCGCCGGATTTTTATTCCCGACTGCAATATCACCAGTGTACTCTTATAACAGCAACTATCAAATTGTTGATACACTGCAAAATGGAATTGGATATATTGTAAAATTCGGATATCCTCAAACTATTTTTATTAATGGAGCATCAGTAGCCTCCTCAATTCAAGTAGTAAGGGGCTGGAATCTAATAGGACCGTTTGATAGAAATATTCTGGTTTCGAATATTAATTCAAATCCACCAGGAATAATTAGCTCCGCTTTTTTTGAATTTGATGGGCGTACTTTTATTCCTTCAAATGTGTTAGCTGTAGGTAAAGGTTATTGGGTAAAAGCGAATGAAAACGGGGTCCTGGATTTTGAGACAATAAAAAATTTCAAGGGTGATATTGTTAAAGATTCATTCAAAGTCGATGACTCCATCGGAAAAATCAAAATCATTGATGCGAGTGGACAGTACAGTATACTCTATATATCAAGGGACAAATCCAGCTTTTTTGAATTACCGCCAATTCCACCTGACGGAATATTTGACGCAAGATATTCCAGCGGAAAATTTGTTGAAGACTTATCAGAACCAAAGGAAATACTCATCAGAACAAATTATTATCCGGTAATTTTAACAGTAGAAGGCATCGATCTAAAAATAAGTGATCGAATAAATGGTAAGTTAATTAATAATCTGCTGAAAGAAGGAGGCAAACTGGTAATTAAAGATCCGCGTATTACATCTATTGATATTAGTAGTAAAGCGAAAGAGAAAAATGATGTTCATTTTGAATTATTCCAGAATTACCCCAATCCTTTTAATTCGGTAACCACAATCGATTTTTCCGTCTTAAATAAATCATATGTCACATTAAGTGTATTTAATGTCCTTGGTGAGAAGGTTAATCAGTTAATAAATAAATCTATGGAAAAGGGGTATTATAAAGTTGAGTTCAATGCACCTGATTTGCCTAGTGGCGTTTATTTTTATCGGCTTAATGTAATTGAATATTCAGGTAATGCCCAAAATAATTTCAATGAAATTAAAAAGATGGTTTTATTAAAATAAAATTGAAATAAATATGCTCATCCTTAACTACTTGTAAAGTTTAATAGTATAATTAAATACAGCGGAGATTTTCCCGATACAATCAGATAATACGAATAAACTCTCCAGTCTTTTTTGTTTTGAAGGGAGATAAACAAAAATCATAATAAAATAAATTGAAAATTTTAATACAGCTTTACTTAAAAAAAACATTCTTCGAAGAAAATTATTTCCGTATAAATCAAGTTGTCTGAAAATAAATCCATTGCCGGATCGGAAATTTCTTTTTAAGAGATATTTTACGTTTCCGCGTGAATTTGGTACAAATTCCCAAATTACAGCCTCTTTGCAGCAGATTAACTTTGCACCTTTTATTAAAAGCCTTTCAAACATATTCGCATCTTCCCCCCCGATAATTCCGTATTTCAAATCAAATGGTTTTTCGAATGTTTTTATAGTCTCTGAACGGACGATGCAATTGCCGGTGAAGAAATACCTTGCTGCATTTCCTGTCTCCCCGTTTTCAGGAAAAAAGAACTCTCTTTTTCTTAAATATTCCGGAATGCCATCCTCATAGTATAAGTCCAATGCTCCGAATACAACATCAGAATCGTATTTCCGGATGCAGAGTATCAAATTATTTAACCAGTTTTCATCAGCAAATTCATCATCATCAATAAATGCAATGAACTCTCCGCCAGCTTCTTCTACAGCCAGGTTTCTGGAAATGCTAAGATTTTTTAATGGCTGACAAAAATATTTGATATTAAGATTACTTCTCTCTTTTAGCTGTTCTATCAAATTTTCAGAACTTTTCATCGGGTCATTATCGATTACTAAATATTCAATCGAATAAAACCTCGTGAATTTCTGGGAAATAAGACTATCAAATAACTTCTTTAAGAGCTCTAATCTTTTATAAGTCAGAATACAAACAGAGCAAACAACTGAAGTCTTGTTCATTTAAATTCTCAAATAAGTAATTTCCAATAATTAATTATGATGGCCACGATCATTTTTAGAATTTATTCTGCATCCTTTGATAAATTTAAGGAATAAATTCAACGGATTTTAATATATTTGAAAATCGGGCAATTTCAATAAAAAAAGCAAAGTAATTGATAATTAATAATAAAGAATATTCGAATATTAAATATTTATGCAGGAACTTTACCGGCAGTAAAAAAGAATTCGGATTCGAAGAATTATTAGAATATCCATACTACTCCTCGATAATCGAAAATATTCACGATATACTCGGTAATGAATTTTATAAATATGAGTTTTTAATCTACTCCAAAGTCAATCAAAAAGCTGAAGCAAGTGATGATGTAATAATCCCCATGGATCGGAATCCACAATTAATTGTTTTTTATATTAGCGATGAAACAGGCTCAATACCCTTTAGACTTGCTGCTAAATGCAAAGCAGTATTTAAAATATTATTACGGGGTCAATCTGAAGGAAATGTTTTTTACTTCCCGTTAGGCTATGCAAATGGTAAAGAACACGAGATCACACCTATTCTGGAACGAAGGAATAATGTTTTTTTTATGGGACAGCTTAATAGAAGCCGGATCAAACTTTATAAAGAAATTGCTGGTTTAAGATATATTCCGGATAATATTCTCCTGACAATTAAACGGTTTTTACCTGCAGATCTCAGTTCTAAATTTAAAAACAGCAAAATTGGTTTTACATCAGCATTTAAATCGGGACTTGATAGCTCAGCTTATAATGAATTTCTTTATAATAGTAGAATTATAATTTGTCCCTACGGAGCTGTAACTCCGGAAACATTCAGACACTATGAGGCTATGCGCGCAGGCTGCATCGTAATCACTCTTAAGATGCCCGAAGTACTGCCCTTCAATGGGGCACCGATAATACAATTAAATAACTGGGGTCAATTATGGTCAACCATACACGATTTATTGAACGATGAACCGCGGATGCAAAAAATACATCAGGAGACTCTATTGTGGTGGGAAAATGTCTGTTCTGAAAAAAGCGTTGCGGAATATGTGATAAAGAAAATAAAGAATTATGATTAATCAATCTTAAAGTAAGTTTTGGAAACTGTTAGATAAAAATATATAAACACAAAGTTAGTAATACCCCGGGCTGTAAATATAGATGACTCAGTAAAATTAGCTACAATAATTGAAATTATTGTTATCAATGCCAGATTATTATAAGTACTTAGACTTCTTTTGAGGAACGTTAAAATAAGAAATAATAAAGATGACATACCTACGAGGCCTAACTGGAGAGCTAAATCGATAAATCCATTGTGAGACGTATTAACCTCGATATCCATCGCATTAAATAATGCATTTACCTGTGGACTTCCCATAACCCAGTAAGTGGCATAACCAAATCCAAATAGAATGTGATCCTGAAACTGCTGCCACATATAAGCCCAGAAAACAGTACGTCCTGTAAAAGTTAAATCTTTTCCAAAACCGCTTGCAAAATTTGCAAAAAGTTCTTCTGCGTATATTGACATGACGATTGCCATTCCTACCAGAAAAAATACAATGGTAAGCAAAATGAATCTTCTTATTCTTAGCTTTTTAAATATTTTTTCGATTCCTGTAATAATAGATATGCCTGCTATAAGGAGTAAAACTATTGCCGCTGTTGTACTGGTTGATCTTATTATCATCAAAATAGATAAGGCTAATATTAAATAGTTCCATATTTTTGATTTTTGAGATTTGGAAATTTCATGGAACTGCAATGACAGCAGGAGACATAGATAAGCGGCTGCACCCAGACCATTTTTTTGGTATTCCAGTCCACGCCAGGAGTGGAATGCGGTATCAATTGCCTGGGGGACAAGCATCACGGATAAAATTGTTACCAGCACATAGGCAGAAATTATTACTCTTATAATTTTTATGAGTTTTTGATGCTCTATAAAAGTAATTGATATCAGAATAACCAAAAACGTCACAAATAACTGGAAGGATCTTTTTATAGAAATTAAAGTATAATCAGACCATATTGCACTTAGAAGGCAAAATACTATAAAAATACTAAGATACTTCTCTTTTTTTATAAAACTGAAAATCCTGTTGTAATTCTGAATTATTACAATAACAGCTGTTAAAAAAAGAAACGTATAGAGTATCTGGTTTACAGGATTGGATGCTTCTGTTTCATAATAGTCTGCGGATTTGACCTGCCAGGGAAGATTTGTCCCAAAGATTGAAAAGAAAAGCAGTAAAGAAAAACTTAATAATATTATTCTATTTCTTTCGAAAACAGAATCCCAGAAGCTGTTTGTTACTCTACTGGTATTTCCCGGCCGATTAAACATAAATTAAAAGCAAGTATTAAAGTCTTTTTTCTTTCAGCAGCTTATTAATCTTTTCCTGAATTCTAATAATGTTTTTTTCATATGTAAATTGTCTCGCAAATTCACGGCGTTTAGTTATATGTTCAACAGAATTATAAAGATCCAATTTTTTTGAAACCTCATTTATTTTTCCCGCAATATCTTTATTTAAATTAAGCATAATCAGAATATCTTCTGATATACCATCATAAGCACTGAAATAATTAGTTACTGTTGTCTTTCCTGTATATAAATACTCGAGCAGTTTATGACTGTTTGAGATACGTTCGGGATATTTGACCCAATCATAGCATGTGAAAAAAATATCAAAGGATTCAAGAGTATTTAAAAGATTCTGCTGCTTCATGATTCCATGAAAATAAACATTTTTTAGAGATGAAAGCTTATTGTAAAAATCAGATTTTATTGTGTTACCAATATTTGAATCTCCGACTGGTCCAATTATATGAAAATCACAATTCTCATTTAATAGAATAATATTTAGAAAATTCTCCTGGTCAATGTATTTAAGATAAATGTTTCCTATATACGCAATGTTAACCTTACCTTTATTGATTTCTAATTGTCCATCTTCACCGGATCCGGGAACAGGTAAGGATATTGCATGATTAATATTTATTTTTTCAGTGACTGAAATAATATTATTAAGTATTTCATTGGAAACAGAAAATATTATATCAGCACTATCGGCTATCTTTATCTTAAATTTATTATAACCGGCAATAAAATCCACAGGTTGAAATATCTTAATTTTTGAATTAAAGAGATTGAGGTTAAAAAATCGTATCTGGTCAAATGTCCAGACAACATCAATTTTCCCAATCCTGCTTTTTATAATTTTGGATATTAAAAAATTTACCGGCCAAAGTAAAAATGGCGGAAATTTGCTTAATCCATAATAGATATGACGGTACTCAATGACGTTAATATTTTCGGAAATGGATTTTATCGAAATTAATTTTTTAAGTCTTCTGCTGCCGTACGAATTTAAAAACCATACCCTGTTTTTCTTCGCAAGTTCAATTGCATAATGATGTTTGGATAAATAAATTTCTCCCCAATCATCCGGTGAAATTATTAGAATGTTTTTATCAACAAATTCAAATGGAGTTAAAAGAGAATCTGACTTTTTCAAGTAATTTCATTTTAGTTAATTATTATGAATTATTGCGATTTCCTGTTCATTAAAAATGAAGCAGTATGAAAATTTCGAATTAAAATTTTCATAATAAATTTAACCTGCTTTACTCCTTCTTCTTATTAAATATTCCCAAATATAATTTATACCGAAACTACAAAAAATTATATAAAAAGGAATAGCAGGCATTTTAAATCTTGCAAGCCCTCCTGCACCTGCGATAAGAATAAAATAGGCCGCTACAACAAAACACATTATGAGAAAAGACTTATTGGGTAAAGTTTTTAATCTTAAAAATCCAATCAGGAAACAGGAGTAAATACATAACATATAAAAAAGAATTATGACGCCAATTACTACTGATCCTAATTCTTTCTTTAAAAAGAAATCTTTTACTAAATCGATAAAATTGGTTTCCGATTTTATATCGACTGCTGTTGGTTTTTCTGTTATATGCAAATTACGTGCAAATACTGTAGTGCCGATATTAAAAAATGTGTTAATGATTCCCAGGAAATAATGCTTTGTAAAAAGTACGGGTTCTCTTTTGATATACTTGACTGCCACCTTTTGCCAGTATTCAGTCTTGTTATAATCGTGTTGTAAAGCCAGACTATCCCAGTAATCCTGCGGGACTTTTTTCATAAAAGGTAATTTCCCTTCCGCCTTCATAAGACTGTCTGCTTCTGCCCTCAAATTGTCATCTACCTCATAATTATTACTGTTATTTCTTGTTTCCATTTCAACCGGAACTATATTCAGCACCAGAAGATTATATTCGCCTGAGTTTGATAAAAGAGGAGTATGATAAATTATTTCATTACGGACAAGCCAGGGACTAATGGTGATAATATAAACCGCAGCATATACCAGGCTATATTTTACTCCCTTAAATAAATTTGACCGGTTATTAATCAATAGAAATACCGCAACAATAAAAGGGACAAATAAAACTGCAGGCTTAACCAGGGCCGACAATCCCAGGAATAAAGCAGAGAAACCCAGGTTAAGAATTTTGCTCCGGTCGTTAAAAAAATATCTGGATAGAAAATTCAGGCTGAGTACAAGGAGCGCAACAAATATTGAATCGCTGTACATCGAGAGCGAATATAGTATCAGGTGAGGCTGTATTGCGTACAGTATTCCGGAAATCAAACCTATCTTTTGACCAAAACCCCGCGAGAATGTCATGAATATAAGTGCGGCTGAAAAGGAATCAATTATGATTTGTCCAAGCAGCACTAACCACGGCAAGTATCCGAATAGAAAATAAATTATTGCAATATATATCGGGTAGCCGGGAGTTCGTATAATAACGGGAGGGAGATCAGGCTTGTAAGAAAAAATATGATATTCTATCATATTTTTTGCCAGGCGATCATATGTAAATTGATCTGTTCCTTTTAGCAGGATCTCCGAATGAACCATCTCCTGGTTCCATGAACCCTGTATTAAGAAAAATATTAGTCTTAATGATAACGCAAGTGCAAAAACATATAAGATTTTTTTGTTCATTTTTATGACTGTACTTTGTGACTCTAAGAGTCAATTATAAAAACCATTAATTAGTATCAGAAATATTATACTTAGCGATATGTCCTCTCTCATTCAGAAGGAGTATTCACAAGTAAATGAGTATTTTTTCATGCAAATTATTCCTGTTTGTTGCAATAATTATTCCCGGTAAAATTTGCAATATTCTTTATGCCTGATTGGGGTATTTTTACCATTATTGATATAAGTTATGAATAAATTATTTTGAATTAATTTGAGAAACTGGTTTATATCAGGAACGGGATTATATCAAAATTATCACATATTCTTTAATTTTAAGAATATTAGCTCAAAACGCTGAAAAACAACAATCTAAGAATGGTACAAGTTTACCAATTTTTAGTCTTATAAAGTATTCAATATTCGGGGAAATCATAAAATCATGTCTCTTTTCAAAAGATTTATATGGAATAATATTTGTACTTTTTATATATTTATCCAGGCTTCTTTTAAAAGGGCTTTAAGTTATTATTATTATAAAACTATGCTGAAATAGAGTTTTTTTCCAGTCAAGTATGGGATAATTTAATTTTACCGGAGATTAAATAAGATGCGAAATTTATACCAATTTTTTATAAATCTGTTAGCTCTGACTTTTATTCTGTCTTCTGTATCTTTCACTCAGGATGTTTCCGCCTGGGCATATAGAGTCCCGATTACAGTTTCCAATCCTTCGGGAGTAGTACAGTGGAATTTCCAGGTAAAAATTGAACTTACCAGCGCACAATCCGGTGTATTCTCAGCCGCCCAAAGTGATGGCAGCGATGTAAGGGTTACTTCCGGCGACCAGTTGACCTTCATCCCATTCTGGATAGAAAATTGGAACCAGAACGGAGAGCAGGCAACAGTCTGGGTAAAGATTCCAAAGCTAGATGCTTCCGGCACTACTATTTATTTATATTACGACAATCCAGCAGAACCCGATAATACCACCTGCTCCTTATGACGTACCTCCTACAGGACCATTCACACGTGTTGAGGGTAATCCAATTGATCCTATTGGATCCTGATGATGGTGGTGATTTACTTGCCGAAAATATAGTTTATGACGCCGTTACTAATCATTACTGGATGGTAGTTGCAAGTTATCGAACTGGACAATTTGGAATTGCTTTACTATGGTCTGATAATCCGGTTGACCCAACTCAGTGGACCTTTTCCGGATACATTAATATAGGTACTCAAAATGAGTGTGGTTCATTTGCACCCCGTATAGTCAAAGATGGTACTTATTGGTATATTTTTTATTCAGATTGGTCTAACCCGTGTGATAGCGCTCATAGTATTTATTTTATTAAGTCAACCGATGATTCATTTGTGTCATATGGTAGTCCAGTCAAAGTGTTATCCCCGACTCAAATTTGGGAAGACTGGAGAGTAGATGAGCCATATGTGTTTAAACATCCAGACGACGGAGGACAATATGCAAATAAATGGATTATTATCTACATGGGTGATAAAAACCACCTCATTCCTATCAACAGAGAACAGATTGGATTTGCTTATGCCGATAACATTGAAGGTCCTTATACAAAGTTCCCTGGTAATCCTTGCATTGGCTTTTCTACACCAAATCCTACAACACTATGATGGAGGTACAATAGCAGATCCCTGGGTTTATGAATTCAATGGAACATATTATATTGGTTATGCTGCCAGTCCAATCATATTGCAAATTGGCAAACAGCACTTGCTACGACAACTGATTGGACATACATTTCACAAAAAAAGGATTACTTTTTACAGTTTCCCCTTCAGGCTGGGATGATTATAATGCATTTCGTGGAGCAGTTTATCGTTATAATAATACATATATACTTACTTACACCAGTGATGCATATCAAATGGGAATTGCAACTCAACCAGCTAGTTATTAGTTCCAGCAAACTTAATTAATAACCCCGATGCAGTATTTGATTTTTATGATGATTTTAATGGAACTAATTTAGATCTTAGCAAATGGACAATAGCGGATGGTAGTTCGATAATCTTTCTGTTGGCAATGGATTACTTACTTTACGTGGTGGGTGGTACAGGAGGTGCTGCGAATCTTAATGCAAAATTGGTAGGTAATAAAAGTTTAAGTATAAATTATGTGGTTGAAACACGTGGAAGTCATCCTCAGGCTGGTGGATCGCTAGGAAATACTGTTGAGACTGGTTTTTCTTTAGGGATATAGATAATAGCTCTTCGGCTTGGAGATAATGTAAATGATCCTGGTATTAGCTAGACCTATTAACTGGAGTGTAGCCGTCACAGATAAACTTTCCTCGAATGCCATCACTTGGGATACAAATGAATCAAACTGATGATAACAATTCACATATTTTTCGTGTTTACAGAGATAATCTAACTACAGCAGGTTTCCAGATTGATGAAAATCCCAATTGAAACCATGTAGTCCAACTTATTTTCCGACTAATTATTTAAGACCCTTATCTTGTTTCATATTCTCCGGGCTTCGGCAGTTCAAATGAGTTTGTCGTTGACTTGGTTCGGGTTAGAAAATGGCTTGGTGATGATCAACCTATCGCTACGCCTGGCGTGCCGGAGAATAATCCTCTTCCTGTTGAACTTTCGAGCTTTACCGCAAAGGTTAAGGGTAGTGATGTTCTCCTGGATTGGAGAACCGAAACTGAAGTAAGCAATTACGGATTTGAAGTGCAGAGGAAAGCCACAGATGACTGGGAGAAAATTGGTTTTGTGGAAGGGCACGGCAATACTAATTCTCCTAAAGAATATTCATTTAAGGATAGTGAACCAGCCGGCGGCACAGCATTTCAATACAGGCTCAAACAAATTGATACTGACGGTAAATTTTCATATTCAAATATTGTAGATGTATCATTGATCCCTTATCAATATGCATTATATCAGAACTATCCTAATCCGTTCAACCCGGGCACGACAATTAAATTCAGTTTGGAGCAGGATAGTCCGGTAAACATCAGCCTGTTCTCCGTACTTGGAGAGAAGAATAACGACAATAGTTAACGAACAGTACAAAGCGGGTATCCACCAGGTTGAATTCGATGGCTCTAATTTATCAAGCGGAGTGTACTTCTATCGTATTCAGGCGGGTGATTTTGTCAGTACAAAGAAATTAATGCTTTTGAAATAAACAGTGGGAGAAATACATTTTAAGAAGCAGGGAAGTCGTATTGAAAAGATACTAAAATATTAATTTTCTAATTTTAATTGATCAAGGTTTCGCAAAAATATTTTATTCTTTTCAATACTGCTTCCTGGTTATAATACAATTCCATAGCCTTCCGGTTTACTAAAATCTCTTCACCGGTTAATTTAATCAGGGAAGCAACTGATTTTCCTTTCAAATCTTTCTGAACAGAAAAAACTTTTACACCAATATCATTGAAGTGTGCATAGGCCAGACTATTTTCATTTAAGAATACTTTTGCTCCAAGCCACAAAACCATTATTATATTTCCCAGTCCCTGCTGCCTGGTATGGTTCATTACCGCAGCGGAGCAGCTCTTCACAATTTCAGTGTATTTTTCCTTTTCAATAAAGGATGTCAGGGGAACAAAATTATCCCCGAATAATTTTTTGCCGCAGCTAATGAGCTCGGTCAAATACTCCTTACTGCCGCCATAGCTTAATGGTAAAATTAACTTCCTTTTACCAAGATCATAATTCTTTAGGAGATCGAAAGCTGTAAAATGATTGTTGGTGGGATTTGCCGAATTCCCGATTAAAATATTATCTCCCGTTATGAATTTATCATCAACCCTGTTGTTGAAGAACTGCTCAAAACTTCCATAATTAAATGGCAGAAAAGAAGCTTTCAGTTTTAACAGGCTTTTTACTAATTTTTCTTCTTTAGGCAATACTGTGGTGAAATAACTGAATTTATTCAGTGCAGATAATACGGGTGAGTATTTCTTTTTATCGTTAAAACGTTTGACATATTTGTTAATTCCGGTCTGACGTATTAAATATGTAAATATATTTTTACTGGATATTTTATAAAGAACATTTAATGTCTTTTTGTCATATAGATCAAACTGCCGGCTGCTTAGCAGCGGGTAAAAATCACCACCCCAGATCATCCAGACACATTTGACTTCATCAGGAACAATTTTAAGGATTTCGATTTTAGGATTATTTAAATAGTGAAAAATAATCGCATTATATTTTCTGAAATCTCCGATTTCATTTAAATATTCCCGTGATCCATATACAGCCGATTTAATCCTATCAACTGATTTTACATATTTAATTTTATCTGTATCGGAAAAAAGTCCAATTAAAAATTTACTCTGGTTCGGGGCAGCCTTATCAAACAACTCAATAGTAGCATCAACGAATTTTTCATCATCAAAGAGATGTAACAGCATAAAAACTTATAGAAAATAATATATCAAATGGGCAATTTTTTAATTACTTTAGCCGGGACTCCCACTGCCAATGAATTATCCGGAATATCATTAATTACCGTGCTTCCCGCTCCTATATTACAATTATTTCCGATTTTAACCTTCGGAATGACCGTTACGCCGCTTCCGATAAATGAAAAATCGCCCACTGTAACTCCGCCAGTAAGGCTGCATAAGGGAGATATCTCGCAGTACTCACCTATTCTTACATTGTGATGAATGGTGGTATTCGCATTTATTAAGGTGCCTTTACCGATTGTAATGTCGTTTGTAATTATGACTCCATGCATAATGTTCAAACCGCTTGCAAGATTGACATTTCTGCTGCCTATTACTGCTTTTGAAGAAATTATTGAACAAAGTTCTCCGCCCAGATCAGAGAATTTATTTGCCATTTTTAATCGGATTACCGGGTTCCCTATCCCGAGAACAAATCCTGGATCTGTAGTGAAGAGATTTTTTACTTCAATAGTATTACGGAGTATCGCGTATTTTCCGTATAAATTTTGAGGCAGATCAGTTGAGATGTCATCAAAAAAGAACAATTTAATGATTTCATTATTTTTCTCGAATACATCAAGCACTTCCCTCGCGTGTCCGCCTGCACCAATAATAAGCATTATTTTTTACTCATATGTTTTTTATTAAAGAAATCCGTTATGACTTCGGCATTTTCCATCTCTAAATCCCCGTACATCGGGAGGCATCGGACCTGTTCTGCTACTCTATTTGCAGTCGGAAGATTATCTTTACCCGCGCTCGGTAAGCTTCTGTATGATGGAAAATTGCTGATAAGAGGATAAAAATACCTGCGTGAAAAAATATTGTATTTTTTCAATTCATAGTACACCTGTTCCCGGTTTAATCCGAATTTATTTTCATTAATCAGAATGGGAAAGTAAGAATAATTCCTGGTTACACCTGGCATTTTATCAAATAAAGTTATTCCTTTTACATCCTTAAGCCGGGAAATATAAAAATCATGAATTTTTTTTCTTTTATTAATTTCAGCTTTGACGATTTCAAGTTCAAGAAGACCGATTGCAGCCTGAAACTCGTTCATTTTAGCATTAATTCCCGGTGCAATTACAGTCAGCTCATCTGCAAAACCAAAATTCTTCAGGAAGTCAATTCTCTTTTTTAACTTTTCATCTTTTGATATTATAGCCCCCCCTTCAAATGTTGTGAATAATTTTGTTCCATGGAAACTAAGAACTGACATATCTCCTTCAAGCAGCAAATTTTTATCCTTTATTTTAACCGCAAATGCATGTGCCGCATCATAAATAATTTTTAGACCGTACTTATCAGCTATGTTTTGTATACCCTCCGTGTCGCAGGGATGTCCATATACATGCACCGGCATTATTGCAGTCGTTCTGGGTGTAATTAAAGTTTCAATTTTATCCGGGTCAATATTTAAAGTTTTTTCTTCAATATCACAAAAAACCGGAGTTATCCCATTCCATTTCAGGGAGTGAGTAGTTGCTACGAAACTGAATGGCGTTGTTATAACCTCACCTGTTATTCTTAATGCCTGCAAACCGACCACTAAAGCGAGTGTCGCATTAGCAAAAAGATTAACGTGTTCAACTCCCAGATAGCCGGCTAAATCCATCTCAAACTTTTGGTGAAAAGGTCCATTATTGGTAAGAATTTTGTTTTCCCAGATTTCCTCCAGATACGGCTTCAATTTTTCAAGAGAAGGAAGATTGGGTCGTGTAATATAAATCGGCTTTTTTATCTTTTTCATATTTTATGATCTCTTTAAGAAATTTTTGAATATAATTTCCTTTATATCAAGATAAGATTCAAGTTTTATAAACTCTGATATGGATATCAGCATTAATATACCAATGATTGATTGAATGGCTAACTTTATAACCGGTATTGATTCAAAGGAATTACCGATAAGGAATACTATTACTCCGACAAATAGCGCAAGTGCAAAAGAAGGAAATATATCTCTTAATTGTTCTGTAACACTATAATCGATCATTTTTGCAGAATAATAGCTGTTCAGAAAATATGCTATGAATGAAAATACGATCATACCTATAATCATGGCATTAATACCAACATAAATTCCAACTATTACGATAGGTACTACCAGAATTTTTTTAGCAACTTCAAGATTTAAAAACAGATCGGATCTGCCCTTGACCTTCAAGATATTAAGATTAAGTGAATGCAGCGGATAAAGCATTAACGACAGGCAAAGTAATTGCAGATAAGGAATAGATTGTAACCATTTTGTGCCAATCAAGGTTAGGACGAGTGAGTGAGCAACAGCTGCCATCATCAACATCAAAGAAAAAGTTATAAACATAGTATTTTTGATTAATTTTTTATAACCGTTTTTTAACTTAAGAGGGTCATCCTGCAATTTAGCCAGTACCGGGTAACTGACTCTTTGTACGATGCTGCTTATATTTGAAGATGGGAGACTTCCAAAATTTACCGCCCTCGTATAGTATCCCAATTCCTGAGGGGAAAAATATTTGCCAATCACTAAGTAATAAAGATTCTCAAAAAATGTATCCAATAACCCTGAAGCTAAAAGTTTTGAACTGAAAGAAAACATTTCTTTAAAAGAATGATAGCTGAAGAGAATTTTAGGTCTCCATTTATTCCATAACCACAACAAAGCAGTATTTATGAAATTATTTGATAAAGTTCTCCAAACCAGACTCCAGACTCCGTATCCGGAATTAGCCAGATAGATCGCAAGTATTCCGGAAATCGTTCCGGAGACAGCAGAAATTTTTGTTTGTGTTTTAATATCAATGTTTTTGGTCAGTTCTGCCACCTGTACAATTCCAAAGGCGGTAATAATGATTGATAATCCGAGCACTCTTAAAATATCTACCAGTTCATTTTGATTGAAGAACAGAGCTATAGATTTAGCAGAAAAAAATAGAATAATATAAAAGACAATCGAAACAAAGATGTTGAAATAAAATACTGTATTGAAATCTCTTTCCTCACAGTCATTTTTCCTGATTAAAGCCTGACTGAATCCGCTATCTATGAAAGTCTGTGAAATTGCAAGGAAAATTGTTATCATTCCAATGAGGCCGAATTCCGATGGAGCTAACAAACGGGCCAAAATGATGCCAACAATAAATTGAATTCCCTGAATAATAAATTTATCCAAAAGGCTCCAGGTCATTCCGGATATTGTTTGCTGCTTAAGACTCAAAGTATTATTACAATAATAATAAAGTAAAAAAACATCACAGCCGATTTGGCATAATTACTTGTTTTGATAAGATCTTATATCTCCCGGAAATTAATAATAAAGAAGTCATTAAGAGTATGAAGCATTAATTCTGTTTTAATAGATAAATTATACATCCTGATATGCCTGAATATTATTATAAATATGAATACCCGGCTCAAAGATTTGCCGGGTGAGTATCAATTTGGAGTTTCAATCCATACAATTTATTTTCGAAATCCGTTTGCCAGTTGTTTTTTATTGCCTGTATTTCTCTTCTTAATTTCGTTTCATTTAGTACGAATTTCTGTATTGCATAATAAATGTCTTCATGATTATTTCTTGTTAAAATTGCACCCTTATTAAATATCCTTCTGTTTGTTTCATTATCGGAACAGACTAATGGAACTTCGGCTCCTACTGCTTCAACTACAGCGCACTGTTGTACCATTTCCCTGGTAGAGAGTGATATAATCCCGAAGGCATTTTTTAGTAATCTCAAATATTTTTCATCGTCAATAAATCCAAGAAATTTAATGTCTTTGAGCGCATTGTAGTTATTATATATCTCAATATTATTATTAAAATTGCCGGTAATATAAAATTCAATATTTGTACTATTTTCGGCCAGGTATTCTTTTATCCCGGTGAATAATTCTTTTAAAGGTTCATCATATGCAAAAGATAAAATCACAAGGAAGTATTTGATATTGCCGGAAGAGTTCAGACTATAGCTGCTTAAGTCAGGTAAACTATCCGGTAAAGTAAAAAAATTAATTTTCTTAAATTTTTCCCGCACATGTTTATAGAATTCCTCGTTATGCACCAAAACTACTGATGAATTTCTTAAAACATAATTGTAGAACGGAACTTTAATCCAGGGATCCATGAAAGCTCCGTTATGACCGTCTATGACTAACTGCTTGTCGGGCATTATTTTTATCCAGCAATAAATAACTATTGGACAAAAACTTGGCGGAGATACTGCAATAACAACATCCGGATTATTTCGAAAAAGGCAGTAAAAAGTAAAAAATGTTCTGTATATATAATTTATCCAGAATAGTGATTTCCATTTGAATCTGTTTTTTTTTGTAATATTTACAAATATACTTTTACAACCCAGAGCATTTGCAAGTGAGGCTGATCTTCTATGATAATGAAACCAGGTAATGACAAGAATTTTTTTCAATTAGTTTAATATCCTGCGATAAACGTCCAGAAGATTATTGCTTTGTTTTGACCAGCTGTAATTCTGATATACCTTATATCCATTTAACAAAATTTCTTTCGATTTTTCAGGGTTTGAGTATATCCTGTATATCACATCAGCCAGGTCATTTTCTGAATCAGGGTCAAAATAGTTAATCGAGTTTTCACTAAAATAATCCCTAATGCCCTGGGTTCTCGGCACAATAACAGATTTTTTAAGACAGATATATTCAAAAATTCTCACGGGAAAATTTATTTGTGTGAATGGTGTTATTCTATTCGGAATAACTCCCAAATTAATTTCAGAAATCTGTTTTGCAATATCCTCAAGTGGTTTAGGTCCGAAATATTTCACTTTATCACGCAGGTTGAGTTCTGAGACCAGTTCAAGAAATTTCGGAACAAAACCGCCATCACCGAAAACCGCTAATTCTAATCCCGGGATCCTGTTTTCCAGTTTTTTTATGGATTTTATTAAGATGTCAAGGCCGTGTCTCTCGACGATAAACCCATGATACATTAAAACAAATTTTCCATTTTGCTTTTTATTGTTTATGTCCATGTATTTCTCAAATACAGATTCCTGCGGTGAATTCATCACTATATTAATTTTTTCAGAAGGGCAGTTCCTGGATACGAATCTTTCCAGAAATGATTTGTTTGTAGTAATTATTACGTGTGCGAAATTTATACTGACCTTTTCCTGCCATTTTAGAATTTTTATAAAAAAATTGTCTTTGTCGCTATCAAACTTTGTCATGAAGACTTCAGGAGACGGATCATGGAGGTCTAAAATTATCCTAGCTCCAAAAAACTTTGGTAGAATACCAACGAAGACAAGGAAGTCAGGCATATTATGAACATGCACGACATCATATTTTTTTTTCCTATATAATCTGGTTACTATAAAAAAGGATCTTAAAAAAAAGGTCAGATACTCTAAAATATATGTCGATTTTGATGCTCTTTTTTTTGGCTGTATAATTCTGTATACATCTGTTCCCCAAACATTATTTTCAGACTTCAGCTGGTCCTCCAGCCCCACACAGACTATATCAACTGAATATCCATTGTTTATTAAAGCTTCAGCCTCTCTTCTGGGACGCACATCGCCCGGGAAGTAATTATATACAACCATTAAAACTTTTTTTACCGGTACATTCAGATTTTTATCTATATGCAGATTCATAAAATACTGTTAATTCCCCGGGTAAAATATGCCAGATCTCTCCTGAATACTTTTCCTTTACATAAGTTAAAAACTGTTCGTATAATTTTATGGGAAATTCTTCCATTGTCCTGTTATTTTCAAAATTCATATAATCCGGATGGGTATTTAAAAGTGCCACACCTCCTTTTGATGCTATCCAGTCTAATTTTTTTTCCCATATTCTTGTATCTGACTCCTGAAGTATAATAAATAGACAGTGATCTTGTGGTAAGGTATATGGTATTTCCAGATAGTCTGCACCGGGAGTTTCTCCGTTAACGAAAAAAGGGAAAATTGTTTCAACACCGTCAGCCTGTGGTTCAAAAGGGTCAGTATCAAAAGTTGATAAATCATATCTGATGTTTAGATTTCTAATCCATTCGAGATTGTGAAGCATAGCTGGTGAACGAAACCCGATAGCATTCCAATCTTTTAAATATTTATTGATTTCAACAGAACGCTGATCAAAAACAGATTTAGATTTAAATAACTTTCCATCGTGATACAAGCCGTGGACTCCCACCTCAAATCCATTTTCAACCAGCTCTCTTCTAATCAGTTCAGAGACATTATACCTCAACGGAACGAAATTAAATGATGACTTAAAACCCAGCGATTTTTCCAGACTCATTAATTTTAAACATTTTTCCTGTCCTCCTGCAAATTCCACATCATGAGTAAGGATAAATGCAAACCGTTTGTTGTCCGGCCACCCCTTCCATCCAGCCGGTTTCTCTCCGGCTTTTTCCAGAATCGGCCAGATTGATGAAACCGAACTCATTTTTTTTTGGGTAAGAAATCTTCTTAGTTTCAATTGTAAACCGCGCGGTATAGCCGGCTTTATAAGGTAAAATCCTCTATTAACAATATTGTTCAATCTAAATTACCTGATCGGGATATTAATGTTTTCTAATCACTGCTTATTTTCCAGGCTGACAGTTAGTTTTTCAGCCAGAAATTTTACGAAGGGCTCGTTTAACTGTCCTTTGGGATAGACAGGAAGATTTATAATATTTATTCCTCCTTTAGCAAGGGATTTCCATCCGTAGGATTTATTGTCTAAACCTAAATAATAATTTTTCGGATTAAATAATGTAATCTTACCATTATATGGTTTGGGTTCATAATTAGCCTGGGCTTCATGGTTAATTTTTTCGACTTTAATATGTGTGTAAGTGAGGTGATTGTTATCCTTAATTATATTCAATACACGGGATAACGCAATACTAAATTTAACCTTAAACCTGGAGCCTTCAACACTAAGCTTTTGATTAAAATAAGTCATACCCCCATCTGCACCGCTCATAAGAATATTACCGATTTGATAACCCCAATTTTGAAGAGTATGAATCCATTTCTTGTATATTGGAAGCGGGAAAGATATATTTTTCACATTGTAACATTCAAACATTGCCAGCAATGAAACCTCATCCCCGGATGCAGTCAGTTGTTGTGCAATTTCAAAAGCAATAGTTCCTCCTAAACAATAGCCTCCAAGGTTATACGGCCCTTCAGGCTGGATAGTTTTAATTTCTCTTATATAGTTTCCGGCCATGATTTGTATGTCAGGCTGAATATTATCAGATCCATCAAGCCCTCCCGATTGAATTCCGTAAACAGGCTGATCCTCATTAAGGTGATATGCCAGGTTTTTATACAAAAGAACATTACCTTCAGCACCGTGAACGAGGAAAATAGGAGGTTTGGTTCCGGTGGTTTTAATAGGAACTACTGATGACCATTCGGGTTTCCAATTCTCCTGTCTTAATATATTGGCTATTTGCTCAATTGTCGGGGCTTTGAAAAGTGTTGCCAGGGGCAAATTTTTTCCTAACGTCTTTTCAATTAATGCGAATAGTTGTGCTGCGAGAAGAGAATGACCGCCTAATTTAAAAAAGTCATCTTTGATGCTGATTTTTTTTATTCCCAATAATTTTTTCCAGATGGCAGCTAGTTTGAGTTCCAGCTCATCTCCCGGTTCTACAAAATTATCACCAGTTACTGTTTTAATATCTGCCGGATCCGGTAAAGATTTTCTGTCAATTTTAGCATTTGGTGTGAGTGGAAACTTTTCCAATTTTACAATAAAAGATGGAATCATATAATCAGGCAACTCGGCTTTTAAAAAGCTTTTTAATTCTTCGTAACCAACGTTTGAATCAGAAGGAATTGTATATGCGATCAGCTGCTTATCATTTTCTCTGATTTCTTTTACTATAACCACTGCTTCCTTTACCGACGGATGTTTAGTTAATCTTTTTTCAATTTCACCTAATTCTATTCTAAATCCGCGAATTTTAACCTGATTATCTAATCTGCCTAAATATTGAACGTCTCCATTTTCAAGAAATCTACCAAAATCCCCCGTCTTATAAAGTCTGCTTCCTTTCGAAAATGGATTATCAATAAATTTTTCTTTTGTCAGATCTTTTTTCTCATAATATCCACGAGCCAACCCTGAACCTCCTAAATGTATCTCTCCGGGAGCACCTTGAGGTAATGGTTGCAGATTTTTATCAAGTATATAAAGCTGGGTGTTATTTATTGGTTTTCCAATAGTTTCATAACCGCCGGGTGTTCTTAATGTGTAAGTCGAATACGTAGTGTCCTCAGATGGTCCGTAAAGATCATAAACTTTTTCTACGGATGTTGAGCGATAAATTTTTTCAACCAATTCCTGTTTCAGCGGTTCCCCGGCCAGGTTTATGACTTTTACAGTTTCGGGTATAGTTGTTTGTTGTATCAGTTGAGATATAATTGACGGGACAGAGTTAATAAGAGTTAAATTAGATCCGGGGCGCAGATAACTTAAATGAAGAGCATTTTCGACTAAAACTACTTTGCCTCCATAACTTAATGTTACGAACATTTCAAAAATTGATAAATCAAAACAAATCGAAGTGGATGCCAGCACGCCTTTTAATTCATCCTTTTTAAAAACGTTTCCTGCCCACATGATCAGGGCAACTGCACTACGATGCTCAATAGCTACTCCTTTGGGAGTACCAGTAGAGCCCGATGTATAAATAATATATGCCAGATTATTTTCATTGGCCGTACTTCCGGGGTTCGAATCCTCCAGACCATCAATTTTTTCCCGCTCTTTTTCGATAGATATCAGTTTTTGAACCTTGATATCGGTTAATGTTTCTTCGAGATTGGAATTTGAAATAAGTATTTCTGCTTTAGAATCAGCCAATATGTATTTAATTCTGTTAATAGGATAGTTGGGATCAAGCGGGACATATGCCCCTCCGGCTTTTAGTACAGCCAAAATTCCTACGATCATATCGACATTTCTATTCATAAATATGCCGACAGTAACTTCAGGCACGACACCTGATTCTTTCAAATAATGAGCTAATTTATTAGCTCTTGAATTTATTTCTGAGTAGGTGTATTCTTTTCCATCATATTCAAGAGCAATGCCATCCGGAGCTTTATTAACCTGATTTTCAAATAATCCTATGATAGTAAAACCCTGCGGGTAAATCATCTTGTTATCATTCCATTCATATAGAATGCGATTTAACTCAGAAGTTTCTATTGCAGGAACATTGGAAATATTTTGAACAGGATTTTTGCTAATCTGTTTTAGAAGATTTATAAAGTTGTTTATAAACCGTTTCATCGTGTCAGGTTTATATAATTTGTCTGAATATTCTAAAGCACAGTTTAGTTTTGTTCCAGAGTTAAAAACGTGAAGTGTTATATCGGTTCTTGAAGTGCCTGAGTCTACATAAACGGGTTTTAAACTAAGTCCGGATGAAAGCTCATATTCTTCTTTATCCTCCTGGTAAGCCAGCATTATCTGAAATAAAGGAGTTCGGCTAATATCCCTGTCAGGTTTGAGTTCCTCCACCAGTTTTTCGAAAGGGATATCCTGATTTTCATACGCCGCGAGGCACGTTTCCCGAACAGACTGGAGTAGTTCCGTAAATGTAGAATTATCCGAAAACTGATTGCGATAAATTATTGTATTAGCAAAAAAACCTATCATTTCATAGAGTTCTGAACGTATTCTATTTGCGATTGGTGATCCAACAGAAATATCCGTTTGTCCGGAATAACGATAAATCAGAGCATTTAATGCTGCCAGTATTATCATAAAAACAGAAACATTTTCTTTCATTCCCAAAAGAGATAAATCCCCAAATAATTCTTTTTCGATATCAAATTGAATCAGGTTTCCGCTGTAACTTTGTATGGGTGGGCGTGGGTAATCGGTATATATACTTAAGGTAGGCAACTCTCCATTTAACTGTTTTTTCCAATAATCAAGCTGTCTGTCATAATTTTCATTCTTTAACCAATCTCTCTGCCAAACCGAGTAATCAGCATATTGAACACTTAGTTTTGAAAGATTGGGATCTGAATTATTTATTGATGACGAATAGAATTGGTTCAGTTCTTTTACGAACACTGTATTTGACCACCCATCAGAGACGGTATGGTGCATTAAAATAAATAAAACATGTTCAAATGAACTTAATTTGTATATTTTCGCGACAATTAAAGGACCCATTGATAAGTCAAAGATGTGCCGTGCATCTGATTTTAATTTTGTATGGACTCTGTCGTTTTTTGATTGTTCATCTTCTCCTGAGAGATCAATTAGTTGAATCTGAAGTTCTAAATGTTCAACTATATCCTGATACGGGATACCATCTTCGATAATAAAGCGGGTTCTTAAAACTTCGTGACGTGATATTATACTATTAATAGCTTTTTGAAGAATAGCTATTTCTATTTTCCCTTCAATTTTAAATGCAAGAGGTATATTGTAAACAGGGTTTGATGGTTCCAGCTGATCTAAGAACCACAACCTCTGCTGAGCGAATGAAAGTGGAATTTTATTTGGTCTTTCAACCTTTTTTAATGGTATTAAGTCAATCGCTTTGTTTTCTGTTTGCTGAAGTTTTTCAGCTATTTGCCTGACAGTAGGAGTTTTAAAGATTTCCAATAGAGATAATTTCTTATTGAATGTGTTCTCGATTGAAATGACTAACCTGGTTGCTAATAGAGAATTTCCTCCGAGATCAAAGAAATTATAATCAATACTAATACTATTAATTTTTAAAATCTGTTTCCATAATTCTATCAGTTTATACTCTGTATGATTGGTTGCTGTAGAAAACTCACTTTTGCGATGGAACAAAGAAATTTCCGGATCCGGCAATTTTTTTCTGTCTATTTTCCCATTAGGTGTTAAGGGAAATTTATCAATAACAACGAAATATGAAGGGATCATGTAATCCGGTAACTTTTCTGCAAGTATATTTTTAATATTATTCTCATCCAGAATTTGATTTTCAGCGGGGATCAGGTATGCAATCAAACGAATATCTCCAGTACCAAATTCTTTTCCAATTACCAGTGTTGATTGAACAGCTTCGATTGATTCAAGAATAGCTTCAATTTCTCCAAGCTCAATCCGGAAGCCGCGAATTTTAACCTGATTGTCTTTTCTCCCAATATATTCGATCGTCCCATCATTAAGTATTCTTCCGAGGTCTCCTGTTTTATAGATTCTTCCATCAGGTTCAGGGGAAAGAGGGTCCGGAATAAACTTCTCAGTTGTCAGATTCTCCCTATTCAAATAGCCACGCGCCAATTGAATTCCACCTATACAAATTTCACCAGGTATACCGATAGGAACAATTTTATTATAATCATCAAGTATGTAAATTTTATTATTGGGAATCGGTTTCCCAATTGGAACGCTGTTCATATTCTGATCCTTCAGACATTGCCACCTCGTTACATCAACAGCTGCTTCTGTAGGACCATAAAGATTATCAAGCTCCGCATTAAGTTTTTCAAAAAATAATTTTTGTAAAGATATACTCAATGCTTCACCGCTACAAACTACCTGGCGGATGGATTGACATTCTGTGACATTTTTTTCCGACAGAAATAAATTTAGCTGAGAAGGTACAAAGCTTAAAAATGTAATTTTTTTGGAGACTATGAGATCGATCAAATAAGAACTGTCTTTGTGACTATTGTGTTTCGCAAGTACAAGCCTGGCTCCGGTTGTAAGGGGAAGGAATATCTCTCTTACCGATACATCAAAACTGATAGGGGTTTTCTGCAGGGCGATATCTTCCTGCGAAAGTTTATAATACTCCTGCAGCCTGCTGATGTAATTGACAATTCCTTTGTGTGTATTAATCGCTCCTTTGGGTACTCCGGTCGAACCTGAAGTATATATAATATAGGCCATATTCTCTGGTTCAACCACTATATTCGGTGACAATTTGCTTTCAGATTCAATCAGTCCCAAATAATCTTCAAAATAAATTATTAATCCCTTAAAATCGTATGACTCATTCTTAAGGTGTTTTTGCGTTAGAAGTATGGGTGCCCCGGAATCCGTAAGCATAAAATTAATTCTTTCTTTTGGATATGCGGGATCGATTGGTACATAGGCCCCTCCAGCCTTCAAGATTCCCAAAAGTCCGACAATTAATTCCAACGACCGTTCCATACTTATAGCAACCGGTATTTCTGGTTTGATTCCTTTCTTAATCAGAAAATTTGCTAATTGATTTGACTGTTCATCCAGGATTTTATAAGTCAGCGTATTATTTTCATATTCCAATGCCACTGCGTTGGGAGAAGTGTCTGCCTGTTTCTCAAATAATTTATGTAAACAGAATTTCTCAGTATCTTTGAACCCGCATACATTAATCTGGTCGAGAATTTCTTTTTCTTCAGAAGTAATAAAACTGTAGTCAGAAATTTTTTTCTCAGGATTTTTAATGATTTCTTCCAATAGAATTTGAAAATGATCGATCATTCTCCTGATTGTTGAGGACTCAAACAGATCGGTATCATATTCAAAACGACCTACAAAGCCGTCTTTATCTTCTGTAAGATGTACAGAAAGATCAAATTGGGCATATTTCTTGTCGAAATGAAACCTCTCAATTTTCAGATTTCCCAAAGTGAAGGAAATCATAGGGGAAACATCTAATATTACCTGAAAAACCGGGTTTCTACTCAGATCGTGGTTGATATTTAAATTCTCTACTATTTTTTCGAATGGGATATTCTGGTTGGAGAAGGATTCAAGTACAATTTGCCTGACAATTTTTAAAAGCCCAACAAATGTAATCTCACCCGAAATATTAGCCCTTAATGGGGTCATATTTAGAAAATAACCCACTAAATTCTGCAATTCCGTTGAAAATCTACTTGTAACAGGAACACCGATAATTATATCCTCTTGTCTGCTGTATCGATAAAGTAATAAATATAAGGAAGTGAGAACAACCATGAAGAATGTGCTTCGTTCCTGTCTGCCAATCAGCTGCAGGGAATTGATAGTTGTCTTGGGGAGAACAAAAAATTCATTCGAACCAGCAGGACTTTGAACGGGCAGCCTCTGCTTATCAAAAGGTAATTCAAGAACCGGAAGCTCACCACTTAATTTGGTTTTCCAATAGTCCAGCTGCTTTTGTAAGTTTTCCGATACCCTGTTTTTTTCAATAATGGTATAATCAATATATTGTATAGGAACTTCCGGGAGCAGTGAATATTCATCTTTATAAAGTTTCGATAATTCCTGGCAGATCAATCCCACGGAATACCCGTCTGCAATGATATGGTGTATGTTTATCAATAAAACATGGGTTTGTTCCTCTAATTTATAAATTGTTACTCTCAGTAATGGCAGTTTAGAGAGATCAAAGGGTGTGCTTGTTTCTTTTGATGCCAATTCCTGCAAGAGTATTTTTTGTTTATTCAGCGGCGATTCTGACAGGTCAACTACAGTAATCTTTATTTCTAATTTTGGATGAACAATCTGAACGGGCTGATCTTGCGATGTACCAAATGAGGTCCTTAATATTTCATGCCGTTCAATTATTTTATTAAGACCTGTTTCCAGTTTTTTTACATTTAGATCACCGTTGAGATAAAAACCTACTGGTACGTTATAAGAAAAATTTCCTGGTTGAAGGTGATCTATCATCCATAACTGTTCTTGTCCGAATGATAAAGCACTTACTTTGTTCAATACCGGTAACTCAGAATTCCCTGACATAATATTTTGTCTCATTGCTTTTACAATTCTCTTAAAAATCTTTATAAATAATCTTTAACTTAAATACTGGTATACACGAATTTTGTGCACATTTAACTAACCTTTTTTTCTATTATTTCAGACATCCCTTTCAAAGTTGATGCATCAAATATTTCCTGGAGTTCAATTTCGGTGTTAAAAGTTTTACGGACTGCGGCTATTAGCTGAACTGCCAATAAAGAATGGCCGCCTATTTCGAAAAAATCATCCTTCGGGTCAGGATTCTTTATGCCTAAAACTGATTCCCAGATTTTAATAAGCTTCTTTTCGGTTTTGCCCGGATTGTTATCCGAAGCATTTATTATTTCATCATTGTTATTTTCATCTTTAGGCAGCGATAGATTGTCATCATCAAATTTTCTGGCTATTTGATAATCAACGTCATCAAATATTTTCAGGTGATACAATTACCTGGGAGTAATTTTGATCCAAAATTAAAGAGAAAGCCTTTATACCTTCAGAATTCATAATGGCCTTATCCAAGGCCTGCTGTTTCCATTTTTCCATGCCGTGTCTGACCTGAAGATTAGCCAGAATGCCATTTTCTTTCCAACCAGGCCAGTTTATCGTATAAATTTTTGCTTTGCTATTTTTTTGAAAAAAATTGGCAAAAGAGTCCAGATAATTATTAGCCGAGCTATAATCTATTTGTCCTGCCGGAGCAAGAAATGAATTAATAGATGAAAACAATATAAAAAAGTCTAATTTCTCCAATTCAATGTTTTCATATAAATTAAAAGTTCCATGTACTTTTGGATCCAGAACTCTTTTTACAGAATCAGGGGTTTTTGAAACTATTAGCCCATCATCTATTATCCCCGCTATATGGATTACTCCATCAATTCGGCCGAATTCATTTTTAATCTGATTAATCAAAGATCTGGTTTCCTGCTCTTCCGCAATGTCACAAACTCGTACTTCAACCCTTGAACCCAAAGCTTCGATTTCCCGAAGTTTGTTTATGATTGGTGATGTTTTATTATCATTTTTATTTTCTTCCAGCCAGTTCTGCCACGACGATTTTTCAGGAAAATCAAATCTTTTGGTTAAAATTAAATTAACATTATTTTGTCGGGCAAAATGTTCAGCGAAAATTAGTCCCAAACCTCCGGTTCCTCCGGTCAGCAAATAAACACCCCCGGGTTTTATGATTCCGGTTCTCGTTTGAATTGGTGTTTCAGAACTCTCTATATTAATTTTTTCAATCGTTTGAAGCCACCGGTAATTTCCTCTGTAAGCTACTATTTCGTTCTTATCAGATGTTAAAAATTCGGATAATAAGTAACGGGGAGCAAGTTTATTAAAAGAAGTATCATCAGTTGAAAAATCTATACACTTAATAAATAAATTATTTATTTCTTTGTTGATTACTTTAGATGGCCCGATTACCATTGATTTTTCCGGAGATGTTAAATCTTCATAATCCAATACATTAAAAAGATTATTTGTAATAACAGCGGCGTTTACAAGGTTTTCCGTATCGGCGGGTTTCAGGTTCTTTGAAATAAAGAGGAGGCTGTAAATGCTGTCAAACAACGAGGAATCAAGTTCTTTTATCGAAGCAGCGAAATTTTTGGAAATACTAAAGTTCCAAAAATGTAAAATATTATTTATTCTAAAATGCCGTCCTTCAAGTTCTTTAAAAAGTAATTCATATTCCTGCTCATTCTGATGATTGATTTGGATATTCTGTTCGTCAATTACCGAGAAACCGCTTCCTTTTTTTATAACTATTCTTTTGCAGGAATACTCATCGAGAAGCTTTATCACTGAATTTTCAAATTCTGATCCCGAAGAAAATATCAGCCAATTAGAATTTTTTAAGGAACTGATGTTTTGATTGATTTCCCCAATCCGGGAAGATCTCTTCCAGCTGGGGACGTAAAACCAATCTTTAAAGTCATTTTTTTTGCTTTCACTTATTCTCTGTTGACTTTTCTCTGATGGTTTTTTCTGAATCCAGTAATTCTCGCCCTCAAAAGGATATGCCGGTAACGTAATGCGTTTCGGTTTTTCGCCTTCATACAGTTTTTCCCAATCTATTTCAATACCGGACAGCCAGAGTTTTCCGATACCGGTCAATAAGTAATTCAAATCAAACTGATTATTATAATCCGCTCTTAATGATGAGATAGTAACCGGGTTATCACTTTTTCTACTCTCAGGATGCTGCATTGCGAGAACACTTAATGTATTTCCCGGACCAACTTCTAAGAGCACACAATTCTTGATCTGCCATGCTTTTTCTAATGCATCACTAAACCTGGCAGTACTTTTAGTATGTTTAGCCCAGTAAACCGGATCTGTTGCTTCACTCTCTGATATCCATTTACCTGTAATATTGGATGTATATGGTATTCCCGGAGGATTTAATTTTACCTGATTCACTTCTGCCAGAAATGCATCAAAAATTGGATCCATCATTTTGGTATGGAATGCATGCGAATTCTGTACATGTCGATATTGTATTTCCTTATCAATTAACACTCTTTCAAACTCATTAACTTTTTCTTCATCGCCTGCAACAACACAGAGATTGGGAGAATTAATGAGTGAAATAGAAAGTCCATCAGTAAGAAATGGTAATAGTTCGCTTTCGGAGAGTGATATTGAAATCATACCACCTTTAGGTAAACTATTGACAAGCGCAGCCCGTTTTGAGATTAACTTTAAGGAATCATCCAGTGAGAATACACCTGAGAGACAAGCTGCGACATATTCTCCCATACTATGCCCGACAATTGCATCAGGAGTAATACCAAGGTGCATCCACAATTTAGCAAGAGCATATTCCATCGTAAATAATGCTGGTTGTGCATAAATTGTTTGATTGAGTCTTTCGGTATCCGGATCCGGTGATTTATTTACCCGGCTTTCAAGCATTTTCTTAAGATCAATGCCGCCATCGTCAGCGGGTCTAATCCTTTTATAGTTTTTAGGATACAGAATATCTCTGATATCCACATTAAGATATTTCTGAAGTATACCGGCGCACTTGTCAACCTCAGCTTTAAATACACTGACGTTTTCATAAAGATCATACCCCATTCCTACATAGTGATCGCCAATTCCGGGAAATAAAAATATAACCGGACGCCTTGATGAATTCTGATATTTTGCTGAAACAATGCTTTTTGATTTTTCCTGAGACAGCACTTTTATTGCAAATTCTCTGTCTTTAGCGACAAAAAACTTCCTATAATCAAAAGTTTTGCGACCTTTTTGCAGGGTGTAAGCTGCATTCTTTAAATTTACCTGATCGTTTTTAACGAAAAAATCTAATAATTGTCTTGATGTATTTTCAAGAACCTCTTCTTTTTTAGCGGATAGTATAAACAGAGCAGGCAAGTCAGATGCCGTTGAATCTTTTGTTTCAGGAGCTTCTTCAATTATAATATGAGCATTTGTTCCCCCCATCCCGGTGGACATGACACCGGCAATTCTTTTAGAATCACTGTTCCACTCTTTTAATCCGGAATTGACATAAAATGGTGTATTTGGAAAATCGATTTCGGGATTCGGAATTTCATAGTGCAAACTAGCAGGAATTTTTCGATGCTTTAGCGATAGAACTGTTTTAATGACACCAGCTATCCCGGCAGCCGCATCAAGATGTCCGATATTAGTTTTAACCGAACCAATTGCACAAAAATTATTTTTGTCAGTAAATGCGCGAAATGCTTTCGTCAGTGCGGTTATTTCTATTGGATCTCCTACAGGTGTACCCGAGCCATGAGTTTCAATATAACTGATTGATTCGGGATCAATATCGGAAATTGAAATTGCTTCAATCACGACATCAGCCTGACTGCCGATACCTGGAGCAGTATATCCGACTTTTGCTGAACCGTCATTATTTATTGCTGATCCTTTAATCACTGCAAGAATATTATCGCGATCTTTTATGGCATCCGATAATCTTTTAAGTACAATTATTCCTGCACCGCTGCCAAATACTGTTCCGTTAGCTTTGGCATCAAATGCGCGCACATGTCCATCGGGTGATACTACACCACCGCCATCATAAATGTACCCTGCATTATGAGGTGCTTTAACTGATACTGCACCCGCTAATGCCATGTCAGATTCTTCACTTAATAAGCTCTGGCAGGCGAGATGAATAGCAACCAGAGAAGTGGAACAGGCAGTTTGAACATTAATACTGGGACCTTTCAGATTCAGCTTATAAGATATCCTGGTGCTTAAAAAATCTTTATCGTTTCCAATTAATGTTGGAATATATTCATCTACGAACTTTTCATTCAGTCCGGTGTTCATAAAATAAGTATTCATTGCTGAACCGGTATAAACACCAATTCTGCCATTAAATTTATCCGGATCATAACCGGCATTCTCCAATGATTCATATGCACAGGTTAATAGAATTCTATGCTGTGGATCAAGAGCCATGGCTTCTGAAGGAGCATATCCAAAAAATTTTGCGTCAAATAATCCTGGTCCTTCAATGACAGGGGATGCCTTTACGTAGGCTGGATTAGTTAAGTATGAGGGATCAACCCCTGACTGCAGGATCTCCTCATCACTTAGTCTCTTAATTGATTCCACACCATTTACCAGATTATTCCAGAATTCTTCAGTATTATTAGCTCCCGGGAATCTGCAGGCCATTCCGATTATTGCAATATCCAGATTGGAGTAATTTTCTTCGGTCAATTTTTTTTCCGGCATATACTTTACTAGTCTATATTTATCAGATTTTAAATCACTATTCAGCTTTTTGAAACCAATGATGGCTCGGGTAAAGCTTTCCTGTCTGCTTTTCCGCTTGGGGTAAGGGGAATTTCATCTATTTCAACAAAATTATTCGGGATCATATAATCAGGCAGATACTGCTTCAGATAATTTTTTAATTCCGAAAATATAATTTTTTTAGAACAGACTATATAAGCCACGATTAATATTATAGTCTCGGAATATTTTTTTACGACTGCTATACAGTCTTTGATACCCGGATAATTTCTTATCGTTGATTCAATTTCACCGAGCTCAATCCTTAATCCGCGTATTTTAACCTGGAAATCTTCTCTGCCCAAATATTCAATGTTCCCGTCGGGCAGCCATCTGGCTAAATCCCCGGTTCTGTACATTTTTTCACCTGGTAAAAAAGGATTATCTACAAATTTTTC
This sequence comes from uncultured Ignavibacteria bacterium, assembly GCA_963743325.1. Classification (GTDB taxonomy): domain Bacteria; phylum Bacteroidota; class Ignavibacteria; order Ignavibacteriales; family Ignavibacteriaceae; genus DATFVA01. The sequence continues at coordinate 136,300 of CAVUOZ010000004.1, forward strand.
ATTTGTCAAAATTTTGTTATTCAGATATCCTCTGGCAAGACCTATCCCTGATATGCACAATTCTCCGGTTTCCCCGACTGAAAGAAGTTTATCTTTTTCAGTAATAAACAATTTAATATTATCGATTGGCTTGCCGATGGGGATTTTCTGAATCGGACCATTACCAGGACAATCATAATAGCTTACATCAATAGTCGCTTCCGTGGGACCATATAAATTAGTCAGATTTACCCTGACCCTGCTGCTGACAATTTCATTAAATCTCTTTACATGAGATGGGGTCAAAGATTCACCACTCGTAAATACCCGTCTCAACGAACTCAGCTTCGCTATTTCTGTTTCATTTCTGCTCTCAAGATGTTCGAGAAAAACATTTAACATCGATGGTACAAAATGAATGATAGAAACTCTGTTTTTTTTGATTGTATCGACAATTATAAAAGGAATTTTTTCAGCACCGGGAGATAGAAAGCACATACCGGCACCCTGGATGGACCACCAGAAAAGTTCCCAAACCGAAACATCAAAGTAAAAAGGGGTTTTTTGAAGAATAACATCGTGTTCATTAATAGGATATTGCTTTTGCATCCAGTTGAGGCGGTTAACCAATGAACGATGTTCAATCATAACACCTTTTGGTTTTCCTGTGGAGCCGGATGTATAAATGACATAGGCCAAATCACGTGAATTATTTATCAGTTTAGGATTTTCTGTTTTACCTTTATAAACTTCCGGGTTTTCGAGTTCTATCAAAACCCCCTCAAAATCAATCTCAATTTTTCCTTTATTCTGAATTAAAAGAATTTTTGCTTTGCTATCTGAAAGCATAAAATTTATTCTCTCTACCGGGCTGTCTGGTGCAATAGGGAGATAAGCTCCGCCTGACTTTATAATACCCCAAATTCCTATAATCATTGCAAAGGAACGATCTGCAATCAAACCGATCACATCATCCGGTTTTACTCCAAGATCTCTTAAATGACTGGCTAATTGATTAGAAATTGAATTTAACTCTTCATAGGTTAAGGTTGTTTTGTTAAAAAATGATTTATCGCTATCACATATTACTGCGAGACGATCCGGATTTTGGTCTGCTTGTGCTTCAAATAATTCCTGGATTGTAATGGAGTCAGGAAAATCGGCATCAGTTCTGTTAAAATTGAAAATTGTTTGTTCGTACATTTCTATTTAAGATAAATTTTAATAATACTATTCAACATTGAGTCGCATTTTCTTTTGGAGCTTTATCAAGAAATGATTTTGCAAGAATCCGTTCGTGAATCTGAGTAGTTCCTTCTATGATCTCCATAATTTTCGAATCTCTGTAATACCTGGCCACAGGACTGGATTCATTGCAACCGGAAGCACCTCTCAGCTGTACAGCATCTGAGGCGGCCTTTACGGCTGCCTTTGAGGCAAAGTACTTAGCCATTAATACTTTTTCAAATGCTTCCGGAAGGTGATCATCTTCGGCTTTACAGGCCGAATAACATAAGAGGGAAGCAGCCTGCAATTCAGTTCCCATTCTTGCTATAATGGTTCTGACCATTCCCTGGTCACCTATTGGTCTGCCTGAAACCTTTCTCTGTGAGGCGTATGTGATACTTTCTTCATAACATGCTCTTAATAAACCAAGTGCAGAACAGGATGTACTGATTCTCCCATATTGTAATCCAATCGGGGCGATCATTGACAGAGCAAATCCGGGTTTACCGACAATATTTCCTGCAGGAATTTCTATGTTATTCAAATTTAATTGTGCCATCTTAGCAGCCCGAAATCCCATCATATTTCTGATTGGTTTTATCTCAAGGCCGGGGGAGTCTTTAGGAAGAAGACAGGCGAGAGATTTATCTTCGATTTTTCCAAAAATTAAAAATAAATCAGCCGTTTGTCCGTAAGATATCCATCTTTTATTTCCATTTAATCGGTAATTATCACCATCATTAGTAAACTTAGTTTGTATTGCTTGTGTATCACTTCCCATGCCGGGTTCAGTCAGGGCAAAAGCTGCTAATACTTCCCCTGTTGCCAGAGATTCAAGCCATTCAGACTTTTGCTGCTGTGTACCCCATCTTAACAGGGTAATGGAAACCATTGCCTGAATAGTCAGTAAATCTGTAAGTGCTGCAGTCCCTCTTCCTACCGCTTCGTTTAAAAGTCCGAAAGTGACGATATCCCATCCCTGCCCTCTAAATTCTTTCGGAATAAAACTTCCGAGATAACCCTTTTTACTCATACTCTTTATAAATTCACGGGGAATTTCTTCCTGTACATCCCAGGCGGAAGCGAACGGTTTTATTTCTTCCTTAACGAATTTTTTAAATTCGTCGTATCTTTCCAGCTGCTCAGGAGAAAGTAATCTTAACATTCTTTTTGTCCTTCAATTTAATTGGACTGTTTTTGTAATACGAATGAAGTTGCAGAATCGATTGATTGAAAATTTTCTATGACCAGGTCATCAGTAGTGACTTGTATTCCGAAAGTTTTTTCAAGGTATGTCATCATTTGGACAGCAAACAATGAATTTACAATTCCCGATTCGAAAAGGTTATCTTCATCCTTAAGGTCAGGTATTCTGATCGCGTCAAGAATAAAGCTTCTAATTTTTTTACTGACTATTTGTTTATTTTCCAGCTCCATATCTTCCTATTCTTTATTTTTAAATATATAATTAATGAACTAAATATTTGGGTACTCGTAAAATCCTTTACCCGACTTTCTGCCTAAGTGTCCTGCATAAACCATTTTTCTCAATAGCGGACAGCATCTGAACTTTGGATCCTGATAACTTTCATAAAGTATATCAAGGGAGTGCATCACAGTGTCCAATCCTATTAAGTCTGCAGTTTCAAGAGGACCCATTGTATGTCCGAAACATTTTTTGAATATTTTATCAATATCTGCTGCAGAAGCAACCTGATCCTGCAATACAAATGCAGCCTCATTCATAAACAGGTGTGAAATTCTATTTGAGACAAAACCCGGCATATCGTTTACAACGACTGCAGTTTTACCAAGTTGATTAAATAATTGGTTAACCTGGCCAAGAGTTTCTTCAGATGTGTGATATCCTTTTATAACTTCTACTGTTGGTTTTAGGTGAACAGGATTCATAAAATGAATACCAACAACTTTATCTGGTTTGTTAGTTATGCTTCCTACTTTTGTAATAGAAATGCACGAAGTATTTACTCCATAACAAACCTCAGATGATGTTAACTCATTTAACTTTTCATAAATTTGTTCTTTTATAGTCCAGTCCTCGGTCACATTTTCAATAACAAATTCACAATCTTTAACTGAGTCAATTTCCCTGGAAAGCCTGATTAATTTTTCAGCTTGTTCAGAACTTTGTGCCGGAATAGTTTTAAGGAACAATGGAGCAAACCTTATATTCTTCATTATTTCTGATTTAGCTCTGTTTAATTGCTCATCAGAAATATCTATTAAAACGGTTTGTATACCATGAAGAATCAGGTCAGTTGCCACGCCTATACCGATATTACCGCTTCCAATGACACATATTTTTTTAAATTTCATAAAAAGTTTAGAATATATTGTTAAAAAGATAATTCAAATCAAAATTTAACATAATCAGAATAACCATATTATTCCCCACTGTGTTATTTTAATGTTTCAAAAGTTATGCCTTTTTTTGAGAAAAAAAAGAAGAGAAATCCTTTAATTTTTTCTCAGAATTGGAGGAAATTTAGTTTTATGTATTGTTTTAAGGCATATACATTTATCAGATATCATCTGACCTTTTTCTTTTTGTCCTTAAATTTCTTCTTTTCTTCCCTCTATCCACCACTTGATTTGATGAATCAGGATCAGAATCGGAAGAATCACCTCTTAAATGAGTGGTTAATAATTGTATAGTGGGAAATTCGAATAACTTTACAAGGGACAGGGTTAATCCAAGTTCTTTTTTTATCCGGGCAATTAATTGTATCGCTTTTAATGAAGTTCCTCCGATTTCAAAAAAATTATCGTTCAAGCCTATGTTACTTTTTCCCAACACTTTCTGCCAGATATTGAATATCTGCTTTTCAAAATCAGTTTTTGGCTGGGGTAAATCTTTTAATTCAGATTCCTGCTCTATAAACTTAAAATTTTCTACCTCATTATAAATATTTGATGTAGTGTTATGTTTATCCGCAATATATTGCAGTTTTTCAGATAAATCGTATGAATGTATCCTACTTATTTTTTTATTTTTTTCTGTTTTGTTCTCTGTTTCAGAAATGGAATCAAGGTTTGCTGATATGGCTTCATATTTCAGATTTGCGAGATAGTCGACCGGAAATATGAATAATAATCCATTTGATTTTTCAGATTTAAAGGCAGATCCGATTTTTTCAATGAAATCCAGGGCAGGGCGATTTTTAGGAGAGGGAACATATGTGATTTCAATTGATTCCAGGTTTTCCTTTTTTGCAATATTCCCTAACTCTGATAATATTTTATGTTCGACTCCTCTTCCAAGTACGCGGCAGCTAAGTAAAAATGTATCAACAATCAGGTTTTTCTCCTCGACCGAATAAAATAAAACGCCGACTAATCCGTAATCACCAAATCTATCGCTTACTTCGGAAGTCAGGCAGCTGTTTTTTTTGTCGTTTAAAAGATTGTTAACTTCTACCTCTGTTCTTCTTATAGTTGTAAAATTGAATTGATTTGTTCTAAATGTTAACTGTGATACCCTGCTCATTTGTTCCGGTGTTGGTTCGGAGATTTTGATATCTAATTTTAAGCCATTCAAAAAATCCTGCAGGGACATTGCACTTTCTCTGTATTTTTCTCTCTCAAGGTTTTCCCTGTACATCCTTGTCCTTTTTTTGTCCTCTTCTGTAAGCTTTAGATGATCAAACGCCCAAATATTATTTAAGAAATTTTTTATCTCCGATTCATTTCCGGGTAGTTGTAAGGTAAGTACCTCCGGACAATTAATTTTTACTTCTCCGCATTCAACCGGGTTATCATCGATAAAGATGAAACTATCCAGTCCTAAATTTAATTCTTGTGATAGATTTTTCAGGTTTTCTGATTTTAAATTCCAATTGAGCTTCCATGACACAAGATGATCTCTTTTCAATATCATATCATCTCTTTTATCAAATATCTCAAACACATCTGCTTCATTATTTTTACTGCAAAGACAGACGAGCATTCCGGCCTGTATCTGATCAATCATAAATTGTTGAAGAAATTTATAAGGTTCAGAAATCTGAATCCCTTTAATTCCATCTTCTCCGCAAACGCCTTTCCAGAGTGTATTATCGCAATCAAGGGCTATTACTTTATATGCGCTGCTTCGAAGTGAAAAGATCGTTCTGAATAATGAAGTTCCTATGGCTGTAAAATACTGCTCAGAATAGGGAATATGACCCAATTCATTTCCATGCATATCATAATAATCTTTTACGGGATACTTTTTATTAAACATCCCGGCTTTTAAGCAAACCAGATTCGGAATATCATTCAGATCTGAGAATAATTTGTTTTCTGTTTCGTCAAAAATATTCTTTAATTCATTATCCGAATTAACTCCAGGGGAACGTTCACATATCCCCACTATCGCAGGCACCCGTGATTTTGACATAAATGAATGAAGTACCTGATTGAAATTATCAAGATTTTCTTCAAGTATCTTCCGTTTAAGCCCGGATTCACTATTTTTTAAGAGGGAAGTGTTTTTGTTAATTATTCTTTTAGCGTAGATATTATATAGTCCTGACTCCTGGAGAAATTTTTCCTCTTCTACATCAAACTGAAATCCTTTTTGAGTTAATATTGATTTTACTTCTTCAAATGTTTCCCCGACTTTATCGTGGATTTCAATTACTATTTGTTTGATCTTTTTCCAGTCCGAATCACCGATTCCCTTCAAAATTTCCAGTTCACTTTTTTCTGCATCAATTTTTAACAAATCAATCTTCTCTATATGGTTTTCTTTTATTATATCGGAGACTGAAATCAACTGGCAATCGTAAGTCTGACTCTCCAGCCTGCCGCTGGTTAATTCTTCAACATAATCTTCTAAGTCCCCGGTATCAGCATTACTGACTTCATTAAGTATATTTCTTACGACTGCCTGAATTGCTTTTTTATCTTCTTCCTCATTTGCATTAAAACTGGAAAATACCGATGAACTGTTGTAGAAAGTGAATCGTGCGGTTTTCTTTTTATCCGAAACCCCGAGATTAAATGTCTTTACATTAGTCCCGTGAATCATACTATTTATTTTCAGCAATTCATATACTACCGGCGATGGTTCATAGGAATATATCTCAGCATTTTTACTTTGCTGGTTAACAAATAGAGTAAACAGACCTATGTTAGCACCTATATCAACAACAGTATCGCCGTCATTTATAGAAATTCCATGTTTTAAATAGACCCTGTCTTCGAAGATTTCTTTATAGACATAATCGGTTTCATATTTATTCAGATGGACTATCTCTAAATTATTAGGCAGAGTATATCTTGCTTTGCCTCCCATAAGGTTATTTAATTCTTCGGATTTAATCTTAAGGGGTAATGTGTTTTGAGTATTAGACCAATCCTCAAGATTTAATAGAATAATATTAATTCCATCGTTATTAGTACTTAAAAGACTGGAAGGGTTTAATAATTCCTGGAAAACCTGGTTATACGGGGCAAACTCAATTTTAAAATTCTCATCAAAATATTTATTCCAGTACAATAAAGATGATTCGACAGGTTCCGAAGTAAAAGTTGCTGATATACAAATCTGTTTTTGCCTGTCGATTTCATTTCGCGGTGCAGTTTTCGAGTCCTCAAGGTAGGTTAAGCGCACTCCTGTAAACTGCATATAGACCATTCCGGATAATCTATCAAATACTGTCAGGTCACCGGTGAAACCATCCCCGGTGGTATCTCTTTCTATTACCCGGGCCATACACCAGACTTCACCCGTCATAAGGGAATCGAAAATATCAATTTTATCAATACTATTTAGTATAAAGGTTCTTCCTTTGCTGTCATTAAGCACAGATAGTAATTGAGTAAATGCATCCAGTTTGAAAGGATTAAGCAAAAAATTATCATCCGAATTGGCGGGATCTAAAAACTCAAATGAACATAAAGCTGAATCTGTGTTGAGCCATATTTCTTTTATATTACGAAATGCCGGTCCGTATTGATTGGCGTTCGCTTGAAGTACGGAATAAAAAGTTGTTGAAGAAATTTTTTGTTTGGCTGTTTTAATAAATTGATCAACAGAAACAGTTCCGCTTATTCCCGCTATTTTTTCAGGAGTCTCATTTTCAATTGATAAAGTTGAGAATTTTTTATGGTCAGCTGATTTCTCACCAAATTTGATACTGAAATTATTTTCGAAATCCTTTTGGCAACTGAATTCAATCGTTGATTGTTCCTCTGATATTATTATGAGACTATTGAACTTAATGTTTGTAAATAATTTAGGGATAAGCCCAAACCTGTCTTTATAAATATCAGCAGCCATTTCTATATAAAAAGAACCCGGAAGCACAATCATATCCTGAAATCCGTGATCTGCCAGGAATGGAAGGGATTTTAGTCCTATTTTAATTTCTCCTGAAACATTTACATCTGATGATTCCGAATAATCTATGAATTTTGTAAAGACTAATTTTATCGGATCCGAAAGTACATTTTTATTCAATTCTACCTCCTCATTTGGCGAATATAATAGGAACGGGAAATACAGTGAGTTTTACGATTCAGCAATAATTTAATTAATAAATTCTGATGGACTCCATATATATTGCCTGATCTTAAAATAATTATTGTTTATTACTAAAGCTGAAGTATAATTATCCTGGGGATTAAAGTTGTAAATTTGCCAATCCTTTCCAGTATTCATAGGGTCCAAAATTTCACCTATAACCATTTCCTTCTTACTGTTTAATCGGAAAGAAATATTTTTCAATGGAAAAGAAAATCCTTTTCCGATAGCTTTAATAAATGCCTCTTTCCCGGTCCATATTTTATAAAATACCTCTTTTTTCTCTGTCGATTCCAGACATGAAAGCATATATTTTTCAGTTTCAGTAAAGCAGAGATTTATTATATCATCTATCTGATCCAATTCATTCATTTTTTCGACATCTATACCTATCAGGTTCTTCCGCGTAATGGCTATTAAACCAAGGTCACCTGAATGCGAGATGTTGAAATTCAGCCTGAATGAATTAATTCTCTCAGGAATTACTGGTTTACCGAATTCATTATATGAAAATATTATCTGCTTAATATTTAATCCAAGATAGTTTGAAATTATATTCTTAATAATAGCTTTTGAAATTATACTCCGGTTCTTAACATCTCCTAATTTTATTTTTTCGACCTGTTTTTTCTCTTCATCTGACAGCAAATTAATGAAGAACTCATTAAAAGATTTTACAGGATCAAGGTTAAATCTCCAAATATGAATTTCATCATCATTGATTATATGTCTGCTTTTAATTAGATCCATAATATCCGATTTAAATTAATATCCTCACATTAAAAAAGAAATTTACACAAACTGAGAGGCTAAAAAATAACGAGAGAAATTATTAATTATTAATTAATACTGTTCTCCTCTTTTCTTTGGGAGTTTTTTACCTTGCCATTGGATTTATAATTTGCTGACTTTTCTTTTCCATACCCATAACTATAACCATATCCGTATCCATATCTATACCTGTATGAAGATTCTTTGATATCCGCTGCATTAACAACTATACCCATAATGTTTATGTTAGCATTCGACAATTCATTTATACCCCATTCAACGCCATCTCTAAATGAGTGCAATGGCCGTACTATTAAAATTGCATTATGAATAGTTTTACCAAGGATGAGCGTATCAACAACTCTTGTCACAGGGGGAGTATCAATAATAATATTATCATAGTATGACTTGTTGATAATATCAAACAAGTTAAACATTCTGTCGGTATTTAGTAATTCGCTGGAATCTTCCCGTATCCCGCCTGCTGTAATTAGATCAACTTTTCCATATACATCGGAATGAATAAATGGTTTCTCATCATTCCCCATCAGGTAATCAATTAATCCGTGAGCTTTCAGAGATACCCCGAATAATTTTGAGAGTTCGCCTTTTTTCAAGTCACAGTCAATAACCAGAACCCTCTTTTTTTCCTGAGCTATAGAGAGAGCTAAATTTGCAACTACTGTCGTTTTTCCTGTATTTTCTTCACAACTTGTAACCATAAAAATATTTTCTTTACCATCAAGCTGAAATAGCAGTTTTGTTTTTAGAAGACGAAAAGTTTCCCTGAATCCATCCTCGCTTTCAATGAGAGTTACAAATCTGTCTTCTTTATTTTTCTCATCTTTGAGCCTGTCCCTGACTTTCTTTGTGTAGCTTGGAATCATAGCGAAAATGGGATATTCAAAATCTCTCTCAATATCATCAAGATTAACCAGCTTGTGATTTTTTAATTCAATGATAAATATTCCGAATAATCCAATGAATAAACCCACCATCACTCCGACAATCATAGTAAAACCTTTTTTTGAACTAACTGGGCTGTTAGGTTCAACTGCCGGATCAACCACTACAATGTCCTGCAATTTTGATAACTCGGCCATCCGCATTTCTTCTCTTTTATCCAGCAGCAAAGTGAATATTTTTTCATATACATTCTTTTGTCTCATTAAACCCGCAAGTTTATTTTCCTGCCCCGGTAACTGCTCCATTTTTACTTCATATTTTGACATCATGTTTGAAATTTGAAGCAATTTCTTTTCTAAGGTTGAAACAATAATCTGATAGGAAGTCAATGTATTCTGGTTATAGCTTGCGAGTTTTTGTTTAACCATTTTTATTTGATCATCGACGGCCTGAACATCCGGATGATTCTCAGTTCTTTTTTGTAATAATTCCAGTCGCTGTAATTCAAGGTCTGATAATTGTTTCATCAAAGCAGCGAAAGGAGCAAAAGGCGAGCCGGTTACATTATTAGCTGATGGAGAAAGTAATCCCTCATCAAAATAACCGCTTGACTGTAGTTCCTTCTTCATCTCAGTCATTTTATTTTGATAATCTGCAAGTTGAAGTTCAGTATTCATTTTCTCGGCCTGAAGATCACTTAAGGACTTAATTACATCATTTGAACTTGCATCAATCGTTAAAATTTGCCCGCTTTCTTTAAAATCACTAAGATTTTTTTCTGCTTCCTTAAGCTTATCCTGCATCTCTTCCAGCTGTTTATCAATAAAATCAAAAGAATACCGGATAGTCTGTTTTTGTTGTTCTATACGTGAATCCCTGAATTTTTCAGTGATCGTATTAGCTATTAATGCTGCGGAATAAGGGGAATTACTTCTTACGGTAATTGAAAATATATTTGTTTTTGCTTTTTGTTCGACAGAGATCATTCCTCTAAGTCCATCCATTGCCCGGTAGTAATCATCTATCGAGAAATATACCTTGCTTCCCGGTACTGAATTGGGCCAGTAAACAACCAAATTAGCTTTGTCCAATTTGAAAACAGTTGCGCTTGTACTTGCTGATTTTTGGAGAAGAGTACCATCCTTAGCATTGTGTATTTCAAGTGACTTGCCATGCCCCGCTTCAATAAAATAACTGCCCGTTCCATTATAACTATTTAACTTCACTTCAACGAATTGAGGAAGTGAAGTCTGAGCCGGGGGAGAATTGAAAAATTTAGGGTTGTAATAATCTGCTAAAGATTTATTTATTGGTATTTCTTTACCAGACGGGAGTTCTATCTTGTCTATCGTCAGAAATAAATCTAATTCATCGATAACTTTACTTAGCACACTCCACGTATTAACCAGTTCCATTTCTGTTTCAATTTCATCAGGAGTTTGAAAATTTACTATTTTTAACAAATCAGTTGATTGTTCTTTATCCTGAGCTTTTTCCTTTTTTAATATAGCAGTTGATTCATAAACCGGTATGGTCGTGTATGATTTCAGAGTAGCTAAAATTAATGCTATAAACACAGAAGCGATTAAAACATATTTTCTTCGCAAAATAATCTGTATGATTTCCCCTATAGTTCTTTCACGCTGAACATCATTGCTGCTTTGATTTGTTCTCTCTTTGGCACTCATTTTAAAACCTTCGCATATAATTCGTTCCGATCTCCTTATTTAAGAAATAAAATCGCAACAGTTGCTATTACTGAGATAACTGAAAGTATAATTGTAATACTCTGGGCATTTGACCACCAGGTTCTTGGCACAAATATTCTGTCGCCCGATTGCAATCCAATATCCCCCATAGTGCTGCCGTTTTCGATAAGATTCTGTGCATCAAGTTCTATTTCCTTTTCATCCCTTATTATGTATATACCATCAAGATCTGCATCGCCTGTAGTTCCACCGGCAAGCGCAAATATTCCCGTTAATTTTTCCACATCTGTAACATAGTAATATCCGGGAGTTTTGACTTCTCCAAGTATATTTATCTTATATAGCGGCTGTACAGTCAACTCGGGCTTTATATAAAGAGAGTCATATTTATTAACAATTTCCGCTTTAATTGCCGGGTAAGGCCTGTTTGCTGTTGAGATTAATCCCAGGTAAGGCAGCTGTATGTTTCCATCCTGCTGAATATAATAATCACCGGAAATTTGATCTGATATATTAAAAAAAGCAATTCTTACTCCATCACCCGGATTTAAATATTGTGCATGAGTTGAAACCGATACTATCAAAATTGAAAGAACAATAACCGCAAATATTCCGAGATTTCTCATTCTTTATATAAAACTCCTTGTGACTAGCTCCTTGTTTATTATCTATTCAATTTAGAGAATAAAACAGCATTTCTCAGTGATTATAAGTAATTGTTTTTCGACGTAAAATCTTCAATATGAGATGAATAGAATAATAGTATTGGTATAAGATTCAGGGATCAATTTCAATATATATGCCACTGATAGTAATCTATTCTTAATTAAATGCTTATAGCTAAAAACGTACAAATATTAAAATGAGAATTATATGCCAATAAATCCTAAAATGACTCATAAATCTCAATATATATTTAGCTTATTCTTAAGGAAAGAGACAATTTAAATGATCCTATTATGCCTCCTCAACTAAGAAAACTCTAAAGCTAAATTTAATAAGCTTTTGACTAAAATAAACATTTCTTTCTATAATATTCAGTGGAGAAATTTTTATTCCCGCAGTCTTTCATGTAAAAAATTCAAATTCGGGCGACAGTTATTATCAAATATCAGGTTGGATTTTTTAACTTGTAAAATATTTCAACATATTGTTACTAATCCCAACTTTTTCTTTAAGACTTAATTCTACAGACAGAACCTTACAATTATCTTCTGTTATTATTCTTTAAGTTTAAAATGTTCATTTCTAGGCCTAAACATTCCAGTTGTATTCTTATTTCACTGTATTACTTTCTAGCTGAATGCGCTCTAAATGCGCTTTGAATGCGCTTTGAATGCGCTTTGAATGCGTCTTAATTCCAGTCTTTTCACTCCCATTCCGGTGCCAATTTTCCAATAGTTCCTTTTTTCCTATATTTACCCGGTAAAGCCACAACTCGTTAAATAACCGGTATGCTCCAATTTCATTTTTAATGTGAGGGTAATTAATTAATTAACATTAAACGAATTTTAACAATTTTTTAATAAAATAAATTAAAAATATTTATAAATTTCGTATAGGATAATTTTCCTTTATTATAAACAATCCCAAATAGAACGAGGTCGAATTTATGAAGGTACCTTTTCTTGATTTGAAAATTCAATACAAGTCGATTAAAAAAGATATAGATCCGGCTATTCAAAATATAATTGATAACACTGCTTTCATTCTGGGCAAAGCAGTATCAGATTTTGAAGAAAAATTTGCAAAAGAACACCAGGTGAAACATTGCCTTGGTACCAGTTCAGGAACAGATGCTAATCATATGGCCCTATGGTCACTAAATATAAAACAGGGTGATGAAATTATAGTTCCGGCAAATACTTTTATAGCAACTGCATGGGGTGCCACACTGTGTGGCGCCACTCCGGTTTTTGTAGATTGTCATCCCGAGAGCTACAATATTGATCCGGCAAAAGTTGAAGAGGCCATAACAAAAAAAACAAAGGCCATTGTCGCTGTACATTTGTATGGTCAGCCGGCTGACCTGGATCCCTTAAGAGAGATTGCAAAACGCCGGAATCTATTTTTGGTTGAGGATGCGGCACAGGCTCACCTGGCTGAGTATAAAGGGAAAAGAGTTGGCGGATTATCAGATGCCTGTTCGTTCAGTTTTTATCCCGGGAAAAATCTGGGAGCCTACGGAGAAGGCGGAGCTGTAACGACAAATAATGATGAAGTATTTGAATATATGAAAAAAATAAGGGAGCATGGACAATCGCAAAAATACTATCATGCCACCTTCGGGCATAACTACAGGATGGAAGGTATACAGGGCGCGGTACTTGGCGTTAAATTGAATTATCTTCCCGAATGGACAAACGGGAGACGCAAAGCAGCTGAAAAATATCGCCGGTTGCTGGGTGATTTAGACAGTATAGTCCTTCCTAAAGAATTGCCATGGGCAAAACATGTATACCATCTTTATGTAATCAGGGTGAAAGCCAAAAATAAAAGCAGGAATAGTGAAACGAGGGACGAACTGCAAAAATTTCTGAATGACCAGGGTATCTCAACCGGACTGCATTATCCGATTCCATTGCACAAACAGGAGTGCTTTTCAGCATTTGGGTATAAATCGGGAGATTTTCCCGTGACTGAAGAACTGGCTGAGACTGGTTTGTCTTTACCTATGTTTCCGGAACTTAACGATGAGCAGGTTAATTACGTTGCAGGTAAGATAAGAGAGTTCTTTAAATAATATTTTACTGTTAAAACTAAAGTCTGCAAATTAATAGACATTTTCTGAGCAGGGATACTACTTATCTCATTGTCCCCGAATGTGATTAATTTAAACATAATAACTCTTTTTTATTGAGGATCATCAGGTTTTGTGTCTCATTATATTAAGTCCTTTTTTAATTCTATCTCATTTTGAAAAGAAAGTTTAAGTGTTATTTGTATTTAAGCGTATATAATTAAATAAGTTGGTGGCACACTATTGGGATGGTATTATTTAACAAATTTTTGAGGGCAAGTTAAATTGAGCAAGTTTGGATTACGAAAAATACCTAAATATAAAATAGTATTTGCAGTTGCAGACGTGGCCACATTTCTTATCTGTTTTTTAATTTCTGTCTTTATCCACAGGAAAGAAACACCATTAAATTTTATTCAGTTCTTCTCCCTGAATGCCTCTCTGATTTATCTTCTTCTGGGGTTGTCATTAATATTTGCGGTTATCTTTCAGTATAATGGTTTGTACAGAATTAATATTGTCTTAAGTCGTGCTGCACATTTTACGAACATTATTAAGTCCCAATATTATGGAGCTCTTAATATTGTTCTGGTTTCTTTATTAATTCAATCCTATGATGTAGTAGATGCAAGACTCATAATATTTACCTACTTATTAGTTGCAATTCCGACGCTCTATTTAGTCCGGGTCGAAATACTCAGGGAAATGTTTATACGGTTAAGAAATAATTCTTTCAAGCGGAATATAATTATTGTCGGTGATGGAAAATCAGGGAAACTGTTAGCTGCAAAACTGATCCTGGAAAATTATATCGGTGTCGAAATAGTCGGTTTTGTTGATGACGATAAGAAAATTGGAGAAGAAATAGTAAACGGTAAAATGGTTATAGGTAAATTAAATGATCTGAGCCAGGTAATTGTGGATTATAATATCGACGAAATTATAGTTGCAATTGATGGTGAAGATCATGAAAATCTATTTGAGATAGTTGATTATTGTAAATCACAAAATATTAATGTAAGGCTGACCTCCGAACTATTTGAAATAGTAACCCGCAAAGTAGATACTGAGAAATATATTGATATACCGATAGTGGATGTATCTGCTCAGTACAATAACTGGGTGACTTTATTCATTAAACGACTGATAGATGTTGTAGTCTCTTTGATCGCTATTCTGGTGCTTTCTCCTATATTGCTTTTGATAGCTTTTCTCATCAAACTTTCATCAAAAGGTCCTGTTCTGTTTACTCAGGTCAGAATTGGAAGATATGGGAAACCATTCAAGTTTTATAAGTTTCGTTCGATGATGGTTCTTTCTGGTGAAGATGAAGACCGGAAACAGAAGATGATCGAGTTTATGAGAAATAATGTTACGAGTGGGTCAGATACAAAAATAATAAATGACAGTCGTGTGACATTAATTGGAAAGATCATCCGGAAAACCTCTATTGACGAATTACCGCAGCTGTTTAATGTGCTCAAAGGAGAAATGAGTCTTGTCGGCCCTCGACCCTGTCTCCCTTACGAATATGAAAATTATGATGATTGGCAGAAAAGGCGATTATCGGCAATTCCGGGCTGTACAGGCGTATGGCAGATTTGCGGCCGGAGTTCAGTGTCATTTAGAGATTCAGTAGTTCTCGATCTATATTACATCAATAATATGTCTCCCTGGTTTGATCTTCAGTTGATTTTTAAGACTATCCCTGCTATGCTTTTCTCTAGAGGCGGGAAATAATGTTTGTTTATTTTGCAGTATCTTTGTTGATTATACTGATAATTCTGGAGGAAGTATGAAAGTTGGAGTAATCGGACTCGGATATTGGGGTCCAAACCTGGTAAGAAATTTTCTGGCTCAGCCCGATGTTGAAAAAGTAGTGGCTTGTGATCAAAGAAAAGAAAGACTTCAATTTATAAAAAATAAATTTCCATCGGTATTTCTCACAGAGAATTGTAAAGAATTAATCGAGGGAGACACAGATATTAATGTCATCGCTACTCCCGTTGATACACACTTTAACCTGGCAAAGAAGAGCCTTGAAGCCGGAAAGCATATATGGGTTGAAAAACCTTTCACTTCAACTATCATCGAAGCGGAAACATTAATCGAACTAGCCAATAGGAAAAATCTGAAAATATTCGTCGATCATACTTTTATATACACCGGCGCGGTAAGGAAAATGAAAGAACTTGTCGATAAAGGTGAGTTAGGGAAAATATTATATTTTGATTCGGAGCGAATTAACCTTGGCCTTTTTCAGAGGGATGTAAATGTGGTATGGGATCTTGCACCTCATGATCTTTCTATAATGAATTATGTTCTCGGTGAACATAAAATAGAGGCAGTATGCTCTAATGGAATAGCAAATTTTAACGGTAGAGAAAATATTGCTCACCTCTCCATTTATTTTGAAGACAATTGTTTTGCTCATTTTCACGTGAACTGGACATCCCCAGTAAAAATAAGAAGAATGATAATTGGCGGCGATAGAAAGATGCTTGTCTTCGATGACATGGAAAATTTTGAAAAAATCAAAGTATATGATAGCGGCGTCGAATTCAAAACTCAGGAAAGTATCCATGAAGCTTTGGTTCAATACAGAATAGGGGACATGTTTTCACCTAAAATAAATCAAACAGAAGCATTGGCAATGGGTGCCAGAGAATTTCTCGATGCTATAAAAGAAAACCGTAAACCAGTTACGGATGGTGTGGATGGTTTAAATGTTGTAAAAATACTTGAGGCAAGTTCAGAATCCCTGAAGAACAGGGGTAAGATGGTCTACTTTAATAAAGCACAAATAGAAGTCTAATTACCCTCAAAATCCATATGGACAAAAAAAATATAAACAATGTAAAACTTGGTAAAGATGTTAAAATATTTGATTTTGTTAATCTTTATGGCTGCTCGATTGATGATAATACCAAAATAGGTACTTTTGTCGAAATACAAAAAAATGCTTTTATAGGAAAGAACTGTAAAATATCTACACACACCTTTATTTGTGAAGGTGTGCATATTGAAGATAATGTGTTCATAGGTCATAATGTTACATTTATTAATGATAAGTATCCCAGGTCAGTAAATCCGGATGGTTCAATGCAGACTGAAGCGGATTGGAAAGTAGTTGAAACATATATTAAAAAGGGGGCTTCTGTAGGCTCATCGTCTACAATTCTGTGCGGAATAACCGTTGGTGAAAATGCGATTGTGGGAGCTGGTTCTGTTGTCACAAAGGACGTACCTGCGGGAGTAGTGGTTGCAGGAGTTCCCGCTAAAATACTTAGAAAATAAATTCATTTTTTATAGAAACTAAAAAAGCTCTGAAACTTCAGAGCTTTTTTATTTTTAATTTCAATAGGTTAAATATTTTTTAAGCAAGAAGTTTTACCAAAAAATAAACTAAAACGAAGAAGTAAGTAATACTTAAGGAAAGCTTTAATACCCCTTTGCGCGGCTTTTTATCTTTTATTTTTACAACAGTTAAATCAACTCTTACAGGCTTGATTCTATCCGAAATTTCAAAATCTTCTTCTACTGCTCTATAATGGATATTTGTTGCCATAATAGTCTCTAAAATTGAGATAAAAAATCAACACACTTGACTTTTGAGTGACAAAAATCATACCTTTTAGTAAAGGGTGGATTTTTGAGGTAAATAAAAAGAAATTTAATCCTTAGGTAAGATTTACCGGAAATATATTTTAGGGGTGCGAAAAAATATTATCTATAATGAGAAGGAGCAGCGTGATAATGATCACTGCTGCTCTTTTACAATTACTATCCTGCGATTCTGTGATCGTCCTACTTCTGTTGTATTATTTGCAACCGGGAATTTATCTCCAAGTCCATAGATGGTAAATTTAGATGCATCAAGACCATGCGAAATGAAGTAGTAATAAACAGCTTCTGCTCTCTTGGAAGACATTGTTCGTATCCATTGATCGGGACCCTGACTGTCCATATGACCTTCTATTCTCCAGGATGCATCGGGACTTTTCTTTAACTTAACCACAACTTCATCCAGTTTTTTATATGCTTCCAGTTTTATTTCAGCACGGTTGGTATAAAAGATATCATCCGCGGGAAGAGTATAGGTATTTGAGGCATTATTTATTGTCCCCGTGCTTCCTGCTACAGGTGCCACATCCGGACAACCGTCATCATCCTGGTAACCATTTACAGTCTCAGCCTCGTTAGGGCATTTATCATCTTTATCGGGTATGCCATCACTATCATTATCCAAATCAGGACATCCGTCCTGATCCTGGAAACCATCAAAATCTTCGGCTTCATTCGGACATTTATCATCTTTATCTAAAATACCATCGCCATCATTATCAAGATCCGGACATCCATCATTATCCTGGAAACCATCAAAATCCTCTGCTTCATTCGGACATTGATCTTTTAAATCAGGGATCCCATCCCCGTCATTATCATAATCGGGACAACCATCCTGGTCCTGAAAACCATCATAATCTTCTGCTTCCTTCGGGCACTTGTCGTCTGCATCCGGTATTCCATCTCCGTCTGTGTCGCGATTGCTTAAAAATGCATAAGAAACACCAAGTGAGACAGTGGAGTAAAAATCTTTATTTTTACCGAGCGCCACATCATCAAGGTAATCACTAAAAACAAAATGGAGTGCTGAGTTTATCTGAATACTTATCTGCTGACTTACTGGAATATTAATTCCTAGTTCGGGATCAAAGCCAAAAGTTTTTTTATCATATATGCCATTGCGATTATTTATCAACAACTGTCCGTTTTCATCTTTTGGACTGAACGAAAGGTACGATAATCCAACACCCACATAGGGCAGAAAATCCTGAGTGATTGCAAATGAGTAAAGAAGTGAAGCACTCAGAGATAACATATCAGTATTAAATTGAGTTGGAGATTTGTCTGCATCTTTTCCTTTCACAGTAGATAAACCTCCAAGTAGCCTTATTCCAAGAATATTCTGATCTGTTGCGGGGAAGTAATACGTTGCAGACAGTAATCCAATCACGCCGATTTGCACATCTTTATAATCAGTTTTGCTGATTGTAATTCCTCCAACAGCAGTACCAAGCAGTGATCGTGAGAAGGGATGAATGTTTTCTTTGATAATCGTTTGCGGGTAACTAATAAAAGAACTAAATAAAATTAACCCCGCTAAAAGTTTTAGTCTGCCCATTTTACACCAAAATTTTTTTTACAGTAACTCAACTTATTTAAATTCCCCTGAAGTTAGCTAAATCCACACAATAATGATTGGTAATATTGAACTTTTTTACGAATAAAAAAAGTATTGGTAAAAAATCATCCTCAATAAATAAGATATGATAGTCTGATCTATAATTATAATTTTTGGTCATTTATTGTAAAATGACTGTGATAATCAATTTAATTTTTTATACAATACCCCCGCGACTTTTAGAAGTAAAAATAGGAAAAATGGCTTTACTGAGAGGTAGAACAACCGGACAATTAAGCGGTAAATCAGGCGATATTTCTGCATTCAGGCTGATCAGACAGGCAGGGACATATTTATCCGGTAGGGCAGTTATCAGTCAGATGGAAGAAAGATGAGTGTATCTGAGGCGTATGTGAAACGTATCCGGGAGGTTCCACAATCGAATGATTACGCACTCATAATTGTAATTTCAGGGTATTACTGTAAAATTTACTACTATGAAAAAGCTTCATTATTTAATTAATACCATTTTACGAATCTGCGAATATTTGCCTGAAGTTAATTTGTAAAAATATATTCCGCTCGGAAGATAAGAACCATCAAACTCCACCTCGTAATCTCCATTGCTTAATTCTCTGTTTATTATGACAACGATTTCTTTTCCCAGCACATCATAAATAATTAACGAAGTGCTGCTGCTGCGTGGAATAGAAAAACGAATTTTTGTAGAAGGATTAAATGGATTTGGATAATTCTGTTCAAGTTTAAATTCAACATTCGAAATTTTCTGGCTCCCTGTCCCAGTGATTTCAACAGTCATCTGTTCGGTCTTCATTATTACAGGATTTTTATCCGCAGAAGTATACATCCAGTTGAACCGTGTAATATCAAGCGAATTCAATCCCGATAAATATTCCGCGAATTCAGGTTTCAGGGTTTGATAACAAACTTCGGCAGTAATATTAATAGCTGTCAAACCGTTACAGGGAATTCTGTATTCCGTTATATCAGCCCCGGTCCCTTCATACCCGTTATTCCTGTTAAAATCAGGATCATTTAACGCGTTCCCGAATATCGCTGTTGTATCATAACTATTATGTGAGGTAACAAATCCGATAGGAGGGATTCTGTTATCTTTAATAAAAGTAGAGGCTTTCAGAAATGTGTAAGTTACGTTTCCATTTATGTCAATTGGTACTGCTTCATAAATTTGTACCTCATCCTCCCGGTTTATCAATTTATAATGCTGTTCATAAGGCAGATCCATCCCCGGTATCTTTCCATCATTATCCCAGTTTCCTGATTCAAATATTTTATTATTATCACTGTCTTCCGCTCTAAGATGAATCCACATCCTTCGTAATGGAATTCCGGTTGGAAGTTTATGCCCGGTAATATTCTGAATTTTTACTTTTACTGTAAGCGAATCATTCTCCCGGAAAGCATCAAGGTAAAGGTTAAGAGAAAGATTTTTCAGATTATTTTCAGCGAATGAAAGAGTTGTGTCAAAGTGACTTGTTTCCGCAGTAACGTCTAATGTATCGGGATAATCTCTCAGCATTTTTAAAATGAATGTATTGCCCCCTACAAATGTTTCCTTCCAGAAAGGGGACCTGTGAGTAGTATCAGATTCGGGAATTGTTGCAATATCTATCGGATCAAATATTCTGGGAGAATGACAGCTCTGACAGTTAATTTGCTGCGTCGGGTAAATACTATTTTTCCATTCTATATATGGTGTTTGTTCTGGGAAATTACCTACCTCATTTCCTTGATCGTCAAGAGTCGGTGTAAACAAAGTATGGCAGGTTGCGCATAAGTCAGAAGTTGTTGAACGGGGTTCATAAGCAGGAGTATATCCAATGAACTGCTGCATAAAAAAAGTATCCGGAAACTGATAGGGTCCGAATACAAGGCTGTCATCAGTTATAATATAATTGCCTGAATAGGAAGATTGTTGTCCAAAATTTACGGGATTTATCTGGTGACATACTGTACAGCTGACACCATCATTTGCCAGGGGATCTCCCCTCAGTTCTGCAATAGTATAAGAGCTATGTCCGTCATATAAAGCCTGGGTATACCCCATAGGGGCGTGACATTTTGTGCAGAGAGTTTCGATTGTATCCTGTAATGCCGGAAATTCCTCTACTTCTGCTGAAACCACAGCCCGCCACAGCGGATCTTTGCTTGAATTTGCCATCATAGTTGAACGCCAGTAGGTTGGGGGAGAAATATCAACCCCGTTCAATGAAAGGACGTCACCGTTCCCGGTATGGCAATCCGCACAATTTCCTGATCCGGAAAACAGAATCGAATTTTCAGTAGGGAGGGGATATTGAGCAAAGCACGGAAAGCTAAAAATCAGCAGAAAACTGACCAGAAAGTAAAATTTCATCATCGGCGAATTAAAATTGTTCTTTTCAAATCGGTAAAATATCTAAGTCTTAATACAAATAACAGACAATTTTACATCATTCAGGACTTTTACTCACAAAATATCAAGTGTTTCATTTTATTAGTGGGTTTTTTTAATTGATACAGGCTGATTTTCCTCCGGCATATTAATTGAGCTTTTTTAATTACAAATATCCAATTTTCAGATGAAAGGCGGTATTTAATATTCTCTGACGTCATAATTGACAGTCAGATTTCCTGTATACGATTAATACAGTTATTAAATAAATCGTTCTAATAATTAACAAAGTGAGGCAGCAGCAATGTCTATAGGTAAAATCGGTTTCCTTGAAACCTACGCACTGGATGATAATGGCGGTATAATGGGAGCCATACTTGTCACCGATGCAGAAACAAAACCGCTCGAATTCAGAGTAACCGCTCCCATAAAAACTACCAATTTTCAGAAAACTTTGTATGGGGATGTCCTTCTTGAGCATATCCTGGTAGAACTTATATCGGTACCGCTTATTAATGCATTAAATGAAGAGATTGATATTATACTTGTTAAAGACAATCTTTTCCTCGGTGCTAATAGTAAGCAAGGAGTAAGAGTAGTAAGAGTGTTCGGTGACGGAGATTCTTCAAAGGGAAACAAAGGTGCCCAGGAACTTAAAGGAACTAATGGTAAAATGTTGGTGGAGACTTCAAAGAAGTATGAATCTGAATTGGGCCAGATTAAAGATCTGCTAAACGAGGTTGCAGAAAACAGAAACCTTCTGGAACCCTTCGAGCGTCTGAAACAAGCCTGTGAACAGGTTCATCTGCAAAAGACAAGCGACTGATGTACAAAATCGTAAGGAAGAAGGTTGCAGAATCAGTCAGTAAGCTTGATTCACCTGAGCATTATGACTGGAATAGATGGCTGAGAGAACCTGATCAGGATGAATATTACATTGATAATTTTTCACAGGAAGTTCTTGATACAAACGACATTAATGTCTGGCCTTCGCTGCCTTCAACAAGGGGATTTACTTTTGATCTTCCGAAGATAAAACTTTCAAAAGCATTCAAGCAGCTCAATATCTCTAAACAAAAGACCAGTAAAATTTTCTTTAGCTTTCCTAAATCGGATTTAAAGGAAATAAAGGAAATTCTTACCCAGGCAGAAATTGACTATTCTTTGACAGTATCTGTTTCAGGAAAAGGCGCAATTTTCAGGCTAAAAGACGGAAAGAACAGGCAGACATCTGAGTCTGCTGAAATTCTAATCCGGGAATTTTACATGATGACGCCTGGTGTATTTAATTTTCCCATGCTTCTTCCGGGGGAAAAGCTATATTCCGTTAACGTAAGTCTGGATGATAAGGTTAAAGTTCTTGATCTTCTTTCTAACCTTAAGACAGAAATCAAAAAGGTAGAATTACTTAATTCTGAAAACTTTATTAGCCCTTTAAATAATACTGAGAACAGAGAGATCAAATTTCAGACTCTGCTAAAGTCTTCGCCCGTAAAAAAGGTGGAAATTATGCAACTGGAAAAGCTGCTTCATACATTAAAAGATCAGGAAAAACTGATTAAGGAAGTCAGCTTTATCAGGATTTCATCCACAGATGTTCCCACCGAAATTAAAATTCCGGCAGCTTTTAAGAATAAGCTGAAAATTTTATCTGTAAAAAATATAAAAATTCCATCAACAAAGATTAAACAGGGAATTAAGATAAGTGATAAAATTTTATCGGAGGTAAATAGTTTTTCATTTGACGGAAAACAGCAGGAAATAGTTGAGGATAATAAGGATATTCTATCCAGGAATCTCGAAGTAATACTCCAGCCAGAAATTAATTTCACAAAGGAAGAAAAGGAAAACATCTATAGTTTCCTTTATGAATATCAGAAAACCGCTGCGGATTTCCTGTCCGAACATCAAATCGCTCTTCTGAATGACGAGCTTGGCACGGGAAAGACATTGGAAACTATCGGTGCACTAAAAATACTATTCAGTAGAAAAGATATTTCAGATGCAATTGTAGTCTGCCGAAAAGAAGATACCGGCTGGTCGAAACGAAAAGAGGAATTGAGCAATAAATCACTCTCTGGTTGGTATAACCATTTTCAGAAATTTTCTCCGGAAATTAACGTAAGCATTATTTATGATAATACCGGGGAAGAATGGAAGAATTCTTCGGCAGTAAAGATTATTGACTATCAGCTTTTCAGTGAAGCACTTGAGAAAGGGCTTGTATCGCTTAATGAACTCAACCGCAGAGGTTGTTTAATCATAGATGAAATTGAAGATTACCCCGGGACAGCTCTAAATCCTTTGCCTAAATATTTATGGGTGTTGAGCGGAATACCATCTGATGATTTAAAGGATAAAATATCTTCTGTTTCCGGTTCAGATGAACCAATGATCAGTTTTGGCAGAACAAAAGAGGAACTGGCAGATGTACTTCCTTCGAAAGTCAGGCAGGATTACTGGATTCAGATGGATCCGGATCAGAAACTTGAGTACGAAAAAGCTCTTGAATCAGGAAGAGAAAAGATATATGACCTGGTTCAGGCTGGCAACCCATTCCTAGTTCAATCAAATGTATTTACATTAATACATCAGTTGACTCAAATAGGAAACTTTCAGGGGAAGAGCGAATTCAGTGCTAAATCAGATCTTCTGCTGCATCACGTAAAAAGTTTGCAAAAAAGCGGGAAGAAGGTTTTTGTTTACTCTCAATACGACAGACAGGGAACTCAAAGACTTGAAAAACTCTTTGCAAAAAACAAAATAAAGTATGTTCTTTATCAAACGGGAATTTCCCTGAAGGAAATGGAAGATGCAATAAAGAACTTTGCAAAGAACAGTTCTATTACAGTTTTTCTTGCCGGAATGAAGGCAATTAATTCGAAAATAAATCTTGCTAATGTTCCTTACCTGATTCATTTCGATCAATGGTGGAGTCCGGTTACAACCTGGCAGGCAGAAGAAAGGATTAATTCAGGCTCTAATGATCCTGTTAATTTAAAATTAAATGTTTACAATTATTTTATTAAAAACAGTATTGATGAAAAAATACAATTAAAATTAATTGAGAAGGGACTAAATAATAAAAAATTATTCGACTTATTAAGTTCCGAAGGCATGTACTCACTGATTACCAATGAAGACTGGCTCGAAGTTCTTGAACTGGTTGAGCCAAAAGATCAGTCTGAGATAAATGACATCAAGAAGGCGCACCTTGATTATATAGTGAATTTAACAACGGATGATTTTGCACATAAGATAAAAGCATTAATTGGAAGAATAGGTTACAAAAATGCCAGCTTCAAAACGGCTTTTAACCCGAATGAGGTCCGTATGTATGCCTCGGCAATAAAAAACTCTTCTGAAGTTAAGGCTGCTGTTCAATGCCTGAAAATGAAAGAGGTTCCCAAAAGAATGGTAAAAGAATTTGTCGACTCACTGGCAACTCACACTGAAAAAATATTTGTTTTTACAACAGGAGAATTTGATCAAAAACTGCTGGACAATCCTGGTGATGAGAGAATAGAGCTTATCAATAAACACCAGGTTGCTAATTATCTCAATATGTTCAACTTAATCTGATTTAGTTCTTAAACTCACTTTACCCCGGTCACTTTATAGTTTTGTCTTATCTCAAATACTTATTCTTACCTTTGTTTATTAATAATAAAGTGAAAAAATTGTATCCATTCAAGGATAGGATATAGGGAATTAAATTAAGATCTACCGGGAACGTGATTATGCTTTATAGTTATGGTTGTATAAAGTATGTAAATAATTATTAGGTTAATAATTATAAATATTCCCGGTACTATTCCGGGATGCTCTGCAATATCATAAATTTCATAAGGAGGTAGATTAGCGATGAAATTAGTCCGATCCACCTGGCCCAGTTTGCCTTGCGCCATAAGCCATAACCTTCGGCAAATCTTAATGAAGAATAAAGGATTGTAAATAAAGCGATCAATAATAGAAGGGAATCCCGAGGGTGAGTTATGGCTCTGTATATGCTGCTTGTAATCTTTCCCCTGGGACTATAGTTAAACTGACTAACAAAAACTTCAAATTTATTCTGAATATTTTCATTTAATAAACTGAGCACACCGAAACCCGCCATTAGAACCAGTATACCTTTTGAAAACTCAAAAACAGCAATTGTTTTAAGTGACTTCTCTGATTTAAATATATTTTTCAATCTATCGGTTCTATTTTGTTCAGTCCTTTCATAATTTAATAAATTAAGAGGGGATTTAACATGACGGCAATGAAAAGAAATACCGAAGATAGCATCCTGATGGGAATGCTATCTCCGGCTTAACGAAATGTTATTTTGTAAGAATCATTTTCTTTACTGAAGTGTATGTTCCTGCAGTGAGTTTATATACATAAATACCGCTGGATAAATTATCCCCGTTAAAGGATATGAAATAATTTCTCGGTTCTTTAACCTCATTTACCAGGGTAGCGACTTCACTTCCGAGAACATCATAAACTTTTAATGAAACCTGTTGAGCAGCGGCTATACTATATTTGATTCTTGTTTCAGGATTAAACGGATTCGGATAGTTCTGATCCAGAGCATAACTGAAAACCTTTGCAAAATTGACTGGCAGATCCGAAAATCTTTGAAGGTATATGGTGTCAGGAAACTGAGCTATACGAAAAAGATACCTGAGACAGGTAGCCTGTAGAGAGTAACAAAAATGGTTTTTTGGGCGGCAATATTAATGTTCTTTTTGACATAGTGTCAGAGAGAGGGAATAAAGAAAATATTTCAAATCATTTTATTCCGTTAAGATTATTTTCTTCATCCTGATAAATAATATTGTATTTATTTATCAGCCTGTGAATAGATCTTCTGTCCAGTCCGCATATTTCTGCAGTTTTGGTGATATTCCCCTTGTTCTTTTTAAGATGGTGTGTAAGATATTCTACCTCAAACTTTTCAATTATTTTCTCTTTGGCTTCTTTATAAGGTGGATTTAAAAGAGAGCGGTCAATATTTTCTTCTTCACCTAAAGCCGGTATCGATAGATCGGATCTTTCAACTATTCCATTTGTACTGAGAAAATAAGCTCTTCCGATCATATTCTGCACTTCTCTTACGTTACCGGGCCAGTAGTAATTTTTAAGGGCTATCTCAGCGTCTTTGGAGAATACAGGTGCAGGCTTATCATCTCTGGAACATAGGTCATTAATAAAATGTTTTGCAAGAGGAATAATATCATCTTCTCTCTCTCTTAAGGGAGGAATATCAATCCTTATTGTATTGAGCCTGTAATAAAGATCCTCCCTGAATCGTTTTTCTGCAACTTCTCTTTCAAGGTTTTTATTGGTGGCCGCTATTATCCGCACATCAATTTCAATTTCATTCTGTGCTCCTACTCTTCTTATCATTCTTTCCTCCAGCATCCTTAATAATTTAATCTGAAGTGAAAGACTCATATCACCAATTTCATCAAAGAAGAATGTTCCCTGGTTTGCAAATTCAAGAAGACCGGGTTTGGTTTTAACAGCACCTGTAAAGGCTCCTCTTTCGTGTCCGAAGAGTTCACTCTCAAAAAGATGCTCGGGTAATGCGCCGCAGTTAACCGGCACAAATGCATTTCTGCTTCTTTTGCTCAATTTGTGAATAGCCCTGGCGACGAGTTCCTTTCCTGTCCCGCTTTCACCGGTGATTAAAACGTTCATATTCCCGGATGCTATTTTCTTTACATAATCGATAACCCGGTACATTTTATCACTTCTGTAGAGCAAACCTGGTATATCTTCAGATATACTTTCCGGGTTGGAGTTCTGAACTGTTAATAAGGCACGTTCAACAGAATCAAAAAGTTTTTTTGAAGTAAATGGTTTTTCAAGGAAATCAAAAGCTCCGTTCCGCATAGCATCAACACTGGTCTCAATTGTGCCATAACCGGATATCATAATAATTTTTGATTCGGGGAAATTTTGCAGTGCGGTTTTCAGAATATTTAAGCCGGAATGTTCTTTAATTTTCAGGTCTGTAAGAATCAGGTTAAAGTTTTCTTTTGAGACTGTCTGAATAGCAGTCCCGTAATCATCAATAAGCTTTATTTTATAATCAGGATTTCTTGAAAGTAGCTTATCCAGACTGTTAAGCATTTCCTGTTCATCATCAATTATCAATATCTTTTTCATATCAGTTATTCTTTCCATTAAACGTTATTTTGAATGTTGTTCCCTGTCCTTTTTTACTAATCATAGTTATTTCGGCATTATGATTTTTGCAGATATTTTTAACAATGTAAAGACCCAATCCTGATCCTTTACCCCCGGTTTTAGTTGTGAAAAAAGGAGAGAAAACCTGGTCTTTGATCGAATCCTCAATTCCGCTGCCATTATCTGTGACGGTAACAACGAAGGATAAATTATCAGCTGTAAGTGAAATCTGCAATTCCCCCCCGTTATCCATTGCATCAAGAGAATTTATTATCAGATTTGTCAGGGCCTGTTCAAGGTGCAGTAAATCGCCACGTATAATTGCTTTATCAGGGGGTATTGATTTTGACAATTTTATGTTTTTTTTACGTATAATCGGCTGCAAAGTTTTTAGTGTATTCTCAACGACATATGCAAGATCCACATATGTAAAAGTCTTTTCGGTTTTCTTACTGTGTTTTAATACATTCCGGGTAATTTCAGATATTTTTTCTGTCTGGCTTAATATTACGTCTATGTCCTCAGAATAGGGCGATATACTCCGGCTCTGGTTTGCTTCGAGTGAAAGATAATCTGCACGGGACATAATAATTGCGGTATGATTATTAATTTCATGAGCAGTTTCTGAAGTCAGTTCACCCAGTGTAATCAATCTGTCGGCATGCTGAAGCTGCTCGAAGTGAAGTTTGGTTATTTCCTCCTGTGAATCGTGCAGCCTGTCAACCATCATATTAAAATTACGGTTTACTGTTCCGAACTCATCTTCTCTTTCTACTGCAAGGTGGGTTGATACTATCCCGTTTTTAACATCTCTCATTGCCGCGATTAGTTTCTGAAGGGGCTTATTTATAAACGATTGAAAGATAAAATAGAATCCCGCGGTGATTATCAATAGCACTGCAATTCCTAGAAATATCATGTGCCTTGTCCCGGTATAAAACCTTGTTTCTGCCGGCGTCAGGTTTGCCCCGACATCCAAATAGGCAATTACTCTTTTTTGTGAATGACAACTCTGGCACCTTTGCTCATTAAGAATGGGAGTGAAGGCATGATATTCATTATCATTTATTAGACTGATTCTGCGGGATGAAGGCGAACCCGGATTTAGATTCTTGTGAATATTTTGCAGACCCTCTCCAACTTCATTTGGGGCTGAGGCAAACTTGATTATTCCGTCAGGGCTGATAATCCTAATATGATCTATCCCTTTCCTTCTGCTGAGGTTTTCAATCAGTTCCTGAACATTCTTCTGCTCACCCTGCATCATTGCGTTATCAAGAGCATAATTCAATAAGTCAAGTGTTTCCTCAAGCATCATTACAGAACGCTGATCAAAATTTTCCCTGAACTGTGTTATCAGAAAGTAAAGAGGGATAACGAGACTGAGAATGATTAATACAAGTGCGAAGAAAATAAATTTTGTTTTTATTGATTTCATCAAATTCTTGTCCCTGTGGGAACAGAATATGTAAAATATTGTTCCTTAATTAAATCAGAAAATACACTCCGAAATATCATATGATTTCGTTTATTTATTTGTAAATATTTTCGACAAAAAGGATTATTAAACTTAGAAATGATAAACTGTGCCAGAAAAGGAAAATGCATTTTTAGTCAATTTTTTAGGGACATCTATGTCACAGAGGGATATTTCTTTCTCAGTTGAGAGAAGATATTTCGCAGAATAAATAATTAATATCATTAGGAAAATTGGTAATAATAGCTAAATCCTTCGATTATTAAGGTGTAGTGGATTTCAATTTTTAATTGTTGAAATGGCATACACATTGATATTGTCAGGCTGATGAGAATTATTACAATTAGTAACGATACAAGCCTGATTGAGTTGATTGACAGACCTGAAGTGAAGGAAATGAATCAACTCATCATTTACAATAATAGCAATGACCTGCTTGATGTTGTCTCATTTATTCATACAAATCATCCAACCATTCTGATAGTTGATGATGATTTCCTTAAACCTAATTCAGCGCATTTGCTGAAAAATGTGAAAAAATTAAATCCCGATCTGGCAATCGTATTTATAACTTCAGATATAGGTATTGAACTGGGAAAGGAAGTCAGCCAGGTTGGAATATTCTTTTATGGTTTAAAGCCATTAAGTGAAAATGAATTAGAAGATTCTATTCGTTCGATAAGTAAACTAAAAACAACTATAACTCAATATTAAACAATGGGAGAAAAGTGATGAAAAAAACATTGATACTGTTTATGATTACTATCAGCACAGTATTATTATATTCACAGTCTGCCAAAGTTGTGACTTATGGAGTATCTCCGCGTCAGGTTACTGCTGATTCTACAGATATATTCACCACAGGTTATAATGGATTAACCAATGTAGGTGTTAATACAAGAATGTATCTGGAAGCTATTCTGACTGATGCGACTATTTCAAGTCCGACCTGGAATGTGATTGAACAACCTACAGAGTCTAATCCCGTATTCGGAACCCCTCGAAACTTATCTGATGCAGAACAAGTAATACCATTTACTCCGGATTTATCAGGAACATATAAAATTACATTCACTGATGGCTCTGTAACTTCTGATCCTATAGTAATTAAAGTGGGATTATACCTTGGTTATCAATATTCTTATCCTGTATTGCCAGACCATGCCTGCCAGGACTGTCACAGTGATAAAACCGCTCAATGGGAAGGAACAGGACATTTTTCAATTTTTGAAGAAGGCTTGAACGGTACTTTAAGTAACCATTACGGACCGAGCTGTATAAGCTGTCACACAACCGGGTACGATGCAAATGCAGACAATGATGGATTTGATGATTTTGGATTTGTATTTCCCGATACATTATTCCCCGGACAATACAACAATATGGTTGCTCAATATCCTGATGCAATGCTGCGCGGCCGTATTCAATGCGAAAGCTGTCATGGACCCGGTAGTATGCATGTTGGAGCCGCAAATGTTATGGCTGTAACACTTGATGCAGGAAACTGCGCGATCTGCCATGACGGCGGTCACCACGTATTTCCGGCTCAATGGAGAGTGTCTATTCATTCAACGATGGAGCGGTCGGGAGGTCAAACAAGAGCAGCCTGTTCACAATGCCATAATGGACAGGGATTCGTTCAGTATATTAAGAATGGCAAAACCCCTCCCACGCAGGATATGCCTGAAAAAGTATCTATTACCTGTGCAGTATGCCATTATCCCCATAGTGCTGAGAATCCATTTCAATTAAGAACAATGGATGCTACTCTTACCAATGGAGAAGAAATAACAGGTGCAGGAAACGGTGCGATTTGTATGAACTGTCATAAATCCCGTCGGGATGCAGTTCAATATACAAATGATTATTTAAATAATCTTAGTACTCACTATGGACCTCATGATGGTCCACAGGCTGATTTGCTGGCCGGCAAAAATGCTATAACCTTTGGACAGAATATCGAAAGTTCGCCTCACCTGGCTTCCACAACAGATGCCTGTGTAAGATGCCATATGTATCCCGGTACTACAGATCCTGATGGTAATGTAATTCTTGTAGGATCTCATACATGGAGAATGTCAGCTGATGATGTAGATAATGTTGCTGCCTGCGCAGATTGCCATGGTAATTTTGGTCCTAATTTCTCTGATAAGTTATGCTATATAAATGGAACTGCAGATCTTGATGGCGACGGAGTTGCTAATGGCCTTCAGATAGAAATTGAAGGATTACTTGAACAATTAAAAGCTCTGCTTCCTCAGGATGCTGACGGTAATGTTGCTATAACAGATTCATCAGTAACATTAACCGAAGCTCAGGGTGCTTACAATTATTTAATGGTAGAAGCTGATAGAAGCTTTGGCGTTCACAATCCAAGATATATTTTCGGAATTCTAAAAGCTTCAATCGAAGCATTGGGCGGGGTCGTTGCTGTTGATTACGCTAAAAGCGACATGCCTGAGGATTTCGCTTTATCTCAGAACTATCCGAATCCATTTAACCCTACAACGAAAATTCAGTATCTGTTACCTGCTGGTTCGAATGTAAAAGTAGTTGTATATGATGTTCTGGGAAAAGAGGTAGCAGTACTGGTAAATGAATATCAGAATGCCGGTGCTTATACAACAAACTTTAATGCTTCAAACCTTGCTTCAGGTATCTATTTCTGCAGAATGGAAGCAGGTAATTTTGTTAAAGTTAATAAGATGCTATTACTCAAGTAATTCATACTTGTTGATCTATCTCTGAAAAAAGCATAATTAAGGCTGCTCAATGAGCGGCCTTTTTTTATTGTCATCTTCCAAAAACGCTTTTCACAGTAATAAAGATCACAATACCTTCGCTAAAATTTACTGACATTCACTACGTAATTTGGAAATCTAATTGAATCATCTCTTGAATTTTTTCCAAATAATAGCCAGATTAATATTTAATCAGTAAAAGCCGCTGTAAATCAATTTGGAGAATATTAATGAATAAAACATTGATACTGTTCCTCCTGGCCTTTAGTACTGGTTTAATCTTTCCGCAATCTGCCGATATTCAAACATATGGAGTTTCCCCGCGCCAGGTAGAAGCGGATTCAACGGATATGTTTAATGTTCCTTATAACGGACTAATAAATGTGGGTATACATACCCAAATGTACCTGGAAGCCAGTCTGTTCGGTTCTGCTCTGACAAATCCGACCTGGAATGTTATTGAGAAACCGGTTGAGTCAAATCCTTATTTTGGAACAACAACAAACCTGACTGATTCAAACCAGGTAATAATATTCATCCTGGATTCTGCCGGGACTTATAAAATAAATTTTACAAATGGTTCTCTGGTTTCCGATACGCTCACCATAACAGCCGGATTGTATTTAGGTTATACGGGAGGTCAGGTGCCATGCGGAACATGTCACGGTGAGAAAGTTGATGAATGGCAGCAGACCGGACATTATAAAATTTTTGAAGAGGGTTTAAATGGCACTCTCAGCAGTCATTACGGACCAAGCTGCATTAACTGTCATACAACCGGGTACGACACATCAGCAGCAAACAACGGCTTTGATGATTTTCCTTTTGTTTTCCCAGATTCTCTCTATCCCGGTGTGTATGATCAGATGGAAGCCCAGTTTCCTTTGGCAATGCAGAGGGGACGCATTCAGTGTGAGAGTTGTCATGGTCCCGGAAGCGGACATAACTACGGTGCGGCAAATGTCATGGCCGTTACCCTTGCAGCAGAGAACTGTGCATGGTGTCATGACGGAGGACATCATGTATTCCCGACCCAATGGATAGTTTCAAAACATGCAACCTTTGAAAATGGAATGACAAGAGCTGCTTGTGCACAATGTCATAACGGTGCGGGTTTTGTTGAATATATTGAATCCGGAAAACAGCCGATAACTCAGGATCTGTCCAAAGTCGTTCCAATCACCTGTGCAGTATGCCATGATCCTCATAGTGTTGAGAATCCCCATCAGTTGAGGACTATGGACGTAACCCTTTCCGATGGTGAATCGGTTACCGGGGGCGGAAACGGAACTATCTGTATGAACTGCCATAAAGCCCGGCAGGATGCTGTCGAGTACACAAATAATTACCTGAATAATCTGGGCAGCCGCTTCGGACCACATCATGGCCCTCAAACGGATATTTTATCGGCAAAAAATGCAGTTACATTCGGACAAAATATTCCTTCTTCACCGCATCTTGCTGCAACAGGCGATGCCTGCGTAACCTGCCATATGTATCCCGGCACAGTTGATCCGTATGGTGATGTAATACTCGTGGGTTCGCACACATTCAGTATGTCCTCGGATACTGTTGATAATGTTGCAGCCTGTGCACCCTGTCATGGTGATATTGGCACTGAATTCTCGGATAAAAAATACTATGTAAACGGAAATGCAGATCTTGATGGTGATGGAGTTGCAAATGGTTTGCAGATAGAAGTACAGGGACTTCTGAATCAATTAAAAGCACTTCTGCCTCAGGATGCAAATGGCGAAGTTTCAATTGCTGACTCTTCCGTTACTCTTACACAGGCACAGGCTGCATATGATTACTTGATGGTTGAAGAAGACAGAAGTCTGGGTATCCATAATCCCGCATTTGTTTATGGTCTTCTTAAAACTTCAATCGAAGCATTGGGTGGAGTAGTAGAGGCAGGTAATGATCAGAATTTGCTGCCGCACGATTTCGATTTATCACAGAATTATCCGAATCCGTTTAACCCCACAACCACTATTCAATATAAAGTGCCTGAGGGATCGGATGTAAAAATCACCATATATGATGCAATAGGCAGGCAGGTTGTGGCGCTCGTGAATGGATTCCAGAATGCGGGAGTATATAATCTGAAATTCGATGGTTCAAACCTTGCTTCGGGAATTTATTTTTGCAGAATTGAAGCAGTACCTAATGGCAGGCAGACCGGAAATTTTATAAAAGTTAACAAGATGCTTTTGTTGAAATAGTGCCAAATGGCCCCTCAGGATATTAAATTTAAAAGACTGAGGAGACAAATGGAACTAAGAAGAGCAGAATTAGCGCGGAGAGAAATCAAAAGCAGCGAGGGAGAGTTCATCTGGGAGTTGAAAAACTCATATGAACTTTCCCCGAAGCTGAGCGAGCAAATACTTATAACAGCCAAGGAAAGTTTGCTGCGAGAGTATCAATTGAAAGAAGGACAGATAGAAGTAACAGTAATAGGAATTGAAGAGCGATCCGGGAAACGAAGATACAGCGAATAACAGGAGAGGCCATAGAACAAGGAGGAGTATTAAGCCAGGAAGATATAAGCAAATATTTGTCAGTAAGTCTAAGAACCGTAAAACGGGATATTAGCAGGATAAAACAACGGGGGATAGAAGTAGTAACACGTGGATATCTTCATAACATCGGCAGAGGACAGACACATAAAGTAAAAATAATAGGGATGTACATTGATGGTAAGACTTATAGTGAAATAAAACTAACAGCCAGGCATAGTACCGGAGCGATAAAAAGATACATAGAAAGTTTTACAAAAGTACTGATGGCACAAAGTAAAGGGATATATGAAAGAAAAGAAATCAGTGCAGTAACCGGGATAGGTGAAGGATTAGTAAAGCAGTATTTGGAGTTGATAAGAGAAAGTAAAAAAGATAAGACGAGATCGGAAAATCTAAAAGAACTGATAAAGCGAAACAGTTACAGGGTAGGGATAAAAAAAACAGCGAAGCAATATTCAGAGCCTCTGGGAGCTATGATGCGAGGCTTGTTATGAGCTTAAATCCAACAAGAGACAGGTATGAGAGTATTAACAAACGGAACTTTAGGAGTGCAATAATAAACCTGTTAGAGAACGAATATAAGATATTAGGGTCAAGGAAAATAATAGAAATGCTGGCAGATGATTTAGAGGACTTGCACCGGGAATATTATCCAAAACAAGAGCAGGTAGGATTTGGAGAAATAGTATTTACCACAACAAAAGATGACGGACAACGCCAGAGCTATGGAAAAAAGACGGAAGATTACGGAACAACGACAGTAGTACTGCCACTGATAACGAAGGAAGATGTAGAGCGAAGAATATATTATAAGAAGGGAGACAGAAACAGTAACTACAAACACAGAGAAGCCAGAGATATAGAAACGATGGTAAGGCTGCTGAAGAGTGCAAAGCAACAAGGTGGTCTGTTAAGCGGAGCAGAACTAAGTGTGATAATGAATAGAAGCTTAAGTACGTTAACAAAATATTTAGCAGCATATACAGAAAAGACTGGGGAGATACTTCCGTTAAAAGGATATGTTCTTGATCAGGGAAGCTTGCCAACACACAAAGGAATAATAATCAGTTTGTATGAGCAAGGGAAAAGTCCGGCGGATATAGTACTTAAAACAGGTCACAGTCAGGACGCAGTAGATAGATACATAAAGCAATATGATCAGATAAAGAAGCTGATAAAAAAAGAATGGATGAAACAGCGATAAAAGAAATCACGGGAAGATCGATGAAAGTTGTAAAAGAATACATTAAGTTATACAAAGACTTAAATCCTGAGGAAGTAAGAAATAACTAGAAAAACCTCAGGGGCCAAATGGCACTATAGTAAGTAGATTGCCGGATTTGATATAAAAAGTAAGGCTGCCCTCCATGAGCAGCCTTTTTTATTAAAAGCGAAATAAATTCAGTTCTGCATCATTTACCATTTATTAAAATGAACCCTTTCTTTTTTATATCTTACCGGCTGATCAGGTGTTTCAGCAGGATAACCTAAAACAGCCATTGAAACAGGAATTATATTATCCGGCAAACTGAACAGTTCTCTTATACCCTTTATAATTTCCTCAAATGGATATATACCTACCCAGACTGCCCCAAGTCCTGATGTATGAGCTGCAACCAGTAAATTTTCTGTAGCTGCCGATATATCCTGAATTAATAATCCAATATTTTCTTCAAGTTTACTATCACCGCATATTATCACAGCGTGAGAAGCCTCTTTAATCATTTCTGCGTGAGGTGCTGCTCTGAGGATATCTCCGAAAATTTCCTTTTTATCAACTACGATAAAATGCCAGGGCTGATAGTCAAAAGCTGAAGGGGAATGCATCGCACAGTTTATGATTTCTATAATTATTTTCTCAGGAATTTTCTTATTTAGATATTTCCTGATGCTCCTGCGGGTTTTTAATCCTTCTAAAGATTCCATTTTAATAGCCATGTAAATGAATATTTTTTTACAATTCAAATATAACATTCACAAACCATTTGATTTTTAAATCAAAAGAGAATAAGTTTTTAGCAGAGTCATTTATACTTGCTGTTTACTGTCATTATCCATTATAATAACCGGGGAGGATACTTTGGATAAAAAGCAAATCATCTTCGAAGATCTGCAGAAACAACTAATTGAATGGAACGAAAAATACGGAGACCTGGAGTCAAGACTTCTTGAAACCCGGTCCTGTCTAAAAACCAGTTATAATGATACAATTGAAATTCTTCATCCGGAAGTTAAACTTGTAGAAATGAGGATGGCCCGGCTGAGAGAATCGGGCGAAGAAGCCCGCGATGAATTAAAACACGGGCTTCAGAAAGCAATTAAGGAATTGAAAGAAGCTTATATTAAAGCCTCGCTGCATAGTTACCTGGAGTTAAACAAAAATTTTACTTAAAAACCGGTTTAATTTCAAATTACTTATAAATAACATCTCCGACTGCTTTCCCCAACTGGTATGAGCTTAATATGCTTTTATATAAATCCCGCAGGTAAAAAAATCTTGCTTCTGCAAGCGAAGTTTCTGCATCTAATAAATCAAGATTGGTTCCAACACCACTGTTATAACGACTTACAGCTCTTTGCACAGTCTGCTCTGCGAAACTAACCTGAGTCAGTGTTGAATTCAGCTTATCGAGGTTAGAATTCAAATTTGATGTTGCCTCCTGAACATCGGAGATGATATTCCGCTTCAAAGTTGTAATTTGAAGTTCTGAAACATTGCTGTTTACTTTAGCTTCCCCCTCCTGATACTTAGTTAAAAAACCGTTAAAAACAGGAACATTTACCGAGAGTGCTGCAATCCAGTTTCCTCTTATTGCATCAAGGTTCGGCTCGTAACCGTTCTTAAGGCCATAACCTAATGCAGCATTCAGAGTCGGTGCATTTCCCAGGCTCGCAACATTTTCCTGAAGGTGAGAAGTAGTCAATTCATCTTCAGCAAGTTTCAATTCAAATCGCTTTTGAAATGCGGTATTAATTAGTGAATCAACGTTATTGATTGCAGATGGAGCTGAAAAATCTCCGTTAATGGTTAATGTTGTATCCTGAGCAACCCCGAGCAATTGGTTCAATGTGATCTCCTGCTGTTTCAGCTGATTGAGTAATTCAATCTTTTCACTCTGTGCCTGTGATATCCTTACCTGTGTGCTCAGAGCATCATAGTCAGTTGCCGAACCACTTTCTATTCTTTTATTCGTTACTCCAAGGTGCGCATTTAATGCCGCAATTTGTGTATCTTTTACTGCAATGCTTTTCTCGATGAAAAGAATTGAATAAAATGTCATCAAAGTCTGGTATGAAAGATTCGATTTAACTAAATCGACATTATCTGACGCAGATTGTTTGTAGGAATTGATCAAATCAACCTCGGCCGCCCTTTTGCCAAAATCATATACTTGTTCGTTTAAGAAAATATTGAGATTATAGTTATCAGCCGGAGCAAGTATTAATTGTTCTCCCGCAAAGTCAAATGATGGAAGCGGTCCGATTCGTGAATAGACTGCCTGTCCTTCAATATTTGGGTAGTAAAAACTTTTCTGCTGTTCAATTTTATAATCAACCGCTTTTATTTTTTCCTGCTCCTGCTTGATCAAAGGATAATTATTTATAGTGAGCTGAATAGCTTCATCTAGCGTTAAGGTATTCTGATTTCCGGATTGAGGAAAGGTTATTTCAGGAATAAAAAACAATATTGAAATTAAAATCAGTGCTGATTTATAAAAATTATTTTTTCTCATTGAATTTACTGTCACCATATTTATTCTGTAATCTCAATTTTTTGTCCGTTTTTCTTTTTATGATATTTGAGAAAAACGAGGGGGACTAAAATTATCAGGGTCATTAAAGAACCAACCAGGAAATCATCATCGATTCCCTGCACAAATGCCTGGGCAGAAATATTCTGAATGATCAAACCTTTAGCTTTTGCCATTAATTCAGTACCGGATCCGCCGGTTGTCTGCTGAATAAAATTTCTTAAGCCGTAAATTGTTTGCTGAAATGTGGTTGAGGACTGGTCTGCTGCCTGGCTGAACATAGCGGAATGAAATAATATCCTCCTTGTTAACAAAGTTCCCAGAATGGCAACTCCGAAACTTCCGCCAACCTGGCGAATAGTATTAAATAGCCCGGTGGCCTGTGCCATTTTCTCCCTGGGAATATCATTAATTGCGATTGTGCTCAACGGGATAAACATAAATCCAAGTCCGAATCCGCGGATAATTAACGGAAACATTAAAGGCCAGTATTCGGAATCGAGTGATAAATCTTTGTACAGAAACATGCTGAAGAATGTTAGAATTATTCCTATAAAAATCGGAATTTTTGGATTAAATTTATCGGTCATCCAGCCTGCAACAGGAGACATAAATCCCATAATAATCCCGATTGGGAGGAACATAAATCCTGTCGCGAGAGCCGTATATCCGAGAGAATTCTGAAGATACAAAGGCAGAAGGAAAGAATTTCCGAAGAATACAAGTCCAAAGATGAACAACATAATATTAGCCAGGCCGAAATTCCGGTATTTCAAAATAGACAGATCAACGATAGGGTGTTTTACAGTCAACTCGGTTGTTAAAAAAATAACAAAACTCACAAATGCGATACCAAAACATGTGATAATGAAATTAGAAGTCCATCCTCCTGTATTCCATGAAGCATTCCCGTCGGAGAGAGCCAGCAGAAGAAATACAAGAAACGAAGTCATGGAAAAAAACCCTATAAAATCAAAGGAACGGGCATTTTCTGTTTTATATTCCCTTTGAATTATCAGGGTAACAATCATTGCAAAGATTCCAATAGGAACGTTTATATCAAAAATAGAATGCCAGCTGAAATTATCTATCAGGTAACCGCCAAGCAGCGGACCCAGAGAAACGGATGAAGAAGAAGCTATTCCCCAGAATCCCAATGCCATTCCTCTTTTTTCAGGAGGAAATTCATGAGTAATAATTGACAATCCGACAGGCATTATAAATCCGGCTCCCGCTCCCTGTATTATTCTGAATAATATTAACATATTCTCATTGGATGAAAGACTGCAGAATAAAGAGCCCACAGTGAAAAGGAACAAACCTAAAAAGTAGGAACGTTTGTGTCCCCAGTGATCGGCAATCCATCCGGATGAAGGCAGTACAACTGCAAACACAAGAAGGTATGCTGTTAGAACCCATTCTATTTTATCAACGCTTGTTCCGAATGCCGACATCATTTTGGTCAGGCCGACATTAACGATAGTTGAATCAAGTACAGCCATGAAGGTTCCCATCATAATATTTGCAAGAACAAACCACCTGTAGGATGGATGATTCTGCAGACTTCCGATAGAACCATTGCCCAAAAAATCTGCCATTAATTTTCCACCTTAATCTTAACTTCCACTGACATGCCGGGCAGAAGTTTAAGTGAACTATCATCTGTTCCTGCCGGATGGATAGAAATCTTTATTGGAATACGCTGAGTAATTTTTGTGAAATTACCTGCAGCATTGGACGGGGGAATTAAGGCAAATTGCGAAGCTGTATTGTTCCCGATTTGAATTACCTTTCCGTTAAACAAATGATCAGGATAAGAGTCTACGTTTATCTCCACATCTTCACCCTGTTTAATTGAAGCGAGATCAGTTTCCTGCAAGTCGGAAGTTACCCACAGACTATCAATATTATAAATTGAAAAAATCGGCTGTCCCGGCTGGACAACATCGCCTTTCATCACCCATCTTTTCGCTACCACCCCATTCATCGGCGAATAAATTTCTGTATTCTGAAGCTGGGTATTTATTACATTTAACTGTGCCTTGGCAGTTCCTATTTTAGTATTCGCTATATTAAATTCAGCCTGAGCTGCATTAAGGGCGCTCTGTGAATGCTCATATTCTTCCTTTGGAATAATTTTTCCTTCATATTGCTGTTTTGACCTTTCGAAATCCAGGCGGGCTTTATCTAAATTAACCTGTGCAAGCAGAATATTATCTTCTGAAAGTTTAAGCGAATTAAAAGCCTGCTCGCGTTGTGCTATCAAATCTGTTGAATCAAGCCGTACTAAAAGCTCACTTTTAGTTACCTTATCGCCTTCATCCGCAAAAAGGAATGTTATCCTTCCAAGCATTTTTGAAGCGAGTGAAAGCTTGTCACCATCAACATATGCATCGTCAGTCGATACATAACCAAGCTGTCCTTTGTACCAGAACCAGAAAATTAAACCTGCAATCACAATTATGAAAAATGGTATCCAGATTCTTTTCCGAATCAGCAGCGAGCTTGATTTTATTTTATTCCCGTTAATATCCCGGCCGTTCTCAGGTGTTTCACCTGACCCGGTTTTTAATTGTTGTTCGGTCTGAGTGCTGACTGCCATTAATATTTTGCTCCTTAATAATTTCTTTTTATGCCCTTATACCTTTTATGAAAATTTCCACAAAGGCGGACATTTCTTCTTTAAGTTCATCATAATTTTCTTTTTCGATTCTGTTATCTTTAATCGACTTTATTATTCTAAGTCGAAGTCCCTGCAGTAAATGAAGAAAGGTTTTAGTTGTTTCTTGTTTTATTCCGCTGTCAAACTTCCCATTGGTTTTTCCCTCATCCAGGATTTTTTGCAGAAGTGCGATCTCCTGCTGTTCAAAATTCTCAAATAATTCCTTAAACGTGAGTTTAATATCCGCAAATGTATGTAAGTTCAGGGTACCCAGATTTACCAGTTCGTGGAAATACTCTAACCTTTTAATTACATATTTTCTAAGTTTGTTTTCAGCAGAGATTTTCCCGCAAAACAGTTTTTCTATCTCGTCAACAAATAAAATTTGTTCTTTATTAATGACGGATTTGAATAGCTCTTCCTTGGTGGGGAAATAGTAATAAAGTGAAGCTTTTCCCATTCCAACATCCGAGGCTATTTCTTCCATTGTTACTTTTGAAAATCCATAGTGAGCAAACCGGCTGCGCGCAGCTTCAAGGATTTCCTTCTCTTTAAGACTGATATCAATCATATATTTCGACCAATTTACTTGAACGGTCGAAAACTTAATAAATTGTTTTACAACCGGCAAATAATAAAATCCATATTGTGAGGCAGAACAAATTGCTGTTTTAAAGACATTTAGGAAAAAATGATAAAATCTCACATTTTAGATAATCCTGATATTAATTTCGGGATTGGATATATTTGTTAATCAATAAAACCAGGATTCGGAGATTAATGAATCATGTAAAACATGTTATATGGGACTGGAACGGAACTTTATTTGACGATGTAGAGCTTTGCAGGGATATTATTAATGGAATTCTTGCAAGAAGAAATTTGAGCGGACTTTCACTGGCTGCTTACCGGAACATTTTTACTTTCCCGGTCCGGGATTATTATGAAAAAGCCGGCCTGGATTTTGTTAAATATCCCTTTGAAGTTCTCGGCAGGGAATGGATGGATGAATATGAATTGCGTAAAAATGAATGCAGACTTCACGAGAGGGTTTCTGATATTTTGGAGAAAATTGCAGAGAAAGGAATAGGGCAGTCAATTTTATCCGCCTACTCACAGCATACTCTGGAGGAAATTGTAAAACAGTTCGGACTAGATAAATATTTCTCCCACCTGGCCGGGCTTGATCATATTTATGCGACTGGTAAAATCGAACACGGGAGAGAGCTGATGAAAAAACTTGGTAATAGGAAAGGCGAAATTCTTTTCATCGGGGATACTGTTCACGATTATGAAGTTGCAGTAGAAATCGGTGCCGGTTGTATTCTTGTTGCTGACGGCCACCAGGGAAAGGAAAAACTGGAAGCCTGCGGAGTTCCTGTTTTTAACGCCCTTAAGGATATTCCTCTCGATGAAATTCTATAAAATCAATTGTGATGTCAGCGAACCTGTTAAGCTTAATTGCTGGAAACATCATGCGGGATTTATAAGATTAAAAATAAGGGAATATCAGCACAATCCTGAAGCTCATTTGATCAGCCTTCGAAGTGAGATACTTTTAATCGGTGAATCTTTGATGGATTTATATTTGGGTGAATTAACACCCAACGAAATAGTTGATTCAATTATAACTTGCTGCAGGAAACAAAAAATTTTAAGTAAAACAGAATTTCAATTCTGGCTTAAAGCAGAGGGTAACGATTTCAGGACTATTGAACTTAAGGACAAATCAAATTGGACTCTTCGTTTGGGGGATAAAAAAGAACGGTATATACACATTCACCCGTCACGTTATTCTCCTTATACTATAAGGGTCAGATCCGCCTCACTTAAATCTGCTATTTTGTTCCTGATCCTGGAAAAGCCTGCCTCTCAAAATACTCTGCTTTCTGTTAACCGCATAAGAAAAGATTATTTGAATCTGCCTCCATTAAAAAACCTGAGTTCGGGTTCTGCTTTATTCAATTTAATTGATATTCTGACCTTAAGCTGAATCAGATTTCATTTCGTAAAATTGTTTTCCCAGTTCTGAAAAATTAAGGGGGATTTCAGCCCAAAATTGACGGAAAATAAGAGTTTTTAAATTTACCGGAAGGGCACAATCATTGCTTAAGTCTTTACGGCGTACCAGATTTAAATGCTTCGGTTTAGTCTGTTGAAAATTACAACAATCTTTTACAGTCAAATAATATTCATTGGACTTTCAAAGGTAAGGTACATGTAGAGGAAAACAGCTGCCAAAAAAATGAAATCGATATTTTTTAATAGAATAAAGAGAAAATGATGCACAAAATAATTTCAGCCCGATTTATTGCTCCTGAGATTAAGAGATTCGAAATTGAAGCTCCTAAAATTGCTGTTAAAAGAAAAGCAGGGCAGTTTGTCATTATCAGGATTAAAGAAGGAGGGGAAAGAATTCCTTTGACGATCGCTGATTCCAGTCCTGAAGATGGAACTATTACCTTAATTGTTCAGGGTATCGGAAAAACCACAAAAGAACTGAATTCCCTCGAAGCAGGAGGATATATCCGGGACGTGGTAGGACCTCTTGGTAAACCCTCACACATAGAAAACTTTGGAACCGCTGTAAGTATTGGGGGCGGTGTAGGGACTGCGATTGCTTATCCGACCG
Source organism: uncultured Ignavibacteria bacterium (assembly GCA_963743325.1). Taxonomy (GTDB): domain Bacteria; phylum Bacteroidota; class Ignavibacteria; order Ignavibacteriales; family Ignavibacteriaceae; genus DATFVA01. Next base: position 179,731 of record CAVUOZ010000004.1, read on the forward strand.
CAGTTGCGTTAAAAAATTACGGCAATCACACAATTTCAATAATAGGAGGACGGACAAAAGAATTTGTCATTCTTGAAGATGAAATGAGAAAAGTCTGCGATGAAGTTTATCCTACTACGGATGACGGCAGTTATGGTTACCACGGATTTGTTACTGCAAAGCTTAAAGATTTAATCGATTCCGGTAAGAAGATAGATTTTGTTCTGGCTATTGGTCCCATACCGATGATGAGAGCTGTGGCTGAAACTACAAGGCCTTATGGAATTAAAACTGTCGTAAGTCTTAATCCTGTAATGGTTGATGGTACGGGGATGTGCGGCGGGTGCAGGGCTACAGTAGATAACAAGACAGTTTTTGTTTGTGTGGACGGACCTGAGTTTGATGCACACCTTGTAGATTATGATACTCTTACAAGGAGAAACAGGACGTACTTTGAAGATGAAAGAATTGCACTTGATCATCTTTGCAATTACGAGAAATCATTTAACGAAGCATTAAAAGCTGCAGAACTTACTTCAATAACGGCCAGGCAGGCAAATAGAACGGAGAATTGATATGGAGGAAATTTCAAGAAAAGACAGAATGAAAATCCAGAGGCAGTTAATGCCTGAACAGGATCCGAATCAAAGAAGGAATAATTTTGAAGAAGTAAATCTTGGTTTTACCGAGGAGCTTGCAAGAATGGAAGCACTCCGTTGCCTCCAGTGCCCTAAACCGGTCTGTGTTGACGGTTGTCCTGTTAATGTAAAGATCGGAGATTTTATTGCTCTCGTTGCTGAAGGGGACATTAGAGGTGCGGCAGCCAAGTTGAAGGAAGATAATCTTCTTCCGGCAGTGTGTGGGAGAGTCTGCCCGCAGGAGGAGCAGTGTGAGGCAAAATGTGTTGTCGGTAAAAAGAATGAACCTGTAGCGATTGGACGGCTTGAAAGATTTGTTGCCGATTATGAAAGGAATAATTTCGGAATTGGCACTCCTGAACTAAAACCGAAAACAGGGAAGAAAGTTGCAATAGTCGGAAGCGGTCCTGCAGGATTAAGCTGTGCCGGCGATCTTGTTCAGATGGGTCATGAAGTCACCGTTTTCGAAGCCCTTCACGAACTTGGCGGAGTACTTGTATATGGTATCCCGCAATTCCGTCTTCCAAAAGAAATAGTTAAAGCCGAAGTTGACGCACTTAAAAATCTCGGAGTAGATTTCCAGCCAAACACTGTAATAGGTTTCAGCGATACAATCGATGAACTTCTTTCCAACGGCTACGATGCATGCTTTGTTGCAGTCGGTGCAGGACTTCCGTATTTCCTGAATATTCCCGGGGAAAACCTGAACGGTGTTTATTCTGCAAATGAATTTCTCACCCGTGTGAACCTTATGAAGGCATATCGTTTCCCCGAATACGATACACCTGTATTTCATGTTAAGGATAAAAATGTTGCAGTATTCGGCGGCGGCAATACCGCAATGGATGCTGTCAGGACAAGTAAACGGCTTGGTGCTAAAAATGCGTACATAATCTACCGGCGTTCAGATGTCGAGATGCCGGCAAGAAAAGAAGAGATTCATCATGCAAAAGAAGAGGGAATTGAATTCATGTATCTCTCCAATCCTCTTGAATTCATTGGTGATGAAAAAGGCTGGCTGAAAGCTGTTAAACTTCAGAGGATGGAACTCGGGGAACCTGATGCATCAGGAAGAAGAAGACCTGTTCCGGTTAAAGGTTCTGAATATACACTTGATATTGATATGACCGTAGTTGCAATTGGCAATGGTTCCAACCCGATTATTCAGAAGACCACTCCTGATTTAACTTACACTAAGTGGGGAAATATTATTGTTAATGAAAAGACAATGAAGACTTCCAAAAAGGGAGTTTTTGCAGGCGGAGATATTGTAACAGGAGGAGCCACTGTTATACTGGCAATGGGTGCAGGCAGAACCGCAGCCAAAGCCATTAATGATTATCTTAACTCGGGTATCTGGGAGGCTGAGGAAACGGTCAGGAATTAGTTGTATTAGAGTTATTTTAGCCGGCCCTGTAGAAACCCGTCTCAATACGAAATTTTTTATTACCTCTAAAATTAGGGCTGTCTCAAAAGAGCAGCCTTTTTATTTATTTGAGTCTGTAAATAACTTCTCTTACTAATGCCGCAGTTAGACCCCAAAGCACACCCTCTTTAAGTTTATAGACATAGATTTTTCTTTTTCCTGCACGCCATGGCTGATTATATTTCTCGGGTAATTCCAGTTCCTTTGATGGAAGCAGGTGAACAGTAGTTCCCTTTTCATCTGTATAATGGGGATGAACCATAAGCTGCACATAATATTCTTTGGGCGGATTATTCCTGAAATAAGAAACCGGTACAAGAAAAACGTTTGAAACCTCGGTTTTATCAATGCTAAGCTCGTCAACATCATTGATATCGAGAGTGGCGATGCACGAATCAACAGTTACACCCATTGGTCCTATGACAGTATCGAGTATTCCCAGAACATTAATTTTGTTTATATCGATTCCCAGTTCTTCAACTGTTTCTCTTACCGCAGTTTCGGTAAAATTTTTATCGAGTTCAGGATCGTATTCACCGCCAGGAAAACAAATCTCACCGCCCTGCCGGATATTCGCTGCACGTTTTTCAAAGAGAAGTTGATATTCACCATCGATCAGGATAAAGGGTATAATTACTGCGGAATTAAAAAATTCATCTTTCCGTAATATTCCCGGTGAAGATGGTAAATTCTTCACCAGTTTTTTTAAATCTTCTTTATTCATCGTCTGCCCGATTATGTTAAACAAATTTAAGAAAACTTTTTATAGAAGATAATCACTGAACTAACTTATTAATATTATGAATGGCACCTATCATAAGTGTCATCCGTTTTTTAATATTTTAATAACTTCTATGTGTATCCCTTTTGAAGCAGCAACGATACTTGATCCTTTGACCGGGTCATCACCATTCATATCTGTAATGATGCCGCCTGCGCCGCGAATTATGGGGATTAATGCCATTGTATCCCACACCGACATATTGGGATCAATCATAATATCCGCATAGCCTGAAGCAACCAGAAAATAACCATAACAATCCCCCCAGCCTCTTATCATTTTTACTTTTGAGATCAGGCTGTCAAACCCTTTATAGGAGTGCTGTCCAAAGGATTTTAAGTCGGTTGTCAATAATACAGCATCGGAAATATTATTGCATTCCCTTACTTCAACCTGTTCATCATTTAAGGTCGTCCTGGAGTTGTCTCCTATCAGCAGCTCGTTTAAAATCGGAAGATTTATTGATCCCAATACCGGTATTCCATTTTTAAGCAGGGCAATAAGGGTTCCGAATAAAGGAGTTCCGCAAATAAAACTTTTTGTCCCGTCAATCGGATCAAGAATCCATTTATATTCGGCGTCGGGATTTATTTCCCCGAATTCTTCTCCAAGGATTCCATGCCCGGGGAATTCCTTCATAATTGATTCTCTTAAATATTCTTCGGCTTTTCTGTCGGCAATTGTGACAGGGGAGTTATCCTCTTTTATATCAACGCTTACTGGAACACGGTAATAACTCTTAATAATATTTCCTGATCCTGAAGCAAGATTTTTAATATATGATATCAGTTCATTTTGCGGGTTCATTTACTACCTTTTGTATAAGTATAAAATTAAGGAGAAATAGAAATCAAAACGCATTAAAAAAGGTGGTTTGATACGTCAAACCACCTCTCAATGATGGACTATTGCTCCTGTCTGCTTTCCTCAGCGTTCTTTGCGCCTTTGCGTGAGATCATTAAAAGCGCTGAAATCAGGACAGCTCAAAGCGGTCAAGATTCATTACCTTGTTCCATGCGGCCACAAAGTCCTTTACGAACTTTCCACCCGAATCAGAAGAAGCGTAGACTTCTGCGATTGCCCGTAGCTCTGAATTTGAACCAAATATGAGATCTACACTTGTACCGGTCCACTTTACTTTGCCTGTTGCACGATCATAGCCTTCAAAAATGTCTCCGGATTCCGAAGCCACTTTCCATGCAGTGCCCGCGTCGAGCAGGTTTACAAAGAAATCATTCGTAAGCGTTTCTGGATGCCTGGTAAAGACTCCGTGTGCGGAATGGTCGAAGTTTGCATTCAGCACGCGCAAGCCTCCAAGCAGCACTGTCATCTCGGGCGCTGTAAGCGTCAGCAACTGTGCACGGTCAATCAATAATTCCCCGGGCGACACTGAGTATCTGGCTTTCTGATAGTTACGGAAACCATCTGCAGCCGGCTCCAGGTAGGCAAACGATTCTACATCTGTCTGCTCTTGAGAGGCGTCCATACGTCCCGGCGTGAAAGGAACCTCAACATCATACCCGGCATTCCTCGCTGCTTTTTCAATTGCTGCGCAGCCCGCCAGCACGATCAGGTCAGCGAGAGATACCTTCTTTCTGCCGGACTGTGCGTTGTTGAATTCTTTCTGGATGCTTTTGAGCTTTTTAAGCACCTTAGCAAGTTGAGCGGGGTTGTTAACCTGCCAGTCTTTCTGGGGCGCCAGACGAATGCGGGCCCCGTTTGCTCCGCCGCGCTTATCGGAACCGCGGAATGTAGAGGCTGAAGCCCAGGCGGTGGATACCAGCTCAGACACTGAAAGTCCTGAGTTCAGTATTTTTCCTTTCAGAGCAGCAATATCTTTTTTTCCGATGAGCTTATGATCAACAGCAGGAATAGGATCCTGCCAGATAAGCTCTTCCGAAGGCACTTCAGGACCCAGGTAGCGGGCGAGGGGACCCATATCGCGGTGAGTCAGTTTGAACCACGCACGGGCGAAAGCATCTGCAAACTCATCGGGATTCTCATAAAAACGTCTTGATATTTTCTCATACTCAGGATCCATCCTCAGTGATAAATCTGTAGTGAGCATTGTCGGCGGGTGACTTTTTGACGGGTCGTGTGCATCCGGTATTATGCTGCCGGCATCTTTTGCAACCCACTGATATGCACCGGCAGGACTCTTTGTCAATTCATATTCATAACTGAACAGGTTTTCAAAGAAGCTGTTGCTCCACCTGGTAGGTGATTTACTCCAGGTTACTTCCGGCCCTCCTGTAATTGTGTCATTGCCTTTCCCGGCACCGAAGCGGCTCTTCCAGCCAAGACCCTGCTCTTCTAAACCCGCGGCTTCCGGTTCCGGTCCCACCAGCTTTGGATCGCCCGCACCGTGGGCTTTGCCGAATGTATGACCGCCGGCAATCAGTGCTACCGTTTCGTAGTCATTCATTGCCATACGCTTGAAAGTTTCCCGGATATCTATAGCTGCTGCCACCGGATCAGGATTGCCGTTAGGACCTTCAGGGTTCACATAGATCAGACCCATCTGGACAGCGGCAAGCGGGTTCTCCAGGTTACGGTTACCTGAGTACCTTTTATCACCCAGCCATTCCTTTTCCGATCCCCAGTAAATATCCTGCTCAGGTTCCCATACATCCTCACGTCCGCCGCCAAATCCGAAGGTTTTAAACCCCATCGATTCCAGTGCACAGTTGCCTGCAAGCACCATCAGGTCGCCCCATGAAATTTTCTTACCGTATTTCTGTTTAATTGGCCAGAGCAGCCTGCGTGCCTTATCGAGGTTGGCGTTATCAGGCCAGCTGTTGCGGGGTGCAAGCCGCTGGCCGCCGCCCGATGCACCACCGCGGCCGTCGCCTACGCGGTAAGTACCGGCGCTGTGCCATGCCATTCGAATGAACAAAGGTCCGTAGTGACCGAAGTCGGCCGGCCACCAGTCCTGGGATTTGGTCATCAGATCGAAAATATCCTTTTTAACGGCTTTCAGGTCGAGTTTTTTGAATTCCTTGGCATAATTAAAATTCTTACCCATCGGGTTCGACAGGGAAGAGTGCTGACGGAGGATACCCAGGTTCAATCGGCCGGGCCACCAGTCGTGAATTGTAGTACCGCGCTTTTCAGCTCCGTTTGTACTATCGGCAGTTGATCCGCCTGAATTTTTTTCATTTCCCATTATTTTCTCCTCATAATTAATTAATTATTGTAAGATTAAGCTCTTTATAATCCTTATTAATAAATTTTGTGTAGAAATTAGTCAGGACGTGTAATTTAATACAATTATTCGTGGTTAAACAAGGCATATGAGAGGCAGGAAGTTATAAAGTCCCCATAAAATTTACATACCCGGTTATATTTCGGCGGACAGGGTATGCTGTAATTCCTGAGAGGGGGTCATCAACTAAAAATACTCCGAACTCTGTCCTCTCCCGCATCGTTTTTTATTTACTTCAATTCGAAAACAAGCTTTTGTGGGTGAGGGATTACCGATGGTTATTTCAAAGGGGAACTACATTTGAGATTGCATGTCTCTCAGCATTTCAGAGCCTCAATTTAACTTGTACTTCATGTTCCTGCCGGTCATCAACAAGGGGAATCGTATTATCAAGCTTCCGGACCCCATCAACGGTTATACTCAAATCAATATCAACGTCATGCGTCTGAAAAACAGAAATGTGGTACACGGTTTCCCGGTACCTGTAATGCACCTTATAGGTTTCCCAATCAGCGGGAATGCAGGGTTCAATGTGAAGTTTATCCACTTCAAGTCTTAATCCCAGGAGTGATTCCGTGATAAGACGGTACATCCATCCTGCCGAACCGGTGTACCAGGTCCATCCGCCACGGCCAATATGCGGCTTTACTGCATAGATATCGGCAGCAACGACATATGGTTCAACCTTGTATACAGCAATATCCTCCGGGTTTGAAGTATGATTAACCGGGTTGATAATCTGAAGCAGTTCCCACGCACGCTTGCTGTCACCCAACGCAGCAAATGCCATCGCTGCCCAGATTGCAGCATGAGTATATTGACCTCCATTCTCTCTTACGCCGGGAACGTAGCCTTTTATATAACCCGGGTTTAAATCCGATTTGTCGAATGGCGGATCCAGAAGCTGAATTAGTTTATCATCGCGGCGAACCAGGTATTTATCGAATGCGTCCATCGCCATGCGTGAATGCACTGTATCACCTGCACCTGAAAGTACTGACCAGCTTTGCACGATCGAATCAATTCTGCACTCCGGGTTGACTGCAGAACCGAGCGGTGAGCCATCATCGAAATAAGCCCTGCGGTACCATTCACCATCCCAGCCGTTCTGCTCTATGTTTTTTTGCAGCCTGGAAGCTTCATCTTTACAGTGTTCCGAGAATGGAGTATCACCCTGTATGTCTGCAATCTTTGTGAACTGAGTAAGCACTTCATAGAGGAAGAATGCTACCCAAACACTTTCACCTTTCCCTTTTACGCCGACCATATTCATTCCGTCGTTCCAATCACCGCTGCCCATCAGCGGTAAACGATGATCGCCAAATCTTAATCCTCTGACAATACTTTGAACACAGTGCCGGTATAAACTTCCGGATAGTTCAGATCTGCCCGGAAGATCATAATAGGAATCAACATCTGGGTTAACTGCACGCCCTTCCAGAAAATATGCAGATTCATTCAGCACACCTGTATCGCCTGTACTTTGTACATACCTGCAGACCGCTAAAGGCAGCCAGAGATAATCATCCGAACAATGTGTTCGTACACCACGCCCGGCCGGCGGGTGCCACCAATGCTGTACGTCTCCCTCCTGGAATTGACGGCTTGCGCAAAGCAAAAGGTGCTTTCTTGCCAGGGCCGGCTCAGTATGGATAAGCGACATTACATCCTGCAGTTGATCCCGAAAACCAAAAGCTCCGCCTGACTGGTAATATCCGCTTCGTGCCCAGATGCGGCATGCCAGGGTCTGATATAATAGCCATCCATTCGATAATATATCCGTAGCGGTATCAGGTGTTTCGATCTGAACTGCACCGAGCGTTTTATTCCAGTAATTCCAGACAGCTTCGAGTGCTTCATGTGCTGCATCTGATCCCTGAAAGCGTCGAAGCAATTTAATTACATCTTCTTCATCTCTTCCTGCACCAAATTTAAAGATGATCTCATATTCCTGACCTTCGGCAAGCTCGAAAGGAACCTGGATAGACGCGCAAGGATCGAAAGCTGCACCCGTCCTGCCGGAAAGATGCGAACGGGTCATAGCTGCAGGACTTTGCAGTGAGCCGTTCCGGCCAATGAATTCAGTACGATCGCCCGTTATGGTGTGAGCTGTGCTATCCGTCTGAAAGAAGACAATCCTGTTGACAAACTCTGAATTGTACGGGTTCCGTGCAAATATTGCAGAACTGCGGGGATCAATTTTTGTTATGACATGCATACCCGTTTTTGGACGCAGATTACCAAGAACTAATTCCACATAACCCGTGAAAGAAAGCCTGCATAATCTGCCGGACTCATTTCGTACTTTTAATACTGAGAACTTGATTGACGCATCCGTCGCGGCATATATCCAAAGCTCCGAGCGGATACCATTTTCTGTATGTTCGAAAACGCTGTAGCCGAATCCATGGCGGCTGGCGTATGCACCGCTTCCTCTTGCGGGTAATGGTGTGGGTGACCAGTAATGACCGGTTTCTTCATCTCGGATGTAAAAAGCTTCTCCGCTTGAATCGCTGACGGGATCAATATTCCAGGGAGTGAGCCGGAACTCGTGAGCATTCGTGCTCCATGTATATGACGGGCCGCTTTCCGAAACAACTGTTCCGAAATCCGGATTTGCAATTACATTTACCCATGGTGCCGGTGTAACCTGTTCAGGCGAGGTAGTAATTATATATTCACGGCCATCAGGTGTGAAACCGCCTACTCCGTTAAAGAAAATCAGATCATTGCGGGGCAGAAGTGTATCATCCCGGTGCGTTCGATACGTCCGTGTTGCTTTGAAACGTCTGACCGGAACTTCTTCTATTCTTTGTTTGTTGAGCTGTTCCTCAAGGGTTCCCAATTGATCGGAAATAATGACACGGGCAACTGTCTGGATAAGAATACGGTCCTCGCTGGATATCTGATCTGCCTGCCTTACAAAAATTCCGCCGGATCTGTCAACAAAGCCGGCCTCGACACCTGCGGTAATCAACATGAGAATTTGCTCCTGAAGTAATTGCCTGTAACCGGCACGGTCTTCATTCCAGATCACCAGGTCCACCGGTAATCCTTTCAATCTCCAATATGCATGAGCCTGGACCAGCTGGCGTACAAGACTGATGTTTTCCGGATTTTCAATCTGCAGCAATACAATAGGTAAATCGCCGGAAATAGCATAACCCCACAGACCGGATTGCCCCCTGCGGTTTTTGATTATGACTTCCGGATCGGCGCGCATGAAAGAATTTCCATAGATGATTGAACTTGCGATACGCCCGTAAAGCTGTGCATCAGCCTCGGTGGCATTTATCTGCCGCAATATTACCTGGCTGTGTGTCCATGCAAGTTCGAAGACCCGGTTGGCGAGCCGCCTGTCCTGATACTTATCGATTAGCGATAGGACTGAATCCCGGGTTTCACACATTCCGAAAACCATATCTATTACTGCAGTCTCTTCAGGTTCAAGAATTAATTTATACCGGATTGTAACAATTGGATCCAGTACTGAGCCCTGGCTGCCGGAGAGAGAGTTAAAATCTTTCATTGCTTTAGGGGAGGCAATTGTGTTCCCGCGGCCGATGAACTGCATCCGGTCTGTTTCGAAGGAGATGTTTCCCGCATTCACCCCCCGCACCACCATCATGTGAAACATCAATGGTGTTTTCTCTTCCACTGATCTTGGTCTTCGGGTGCAGATGATTGCATGCCGTTCCGGGATTATCTCAGTCTGTACAAACAGATTACTGAATGCAGGATGCAGATTGTCAGAAGCAGCAGAGGCAAGCACTACTTCTGCATAACTGGTAATTTCAATAGTTCTGCGTATCCGTGACCTGTTTGTAAGATGAATCCGGCGAAGTTCGATATCATCTTCAGGTGAGACAACAATCTCTGTATGCATATCAATATTCTGATCGCGGCGCCGGAATTCAGCAAGTCCTTCAGAGAAAATAACTTCATATGTTTTTGAACGTTTCAGCGACGGCTGATGTGTGGTTGACCAGAATTCTCCACTTGATGCATCGCGGATAAAACAGAAAGTACCCCAATTGTCACGTGTGCTGTCTTCACGCCATCGTGTAACCTGGATATCTTTCCATTTGCTGTAACCCCCTCCGGCATTTGTAATCATTACGTGGTACCTGCCATTGGACAACAGATGCACTTCAGGAACAGGTGTATCAGGATTATTGATTATCTGAATTGGAATTTCCGGACCGCCGGATCTAATTGGAGTATCAGTAAGCCCGGCTACGTGTGAATGGAATATTGTTGCCTTTGGAATCCTTTCCTGAAGCAGCAGCATGGTTGCTTCGAACAAAGGATCCGACCTGAATCGCTTTTGCATCGGACGGTTCAGAATCAGGTAAGCAAGGGACAGGAGGCTCATTCCCTGGTGATGAGCCATGAAAGATTTAATTATCACACTCGATTGCCCGCGCGGAAGGCGTGATTTGGTATAGTCTACTGCTTCATAGAAACCAAATTTTCCCAGCAAACCTTCTGCCGCAAGCCGTTGAAGATTAAGACAAGCTTCCTCAGGTTCAATCATCAGGGCAAGTGCAGATGCATAAGGCGCAATAACAAGGTCCTCAGCCAGTCCTCGTTTTAGTCCCAATCCCGGAACACCGAATGCACGGTACTGGTAATTGAGATTAACATCCACAATGTTATAACCTGATTCAGAGATCCCCCAGGGAACTCCGCGGTCTTTTCCATATTCGATCTGGTGCTTTACAGCAGCTTTATAAGTCTGGTGCAGTAAAGTGTCCTCGTATGTTGGCATTACCAGTAGTGGCATCAGGTACTCGAACATTGAACCGCTCCAGGAAAGAAGAATGGGATCACCTCCGACTGTAGTAAGCAGCCGGCCTAATGCAAACCAGCTTTCCTGCGGTAACTGTCCCTGCGCAATTCCCACGAAACTGCTTAATCTTGCTTCAGAGGCAAGCAGATCATAGTAGCTTGAGTCCCTTCGTCTTTCATTTACACTATACCCTAATGACTGTAAATGACGCGATTTGTCATAGAGAAAATCATAGTCCATAATGGCAAATTTCCCAGCTTGTTCCGCAAGTACTTCGATGCTTGAAATACGCTCATTTGCGCGTGCACTGGCCTGGCTGATAATCCGGTGAATTTCATCCGTCCGCCCGCTTTTCCCGGAGATATTATCAGAAGAATCTTCAAAGACATTTAGCAATTCAAGTTCCGCTATTCTGCGCAATGTAGGTATTTCATCGTCCGTGAAAAAATATTTAAGGTCCGGAGAATCCGGCACCACGACCCAGGGAGTAAGAAATCTTAATTCATCAAGAGAGCTGCGGCATTGATTCGCAAGCGCGTTAGCCCATCGTTTAATTTCACTGTCCTTAAAGGCAATAAAATCATTTTCTATTTCTGCACTTAATGATGCTAATTTTTCAAGACTTCGTGAAATATCTTCAAGGGCAGCGTGGGGAGAATTGATGATTAAATCTAAGTCCTTCTGAAATTGAACAAACTTATCATCATGAATTTCTCCTGCAGCATTGATGAGAATCCTTAAGGTATCGCTTATCCCTTCGAACACGTGTTGACCGGCTATTTTTTTTTCGGGAAGAGAGAGAATCGCCTGCCTTAGAGTAAGCAGATGACCTGTGAGATTGCCGCTGTCAACAGATGAAATATAAAGAGGAGGCAAGGGTTTCAAAGATTGTGTATCATACCAGTTAAAAAAATGTCCGCGGTACCGTTCAAGAGTTTCCATAGTTTTAAAAGTATTCGATGTGCGGTCAATTAGTTCTCCGGCAGTTATATAACCAAAGTCATAAGCGGACAAATTAGCGAGAAGAGACAATCCAATATTTGTCGGCGAAGTTCTGTGTGCAACCACAGCAACGGGATTTTCCTGGTAGTTATCGGGCGGCAGCCAATGATCCTTGGGACCGACAAATGTATCAAAGAAGGACCATGTTTTTCGGGAGATGTCCCTTAAAAATAATTTTTGCGCAGTGCGTAAAATTGCCCCGCGGCGCGTGAGAGGCAGACTGTTCCACCAGGTAACATAGGGAGATAGAAACCAAAGAAATAATACAGGAAGTGCAGCAACAGGTAAACTTTGTTTTGAATACACGAAATAGATAATTGCAGAGATAGCAATAACCGGGGCAATCCACATTTTCCGGAATGAACTGAGCAGAGTAGTGTGACTGCTGCGATCAATATCATTGGACGGATTCCACTCGAGAAGTTTTTTACGTGAAATCATCATTCTCCATAAGGTACGAATAATCGCATCCTGACTAAAGAACATCTCATACGGGAGAGTAATAATTGTAAACGCTGCCTGCGTTAAATGCACACCTGTCGATCGTAAAGTAACAGCGAGGTGCTGACGTAAAAGTACATCTGCCGGTTTGTTAAGGAAGTCGATGATGGATATTATCAAAGGAGGAATCAGAATAATTCCGGTTACCGCTAATGTCCAGAACAATGGTTCTGAAAGTACTGTCCACCCCAGAAGCAGCAGCAGTGTAAGTGCCAGAGGCGAAAGGCTGCGCCGGAGATTGTCACCAATTTTCCATTGTGACAGCCATGACAGCGGATTTCTATGCAGACCGCTGTTAAGAGAAGGAACGACCGGCAGCAGCCATCTTACTAATTGCCAGTCGCCTCGGATCCAGCGGTGCCGGCGTTTTACATCCGTATAATAGCGTGATGGATATTCCTCATATAACTGTACATCACTCAATAGTCCCGCTCTCGCATAGCACCCTTCGATAAGATCATGACTCAGGATTTGGTTTTCAGGAAATTTTCCCTTCAGAACCCGTTCGAACATATCAACATCATATATGCCTTTACCAATAAATGATCCCTCGCCAAATAAGTCCTGATATACATCCGAGATAGCGCGCGTATAAGGATCAATTCCCGGTTCACTTCCGAAAAGACGTGCATAACGCGAGCGGTTTGTTCCCGGAAGGCTGACTGCAACCCGCGGCTGTAAAATGGCATAGCCTTCAGATATACGATTTTTGTGCTCATCGTATCGCGGACGGTTCAGAGGATGAGCCATTGTTCCTACCAGCTGCCTTGCTGAGTCACGGGGTAATTGTGTATCGGTGTCAAGAGTAATAACATACTTCACAAATGGTAGTAAATCCGTTTTACCGACGACTAGAGAGAATCTGTCTTTTGAACCGCCGCGCAGCATTGAGTTCAGTTCCTCTAGTTTTCCCCTTTTGCGTTCGTAACCCATCCACATCCGCTCCCGTGGATTCCATTTCCGCGGCCGGTGAAAAAGAAGGAAAGTATCACCTTTATATTTCGCATTGAGCTCCTCAATTCTTTTAACAGCCAGCTGTACGAGAGACTCATCCTCCGGCATAAATTCTTTATCAGAGTCCTGAAGATCAGTAAGCAGGCAGTAGTGAAAGTTACCATCCTGGTTTCCCAGAAAACGTACTTCTAAAGACTCGGTCAGGTCTTTGATATTTTTTTCATTAATTAATATTGAAGGGATTACGATAAGTGTACGTGATTCCTCTGGTAGCCCTTCGGAGTAATCCATTTTTGGTAAACGTCGGGGCTTCACAATCAATGTGGATAGCCAGTTAACTAAATTAACCGACAGATTTCCTGCAGCCATAAAAAAGAGTATCCCCATAAGAACAAGCTGTAAATCATCAAATCCATTGTCATAAATTTTCTCTAACAGGCCGGCGGTAATGAGGGCAGTCATCAATATTATTGAACCGCTGTATAACATTAACGGAACCCTGCGGCTTACTTTTGCTAAAATTCTGAAAGCAGAAAACCGAACTTTAGACGCTGACTCCAATTTATTTAAACCCTTATCTATCAGGTAGTATCCGACATGCGCAGTCCTGGCATCAGGGCCATCTGATGCAGACCTTTCCTTTGAAAGACGGATTGCCAGCTGTGCAGTTTCTTCTTCAGAGAGCGGGCTGCTCTTTGCAATTTTCTCTATGACATGGCGGTACTGGTCTCTGGTCGGGAAATCCATTTGTCCGTAAACCTTGCCCGGATCTTTCATCAGAATTTTCTCAACAGCACTCATCGTTTCAACGAAAGCCGGCCAGTTCATGGATTCGAGGAACCGGAGACTCCCAATACTATTGCTGATGGAGACCTGATCCGCTGCCTGCTGCTGATTACCAAGCTGTATCAACTCTTCAATTGTCTGATCTGAATCAGAAAGCCGTTGTTCGATCCATGTCAAAGGTGAAGCAAGAGCATGGCTTAAACCCTGCAGCCTGCGTGTAAGTTCAGAAACGAAAGGTGTTGTCATTGGCGGGTCTGATCGTGCCATATCCGCAACTACCAGAATCAGGCTCTTAGGATCTTTCTCAGCCATTTCAATCATTTCGTCTGCCCAGGCATCAGCTAAATTACGTTCGATCCTCCCGGCGGCAACCCTTACAGCAACTCGGCGGAGATTCTCAATCAGTGCCAGTCGCAGCATAATCGGGATCGCCCACAATTCGCCTAACTTTAATGTTGTTACAGTTTGATAGGCGGCTACGAAACGGTTGAGATTTTCAGGATCGACCCGGCCATCGCCATGTGATATAATTTCCTGTGCAATATCATAAACACGGGGGAGACCTTTCGATAAACCATGTGAAAGACGGGGTAATTCACGGCTATAACCTTTGGGCAGGTGCTTCTTACCAATACGGATCTGTTCTTCGATTAAATAAAAATTATCGAGCAGCCATTCCCCGGCAGGTGTAACCGCACGCTTCGCTTTGACGGTTTCGATTAATAACTCGTGAACTTCAAAAAGAAAGACCTCATTTTCAGCCAGACGTTTAAGAAGTTTTTGCTCCGATTTAGCTTTAGAAATAAAGGTATGTGTTCCCGCAAGTATTTTGCCGTGCTGCTCCATCTGGTCGGCACTGAATAACTCCGAGCGCATCGGGGGTTCTGCATTAGCAAATTTTTTAATAAGGGAATTTTCATTAAGCTGCGCCTTAAAACGCGATATAGATTCATTTATATTTGGGCTGATTGCCTTCATTTTTCTTCGATGATGATGGTATATAGATTTCCGGCTTAATATGCGTAATCTTAAATATAAACAATCTTCTACTGTAATAAGTTATCGGATACCGCTTACCGCTAAAAAGTTTTCACCGTTACCTATTGTAGTTACAACATTCATATCAGATTGCTTTTTGAGTAAGGCAGAAATGTCTTTCTGCTCTTCGCATTACAAAAGGATGAATGAAGAGTCTCTCTAAAATTCAGACCCTTAGCGAGCCGCGGAACCCTCTGACAGCATAGTAAGATTCTGCACCGTTGTGATAAATGAATACATTGCCGTAGCGGAAATCTGCAAAGATGGCGCCGCCGAGTTTTCTGATATCGGGAGGTGTTTTCAGCCAGCTCGATGTCTTCGTATCGAAATCTCCAAGTTTCTGCAGCTCCCGGTATTGTTCTTCCGTTAAAAGTTCAATACCCATGGAAGCAGCCATATCCATGACATTATTTTCCGGTTTATTTTCTTTCCTTGACTCCAGAGCATCGCGGTCGTAACAAAAACTTCTGCGGCCTTTAGGACTTTCCGCTGAACAATCATAAAAAATGTATTCGTCCGTCTTTTTATCATAACCAACAACATCCGGTTCACCGCCGGTTCTTTCCATTTCATTGAGCGACCACAGTTTTTCTGCATTCGGTTTTAGCTTTGCCACTACTTTGGACCATTCAAGACCTTTATGGCGGTTCATGTTTTTCTCAAACCGTGCTTTCAACACTCTGAGTAATTCTTCACGTTGTTCCGTTGACAACTGCTTTTTATTGCTATTAATATTTTTCATACTTCTATATAACCTCATTCTCAATGGGTTGCGAAATGGTGCTCATTGACTTACGCCTGAACCAGGTACACCTGATTGTCGTCAGGGTCCTTAAGATTAGACCACTTTACACCTGAGCCCGGACCGAACAGGTCATCTTTAACTTCGTTTAATTTGACGCCCCTGCCGCCCAGTTCTTTGTGGGATGCGGCAACATCTGAAGCTGCAAAGTACAGCACCATATTGCCGGGTTTCATTTCTCCGTGATACGTAGTGAGGGTAATAGTAACTCCGCCTTCAGGGAGGACGAGTGATACCCACCATTTGTCGTCGTCCTGCTGGTAATCTTTAACAACTTTCAGGCCGAGCTTATCTCTATAAAATTCTCTGGCTTTAGGCATGTCGCCGACAGCCACTACAAACATCATAAGTTTGTCGATTACTTGCATATATTCTGTTTCAAACTCCTTATTTAGTTATTGAATATTTCATAAATATGTATAACTGTCTGACGCTATGCGTATAAGCGGAGGATGTTTAAAATAAAATATAAAAATCCCTAAATTATTTCCAGTCTCCTTAATGCTTGTCGGGAATAAGTCACAAGCTCCCATGCTTATTATAATCAGGTGGAGAATGAACTCTATATTGGAGTGGCAAAGAAGATACTTCAATCAATACTTGAATCGGAAGGGCAGTACCTGCCGCAGAATCCGCCCGTATAGATAATGCAATAGTCATTCTTGCAAATTCAGATAAAGAAGTGCTTGAGAGAAGCCCACGCACATTTTTCAAATCAATATTTATTTGGAGTGTTTAAGAGCACGGGCTGGGATTCCAACAACAGTAGTATTTGGATCGACATTTTTTGTAACAACTGCCCCAGCTCCCACTGTTGCCCAGGCTCCAACATGAAGATAAGGTAAAACGACACTATGTAATGCTAAAAATACGCCTTCATCTATGGTTCCACCTCCAGCAAGATGAGCAACGGATATGTGGGAAAAGTCTCCAACAATAGTATCATGGTCGACGCTAGATTTGGTGTTAATAATTACATGTGATCCTATTTTAGCTCCAGGTTGAATAATAGATCCTGCACAAATGACGGTACCTTCACCTATTTGTACATCCTGATGCACCCAAGAGAATGGGTGAACAACTGAAATCCAATTAAAATCAAATTGCTGACTTAATTTCTTACGCACATCATTTTGACCTACTGCAATGATGGCGTTATGGCAAACTTTGGGATCAAGCTCATTCTGTCCTCTTACTGGAATGCCAAATATTGAAGTTGCAGTTTTGGGGGATTCCGGAACAAAAAATCCTACGACATCATAACCTGCAGCTAACAAAGTGCTTGCAACAACTTTTGCATGACCTCCCGCACCTATAACAGATACTCTTTTGTCAATCATAATTTTTACCTTTATGATTTTTTAAACAATAAAATAATCTTATAATTCAAAGATTAATAATAGAATTATGAATGCTAATTATTAAATAAAAGATACAAAAATAAGTCTGCAATACTCTATTTAAAATAAAAAATAGAAGCTCCAATGGCGTATTATAAAATTTGAAAGCAACATCAATCAGGAGTTGAGAAATTTATATAGATTAAGTAAATTCTTAAAAGGTTTTTAACCTTTAGAACAGGTTATGAAAAATAAAAAACATCGATATATTTAATTTATATACGAACTAGATTAAATGTTTAGATTATTATATATAAATGATTATTAAGAATAAAAAAACATGCTGAGAATTTTTATACCTCCAAATAATATTCCAGAAAAGAAATATATAATTGGTGTTATTTTATCCGAATTCCTTGGTTTGGAATATAATTTGGAAGTTCATAACTCGAAATTTTATTTGATAACCTTTTCAGACTGTAAGATTATAATTGAGAATTCGTTTTTTGGTACGAGAGAATCTGATGATTATTTAAAAGCAGAAAATTTACCAGAACAAATTATATATCTCAAAAATGAATTCACTTGTGAAAAAGATTTACCAATTTTATATGGCTCTAACAAACTGCTTATTAGAGAAAAGGTTATAATTTTAGGTGCCGATATTTTTGCTTCTTCATTTTTTATGCTTACAAGATGGGAGGAATTTGTTAATCCTGCAAGAGATAATTTCGGGCGTTTTCCTGGTAAAGAATCTGTTGCATTTAAAAATAATTTTATAAATAGACCTATTGTCAATGAGTATGTCGATTTCTTATGGAACTTGTTTAAATATCTGGGCTTTAATGGAGAGATGAGAAAAAGAGAATTTAAAATAATGCCTACTGTTGATGTTGATCAGTTATTCAAATATCATAACTTTACTAAAGTAGCAATAAAGACTTTAGGATTAATTGGAAAAGGTAAAATAAGTAAAATGTGGGAATATTTGGATGGATATTTCAAAACTAAAATGGGTAACGCCTTAGATCCATTTAATACTTACAACAAATTAATGCTTAGTTCAGAAAGGATTAATACCAAAACTTATTTTTTCTTCCTTTCAGGGGTTAGTAGGGAGGATGGAGAAAGCCCTGTGAAAGACAAAAGATTGATAAAAATACTTGATAGTATAAGGAGCAGGGGCCATTTTATAGGTTTTCATCCCGGTTTCGATACTTTTAATAATCCGGTACTATGGAAAAAGGCGAAAAATAATTTGGATAAAATAACAGGATTTAAAAATAAATTTGGCAGGCAACATTATCTAAGATTTGATGTACCCCTCACCTGGAACATTTGGGAAGAAAGTAAAATGGAATGGGACTGTACTTTAGGATATGCAACTGTTCCAGGATTTAGATGTGGAACTTGTTTTGAATTTAGTGTCTTTAACATTCTTCGAAGGGAACAATTGAATTTA
Source organism: uncultured Ignavibacteria bacterium (assembly GCA_963743325.1). Lineage (GTDB taxonomy): Bacteria > Bacteroidota > Ignavibacteria > Ignavibacteriales > Ignavibacteriaceae > DATFVA01. Next base: position 198,437 of record CAVUOZ010000004.1, read on the forward strand.
AAGGAATATCCACTTTTGATAATGGATGTCACTTTAAAATATTATTTAGGGTTAACATCACAGGAAGCAATCGACACCATAAAGGAAATAAAAACAAATGTAAAAAAGTTTAATGGAAATTTTGTTTTTCTATGGCATAATAGCAGCTTTAATATAAATGAATGGAGAAATTATAAAGAAGTTTTTGAAGAATTATGGAATTAGTTTATTCATAAATGCGAGTAATTCGCTTTTATACTTTTAATCTCAGGTTATCCAGAAAATCATAAATATTATTATTAATTATGAAATTATTATGCGGCTTTATACTAATTGTCGGAATAATCTGAAAAAAGAATAATTTGAATAAGTATTTAACCACTATACCTACTTTAAACTTTTAGCATTTCCATTTAAAGGAATATATTCGGGTACAAGAGCCTGCAAATAATGTTTGCAATTTTTGCTATCAAAATTATCACAATTTGCATAATCCAGCAGCTCGTTCAATTTATGTTCAAAATTATCTACTATAATCTTGCTGGAGTTCTCAACTATGAAGATTTTCTCATTCCTGGTATTATTAAATTTTTCACTTCCGCTGAAAAGCTCTTCATAAAGTTTTTCACCGGGTCTGAGTCCTGTTGTAATTATATTAATATCCTCGCCTACGATTAATCCGCTGAGCCGGACTAAATCGTGTGCAAGATCTATTATCTTTACGGGCTTACCCATATCAAGTACAAATATTTCTCCTCCGTTACCCATAATAAATGCCTGCAAAACCAGTTGCACTGCTTCCGGGATAGACATAAAGTATCTTTGTACATCGGGGTGAGTCAAAGTAATATCAGATCGTTTTTCGATCTGAGATAAAAAGATTTTTACTACACTGCCTCTGCTGCCTAAGACATTTCCAAAACGTACAACGGAAAATTTATTCTTATACTTTTTGGCAGCGTCGATCACGATCATTTCTGCTATGTGTTTGGTTGTGCCCATTATGCTGGTCGGATTAACGGCTTTATCGGTAGATATCAACACTATTTTTTCAAGATCAAATTCAACTGCGAGGTCAACAATATTTTTTGTACCAAGAACATTATTCCTAATCACTTCATAGGGATGTGATTCCATTAAAGGTACGTGTTTGTATGCTGCGGCGTGAAATACAAAATTTATTTTATTTTCTCTAAATATTCTTTTTATTCTTGCGTAATCCTTAATATCGGCAATGAAACTTACTATTGTTGCTCCGGGGAATTTCCTCCGCAATTCCATTTCTATTTCAAAAATTGAATTTTCACCGTGACCTAAGATGTACAATTTCGCAGGATTAAATCTAAGGATCTGTCTGCATATTTCGCTTCCGATAGAACCGCCGGCTCCGGTAACCAGAACATTTTTACCACTAATCAAATCAGAAATTAATCCCAGTTCGGTTTTAATCGGATTTCTTCTAAGCAGATCATCAATCGCGACTTTTCTTAATTTATTAAACTCAATTTTACCGTCTAGTATCTCATATAATGGAGGTAAAGTCAGCACTTCCAGATTATCAAATTCGTTACAGATATTAACGATTGCTTTTATTTCCGAACCAGCTGCTGAAGGCATAGCAATTAATATTTTTTTAATTTTATATTTAATAATTAAACTTTTTATTTCGTTTCTGTTTCCAAGTACCTCTACGCCTCCTATTTTTTTCCCGATTTTTTTTGGATCGTTATCAATAAATCCCACAACATAAGTTTCAAGTTTCTTTTTTCTTCTGAGCTCTCCTAGAACCATAACACCTGCTTCTCCGGCACCGACTATTAAAACTCTGTCTTCAATTTTCGATACTGAATTGTTCAGCCTGTATGAAACACTTTTTGAAATCCGGGGAAATAAACGGATATTAGTAATTAAAAACGTAGATATTATTGAATCAAATATAGAAACGGAGTAAGGAATTCTGGATAAAAAGCTGTGTGATGTATGCCTGAATAAAAATACTAATGCAAATTGTAGAGTTAATATCGTAATGCCGGCAAAGATTATTTGAATCAGATCATCTATACTTGCATTTTCCCACCAGCGTGAATATATGTCTGTTGAATATAGAATTACAACTTTTAAGACCGCAAATAAAGCTGCATAGTAAAATATTTCCAAACTGGGAATTGAGAAATGAAAACCGTCAAATCTTATTGTAAAACAGATAATACGGCACTATCATAAAAACAATAAAATCAACAAGAAAAAAATATCTGTTACGAATCCTTGGTTTAAATTTTTTCATAAGTAACCCCAGTGCTGAATAGATTATTAATTATTAAAAATATTCTCTCAAAATCATTTTCACTTAAGTTGGAACCTGAAGGAAGACATAGCCCGTCTTTAAATAAAGACTCAGATGTACCGTTTGAATAATGAGGTGCATCTTTAAATACCGGCTGCAAATGCATTGGCTTCCACAACGGGCGTGACTCAATATTTTCTTTTTCTAGTTCAAATCTTATATCTTCTCTTGTAATACCGTTTGTTTTTACCGGATCAACTATTATTGTAGTTAGCCAGCGGTTAGAGAAACTATTTTCAGGCTCCAAAAGAAAACGGATACCCTCGAACTTTGATAATTCTTTCCGGTACAACTCAAAATTATTTCTTCTTATAATTACTCTTTCATCCATCACTTCCATCTGCCCCCGGCCTATACCGGCAATTATATTACTCATTCTGTAGTTAAAACCTATTTCCGAATGTTCATAGTGGGGGGCATCATCCCTGGCTTGTGTTGCCAGGAAGCGTGCTTTCTTAATATATTCTTCGTTGTTGGAAATTAAAGCGCCGCCGCCGGATGTGGTGATAATCTTATTACCATTAAATGAGAATATCCCCATATCGCCAAAGGTTCCAACGTGTTTGTCTTTATATCGTGAACCAAGAGCTTCTGCAGCATCTTCAATTAAAGGGATTTCGTATTTATCTGCTATTGATTTTATTTCATCTATCTTCGCAGGCATACCGTAAAGATGAACAAGAATTATTGCTTTTGGTTTTTTACCTTTTGAAATTCTAGACTTAATAGCTTCTTCAAGTAAATTAGGATCTATATTCCAGGTGTCGTGCTCACTGTCGATAAAAATCGGAGTGGCGCCTAAATACGCGATTGGATTAGCGGAAGCTGAGAAGGTAAAACTCTGACAGATTACTTCATCGCAGGATTTAACGCCTAATATTATTAAAGCGAGGTGAATTGCTGCAGTTCCTGAATCCAGCACAGCTGTATCTGTTACATTAGTGTAGAGTGATAAATCTTTTTCAAAACCATCTACATTAGGACCAAGCGGAGCAATCCAGTTCGTGGTAAATGCTTCGTGGATGTAGTTTATTTCTGTCCCGCCCATATGAGGGGGAGAGAGCCATATTCGGTGATTTTTCATAAAATCTTTAACCTGTATTTATCCTTGAAATCTATATTTGGATACATATTTATCATTTTGGTACAACGAAAAAATATTCGCAAATTTATTTTCATAATTAATAGTCTTAAAATAAATCTATTCGGAGGAGCTGACACAGAGATATATCGTTTAGATATGATTATCATATGCTTGTGCACTGGATAATTATCAATTAGAATACCAAGCCTATAAATATTAACTTCTTTATCTGATATAGGGTTCTTGCATTAATCTAAGGATCTAATAACAATAACATATTATTATAGTATTCTAAATTAATCTTTACTTTATCTGGAAAAATTACTTCATCTTCTCATTTAATCCCTAATACGTATTCAACATTTATATAAATTCTAATGTTAAAGAATTAAGAGTAATTATAATAAAATTAAATAATTAGCTAAGATTAGTATTAACGGTTTCTGTTCAGAGGGTGTAACATATTGTTATATCAGTAGTTAACCACTAATATTTGTAGTAACTTATAATAATAAATTTCTCTACTATTTGATATGCTAATCTTAAAATATTGAAGATGATCACTTGTAAGGAACAATTGTAAATTATTCTATCTTATATCTTTGGCAGTTATTGTTTTTATAATTTGTCTCGGATTACCAACCATAACAGAATAATCATGAACGTCTTTAATTATTACAGTACTCGGCCGATTTTATACCATTTCCCAGTTGATGATTACGTGTTTACCTACTTTCACTGACGATTCCAAAATTGACTTGTGGAAGATTATAGTACTTTCCCCAATTATACCATTTTTTGAAATTGCTGCCGAGATGTTATTAATTGATGCAAATTTATTGTGCATTATTTTTGACAACACTTTACAAATTTCTTTCTCCTCGATTGAAATGATTATTTTTTCATTAGACAAATAAATTGGATTATATACTCCAAGAACTTTATGATCTGATAATTCTTTTTTACTTAAATCATCGTCAAAAATTCCAGTTACAGAAATAATTTGAGATTCTCAACAATCAATTATTACTTTAGCGTGACCGCTGACTCCGTATACTAATACTAATTACTCCCTGTAAATTTTTCCATTGTGGCTGAAGTATCAGAGTTAATACCTTCTTTTTTAAATATTTTTAATAATGTAAGAACAAATATTTTTACATCTAAAAGAAAAGAAATATTTTCCACATACCAGACATCATAATTAAATTTATCTTCCCAACTGAGGGAATTTCTGCCGTTTACTTGTGCCCAGCCTGTTATCCCAGGTTTAACGTTATGTCTTTTTCTTTGATGATCATTATATAATGGTAAATATTCAATCAGCAAAGGTCTAGGTCCAATTAAGGACATATTTCCCTTAAGAACATTAACAAACTGCAGCAATTCATCCAAAGAAAATTTTCTCATTAAAATTCCAAACTTAGTAAGTCTCTTTTCATCTGGAAGCAATACACCGGCTTCATCGTTTTTATTGCTCATAGTCTTAAATTTAATGAGACTGAAGATATGCTCGTTTTTACCCGGACGTTTTTGAATGAAAAAGATTTCGCCTTCGTTACTAATGAATAAAATAATTGAAACAAAAATAATTATTGGTGAGGCAATAATTAATAAAGATAGAGCCAGCAGGAAATCCAATATGGGTTTGAATAAGTTTTTATATGCAGATATCATTTCATGTATTCTATTTCTAATTTTTGATACTCCTTCAAAATTTCATTCCACACATATGTCTGTTCATACCTGTTACTTATCAGATCCCGTGCATTGCTGGCTAAATATAACCTTAAGTCATTATCATTCATCAATTTTAACATAGCTACAATTAATTCATTTTTATTTTTAGGCTCAACGATTAATCCATTTTTACCATTTTCAATAATTTCATTGCATCCATTAATATTGCTTACAATACAAGGTAAACCCATAGCACCTGCTTGCATAGGTACATTGGGAAATCCTTCACGGTAGCTAGGAAAAACTAAGGCATTACTTGCTGCAAGATATTGCCTTACGTCATCCTGCCAGCCACAATGGATTATGTTTTTATTACTATTTAAAATTTCTTTTGAAGTATTAGATATTGGATCCAAATCTTCTTCGAACGGGCCGATCAAAAGCAATTTTGTATTCTTATTATTTTTATTTATTTCATTAAAGGAATATAAAAGTTCATTTATACCCTTATCCTTAACTACTCTACCTATAAAACAAAAAACAAAATCATGGTCTTTAATTCCCAATTCAATTTTTAATTTTTCAGCACGTTTAACTATATCGTTATTCATTGAAAAATAATTGGTATCAATTCCATTACTGCTGCCATAACCTATAACTGTTAATTTGTTTTTTTTACAAAATTTATTTTTTATAATAAATTCTTTAAGTCCAAACGAATTAGGATAAACTTTATCTGCTAACATGTATGTAAGTTTTTCTACTATTTCCAGTATTTTTCTTTTTATACCGTAACTTTCCATTAATGGTAGTCCGGCAACGGTATGAAGTTTACAGGGAACACATGCTAGAAAGGATGCAGTCATACCAACAAAACCCGCTTTCGGAGTATGAGTATGAACAATGAATGGACTCTCAGATTTAAAGAATCTATATAAGTAATAGATGGCCTTCAAATCTAACCACGGTGTTATTTTTCGGGTCAAAAAAGTAGTAAATGTACGTACTTCTTGTTTCTCTCCAATTTCAAGAAGGTTTTCCCCAGCTGAAGAAACGGCAATTACGTCATAGTATTCTCGCATAAAGACTAACTGGCCTGTTAAGAGTTTTTTAAAGGAAATTGGGTCGGTGACAATACGAATTAGTTTTTTTTTAATCACTATTATTCACATACCATTTTTGGAAACAATAAAAAGTCCAAACGCTAAATGTATTATCTACCCTCGCCTCAATATGGTCATAAACTAATTTGATGATAGGTTCAATTTGAAAAATATCTTGTTTTTTTAAGAATGATAATTCGACATATGACAGTAGTTCCTTTTTAAGAAAGGAACGCAACCAATCACCAACTGGTAAGCCAAACCCTCTTTTTGATTTGTTTAAAAATCCATTCGGAAAATAGTTTTTAAATGCTTCCTTAAGAATATGTTTTTTATCCCAACCTTTTATTAGATAATTTTCCGGCAATTGGCTTGAAAAATTCCAAAGTTCTTTATTTAAAAAAGGAGTTCTACATTCCAATGATGTAAGCATACTTGTTCGATCCACCTTAACCAGCATATCCCCTTCCAAGCTCAATAAACGATCAATATTTCTAAAATCATGTAAAGTGTTATTTCGATTTCCTAATTTATTTTTATAGTAATTTAATTGCGATTCCAGAAAATATGATTCCTTTAAATAGGTTTTTAAATCATTTTTAGAAAACCCTAAAGAGATAATATTATAATAAAAATCATCTTTATAGTTTAAAGATCTGAAGTAGCCTGTTTATCTTAAAGTATAGTCCACGGTCATCGTTTTTTTGATTAAGAATGATAGATAAAACTGTAATTAGTGTCTGATGAAATTTTTCTGGTATAATAGCGGTTAATCTTTTATTGAGTTTCCCCATATAATATTTATTGTAACCTCCAAAAACCTCGTCACCTCCGTCTCCCGTTAAAGCCACTTTTACATGTTTACGCGTTTTTTGAGCTACGACAAAACTGGGTAATGCAGAAGAATCAGCAAAAGGTTCATCAAAATTATTTAATATTTCATGAAGACTTAAAGATAAATCTTGTTCACGAAGTATAAATTGATGATGGTTGCTCCCAATGATTTTGGCAACTTTTTGTTGTTTATCCGTTTCATCAAACGATTTTTTTTCAAAACCAATTGAAAATGTATTGATTTTTTGTGATGAATTTAGTGATAAACATAAGGATACTATGGAAGAGTCAACACCCCCTGACAAAAATGTTCCTATTGGTACATCAGATATAGAACGAGAACGGACACTTTCTATTACCATATCATGTGCTTGTCGTGTAGCTTGAATTTTACTCAATGGTTCATATTTTTGAAGACTTTGGTTAATTTCCTGAATATCAAATTTATTATTTGTAACATCAATTGTCATGAAATGATTAGGTTCTAATTTGTAAATGCCTTCATAAATGGTATAAGGTGACGGAATATAAGTAAGCTGGAAATACAGATTTAATGCGGTTTTATTAATTTTAGGTTTTGATTTTAGCATTATATTTATTGATTTAAGCTCAGAAGACCATATTATGGAATCTTGAGTTTGAGTATAATACAATGGTTTTTCACCAAAGAAATCTCTGGCTATATAAATCTTTTGATTACTTTTATCATAAATACTAAAAGCAAACATACCGTCAAGTCTGCTAAAAGCACCCACATCTTCTTTCTCATAAAGCTTTAGGATTACCTCGGTGTCAGAATTTGTTTTAAAAGTAAATGCTTGTTGTCTTAATTCTTCTTTTAGCGTTTTAAAGTTGTAGATTTCTCCGTTAAAAACAATAATTTTATTACCATCCTCTGAAATAATTGGCTGCTTGCCGGTCAACAAATCAATTATAGAAAGGCGACGTATTCCTAAAGCTACCGTAAATATTTGTTCATTATCATAATAAACACCATCTTCATCAGGACCACGATGCAAAATGGCATCATTCATTCTGGTTAATGTCCTGAATCGTTTTTTTTGAAGAGGAGATGAATCCGTTTATACCACACATAAATTTGGTTACAAAGATTTATATAAAGAAATATGTTTTTCTACCATTGTTTGAATATTATGCTGCATTCCTCTCTCCTGGCATGCTTTGGCAACTTTTTCATAATGCGTTGGATTATCCAACAATTCTTGAACGTAAAAAGCTAATTCTTTTTCATTACAACACTCAAAAAGCAACCCGGCTCCTTCTACAATTTCAGTTAGACCAGGAACTTTTGAAGCAATAAATGGTTTTCCTGAGACCATACCCTCAATGCATGATAAGGATAAACCTTCATATTTAGATGAAAGAACAACAATGTCAACTGTTTTAAGTAATTCAGGAATATCTGTTCGAACACCAAGAAAAAAAACCCTTTTATTTAATTCTAATTTATTTACTAGATCCTCACAAGTACTTTTTAAAACTCCTTCTCCTACCAATAAAAGTTTAACACGATCAGGTAAATAACGCATAGCTTTTATTAAAGTAATTTGGTCTTTTTGTTCCCTAAATCCAGCTATCTGAACAATCAATTTATCGGATACTGTTAAATTTATATCTATTTCACTTCTGCTAATTGGATTTGCTTCTTTATAATATGAAACATCAATTCCATTGTTAATTATTGGAAACTTAACAATATCCATTTTAGTATAATTTAATAATATTTTTTGAACCTCATTTGTAATACAAACAATTTTTTCAACATGCTTATAAATAAATTTATCAATCAATTTAAAAAAAGGGTTTGCCCTTCTTCTATTAATAGTACAGTGTTCCGTAAATACTAATGTAATTTTTGAAAAGGAAATTAATTTTGCAAGAACCACCCAATATTGTGCAGGAAAAAGATGTACATGAGCAACATCATATTTTTTTAAATAAGGAATAATTTTAAAAATTAGTAATGGATTAAATACTGAGCCAGTCCCTAAATCGAATATTTTACAACATTTTATATTTTTTAATTTTGTTAAAAAAGGAAAATTTGTCCCATTTAAAATTAATAAATCTGTATGAATACCCCTTTTATTATATAATGGGATAGTATCTGACAACAATTTTTCCGCACCACCAGTAGCTAAACTATTTATTACTTGTAATACTTTCATCTTCACATATATATTATAGATTGAACAGATTAAAAAAAACTAAGGATTTAATTAATGTGCTTAAATATTTTATCGCATGGCTTGTACAGAATTTCACTTTTTATCATGAATTTCCAAAGCGAGCTGTTATGATATTATTTCTAACAAATAAATATCATTTTGGATTGGTGTTGTTTCTAATATAAAAAGAGTACTGAATATCCAGAAAATAGAATTTGTGCTTATATCCCCAGAGAACTGTACTAATAAAAAAACTATATAGCCATAAATAACCCCATAAGTTAAATTTGAATTCAAAAAATTTTTTAAATAACAATACAACTATTACTATGAATGGCAATAAACCAATTAATCCATATTCACTGGCAATTTCAATAAAAATATTATGTGCACTTTGATAATAACCAATTATTTTACTTTCTCCAGCAATACCGATTCCTATGATAGGATTATTTTGAAAATAGTCAATATTGGTTGTGTAGATATCTATTCTGGGGTCTGATTCCATTGAATTTAATTGAAGATCAGGAATAACTTTAGGAGCTAAAAATATTATTAGAATTGATAAAATCAATGCAAGGCCAAATGAAATATCTTTATACTTTTTTAAAGTATAAAGACTTAATATTAGAAAAACACTCAAAATTGGTCCAACTTCATTTAGTAGAATCATGAAAAATAATAAATAGGATATGATTATTATTGATATATATTTTTTACTAATTATATAAGTTACGATTATACCTAATCCTATGACCCGCGATAATAATATTGTATCGATATGCAGTTTCCCCCCTATAAACCATCTTATTTCATAACCGCCCCAAATATACCAAAATGAAATTATGATAATTGTCTGGATAATTGAGAATATAATTATCCCTTGCGCAACTTTATCCAAATAGTTTTTATTAATTGAACCAAAGAAAAAGGTTAGCAGAAAACCATTTGACATAAAAAGTAAGTACTTTCTTTCTGCAAATTCATTATCGAGATTATAAAAAAAAGAAAAGGTTATTATTAAATACTAAGAATCAAAAATATCTTATAGTATAAGTCACTTGGAAAGGTTAGTTGCCCAGATATCAGACCAATAATATATAGTAAAATCGAAGTGGCTATAATATATATATAGGGACCCATTTCTTGCATATTTAACATGAATGCTATCAAAGGAAATACAGCTAGCGCAAATGATAGAAATAGGATACAATAAATAAATGTGATATTAAATAAACTTTTCATCTAATTCATAATTGATTCTAAGCTATTTTTAATTTTATCAAATCTTGTATCCCAAGAAAATTGTGAAAACCAAATTGGACTCATTCTATTGTATATGTTCTTAACTTGTTCTTGAAAACCATCTTCTAGACATCTTAATATTTTGTTTTTATACTCTTCTTCTGTATAATTATAAATAATATCGCCAATGCCTTCAGCTTTAATAAATACAGCCATTTCATCCATCTTTGATGTTAAAATGGGTATCCTGGCATTTAAATAGTCATATGTTTTTAGTGAACTAATCGTATTTTCTTTACCTCTATTGGAAAAAAAAGGTGAAATTCCCAGGTGACATGTGAATAAAATATTTTTTAAGTTTGTCTTCGTCTACAGATGATATGAATGTCACTTTATCTTTAATGTTTAATTCATTCACTTTATTTATTAGTAATTCTTTTTGCGGGCCATCCCCAATAATAAAAAAGTTTATATCTTCCTTTGTCTCTAAACACAATTTGTAAAAACCATCAAGGAAACTTTCCAATCCTTGATATTCTATAATATTACCGATAAAAACTATCTTTTTATTTATATTTCCAGGTGTACTGCAAATTTTACTTCTTGTGTATTCTTTATCGAAATAGAACCCCAAACTAACTATTTGAATTTTATCGAATGTAACTCCAAAATTTTCAGAGATTAATTTAGCAGATCCTATTGAAGCTATAAACTTATCAGGTAATTTATATAATAATTTGAAAATAAAAATTGTCAATTTGGGTGGAATCGGTGTATCGTCAATCTTTATTCCATGTACTTCAATGAATAATTTAATATTAAAAACTAGTTTTGCTATATATGGTGCAATAACAAGGCCTGATTCTCTAAAATAAATCCCTTTTGGTTTTTCTTTGAAATATAACAAAGTTATTAACCATAATATGCTTATGTTCCAATAAATAATCCTCATAATTTTATTCTGTGGAAATTTTATTTGAAAATAATTTTCATCAACTGGTTTAGTAAAAGAGATTATTAAAGTATTATAATAAGATTTCATATAATTAGTCAGTTTTCTAAAATGATTAGCATCTCCTTTAAACTCCTCCATATTAACTAAACCGATAAATATTATTTTTTCTTTCATAAGAGTTCTAAATGATTCAATTAAATATAATTCAAGTTAGAATTAACCCTTTCGTTTTTTATTTAAGGTTTAATAAATCAGTATAAGCGAAGTATTTTCTATGTGACCTTTTAATTCTAAACCTAATAATTTTTGTGTGAAGAGGGAAAACTTGAATTAATACAATTTACAGCCTTGATCTTAGAGCTGAAATGATTATGAATTTAATTGGTAAAATTAATTAAATAATTTTATCGAATTTAAATTGATTTTTTAATGATAATAATGTTTCTTTTTCTAACAGAAGAAAAGAAACACCGGCAAGGCAAAATACTAATAGTTTTAATCCATTATTAATAATTATTGTAAAATCAAATTGTGAAATAAGAAGATTTAACAACAATAATCCAAATATAATATAGATTACATTTTTATTATTTATTAAACAATCAATAAAAGAAATCTTATTAATTTTTCTCGAATAATAAAATATAATCGGAAACCTCAAGTATATTAAAGACATCCTAATCGTTACATAAAATATCAGTCCATAATTTATAGAGAAAAAAAGAAATGGAACGGATATTAATACAGTCAAAACTGTATTAATAGCTGTAATTTGGAAATAGCCTTTGGCATTCAAACTTTCAACAATAACAGAATAGAAATATTCGAAACCCATTATTAAAAAAATTATACCAAATACATTTGATATACCCGCCCACCTGTTAGTAAAGATGATTTTTTCTATAAGGCCGCTAAAAATAAATACTCCAACACACATGAAAGTTGCAATTGAAAAAACAATTTTTTGAAAAATCAGAATTGATTTTAATAAATAGACTATCATCAGTTTGAATTTTTGAAATTGTACTAAACAATACTGGCATAATTGCACCCAGGGATAAAGTAATCGCGGCGGAAAAAAGAGTTCTGCTGGTACTATATAAACCCAATTCTTTCGAAGAAAGGTAATTGGATATTAAATAAGTATCAAATGCCAAAGGTATCCAAATAAATATTTGATCAATCGTATTCCAAATACTTTTAGATAATATTCTCCTTAGAATACCAAAGTCAAAATATAAACCTGGTTTCCACTTTGATGTTTTCCATAAAGCAATACTGCTGGATAATGATCCAAAAATTTGGCCGTACACAATGGCCCAATAACCTCCTCCTGCAAAGGCTAAAGGAATTGAAACCAGAAGAGGAGCTGCTACAGTTATTAAACGTAGGTAGAAAAGAAACTTAAAATCTAAATCTCTTTTTTTAATGGCATTTTGAACTGATGAAAGTGAATAGAAAATAACTTGTAAAGCTAATACTTTAATTACAGATTTAGAGCTTGGTTCACCAAGTAGTTTAGCAAGTTTCTCGGAAAAAAAAAACATTAATGCAAATAAAATAAAGCCCATTGTTAGATTAAACCAGAATCCGACATTATTTAACTTCAACAAATACTCTTTATCGCCTCTTTGTTGTATAATTACTTGACTTATACCCATATCTGATATAACATATCCAAATCCAAGTACAGTAGTAGCAACTGCTACAACACCAAAATCCTCCGGGGATAAGATTCTGGTCAATAAAAGGAAGCCAAGAGGTCCAATAATTTTGGCAACTACTTCTGAAAGAATTGAAAATGCTGAAGCTTTAAGGAATTGATTTTTTAGTGACATTGAAAATTTTAAATTGACATATTTGTGTATAGTTTATTTCTATTCATCATCTTTGAAAACAAAGGCATTAAAACAGAAATATTTAATTGTTCCATGCTAATGTTTTCTTTAATCCCTCTTTGAAATTTACCAATGGCGTGTATTGTAATTTATCACTAATCAAATCAATATTAGCAAAAGAATGTTTGATATCACCGAGTTTATGTGCAGTATAATTAGGCTCAAGATTTTTATCTAACATTTTGTTCAACTCTGTTACTAATTCATTTAGCGTTATCTGTTCCTGGCATGCGCAGTTCATCACCAATCCACTTTCAATATCTTTTGTAGCTGCCAGAATATTACCCTCAACAATATTCGATACATAAGTAAAGTCGCGGGACTGTGTGCCATCGCCATATATAGTTGGCTGTTGGTTATTAGATATAAGTTTTATGAATTTGGGGATAACTGCAGAGTATTGTGAGTTCGGATCCTGCCTGGGTCCAAATACATTGAAGTAGCGAAGGATAACAGTTTCAATTCCATATAGCCGTGAGAATACCTGGCAGTATTTTTCTCCAGCCAGTTTGGAAACAGCATAAGGAGAAAGTGGATTCGGAAGCATACCTTCGTGCTTTGGCAGTTCAGGATTATCACCATAAATAGAAGAGGAGGAAGCATAAATAATTCTTCGAACCCCTGCATTTTTAGCTGCATCGAGGATATTTAAAGTTCCCATCACATTCACTTCGTTTGAAGTAATTGGGTCATTTATAGAGCGGGGGATGGAAGGCAGTGCAGCCTGATGAAGAACTATATCTATCCCTTTCATAGCATGGTTAACTGTGTGGTAAGAACGGATATCGCCTTCAATTAGCTCAATATCCTTTTCAAAGTCTTTCAGGTTTTCACGCTTGCCTGTAGCGAAGTTGTCAATAACACGGACGGAATACCCATGTTTAAGCAGTTCCTCAACTATATTGCTTCCAATAAAACCAGCACCTCCAGTAACTAAGAATTTCATCGTTAGCTCCGAATAATTTTATTTTTTACAAATAGATTTATGGAAATACGGTAGGGAGTGAAGAAATATTTTCCCGTAACCAACAAAATCAAAATTTCAATAACAAATTTATGTTTTAATTTTATAATATGAAATTGTGAGTCGTCAGAGCGGTGAATAGTAGGTAGTGGTAGAAAATTATAAATTATTAAAAGGATGTTCCAACTTTAATTCTTAAATTAAAAAGTATTGAGGTTGAACCAATGGTTCCACTTTTTGAGTCCCAATTATTAGCTTGGTTTCACCGCAGTTGCACTTGAAGCCCAGGAATCAAAACTAATATATCCACTAATTAACGAACATAAAAGAATAAAAATAATTGCAAGTAATATATTATTTGATTTATAAAACATTTTTTATAATTAAATGAGAGTTGGAAATTACATGATGTAGTCTGTATTTCGGAGGATTAATCTTTCTCAAAATTCTTGTCGCAGTTAAAATTGTAAATTATAGACACTCCTTTAATTTTGTGAGGTTTTTACTGCTAACCATAATATACTAGTAAATAATGTTCCTCATCCTAAGATTTATAATCTGGTAAACTACATTTTTGATTTATGCTTTATCCTTAGGCGAATAATAATATTTATAATAGCTGCCGTAACCAGGCTTCTAGCTGAAGTTATTTAACACAGCACCAATTAATACCGAATCATCATGCTTCAATAATTTAACAGCTCTATCAAGCATTGCTGTTTCAGTATTATCTGCTGAAACTACCAGAATTGTTCCATCTACTTTTTTTGCTAAAATTTCTGCATCTGTAAGAGGTATTATTGGCGGAGAATCAAACACAACATAATCAAATCTGCTTCTTACTTCAGAAATAAATTTTTCCATTAAATTAGAGTTTAATAATTCTGCAGGATTTACAGGAATAGTTCCCGACGTAATTATGCTGAGATATTTAATCCCCGTTGGATTAATGATTTCCTCTAATTTAAAATCCCCGACAAGATGATCTATAAGACCCGGTGTTTTTTTGCGTTCGAGTATGTGATGCAATCTTGGTTTTCTAAGATCGCAATCAACGAGTAAAGTATTTTTATTTGAAAATGCAAAAGTGCCCGCAATATTAACAGCTACAGTTGTTTTACCTTCCTTTGGGGTAGGGGAGGTTATTAAAATAGTTTTTAACGAATCCCTGTCAGCTCGCGAGAACTGAATTCTTGTTCTTAATGTACGGAAAGCCTCAGTAGCAATAGAATTGGGATTTTTAGCAACAATAAATTCTAAACTGCTGCTGCCATTCAAGCCCATTCCGTCCACCTGCGGAATCCATGCCAGCACATTTACATCTTTTTTCTCAATATCTTCAGGTGTTTTAACAGTGTTGTCAAAATAATTTCTTACCATCACGAACCCAAAAGCAATTCCAGATCCTATAAAAAATCCGGTTATAATAATTAGAAGTCTGTTTGGTTTTGCAGGGTGCACAGGAACTCTGGCATCATCAATTATAACTGCATTACCGGGCTGTGACTGTTCATTAATCACAGATTCCTGATATTTTTCCTCAAGTAAAGTATAAAGTTTTTCCAATGATTCACGGTTTCTCTGGAACCTTGCAAGATCCAGCGAGGTTTTTGGCAACTTATTAAATCGTTCATCATACTTTTTAACAATATTATCAAGTCCTATTTGAGTAGTTTGAAGTGAACCATTTTTAATTTCTTCTTCTATTATTTTCTGGCTTAAAGCTTTTACTTCTTCGGGACTGCTTGCTAAAATGCCCGCCTTCAATACTTTTACTTTTTCATCAAGTTTTACCTGCAAGTCCTTAATTTTTTTATCATATTCACTTACTATAGAACTAATATCCATTCCAGGATCAATCTTTGCTAACGCTAAATCCCTCGTAATTTGCATCTGAGCAAGTTCGTTCTGTAGCGCTGTTATGTATGTTTCTGATGTTGCGCTTTCAAGATACTCTGCAAGGCGCGGATTCTGCTTTTGAAGTTCTTCCTTGTATTGTTTAAGTACTTCGTTGGAAGCCATCAAATCTAAATTGTTCGCATTTTTCTGTGCTTCAAATTGTGAAAGCTGCTGAATGAGTGTCTGTGCCTGTTGATCGAGTGCAATTATTCCACCTTGCTCCTGGTATGATCTGAGAATGTCTTCAGCTTCATTTAATTGTTCTTTTTTCTCTTTGCGCTGATTGTCTAAGAAATCTTTCACAAAAGTAAATTGTTTACGATTCATCTCCAGGTTATAATTAATGTATTCCCTGGCATAAATGTTGGCAATTAATGCGGCTTCAACAGATGAAGGGGATTCTGCATTTATTTCAATAATGTCAAGCCCGCGTTTCTGTTCTATATAAACTATTTTCTCCAGTAATGCTGCAATTTCCGGAACAGTAAGCAGTTCTTTTAGAGTTGCCGCTAAAATTTTTTTTATAAAGAATGTTAAAATCATTTTTGTCTTTTGAATTAACAAAAGTATCCACTAAAGCCTTGGCAACTCTTTCTCTTAAATTATATCTTTTTAGGATTTCAATTTCGTTGGCAGATGAATCTATCATTTCCAAAATCACCTAATTCGGGCATAAGTGGGGATTCCAGGATACTGCCGCCTGGCTTATTTAACTTTAATGCAATCTGCGAAGTATAAATGTCTTTGGAAAGAAGAGCGTAGGCTATTGCCACCGCGAGGCTTACTAACAATAATTATAATTACAGGAACTAGATTGTTGCGTAAAAGAATTATATAATCTTTTAATGTCCTGCGTTCTATCTTTGAAACGGTTAAATTTTTTAGATTAATCTTGAGGTCGTTTAAGTTTTTGCTGTCCATTTTCCTACTATTTATTTTGTTATGCTTATAATTAATGCTGCTAATGGATGCCAGACCCGTAACAATCGACATATAAAAAGCAATATCCTGTCTGGCAAAATATCTTGGCTCGCCGGGTACAACTACAACATCACCGGCTTGCAGCCTGACAGAATAGATTTTGGTTTTTAGATTATCTTCCCACATCATATCATTGTAATTATATTTCACCATTCTAAAAGATGAATCTGCTTGAGTCTTTAAAACACGTATATCACTAAGAATAGCATCTTCATTTGGTCCGCCCCCAAAAGAAATAAGCTCATTGATAGAAATTTTTCCCGGGACAATATAATATCCTGGATACTTTACATATCCCCATAATTGTACTTTAATATTAACACCATTGGGATCAGAGTAATCGTACACGCCGCCCGGTTGCCGATAATTTGTAGTGCCGTAAGGATTACCAATTTGTACGTCTTCCTGTGCAAGAAGTGGAGTCACAAAAATAAATAAATATATGAGGCTTAAGAATAGTTTAATTTTCATCTCTCTCTCTATATAATATTATAGATATAAGTTAACGATCTTAATAAATTACTTAATAAATATAAATAAGTACTGTAATCTTTTTAATCTCTTCTTCCAGCCTTCGGCCCATCACTCACAAGTTTGTGCGATATAAAGATTTCATAAGGGACAGAATCTCTGCGGGTTCTGTCAAAGTATACAGATTCGGTAGACATTATCAGTTAAATATTCTTGAATTAAAAAGATTATTGGGGAAAAAACAAAATAATTAAAATAAAGGAAACTAAGAAGGGAGGAATCCTTTAAATTGCAAATTTAATTATATATACCCATCAGTCGTCGTCCTGCCGGTAATCTTTAACGATTTTCAGGGCGAGCTTATCTCCATAAAATTCTCTGGCTTTCAGCATGCCGCTTACAACCACTATAAATATCATAAGTTTGTCGATTACTTGCAAATATTCTGTTCAAACTCCTTAATTATTTGTTATTGAATATTTCAGAAATTCGTCTTTAGATGCCTGATGCTAATCATATAAGCAGTGGATATTCAAAATAAAATATAAAAATCCCCAAATTATTTCCAGTCTCCTTAATGCTTGTCGGGAATAAGTCACAAGCTCTCTTGCTTATTATGATCAGGCAGAGATTGAACTCTATACGGCTTGTTCTGATGCTGCCAGCGGACTAAAATATTCCGGGAAATCAGTTTATACAAAATCTAAAATCGTCCTGGGAAGTTAATTGATTCATTATAAAAGAATTTAATATATTCAAGATGAGAATTCAGGAAAAGCACAATTATATGTTAAGAGACTTTATGATTTCTTTTCAATTAATCCAAAACAGGGAACTTTATGACTAAAAAACCTTTAGACGGACACCTCGATGACGCATGGATTCAGGTGGATCAGACAAATAACCCTGAATTCTTCATTGGCTTTCTGAAATAAAGGACAATATTATGAAAATAAAAATTATTCTTTTATTATTTGTATTATCTCAGACATTTATTCTCCCACAGGGTGATAATAAAAATCCTTCTCTGATTATGCAGGACGGGCAGCTTAAGTCACATCCGGTACGTGTTTTTATACGGGATGCCGAAATAACCAGGAATATGAGACCTATACTTTGTCTTGTGGCCATAGATCAGGTTACACGTAAAAAATATAATGATATATCGTGTAAAGGTCCTTCATTCAGACCTTTTGAAGTTGCTTCAGGTCAGACCATGGCTTATAAAGTTGAGGGAATTTCTCTCACGATAAACGGAACGATGATGTTATTTGATATCGATAGTTTAATAATTCCCTATTATCAGACTGGTATGAGAGTTGTCCCGGTTATCTACTGGATTTCAGATACAATAAGTCTTCCGGACGGCGGGATAAAAAATGAATATTCAAAAGTTATTGGAGAAGATGAGATTTATATAGGAAATGGTACAGGAGCATTTCTCTGGACTGCTTTGATAGTGGCATTATTTATCGTAATTGTAAAGCTTATGACCTTTTGGGGGGATAAAAAGTTTTTTGATCTGATAAAAATATACGACACTGGAAACGGGAGATTGTCTTTGTCGCTAACACAGATGTTACTCTGGACTATCGCAATCGGCATAATGGTAATGATTTTTAGTCTTATGTATTTACAAGTGCCTCATATTCCGGAATCTCTGGTAGCACTGATGGGGCTGTCAGTAGTTACCGGAAGTATCGGTCATTACCAGACAAACAAAATTTATAAACAGCGGAAGAATGATAAGGCTGAAGATACAGGAAATACAAAGAAAGATTTTCCTAAAGCTTTGTATGGCTTAATTGCTATTGAAAAAAGTGATGGGGAGGTTTACCCATCAATAGCTAAAACACAGAATTTGTTCTGGACTATTATAACGCTTATCCTGTTTATATGGAAAAGTTCTGTAGATGGACAACTATGGGAAGTACCGGGTGAACTGGTAGTATTAATGGGTGTAAGTCAGACAAGTTATCTGATAAGGAATCAAATGGAAATAAAACCAGAAAGTGTTAATACGACTAAACCAAAATGATTTATTTGAAATTTCTGAATTTCTAATTGATAAATAAGATCCTGATGCTCAAACAATTCAGAAGCTTTATAAATTAGCCGAATCATAAAGCAGGTTAAGGTAAAATGGAAACCATTTCCCGATATTGCTCAACATTTTTCAGTGGCCTATACAACCTCAATTATTTTCGGCAAATCCAACTGGAATAATTCTTTTTTTGCTATTGTAAGATCCTGAAAGGAAAACTGACCTTCAACCGTGCAGCTGCCTGTTCGAATTTGTTTTATAAGACCATCCTGAATCTTTAATATGAAGCCTTTCAGATCGAATGTTAAGAGCAGGTTAAAATTTATTTTTTTTGGCAGGGGAATTCCATTAATCCTGATTTCTATATAAGGGTTGTATTCACTCTTAATTTTATGGCTGGTTAATTCAATATAAGCTGTTTTATCAGGGGTCTTACGGGTTTCCAGAAGGGCTTCTTTAATTGAATCAGCTTTTGACCATGCAGTTGTTAAAATACCGGGAATTTTGATGTTTAATAAATCACCAATTTTTTCGGCTATATCAGGTATAGAAGCTGTCCATTTTATACCTTTTATTTCCTTACTTATTCTGTCCTTGAAATTTTCCCATTTACCGGTTCTTAAATCATCGTCTGATTTTACCGGGAGAACATCTGCAATTGTAATTGATTCATCAATCATTTTTTTATCTCCTTAACTGGCTCATTTGATATAGTGTATTTTGCTGCATCGATATTGGGCACAAAATGAATTTCACAGCTAATGTTAAATTCTTTGTCATTGACAATTTGAATATTTCCGGGATCGATATGAGGATGGAAAGATATTTTTGGAAGGATTAATTTCTTTATCCGGTAGCCTGCAGAACCCAGGACTAATAAACCTGCCAGGTATATCCACCAGGGAAAAACAGGCGGCGGCGTGGCTATGGAAATATTTACAAGCTCGCTTGTAGCCTGTATGTTGCCATCCAATACCAGCTGAACATATACAGCATAGCTCCCGGGATTATCGTATATATGAGTGATTGAATTTTGTGAAGAAGGCAATGGTTTATTTCGGTCACCAAAATTAAAAATATATTTCAGTCCCGGTCTCCTGCTGTTGGTTTCGGCAAGAAAGTTAATATTTTCACCTGTCCCCGCAGAAAGTCTGTCTGTTTTAAGAGTTACAAATTCTCTCATAGAAGGATTTATAAAAACCACAACCGAATCACCTGCATCCAGATAGTTATCTGCTAATATCAGCCTCACCGATACAGTATATCCGCCGGGCTTTGTAAAGATATGTTCGGCGGAAGAGTTATAGCTTTTCTGATAATTGTTATCCCCGAAATTAAACATATACTGCAAACCCTCCTGTGCAGCATTGGAAAAAGCAGCAAAAGTAATAACTTCACCTGTCTTTGCTTCGGGCCGGTCCGCATTTAATTTTACATAAGTATTTGCAAGATTATCAGCTGGCGGCGGCGGCGGTGAAATCACCTGAATTTGTTTTGAAACGGACCTGGTAATTAGAGTAAACTTCTCATCTATATTTCTGCCGATTTCTGCGTAAGCGCTATATATACCCGGTGAGGAGAAGATATGGGTTATGGTAGGCCTGGGACTCCAGTCTGAATTCAGATTATCACCAAATATAAATCTATAAACCAGGCCTCGTTCCGGATTGAATCTTGTTTCAAATGATACAGGTTTTTCCTGTTCTACTACTACAGGCTCGACAAATAATGAAACACTGTCAGCCTGAATCCGCAAAGTGTCAATTAACTTTACTGTATTTGCTAAATGCGTTAAGAGAACAGGTGTGGTTACATTAACAAGAAGCAGGTGAGCGCCTGAATTTGAAAACCGGTAATAACACTGATTATTCTGACCGGAAGAAATTAAAACACCCTGTTCATTATAAAATTGAAAAACTGCTCCTTCTATACCCCTGCTGAGAGTTGCGGTTAACACTATCTCTTCACCAACCTGTACCGGATTTCTGTCTGATGTTAATTTAACTTGCCCGCCTTCAGGAAGATGGATTGGAACTTCTTGTAATCTTCGTAATAAATCGGGGTTAATAATATTCGAATCGGCGGTGGGCCGGAATATATGCGTTTTGATTCGATTTTGACCTTCAGCGTTTGTAAATAAAAAGAAAAGAGAAAACAGGACAAGCAGAATCAGTTTATTTTTATCCCGGAATGATATTGACCTTTGCATACAGATACCCTTAAATATTACATGAGTAATCGGGTTTGGAGAATTAAAAAGTTTTTACTATTCTGAAATGGCCGTAGAGAAGATACATAAACTTTATCAAGAAAAATTATTAATGTAAAATGCTATTAACAATGTGCGAATTGTCACCTTTCAATACTAATTCGGAGATATAAGTAATTATACTGATGCGGACAAACGATTTTTTGTATATTTTATATTAATTCTGGTTTCCAGAATGAAGAACTGACAGTTAAGATTGAATACATTCTGGAGTAAAATCTCCGGAAATCTCTCTGGTACTCTATAAAGCAATTCAAAAAGGTATTTTTCCTGTTGAGCTCTAATGACACCGAAAACCGTTGACTTTTAATTAGATCATGAAGTTGAACCCCGGCTGAATTCCGATATATCAATGTACCTTCTGGTTTAACTTATAAGACATAATAAAAGAATTAGAAAAGCTATCACTTTAAATAACCTATTTTTTCCCGGAGGGAATAAAATGCCAAATGATTATTTAATTGGTACCGGAATTTACGATGTAACCGGTCCTGCCGCCGAGCTTGGTATGATGGGAATGGCAAGTATCGATCAGAAAACGGAAGGAATTCAGTCAAGGTTATTTGCCAGAGCTTTTATAGTTTATGACAAAACATCGGATAAAAGGATTGTAATTGTATCTGCGGAAATCTGGTCGTGCACGCAGGCTGTTAAAATGGAAGTCGTTAAAAGACTCAAAGGTATTTATGGAGATGATCTCTATTCGATTGAAAATGTTTTGCTTAGCGGAACTCATACTCACAGCGGGCCCGGCGGCTATTCCCATTATGCACTTTATAACTTATCGATCTTAGGATTTGATAAGCAAAATTTCGAATGTATCGTAAACGGGATGGTTCAGGCTGTAAAAAAAGCTCACGAAAACTTAGCTCCCGGTAAAATTTTTATAAACAGCGGTGATGTTGAAGATTGCGGGAGCAACCGTTCTCCTCTTGCATACGATAATAATCCTGACGAAGAAAAAGCCCGGTACAAAGGTAATTCCGATAAGGAAATGCTTCTCATTAAGTTTGTTAAGAACGATGGCAAAGAAGCCGGCTGTTTGAACTGGTACCCGATACATCCGACAAACCGCGGGAATAAAAACAAGCTTATTACCGGTGATAATAAAGGTTACGCTTCATATCTTTTTGAAAAGGAAAAGGGAACGAACATTCAGGAGAAAGAAACTTTCATTGCTGCTTTTGCAAATTCGAACTGCGGTGATATATCGGGAAATGTAAAATACGGCGTCCCTGATCTGGTGCATGATTTTGCGCATATGCAGGATTTCGGAGTAAAGCAGTACACAAGAGCAAAGGAGATTTACAATTCAGCAAATAAACAAGTGACCGGCAGTGTGGATTACCGGCATACACATGCTGACTTTTCCGGAATACAGATCGAAGGAACAAATAACAGGACTTATCCGGCCGCGCTGGGTGCATCAATGTTTGCAGGAAGCACAGAGGATAGTAAATCGGAGTTTGGAATTACTGAAGGAATCAAAGCAACAAGTACGGGGGATTATCCTTTCGGGCTGAGAAATCTTATTCTTCAGGCAATTACAATAGTTTCAGGTTTGTTAACCGGATTTAAAGTTCCCGGAGTGCTCGAAGATTATATGAAAAAAGGACATGGTAATAAACCGATTGTTCTTGCAACGGGATTGACTGAACCTTATCCTCTTTCACCGGAGGTCCTGCCTGTACAAATAATCAGAATTGGTGATCTGGTTTTACTCGGCATCCCGGCAGAGATAACAACAATGGCCGGAAGACGACTGCGGGAAACAATACTGAAATTACTTTCGGATTCAGGAGTTAATTACCTGGCATTGGCTGCTTATGCTAATGCTTATTCAGGATATATTACTACAAAGGAAGAATATGATACACAGAACTATGAGGGTGCTTCAACGCACTTCGGTCCATACACATTAATGGCGTATCAGCAGGAATTTGGTAAACTTGCTATGGCTATGAAAGAGGGGAATTCAGCTGCCGCCGGTCCCATTCCAAGAGATTTATCTTCAAAGCAGACTACATTACAGACAGGTGTTATTGCCGATACGCAGCCATGGCCATGGATTCCGTTCGGCAATGTTCAAACAGATGCCGATACATTTTACAGCGCCGGAACAACCGTAAAAGTTGTATTCTGGGGTGCCCATCCGAAAAATAATTTGAGAACCCAGGGTACTTTTTTAGAGGTTCAGAAAAAAGAAGGGGATAAATGGATTAAAGTATATGATGATAACGACCCCTGCACAATTTATAAATGGGAAAGGGATTTTATTGCTAACTCAAAGATTACAATTACCTGGAATATTCCCGTTGATGCAAAACCCGGTGAATACCGGATCTGCTATTTTGGAGATTCCCGGGATACTTCAGGAAAAGTCAGTTCCTATCAGGGTATCTCGACTACATTCGGAATCGGTGAAACGAAGGCTATAAACGAAATTAATTTTAGAAATTCTTACAACAAGCAGATTGAACTCTGGTTTTACCATCCGGATGACTGGCTCAGATGGGCTGCATATAATAAACATATACTTGAGGAGGGAGAACAATTTTCCTGGAAAGTACCTGACGGATGGGGAAAGGTTCAGGTCAGATTTACGCAACTGGATAAATGGAAAACCATATCCGCAGGCGGATCAGTCAATATTTCAGTAAACGGTGAAATAGAGGATTTAAAATAACTGCGAAGTATTTCAATATTTATCTTAAAACAAAACTCAGCTTAAAAAAACACTTGTTAAATGGAGACAAATAGATGAAATTCATCAAACAAGGTTTTGCATTTTCAATTTTCTTAATGATTTTCCTGCAGATCGGCTGTTCTCATTATCCACTGCTTGAAGAACCCGATACACAAATGTTCAACAGAACGGTATATTCAGCATCTTTACGCGACAGTTTACAGGCAGGAAAATTAATAGCCGGTATGCCGCACTTTGTTGTCAGTCAATTATTTAAGAAATGGACGGGAGGTATTCAGGAATTAAAAATTCCCGTTGCAAGCTTAGGCAGTAAACAAAGGCTTCAGGAAGAAGAGGGCTGGGGAAGAAAGTATGTTGATCCGGATATAAAAGTATTTCTTGATGAATATGAAACATCCCGGGGGACGCTTTACGTTTGGTATCAGAGGCCTGATTTTTATACAATGGATGTGTCGGCCAACGATACTCTCTGCATCTTTTCCGGAGATACTGTAATGTGTTCGGCAGTCAGATGCCTGAATAATTCAGAAGTGCTGACTGTAAAGGACTCTCTTCCGCAAATTCCTGTCCACACAAGCCTGTATGCTGAAATAAGATATACTGACCATCCATGGCGTGTAGTATCCTACTGGTATAACATTGAGATTCTCAGCAATGCGAAGTCCGTTAAAATTGGCGAGGTTAATTATGAGTCGTATCCGGTTGAACTGCTGGAATTTGACAACGAACCCGTATCATCATTTAAATGGAGGGAAGTAAATAAAAATGAAAATTAAAAAGGATTTTATAAATGGTAATCAAAGTATTAAAATTATATCAAACGGCGGAAAGCCCTATAAAATTCCACAGGACTGGCAGCCTGTGTTAAGCAGCTGCGATATACTCGTAATCATTCCCGATATGCATATGTACGTATATAATTCCAATCTTGATAATTTCAAGTATGGTGCATCTGCTATGATAAACTTATTAAATCATCTCAGTACTCTCAAAGAGGAAATGGCACTGGATGATCAGACCCTGCGTGTATACCAGCTCGGTGATTTATATGAGCAGCGGTTCCCCGGTTTACACGGGGCCAACGCTACTGCAGTTGAAATCCGGATGTCGCATCCCGATTACGACCAGATCATTAACATGATGAATGGACTGAGAACGCACTCGCTTTACGGCAACCACGATTTTGAGCTCCGTCATTTTCCGGGATTCCGCTTTGCCGCGCTTGAGGGTAAAGTGTATATTGAACATGGATTCACTCCGGATAGCTGGCAGGATTTTTCAAATCCGAATGCTGATCTGTGGGAACCGGGACAATTCTTATTTCTGACAATCAGAGAGATAAATGATTTTTTTGCGAACCTCCTTGTTGCAGCAAATGTTATCAATAAAGATGAGCTTTACTCATGGGGAGTTAAATCAGGTAAAGATCCCGCCTATGATTATCCATCTGAAGCAGATTATCTTAAGAATTACGGGCACATCTTAAAATATTTTACCGATCGTTTACAAAAAAACCCTGAAAATAAGGATACCAGGATCTGCGTGATCGGACATACCCATCATCCGTATTTTAAGACGGATGTAAACGGCGGTAAACATATTTTTATTGATTCAGGTGCCTGGACATCGGGCCGTTCTGATTTCGCAGTCATCACAAATGAAGAAGTTGCAATTTGCAGTTACCAGAGGTGAGAGATACAGATTAATCCTAAATATTAATATCAGCAAAAGATGTCAATTCAGCCTTTTCTAATTAAAATTCCCGAAGAAGCCTTAATCAATCTTCGTTACCGCATTGGACATACACGCTGGCCGGATGAAATGAAAAATTCGGGATGGAGCTTTGGCTCCGGTTTATCCTATATGAGAGAGCTTGCAGATTATTGGGAGAACAAGTTCGACTGGAGAAAGATCGAAAATGATATAAATAATTATCCGAACTTTATTGCTGAAATTGAAAAATACATTTTCAACGATCAGTTCCAGTTTTAGAATTTTGTCGAATATGAAAGTATTCCTATATTTGTAGCCCAAAATGATGTTTTTCTTCTAAATCGGAGAGATGGCAGAGTGGTTGAATGCGGCGGTCTTGAAAACCGTTAAGGATGTAAGTCCTTCCGGGGTTCGAATCCCTGTCTCTCCGCAAAACAATAAATGTGGGGCTGTCTAAAAAGTAAGAGAATGTCATTTCGAAGGAGTCCCCCCGAGTATAGCTTAATATCAGTCGGGACGACTGAGAAATCTTGATCTTTGATCAGCAATAGATTTCTCTCCAGACAAGTCGAGATCGAAATGACAACGGCACTTTTTAGACAAACTCTTTACTGAAAGGGAATGACAGGCACACTTCGACAAGCTCATCCTTCGACAGGTTTAAGATGACAGTAAAATATACTTTTTGGACAACCCTTTTTATTGCAGCCGGGATATTTTCCACTCATTCTCTGAATGCGCTCTGAATGCGCTTTGAATGCGCTTTGAATGCGTTCTGAATGCGCTTCAGATGCTCTCTGAGCGCATTACGCTCCTGACCTGTACATAAATTGCTCTCTATTATAAAATGTTGGAAATTTGAGCAAAATCGCCCTTTCAGAAGGAAATATCCGGATAATCTCTTTCCCGGAAACATCATCCGCCAGCGGGATTACCCGGCAGCAGTTTTAAACTAAACACATGGTTAAGATATTCAGCTTACCCGGGGGATTATTAATAAGCTGGCCGCCTTAAGCTCCGATAGTACCCGTCTTAACTTTTCCAGCCCGCTTGTAATTGGCAATAATAACTCCGCTTGTTGTAACAATACTCTCTATTAAGGTAAATGCTGCCGGAATCGCGCTATTGTCAAACAACTTTTTTCCCTTGCCAAGAATCAACGGGTGAATTATGAGCCAGAGTTCGTTCACTAAATCATTCTTAAGCAGCAGCTGAATGAGCTCACTACTGCCCCAAACTTTAATATCGGAACCTTTTGAATTTTTGAGCTTTTTGATATCTGCCAGGCTTTTGAGGAAAACTGAGTTTTTCCAATCTGACTTTTTCATGGTCCTGGACATGACGTATTTTTTGACATCATTGATGCCCGGCCAATTGTCTGCATGTTCAGGCCAGAAGGAGGCAAAAATCTCAAATGTTTTTCTGCCCAAAAGAATGTCTGCAGGTTTCATCTGTTTTTCCATGACCTTGCCATAAACTTCGTCACCATACGGTGCAACCCAGCCGCCATATTTGAAACCGCTTGATCTATCTTCCTCAGGTCCACCTGGTGCCTGCATAACTCCATCTAATGTAATCATTGATATGACTATTATTTTTCTCACGTCCCGTCTCCTTTGTTAAAATTACGTTACAAGTCCTTTATTTATTAATAACCCAATTGTTTATATCAACATCTGTAATCTATTAGTATATAGTAAATAGGGAAAGGGGTATCTGCGTCAATCTTAATGGCTGGTTGCGACATTTAATTTATTAAATAATCAATTATCTTTTTAACACTATCACAAATGACAATCTTTATACACCTCCGGCACATCAATTAGGGTTCCGTTTAAATTTTCTGATAGGTGTTTATTTTCCTGAAGAATTGGTGGTCCCTTAACGTATCATTACTTTTTCATAACCCCAGGTTTCATAAGTATTAATTAGTGAAAAGTTAACGGAATTTCAGGATAGAGGCAATAAAAAATTGAGATTTCCAAATGCACTCATTAATTTGCATAATTAATTACGGGTTTTTAGGGCACGGCACAGATGACCCGGCATTATAAGAATACCTGATTTATTCTTTAACCGAAACGTTTGAGAATAAAACGCGCTATACGCTTGTGATTTTTTGCAGGGGTATTTTTATTTCGGTACAATTCAAATTCCACGCTGTCGAGTTTTTAATGTAGAAAAATAATGTTTAGCATGAAGTAGTTTTTAGAACTTGACTCGTTCATTGAGGTTAACCCTACCTCATGATGGTAAAAGAGTCGAACCCGGTAACACCCCCGTTACCGGGTTTTTTTATCACCTCTTAATAAGCTTATTAAATCTGACATGCACTGCGTTTTCTTCTCCCTCACAGGCTAATGGTTAAACCTCTCAGAGGTATTGTAACGATTTATTTTCCCATCAATAACCAAATTCTTTAATTATTATGCCAGGGATCACTTGCTGAAAGAGGGATTGTCACCTTTATGCATTGCGCTGCTCTAATACATAAAAAAAGAAATACGCAGTGATCTTCGAGGGCATCTTTAAATGAAAGATCTGCCTCCGAACTGTGACTAAACTTTTCTTTTGGTTATTAGTTATTAAAATAAAAATAAAGGAAGCACTATGTATTCAGCAAAAAGAAACAATCCGTGGATATCGTTAGTCCGGATGCCTGTTCTCCTGATCTTTTTGTTCGCTGTAATTTCAGTCATTCCCGGCTGCGGCAAAAATGATATGTCTACGAATCCACTGAGCAAAACATCGGGAAACGATATATCTATCCAGGGAATGGCGTTTTCAACTTCGAACAAAACGATCTATGTCGGCACCACGGTAAAGTGGACTAACAATGACGGGGTGACCCATACTGTCACAAGCGGAGTACCCGGGAATTCTACTGGCATTTTCGATTCCGGTAATTTAGCGCCTAACGGTACCTTCAGTTATACGTTTAATCAGGCAGGGACGTACAATTATTACTGTAAAATTCACTCTATGAGAGGTACAATTACTGTTCAATCCGGCGGCGGTACCGGTGGTGGTTACGGCGGCGGCGGTTATTGAATATGAGGGCGATCCCGCAAAAATAATAATGAGGGAGCTTCAGCTCCCCTTTTTATTCATTCTACTTAATACAATAATTTTCCAATCTGATCATAGTTTATTTTTCTAATTCTTATTTATATGAAAGATAAGCTCATTTTTACAGTATAATAATTCATCTTGTCAATAAATTCATAGTTGGATTTACAACTTGTTATTCAAGTTGAAAAGATTTCCCGGTCGTCCGAAGGACTCCTCTGAGAAGACTCCTCCGACGTGACATTCTCTTACTTATAGACAGTCTCTTTACTGAAAGGGTACTCAAACAAACCTGCTTATCCGATGGTTGTCAAAGGACCCTTCTGCCTGCGTAAGTGAGGTTTTTTAGAGGATCTGTGAACGCTTTCCGGGTTCTTAACGATTCGCCGTATGGGCGGTTCTCAATCGGATTTATCCGATTGAATAATATATAAACCCAAAATCCTATCAACCGTTTTAACGGTTTACCTATTTGGAATTAATTCATATAATCGTAAAAAAAGGGAAAAGAATGTATTTCCCTTAATAAATTCCGGATTCACATTATCAGAAAACTCTGGATAATAAAAACCGTTAAATCGGTTAAGGAAGAGTGGGAGAGTTTTTACCTTTTTTCTACGGGATAAACCCCGTAGAGAACATACCCGTTTAACTTTTTATTCTTTTATTGTAATTTAAAAGAAAGCATCGGGAAATAATTTTGCGGAGGTGTTATGAAAACTTTTATACTATTATGTGTTTTTATTGTTTCAGTTTTCGTTTTGAATAATTATCCGCAGAACTGGCCGACTTTAGGGGGAAATAATCAGAAGAACGGACTGAGTAAAATTGTTGGTCCCGACAGCGTAGTTTCTCCGGCATGGACAATAACTTCAACTTCTTCTCTCTGGGGAAATTCGGTATTTGCTTACGGGGATAAATTTGTTACTTCAAGAGTTGTTTTTACTCCTTCTTATACTGCTAAGATAGAATGCCGGAGCATTACAGACGGAGGCCTGCTCTGGGATAAACAGGTTTACCCGTCATCAATAATGTATGCGGTGGGTTTTTCGGAATTTGCGGTCTATGCACACGATTATTCAAACGATTCGCTTTATGCGCTTTCACCTTCGGACGGATCTGTATTGTGGGCGGTTTATGAAGATATGTTTGGGGCTAATTCAGGAATTTTATTTGCATGCAACGGCGACCCTGTTGTAAGAGGAAAAAGACTCGACAAATATACCGGTGAAACTGTCTGGAATTATGATTATATAATTCCTGTTGCCCCTAATGCCGGTTATGCTGCTTACGGAAATACTTTTTATCATTACAAGGGGGCAATAAATACTGCTAAAACAGTATTTGCCCTCGATATGGAAACGGGGGATTATAAATATGAATCGGCACCCTTAGACGGAGACGCCGACCAGGAACTGCCCCTGACAATTGGAAATGACGGAACAATTTATTTATGCCGGGACGGCGGCAGCTTATTTGCCCTGGAGGACACAGGAACTGAATTGTTAATTAAATGGGAATATGATCCGGCAGGTTCAAATCTTACAGGGAACTTCGGTTCAGATTCTGCCGGTAATGTTTATATTATTGATTATGATGCAGTTAAACTTTTAAGCAAGGTTAACGGAAGGGTAATCGATTCTTCGGATATCAGTATACCTTTCGGATTCAATCCAACCATATCTGTTGACGGCGAAGGAAAAGTTTATATTTGCAACAGTCTGGATGCCGGCGGAAAATACTACTGCTTTAGTGCTGACCTCCATACAGTCATCTGGGAAATGCCTGTTCCTTATAATTATTACTGCGGTCCTGCTCTTGCAAAAGACGGAACTTTGATAATTGTCGGTTCCGGTACAGAAATTAAAGCATTCAGACCAAACAGGGCTTTAAAGCCGGTTGCTGATTTTACTACCGATTCGGTACTTATATATGCAGGCACAGGTTTAAATTTTTATGATCAGTCTTCTTTTCAGCCGGCAGCCTGGCAATGGAATTTTCCCGGCGGTACGCCCGCAGTTTCATCCGAACAGAATCCAACGGATGTAATTTATTCAGCCCCGGGAGATTATGAAGTCTCACTGGCTGTATCCAATCCGCTCGGAACAGATACTTTAACTAAAAGCTGTTATATCACTGTGCTCCCCCCGGTTTCGGTTAAAGAAGAAAATAATCCGGCGGAATTCCACCTTTCGCAGAATTATCCCAATCCTTTTAATCCTGTAACAACAATAAAATATTCGATCCCCGCCGTAGGAACTTCACCTGCCTCGCCGGCGGGCGGGTTTATGAAGTTCATAGCAGTATTAAAGGTCTATGATGTATTAGGAAATGAAGTTGCAACTTTAGTTAATGAGGAAAAACCTGCAGGCGCTTATGAGTTAACCTGGGATGCAGCATCCGCCGCAGGTGGACTGCCAAGCGGAATTTATTTCTATCAGCTGAAAGCCACGCCTATCGGCGGGCAGGCGGGCAGTTTTGTTCAGACAAAGAAGATGGTTCTGCTGAAATAAGGAAAATTTTTCTGACAGTAAATAATTTTCAAAGTCCTGAAAAAGAATTCAGCCCGATTGCAGCTTGTCATCGAATTTATTATTTGAGAATTTACGGATTTTGAATTTGGCGAATTGTGCGGATTTCGAATCTGGCTGTCGGCAGACAGGTGCGAAAATGCTGTTAGGTAGCGCTTTTAAATTTGTTTTTTTACCATCTCCCAACGTCTTAGCTATGAGTAGTTCATTTATTCAACCCTATTGCCATTTTATAGGCCATTGCAGCGTCGGGAAGCGGTGTTAAGGTATCTAATAAAATATTGTAAGTCCCTTTTTCAGACAGTTCGTCAGCAACTTTTTTAATTAAAGCTAAAGTAGCTTTCATCAAACCTGAACCAAGACTTAAACGGGCAACACCTAAATCCTGCAGTTCACTTACGGATGGCGGTATTCCTGCCCCAATCCCAGGGTTTGAAAGAATATTAATCGGGGCATTAATTTCCTTAACCAATGTTGAAATCGTTTCTTTTTCCCATACAGGTTGTACAAATATGCAGTCGGCACCAGCTTCCCGGTATTTATTGCCACGCTTAATTGATTCAGATAATTTTTCTCGTGGCGAACCTGACGAAGTATAAAATGAATCCGTTCTTGCATTAATTACTAAATGAAAGCCCAGTGAATCTGATAATGCACGAATGGCTGATATTCTTTCACAAAATTCCATCTCGTCAATTAATATTGGATTTAAATCAATACTGTCTTCAATGTTTATTCCAACAATTCCTGTTGCAATTATCTTTTTAACAGAATCAATTATTTCATTTAAATTATTTCCATATCCGGCTTCTATATCCACAGTTACCGGAACTTGTACTCCATTTACGATTCCCGTTATAGCTTCAATCATTTCTGACAATTGTATTACCTGGCAGTCAGGATACCCTAAAGAGGCAGCTATTCCCATACTTGTTGTTGCGATTGCTTTATAGCCACTTGCTTCTATTAATTTAGAACTTCCGATGTCCCACGAGTTTAACAGAACCAGAATTTCTTTGTCTTGATGAAATTTCAAGAACAGTTCGGCTTTTTCTTTTTGAATACTTGAAACCATAATATGGTCCTTTTTTAATGTTTAATATAAATACATCTGACTTCTCATTGAATAGCCACTAACGTTTGTATATACTTCATTACTCTTATCCTTCCAAACTCAAAGTAAAGGCACTCCGGTTATATTTTTCTTTTACAATTCCACTAACATTTTTCGAAATATATCATCAATAAGATTCATGTTTATATCAAAAGCCTTTTTTGTGACATGTGTAAATACTGTAAAAATCTAACCTTCACGAATCCGCTTTTTTTTCTTGTGTATGTTATAGTTGACGAATCGGTTATAGAAATCCTGTATTTCATTTTTCTGTGTTAAC
Source organism: uncultured Ignavibacteria bacterium (assembly GCA_963743325.1). Taxonomy (GTDB): domain Bacteria; phylum Bacteroidota; class Ignavibacteria; order Ignavibacteriales; family Ignavibacteriaceae; genus DATFVA01. The sequence goes on from CAVUOZ010000004.1 coordinate 231,790, forward strand.
CCCATGTTATCCTTCGCAACTTTTAAAGCAACCTGCCTCATTGATGAACTCTCTCCGCTTTTCTTTATTTCTTCAAGGATTTCTATTACTCTATCATAATATGGAATATCCTCAGGTTTAAATGATTTATCTGCTTTTTGCTTTACCGGCCTATATTCTGTGACAGTCCTTTCTTTTGTTTGTTTAATTTCTCGTTCCGGTTCCCTGGTTTTAATACTTCTTTTCCTGGTATTTTTTTCGTGCATTAATGTTAATTGATATTGAACGTTAAATACATTAAATAAATTCTGCATTATCTTATCAAAATCGTGTTGTATTCCCTTGTTCAGTTCTTCAAAGTCAAGCTGCTTAATAGCCAGATCTTTTATCCCCAGATATAAAATATTAAAAATTGCTTGTCTTAGTGATAACATAATTTTATCTCTGAAGTCCTGTTTGGAATCTGTCGAATCCGTTTCATTCTCAGTTTTCGAAAGTCTTTCCCAGAGACTTTCAAAATTATTATCAAACATTATTAATATACCTTTGAAGTCAATTTTACCGGCAATCTTAATTATTTTTTTAGGACTATTATAATTTTCAAGATGTTGAATAAATAATCTGCTTTCTGCCAATTCTTCTGTTAATCTGGATATTTCTGTCATATTCTATTTTTTCTCTCATTTATTTTTGTTGTTTTCTAGGCACTATAAAATGAAAATAAATTCATTAATGAATTTATGAAATTTTTATATAAATATTTTTATTATCAGTTGCCAGGGGGAGAATCCCGTTTCTCCGCATAACAAAAAAAGCCAGACGCGATGGCATTTAATTTTTAACTTTATGGAAAGAACAGTTACGATTATAACCGTCCACTGATCGTTTTTACCAACAATTATTTACACTTGCTTGATTATCAAAATCCATTTTATCAATTTTAAACAAGTGTTTCTGCTCCTTGGAAGAAACAGGCAGAATATTTACATATTCTGCTTTAATAATAGTTGGGGATAAATTATGAAGAAATTATTTTTTTTCGCATCAGTATTCTTGCTTTCTTTTCATTTTCGTTTCAATGCAGCAATCGCGCAAATCATCCCGGACTTTCAGGTAAATGAAAACGCAGGGCTGAACGGCGCAGATCAAAATTTTCCTTCTATTGCCACAGATGGAATTGGTAATTATATAGTTACCTGGTCAGATGAACGTAATGGCACCGATTTCGATATATTCGCCCAGTTTTTATCGGACGATGGTACAACATTGGGATCAAATTTCAAAGTCAATGATGACCAGGGAATTGCTGTTCAGTATAGTCCCGAGATCGCAATTGACCATAATCTTAATTTTGTCATTGCCTGGCTTGATAGACGGAACAATACTAACTGGGATATTTATGCCCAGCGTTTTGCATACAATGGTATTCCATTGGGGTCTAATTTCAAAGTGAATAATGATACCGGCAATGCAGAGCATGAACAGGTATGCGTTTCAGTTGACGGCAATGGAAATTTCGTAATTGTCTGGACTGACAAACGAAATGGTGATTGGGATATTTATGCTCAGCGTTACGCTTATGACGGCTCTGCTTCGGGCGGAAATTTCAAGGTAAACGACGATGCAGGAAACTCAACTCAATATTGGAATGATATATCCTTAGATGAAGAAGGTAATTTTATTATCACCTGGGCTGACCTTCGCAACGGGGCTGACCCCTTTTATGATATATATTTTCAGAAATATTCAAATAATGGTACTCCTGTAGGGAATAATATTAAAGTAAATGACAATGGTGGAAATTCACTTCAATTTTATCCGTCTGTCTCAATGAATAACAGCGGGGATTTTGTTATTACCTGGACGGATGAACGCAATGGCGACAGGGATATTTATGCTCAACGTTACCTGAATGATGGTTCTCCTGTCGGGAGTAATTTTATCGTATATCCTGATACGGCAGGCACAGACCAGGCCCTTTCCTCAATCGCAACTGATGGGGCGGGAAATTTTATAATAACATGGAATGACAATCGTAATGATTATGGAGATATTTATGCACAATGTTTTTCAAATAACGGCGTTCCAACCGGAGATGATTTCAAAGTTAATGATGACCCTGCAAATATGACGCAATGGGTTCCGGCTGTTGCAGCGGGTATAAACGGAAATTTTATTATTACCTGGGAAGATTATCGTAATGGATATTCCGGTGAGATATATGCGCAATCCTTTATTTACGGCGGAACGGCTCTTGGTGGTAATTATTTAGTAAACGATGATGCCGGAAGTTCTGATCAATCTGAACCTTCCATAGCCATAGACGGTAATGGTAATTTTATTGTTACCTGGTCAGATTGCAGGAATGGTGATCAGGATATTTATGCACAACGTTATTCATCAGAAGGAACTGCATCGGGGGACAATTTCCGGGTTAATCAGGATCAGGAGGATGTCATTCATGATTCTCCTTCAATTGCAGCAGATGCAAATGGAAATTTTGTTATTACGTGGAGTGACTTTCGAAGCGGATATCTGAGTGATATATATGCTCAACGCTATTCAAGCGGTGGCACTGCACTTGGAGGTAATTTCAGGGTTAACGGGGATTCCGGATTCGTTTATCACTACTCTCCGGATATTGCATCTGATGCAAATGGAAATTTTATTATAACATGGTCGGATGGTTCTGATAGTAAATCCGATCAATATTATAAAGAAATTTTGAGTGCAGGGAAAATTCTTAAGAGTAATGTAACAGCTAATAAAAACACCGAACCGGATATCTATGCCCAGCGGTATTTGATCGATGGTACACCGTTAGGATGTAACTTTAAAGTCAACAATGATTCGGTTTATTCAATACAGGATTGTCCTTCAATTACAATTGATGGTAATCGAAAATTTGTAATTGCCTGGGAAGATGACCGTAATGGAGATTGGGATATTTATTTCCAGAGGTATAATAATGATGGAACACCGTTAGGGAATAATTCTAAAGTTGAAGATACGACCGCAAGTGAGTATCAATGGAACCCTTCAATATCGACCGATGAAGCCGGTAATTTTGTAATTGCATGGCAGGATAGAAGAAATGATGATTTCGACATTTATGCACAACGGTATTTGAGTGATGGTACTGCTCTGGGCAGCAATTTTAAAGTAAATAATGACAGTATGAATGTATATCATTCATCACCTTCTATATCTGTTGACGGGAGCGGGAAATTCATAATAACCTGGACAGACCATCGTAATGGGATTCAGGATGTATTTGCCCAACGATTTTTAAGTAATGGTACGACTTACGGGAATAATTTTCGGGTTACCAATACCAGCGATGGATTCCAACTTTTCCCGGCTGTGACAACATTGAATGATCGGATTTATACGGCATGGCAGGACAATCGGGGTGGACAAACCGGTTACGATATATGGGCTAATGTATTGGACTGGGAAAGTATAGTAAGTGTAGGGAATAATAACCTTTCTGTGATTCCTTCAGAATATTTCTTATATCAAAATTACCCCAATCCTTTCAATCCTGCAACAAAATTAAAGTATTCAATACCGCAATTATCAAAAGTGATAATTAAAGTCTTTGACATACTCGGTAATGAAATTGAAATACTGGTCAACGATGAAAAACCAGCTGGCACTTATGAGTTAACCTGGAATGCAGCTTCCGCCGCAGGCGGACTGCCAAGCGGAATTTATTTCTATCAGCTGAAAGCCACGCCTATCGGCGGGCAGGCAGGCAGTTTTGTTCAGACAAAGAAGATGGTTCTGCTGAAATAAGGAAAATTTTCCTGACAGTAAATAATTTTCAATGTCCTGAAAAAGAGTTCAGCCCCATAGCAATCTATCATCTGGTTTTTTATTTTATAGCGCGATAATATTTCTACCAAAAATATATTTCAACTTGATTCTCTATTTGAAATAAAACCTTAGAATGAGTTTGCAATAGATCTGTGAATTTGGTGTGGCTATCAGAGAAAGTATAAAAATTAACTCTTATATAATTAAATTTTCCCACTTTCTTGCTTCGACCATACTGAAATATACTTGTTAAACAGATTTGATTTTGAAATGAAACCCAGATATTTACCCTGCTGAGTTACAGCTAAATTCCAAATCTGCTTTTCTTCAAAGATATCCAGGATTTTATTAATGTCAGAATCTAACTCAATGGAATAAAAATTTGGGTTCATAATTTCATAAGCCAATAATAAATTGTATACATCTGAATTTAACATTATTTCTCTGATGTCATCAAGAGTTATAATACCCAATAGCTTCCCCTTCTCATCTATAACCGGGAAAATGTTCCTTCTGGTAGTGGCAATCATTTTCATAAGAGTTCCGATTGTCATATTAGGTTGAATCTTTAAAAAATCTGTTTCGACGAGGTCACTAATATTAATCTCCTGAATAAAATACTTTTCTTTTTCGGATCTGAACTCAATTCCTTTCATAGCTAACGGCGTTGTATATATCGAGTAGGGATGAAAATATCTCGAAATAAAAAATGATAATGCACTTACAATCATTAATGGAACGATCAGGCTGTAACCACCCGTCACCTCGGCAATGAGAAAAATACCAGTCAAAGGTGAATGCAGTACTCCGCTAAGTATTCCTGCCATTCCAACAGCAATAAAGTTTGGATGATTAAGTTCAATAATGCCAAAATATTTCATCAGGTTAGCCACCAGGAAACCTGTAAATGCACCGGTAAATAATGAAGGAGCAATAATGCCTCCATTTCCACCGGAATTTAGGGTCATAGAAGTTGCAATAACTTTTGAAAACACAATCAGTAAAGCGAACAAAATTATTGCAAAATCCTTGTTAATAATTTTTAAGATTAAATTATTATTCACTATTAAGTCATACTTGCCGGATAACAGATTCATTACGCTAGTATATCCTTCTCCATAAAGAGGAGGAATGAAAAATATTAAAGCGCATAAAATGAGTCCGCCTATTAATGCTTTTAATATTTTATTTGAGTATTTATTAAAAATTTTTTCAGAGAAGTAAGTAATTTTTATCATATATAACGAAATAAAACCACAGAGGACACCTAAAAGAATATAGTACGGTATTGCTTCAAGTTTCCATCCTTCTGTAACGAGGTAAAACAATTGGCCGCTGTATAAAAACTTTGATAAAACTGCTGACGATGCTGAAGCAATCAGTAAAGGAATAAAAGAGGAAATAGAGATTTCTGGCAGAAGCACTTCAAAAGCAAAAATGACTCCGGCAATCGGACTATTGAATATTGCTGCAATGCCTGCCGCCGATCCGCAGGCCAGCAATAAAGTTCGGGTCTGATAGTTGAATCTTACTTCTTTAGCAACATTAGAACCAATGGCTGCACCGGTAGCTACAATTGGAGCTTCTAAACCAGCAGAGCCCCCTAAACCGATCGTAATTCCGCTGGTAATAAGGTGAGAAAATAAATCCTGCTTTGGTATATCTGAGGATTTTCGAATGATCCTATAGATTATATTACTTAAACCTATAATCATTCTCCCGCCGAAAAAAAATTTTACAATCGCTATAGACAGGAGAATTCCGATGAGAGGCATCAAAGGTATGAAATAATCCAATCCCACTTCGTGAAAATATTTTGTTGGTTCCTGCTGAAAAAAATGCACTGTATTTTTCATTAGAACAGCAGCCAGACCGGAAGTAATACCAACAGCAATACTGCAGAGAATGATAAAGGTCTTTAACTCAATACGCAGTCGAAGAAAGTTTATCACTTTTCGAAAATATAATTTAGAGTTTACCCTGAAATATTTAATCCAGAATTTCATTTTCTTCAATAAGGTTGATATAAAGTTAAAAAAATCTGAACTTATTTTTTAATTTAATATCTGAGCACACTAAATCATAAATAAATTGAATGTATAAGTCGTATTGTTTACACTTGAATTGCGCTATTTTGAAGAGTAGATGAATTGTTTTTACGGTTTTTTCATATTGCTCTGATAACAGCTTATTTCTTCTGCTGCAGTGCTGAAATAATCTGCGAGCCGCTCCCCCCGGTTTCGGTTAAAGAAGAAAATAATCCGGCGGGATTCTACCTTTCGCAGAATTATCCCAATCCTTTTAATCCTGTAACAACAATAAAATATTCGATACTTGCCGTAGGAACTTCATTTATGAAGTTCATAGCAGTATTAAAGATCTATGATGTATTAGGAAATGAAGTTGCAACTTTAGTTAATGAGGAAAAGCCTGCGGGCACTTATGAAATAACCTGGAATGCAGCTTCCGAGTTAAAGATGACATCTTTCAATTGGTGAAAACAGATTAAAAGATGTCATCTTTTACGGAGATATCAGGCATCTCCTATCCTTCTCTGTAAAGTATACGTATAGTGTATGATTTAGTTTACAAGTTTGAGAACTTCATAAACCCGCTTAATTTCGAAGCAAATGTTAAGCACTTTAATGCCACATATTTGTCCACCATGGAACAAAGGTTTGTCTTAAATATTTAAACGAAAGGAAAAAATAATTGATATGACAGCATATTAGATTACAGTTTTATTGCCCGAAATAATTTCATTAACAAGGACGTGCGGATAGAAAGCAGCTGGGAAATAATCCTTATTCGTCTTACCTACCGAACTAATAATATATCCCAAAACCGAACCGATATAAAGACCAATCAGAATTTTCAAACCGAAAACTAAAGCAGGTTTTAATCTTATCATCATTATTTGTTAGATTAATAATTTCTTAACCGATCTTAATATTCTTTTTCATTCAACTTCATAAATTATGACTTTAAAATCAAGGAGAGAATAGCTTTGGATTTCTTAGAGTAGGGAACAACCCAAGGGTTATTATCATTAAGTTCATAATATAAAGTTTTGATTATTGCAAGTTTAGTTATTGCCAACTTACACCTTACCGGTCAGGCAGGTCGGGATCGAAATGACAACAGCACTTTTTAGACAACCTCTTTACTGAAAGGGAAATAAAATGGGTATCAAAACATTCTACGCCTTTATTATCAGGAGTTTTTCGTAGAATACTTTTTGCTATGGGTAACTATACACCATTCTTCCTTTACAACTACTTCAATCCTTCATTATTCCAAACGTACCAGGCACAACCAGCAACTAACTGCGAATCGGATAAATCTTCACTTAAATTTGAAATCCATTAAGTCAGTTCAGCCAAAGATTTCTCCCTCTCCCGCTTGAAGTAATTACTATCAATGAGGCGGGATAACAATCGTCAATCAGCAATTAGTCCCAGAATTGCCCGGGCGCTTCTGACTTGTACTGATATAGGGAAATTGCCAGCTTACCTTTCCGTTCAGGTTATAAATGGCTGAGAAATTCCACCATCACCGGGGCAATGTCGGTGTGGTGATGGATGATCTTCCATGCTCCGCCATCCTGTTGATAGATGTTCGTAACACGAACCTCACCTTTTAGCTCTTGTCCGGCTATTTTGAACTTCGCGTGCTCTGTTCCGACTTCGTACGCTACATCTCCCAAGACCTGGATCAGCTGATCTTTCAACTCCACCTTTCCTTCTGATGCCATTTCAGCCACCTGATCAAAAGATTTCTTAACGGCATCCCAGCCGACTTCCCGTCCGCCAATCGGGTGCATAGTAGTTACGGAATTATTGTGCGACCAGGCATCTGCCATTGCGTTAATTTTCCCATTCGCCATACTATTCAACCCTGAATAGAACTTGTTTGAAGCTTCGCGAACTTCATCTTTTGTTGACATGTGCCGGATTCCTTTCTTTAATGTTTAATGCCCGAAAGTGTTTGATTAAACCACAATTCTAATTAAAATAATTAAAAATTTTTGTGTGATCTCGCACAACATATCCTTTCGTAACTAATTGTTCCTTACGGAATTGAGTGAAAGCTGCGCTTAAAAGCCGCAGCCTCACTCCCAAAGTCCTGTTTGTTAAACAGGTATTTCTTTGCCGGTGAATACCTGTGCAAAATCATTAGCGAACTGTTCAAAAGACCTTGCAGGGTGTCCTGTAAGAATTTCCACATTTTTTGTAGTGCTGTTTGCAAAATTCTCACTGAACCCTTCCGATAATTCAACATAACCTTTTGCAATCCACTCCGGCATTCCCATACCTGTCATTGCCTGGAAAGAAGCATCACCCGGAACATTTACGTATTTAACTTCTTTGTCTAATACTTTTGAGAAAATTTTCGCTATATCTTTAAACGATATTGCTTCCGGACCCGTTAAAATATAACTCTTGCCTTCGTGACCTTTATTGGTAATTACTTTAAAAGCGGCTTCAGCAATATCCCTTAAATCAATCATCCCAAGATTGCCATCTTTCATATCCCAGTAGATCACTCCGTCAGAAGAAATTGTCGGAGCTGCCATCATTATGTTTTGCATATAGAACGTAGGTTTCAATAGGGTCCACGGTAGTCCTGAAGACTTGATCATCTGCTCAATTTTATAACCCTGTTTAATAATCCGGCTGTTCTCCGGTCCCCACATTGAATGTCTGATGATATGAGGATTTCCCGCTTCTTTGGCAGCGTTAAGTACATTTTCTGCCTGCTGAAGCTGGGTTTTGCCATTCCAGGTTAAGAGATAAATTTTATCTACATTGGTTACTGCCGGTAATATAGTTTCCGGTGTATCAAGATCTCCGGTTATCACTTCAGCTCCCAATTCCTGCAATGGTCTGGCTTTTGCTTCATCCTTTACGAATATATGCACGTCAATATTTTCGCGCAGCAGTGCAGGTACAAGTAATGAACCGGTATTTCCGGTTGCACCTGTTACAAGAACTTTTAACTTCGTAGACATAATTCGAACTCCTTAAATTTTTAATAATTAATTTCTCAATTAAAATTCAGTTATAACAAGGCAGGTGCTATGCCTTTCCGGCACCGTATTCTTCCAGGAAATAAACTTCCGGCTGCCCTATAACTCCTGCGCTGCCCATAACTTCCTTCAGTTCAGAACTGTTTGTAAACTTTCTGGCATTTTCCAGGTTGTCCCATTCAAAAATTGCCAGCAGATTGTCAGCTTCACTTTCGGGATGCAAAATATGATAAGATTTTTCGCCTGCGGCTTTTCTGGTATTGATGAATCCATCGAATACCTTCTTCCAAACGTTGTAATCTTTCACTTTGTGTTTGATTAATAGATGTGCCATTTCTGCCTCCGTTATTTCTTAGTGTTTGAATGATATCTTGTTATATCGTTGCTTTGAAACAAAAATAATTTAAAGGAGACCCCTGTGTCATTGACTTTGGTTAAGAATTATGAAGTTTGTCCACTATCCGTTTTCTCAGCCGGCTTAATGATTCAGGCTCAATACCCAGGTATGATGCAATGTAATGCAACGGAATTCTCTGGAAAAGCTGAGGCTGTTCTTTCATCAATGTCAGATATTTTTCTTCCGGAGTGGCAGATTTTGCATTCGATAATCTTTTAAGAGTGTAATAATGATTACGCTGCACCTTATCGTCATGAAATTTCTTAAACCTGGGGAGTTCCTCATTTGCACGGAAGAAATCTTTCCGTGAAAGAAGAAGTAATTCACTATCCTCAAGAGCCTGGACATAATAGATGGTTGATTTTTGAAGAATAAAACTTTCTAAATCTCCAATCCAGTAATCTTCCAGTGAAAAATTTAAAATTACTTCCTTTGAATGATTGTCTATTATATAACGTCTAAGGCAGCCTTTATTAATATAAGCGATATGGGTACATACATCTCCCTCTGAAAGGAAATGATCTTTTTTACGTAAAGATTCTTTAGTGAGGAAACTCATATATAGTTCGATTTCCTGATCGTTCAATCCTGCAATTTCTCTTAATTCTTTCTCTAATATCATCGAGATTACCGGTGTCATTTATAAAATGTTAAGACAGTGAGAAATAATTATTAAAATAAATATATTCGATTTTACTATCAAATTAACCGGTGTAAATAATTTGTAATTATTTTTAATGATTATTCCAAGAAAAATCAGGAGCAAATAGAAATTGATCTGCTGAAAGATATGAGAAGTTCGAAGACCGATCGAGGATTATGGACCTACGCCATTCTTGTAACGCTTTCATAACCTTTCGTTTTGGTAGATAATATTTAAATATAAAAAGTTTTTGAATATTATTGACAAGGTTATGAAAATAAGTTATATATATAGAGCAAAAATAAGTTTTTTATTGGAATCAGATCGTTGAATTAATGATCTGTCATCCAGGGGAGAATGAACAGACTTTATGAAATACCGATATACTGGTTAAAAGTTTACTCTCGAATTTATATAGTACACGGCAAGAAACTTTTAATCCAACCAGAACCGCACTCAGTTTTAACCGGTTCCGATCACCTATGTTTATGCCGGAAAATCACTTTCAGCAAGAAAGTCTTACAAACAAATATTAACACTGTTTAATAATAAAAAATAATTTCTATTTATCTGGAGGTAAAAATGAAGGGAAAAAATACGATCTTCAAATTAACGAATAAGATCCTTCTCTTTCTTTCTTTTTTTCTTTTCTCCATAAATATCTTAGCCGGCACAACCGGAAAATTAGCCGGAAAGATTACGGACTCACAAACAAAAGAACCGCTTTTAGGTGCAAATGTTGTAATAGAAGGTACCACAATGGGTGCAGCTGCTGATCTGGAAGGAGATTATTTCGTAATAAATGTACCGCCCGGAACATATTCAATAAAATTTTCGATGGTTGGTTATGCAACCCTGGTGATTTCAAACGTTGTTGTAAATGTTGATAGAACTACTAACCTTGATGCTAAACTGGAATCCCAAACTATAACTACGCAGGAAGTACATGTGATTGCGGAAAAGCCGGTAATCCGTAAAGATATGACTGCCAGCATTGTGGAAATCACTGCCAGAGAAATTGAGCTGAGCCCTCAGCGGAATATTCAGGAAATGATGAAACAACAAAGAGGAGTATTGCTCGGCTATAATAATATGGGAAAGCAGGGATTTTATTATACCGATACCCCGTCTGATGCCTTACATATAAGAGGCGGCAGAGAAAATGAAACCCTCTTTACACTGAATGGAGTAACAGTCAACGACCCGATGTGGGGAGGATCGGAATATATTCAGCTTTCATCAGGAAATTTCATAAGTGAGTTCAATACTCTTGCCGGTACTTTTAATGCTGAATACGGTAATGCAATGTCGGGCGCCGTAAACATTGCCACTGAAGATGGTGCATCTGATCACTACGCAGGAAAGATTTCCATATTTACAGATCAATATGGTATAGATAAATATGATCAGAATACTTTACAGGGCGACTTCGCTTTAGGCGGACCTGTTCTTCTGCCGAATTTAACTTTTTTTGCCAGCGGTGAAAGACGTGTCTCCGATGGATATTTGTATGGATATGTTTATCCGGACTGGACTGATTCCAGAGGCAAAGCAGTCGATTCACTGACTCAGATGCCTTTAGGAACAGGCGAAAAAACTTCGATGGATAAATTTGATTATTGGAACGCTTCTTTTAAACTCAACTGGTCAATTATTCAGACAATAAAATTAAGCGGCTTCGTCGGTTATTATAATCTGAGGCAAGACAGCTATAGTAATACCTTTAAATACTTTCCGGCGGGAAATCCATATCAGAATTCCGAAGAATATATTTATAGTCTGACATTTACACATGCCTTAAGTTCAAGTATGTATTATGAAGTCGGTGCCGCAAGACAGAACCATACAAGATTTCTGGGTGTCTATGACAGCTGGGATAAATATATGCAGACTCCAGAAGAATATGATCCCACCGGTTCGTTTTTCGTGATAGGTGAAGAATGGCAATGGCATAATGAAAAGTCTGATGTAACCAGCGGGAGGGCCGCCATCGTTTCTCAATTAAATAAGACTAACTTAATCAAACTTGGTGCGAATTTCCGGGGCATTGATATCAATTTTGAAAGCAAGAATCCTAATGAAGCCGGCAGCTATTATATGAATTACGCTCATAAACCGTTTGAGATGTCGGCATTCCTCCAGGACAAAATGGAATTTTCTGAAATAGGCCTGATTATAAATTTGGGTGTTCGTTATGATTTGTGGGATGCAAATGCACCTTACTGGACAGATATAAATAAATTGTTTGAAATGAAGACTGCCCCTGCGGAAAAGAAAACCAGATTTTCTCCAAGACTCGGAGTATCGTATCCTATTACCGATCAGGCGGCATTTCACTTTGCATACGGACACTTCTATCAATTATCACCATATTATCTGCTTTATCAGGGACAAAGATATCTGATTCCGACAGATAAGAATTGGGACAGCTACCCCGATTACCAGGGAAAACTTTATATACCGTTCACACAGGATAATGCTTTCCGGCTGGGTAATTCGAATTTGGATCCCGAACGGACAGATTCATATGAGGCCGGAGTTCAAATAAAGTTGACGGAAGACGTTTCTATCGATGTAACTGCCTATTACCGTGAAATGAGTGATCTGGTCGGAGAAAGATTTATCCCGGAAGCAAATTCAGGAAATGGTCTGAGAGTGACCGGTAATTATGATTACGGCAATGCTAAAGGAATAGAATTATCTCTGAACAAAAGGTTCAGCAACTATTTTTCGATAAAAGCAAATTATACATATTCAAAAGCATTGGTGACAAGTTCAACTCCATGGGCTCAATCACAAATTGAGAATCCTACTTTTAAAACTTTCACAGCAGATTGGGACAGACCCCATACTTTCAATTTTGATTTGTACGTTGGACTGCCTGCAGACTGGGATATCAGTTTATCCGGAAACTTCCAATCGGGAATGCCTTATACAATTAAAACCGAACCAAATACTGAGAGAGCCCCATTTATCAGTTCCGTTGATGCAAGATTCAGTAAGACATTTGATGTATTAGGATTCAGGCCGAAAGTTTATTTGAATGTGCTGAATCTTCTTGATAGAAAAAATGTTTATGGAGTTTATCCAAGCAGCGGCAAGCCTGATCTTCCACTGGGAGTTCCAAGGACATTACATAACCTGGACGTATATGATTTGCCGAATAACTATAGTCCGGGTAGACAGATTTACCTGGGCGCCGAAATAAATCTTTAGTGCCGTGTCTGTCTTACAAAACTGAGTTGAATACTAATAAATAAAAAGTTAAAGGAGATTTGAAAATGATAACAAAATTGAAAATGAAAAAAAATTTGCCGTTATCATTGATTGTAACTCTGATGCTTATTCCGTCATTTGTAATGGGACAGGAAATTTATGAAAGATGGAATACTTTCGACATAAACCGTATCGCTAACAGGTCCTGTAATTACGGATCTGTTTGCGAAGGTCAGTTTGTATATGGTGCAGGTCAGCATCCTGCAATGGAATATCCCGCAGGAAGCGGCAATGATTACGGAATGGCGATCGGTTTTTATCTGGCCGGATTCACTACTGACGGGGGAGGACAGAATCCCGACAACCTGCCGTATTTTGATATGACTCCGAAGGAATACGAAGACAATTGGGATTGTGATCACTGGGATCCTTATGGACCTGGTCCCTACGATAATGAAGTTCCGTTAGACGGGATATTTAATTTTGTCGGAAGTTCCGAAAGATCCCCAATGAGTGACGATGTTGATAGCTGGCCTGATCCGGGAAACAGCGATGGAAGATATGGCTGGCCTCAATTTTATCCTCATACAAATGAACCTGTTATGCTGAATGAAAACGGATGGCCCGGCTGGGGTGAAAATGGAGCACAGATAGGACATCAGGAAAGTTTTACCGCTGCTTATTGTGTTAACCATGTATCTGAAGTACCGCCTGAAAGATGGCTGAAAGCTCAAATGATATTCAGAGGGATGGCTTTCAAAGGAAAGATCTATGAGAATTATCTCTTCTGGTCTTATGCGATAACAAATATCGGCACACAGCCAATTACAGAGTGCTATTTCGGCATCCGAATGGATTATGCATTCGTATGGAACAGAAACGGTGTGACTGAGGAAATTCAGGCATTCGACAAAAATAGACAGATGGCGTATGCTTATAATCCGACCGATGTCGGTTTTACCGAGTCAGGCAGAGAGGTTTCCCCAACAGCCTATGGTGGAGTAGTTTTTTTGAAAACACCGAAATTTGATAATGGTGAAGAGACAGGCATAACAAATTTAAGCTGGTCATTAGATCCCGGGGGTGCCGATGAAGGTAAAATTATGGAAAATTTCTATTACCGGAATGTCTTAAATCAGGGAAGCCCGTACGACACTGATGGTGATGGAATTGATGATACACAAATAAGGGATGGAATTCCTTACCCTAATGGCTGGACACCGAGCGGCTGGAATGCGGCAAACTGGTCAATGATAAGCTGCGGTCCGATATCATTGGATCCCGGTGAAACAGACACATTAATTATATGTACCGTAATGGGATCGAATCTGTTAGATTTAAGAAAGAATGCCGACAGAGCAAAGAATTTATATTTGTCGGGATTTCACATAGCTGAGCCTCCCGCACAACCACAGGTTTCTGCAATCGGAGGAGATGGAAGGATTACACTTAACTGGGGTAAAATCAGTGAAAGCTCAACCGGCTTTGAAGGTTACAGGATTTACAGAAGTGAAGATGGCGGAGCGACCTGGGGTGACAGAGTCGTTACAGATGCAAACGGAACTCCCATTGGATATGTACCGATAGCTCAATATGATCTTATAGATGGAATTGTAGGGCCAAGTACAGATCCTGAAGCAACCTGGCTTGATTTCGGAAGCGATAGCGGAATGCCTGATACAAATGAGGCAGGACAATATGTATTTAATGATGAAAATTTAATTAATGGACTTGATTACAGGTATTATATCGCAGCATACAATGTGGGTAGTGAAACTCAACCTCCGGTTGAAAATCCACCCGTTACCGACCCAGCTTTTCCGGAAGATAACACTGTTGAGGTAACACCAAGATCGCCTCTTGCAACAACCACGCTGAATAATGTTAGGGTTGTTCCTAATCCTTATTTGTCCGGAAATGAATTCGAGACCGATCCGAATGTAAGAGAACTTCATTTTACGAATTTACCATCTCAATGTGCAGTCAGGATTTATAATGTAGCCGGTGAACTGGTAGCAGAACTGCAGCACACAAATGGTACAAGTGAGGAGAGCTGGAATTTAAGATCCGGAGCGAATCAGGAAGTCGCACCGGGATTATATTTCTTCTACGTGTCCTCTAATGTAATCAGCGGAGAAAAAGTTGGAAGGTTTCTCATAATAAAATGATTATTTCTTTTTGAAAGGAATTCATTTTAATTTTTTTAAGGAGATAAGTAAATGAGAAAAATATTATTAACATTATTAGTTTTTTTACTGATTGGGTATACAGTGCAGGCGCAGGAGACCTCGCAGGTGGGAACTTCAATGGCTAATTTTCTTAAGATTGGAGTGGGTCCCAGAGCTATTGGAATGGGTGAGGCGTTTGCTGCAATGGCTAATGACGTCAGTGCAATATATTGGAATCCGGCCGGCCTCGGTTCATTGACGAAGAATGAAGTTCTGGCGCAGACTACCAACTGGATAGCTGATACCAAATTGTATTTCCTTGGACTTGCTCTTCCATTTGGAGATTACGGAACATTAGGTGCCAGTGTTTACTCATTTTCATCAGGAGAAATGGAAGAAACCACTCTTGATCAGCCGGATGGTACCGGGAAATTTTTCAGTGCAGGCGACTTTGCTCTAAGTGTATCATATGCAAAATCCCTGACCGACAGGTTCCTGGTTGGCTTAACTGTAAAATATATTAATGAATCGTTATCAAGAGAAACTGCAGATGCATTCGCATTTGACATCGGAAGCATTTTCACGACAAACTTTCTCAATGATATGAAAATCGGGATTGCACTCTCTAATCTGGGCACTCCGATGAAGCTGGATGGACCTGATCTCACCGTTAGTCACGATATCGCCCCCGGTGTACCCACCAACAAACTTGTGGATGCAAGCCTGGCAACTCAATCCTGGGATTTACCTCTTACCTTCAGAATAGGGATTGGTTCATATATTATAAATAATGAAAATACTTCAGTATCTCTTGAAGCCGATGTAAATGATACACGTGATTATCTTCCAAGATATAATGTCGGCACTGAACTGGCATTAAAAATTATTGGTAACCAGAAGGTAATGCTAAGGGCAGGATACAAAGGTAATTATGATGAAGAGGGACTGACTCTCGGAGGCGGATTATTTTTAAACTTAGCAAGTTTTGATTTCAAGCTGGATTATGCCTTCGCAGATTTCAACAGATTAGGCAATACACACAGATATGCAGTCAGTATTTTGTTCTGAGCAATTGAAATAAAGGAGCTAAAAATGAAAAATAGAATATTAAAATATTTGGGCGCCTTCAGTTTATTTGTAATCTTCATTTTTTCCGGTTGCTCAAAAGACTGGCCTGTTGATCCTCCGGATGTGGTCAGACCTGAAATCGTTTCAATTTCCCCGCAGGATGGAAGCTTAATGAATCTAAACGATTCCCCGGTCATAATAGAATTCTCAAAAACCATGGAGCTGAACTCAATAAACAGTGTTGTGCAGGTTGTGGATGGACATGGAAATATAATTAAGGGTAACTGGTCTTTAAACGGCTTAAAGGCAACATTTAACGCAACCTCTCAATACGATGATCTTACCCGAATTGATATAGTGATGCCGGGGGCATTTGATGAAAATGATAACTGGATTTCTCCCGGGGTTCAAGATGTAAATGGAAATTCAATGAAATATTCATTCCAGTTTTCATTCTCGACGAAAGGTAATTACGGAAATTCTCAGATATATCTTGGGACCGGTGATCCGGGAAATCCTTCCGGTTCGCAGGTTGGTATTGGTTTAATCACAGATTTACAATTTTCAGTCCTTGGGGACCTTGGCACCGATGGGACGAAAGGTATTGGAATAAATCCTGCGGGCACAGAAATATACGTAGCCAACAGCGGATACAATTCTGTCGAAGTTTTGAATACAACGACCAATACATTCGGGGCTTCTGTTCCGATGCCTGATGGATATGGACGACCATGGTTTGTGGAGTTTACTCCGGATGGATCGGAAGCATGGATATTATGTAAACAGAATAATAATATCGTGGTAATCAATACACAGACAAGAACAGTCAGTGATACCATTCCTTTAGCTGATTATGCCCCGGGAGGAACACTTTACGAAATATCTATTAACCACGCCGGGACTAAAGGTTATGTGTCGACCAGAGGTGCTCTCTCATTAATTATAATTGACGTACAGAATAAGACAGTCATAACCACAATTGAAAATGTAGCTACCAGTCAATCTTCCGCGGTAGTTATAACTCCTGATGACTCGAAAATACTGGTAGGAGATAACTGGGCCACTCCGCACTTTCAGATTATCGATGCAGCTTCCAATACGATAACCGGAAACATTACTCTGGGTGAGTCTGCAGGATCAGGATTACTTACAACTGTTGTCGGAAATTATCTCTATTGCGCCGGAAGGTATGAAGGTTTCATTTACAAAATGGATCTAACCGATTTCTCAATAGTTGCCGAAACTAATACAGGTGTTGAAATGATGGGCGTAGCTGTTGATCCCGAGGGAGAAGTTATATACGTAACAGCACCATATGTTGGAGATGGAGCAGTGCTGGTATTAACAGCTTCAGATTTAACTTTATTGGGAAGTATAAATACAGGTCCCTGGAGAGGAATAGTCACAAGGTAATACAGAGGCTGTCTCATAAGGCTAAATTTGTCAGGTTGAGCCCTGCGGGACGGCGGACAGGTTGTCGAAGACTGTCAGTCTGAGTTTATCGAAGACTGATATTTCAGAATGAATTCACACTTTGACAAGCTCAATGTGAAAGTCATAAATATTTACGGTTCACTCTATAAATTCAGGGGAGTATTAAAAATTAAAGACTGTAAGGATGAGTATTTATTTATGAAATCATTTATACAGAGTATGCTGAATTATAATATCAATGCCGGAACTCTCTTATTGTTAACAGGATGTTTCTTGTTAATGGGCTTCAATACCGCATTTGCTCAAAATAAAGGCGCAAGATGGCAGTTTGAAAACAATGGAAATGATTCTGCCGGCTGGGATCAGAATAATAATAACGGATTAATTTCGGGCAGCGCTTCATATTCCAGCAGTGTTCCGTTAATTGAAGGTGATTATTATTTATCGCTTGAAGATACGGCAAATTTTGGAGTGTTCAGAGCGGCAGATGATCCTGAACTGGATTTCAATAATGAGGATATTGCAGTTTCATTATGGGTTTATCCCGTCCCGGGTCAGGATAATCCTCAATTTCTGTTGATAAAAGGAAACCGTACGGGAAATGTCAAGACTAATAATTATGCATTAAGACTTAACAACGGCTACTTTGAATTTCTTGTTCACGATTCAGCGGGGGCTCCCTTTACAGCGACCTCATCCTTCCCCGTATCAAATGGTCAATGGACCTATCTGGCTGTATATTATCATTACGGCAGCTCAGTAATATATCTGTGGAATGATCTTTCATCAGCTCCGGAAGATACAATTGCATTTAATGCCGGACTGCTGCCCAACAATGATAGTTTGTATATCGGAACTTCAGGAAAAAATGGATTAAAAAGATTTTGGGGAAGGATTGATGATGTAAGGCTGGGATCGACATATGAACAAATACAGGGAACCGGCACTTTCATTGAAATTTCCAATGACAAAACATTGAGCAGACAATTTCTATTATATCAGAATTATCCCAATCCGTTCAATGCCTCTACGAATATCTCTTTTTATCTTGAAAAGCAGGGTACAGTCTGTATAAATATTTATAACGTGCTGGGTGAATTAATTGCAAATTTATTAAACTGGGAATTAGGAACGGGCAGTCATATTTACAGATTTGACGCATCAGAGCTCCCGACTGGAATTTACTTTTACAAAATAATTTATCAAAACAATTCTGAAACAAAATCAATGCTGCTGCTTAAATGAGAAAGTGAAGGAAAAATCAACTATGAAATATTTATCAAATATATTAATTGCCGTTTTATTCCTCGTTACTCCTTTAGTATTAGCTCAAAATTCAAAAACAATAATTGTTGATGGGAATAAAATTAAAATTGAATTTAACGACAAGCTCTACAGCCGTGTAATCTCAAACCTTGATGGGAACGATATTGTGCTGGGTGAATTTGCCCCTTCTGAATTCATTCAGATCGACGGACAGGATATTACAGATTTTAATGCCGGAGAATTCAAAGAGGAGCCATGTTCGGATAAAATCGGCGATGGTACAGAATGGACTATCTATGGAACTTTTAAAGACATACAGAAGAAAATTTCTATTACAAGCATTAAGGAATTTCCTTCCATGTTGTTCTATAAGGTTATTTATACGAACCTAGGGAAAACGGATATAAATATAGATAGCTGGACAAACAATCATTATCAGGTATCTGCTCTACCCAATAAGGATGTTGATAAACCTCCTTTCTGGTCATATCAACCCGGGTCCTACGGATGGGATAATGATTGGGTTCAACCCTTAAAAAAAGGATATGAAAGAGATAATTACCTGGGCATGAATTACGTTGATTATGGCGGAGGAACTCCTGTGGTCGATATCTGGCGTGAAGATAACGGGATTGCGGTGGGACATATTGAATTGGTTCCCAAATTAGTATCACTGCCGGTCTCAATGAAAACTGATGCTGCGGCTTCATTAGCTGTAAATTATAAAAAACAATTTATCCTTAAACCCGGAGAAAGTCTTTCAACATTCAGAACATTTGTAGGTGTTCACCACGGAGATCATTTCAATTCCCTTTTACAATTCAGTAAAGTGATGACAAAACAAGGAATAGAATTTAAGAAAGCGCCCGCAGAAGCATACGAACCAAACTGGTGCGGTTGGGGATATGAAAAAGAATTTACATTGGATGAATTTTGCGGAACTTTCCCTGAAGTTAAAAAGCTTGGTATTGATTGGGTAGTTTTAGACTATGCATGGTATGACGGAACCGGCGATTTTTACCCCTCAAAAGTCAGGTTTCCCGGCGGCGATAAAGATATGCGTAAGCTGGTTGACAGTATTCACGCTATGGGTTTCAAAGCAAAGATCTGGTGGATACCTTTAGCAGTTGAGCCAAACACAGATCTTCTTTCAAAACATCCTGAATATCTTATCCTGAATGAAGACGGCTCTCCACGTTATATGTCATCATTCTTTAATTCATTCTTCCTCTGCCCTGCTGACAAAGATGTAATTGAGATGTCAAAAAAGTTCGTGATAAAAGCTTTAAAGGAATGGGGCTTTGACGGTCTTAAGATAGACGGGAATAATCTTAATTGTGTTCCGAGCTGTTATAATCCCGAACACCATCATTCATATCCTGAAGAATCGGTCGAACAGCTGCCGTCATTTTTCAAAATGGTCTATGAAACTGCATTGAGTATTAATCCCAGGGCTGTTATTGAGATATGCCCGTGCGGTACTAATCAATCTTTCTATATTCTTCCTTACATGAATCAAAATGTAGCTTCGGATCCGCATAATTCATGGCACGTAAGGTTAAAAGGAAAAACATTAAGGGCACTGACCCAGTCAATGGATGCATTTTACGGAGACCATGTGGAGTTAAGCGACGATAAAAGTGATTTTGCATCTACAGTAGGTACTGGTGCAGTTATCGGAACCAAATTTGTATGGCCTGTCGGAGTACATGAAAATAAAGAAACAGGGGATATCAACCTCACTCCGGATAAGGAAAAATGGTGGGAAAAATGGATAAAGATTTACAAAGACAATATGCTCCCGCTGGGAATTTACAGAGGTGAACTGTATGATATTGGTTTCGACCGCCCTGAAGCCTATGCGATCGAAAAAGAAAAAGTTATGTATTACTCTTTTTATGCTCCTGAATATGACGGTGATGTAGAATTAAGAGGTCTGGGTAATAAATCGTATAAAGTCACTGACTATGTTAATAATGCAGACCTTGGAACACTCAGCGGTCCGGTTGCTAAACTTAAAGTTAAGTTCAACAAATATCTTCTGATAAAAGTTGAGCCGATTTAGCCGTATTGTAAATAATTGTCAAATTCAGGAAGGAAATAATTTGAAAAATAAAGCCTGGTTACTTTATGCAATGATTACAACCGCACTTTGGGGAGTGTGGGGTGCTTTTATAGAAATTCCCGAAAAGGCAGGATTTGCTGCAACATTAGGTTATGCTGCCTGGGCTGTGACTATGGTTCCTGTTGCGATTATTGCATTAAGAATTGTCAGGTGGAATTTAGATCATGACAGGAGATCAATATTACTTGGAATGAGTGCCGGATTATTGGGATGCGGCGGTCAATTGATATTGTTCCAGACACTGCGTATCGGACCTGCATATATTGTATTTCCAATTATCTCTCTCTACCCCGTTGTTACTATAGTACTTTCGGTTTTAATAATTAAAGAAAAGGCAAGCAAAAAAACCTGGATAGGAATAATATTGGCTCTGGTAGCAATTATTTTACTGTCATACCAGCCGCCCGGAAATTCCGTTGTTTCCGGTTATTTGTGGCTGCTTCTTGCTATGATAGTTTTTATTATGTGGGGATTCCAGGCTTACATTATGAAACTCGCAAGCGACGAGAAGACAGAAAAAAGTATGAAGGCAGAGAGTGTTACCTTCTATACGATGGCCAGTGCTGTTTTGTTAATTCCTATAGCAATCTCAATGACTGATTTTTCTTCGGAAATTAATTGGGGATTGAGCGGTCTTTATGCTGCGATTTTCATTCAGCTGTTAAATGCTGTCGGATTTTTGTTTTTTGCTTACGCAATCAGGTACGGCAAAGCCATTATAGTTGTTCCAATGATGTCACTTGCACCCGTAGTTACCGTAATAATATCATTAATAATTTACGCTGTCATTCCGCATCCTGTCATCATCACCGGGATGATCGCTGCATTTGTTTCAATTTATTTAATGGCTGAATGAGGCAAATAATAAAATAAATTAAAGATCAGTTATGAAAAGATTTCAAGAATTAAAACAAAGAGTATGGGAATGCAATATGGAACTGTTCGCGAAGGCTCTTGTATTCCATACATTTGGCAATGTAAGCGGGATTGATAGAAAAGAAGGAATTATTGCTATCAAACCAAGCGGAGTCAGTTACCGGACAATGAAACCTGAAGACATGGTGCTGGTCGATTTAGAAAATAAGATAATTGAAGGTAAATTGAAACCATCCACAGATTTCAAAACCCATCTTGCTCTTTACAAATCATTTCAGAGTATAGGAGGGGTAGCTCATGCGCATTCCCCTTTTGCTACTGCATGGGCACAGGCAAAAAAATCCATACCATGCTTCGGGACAACACATGCAGACCATATTTATGGAGAAATTCCATGCACAAAGGATCTTAGCGATAAACAAATATCAGGCGATTATGAAACTGAAACTGGAAATCAAATTGTAGAGTGCATCTCAGATTCTGAAAATCCGGGAATGATATTAGTATCAGGTCATGGTCCTTTTACCTGGGGAATTGATCCCGAACAGTCAGTTTATCATTTAATAATGCTTGAAGAGATAGCAAAAATAAGCTGGTATACTATTGCAATTGATCCAAATGTAAAACCGATCAGCAAAGCGTTAATCGATAAACATTTTCTACGCAAGCACGGGAAAAAAGCTTATTACGGGCAATAATTACAAATAAAATTATTCAACAACATGAATGAAATAAATAAAAAAGAATTATATGAATGGTGCAGGATTCCATACCGGGAATTAGAGCATCATCCGAATTTGAAAGTACCGTTTCGACTATGCAAAGACTCAGAAGAAATGGGTCAAATTATGGCCGATGAGCTCGTTAATGAGATAAGAATAAACAATTCAAGAAATAAAAAAACATCTGCAATTATACCGTGCGGTCCCGGCTGCTGGTATAAACCCTTTACGGATCTGGTAAATAAAGAAACAGTAAACCTTAAGAATCTGGTAATCTGGCATATGGACGAATGCCTGGACTGGGAGGGTCGTGAGCTTCCGAAGAATCACCCGTATAGCTTCAGGGGATTTATGGAAAAGAATTTTTATGATCCGGTTTATAAGGATTTGGCTGTGCCTGAACAAAACAGAAACTGGCTGAACGTAAACAACATTGAAGAAATCAAAAATAAAATCAGTAAGGAGGAAATCGATATTACATACGGAGGCTGGGGACAGGATGGACACATAGCATATAATCAATCAAGACGTCATCCTTTTGATCATTTGACAGTTGAAGATGTCAGGAACTCGACAGTAAGAGTGCAGGATAATAATATTGATACAATAATTGCGCTTGCCCAAAGAACTTTCGGCACAGCATATCAATTCGTTCCCCCGATGTCGGTTACATTAGGTATGAAAGAATGTTTATCGGGCAGAAAAATTCGTCTCTTCAGTGACACCGGTGCCTGGAAACAGACGGCACTTAGAATCGCATTATTCAGTCCTGTTACACCGGAATATCCTATTACTCTTATCCAGGAGCATCCTGATGGCTTACTTACTGCTACAATTGAAACTGCAAAACATCCGATAAGCGAGCATCCGGAATGGGATCTGGGTCTGAAGTAATACATTTATGTATTAGAGCAGTGCCGGTTATGGTCTGAGTGGTCAGCAAAAAATCTGAAAAATTAAACAAGGTTAATATTATGATTCACCCTTTAAAAGTTGATA
This sequence comes from uncultured Ignavibacteria bacterium, assembly GCA_963743325.1. Classification (GTDB taxonomy): domain Bacteria; phylum Bacteroidota; class Ignavibacteria; order Ignavibacteriales; family Ignavibacteriaceae; genus DATFVA01. The sequence goes on from CAVUOZ010000004.1 coordinate 255,531, forward strand.
TTACCAAATGCCGGTTCAAAGCAATGATCGGGGTCGGCGGCATTGGCTCGGGGATGTTCTTCAAACTTAACGGCGGTTATACACTAGGCAGAGAAGAAAGCAGAAGCGGCTGCTTTCTGGATCGAAAAGACTATTGCAAGCTTCACATAATATCGCATTATGCAAAAGCTCTTCTTGGGAAAAAGTTCACCGTAATTCCAATTGGTAAATTAGGTGATGATGATATCGGGAAAAAACTTCTTGAAGAGATGGAAGAAATCGGTTTTAAATCAGACTATATTGAAAGCTCGCCGGGTGACCAGACACTTTTTTCTTTCTGTTTCATTTATCCCGACGGAAGCGGCGGCAATATGACCACCGCCGATTCGGCCTGCTCGAAGTTAAACGATCAGTTAATAAACAAAGCCCTGCCTGAATTCAGAAAATACCGCGGAAAAGGAGTTGCACTAGCAGCTCCTGAAGTACCTATGAAAGCCCGGGAAATTCTTTTGAATTTGGCAACAGAGTATCAATTTTTCAGAGCTGCATCGTTTACATCCGAAGAAATCAGGGATGCTGTTGATTCAGGGTTGTTAAAAAAAACAGATCTTCTTGCACTTAATCTGGATGAAACTGCTGCGGCATTATCAATATCACAGGAGAAAAATAATGCAGCGACAATTATTCAGAAGGCAGTTGAATCATTCACTAAGATTAATCCCAAAATTATTTTATCCGTCACCAAAGGAAAAGAAGGCAGCTGGTCATGGCATAATGGAACATTAACCCATCTGCCGGTTTTTAGTGTGGATGTTGAAAACACAGCCGGTGCCGGCGATGCCCACCTCGCAGGTTTCATTGCAGGCTTGACTGCCGGATTATCAGTGAAGGAGTCACATCAGCTTGCAGCGTTGACCAGCGGCTCATCGGTTCAGTCACCTCATACTATTAATAAATGCACTGACAGACTTGAATTGAAAAAAATAGCTGATAAATCAAAAAATGAAATATTTAAAAAAGTATATCAACTTTTGGAGGATTAAAAATGAGTATAACAATGCGCATAATACAGCAATTTGACGCGACAAAAGAAAATGAATTTCTGGCATTGGAGAAAAAATTTGCCGAATTAGAAAGAAGACGCAAAGATTTTCCTAAAGGAAAACGACTGCAGCCAATTTCAGGCGGCGAACCCTGCAACACTCTCATATGGCAATGTGAATTTCCGGATATTGAGTCGGCGTACAAAACACTTGATTTCTTCAGCGGTGATAAAGACCATGAAGCGCTGTTGGAAAAGCAGCTGCCATTCTTCAGACAGGTTAAAATCGAGTTTTACAAAAATCTGGATTATTAAAATTTTGTTTATCCGACAAACTGCAGAGCGAAACATTTTTTTTGCTCTGCAATTATGAGCGATTCGGCGGATCGCTCTACAAATCAGAGGAGATTTTAATATGGAATATTTTCATAAGCAAAAAATTTACTACTTACTATTATTACCGGGGTTTTTTGCACTTGTAGCAGCCGGATGTCAATCTCAAAATTACAATTATGATGATTTCTCAAGAATTCCCAAAATAGATGCACATTTACATTACAATGTTGATAACACAGCTTTAATAGAGCAGGCGAGGTCGGATAATTTCAAATTACTCGCGATAAACACTGATTATGCCGACTTCCCTCCTATTGAAAAACAGCTATCAATTGCGTCTACACTTCTGCACTCCAATTCAGATGTATTTGCTTTTGCATCAACTTTTCATATGAGCGGCTGGGATAATCCGGGATGGGTTGAAAGTACTATTAAACATCTGGACAGTACATTTGACAGGGGAGCGATCGCTGTCAAATTCTGGAAAAATATCGGGATGGAATTTCGTGACAGCTCAGGAAAATTGATAATGATAGACGATCCGAAACTCGATCCGGTTTTTACGCATTTGAAGAATCTGCACATTACGGTAATCGGACATCAGGGTGAGCCGAGAGAATGCTGGCTTCCTTTTGATAAAATGGTAATTAAGGATTTGAAAGAATACTATACACAGCACCCGCAATTTCATATGTTTCTCCATCCTGATATGCCAGGTTATGAGGATCAAATGAAGGCAAGAGATAATATGCTGGAAAAGAACAAAGATATGAGATTCCAGGCTGCTCATCTTGCAAGTCTCGAATGGAGTGTTGACGAATTAGCCAAATTTTTTGATAAATTTCCCAATGCAACAGCTGATATAGCAGCGCGAATGAATCAGCTGCAGTATCAAACAAAAGTGAACAGGCAGAAAGTGATTGATTTCTTCAACAAATATCAGGACAGGATTTTATACGGTACAGATATAACTTTCGATTCCACCGGTAACTATGAGGAAGTTAAAAAAGAAGTTCATAATGTTTGGCTGAACGACTGGAAGTTTCTTGCAACCGATTCCGTTATGACTGTAAGAGATTTTGAAGGAAAATTTCAGTGCCTGATGCTGCCGAAAACCATTATTGACAAAATCTATCACCTGAACGCAGCACGTCTGTACCCGAACGCGTGGACCAGGAAGATTTGAGACTGAGTGACTAAGTGACCGGAGACTAAGAGATTACATAAAAAGTGATGGAATCATTTTGAGCTCAACCCATTTCCTTTTTCTCTCAGTCTCCTGGTCTCATGATCAATTTCAATTTTCTTAAATTATTCTTCCCGCCCTTTCAACCATCTGATTGTCTCAGGCAGTTCAACCAATGATCCGATCACCTTTATTGCAGAACGCAGCACGTCTTCAGGAACAGGATACTCCTTACCCGGTACTGCAATAACATTTGTTTCAGCACCCACACCGGCTTTAATACCATCCTTTGAATCTTCCAGTACAATTGATTCTTCGGGCTTTACCTTCAATCGTTTTAATATCTCAATATAAATATCCGGTGCAGGCTTACCCTTTATTAAATCATCACTAGAAAGAATTTCATCAAAATACTTCTCCCACTTTTTAGACTTCAAAGCAATAAACAACAATTCCTTGTAAGAACCCGAAGCCAATCCCATTATGAAATTATTTTCCTTACAAAATTTCAATGCCTCACCGGCACCCGGTTTAGACATTACCTCATTTTTTTTATACATCTCTTTCATTTTAGAAATCACCTTATCAAGAATTTCATCCGGGGTCAGTCTTTCCTGCAGTTTAATATGTAAATAACTTACCCAATCTTTAGTTGAAACCCCCAGCGTATGTTTCTGGTCATTTAATGTCCAATCCATATTAAATTCATTCAGCAGGGATTTTCTGGCTTTGAACCATGCCGGCTCTGAATCAATAAGAAGTCCGTCAAAATCAAAGATAACTGCCTTTATCATTTTTTAAGTCCAAACCTTTTTTTGATAGTTATGCAAAGTTACTTGATCCTGGTCAGAGAATCACGCTGGTCTCTCAGCAGGTAGTTCACAAATACCACAATATCGTGCACACTTTCTGGTAGCACCAGGAAAACAAGACATCGTGTACATACATCCCCCTGGATGTGACCAATGTTTAGTTAATAATTATTCGTTAAAGGACAAGCTGCCTGTTCTGCATAGCTTAAAAAGACCTAAATAGAGTCTTGTACACGATTAAAATATACTTTTGGGATAACCCCTTTTTTTTATTACGGCCGCGCGGGATATACCACTTACTCTCTAAATGCGGCTCCAGATGCGCTTCAGATACGCTCTGAGCTCTTTCTGCTCTTGACCTGCACATAGGATTACCCTCTATTATAAAATGTTGAAAATTTGAGCAAAGTCGTACTTTCAGAAGGAAATATCGGAATAATATCTTTCCAGGTACTTTCTTACTTCAATTATATCTGATTTTCTGGTGAGATCGGGAACGTGCTCTGCAAGGGGATAGGTGATTACAGAAGATTCATATTTCTGTGCCAACACTTTTACGGCTTCGGGTAATTCTTTTTCCTGACGTTCAGGATGCAGGGGTATAGTTTCAAGAATAGGCAGGATCAGATCATACTCCAGCGCAAAGATATTCATACTGACACCTATATATCCATACCGGTTTTCAATATCTGCCAGCTGTTTTGAAGCGGGCTTTTCAAGTATATTAATTAAAAATCCGTTTCGATCTTTTATTGTGACTGCAAATTTTTCAATCCTCTGCAGGTCGAATTCCAGTGCAGCCCGGTCATAATCGATTAATGCCCCGTAAAAATCCGAATTAAGCATGATTATCAGAGCTTTCCCCGAGTATAAATTGTCGCTGTTACAGACAGTAATCCTGCTTCCGCTCCATTCGGGGCTCGACTTTAATCCGCAAAGGAGTGCAACTGCCATACCTGAAGGTTTGGTTCTTCCGGCGGTGATTCTTTGGAGTGCATATGAGATTTTTAATCCTTTAAATTCATTATTCTTTTCTTTACCACCGTAATATTTTTTTATTGAATAATAGTTTTCTCCTATAACAAGGACGATATCCCGGTAACCGCTTTCCCTGGCATTGAATCAGAGATAATGTAAAAAAGGACGGTAATCTTTTCCTACACCTATCATCGACTTGGATTTTTCATCGGCATCCTGAATTAATTTTTCTTCAATATTTAGATTTTCAGCGGCGGGCTGTTTCATCCTGGAGGATAAACAGACAGGATGGACGGGATATTTTTCTTTTATTTAACTAACAAAAAATTACCAGGCTCCCCTCCGGTTTCAAATATTAATTAACCGGCACAGCTTTGATCAATAAATATTTCTCAAAGGAACAATCAATTACAGGATTACTGCCTTCTGCCAAAGGGATTTCTCTGTTGTTAACGTAGTCAACAATTTTATATTTCCTGTCTGACAGGCCTCTTAGCTGAATCTCACCTTTCCAGGAATCGGCATAGAATGCATAAAATAAAGTATCGTCTTTCTGAATTACATGCGTCTCCGGTTTGTCATAACCGATATCATACAGCTCACCTTTATAGCATCCTTTTGATAAATAATTGGTTTTATAGATTTCCAGCCATTTTTTCCAGATAATTTCTTTTTCCGGAGTGAGTACATAATTCTTATGCTCAAGGCGGTCTGTCGGGTAAGTAAATTTTGTACCGACAATTCCTCCAATCCCTACTGCGGAAGCAAAATCATTACCGCTGTCACTTAATTCTACATGGTCACCGAAGTAAGGTGAATTGCAGCCCATTAATGCTTTTAGTGTTTTGCCCTTGAGTCTTATTTGCCATGATGATTCCGGGTCAGAGCTTACAGTCTGGTTCATATAAGGCAGATTGAAAAATGAATACGATGTCCCGCAGGGACAGATCTGAATTACCGCATCGGGTTTGATACTTAAAGCTGTTTCAATTATGGTTTTATATAACAGCGGCAGCATCTCGGCTGATTCTTCCGGACGGGAATGGTGATGAGCTTCATTATAGCAGGGAGGTGCGCCATTTAAATGCTGTCCGTCAATTTTCAATCCGTCATATCCCCATTCACCAATTATTTTTTTGACCAGATTTTTGTGATACTCGATAACGGGTTCATAGGCAGGACACATATAATAGCTGTCCCACCACGAAATATCCACCTTTGATCCGTCTTTATTGAGTAACAAGAATTCAGGATGCTCCTTCAGCAGATCTGTACCCGGATCTGCGGCCAGCGGCGACCACCAGAGCATTGCCTTAAGATTATTTTTATGAATTTCGTTTACAAAATTCTTCATATCGGAATCGCCGTTTGGAAACCTTTTCGGATTTAGATACCAGTCGCCTTCTGCAGTCTGCCAGCCGTCATCAAGTGTAGCCCAATCATAGCCCAATTCAGCAACTTTGGGAAGTGTGCCAAGTACTTCATCAATTGTAAAATTTCGTTCATAACCCCACGCGCACCACTCAGCCTGATACGTTGAAGGTGAAAAACTTTCAAACCTGATACCTTTAGTCTGCATTATTTTACTGAATGTACTCAATGTCCGGAAGTAGTCACCTTTGTGCAGCGAGATAAAAGTCTCGTAAGTATCAAATGATTCACCGGGACCCAATTTTACAGCTTCAAGAAACTTATAAGTAACACTTAAGCCGGCGCCTTCTTCCGGTGAACTGAAATTAACAGGTAAAGAAATCAATTTAGGAGTATTCTCCAGATGACCCACTGCAATTCCGATATCAGGTCTCCATAAATCAACTATTGGAGTACCGCCGCCATAGTCGCTTGCATTCATTCCCATATAATTTTCCTGCGAGAATCCCTTAGTAACAGGCTGAACCCAATCTCTTCGGTCGGGATATGTAGCTCCCTGGTAAGACCAGTATGGCAGTGTTATATCTTTGGCGGGAATGAAATTATAATAATTGTTAATCCAGCCGATTACGGTAATGGTGTCTTTCCCGGCATTCGTGTATGTAACTTTTGTTATTAAGAAACCGGGGAAATCATTTATGAACTTTGCCGATATTTTTTTTAAGATGTTAATATTGCCGTCGGAGTATTTGCCCTGTAAAAAGAGACCTTTCGCATCCGCTTCATTAAACTCTTTCCAGTCTGTCAGTTCGAAGTCAGCAATTGTTCTCCCGGCTAATATTAATTGCTCGGATGGATAATATTTTGACATTACTGGATTTGAATCAGGAAAATTGGCTGTAATCTTACTATGCATATTATTATTGTATTCAATAGTAAGAATACTGTTAGAAAATTTCGGATGTTCTCTCTGTGGAATCAGGTTGAAAATAAATATGCTGCTTAATAACAAAATCTTTAATACATATTTCATAATGTTTTCCAACTATTTTTACCTTTTAAGATTTCAATTTCTTTTTATCATTATCACCATTCCTCTGCCGGTTTCAGGAATAGTAAAGCTGATCTCATCACCAGTCACGCGAGTTTTAATTTGTTCAGTTGTTCCTAAAAAAGGAAGCATATAAACTTCATTACTTCCAACAGCATCAGGGAAACTTATCTTCACATCTTTTACTGTTCCTACATTTGAATCGTAAATTGTACATAGCGAACGTATATTTGTTAAATACAAGTAAATGTATTCTTTCCCTATACTGGAAGTCGCAATCAGATCAATAGGGGCTTCTATATTAATTTCAGAGATGAAAGAGGTCAAACCGGATAGTTCAGATAGAAATGTATTTCTTACAGCAGTCATTTTATCTGCCTTATTGCCGGATTTAAAGTAGCTGTTAAGTTCTTCTTTCATTCCATCTGTGTACAATTTACCAGGGCAATCTTTTAATAGTTTATAATTCTCAGATTGAGGGGATCTGAAGAAATTGATAAGCCATACCAGATTATCACTCAGGGAAATTGAATTAAGCTTCAGGCGGTCCTCATTATATGCGGCGAATTCTCCCGTTATAATGAATTTCGATCCTTTCTCTGATAGTTTTTTTATAGCACCTGCTTCATCATTACTGATGCATTTTACATTCGGTAGAATTAATATTTTTGGTGAAAGTTTGTTAACTGTTCTTGATGTTACAATCTGAAAAGGCAAATGGGCATGAATCAATAAATTCAGAATGCCGCGATAGCTGTCTATAAAATCATTGTTAAAATAATTTCTTGTTATATCAGAGAAGTAAATGCTTACAGGTTCAATTGGTGTTCTATCTGAGTAGAAAATATCTTCATATTCAGAGACCCACTTGTAAACGTCCGCCCGGGTTTTCATATCGTTCGTTGAAGACATAACATATCCTTCAACATCCCACATATTTGTCCCTGAAAAGAGCTGCGAAACAAACAGACTTTTCATAGCTTCTGAGGGGTCAACTTTTTTATTATCATGCCAGGAATAGCTTAACATCCAGGAAGCATTGTCTTCAGCAAATGCCCTGAAGGTATTCATTCCAATTATATAATTATACCAGTCATAAGGTTCTCTGTCCGAAGCATAATATTCACCTTCGCTATACTCATGAGCTATTACGTCGACAACTTCGTACATTTTAAAAACATCTGCCCCAACCCTTACGGCTTCTTCTGAAATACCCGGATAAATCTCAGCAATCGTTTTGCATTCAGGGTTTACTGCTTTAATATTCTGATCTATTTCCCCCATAAAATCAGTCAGGGTCTGCATTCTGAAATTAATCCATTTAATAAATCCCGGATCATCATAGTTGCCTAATTCAATGTTTTTCCTGGCGTCCATACCGGTTAGTTCTTTAAACGCTTCAACCGTGTAATCGTCGAAACTTGCCCATGTGTTTTCCCATCCTTCGAAATGCGTCATCCAGTATGGAATGTCGACATAAATTCCATCAATTCCGGTTGCTGCGATTTCCCGCACCCTTTGCATATATAATTTACGCCATTCTTTTGCATAGGGACTAATCCAGACATCTTCATCGCCTTCAGCAATCCAGAATGCATCATCGCCACCAAATAATGCAGGGTGCCCATCTATATCCCTTTGGACCCAATCGGGATGATCTTTGAATAATGTATGCTCTTTATTCTCTGCGTCTGATGTTATACACTCCAGACCAGCTATATAAACAAATGTCCGGTTATTGATTTTATGGGCCTCTTCCGTAATCTTTTTGACTGCTTTCAGCTTTTCGGTAGGATCCAGGAAACTTTCATATCTGCCTGTTATATCATTGTCTACTTCTATACCGGATACATAACTTTCAGCGGCTTTTTTGATAATAGATTCTATCTCTTCGTTGGAAAGCGGGTTTCCCGCAATTCTTACCCTGTGAGTCCAGTTTTGCTGAGAATATAAATTTATTACTGAACACACGATCAGAAGCTGAACAACAATAATTAGTTTGAATAATTTCATATTATAATTACTGGCCTGAATCAGCCATACTTACTATCTCAATTTTACGCTGTATCATATTATTAATTTTATTAACAGCTGAAGGAAACACATTTCTTAAATCTATATCATCCGATTTCAGTAAAAGTTCTTTCAATGATTTCATAAAAAGATGCTTGGTTTCCGTTGCGATATTAACTTTTGAAATACCATTAGCTACTGCATTTTTAAGTGTTTCTGCCGGTAAGCCGGAGGCGCCATGAAGCACTAAAAATGCATTCGATATTTTTCTTATTTCCACTATTCTTTGCGTATCGAGCTGAGGTTTTCCCCTATAAAAACCGTGTTTTGAACCAACGGCAATTGCCAGTGATGTAACCCCGGTTTCCTCGACAAATCGTTTAGCTTCCAGCGGTTCTGTAAATTTATTAAGATCAACTTCATAATCCGGTTTCGGCACATATCCCAGTTCAGCTTCAACATTCACTTGATACGGTTCTGCAATTTTTACGACGCTTCGGGTCAAAGAAATATTTTCTGCAAGTTTTTTATCACTTGCGTCGATCATGATTGAATCAAAACCCTCATCAAGACATAACTTTATTAATTCGATATCTGTACAGTGGTCAAGATGAACCCATGTCTGTACATTTTCTTCGGCTGAAACGGTTCGTGCAATTGCCGCAGCAGTTTTTAAACCCATGTATTCAATCGAAGCCGGGGTTAATTGAAGGATTATCGGGCATTTTAATTTACCGGCGGCCTGGATTATACCTCTGCATGTTTCCAGGTTGTAAAAATTTGCTGCAAGCAGTGCTTTCCTTTGATCCCGGACTTCTTTTAATTTTTCTAATAATTTCAATTTTCAAACCCGAATTTTTCTTTGCCGATTTTAACTACCTGATCATAACTTTCGAATGCTGAAGAGCCGCCCGCCGCTGTTGTATTAATTGCACCCGTTAAATTTCCAAAATCCTGACATTCATCAATTTCACAACCCCTGATATACTTTAAAATGAAGCCGGCATTGAAGCTGTCCCCCGCACCGATTGCATCAACAACATTATTGTTATAATATGACTGCCTGAAAACACTTTTTTTACCAGTTGCGGTAATCGAACCTTTACTCCCGAGTTTGACAACAACAAACCTCCCAAATGATGTGAGTTCATTTATCGCATTTTCCAATATACTTTCATTTGTCAGTAACAATGCTTCCTGTTCATTAGGGAGAAAAACGTCTACAAGCGGAAGTACTTCCCGGTAATTAAAATTCCATTTTTCTTCCGGATCCCACTGAATATCAAGAGAAGTCGTTAATCCATTTTCTTTAGCTATTTTAAAAAGCTCCGGGAGCCCGGATTGCATTCCGGGTTGAAGAAAATAGGAGGAAAAGTGAAGATGTTTTGCTGACCTTATTACTTCCTCCTTTATGTCCTTAATAGTTAAATCTTCCATTGCACCCGGGTATGTAACCATTGCTCTGTCTTCCGAATAATTTAACACAATGGTTGCCCCTGTATTCAGCTTATTACTTATAATTATAAAATCAGTATTTACTTTTTTCCTTTGTAAACTTTCTTTAACCAGCGTACCGAATGCATCATCGCCTATCTTCCCGACAAAAGCTACATTCGCACCTAATGCACTCAGGTTACTGGCGAATATTGCCGAAGAACTTCCCAATGTAAGAGTCATGTTTTTCGCAATTTTTTCCTTTCCCATTTCAGGAAATGAATCAATTGAGTTAAGAATTAAATCAACATTTAATTCTCCAACTACTATTGCGTCAAATCGTTTATTAATCATTTGTTTTACTTGTTATTATTTCAGCTGCTGTTTCTTCAGGATTATCTTCAATTGCCATCAGAAAGATTGATATCAATGCCAGAACCATCCCGGAAATAATTATAGGGTGGGGAATTACCTGGTAAATAATTAATGAAAGTATAATTGTAATTACGGGTGCGACAGCGTTGGTCATAGGGCTTACAATGATCGCCTTGCCATATCTGAAAGCATACACGATAGTCAAAGCACCGATTGAATTTAATAATTGTATGATAGCTGCTAAGTACGGACCTTTAAATCCCCAGTTAATTTCCTGTGAATAATCTGTCATTAAAAGTGCGATTGGAATTAATATGAGTCCTGTTAACATCATATAGAAAAAAATGCTCTCCGCCTTCATGGACTGATTTGCAAACCTCATAATGTAAGCCTGAACTCCCCACGCGAAAAAGACGACCAGTGAAAGGACAATCCATAGATATCCCGAGCTGTTAGCATCATTTGGAGGCTGGTATGAAAGAAATATGATGGCAATCAAAGCCAGCGCAATCCCCATCCAGCCTTTTTTGGATGCCCTTTCTTTCAAAAAAACGTATGATAAAATTATTGTAATTACAGGAGATAATGAAATAAAGGGAAAAACCAGATAAGCCGGACCGGTTCTTAGTGCCTGAAATAAAACTAACTGGCCACCGGCACCTGTCAATCCAATCAGACAGCCCAGCAATATTGATTTCCTATCGAACTCCAATTTCCAATTAATGATTTTTAGCGCAACAATTGCAGGGGGAATCATAGTTAATGCCCATACAGCATAACCAAGAGTCGCCGGGAAACCCGATTTTTGAGGAAGTTCAATTAATGCTCCCCAGATTCCCCAAAATACTGTTGTAACTATTGCATAGATTAACCACGGGCGGACTCTCAATTTAAACCTCCTGATGTTGCATAATTATAAATTTCCAGAACACCCGAAATCCTGTGAAGTATAATTTCCTCTGGATTTTCAGATATGACCCCATCTCTTAAAGCATTATATTCTTCAGGGAAATACTGACTTAATATTGAATGCGGAACAGGATGAACCCGAAGATTTTGGATCAATCTTTTTAATGATTCATCAACTCTTTTATCCGACCAATAATACCTTATTCTATCGCTATAACTATATTTTCTTTTCCAATTATTTTCTTCTTCTGAAGAACAATAGTAATTCTCCCAGTATTTTGGTAATTCAAGCATACTTTTTTCAACTACTTCAGCCAGATTTGAAAGAACGATTCCTTTTTTATTTGAAAGAATTTCTTCTTCAATTAATGCCAGGGCAAAAACGGCTTCACGAAATTTAAATGTCAGCCAGGGTCCAACCTTCAGGAATACAAAATGATCTTCAATCATCTGCCGTAATAATTCTCTTTTTTGATAATCTGTAGAGTGAGCCTCATACACAAAAGCGGGGTAATTTTCTATGAGTTTAACCAAATCTTTAGAAGTATTTCTGTCATAATCATATACTTCAGCATCACTGAACTCTACCCCGGGTTGAACAACTACCCCGATGACACGCTCCCACGCTTCATGTAAATTGTACTTTTTAAATGCTTTCTCAGTAAGCCTGATTGTTTCTTCAACAGCTCCGGGCGAAGTAACATGTTTAATGTCTTGATTTCCTCTGGCTCCACCGGGCGGTGGAACATCGGTTCCAATAATGTAAACGGGAAGATCAGCCTCATTTAGTGATCCGGTAACAGTTTCTTCTGAGGCTTTGCAGAGGATTGCAGTTCTTTCTGCAATTATTGATGGATCCAAAGGATTATTATTATTATCATCATCAGCACATTTCATACTGGCATCAAGATGAATTTTAGTAAAGCCTGCTGATACATAAGCTGAAATCTGATCCTGACCTTTATGAATTGCAGAATTTGATTTTTCGTTTTGCCATCTGTTTGGACCAAGATGATCTCCTCCGAGTATAACATTGCCTTCAGGGTAATTAAGTGACGATGCCAGTTTTAGGACAGAACGCTTAAATTTTGCAGGAGTGAGCCCGGTATATCCCCCGAATTGATCTACCTGGTTCGAAGTTGATTCGATCAATAAAGTCTGATTATTTTTCTTTGCATACTGAATAGCAGCTTTGATAACATAGTAGTTCGCAGAACATATTGATGTTATGCCAACTGCTTTACCGGATTTATGTCCGCTGATTACCTGTAATATATTATTTTCAAAAGCAATCACTATTTCACATTATGATATGGATAGATGTTTACTCCCTGCACAACTCTATGAATCATACCTGATTCAGAAGGAGAATCAGGGTTTATTCCCAGATATATAGATTTGAACAACCCTAACAACTGAGCGGGCAGAACAGAAACCACAGCAAGAAAATCTTCGTGAATTTTTTTACCGTTCTCTGAAAGCACTATCTTCAGATCCAGATTTGCGGGATTAATATCTTCTTCCATGACCCCGATCGAGAAAAGCTTTTTCCCGCTGCTTGCAATTGTCTTTACTAAATCTTTTTCGTATAAGCTAGCGTAATGGTTGTTTGAAAAAAGGTACACTATTAATGTATTCTTATTCAGTACAGCTTTTGGCCCGTGACGAAATCCCATAAAGGAATCATACTTACAAATGATTTTTCCATCAGTCAGCTCCTGTAATTTAAGCTGCGATTCTCTTGCTATTCCTTTAAGCATTCCTGATCCAAGAAATACTGCCCGGTTAAATTCTAACGATGCTGCGTTTTGAATATCCTTTGAATATTCATTCAATATTTTAGTGCCATATTTATAGAGAATATTAAATTGTTCATCTAATTCTTTATTCTGATGATTAATTCTGGATATCATCAACCCGGCAAGCAGCATAGAGGTAAAGCTTGCCGTCATAGCAAGTCCTTTATCATTAGCTTCAGGGGGTAACAGAAAAACAAATTTGTTTTTTGATTTGACGGTTTCTAATAGTTCACTCTGATCATTACAGGTGATGATCAGATGAGATACGCTTTGAGATAACTTTTCGGATACCACGATTGCCTGAGAACTCTCTGGACTATTTCCTGATCGGGCAAAAGAAATTAATAGGTAATTATTGCGCTTGTTGAAGTATAATTCGGGATGTGTAATCAGATCGGTGGTAGCAACAGCATTAACAGGATTCCTGAACCTGTTATTATAAACTCCAAGCAAAACGTCACCAATAAATGCACTAGAACCGGCTCCCGTTAATATTATTCTGATATCTTTATCATCAAGTAATTTTTTAAGATAAGTTTTCAGGGGATTTTTAATCAGACGGTATTCAGTATAAATTTTTATCCAAAGTTCTGGCTGGCTGGCAATCTCTGATTCTGTGTAAAAATCGTTGGATAAAGAAAAGCTTTTATTATTTGTTTCCATGGAGTTTCGAAACCTTATTATTAATTATTAAAACCTTTCATATTATATTTAATAATTTTATTATTTTTTGTCAACATTTTATTACCTTTTTTTTATATTTCGAAAACTTATAAATTATTTTAATTTTTTATTATTATGTTAAATCAGATGTCAACTATTGATCGTCGTGTTAAAATTCTCGATATGATAAATTCGGAGGGTCAGGTTGCTGTAGGTGAACTGAGCAGGATATTTAATGTAAGCGAAGTAACAATCAGAAATGATCTATCTCATCTCGAAAAAAAAGGTCTCTTAATTAAAACAAGGGGCGGCGGGTTAAAATCTCAAAGGGTTGGAATAGATCAGCAGTTAAATGAAAAGGCTAAAATCAATTCGAGAGAGAAACTGGCGATAGGGAAAAAAGCTGCAGAATTAATTAAGGATAATGATACAATTATTATAGACTCAGGAACTACAACGGTTGAAATTGCAAAAAACATCAACGGTATTAGTAATCTGACTGTAATTACAAACGCATTAAACATTGCAAGTCAGCTAATACAGGATGAAATCAAAGTTATCTTATTAGGAGGTATTTTAAGATCATCTTCTCTCTCGTTAATCGGTCCGCTTGGTGAAAATAATATTAAGAATTTCTACTGCGATAAGTGTTTTCTCGGTGTGGATGGAATTGACTCTCAATCGGGTATATTTACTCCAAATTTCGAGGAAGCTAATCTTAACAGACTTATGATTGAAGGTTCAAAAGAAGTGATTATTGTGACAGACTCCAGTAAATTTAAAAGAAAAAGTTTTGCTCATATAGCTCCAATATCAAAAGTTAATATCATAATCACTGATTCTAAAATACCCGAAGATGAATTCAGGAACTTACAAAGCAAGGGTATCAAAGTTATACTGGTCTAAACCGCTAAATTTTGGAGATTATCTAATTATGGACTCATTAAGAATCATACCGCTATTTTTATTTTTTATATTTTCATTCAGCTTCAATTCCGGGGCACAAACTGGTCCGGAAAATTTACTGCTTAAAGATTTTCGGCCTAAGAATATTTACAATATTCCGGTAACCACAATCACAAAAGGGAAATTTCCAATAATTGATGTTCATTCTCACGCTTATGCGAATACACAGGAAGAACTCGATTTATGGGTGAAGAATATGGATGAGGCGGGAATCATCAAAACGATCCTGTTGACTTATGCTCACGGAAACGAGTTTGATTCGCTTATAAATTTTTACTCAAAGTATCCTGATAGATTTGAACTTTGGTGTGGAATCGATTTCACAGGCTATGATCAGCCGGGATACGGACCAGCTGCAGTTGATGAACTTGTCAGATGCTTTAATGAAGGGGCAAAAGGTGTTGGTGAGCTCGGGGATAAAGGTAAAGGGCTGGCCTATGGTAGTCCGCCGGCCATCGGGATGCATATAGATGACCCGAGGATGAATCCTTTATTAGACAAATGCGCCGAATTAGGAATGCCCGTCAATATTCATATCGGAGAACCTCAATGGTTTTATGAGAAGATGGATTCAACCAATGATGGATTGATGAATGCTTATACATGGAGATTAGATAATCAGCAGGATATTCTAAGTCTTGATCAGGTTCTGAAAACCCTCGAAAATGCGGTTAAAAATCACCCTAATACTTTATTTATCGCCTGCCATCTTGCAAATCAAAATACCGACCTGGCAAAGCTAGGACGGCTTCTTGAATTATATCCGAATCTATATGCAGATATAAGTGCCAGGTATTCTGAAAATGCCCCTGTTCCAAGATACACAAAAACATTTTTTGAAAAATATCAGGACCGGCTTTTATATGGAACAGACATGGGGTTTGATAAGAGTATGTATGAAACCACATTTAGGATATTAGAATCGAATGATGAACACTTTTACAATATAGAACTTTTTGGGTATCACTGGCCGCTATATGGTTTTGGACTGAACGATGACACTTTGAAAAAACTTTATTCAGCAAATGCGAAAAGAATTCTGCACTAACAAAGTGGGTTTAGGAATTATTTGAGAATCTTCACATTTTATAGCTAAAAGAGGTATGTTTTTTCAGTTTGTGCGGGAATCTGTTGTAACAATATTAAAAAATTTACCAGATGATTATGATCCGTAATATCACAGTTCTAATGAGTTTATTTGCAGCAAAAAAAAATGTGAACTTATTATAAAAATCGTATATTAATATTTATAATATTAAGAATTTAGTAACGATTTGTTATGTCAAAAATAATAGATATCATTGTGTTAAAAACACCGGAAATAGGAAATAATGAGATACATTTTGATTGCTCTGATAAACGAAATATTAGATTAAAATCAGCATTTGTTTGTTCTGGATTTTTAGGTAATTTTGACTTGCAAAAGTCATTTTACATATCGAATAATTTATTAGAAAAAAAAATCTCGAGGAGTCATCCATTTTCGTTGATATTCTACCTATTTTTCTTCCTGAAATTCAGGAATATCTTAATTAATTCAATCAATATAAAATCAATAATAGTATATACTATTTAATTAAGGAGGAGAGAAGTGAGTAAAGCCAAAATCAAAACTGTATTTACAGGTTTTGCAGGTATTGTGATACCGGTTTTATTTGTTGTAGCAATTGTTCTATTTAAGTTTGTTATGGGAAATCCGGAAAACTTCCAGGGTAATAACCCTGTAAATAACCCTAAACCGGGAAACTATTTGGGAGTTATTTATAAGGGCGGGATAATCGTTCCTATTCTTATGACCGTTCTTATGATGGTTATTACTTTCTCTATTGAAAGATGGATTACAATTTCAAAAGCAAAAGGAAAGGGAAGAATTACTGCTTTTGTTATAAGGGTTTATCAAAAACTTGCAAGCCCTGATCTGAATGGAGCAGTTGAAGAGTGTGATAAGCAACGCGGCTCTGTAGCCAATGTTATTAAAGCAGGACTCCTTAAATACATCGAGGTACTGGGTATCAAAGATATGAATAAAGATCAGAAGGTTGTTGTGATAAAACAGGAAATTGAAGAGGCTACTTCTCTTGAGATGCCTATTCTGGAACAAAATCTGGTTATACTTGCTACAATTGCACCTCTCGCAACCCTTCTGGGATTGCTGGGAACAGTACTGGGAATGATCAGAGCTTTTTCCGCCCTTGCTACCGCCGGTGCCCCTGATGCAGTCGCTTTAGCAACAGGTATTTCTGAAGCACTTATAAATACCGCATTCGGAATTGGTTCATCTGCATTAGCGATTATATTTTATAATTATTTTACGACTAAAATTGATAAAATGACATACAGCATTGATGAGGCACAAGTCGCTATTATACAAAATTTTGTTGCGCATCATGAATAAGGATTTAAAAAATTATAATAAAAGTGTAGAATTATGCCAAAAGTAAAAGTTCCCCGGAAAAGCACATTAATAGATATGACAGCTATGTGCGATGTTGCGTTCCTATTATTAACGTTTTTTATGTTAACAACGCAATTTAAATCAGATGAATCGATAATGGTGGATACCCCTTCCTCTATATCAGAAATCAAGCTGCCTGATACTGATATTCTCAATATTACTATTACAAGAGAAGGAAAAGTATTTTTCAGTATTGATAATAAGAACTTTGCGCGTGAACGTCTTCTTGCAAAAATTTCTGAAAAATACCCTGAACTTCAGTTTACTGCCCAGGAGGAAAAGGCTTTCGCGCTTACCGGAAGTGTTGGTGTTCCATTGAACCAATTAAAAGGTTATCTGGATCTGGATGAAACCGACAGAAAAATGTATGATCAACCGGGCATTCCCGTAGATTCTTCCAATAATGAGCTGGGTACATGGATTATGCAGGGCAGACTTTCAAATCCAAATGTCCGCATTACAATAGATGGGGATCAGGCTTGTCCCTGGCCTATAATTAAAAAGGTGATGGATACTCTTCAGGATAAAAATGTTAATAAATTCAATCTGATTACTGATCTTGAAGCTGATCCGAATAAATTGAAAGGTATTTGATTATGGCTGAATTAGAACAAAAAGAAGTCGGTAAAAAGGGTAAAAAGAAAAAAGGCCGTAAAAAGATGTCTACAAGAATTGACCTTACTCCAATGGTCGATCTTGGATTTCTTCTGGTCACTTTTTTTATGCTCACTACTACCTTCAGCAAGCCGCAAACTATGGAAATTAATATGCCCGTTAAGCCTAAGGGAGAGCTGACAGAAGAAGAACAAAATAGTCTGAAGGCATCTAAAGCATTAAATGTCTTAATTGGAGCAGAAAATAAGGTTTATTGGTATCGCGGCCTGCCTCAGGAACCGATTGAACCCCTTAGTGAAACAAATTTCTCTGCTGATGGTATAAGGAAGGTGTTGCTGGACAAGAACAGGACAATTGAAAATATGGTAGTACTTATAAAACCTACGAATGATGCAAATTATAAGAATGTTGTTGATATTCTTGACGAAATGAATATTTGTAATATACAAAGGTATGCGCTGGTTGATATAACATCAGCCGACCTGGATGCAATTAAACAATTTAAACAAGAGTGATGATCATGGCTAACGAAACAACCTATAAACTGGATATAGAAGAACTCCTGTTTGCTAAAAAAAACAAGGAGTATGGGGCATACCGGCTTCGTAAAGCTTACAAGAAATATCTCACGATTGCAATGTGGGCTGCTATATTTATAATTGTAATTACTACAACCGCGCCCAGTATTTACCGGATGTTATATCCTACTGATGAAAATGCATTAAAGCAGAAAAAGGTGATAATAACTGAGCTGGCACCACCGCCGTCAATTGGGGAAGAAAAACAGGTGGTTCCTGTGGAAGCTCCTCCTCCGTTGAAATCCACAATTAAATTCACTCCTCCGGTTGTTAAACCCGACGAGCAGGTAAAAGATGAATTCATTCCGACTGTTGAAGAACTGAAAGATGTAAACCCGGGCATGAAGACTGAACAGGGAAGCACTGAAGGCGTTGATTATAGTTTAATTGAAAGTGAACAAAAAGTTGTTGAAGAAAAAGAAGAGGCTCCTACTTATTTTGTAGCAGTAGAGGAAATGCCGGAACCAATTGGTGGAATTGCAGCAATTCAAAGCAAAATTATTTATCCTGAAATTGCCAAAAGAGCCGGTGTTGAAGGTAAAGTATATATTTTGGCTTTTGTTGACGAAAATGGAAATGTGACTAAAGCCCAGGTGCTTAAAGGTCTCGGTGCCGGTCTGGATGATGCAGCCCTGGATGCTATTAAGCAGACCAAATTCAAACCTGGAAAGCAGAGAGGTAAACCTGTTAAAGTGCAGGTTTCGATTCCGATTGTATTTAAGCTTAATTAGAAATATTCTGATTCTTTTCCGTTCTCTGAATTACGGAGGTTGGATTCTTGATAAAACCATCACTCTGGAAAAATAATGTTTGCCGGTTGTTAAACAGCCCGGGGGTTGTGATAGCAATCCGAGACCTAAAAAAGGCATTAGATTGTCCTTATCGGCAATTCTAGGCTTCGCAATGTCAATAGTATATATCGGACTTGGTATATACTTATTGACCGCTAAAAATATTTTTAGTTTCTCAAGCGTACAGCAATATGGTTTTGCGATTATTTTAATCATTTACGGTCTCTTTAGGTTTTATCTAACACTGAAGAAAGTAAAGGAAAGTGAATCAGGTGAAGATGATGAAGAATAAAAAATGGATATTGATTTTTATTCTGATTTTATCCGTTTTCGCAGGATGCAATAAATCGGAAAGTCCTTCCGATACACCAACATACGGGGACATTACTATTTCAGTAGATGAAACTATTAAACCCCTTATTGAATCAGAAATTGGGACTTTTACCAGTATATATAAGTATGCCCATGTGAAGAGAAATTATAAACCGCAGGAAGACGCTTTTAACAATCTTATGAATGACAGTACAAGATTGATTATTGCTGCCCGTCCGTTAAATAAAAGCGAGTTAAAGCAGTTTGAAAGCTGGGAAATAGTTCCAAAAATTACGAAGATTGCTTATGATGCAGTTGCTCTGATAGCCAGCAATGATTTAAAAGATTCAGTAATTACTTTAGAGCAATTAAAGAATTTATTGTCGGGGGGCTCTGCGAATACATTTAAAAAGACAAGGGTAGTTTTTGATAATAATAATTCCGGTACGATATATACAGTTAAAGAAAAAACAGGGATCCAGCAACTTGGCACTAATTGCTATGCTCTCAACTCCAGTGAGGCTGTGCTCAGTTATATTGAAAAAGAAAAAAATACAATCGGTGTTATCGGAGTTAACTGGATAAGTGATACTGATGATTCAACAAAACAAACCTTCCTTAAATCGGTAAAAGTGCTGGGAGTCGCCGGGAGTGATACTTCGGAATCTTTTAAACCCTACCAGGCTTATATCGCATTGAAAAAGTATCCTTTATACCGTGAAATCTATGTGTTGAGCAAAGAAGCTTATACCGGACTCGGCACGGGTTTTACAGCATTTCTCGCAAGTGACAGAGGGCAGAGAATCGTTTTGAAATTCGGACTTGTGCCCGCAACAATGCCCGTGAGGCTCGTTGAAATTAATAATGAATATTTTAAAGTTGTAAATTGAAGTTAAACTATTTCGGAATCAAAATGTTTGGTAAAAAAATATTAATCTGTTTATTATTCACTCTGATTTTTTTCGGATCTATTTTCGCTCAGGATATTGAGACAGGAATTAAATTAATTAAAAATCAAAAATACGCCGGGGCAAAACATTATTTTTCATCTTTACTGAATACAAAATCCAAAGCTGACGCTGATTTTTATCTTGGACAGATATATTTTATTGAAGGTAAACTTGATTCAGCAAAAGCTTTCTATTCACAGGGGATGGGAACCGATAATGAAAATCCTCTTAATTATGCAGGGATGGTTAAAATTAATCTGGCAGAAAATGATCAGGCAGCAGCAGATAAAAATCAGAATGAGGCAATAGACATTAATGAAAAAAACCCGTATGTATATATAACCCTGGCAGAAGCGTATTCACAGCCCAAAGTCAAAAATTATGATAAGAGCATTGAATTGTTGAATAATGCTTTGAAGGCAGACCCTAAAAATGCAGATGCTTATTTGAGCCTCGGCAACATTTATCTGGCTAAAAATAACGGGACTGAAGCAATTAAAAATTTTCAGAGAGTTATAGATAATAATCCGGATAATTCTGAAGCTCTTACCCTTAAAGCATCTGTTTACATATTGATAAATAATTATGAGGATGCGGTTCCGCTCCTTATGCGGGCAGTAACGGCAGATTCCATGTACTCACCGGCTTATCATTCATTAGCTGAACTTTATGCGAATTTAAAGGATTATTCGAAAGCAGCGGAATATTATTTAAAATATATTGAAAAATCAGAGAAAACGCCTGAAAACCAGAGACGGTTCGCAGCTATCTTATATTTAAATAAACAGTACACTGATGCAATAAATTTATTAAAAGAAATTATTCAGAAAGAACCTGAGAATCCTATTGCTATAAGAACAATTGCTTATTCTTACTTAAGGCTGGGCGATACGCAAAACAGTATGATGTATTTTCAAAAACTGTTTGAAATGCCCTCTGTCGAATACCTTTCCACCGACTATGAGAATTATGCTGACCTGCTTGATTCAACCGGAAACGATTCCCTGGCAGTAATATATCTTAACAAAGTAGTCGATCAGGATAGTACGCGGAAGGATATTCTCGGCAAGATTTCTGTCCTGCTGTTTAAAAATAAAAAGTGGGACGGTGTTATTTCAGCATTAGAGAGGAAAAAAACCCTCACTGCGCAGGAATATTTTGATCTTGGCAAAGCCTATTATTTTGTCCAGAATTACCCCAAAGCTGATTCGGCATTTAAGGCACTCTCTACGAAAGTTCCTGATCTCGCAATAGCTTATTTCTGGCAGGCCAGAGTTCAAACGAATTTTGATCCCGAATCCGATTCAGGATTAGCTAAACCATATTATGAACAATTTATTACCCTTTCCAAAGAGGATACGACTAAATTTAAAAACGAATTAATTGAAGCATACTCTTATCTCGGATATCTTAGTTATTTAAGGGAAGAAAACGGAGTATCCAAATCGTACTGGCAGAAAGTATATGCTTTAGACCCGACTAATAAACAAGCGATAGAAGCTTTAAAGAGCATTAAATAAAATTATATTGAATGAGATATTCCCGCTGCTTTGCCTGGGACATTGAAGATAGGGAAACAATTCAAGGTATTTAATTAATCAGCAGCTAACTGTATCATCCGCATTCATTCCGTCTTTCATAAAAATCGCGGTTCAAACCCCTCCGTCTGCTAAAACATATCATTTAATCTTTATGAGGAATCAACGCGCCTCTTTATTCGTTAAAAGGGTAAATAATTATACCAAACAAGGGATTAAAAATTTAGATCCACTTAATTTATATTAATACAATCTTTTTATTAATAATTGGAACCGAACACAACTATTATGGTAAAACTCCGTTATATAATAATTCCAGCTGGAGAAACATAAAATTATCTAAAAATATGGATAATCAATCAACATTCGATCCGGATCTTGATGAACTGATATTTGCTCATAAAAATAAGGATTACGGCGCTTATATTCTTCGCAGAACTTACGGGGAAAGTATTTCATTAGCGATGTGGATTGTTATATTATTATTTATTTCTGTCACTTCTGGGCCGCTAATAATCCTGGCATTATCTGAAGGGAAAGATAATACATTACCCCATGAAAGAGTTGTTGAAGTGGTACAACTTTCAGAGCCCCCATCTCTTGATGTCAAAAAACATCCCAAACCTGTTGATGTAAATACTACTTTTAAATCAAATAAAAGCTTAACGGCACCTGTCGTTAAATCTGATGAACTGGTTAAAGATGATATATTTTCTGCTGCTGATACAGTCGGCCTGGAGAATATTTACAGCGAAAATACACTCAACGTACAAATTAAATATCCATACGGCTGGACATTCGTTGACCAGAATGTAAAACACAGGCTGGATGGGGTTACTTTCTGGGGATCAACGAACTTATATAATCCGCCGCCTTACATACACCTTGAAGTAATGGATAAAAGTCTTTTCAATCCTTCAAGATTCAAATACAAAAGTGATTTTGGCAGTTATACTATATTCTACAATGATCCGGAAGAATTGTCCGACCAGTATACACGCTTAATTTACATAAGAACTGAATCTGATGTGGACTATTCTCTGAAACTTATAATGAAGGGTAAAGAGCAGTTCGAAAATTTCGAACCCGTGTTCTTCGGTATGCTGAAAACTTTTTCATTCGGGGATTAATGTCACAATCCGTGTTATATCCTATTTAACTTATTCTTAATTGAGTTTAATAAGGATTTATAGGATCTTCTTTCAATAGATCTTTTAGCTCATTACCGGCCATACCAATCTACTATTTCTGATTACCGTAACTGTTTTTCCTTGCCAGAAATTTCCAATAAATATAAAACGGAATTCCGCTCAAAATCAAAATCAAACCCATAGCTGCATCTTCGGAATCAGAGACAAGTGAGTTAAGCAGGAAAAGGAAAGAAAAAACAATAAAGATAGCCGGGACAATGGGATAACCCCATACTTTATAGGGTCTCGGAGTGTCGGGCATTTTTTTCCGAAGGATGAATACTCCAAATGCACCGAGCATATAAAATAACCATGTAGCAAAGATTACATAATCAGTGATAGTATCAAATGAACCTGAAAGCACAAGCACAGCCGACCAGATGCCCTGTAGCAAAAGAGAGGTATATGGCGTTCCGAATCTGGGATGTACTTTCCCGAGAACAGTAAAAAACAGATTATCCCTGGCCATCGCAAACTGAACCCGTGCCGATGCCAGAATGCTTCCGTTGAGTGCGCCGAATGTAGAAATTATCACCGCGATGGAAATAATAGAAGCCCCAGCAGATCCGAATATTTTTTGTGCGGCTGTTGCTGCTACCAGAGGAGATTTTGCCATAACATCAACCGGCAGAATATAAAGGTAAGCAATGTTCATAAGCAGATAAACACCTATTACAATCAGCGTTCCGTAGAACAGGGATTTTGGAACATTTCTCTGAGGTTCTTTTATTTCACCTGCAACAAAAGTAACATTATTCCAGCCATCGTAAGCCCAAAAAGCCCCGGCAAGTGCAAGACCCAGCACAGCAAAAAATCCCTCTACTGTATTATGGGGAATTGAAAAGCCGTTAGTTAAATTTGAAATACTTCCTCCTCCAGCGGTAATCAATAGAAAGGATAGAATGATCATCGATCCGATCTTAATGAAAGTGATTATTGTTTGTACCAAACCGCCGAAGATAACCCCTATGTAATTAATAACCGTAAGAAAAATTATGCAAAGTATTGCTGCAGCTTTTGGGCCAAATTCCAGGAACGGATGTATGTTCCCTACAAAAGGCATGAATATGCTGAAATCCAGCCAGCCCGAAGGAAGCTGCGGATATTTTATGAAATAACCCAGGTATTCTCCGAAGGCATATGCAATTGCAGCCTGGCTGCCGGTCTGAATTACGGAAAGAATCGACCAGCCATAAATAAAAGCAAAGCCATCACCATACATTTTTCTGAAATACGCATATTGTCCCCCTGTTGCATCAATCATCCCTGATACTTCTGAATTCACAAGTGCACCAATAAACGTCATTATTCCAGCAACTACCCAGACTATAAGAAGCAATTCAGGGGACCCGAGTTGTCCTGCCATTGAAGCAGGTTTCCTGAAAATTCCGGACCCAATCATGGAACCCGCAACAATCATTACTGCCGCTGTTAAAGTCAACCCCCTGACTAATTCTGTTTTTTTTCCGGTGTTCTGCATTATGGCATTTGAATTTAGACTAATGAAAAAGATCAGTCAAATCTAAAAATATTAAGTCTATTTATATTTCTGGC
Organism: uncultured Ignavibacteria bacterium; assembly: GCA_963743325.1. Classification (GTDB taxonomy): domain Bacteria; phylum Bacteroidota; class Ignavibacteria; order Ignavibacteriales; family Ignavibacteriaceae; genus DATFVA01. The sequence continues at coordinate 280,428 of CAVUOZ010000004.1, forward strand.
ATTTCTGTCCGGAATAAATAAGCATACATAAAAATCCTTAAATATAAATCAGTATTGAATAAATAAATATTATTTTAAGTCATAATTCAGTTTTTGGTCTCCTGATATTCTATTTTTCGCATTACAGAGTTTTTCCGGCCATAAAAGAAATAGATAAACATTCCTATCAGTAACCATACAAATAGCCTGAGCCAGTTTTCTCCCGGCAGAGAAAACATTAACAAAAGGCATGTCAACATTCCCGCTACAGGAACGAATGGAACCCATGGTGCCCTGAAAGGTCTGTGTGCGTCCGGATTAATTTTTCTCATTATTAAAACTGCGGAACAGACTATCACAAAAGCAAACAGAGTTCCGATATTTACCAGTTCAGCCAGGATTCTCAAAGGAAGTAATCCCGCCAGTGTTGAAACAAAAATACCTGTTAAAATTGTCGACTTCCATGGCGTACGGAATTTTTCATGAACTGCCCCAAAAACACTTGGGGGTAGTAGTCCGTCCCTGGCCATAGCCAGGAAAATTCTCGGCTGACTTAACATCAGAACCAAAAGCACTGAAGTTATCCCTGCTACTGCCCCGAGCGAAACAACAAATTGAACCCACTGTAGACCGACCTGCTTAAAAGCATTGGAAACAGGCGCATCAATATTAATTTTATTATAGGGGACCATACCGGTTAAAACAGCGGCAACACAGATATACAGAACTGTGCAAATAATCAAAGATGCTATTATGCCAATTGGAACATCTCTCTTCGGATTTTTTGCTTCTTCAGCATGGGTTGAGATTGAATCAAATCCGATGTAAGCAAAGAAGATGACGGCTGCCCCTGCAAGAACTCCCACCGGTGCACCGCCCAAACCGGTTTGACCAAATACTGTTTTTCCAAATATGCTTATTCCGGTAAAGCCAAAAGGCGCAAATGGTTTCCAGTTAGCAACATTTATATAAAACATCCCAATAATTATAACAAGCAGAACTATAATTAATTTCGTTATAACCAGTCCTGCATTAAACCCGGCACTTTCACGGATACCTTTTATAAGAATAATAGTGACCAGGATTGTAATAAGAATAGCAGGGAGATCTATAATTGTTCCTGTGGAAGATAAGTATCCCGTATTTAAATTAAAATCAAAAGGCGATTTTGTCAAAACATACGGAACATACACACCAAAGATGCTTAGAAAATCCTGAAAATAATGTGACCATCCATGAGCAACAGTTGCAGAAGCAACTGCATATTCAAGAATTAAATCCCATCCGATAATCCAGGCAAACAATTCACCTAATGTCGCGTAGGCATATGTATATGCCGAACCTGCAACAGGCACCATTGAAGCAAATTCGGCATAGCAAAGAGCAGCAAAAATACACGCTCCTCCGGAGAATACAAATGATAGTATAATGCCGGGACCTGCTTTATCATGGGCGGCAACTCCGGTTAAAACGAAGATGCCGGTTCCTATAATCGCTCCGATACCAAGACTTGTCAATGCAACCGGTCCAAGGATTCTCCGCAGCCTGTTTTCGCCTTTCATTTCTTCCAACAACAATGCTAAGGGTTTTTTAGCAAATAGTTTTTTCATTTTTTTCTCATGAAATTATAATTTTATTAATATTTTGTTTTAGAACTTTATAGTGAGAACTATTGCTGCCGGATTTATCCGACGGACAGCAAAATTTATATTAAAACAGGCTTTAGCTTCATTACTTTTTCTAAATACAGCTTAACCCGTTATGTTCCTATTGTTCATACCTTCGTCAGAATAAGATGACGGTATTGGTCGTTCTAATTACTTAAATCTTTCCTACAGGGCTAAAATATTGATCCGGAACTGTGTTCACGTTTCTTGAACATAATGAAAAAGTATTATGGTTTTTCTTTAGCATAATTGTGAATTATTATAAAAGAAATTATTATGAAAGCAGTTCAGGGGGGCCCCGGAAATTTATTTCATAAGGTAAATTACTGTTATAATTGACGATATCAGTGAAGTTTATATAACCGATTAAACCGAATGAATAACTAAATTTTATAATTGGGACAAAGAGTCGATTTTGAGATGTATATGAGTTTAAATTTTCAACAATTTTTAATTTGTCATTTATAACTATTTGTATTATCTGGGAAGCATCACATTTTTTACCCAGTAAATCAGGGGAGTTCTTCCAGACAGGTGCAGGCAAATCAGTTAAAATGACAAAATAAATAATCTGCCAGATGATTGTGTTATAGAATAAGACTGATCCAATAAGTTTTTTATTGAACACAAAATTTCTGTTTATTTGAATTATCATTTTAATTATTTATTAAGTTAGTTTTTTCCCAAACCAGAAGCAAAAAAAAATCTGAAGGAAAAAATATCACGACTTATTCTTATAACCGGACTTGATTATCTCCCGTCCATTAGCTGAAATTCTCCGTTCATATATTTCTGCTTTTTTATTCATATCAGACTTTCTTAAAATTGAATGAATAATTATTTTATTTCATTTTATTGGGAAAAAAATGACTAAAACCTCTCAACTCCTGTTAAGAATTTTTTCAGTTACATTCTTATCCATAACAATGCTTTACTCCCAGGATAAGGTAACCGGAGATTTTTTAACGAATGCGATGGATACTACGGTTGATCCGGGTGCCGATTTCTTTAGTTATGCTACCGGAACATGGATGAAAGAAAATCCCATCCCTGCATCCGAAAGAAGATGGGGCCTTCCTAATCTTGTTAATGAAGAAACTTACAGCCGTCTTAAAGGAATTCTGCAGGAATCTGCGGGCATTAAGTCGCCGGAAGGCAGTACCAAACAGAAAATCGGGGATTTTTATTTTACAGGAATGGATACTGTCTCAATTGAAAGTCAGGGTTTAACACCTATCCAGCTTGAGCTTGATAAAATAAGCTCTATAAAAAACAAAGAGGATTTAATTAAGACTGTCGCACTCCTTCAGAAGGAAGGTGTAGGTGTGATGTTCGGACTCTTTGTTGATCAGGACACTAAGAACAGTGAGCAATGGGCTATGTATTTCTGGCAGGGAGGACTCGGACTCCCGAACCGTGAATATTATTTCCGTGATGATGCACGTACGAATAATATTCGCAATGAGTATAGAATTCATATCACAAAAATGCTGGGGCTTCTCGGTCCAAGTAAAAATGAAGCAGCTGCAGAAAACAATGTAATTTATAAAATTGAAAATTTCCTAGCAGATTCTTCCAGAAAGCTTGAGGATTTGAGAGACCCTTATGCGAATTATAATAAAATGTCTGTCGATGAACTTGAAAAAACCGCTCCAAATATTGAATGGCGGACCCTGCTTAAGGATATGGGAGCTGATAATGTGGATTCAATTATAGTCGGACAGTCTGAATTTGTTCATGCACTCAATGCCGCTGTTGTTAAGTTCAGTATTGATGATTGGAAAACTTATTTAAAATTTCATCTTCTGAACGAATTCGCGCCAAGGCTGGGCAGTAAATATGATAATGAAAGATTTTATTTTTATGGTACGGTGATGTCAGGTGTCAAGGAGCAGAAACCGAGATGGAAAAGAATTCAGGATGCAACGGAAGAAGCGATGGGTGAATTATTGGGGCAGATTTATGTCGAAAAATATTATTCACCTAAAACAAAAAAAAGATATGAGAAAATTGTTGATGACTGCATTGATGCTTTTGCCAACAGAATAAAAGTCCTTGACTGGATGAGTGATTCTACAAAACAGGAAGCTCTCATAAAATTATATGCTATTACAAAGAAAGTGGGTTACCCGGATAAGTGGAAGGATTTTTCGAACCTGAAAGTTGACCGGAGCTCGTATGTGAGAAACACAATCAGGGCGAATGTTTTCTGGTTCAACAGAGGGATAAATAAGCTTGGAAAACCTGTGGACAGAACCGAATGGAATATGACCCCGCAAACCTGGAATGCATATTACAATCCATCGAATAATGAAATTGTGCTTCCCGCAGCTGCTTTTATAGTTCCCGGCGTTCCTGACTCACTGGTAGATGATGCAGTTGCGTATGCCTATGCAGGTGCTTCAACAATAGGTCACGAAATGACACATGGTTTTGATGATGAGGGAAGGTTATTTGATGAAAAAGGGAATTTGAAGAACTGGTGGACTAAAGAAGACGAAATTAAGTTCAAAGAGAAGACTAAAATGATGGTTGAGCAGTTTAATAATTATGTTGTTTTGGATAGTATGCATATAAACGGTGAGGCAACTCTTGGAGAAAACATTGCCGATCTGGGAGGTGATGTGATTGGATGGGATGCGTTTATTAAAACAAAACAATATAAGGAGGGTAAGAAGATTAATGGGCTGACTCCTGCTCAGAGATTCTGGATAGGTTATGCTTACTCGTGGCTGGGGCATACAAGACCTGAAGCACTTGCCCAGCAGGTTTTAACCGACGTACACTCCCCTAATTTTCTCCGTGTTAACGGACCATTCAGTGATGTCGATGTATTTTACGATGCATTTAATATTAAGCCGGGGCAACAGATGTATATACCTCCGGATAAAAGAGTAAAGATCTGGTAATTAATTAAAAAGAGGCTGTTTCATAATGAGATAGCCTTTTTTCTGACATTTACCCGTTAAAAATTCCTGATTTCCACTGACATTTTGGCAGTATTCATTTCCCTTTAAAACAGGTTACTGAGTAGTTCCAAACTCGTACATCTTATACCATTTCTGCTTTTTCTTAATATGCCAAAATGGCAAAAAGATACTGTTTACAAAAACGGGAAGTAATACGGCGGGCTCTTTTGAGATTTCAAATATGTATTATTGAGCTATTTTTTTATTCTTTGGCGCTGGATTTTAGAGAAACCTGGTATCCTTCGCTCTTTAACATTATGCGGTTATTATCAAGAAAGGTTTTAATTGCTTCAGCAGAGATAACTTTAGTAATGCCGTATTTTAAACTTTTATGATCTTGAGGAAAAATTTCACCTGTATAAGGTATCAATGTATTATACGTTTTTCCGGTATTGAGTCTTTTTGGAACTAAATAAGTTTCATCTTCTTCGGGAACCCACTGTACCATACCAACGAGTTCAAAATGCGGCACGCCATCTCTGATTGCCAGAACCAGTCCCCCGCTGAATCCGGGATTTACCACGGCATCCACAAGAAAAGAACCCTGACTGTCCCTGTTAGGGCTGCTGACTATTGCCTTTGTGACCATCTGATAATTAATGGGATACCCGAACAGGTAAACAAATGTCCCCCATTCGAGTTCTTTAGAACGGCCAACCGGGTAGGGGAATACAGGTATGCGAAATCCGGTTTGTGAACTGTATTTTTTCCCTAATATAGCTATATCGGCCAGATCATCTTTGGCGAGTAATTCAACCTCACTTCCTTCCGGAAATCCTGCTACATAAATATTTTCATTATCCTTAATCGAGATTGTCTCAATGTATGGTAATTCTGTACCAGAGCTATCGGCTCTGTAGGATATTATTGTATCGGCAAAACTTATAATATGTGCACATGTGATCAGTGCTATAGCACCATTTTCAGAGGAAACTGTAAAGGCTGTGCCCGATAGCGAATTGTTCCCATATTCTTCAGAGATTGCTCTTTTCTTAATAAAATCATCATTTAACATTTCAAAAGTAATTTTATCATCTTTGTCAAACCGGTAAATTTTATAAAAAGTAGTACAATTAATTCTTTGTACACTTTCACTTATTCTTTCAAGTTCAGTAGATGATGATTTGTAAGGGAATTCACTGTCGTACTTGCCGTCGTTTAGTGTAGGATAAACAGTTTCAAGTGTGGTTTTGCAGGAACTGATAAGAAGAGCAAGTGTTAAACAGGGAAGCAGCTTTTTTAACATTTGTGTAACAAAATTAACTGAATAAATCTAAACAGGATGCGGTAAATATACCAGAAATGTGAGAAATATTCCTTAACATACATGCATATTTTTATGATTGTAATAAAAAACCCCTGCCGATTTACGACAGGGGTAAATATAACGGCAATTATTTATCATTTTATTTGAGTAAAACCATTTTCCTGGTCGAAATAAAATCCTTTGCTTTAATTCTGTATATATATACTCCGCTTGCCACCTTTTCACCTGAAGTATTTATACCATACCATGTTACAGAATGCTGTCCCGGGTTTTGTACTACATTGTTTATGATGCTGTTAATTCTGCGTCCAAGAATATCATATATTTCGAGTGATACTTCACTCTTTTCTTTTAACTGATAAGTAATAGTTGTTGAGGGATTAAAGGGATTTGGATAATTCTGGTACAGAGTATACTCGTATGGTGTAAGAGAAATATTTTCCGAATGAATTTTTGCAAAATCTTCAGTTCCTACAATTATTCTGAAATTACTCTGGCCGTTCTCCCGTGTTGTTATTTGAGCAGAGCCATTATTAATATCCAGGGGAATTTCCCTGTCTCTATCGAGCACCCATATATTAAAATTCTCAGGCAGTGAGCTGATTCTGTTAACAGTTAAATTGAACATCTCATTGGGAGATTTTGTTTCGACTTTAAAATCCCAAAATGCTCCATCTTTTGAAACCGAAACGGCATCTCTTGCAAAATAATTCTTATCTGACTCAATCAATAATTTTATATCTTCTGTCACAGCAGGCGGTTTCATTACATCAAACCTGTCAAGCCCATCCGCGGCGCCTTCCATCATTGCAACATAGTTCTGCCGGTCTCTGGCCCGGGAGGAGTTTAAGTATGTTTGTACCTGCACGAGAAATTCATCATCCCTCATTGAGACAAAAAGATCCGGATTTTGTTTTTTATCAAGCAGAACATTTGGACTAACATCCAGATTAATGATAGTATTCAAAGGGTTATAAACCCAGTATCCTTCCCATGGTTCAAATGTAAGCTGATCCAATTCGTAATCCTCCAAATCCGGATTCCAGTGAATAGGAGCCTGAAGAATTAGATTTGAATTTCCGATTGAACTCCAATCGATCGGAAATGCAAATGGATTGCCAATCTGGTTATATCCGGGTTGGAGTGTTATCGTATAATTATTAAAAGACGGAACGCTCAAAGCGTTGTCCACATCAAAGGTTTTCCCATCCTTGTCAATAAGCCAGAAGGCATTACCCGGCACAATATTTTCCGTTATGGAATTGTATTCCGCGTAATCATTTGTTTCAGGCTGCCATCTGAATATACGCCAGATTCTTGGGTCGTACAGTCCGTAATCATCCTTAAAAACCGAATCAATCTGAGGAGCAGTTATTGAGAGAGGTACAGAGAACATCTGATACTGACCTGCTCTGACCGGGTTAGAAAAATCAAACTGAGGTATATTTACCTGAATGGATGCGGGATTTATGTCCGGATTAATTGACGGGTAAGTAACTGTGGTACTGCCATCAGAAAAAACCACATAAAATTGAATACCGGTAATAGTTGAATATTCGGGCGGAATATTAAATGTATAAAAATTACCCTGGTTTGTTAAGGTGTCCTGCTGATAAATCGGATCTCCCGTTTTTCTGTAAAAAATATTATTTGATGTGAAGAAGGAGGAAGCAGGCGGTGTTATATTCAATGGTGTCGGCTGCCCGATGCTCGGAGAAGAAGGGAGTTGAACAAGTATTGATGAAAGTCCTGTACCGGTCAACGATACCGAATCGGGACTTCCTGATGCGGAACTGTATATAACCAGGTATGCATTTTTTAACCCTGAAGTATCTGGCTGAAACCTTATATTTAAAGTTCTTAAACTGAAAGAGTGTAGTGTGTCCTGACTAATCGGAGTTGTTAATAAGAATTGTGAAGCATCACGACCGGTCACAACAGCACTGTCAAGCAGGATATCAGCTATAGAGGGATTACTGATAATTAAAGCATAATCTGAAAAAATCCCTACATCTATAGAACCAAAATTTATTACTGTATCAGTAAGGACTAATTCGGATAGAATACCTGTACCGGTAAAAAGCACGGTATCAGGTGAGGTTGATGCATCGCTCACAATTTCCATATAAGCGCTCTTCAAACCGGTATATACAGGAAAGAAAGCAAATACCATATTTGCGGATTGGAAAGCAGGAATACTATCAAGAGGGTAGCCGGATAAAATACCAAATGTACTGCTCGTATCGTTTACTAATGTCATATTAAAAATGTGCAGATCAGCTCCACTGATATTATTAATTGTCACTGTTCCTGAATCCAGAGTTCCGATTTGAACAGATCCAAAATCAAAAGGATTAGGATTAACTGAGAATTTTGGTGAGGGAAGTTTGGCAACAAAAGCCTCCCCATTTACTCCGTTAAGTGTTATAGTCCCGTAACTCCCCGAAGTATTAAAATAACCGCAGCCATAAATATCCCCTTTTGAGTCATTGGCTATTCCCCCCGCATCGTTGCTGTTTAATAACCCTGCCTTTATTCCCCAGAGTTTTTCTCCTGAACTGCTAAATCGTGCGAAATATACATCGTTGAGCTCACCGGAAGTTATATCCTGTGAAACTGTAGCAATAAGGGATATATTTCCCGCGGCGTCCAGATCTATTTCTCTCCCCTCATTGTAAAAAAAGCTTGCATGATCCTGGACAGCCCATAAAACATTGCCGGATTGATCATAATTTGCAATAAAAATATCGGAATTTTCGAGGCTGTTCAGGACAATACCTCCGAAATTGGCAATAACCGAAAAAGTACCTGTAAAGATGATGTTATTATTTTTATCAATTCTGATATCCTCACCATAAGAATAAGCACCACTTGAATCGCTACCTACCTGCACAACCCAGTTGAAGTTTCCCAATGCATCATACTTTGCAAGGAATATATCCGCATTAGTTCCATCCCAGCTGCTTACTAATGTAGAGTCTCCAAATGTTATTACATTGCTAAATGATCCTGTTATAAAGACATTATCATTATTATCAGTTCTCACTCCATAAGAAGCATTATAAAAGCTTTGTCCCCCGGTTGCATTATATGCTGCCTGAACCCATTGTTCAGTTCCCGATGAATTATATTTCACCACATAAATGTCTCCATAGGGATTTCCGGACTGCACGGTAAACTGTCCAAAAGTTGCGAACTGGGTAAATGTACCCGTTACTATAATATTATTCTGATTATCAGTTGTAACCTCATAACCATAATCGAAGCTCTGTCCTCCACCCTGACGTGCCCATTGAAAGACTCCGTCAGTATTATATTTTGCAGTAAATATATCATAACCTCCGAATGAAAATAATGTTATTCCACCAGGACCGCCGAAAGTTATACTGGTATTAAATATTCCGGTTATTATTATATCTCCAAGATTATCAGTAGTTACACTATATGGTTGATCATAATCGGGTCCGCCCGCACTAACTGCCCAGAGTACGTTTCCATCAGGTGTATATTTTGCAATATAAATATCGCTGTTCCCGGCTGTTTGTACGGTATAACTTCCAAAAGTAGCAGTGGAATCAAAGTAACCCGTTACAATAATATTTCCGGTATTATCAACGGTTAGATCTGTTGCCCCGTCATATCCGTTTCCTCCTCCGCTTTCTGCCCAGAGAAAATCAGGAGGCAGCCCCGGTAGTGTCTGTGCATTAAGCTGCTGAGAGGCACCAAATGCTATAAAAAATATTGTTGCCAGAATCTTATATAATATAAATTGTTTTTGCTTCTTCATTATAAACACCAACCTTTATTTATTAACCTTTCTACAGATTAAATTTAATTCCGGCGCTGACTTCATAATTATGAAGCTCGGATTTGCTGTCTGCATTTCCAATCGCATATTTCAGGAATACCGGTATTGAAACTAAGCGTGAAATAGTGAACAGGGGGGAGAGGCTTGCCCCATACATTGTATATCCGGAAAAATATCCCGCAGTTTTCTCATAGATGCTTGTAAAGATCCCGTACCCCAGAGAAAAAGAGCTGTTAAATCGCTGATTGTAGGATGCAGCCAGATATACCTGGTTGGGTGTGATCTTTTCATTATCGAGCACGGCGTAATCACCTTTAAGCTCATCAAGAGCAACATTTCTGTACAGGACATAAAACATTAGATAATCAAAAGAGAAAAACTGTCTGTACATGGCATTAAAGATCAGCCTGTTACCCGAGGTAAAAATTTCTTTGCCGTTTACTTTGTCACTTCCATAAAATATTCCCGTAAAATTTCCGGAAATTGTCTGTGTTTCACTCAGTTTTATATCCAACCCGGCTGTAAAGGAAATTTCATTAGATGGTGCATACTTATCCGTAACATCTGCAAGCGGCTGGTATTCCGATTTAAGCTGATAGGAAACACCGGCACCAATGACTGCTGCATCAGATAATGGATGAAGCCAGGTTGCACCAAGAAATGCATTTAGTCCCTGTCCGAAATTTGAAGTGCGTAACCCGAACAGTTCCTGACTTACTACCTGTGAAATAGTAAATTCCTCAGGACTGAGTTTTGTTTTACCGCTCGGAATATTGACTCCTCCGTCAAATGAAAGATTTTGATCCGGCAGCTTTTGTTTAATAGTAATCTGCAAATCGGATAGACTGCTTAAGTCATTTGTTACACTTCCGGAATTTATACTTACAGATGCGTATCTTGTAACAAGGCCGAGGGATGTATTTTCAAGGGGATTATAACCTGCAGCAAAAATACTGGTGAATTCAGAAAAATTCGTACTGTCATTGATAGTCCAGTTTTCATAGACAGGCATTACATTAATAGTCGCTGCAGGTTGTTCAGAATAAATGTCCTGGGAATAAACATTAACGGTTAGAATTAAAATCAGTAAACAATAAAACTTTAAAATTCGTTTCATAATTGTATTTCCTATGATTATAGACTGATTTTTCTATTTACCTAATGGAGGAGGAGGCGGAGGCGGCGGAGCTGGGAGCTCCTGGTTCAGTCCTGTCAGCTGTGAAGCTTCCTGGGCCGGATTTCTGCTGTCAACTCCCTGCACAAAGTTCGCAGTAATATTATTTCCCAGCTGTTCCTGCCTGCTGGCTGCCAGGTTTATTATTTCATTCTTTACAACGGGGAGGGTTTTTCTTAAAGTTGTTACCAGGTCTTCTTTTGAGCCCCCGCTTTTACCGAGACTTTGTGATGACTGCAGTTTATTACCGGCATCCTGAAAATGAGGATCAAGCTGTGTGGCCTGATTGAAGAATCCTTCTGACTGCTGATAATTTCCGGCATCTTCTTCCTGCAGGCCTTTTGAGTATGCAAGGAAGGCTTCAAGATTCTGCGTTGGAATATATGCTATGTTCTCTTTTTCTTCCTGTGTAAGTTGAAATCCATTCTCCTGCAGGAAAGCAAATACAACCTGTTTCTGAAGAACGAATAAGTCTTTTAAAGAACCTGTTTTATTAACCCAGGATTTTCTCTGGCTTGTTTCAACTATCCATGAACCCAGATTTATTTTAAAATCCCCATTATCTGTCACATCATAATCACCGGAGACAATAGTTCCTGCTTTTAGTATTTTACCGACCCGGGGGGCAGTTGACTGATCAACTTCGGCAGATTGACTTAATTTTAGTTCGTCAAGCACCGCCTGAATCCTGACTCTTTCAAGCACTGTAACATCTTTAAGTTTAGCTAAATCAATGCTTACCATTTCGCTGAAACCCCTGCTTAAGGGAGCGTAGTCTTTATTTATTCCCTGATAAATTAACGGAAAAACGGCCATTGTACTGTCGGATACATTCTGCAGGGAGAGCTCCTGCTCGTTCTGTATTAAAGATTTTACATCGGAGTAATTTTGCTCTCTTTTAATCCATAAGTATCTTCCTTCTAGTAATTCCCTGTAAGGAGAATCTTCAGGAACGTCTCTATATTTTTCATAAAAGGTTATTGCTTTGTCAGGTTCATTGTAGAATTCCAGGTTTAATCCTTTATAAAAAATCAGTTCAGGATCATCCTGCTGGATATCCATTGCTTCACCGAGGTAATATCGGGCTTTGTCATTATCATGAGTCTGCATGTAGTAGGCGCTCAGATTCTTCAGAGCCTCGAAATCCTTGGGATTGGCCAGGGTTCTGTCAATCCATCCGCGAACCTGATTCTTGTACATCTCGGGATTATCCATAATACTTCCGGATGAACAGGAATTAAACAGAATACCCGAAAACAACACGGAGCCGATAATCGTTAGATATTTAATTGTTTTCAAAATTCATCACCTTTTTTGCTTAATTACTATAGTAGAGGGGCAATACTCTGGGCTTTCAGCTTTGCTTTCTCATAATTCGGATCAATCTTTAATGCTTCCTCGAATTTATCATATGCATTTTTATAGTCTTCCTTCTCCAAATAATTCAATCCGACTGAGTAAGCCATTATTGCGTCAAGTGAAGGAGCTACTGAAGTATCAGAAGTTGTTTCTTCTTTTAAAGTCACATTTATTTTATCAGCTATTTTTTTCCCAAGCTGATCTATAAGATCGAAAAATTCATCAAGATCTCCCTTTATTTCATCAGTCAGAAGAATTTCACTTGTTTCAACCTTTACAAGTCTGGCTCCCAGCCATATCTGATCCCCGACAATTATGAAACTGCCGAGCAGAATAGTTTGTACGCCAAGCTGTTTACCCAGTCTTACAGCGCCTTCCATATCATACTGATTCTGAAGCTTGATTTCATCCAGTATCCACTGTATTCTTTCCCTTTCAATGACCTTAAGGTTTGTGGAATTGTTCATCCTGTTTATCATAAGATCTGCAAACCCCTGTTCCATTGGATCATACTGTTCCTTGTGGTCAACAGACCTGTTTTTAAAATCTATTATAGCCATTGTTTTCATACCGGGGTCCGACCGTTCGACAGCATAGGAACCTGAGAATTCTTTACGGGATTCATAGTAGAGTTTCATAAATACGGGCGGTTCATAGTCAGGATTAAAAACCACCATAGGCGGTTCAAGTTTGAGCAGTTGTGCAATTGACTCTTTAGCTTTATCATATAATCCTTTCGCAGAATATGCTCTGCCCAGGAACCGGAGCGCTTCCTTCCTGATTTCGACATCCACTGAGCTGTCTGCCGCAAGATTGTTCAGAATTCCTATTGCATCATCAAACTGGGCAGATTTATAATACTGTTCAGCCTGATCCAGCTTTTCTTTAGAATCTGTCTGTGCGAGGACAGAAGAAACCACAATAAAAGAAAATATTGTGGAGATAAATACAGAGAAAAGGAACCGTTTGCCCGCAATTACTTTATCATAACACATACTGTTATCCTCCTGTGTTCTTAAAATTTAAATACAGAAATATTTAATTCTTACTTTATTTGAAATGAAAAACAAGTGAGTGAGTTTTAGGCTCAAAGGTTGGAGCGATTGTTAACTGAACATCATCTTCCAGTGTTTTGTAACCGGTTTTCTTTACTGTTATTTTATACGTCCCGGGACCAAGATTCAAATCACCCGGAGTAGTTTTATCTGTACTGTTTCCGTTCAGATAAATCATTCCCCAAATCGGATCTCCGGTATTACTCAGAGATTGGATGTTTACCTGCTGCTGAAAGTAACAGGTGATCTGTTTGTTTTGATTGCTGTTAAGATCTACCGTGACTGATTTAGTACCGAATTGAGGATGAACAAATTTAACCGTGTGCTTTCCTGTTGAAAGATTATTTCTGAGCGGCTCTGCCGAGTTTGACAAAACTTTGTTTCCGTCAATGTAAACATCAGCCGCCGGCACTGAATTCAATGTCAATGATGCTTTTTCAGAGACAGTTACCGGTACCATTTTAATATTGACTTCATTTTGTCCCGAATTCACCATATATCCCGCATCAAGCCAATCCTGGTAACCTGCAAGTTTCAGCATTATGGAATATCGTGCAGTGGTTAAGGAATCCCTGGATAATGGAGTCTTTCCTTCAGATTTTCCATTTATATAAACAGATGCCCCGCCCGGATCTGAGTTAATTGTCAAACTTGCCGGGATTATTTTTTTTATATTTTCAATTTTTGTGGTACTGGTATCATCCTTAATTGTTTCCTCTTTTTTCCCTGTTGAAAAATAAATTGAAATAATCAGAATTATAATAATAATTGCAGCGCCGGATATATATATTTTCTTCCTGTCGGGTTTTGGTTTTATTTCTTCAGCCTGATCGTACCTTGTCATAATCCTTGTCTTCTCCCCTTCTCCGCCGGTATCTATTTTGATACCGGATAAGGCACTGAACATTTCCCCGGTTCCCTGGAATCTTTTCTCAGGATCCTTATCAATAGATCTCATTATTATTTTAACAAGTTCCTTTGGGATTAATGGATTGTATTTGACCGGAGAAGGAATTTTTCCTTCAACAATCTGTTTCTGTATTACAAACTCGGATTCATTTTTTTCAAAAGGTGTCCTGCCGGCAAGCATCTCGTATAACGTCATTCCGATAGAATATATATCGCTTCTTTTATCAACATTTTTTAATCCTTTAACCTGTTCCGGAGACATATAGTACAATGTTCCTGCAGCCGCATGTGTAACGGTATTTTGTGTGCCTTGCTCCAGTATTACTTTTGCCAACCCGAAATCCATTACCTTTACCGAGCCGTCTTCGCAAAGCAATACATTATTAGGTTTAATATCGCGATGAATTACCCCTACCTTATGTGCATGTCTGATCGCATTTATTATCTGGGTACCAATGGCTATGGTTTCATTGGCAGTAAAACGTCCCTTTTCCCTCAGCCATTCTGAAATAGTTTTGGCCTGAACATATTCCATTACCATAAAAAGCCCGTAACTGGTTTCACGCAGAGCATAGACTCCCACAATATTCTGATTTTCCAATTTTGCCAGGGCTTTAGCTTCTGTTTTAAATCGCTGAAGGAAACTCTCATCGCGCGCCAGGAAAGGATCTATCATTTTCAAAGCGACAATTTTTTCAAGGTTCATATCCATCGCTTTGAAAACAACCCCCATTCCACCTCTCCCGACAACTTCGAGGATTTTATAATTGTCTATTATTTGACCGATTAATTGATCCATAGACTTTAGTCTAACCTCGTTTTTCCACTCAGTAAAATATTCTGAAACTTTACAGAGGAATTTTTATCAACATATAATCCGGCTTTACCAAAAATCCCCCACACACTTTTATATGAACTTATCAGGCCGTTCTGATCATATATACTTATCAGGTTATCGGAATAGATTATTTTCATCTTCCTTTTATCAGATTCCCCGGAGTCTTTTGGACGAATAACAAGCAGTTTTTCAATATCATTTCCTTTTATTCTTTGCAGTGTATAATTGCCCCCGTCACGGTATTTAAAAATATAATAATCAAGTTGAGAAACGTACCCGATAATTATGCCCAGGACAGAGTTAGGGTTATCTATTTCGGTGTTAACAGCAATCGTAACATCAAACAGATCTTTATTATATATAATATATTTTTCGCCCAGGGTATTTGTGAAGCTTAAGTCGTCACTGTTTATTGAGAATTCACTTTTATTTATGCCGGGATAATTCCATCCGGGTGAATCAAATTTTACAATTGTGATTCTTGAGTCGGATTCAGTACCGGTACCCTGAGAAGTTCCCATCATAGAGGAATCTGTTCCCCGTTGCTGGTAAACAAGCTGACTGGTACACAATCTGATCTGACTTTTGATTTTTTCATTATCCGGCTGGATTTCTTGAGCTTTTTTGTAAAATTTCAGTGCTTCTTCGAAGTTCTTCTCAT
Organism: uncultured Ignavibacteria bacterium; assembly: GCA_963743325.1. Taxonomy (GTDB): domain Bacteria; phylum Bacteroidota; class Ignavibacteria; order Ignavibacteriales; family Ignavibacteriaceae; genus DATFVA01. Next base: position 296,114 of record CAVUOZ010000004.1, read on the forward strand.
TCATTAACCCGTCGGCCCTGGATGAATATGCGGAGGCAATTGCATTTACGCCTTTTAAGGCAGCCTGGTGCATTGGCTGTTCACTCAGTATAGTTTTATATATTGAAAAAGCACCCTCATAATCCCTTTCTTTTAATAAACGATCAGCCTTATCGAGAAGTTTTTTATCTGCATCATCAAGTTTAATAGTTGGTTTGCCTTTATTCCCGTTTTCCGTAATCTGGATGCCGGTAGGATTAGATTCTGTTTCAACCGGGCTAAAAGTAAAAATTGAAAATTCATATTGAATAAACAGTAAAACAATGATAATAAAAAAGGCAATGAGTACCCCCAGCCAGGCATTCCCCTTTTTTCTTCTGCCTCTCATCACCGGGCTTTTTACTTTTTTCTTCACCGGTTTAACAGGCTGAATTTTTACCGGTTCAGGATCAACCTTTATAATAAGAACAGTTACATTATCTTTTCCACCACGTTCATTTGCGAGGTCTACCAGAATATTACATGCATCTGAAGGAGTATTGTTTGAAACTATGTGTAATATTTCACTCTTGATAACTTTTGCCAATCCATCCGAGCACAGGATATAACTTTGTCCTTTTTTAAGTTTTATGTCTTCAATTAAATCGATCCTTACATTTTCATCGACGCCCAATGCCCTTGCAAGTACAGATTTGGATGGATAATTTCTTGCTTCTTCAGGTGTGAGGATTCCCTCTCTTAACATCTCCTGGACTTTTGTATGATCGTTCGTTATTTGTTCTATATTATTATTTTCAATTTTATAAATCCTTGAATCCCCGACATGTCCTATAATCCCTTTATCATCTTTAAGAACCAGTACCGAGCATGTTGTCCCCATTCTTCCGAATTCAGATTTATCACTTGATTGATTAAATATTGCTGTATTAGCTTTTTCTATAGCTTCTTTAAGTGCCACTGATTCATCATATGGTGAGCTAAAATATTCACTGTTTACTACCTTTACAGCTATAGAACTTGCTTCTTTTCCTCCTTTATGCCCTCCCATCCCATCTGCGACGATGAATAACTGTCCCTTGGAAGAATAGAGATTCGCATTATCTTCAGGAAATTTTCCGAAACTGTCCTGGTTTTCAGTTCTGACAAGTCCTATGTCAGATTTAGCAGCAAAAACAATAGTAAATTTTTTAACAGGTGCAGGCATATTTTCTTATTAAAAGAATAAGTGAAAATTAATTCTTTAAAGTCTGCAGTGCATCCTTTAAAGGGTTGTCAAAGTTAAATCCGAATAACGCAGGATTTTCTCCAATTACAGCCGCTGAAAATATATAAAAAACATAATTATAAGTCTCATCAGGAATTTTATCCCGGTATTGAGAAAGAAGATTCCAGAAGTTTCTATCCTTCGGATTGGCTGGTATTCTTCTGATAAGACCAATTATATTGTATTCACCCCAGTTATATGAAGCCATCACAAGCAAACCGGAAGCCTGCGCATCTGTATTATAGATATCCTTTATATATCTCGAAGCGGCGCTTGTAGCCTTCGGGAAATTATATCTGTCATCACCGGGATCATAAACATTCTGATCGACTAGAGGGCCTATGTTTAATCCGTATTTCTTCGCTGTTGCAGGGATAAACTGCCAGATTCCTTTTGCATAACCATATCTTGTCTGCGGTCCCACAATCTGCTCACGAAAATCACTTTCCTGGAGTGCAAGATAAAAGAACTGTGGAGGTAAATCCTGACGTGCAAGGTAATTCACAACAACCTGTGCATAACCGTTCTGCTTTGCACGATCGAGTGCCTTCTGAAGCCTGTCGCTTGATCTCCATTTTTGGATATAACTTTTAACTTCATTAATGAAATCTCTTGGCATCGTCAGTTCACACTCCCCGAAACTGCGTGCAGTCTTAATTATTAATTTATCATCTGCAGCAAGATCATAGGTTCCAAGCTGATCGACAAGATTGTCGTAATTTTTTTGAAGTTCATGCCTGCGTTCGTCAAACTTTTCAAGAGCTTTAATTATCCTGGGATCTCCTGATTGAGCCAGTTCCTGTTTCAATGTCTCGATTTCAAGCTCAAGTGATTTCATATCATAGAAAATACTTTCCGCGAGGGCTTTTTGCTTATTTTCTTTAATATTCTGATAAATCGAATAAGCTGCTGCGGCTATCGCTAAAACCCCTATAATAATTATAATTTTAATGTATTTAGAAGTATGTTTTTTCTTAACAACTTTAAATGCCTCGCGCATGAGCCGGGTATGCTCTCCCACCTGGTCATTTGCTTTCGATTCATCAAAGTAATGCTGAATATAACTCGTTACGGATGCATCTTTGGTAGTCTCAACCTTTACCTCATGGGTCTCGGGTTTTTTTTCAAAAGTAAAAAGAAGTATAGGCCCGTCATTTCCGAGTTCAAGAGTTGTTGTGGTTGTTAGTTCAACATTATCAATTTTCTTCCCGTTAAGGTAAGTACCGTTACTGCTGTGCTTATCCGATATCCACCATTTTTCACCATCGAAGATTACCTCAATGTGAACACGGCTTACAACTCCCTGATCAATTTGAATTGAGCATTCTGCAGACCTTCCGACTGTAAAAGTTTTATCAAAGTAAAATTCCTTTTTAGCTGAATTACCCCGTTCAATTTTGACTTTTATGATTTTACCTGTTACAGATTTGTTTTCACTTAGCTGAGTGCTGTTCATTGTACCGGGAAATTCTATTTTGGAGTACTACCAGGGTTAAAACTGAGCATCATTCTTACAATAGATGGACCTATTGTTTGTCTTGTCTTTTTTGTAAAAGACGCTGTTAGTTTGTAAGCTATATTATCAATTAACAAATATATCTGATGCTGATAAATTCTGAAATCATCAAGGGGATACCAGCTAAATATTGCCTCGTAAGCCTCTGTACCGTTTGTGAGTTTGGTTTCTCCTCTTTTCAGCAGGGTGCAGCCCTTCAGCTCTTCCTCAAGAGTTTTTATCTGCCAATCCGCATAATCTATCAGAGAATCATAAGCATTCTCGTGATCAACATTTATTATTACATTATGCTGAATGCCATCGGTTACGGGGCCTGTGATTGAGTATATGGTCTTATCAGTCCACTCCTCAAGCTGATTAACAGTGAACCCGTTTCCCTGGAAAATAACGGTCTTATCTTTCTCTGCAGGAGGTTGTACAGGTTTTTGACCCGGCGGTTTTTGCTGAACCGGTGCGGCTGCAGTGTCCTGTGATTTTTCTTCTTTCTTTTCTTCAGCAGGCTGATTCTGAAACTGCCGGTAGTAATCTGGTATTTTCATAAAAACAAATACTTGTTGGTATCATTATTTTATTTTAAAAATAATTATAAGAGTTTAACCTCTTTAATTTTATGTGTAGAACCGGAATGCTAATTCAACTTATATCAGATTCGTATCCTAACATTTCAAACAGTAGATGAATCTATCATCCTACAAATAATTCATCTTAATCACTTTTATTTCCCTGAAATAAAATTTTCATAACCCTCATTCATTATTCGTTAAAAATATTTTTTCTAATATTATTGTAAATAATTTGAACACAAAATTTTCCTTTTAACACAATTCATATTTGAATTTTGAAACTGCAAATAAAAATCTGTTATTTATAACTTTTTCTGATTATTATTAACTAATTCCTTGGCTTCTTAAATAGGCATCAGTTCCTACTCGTACATCACTCATCCTATATGTATTGACTGGTTCCGGATTAATGTTGTTAAATAATTTGGCAACTACCTCAAGTGTATAAGTACCATTTGGTGGTGGTGGTGCAATTCTAATACTGTAATTACTTGTATTACTATTTATTCTATTACTTTGTCGTGACCAAGTTCCGCCATCATCCTGAGACCATAAAATCTGACAAGTGTAACCTATCGCCTCTGTTGTGCCAATTGTAATATTAACTTGACCATTATTTGTATACTTCAAGTAGCCGTCCCTTAAATACACAATGTAATTATCGTCAAAAGTTAAAGTTCTTATTAATGCTTGAATTGCCGGGAAATTCAGCGGATCAATCTGAGCTCTTATTTCCATTGAGCCGTCTCCATCCGGATCGAGTTGACCATAAATTGCATAATTAGCATCCTGAGTACGTATATTTGTTCCGCTTTCTTCATCATCCCAAAGTTCCCAAAATCTATTTATTGTCAGCTGTCTTGTTCTTCTTCTATCATAATTCCAGAAAGCATATTTTTGAATATTTGCTTTCCCGTGATAGCTGTTCGAAGTCGGATCTATGATTTTAGTTCCAAGTGATCTTCCATTTTTGTTCAACTTAAGATAAATTGGATAAGCATCATCTAATGCTCGACTTTCGATTACTAATCTTTTATCGGGATCATCTCCTTCAAGATATAGAGACATCTCAAAAACTGACAATTCAAAAAACTTGTCAATAGTATCATTTAATCTAATTATATGATCAACTCCATAGTGAGTGTCTTCAATAAAAGCAATAAATGGAGGATCCGTAAAAATATATATTAAGGCAAGTATAATTATTCCAACAACAATGCATACTGAACTAATCGCAGTTGCGGCTGCAGCTGTAGCGGCAGAAAGCCCCATAACTTCTGCACTTCCAACAATTATTTGGGCGAAGATACCAACAAAGACAGCCGCCGCACCTATTAAATTTAATGCACCTAACAGAGGTTCTTTACCTTCAAAATTTTCAACAGCATCAATGAGATTAACAACAAGTCCAAAAGTCGCCCCATAAAATCCGAAAATCATATTGAAGCGTGATTCACCACTAATTACTAATTCCCCAACATCTTTACCAAAATTTAGCACAGTGGAAACAAAGGCAATTCTATCTTTAGCACTTGCGGCTTTAAAGTCTGAAGCAATTTTATAAGTGGCCAAAGTAAATGCCAATACTTTTAATATAGTACTTATACCGTCAAACTTTTCAAGTTCTTCTCCTAACTCAGCTCTTTCCAAATCAACATCTGATCTTAATAGACTGTTACGAAGAGCTCCTAAATCTTCTGAGTTTTGGACGAGATGATTAAATTTCCTTGAGGTTGCTACAGCATTCCTTGTTAAAAAACCATTTAATGCTTGAAAATTAATCCCAGTTTTTTGCGATAGGAACCTTAATTTAGATTGAATACGACTATTATTTATAACTGCATTTACATCTCTAAAATTATTTCTTGAAATAGTATTTACTACTTCATCCATCAATGCCGGACTAATGTTTTTTATAAAATCACACATCTCATCAGAAAGAGAACTTGCATTTTCCATAAATCCGAAGACGGTTTCAATTGCATCTAATGAATTCAGAGTATCTTGACTCCACAAAGTTGATAAATATTCTATTCCCCTTTCAGATTTTGCTAGATCTTTTAAGGTATTATTAACAACCAGTTCTATTGAAATCACATTATTTGAAGATTGGTTGTGATAATTTGCAAGATGTGTTTGAACAGATCTCGAGTTGAAATAATCAATAAGAGCTCTCGCTTTTTCTTCTACTGAATTTCGATTTTGTCTAATATTTGCTTCAATGGTTTCGATATCAGATTTTAGTCTAGTATCCGAATAACTACTTGCACGATCATCATTATTGGGTTTTCTAAATGCTTCCCATACATCAGAATCATCAGGTTCTATTTTCTCAGCTAAATTTTTTAAGAATTTTGCAATAGATAACTTTTCATTATTCTCCCTTATATATGCGTCTCTTTGTGTTAAAGCAGTGTCGTATTCCTGCTTTAATTCGGTCAATCTTCTTACAGGACAAGCTGCTTGAGAACAGTTGTCAACTATCGTCATTCTTTGTCCGGAATTTACACTATGATGACACATATCAGACTAATCGGTTGATTTGATAATAAATTTACCTGGTGAAATATCTGTAATCTTAATAATACCATTATCATCAGTTTTCTTTTGCTGAATTGTTCCGTCCGGGAATTCAATTTTAGCCTTGATTCCTGCACGTGGCCGTTTCTTAGCATCGAGGAATTCAATTTCCACAAAATCCTTAAACTTCAATAACCCGGAATCTGCAGATACTCCTCCAAGACTTACACGAAAAAAATATTCGGGGTTTTTATACCCGTTCTCAGCTTCTTCATCAGTCGGGATATCATCAGTGTCTTCGACATACTGGAATTCCCATTCAGTCTTTATCTTCTGACTTTTAATAAGAGCCGGAAAGGAAGTCACAAGATCGTGTGCGCCGTCGTCATCGTGCTCATAAATTTCCACTTTTGCTTCAGCCCCGTCATAACAACCTTTAACATCGGCAGTAAGTTTTAAAATGTCACCGCGTTTTGCCTCATCCTTATCCCATTTAACATTTGTAATTTTTACCGGGGGAAGAAGAATAATTGTATTTGATTTTTTCTCAAGTCCATGTTTTGAAAGCTTTACTGTGGCTGTTAATTCATCTTTAAGGTTATCCGGTATTTCAATGTTTTTCCAGAATCTGTTTCCTGTAATTTTACCCTTTACAGTCCCGCCGGATTTTCCTGTTTTATCTTTAATCTCAATTTTTATATCTGAGTTATTGCCGACGAATTTTGTAAATACATCGATCCCTGCTTGCCCGCCGGCAACAGCGACATTCTGTGTCCACATAATCTGCTCGATAGTAGAAGTAAGCTTAATCTCTTTTATTTTATCTGTTGATCCTGATATTTTGGTCATTATTCTCTATTGGAGTTATTGGAAAGAACCGATTTTATTTTCCTATTATAATTAAAGTCGATGCATTAAAAATTCATTATGACAATTTATTTTTTCGGACTAAGGCAATAAAGATAATTTCTTGAAGCAATAAATATCAGATTATCAACCATAACTGGTGAAGTGGATAATTCCTCATTAAAATCATAAAAGAATCTGCGTTCACCATTATGATCAAATGCTGTCAAAATATTCCCTTCAGAAAGGAATAAATAATCCTTAACAACCGTGATTCCCGCAAGGGGTTTTTGAATATATTTTTCCCATAAAATTGTACCGGCAGGGGAAACGGCTATTATTTTATCATCATATGCTATATACGCAGTATGGTTATAATCAATTGCAGGAGGGGTTAAATTATTTATTTCACGCGGCGGAATTTCTGTTTTACAGATCAGGCTGCCGTCCGGCTCAATAATCCAAAACTCCATTTTGTATTTATCTTCGATTTCAATATTTGCTAAAAGGTATATCCGCATTTCCTCATCAAGACTCATTTCAAGGGGAATAAAATCTCCTGCAAGTTCTTTAGTTACTTTGAGATCAGTATCAATAAAGTAAATATGATCAGTGACAGCAATTACGATTGTGGTATCATGAAGAGCAGTGATAATTTTACCGGTTTTGACAAGTATATTTTTCCTTCCGGCCGTCGATTTAAGAACACCGTCTTCATCTGTATCAGTTGGATTGCCAATTTTTATTTCTTCCAGTATGGTCATCTCAGGAGGTTTGATCGGGGAATTGTGTGTCATTACAGGAAGCTCAAAACCGGAATCAATGATTTTATCGCCATTAGTGTAAATAACACTCCTGTTAAATCCCTTTCCTAAATATGGATAAACGTAATATCTCCTGTTACCTGATATTAAATCGACACATTGAATATATCCTGAGTGATCATTAACAAAAAAGCTGTTATCGGATGTGCTTACCGTTATATCGCCCTCCGACCTGACTCCGGAACCCGCTAATTTGCCTGAGGTATCAAATAGCTGCCATCCGGATTCATTCTGAATAATTATTCTCTCATTTTTAAATAAGAGATACCAGGGGATCGCTGATGAATCGATCTTTGATTTCCATTTTAATTCCCACAAATTATTTTTCGGTAATTCAGAATCAAGCCTTGAATTTCGCTCAGGGCTGAGATAATGTGTTAAATAATTTTTTTGTTCTTCACTGAAGGTATAATCTTTAAAAGGTATTTTACTCCCGCGTTCTTCTATTTTAACCGGGGCTGTATTTATTTCGAGCGGACTTTCTAAATTATCCTGATAAAAAATTGTTTCCATTGATTTATGGTTTATTTCTGTCTTTTGACATTGAATAGTTAATGGAATAAGAAAGATTAATAAACTTTTATAAAGAAAATACTTTGGCATCAGGAATAACTATTTTTACAACAGGCTCATAACTGGCGGTATTTCCTAAGGTCCCGTCAGCCAAACCAATCATGTTGCCAAAGAAATCCGCAAAAGAGTCGGGTTTATCCATGGGGAAAAATAATTTGTGGTCGTTTGATAATAAGCCGCTGTCCCATTCTGCCTTTCCTGAATCATTGATTTTGACAAATATATGCTCTGAAGTATCGGTTCTTTTTGTCGTGGAAAAATTCTTGGCGAAATAACGGGGAGCAAAATTGAGAAGTATACGGTTAAATTTTTTCCCTAAGATATTTCCGTTTACCCCGAATTTATTTGGGAAATTAAATTTAAGAGTAATCTTTCCCTCAATTTGATTTATAAAATTTCTGATCTTCGTCGAATCCTTAGTAGGAAAATCCAATTCTATTTTAATCAGAACAATTATGATTCCTTCAAAAACCCCGGGACTTTTAGCTAACCCCGGTAGAAATTCAGCGGAATATTTTTCATCTCCTAACGGATAGAAAAAGATATTAAATTTACCGTGGGCGCCAAGTTTATTGTCGTTCTTTTCTACCGCGGGCCATCCGATAAAATTTTTTTTCGGTTCACCTTTTAAATTCTTTGCAGGATCATCAGCAATATGGGGCAGAATATAATTATGCGTACCATGATTTATTTTATATTCAATTTTATTCTTCCCGTCAAGCTGCCTGAACCATTCGGCAATGTGCCAGTAGTGCCGGGCCCGGACCTCCCGGTTGGCTCTCATCATCGCCTGATCATCAATGCTGAAAGGGGATCCTGGTGAATAACTGTCAAATCCCGGAATTCCTCCCGAAACGGTAGATTCTATATATTCATCAACTAAACTTCCCCCATGTCCGGATTCATGAGCAAAAGTAAAAAATCCTCCAAAATCCATATTTAATGGTTTTCCTGCTGAATCTTTTCTAATGACTTTAAATAAAGGAGCATTATCTGTTTCTCCTAACACACCTTCTCCCTGTTTTGACCGCATAAACCCTCTGACGCCTCCGGGATCAGTGTCGTCTTTAAATACACCTATTTCAAAATGTGATTTTTCTTTAGGAAGTGACTGAGCAAACCAGATTACTTTAGATTTGAACTTTTTATCAGATGTATTTAATGGAAGAACAAATGCAGACCCGGGATTAAATGTAGTTTTGTCAACAATATCCGGTCCGTTCCATCTGTGTAATAAATTTAAGATTGCTGTTTCAATCCAGTCATTCGCAGTATTGCCGCTCAGATTTAATGGCTTGGCTTTTGGGTTAAAATCCGCTTTAATATTGGAATTAAAATTAAAAAACAATCTCAGATAAACCATACAAGCGCTTAATTCTGTAACATCGTCGGTATCAATCTCACAACATCTTAATCTGACAATGTCGAACCGTCCAATCTGATTAAAGATTACATGGTCCTGTTCAAATAAAGCCTGCACTTCACAAAAATCGGTCTGTACCGGATTAGGAACTCCCGGTCTGTTGGTCCTCGGCTGAACAAACGTAGCAGGGGATGCAAAAACATTTAAAATGGAAACCGCTGCCCGGGCGCCTGTTACATCTCCTTTGCCATCAATAGTTCTTTTATCAAATACATCAAAAAAGTTTCCCTGGGCAATTATTAATCTTGTCCAGTCCGGGTAATCCGATATGTAATTTCTTGTTTTTTCATCGGTCGGGAGCTGAGTAAAAAAACCATTATTATTTCCTGTAAATGTTTTGATATTACTCGCGTCGATGAAAGCTTTACCATCCGGTTTAAATAATCCTTCAGAAGATAAATCATCATTGCTGGGACCGGAACGTGCAAAAGTATTGCAAAAAATTGATATACGGTTTTCCGGTTTGTTATCAGGGATCCATTCGACAGGATTTAAATCTTTATCTATAAGAATAATATCGTCAAGACTGAATATTAATGGTTTTGTGTCGCTCGTAATTTCCGAAGCCAGGTCTTCAAATTTACCCTTTTTTGCAGGCGGGTTTCCCGTTCCACCGGATAATTTGGCGAAATAATTTTTTGATTTCCATAATACAGGTATATCATAAAATCGGAGTCTGTCCGCTTCAGCAGTATTTTTAGTTGCGCCTGAAATGTAATTTCTTGTTCCATCTTTTTTTGATTCAATAAAAGTGTTTGCATCAGTTGTGAATTGAATCAGCGGTCTAGTACCGGATGAAGTATTTTGAATAATGAACGGAAGGCACTGACAGCCTTCTGTATCTGTTGTCCAGTTACTTTTTATATCAGGTGAAGATCCTGTTTTGGCTGAATCAATGAATCCCTCAATTAAAAGTGGTAATATGTTCTTTTTATCCTTCAGAAGACGGTCGAAATATTGAAATTTGTAAAACTGCCAGTGCGGGTCCAGAATCATTTTAATCGGTGAGGCTTCAGAACCAATATTTTCAACGCTCAGGTCATCAAGTTTTATAAACTTTTTTTCTTTATCATCAAAATCAGGTACAGACGGAGATAATGTCCACGAAGATGTTTTCAAATCAAATTGTAATGGAAGATTAAATACTTTAAACCCATTTTTAATTTTTTCCTTTATTTCACTTTCCGTTAAAAGTTCATCTTTCCCCGAAACATCCTTCGGTTCGCCAATAAAGTTAACAGCCGAAAATTTGAATTCTATAGTAAAGGATTTTTTCGCCCTTAAAATTTGCAGAAATACTATCCCGCTGTCATTATCTAATGTTTTTAATTCTTCACTATTATCCTCAAATCTTAAAGTAAAAGGAAAACCTTTTGGGAATGTTCTTTCCGTGCCTTCAGGTGTTTTATAAATAAATTTCAGGTGAACACGCACCGCAAGTCCGCTTGGAAGAGGCAGGGGGTCAACCGGAACAGGATTTCGTTTAAAAAATCCCTTGGGATACAGGTCGCATTTAGAGGCTATACAGGTTAATTTTTGAGGATGACATTTTAATTCCGGTTCTTCTCCATCATCAAAGAAAAGTATTTCTACACGTCTGTCAACCGGGTTTTCATCCTCGGTTTTTGCCTCACTTGCGGGGTGATTTTCTCCGCAGCCGATTACAGGTGCAGGATGGGGCGGATTCTTTTCCACAAATTGTAATTTTGCTCTCTCATCATTAAGCCCATCCTCATTGATTCCCATAACAATCAGCAGTTCGAGAGTGTACATGTCGAAGAATGCTCCCCAGGTTTGCTTTCCTACCTTTCCATCCTCATCAATTTTTGTAAAAGTGCGGTCGAATTTACTCTGGTGAATCAGCAGAATCACAAAATCTATGTTATACCTTTTTTGGAAGTTTAAAATCGCAGCTTCGGTTTCCTGGTTCATTGAGTTCGTTATAGGGCCTGGATCGCAGTCAAATTGAAAATTAAAAGAAATCCATTTTAATATTTGCTGTATATCTTCAACCTGGTGTTTTTCCTTGGATGATTCTATCCAATTGCTTCTCTTTCCCAGGAACATGAAAAATACATTTTCTGCTCTTTTTTGCGATAAAGTAAGGTTATATTGATTGCTTCCTTTTTTGTCCGTGTGGCCTGCTATTAATATTTTTTGCTCAAAATCCTGTTTCTCAGATTGTTTAAAACATGCGAATAAAACACCCAGACCTGTAATACGGTTCTGTTCCCCTGTTCCGGGCTGAGGTGCCGTTGGTCCGTAATCAGGTAAAAGTACAGCACTGTCGAAATGAAAGTTTATATCTTCCATTTCGATGACCGTTACCTCGGAACTTGATTTGATTGTAAATTTATTTTTTTGTCCCGATATCAGGTTCGATGTCTTTTTATCGGCATCTCTAAGCTTTAATTTAAAATCGTCCACAATTAATAAAATTTCTTTCCTTGGTAATTTTCTGAAATCTTACGTTTTCTCTTTCTTCTTTAAATCAGGAAAGCTAATTGAGTATCTTCCTGCCGGAATTTTCTCGATTTTTTTATAACCATTAGAATCAAGCTTGTCCTGAATAATTTTTCCATCAGGCAGGTAAAGAACAAATCCCTCATTGCCTTTCGGTTTACCCTCATCATCTTTTAATTCTATTTCAATAAAATCTTCAATGTAGAGCATCCCTGACCGGGCTGTTAAATCGGGATTACAAAGAACTGTGAAGTAATACTGCGGGCAGGAATATCCCTCATCTTTTCCTTTGCCTGTTTCAGAGTTTAATGGAATTTCCCAATCAGTTTTAGCTTTATCCCCCTGAATTTTTACTTCAATATTTTTTATTTGTGAATCAGCTTTCAGAATATCCTTTTGCCAGATGTAAAAAGTAACCTGCTCGCCATCCAATCCTTCGGATTCTACACTCATTTCGACTTTATCACCGGGTTTAACGAGTTCCTTTGACCATTTGGCATTATATAAATTTTTAAGGATAAGAGTTGCATCTCCTTCTTTTAATGCATCCCTTGTTATCCTTCCGTCAGTCTTAACCTTACTGTAAGAGTCCTTGCTCTCAGTATCAGTTAATTTATAATCCACTCCGCTCACCGGGTTTCCGGCTTTATCCAATAACTTATATTCGATCCAATGTTTTTCCCTGGTTGTAGCTTCAGGACTTCCTGCCACGGCATTTTTTGCACTTACCTGGGCTGATGCAGCACCACTGGAACCTGCACCACCACCACCTCCTCCACCGCCTCCGGGACCAATCAAAACAGTGAGACAGCCCATAAGTATCGTAGCAGGAGGGCCTACACAAACTGCCATATCACCGACACAGGCAGCAGGCATTCCTCCAATTAATACTGTTGGAACTCCGGGTCCGGTTATTGGTCCGCCGACATGCGGAATTGGCGGTACAGCCGGTGTTATAAAAGGACAGACATGCATATCTGTGAGTCTTGCTGCAGGCATTCCTCCAATAAGGACGGTTGGAAAACCGCTCACTATCGTTCCTCCGTGAGCAGTCGGATCTCCCATTCTTGCGGCCGGTTTACCCATGATTTTTTATAACAATTGATGAATAAATTTTCAAATTTTAATTAATCATTACTATAGCGCCTTTAACGCTTGTTTGTCCTGAGGCTTCTACAGCCGTCATTGCGCCTCCCGATAGTTTTGCTGATGCACCGCCTTTTAATTCAATGTTGAGGCCACCTTCAACTTTGGCATTTGTATCAGCTTTTGCTTCCAAAGTCATTCCCTTTAATTTCAAAGCTGACTTGGCTTCCTCATCTATCCCGGCAGCTTTCAGCTTATAATCCTGTTTGGCTTCTTCTTTGATATTTGCTGCTTTTATTTCCGTATCGCCTTCAGTTTCAAGTTTAAAAGTCTTGGATTTTACACTGATCTCACCTTTGGGTGCCTGGATATCAATGCTTCCTTCTTTGGTTTCTATTAAAAGTTTCTGATTTGTTATATCGATTATAAAATTATTTTTCTTTGGTTTATCGGACATCTGTATTTTTTCAGCACCGTCTGTATCTTCAATCAGAATGAAATGTCCGTTCTTGCTTGTGACAACTATCTTTGTGTTTTTATCATCAAGTAAAATTGTATGACCTTCCTTGGTAGTAATTGTGATATTCTGGTTTTTATCATCCATCGTTATTTTATGTTTGTCCTTTGAGGTCACTTCAATTTTATCATCTTTATCATCCATCAGGATTTTATGCGAATCTGAGGTAGTGAAAGCAATCTGTGTCTCATTTGATTTATCATCTATTAATATCTCGTTACCTGCTGCAGTTCTTATAACATTGTGAGATTTGTTTTTGGCCACAACAGGTGACGCCTGCGATGGGTTAGGAACCGTTCCAAGTCCTATCGGTCTGTCCACATTTCCGTCGACACACGCCCATAAAAGTTCTGTATCCTTGTGATTAGGAAAATGAATACCGTAACCTGAACCTGAATAACTTTGCGTTAATCTGATTGGCAGCGAGGCTTCTCCATTGGACTTATCACTCAGATCAAAAAGCATTTTTGCTTTGTATCTTCCATGATCATCAAGGAATGCATATTCATCACCGGCGCCCGATTCCAGTTTTGCACTCATAATTCCCGATATTTTTGGTACGGGGGTTCTCCTGGATGGTCTGAAATCAACATCGAATGGAATTGCCTCAAAGCGGCTTTCATAAAGGATATCGGCTTCCTGTAATTTTTGTGAAATTACAAATTGTCCCTTCTGAGAACCCTGGTAAAAAACTTTTGTAATTATGTACTCATTGTTCCAGTCTTCACGGTAATGTTTGTCCATTTTAAACCGGTATCCCGGACTGAATAACCTGCAATTAGTCTTTCCGCTAAAAATTTTGCTCTGGGCAATGAACTCCTGGTTTCTGACTTTTGCCAGAAACTCGGCATCTTTTTCATTTTCAAAATTATCACCGTAATCATAATATGTTCCGGGCAGATCGGAATTTATTTTACTTTCTGCCATTAATTGCTTTTCCGGGAACAGGTAGTTATAATCCTTTAACTGAACCTTCCCTGTTACGATTTTTTCATTTGATGAAAGTTCCAGGATTGATTCCACATCTCCGAAAGGGTCCTGGTTTTCATTATAGCCGATTTCTTCAGGGAGGTCTACATCCGGCAGTTTACTGTTATCATCCGTGAAGCAAACAACATCCTTATCACCGCTCTGATCGAAATAGTAATAGATACCAAAATGTTCCAGCCTGCGGTTAAGGAAATTAAAGTCGGTCTCTCTGTACTGAACAATAAACTCGCTCTTGGGATATTTACTTTTAAGATCTATTTTGTAATCACTGCCGGTTAATTCACTTTTATCAAGGATTTCTTTAATGAGATCTTTGATTTCAATATTCTGATATACTTCATTTTGAAATGTAAGGCATGACTTCCACAAGCGGGGCACTAAAACAACCTTATAGAAAACATGATCTTTGGAATGTCCGAATTGCTGAAACTGCGAAATAATTCCATGAATATCCTTTGTGCTCTGATCAGATCTTATAAGCGTGAAAGTAGCCGTTTTATTCAGGATTTTTGATGAATCAATTTTAGGATCGGCAGATACAAGTACAATTCTGTACTCAAACAGTGAGGAAATTTCTTCTTCGCCCTCGAATGACAAAACACCAAAAACGTCGTCTTCAACTTCAGCGAAGTGCAACTTATAGTAGGGTTGATTAAACTTTTGCTCTGGCATTGAACACCTTTATAGTTATCAATGAATGATTAATACGTAAATTATTTTCAATTGTTCTGTTTTCAATTGCTCTTACAGGAATCTGGCCGTACCCCGGAATTGCTTAAATTATCAGGTTTGTTGTTAAAATAAGAGGATTCTGAGTAAAT
The DNA here is from genome assembly GCA_963743325.1 of uncultured Ignavibacteria bacterium. Taxonomy (GTDB): domain Bacteria; phylum Bacteroidota; class Ignavibacteria; order Ignavibacteriales; family Ignavibacteriaceae; genus DATFVA01. The sequence goes on from CAVUOZ010000004.1 coordinate 311,499, forward strand.
ACTGCTGTAATTCTTGCTTTTTGGGGCATTTATGAACCTTTTCTGATACTCTTTACATATGCTTTAAAAACGCTCCGGATACCTCTTACATCCTCTATAAATCTATCCTGCTTAAGGCCCTGATCAGGGATTTATTAAGCGATTAGATAAATTTGTATTTAAACGAACCGTCTTTTGCTTTTGTAACTGTTACTTTTGAAGGGCTTTTACCTTCAGCCATGAAACCAAGCAGCTGAGAAGAAATTTCCGGGGCTAGTTTTTTGTCGACAATCGCATCTATATTTCTCGCTCCCGTCTCTGCCCTGGTGCAGGATTCAACGATATCATCTATTACGGCTTTATTAAATTCGACTACAAGGTTCTGATTCTGAAGCAATCGCTTCTGGATTTTGCCCAGCTTCATCTCAACAATCGGCTTTAATACCTCTTTACTCAGTGGCAGAAAAACTATAGGCTTAAGTCTGCCCAGGAATTCCGGTCTGAAGTATTGGTTCATATAAGGACGAAGCTCTTCGAGCAGATCATCCGGGTTTGTCATGCCGGCGTTGTACTTTTCAAACAACACCTCAGAAGCCAGGTTAGAAGTCATGAAAATAGTAGTGTTTGAGAAATCAATATTTCTCCTGTCGGCATCCTGCAGCATCCCCCTGTCAAATACCTGCATAAAAAGATCAGTAACTGAAGTATTTGCTTTTTCGATTTCATCCAGAAGAACAACGCAGTAGGGTCTGCGCCTGACGGGTTCACTTAATGAGCCGCCTTCGCCATAACCGACCAGACCGGGGTCGGCTCCGATTAATCTTGAGGTATTATATTCATTCTGGTATTCCGTCATATTAAGGGTGACCATGAATCTTTCATCACCAAAAAGGACTTCAGCTACAGCACGGGCAAGTTCGGTTTTACCAACACCGCTGGGACCAATTAAAAGAAAGACACCATTTGGACCTTCTTCTTTTTTAATTCCGACTTTGGCTCCGCGGATAACATCGGCAATCTGTTTTATTGCGTGATCCTGACCGACAACCCTTTTCTTCAAATCATCCTCAAGCTGAAGAAGAGTTGTCATATCATCGCGGGTCATATTGCCGACTTTAATTCCTGTCCATGCTTCAATAACTTCCGCAACCGTATTTGCAGTGACTTCGGCAAAAACCTGTGGACTCGGTCCTGCAGAGCACTTAATTTTTCTCTGACTTCAGTTATTTCTTTCAAAATAGCCGGGTCTTCCTTGCTTTTACCATTACCGTTCCCGGTAAATTTCTTTATACGTAAATCCATAAGTTTTCTTGTGAGTTCACTCTCCTTTGTCCATCTTTCCTCATTCGCTTTAATGTCAGTTTCTAATTTTAATTTTTTATCTTTTAACTCTTTCAGCACTACCTGGTCAATTACAAGATCCATATCTGAATCTTTTTGCTGAGTATTTATTGCCATGTCAACTGACTTCAAATGGCTTATCATCAATTCAAGTTTAGCCGGTTTACTTGTTAGTGACATTTTTACGCGTGTTGATGCGGTATCAAGAAGATCAACTGCTTTATCCGGCAGCTGTCTTCCTGCAATATACCGTCTTGATAATTTTACAGCTGCCTCAATGGCACCGTCTGTAATGTGAATTCCATGGTAAGCTTCGTACTTTGTCTTTATCCCCCGCAGCATTAAAATGGCTTTTTCATCATCAGGTTCTCCAACATGTATTGGCTGAAATCTTCTTTCGAGAGCTGCATCTTTGGCAAAATATTTGTTGTATTCAAGATATGTTGTTGCAGCGATTGCTCTGAACGATCCCCTCGCCAGGGCGGGCTTTAAAAGGTTTGCAGCATCACCGCCGCCTGCAGATGCGCCGGCTCCGATCAGAGTATGGGCTTCATCTATAAAAAGAATTGCCGGAACAGGGGAGTTAGTCACTTCATTTATTACTGCCTTCAATCTTTTTTCAAATTCTCCTCTCATTTTGGTTCCAGCCTGCAGAGAGCCCATATCTAATGAATAGATCTGGTTGTTCTTTAATATATCCGGTACTTCATCTGCAGCAATCTTTATTGCAAGTCCTTCAACAAGCGCTGTTTTACCTACACCCGGTTCACCCAGCAAAATAGGATTCGATTTTTTCCTTCTGCAAAGGACCTCAATCACCTGGATTATTTCTTCATCTCTGCCAAGAATCGGATCTATCTTTCCATCCTTTGCCAGAGTAACCAGATTGGTGGTATATAAATCGAGTACAGTTCCATCCTGGGGAATTGCACGGGCTTCTTCCTGAGAAATCATTTCGGAAGAAACAGATTCATCCTCGACTGATCCTTTTACAATATTATAGAAATCGGTGCGAAGCTCATCCGTTTTTATAGGTGAAAGAATATCCATCAGGCGGGAACTGATTACCTGTTCTGATGATGCGAATACTTCAAACAAAGCTCCCGATCTGATCCTGGTTTCATGACGATGAACTGAACTTGTTATCCAGGCCTGTTCAAGCAATTCCGTTAATAGCGGGGAAAGCTTGGGCTTCCCTGAATTACCTTTATCCATTTCGTCAAGATTACGCAGGCATTTTGACTGAACATCCCCCGAATCGATGGCATAGTGTTTAAGTATCAATGGAACATCCCCCTGACCATCCTCTATAAGGGCATTTAATAAATGATCTATAGTTATTTCATAGTGTCCGCGGTTTATGCCTAGTCCGGTCGCAGTATCAAGATTACGCACCAGGTAATTATTTAACTTTAAAAGTAATGATTTCAAATCCTTACTTTGCATTTAATTTCTCCTGCTGATTATTTATTAAATTAGTTTTAATTTCAGTATTGTGTTGAAGAGGTTGCGCTATAGAAATAATTACAGGATTAGTTCAGATTAGCGAATTCTTCATTCCTGATATAAACGCTGCATTCATCTACTTTAGGTTTACCAAGCCAGAATGTCGAACCGAGTCTGAGACGACTGTCATTCCAGGATATGGAGACGATTGTATCGGCCTTAATTTTGAAATTAAGATCATATTCAAGACCATCATTCACATAAAGTTTAAGAAGTTCATTTAATTTTTTTGCTCTTGCCGTTCCGGGCAGAAAATCAAGATAATCTTCAAAGGATAACGGACCGATTTCAATGCAGATCCTGCTCATATAATCGATAGTTGATCTCCCGATAAAGCTGTTTCTGCCAAGACTAAAATCATCACTGCCAGGTGCGGGTACATTCACGAGTTCAACCCAATGTGGCACAAATTCTTTGATTTTTATAAGGAAATGAGGGAATAGATGTGAAAGCAGGATTCTTAATCCTTCTTTATTCCTTACACGCTGACTAAAAACACCGGCAAACTTAAGCAGAGTGAAATCAGAAATAGCGTGAGAATCCGGTTTGGAATAAATACCTCTGCCGATAAATGAATTAATTCTTTCAGAAACCTTATTAGCCGGATCACCATTTAAGTGAAGATAGAAACGGTATTTTTTCCATGACTGGTAATAGAGCCAGTAAAATCGGTTATTAAAAATATCCAGGAAATTCTGCAGCGGAATATTTCCTGTTCCTAAAATTTTTTCCTGGAAGGAAATCTGTTCATGGTAGCACCTTGGTATAGGTGAGTTGATTCCGTACAAACCAAGGAAATTCAATATAAATGTGATCTCCCCGTTTTCATATGAAACTGATCTTATATCTCTGGGCGGATAATCATAATGCTGATAAGGACGGAAATTTATTCCGCTCTGATCAAGAAGATAATCTTTTCTTTTAGGATTATCCTGCTTTGTAATATTCTCACTTAACCAGACAGCCTGCCAGACATGATATTCAGGGCCACGCGAAACAATGTCCTGGACTATACTGGAAGTATCTCTCCTGGTGATGGGTTCCATGTGTAATTATTACTTGTACCTGATTCAGTTATTTTCAGAAAAACATATGAATTAAGAGTCACATACTGTGAAAGAAAGGAATTTAGTACCATTCCAAGTAAATTGATTTCTCCTTCACCATTTTCAAATTCCTTCGCTTCAACTTCTATATGGAATTCAATTCCCCTTATCAGGCTTTGATTCATTATTTTATTTATGAGTTTTGGTTTATGAATCTTTTTTATACTTTCAATTCTTTTTTTGTTCGGGTGGTTATGCGCTTTAGACCAGTTATATAAATTCAATATACTTTTGAATGTGTCTGCTTCCGCCAGCGTTGAAAAACTGACTGAGAGATGAGCTATTAATGACCATAGATAGTTCTGTTTTTCCGGGCATTCCAGCACTTCATCGGGGACAGTAATATTTGCTGCTTCTATGCCCGGAGGGAAGTCCAGAGGTTCTTTAATCGAGCCGACTTCCAGGTATGCTGAAGGTAAAAATCCGTTTGACAGTGTTGCTTCAATACTAAGCGTTTCTTTCGGAAAAATTTCCTCTTCCATGCTCGGTCCGAACAACCTTATGAATGTTTCCGACATGTCACTCTGGATGGATCTCCTGAAAACAGAATAGAATCTTTTGAAATTGTATTCCGGGTTGCTTGTATCCAGGATATCGTGCGCGGTAATAGGTATATATTTATATTGCTCAACACGATTCTCACTTATGCCGCTCACTTTATCTACCGAATAAATTTCCCGGCTCTTTCTTCTGTATAAGTCCGGAATAATATAATACTCCGGAAGCCGCTGTGTGACTGAAACCTCCTCAGTGGGACGGGAGAACAGATTTACAATGGGGGTGCAGTTTATAACAATATTACTCTTATCAGGCTGTTTTTCCCGAAGCAGTTTCTTATTAAATTCAAATTTTATTTCGAACTGAGAAGATTGTCCTGAGGCAGTAAATTTATCAAGGCCGTAAATATCGATGAAGAAGAATTTTTCCGGGAATGCAAAATATTCCTGAATCAGTCTGAAGCCTTTGAAGGACTGTCTTGAATAGGGAAGTATAGAATAATCATCACCGTCGTATTCTATCTCCGTAGTAAGTTCAGGAACGCCGATTTTATATTCTTCGATTTTCTGAAATGGAGATTTATCGTTAATAACTTCTCTGACAGAAACCGAAGCAACGTTTCTGGTAAGAAACAGATGCAGGTTGTACTTTACCGAAGAAGAGCCCTGAAGGTAAATTCTGAAACGATTCATCTTCAAAGTATTATAATCCACATTCCTGTCGGTTTGTATTCTTAAAATTAAATTTGATTTCCCCTGGGGTGTTTCTTCGATTAAAACATCAGTTAATTTTATTGGCCTGACTATAAGATTCTGAGTCGTCCGGAATATAAATTCAGCCGGTTCATCCTTCTCCGTTAATCTGCTTCCGCTGCCTGATCCGGACTGAACCTTGTACTTAACTTTATATTTTCCTGTCTGCGTCTGAATTTCACTGCCTCTGCGTATAACCACAGGTTCTGTCAGCGCGCCTGATTTAATGTTTGCCTGAAGAATAGCACAGGAAGGAAATGCTTTGAGCAGATGAGGGAAGAGTATTTCAAGTATGCCGCCGGCTATTTCGGGAAATTCATCATCCAGTCTTTCGTGAATCCTTCCGGCAAGAAATGCAAAACCTTCGTATAACCTTTCGACAAAAGGATCTTTTCTTTCCCTTTCACTTAAGTGCAGCCTGGAACCAAGTGTCGGGTGCTTCTTGCTGAATTCCTCTCCGGAAGTCTGAAGAAAATTATATTCTCTTTCGAAGTATTTATCAGTGCTCATCTGATATCCCTGTCATAAATTACTTTAGTCCACCCGGTGGTAGAAAACTCCGTTAACAGGATTTCCTTATTGGAACTGTCCTTAACTTTAATAATTATTTTTAAAGAAGCACGCAGGGTTTTTTGATCGAATTCTGAATTCTCGATTTTTACATCACTTATTCTGGGTTCGTATTTCAACATTACATCTTTGATTTCCTGCTTCAAAGCTTCAACCGGGTTATCCGAAGCAATGTACAGCTGAAGAATATCCGAAATACCAAAATCAGGAAGATGTAATATTGAACCACGTCTCGTTGTTAAAATCATTCTGAGATTTTCGATTATACTGAGACTAAGTTTCTGATCCTCTGTCAGGTGCTCAAATTGCTGAAGCCCTATTTCATCAGGATTAACGGCTTCTGAAATAAATTGACCCAGGAGAATATTATAAATGCTAAGATTATTCAATGCAATTTTTCCATAAAAAACCGGGTGGATAATTAGATCACTCTCTTACGAAGATTGTTAAATAATAAATCCACCCGCAAACAGGGGTTATTAACCGGGAAGTCTGAATGAGAAGAATCCCTGATCTGAGAATTCTGTCTTACCCTTGACATGCTCCCACTCTGCACTTTCAGCTACCAGCTGAATTTTTTCAAGATGTGCAATATTCATCCGCGTTGTTTCAACCGATGAAGGCATCAGATTTTCAATTGAAACCAACCGGACATTCGATAAGGTATATTTGAAATAAACCGTTTCCTTTCCGGTTGCCTCGGCTATTTCATAAAGAGAAATGATAACAGATTTAAACGCTTTACCTTCTGCACAATATTGAAACATCAATGGAGTAAGTTTATCTATCTCCTTCATAACCATGAATGGTTCATAAATTCTGCTTCCGGTAATTTGTCCGGTAGAAACATCAGTCGGTAATTTGAGCATCTGAGAAAACTCCAGCACAGTACAGGAACCGTTTGGGCGCGGGCCCTCAAGATCATTACCTGAATCATCCTTGAACAGAATCTCGCCTTTTACAGCCATATTACACCTCCAAATTATTTGATATTATTTAATTATATAACTGAGCACAAATCGATCTGAAATGCTTATCCTTCTTCACCCGAATGATATGCGATTAATTTCAGGTTTACATCCATACCAGTGATAGCAACGTGAGGTCTGAATTCTGCACTGATCTGGAAAAATCCGGGTCTTTCTTTTAATTCAGTGACATCAAGTCTATATGAACGAAGCGGTTTTTCCGCTACAACTTTTTCAGCTGGATTGGGCATGTCAACAACCAGCGTATCAAGCCAGCTTGACATATCTTTTTTTATCTCTCCGGGACCTGCACTTTTACCAACAAATACCAGCTGACGGTATTTAAGGTAATGTGCTATGCGGGTGACAAGCATAGTATATTGAAGTCGTGACCCCACAGAGAAGTTTGCTGTTGCTGTCGGATCATTTTTTATCTGCTTAGCTCTATTGGCAGATGGTGTTTCAAAAAAACATGCATAGTCTGTTCTATCCCAGTGAGCTAATGGAATAAAACCGAGATCGCAAAGTTCTGCATCCTTTGCCTGACCTACCGATGCTTCGAGTGGAACTTTAAGCTTCTTTTGCCCGTGTTCTTCGTAAGTGGGAACGGGAAGACTTTCAACTTTTCCGCCTGATTCAACGCCGACTATTTTTACACTCCAGCCCCACTTCTCGAAGCTCTTTACCATATTGGAAGCAAGAGCAAAAGATGTGCTGCACCAGAGACTATTATCTTTGCCTGCCCGCATTACATTTTCAGAATAATTGAAATTTTTTGTGGGTTCAGCTTCTGCACTGTAGGGGAGTCTGCCCAGAAATCTTGGCAGCGTCAGCCCTATATATTTTGAACGGTCATCATCCCTGAAAGCACGCCATGATGCATAAGCGGCACCTTCCTTTAATTGTTCGGGCAGGAATCGATTGTTCATCACATCTGTCATACTGTTTTCACCAAAGAACTTATGACTTGCATTTGCTATAAAGGGAATCTGCGCTGATTCAGAAAGCACTGACAAATGCTGAAGCATGGAAATATCCTGAGGGGTGTTTCCGAACTGATAATCTGAAATCATAGCAGTGTATGAATGGCCGCCCACTTTATCATACGCCCCCCAGTAAACATGATGCCACAACCCGGAGTCTTTTTCGTATCCTTCACCCAGGGCAGCATCATTCAGATCATCATAAAGTTCTTCTTTTGCAGCATCAAGAAGTTCGAATTTTACCGGTTTGCTAAACTCGGTATTCTGTACAAGGAATAAAAGTCCCCGCCAGGTTGATTCCAGCTCCTGGAAATCCTGGTTATGTAAAATTTCATCCATCTGAGCACTAAGGACTGTGTCAAGGTCTGCTATATAAGAATCTACAAGTGCTCCGGTTATCTTAAACACCTGTGATTCCTTACCAACTTTGCCTATGAATTCAGCGACAGCAGTTTTCTTATTGTCATCCAGCATGGAGATTAGCCTATCAACAGAACTTTGTTCAGTTTCCTGTCCCTGTTCAGTTGATTCTGATTTTTCTTTAGCCATTTAATTAAACCTCCGTTTACAATTAAAAATTCATAAATATTTTTTCATTTCATTCATTTTCCCTGGGTGCCGAGTTTGGCCATCAGGTCATCAATACTTGCGCCGCCGTCTTTCAATACACCTTCCAGTGCTTTTTTAAGGTTTGCATCACGAAGAACAGCGAGTTTGAGTTCTTTCAGTCTTTCTCTTGCTTCCAGAAGTCTCTGCAGGGGTTCCACCTTCTTGACTATTTCATCGGGGTGAAAATCTTTTATATCCTGAAAATCAAGCTTTACTTCCATCTTGGCGTCAGGATCGTCAGAGAGTTTGTTAGGTACGGTGAGTTTCAGCTTAGGATTTAAATCCTTCAGAACCCTCTTATAATCACCTTTATTGCCGATGGTTCTCAATCTGCGGTCTTTAACCGGCGGCTGGCTTCCCGGTTCACTTTTACTAAAGTTGCCGGTAATCAGCATCCGGTAATCAAGTTCCACACTTTCCTTTGCATCGCTGCTCGGGAGAATTGCAACCTTGACACGTTGCGCTATTTTGGGTGCAACTGGTCTTGCCATATACTACTTCCTCCTTTTATGTTTTTGTTGTTCTAAATTAATTGCTAATATTCCATTGTATTTTGCTATTTTATTAAATAATTCTTCCTGTTCCTTCTCTAAAATAATTTTTGAATTTTCATTTTCTGTCATAAACAGAAGCTGGATATTCGTTAAATAAAGTGATCGCCAAACCGCCGTACTCAATGCAGGCTCCCACTCAGCTAAATTCATTTCATCAATTATTACTTTTAATTCTTCAAGGTTTACCTTAGCTACACTATACTGTTTAGCCTCATAACAGAGATTTCCGATATTTAACCTGCGCAGAAATTTACCTTTGGGTCTCTCTTCTGAACTTAGTTTCAGCTGCATTTTTTGAAAATTTTCTTCAAATTCTTTCGGCAGATTTTTTATTGCCTGGTTATATTCTGCAATGATTTCTTCATAAGTTGAGTCGACAATCGGTGTTAGAGAAACAGTGCCGGATTCAGTTGTTTTTTCTGCTGTTGGGCTGCTCCTGGCAATTTCATCGAGCCATCTGATAGTTTCTTTATCCGCAAATGGAATTTCACCGCCGCTGAATATTAATGTTTGGAGTTCAGGTAGTCTTTTTATCAATCTTGATAAATGATATTTGATATCATATGCGGCAATTAAATAGTTACCGCCTTTCCTTTCAAGGAAAAGAACAAGATATCTCTGTGCATCCAGCCAATAACGGAATTCACTGTTATCTTTGATGAATTCCAGCTCAATTCTGGGAATCAAAACTTCTGTTTTATTTTCACTGAACCAGTCCTTTATGAGTTTTCTTATTATCTCATTAGGCGGCTCAATACCGGTAACTTTTTCTTCTGCAGTGGGAAGCACCAGGGTACTCCACTGAAGCTGACGTGCAATTCCAAATGTGAAGAAAGATTCAGGGACTCTTTCGATAGTCTCGTTATTCTCAATTACTTCATAGTAGTAGGTTAGTATGCGTCTTAACTGGACACCAGCTTCATCTTCGGACGCAGGTCTTGGAGCTTTTGCAGCAGCAACTGGCTGCTCCTCTCTTGAAAAGGATATCGGTGTTTGTCTTTCAGTTTTAGGCTGAACCGGTGGTGCCGGTTTCTTTTCAGGGAGGGGAGGAGGGGCTGAAGCTTTTTTCGAAGTTTCAGAATGTGCAGCCATTATATCCTGTAACCCTTGTAAAACAGGAATGTTATCAGGCATAAGTTTTTCACATTCAGTTAATATTAATTTTAAAAGCTCTCCGATTTTTATTACATCATCTGCATTAGATTTATTGATTTCTTCCCGTTCAATAAGTTTTGTAACTCTTGATGTGTTAAGAAATTGAATGGCTTTACTTTTTAACGCGGGATTCTCAGGGAATAAATCGTTTCCAAATTTTTTAAGAAGATTGTAAACCAGTTCCAAACCATTCTTAAAGCCCTTTAATTGTTCACTTCTGTAAAGAGCAAAGCACATCCAGGAGGCAACCTTGATATCTTTACTTTTTACTTTAAGAATTACATCTGATAAATCAATCCAGTTTTTATAATCCGGGACTGTTTTGGGATATTCCATACCGAGTTTGAAGTATTCTTCAGCATTTGATGCATCGGTTCCTGCCGGCGAATCTCCCGGTATTGGTTCTAGAAAGTCCTGTACAAATTCTGAAACTTCGGTTTCTTCTATTGTTTCAGCCATAGTTTATTCCTTATATTTCTTTGATCACAAAGTCTTTAAAAATTCCCCTAATGTTAAATTATTTGTCTCCGGATATTCGTAATCACCCGGAGAGGACTTAATGTGGATTACTCTGTCATCCTTACAATCAATTGAGAGTAAATCGATGAAGTTAGAAGTTGTCAGTTTAAATGGGAATATTATTATTTGATAAAGTCCATCCAGATTCTTATTCCAGAAGATGGATGAATGTCTGTAGGAAAGATTTAATTTTTTATTTAGGAGACAAATAAGAAATCCGGCATCATAGCTGAAATGTGACTCATCGGTAATAAAAGTTATTTTTATAAATGAATTATCCTGATACATACTGTCTCTGATTATTTCCTCTAAACTGCTGAAGCCTGTCCTTATTAAGAATTCATTGATGTGAGAACCCGAAAGGTATTGCCGGAAACTGTTATGAACCGAATCTTTCGAAGGTAAGGAAATACTATAATTCTTTAACGCATTATTTAGTGAATTAAGACTTTCTTCTTTTCTTAAAGTTTCATCCAGTCCGGAAAGATTGTGTTCAAGCTCGGCCGGTATCAAATAAAAAGGATCAAACAGTTTTCCAGTGATAATATAAAAAATAATAAACGGGAATTCCCGTCCGCTTTTATCTTTTCCTGCATACAGCATCCCCGCAGCTATTTTATCTGAGGAGGGAACAGGCAGGAAAAAACCTGTCGGCGGGAGAGAATCATATTTATCTTTCCATTCTGCTTTAAATTTTGCCTTAACCTGGGCAAGCCCTTCCTGAAGCCAGTTATCAATGTATAGTATCTCGGAAGATCCGGCATTGTATTTTATAAAATCATTGAATTCAGGAAGCTTCCCAAAGTACCCTGAAACAATTTCTTCTGAATTTTTATGAATCAAAACCTTTTAATAATATTAATTAAGTTTATCAGGAAGGCGGAAAGTGCTGAAGAAATCTCTTTCAAATGGATTTTTCGAGCTTCCTGTACTTAACTGGTACGAAACTGTAACATTATAACTTCCGTTTTTCTGAAAAAACCAGTTAAAATTATATTGTGAGGCGGATTCACCTCTGGAGATAGTAGCTTCATTTAACAGACGAAACAAAGCCCACTCTCCGTCAAAATTCTTAGTATCTGATGTTCCGAGGTTTCGTAATGAAATATTCATTCTGGCACCGGGTGTTCCTTTCACTCCCGGCCATGCAAAATCAATCCAGAATGGCGAACCCATTTTGTAATAATCCTCTGTTCCATCCAGATAAAGATAAACCTGTTCGACTATTGGTTTTGATGATCCGACCGTTTTGGACTCCGGGAGCTGAGGTTTAAGGCGGAAATTTATTCCAAGATCACCGCTCTTAAATAAAGTGGCGGTAATATCATCAGCTTTTCTAAGAGCCGTAATAAATCCGTCTGAAACTGCTAAACCCTCATTTTCCCATTGATTGGTTTTCCAGCGGTCTTTGTTAATAAACTCGCTTAATTCATCGTTATAAAACGACCATAAAATACCGGATTGAGGTTTGAAGAAATCTTTGAAATCCTGAATAGGTGCGTCATTTTGTGAACCTCTAAAGGGAAATGATAATGCAAGCGCCTTATTAAACGCATCAGATACTTTAGCTTTCCACTGCTGGTTTAAGTATTGGCCCGCATCTGCAAGTATTGCTTTCCACGATAATATGATGGGATCTGATAATAAATTTTGCAATGCCGGAGCATTAAAAGCTGAACCGCGGATTACCTGTAATGCAGTAGGTAACTCGGCAGCTCTTTGTCCCAGTACTTTTACTGCATAATCTTTTGCAAGGTCCTGTCCTCCTTTCACCTGTTCCAGTATGCCGCTTACCGTTCCGTACTGTGCCAGAATCGCATTCAGATCAGCACCCGTTGACCCATCAGGAGAACCAAGGACAAATTTTACATATTTTTTGGTTTCATTAAGATTTCCTGAATTTAAATCCAAACCGGAGAACTGAGTTTTCTTTGCAGAGGAATCCGGCGGAGCTTGAATATCAACAATAATACTTAACTGTGTAGCAAATAATTTAAGTACAGATATCAAAGGTGAATTGACAGGGTCACTTAGAATTTTGAGATTATTGGAAGCAAGCGGAACATTATCAAATCCGGTGTACCTGATACTTTGCAAAAACTGAAGCCAGTTCAATTTATAGTCGTTCAGATATAAATTTACCAGTCCTTCTTTAATTTCTTCACTATTGAAGCTATCACTTGCAGGTTTCAGATTTGACTTTCCCAGCACCCAATCTTCTTTGCCGGGATTGACACTCTCTTCAATTATGGCCTGCTGAATATAATTCTTCCAGCCGTCCGCGGTAAAGATATAAGGTACCTTCTGTTCAGTTGTCATCACACTTGAATATCTTCCGCCAATTGTCTGCTCCAGTGAAAGTTCATTGGGAAACTGACTGATGCCGTTTTGTTTTAATCTTGCATAAATACTTTCCGCGTTCGGTCTATACTGGATTCTATCACGTACTAGGCTGGTTAAAAGGTTATCATTCCGCATGGTAGGAACTTCTTTATCAGAAAATAAGCTGACATAGAATGAAAGATAATTGCGGAATAAATGTTTCAAAGAATCCTTTTCGCTTGTTGATGCAATCGGGTTTGAATTTATATAACGCGTATTCAATATTTCAGAAAAAACATTAGTCAGGAATTTTTGTTCTGAGGTATCAATCCGTGCTCTTTCATTTCCAAGAAGCAGATAAGATTTGAGATAATTATATGTTAATTCGCCGGAAAAATCCTTGCCGTTTGCATAATCATTAAGACTTTTTACAAGTTCGTCATAAATATTCTGCTGGAAGAAATCCGATGTTTTTTTAATGAAAATATCTTTCAGGTACGGTAAAGTTTTTTCGCTTCTATCCATTCCAAAACTTATAAATGCTTCATTTCCTTTTCCCTCCCGGATATCCTTTATGAGCGTAATGAGACTATCGGTTTTAGAAAAGTTGCCTAAAAGATTACCACCCCAGTCAATCTTAAGGAAAGAGGAAGAAACACTTTCCTCTTTTTCGAGAAAACTGCTGTTCCCATTATGACCTATAATTGTTAGAATTGATAATACGATGAGAAAAACGACTGAAGCACCTATAGTGATCAAGCGTGCTGATCCTTGTTTTTGGACGGCACCTCTTGTTTGTCCCGCCGAAAAATTCTGATCACCGATAACAATTTCATTCAGTAAATCTTTTATAAAATAATTTTTCTTCTCAACAGCCTCCTCAGACTCATCTGCTGATGGTTCGGGAAGATTGAACTGCCTGGCTATTTCTCTTATCGCAATATCGAGTGGTAAACCTTCCTGTGTACCGCTTGTGAAATAAAATCCCCGGAACAGGGGGTTGTCCTGATACGGATTATGTTGAAATACTTCTCCGATCAGATACGTTAACTTTTGCCTGAGTGAATTGAACTGGAATGGATAAAGGAAAACCTTTCTTCTTTGTTCCCGTTTCAAAGGACTGCTTAATCTTATCGTTCTGATTTCAAATAACTTCTTCGCAAGCTTTCTAAACCCGGCATCAAATATTCCTTTAGGGTCCTGTGCAAGTATCTGTTGGGAGTTAAAAGTCGTACCCCATATTTGTGATCGTTCTATTTCGCTGAAATCTCCAAAATATTCTACAAAACCCTGGATTAAATCACACTTTGTGAAGATAAAATAGACCGGGAAATTCACGCCAAGATTTTCAATTAATTCATCAATTCTCTGCCTCATATTTTTGGCATGATCGGAAAGTTGATCCTTATCTGCATTAATTACTTCATCTATGTTAATAGCAATTATAACACCATTTACAGGTTTCCTCTTTCTGTTTTTCTTGAGGACATCAAGGAAGGCAATCCATTCGGGACGATCTTCAGTCTCGGATACATACCTGCCGGCAGTATCAAGAAAAATTGCTTTAGTTGAAAAGAACCAATCACAGTTTCTTGTTCCGCCAACACCTCTGAAACCCTCCTTTCCGAAAGGAAATTCAAGTCCGGAATTCTGAATGGCAGTTGTTTTCCCGGCGGCTGATGGTCCGATAATCATATACCAGGGTAGAGCATAAAGTGCAGCTTTACCCGATTTGCCATTTGCTATTTTAGAATTCTTCAGAGATGCAATTGCAGCTTCCAGTTGTTTTTTGAACTGCTCTATTTCAGCTTTTTTCTCAGGGCTTATATTTTGCATCTGATCATTGGCCTGGCTCCCGATTGACGCCTCTATCTGGTTCGCTTTCTGTGCATCTTTCATTTTTTTGTAAAGAATCAGGATTGTTACAACAAGGAAAATAAAAACGACTATAGCAATCTGAACAATGAAGGACATCCCGAAGACTGAACCCAATACAAGTACCAGGATTATAAGAAGCAACCCTGCTATTGCCATTATCGAAGAAGGATTTTTAATAAAATTAATAATTGCACTCATAATTGATTTTTTTAAGAGATGATAAATTATGAAATAAGGCTTTTCAGAGATTCTATTATATCATTTGCCTTACCTGTTGCTGAAAGCGACATGATAACGTAAAAGATTAGAAAAATAACAATGGCGGAAGCCGGATAAACCCAGGCAGGTAAACCTCTTTTTGCTCCTGGAAGTAAAATATCAGAAGGTTTTGCATCTGGAGAGATAGTATCAATTGCTTTATACATTTCAGGATGAAGCTCCATATTAAGATCGTCTATTACTCTTCTCAGCAGTTCAGGTGACTGAAGCTGGTATTTCCCCTTAAATCCAAGAGCAAGGCACAGATAGTAAACTTCCAGAACATCTTTATTTGCACTGCTTCTTTGCCTCAATTCCCCGAGGTAAGTGAAGAATTCTTCACCGGCATTAAAAGTATCAAACATCCTTATCTGTAGAGGATCCGACAACCAGACCTCTTTTTGAGTCCAGGCCGAACTAATGATCGTTTCATCCAGGAAGGCAACGAGAGCGAATTTGGCCTTAGTTATTTTTTCATTATCAATTCCCGCACTTCTTGACTCACGTTCAAACCTTTCAAACATTTCAGTTACCCGCGATTTCAGTGTTTCAGGGTTACCGTAATTATTTGTTGAACGAAGCTGAAGGATGAGCATTAAGCATTCTGAAGCAATATCTGATATCGGTTGTTTCTTTTCTGATTTTTGAGAAGGAATGTCCATTTATGTCAGAACCTTTCTTATAAATATTAAATTTGTTATTCTCCCGAGAGAAGCAGTACCAGTTCCATTTGAAGAGATTTGAACTCTGAAGCAATAAAGAAAGCAATGTTATTTTTGGCAACAACCTTATCCCAGAAGCGGCCTTCTTTATTTATTTTGAAATAGTGGGCTTTTTCGTCTATCGAAATTCCGGTAGGAGGACGGGCTATATATTCAATAGTAACTCCCTGAATACCCGCCTGGTGAACCGCAAAAATTTCTTCGTAAGCGGAAATTTTTATGTTCTTAGGAAGCTCGGTAATAATTTTCTTCTCGGGTAAATCGCCGCTTACTGAAATAAAAAACTGGGAAGACATCTGGTTGGGAGATAACTGTCCCACATACAAAGTATCAGCCTGTTTCCTTAAAGGAATAATCAGATCTCTTCTTTCAACAGTTTTCTGGACATTCAGCATGTTATTTATTTCGTTAATCACCTGGGTGAAAACTTCATTTAAATGTTTGTGGTCATATGAAGGAAACTCTGAAGTCTTAATCCCCAAATTCGAATATGTGGAAAGCTGTCCTGCAAGATTTAACAGCAGTATATACAGGTTTTCCGGATGAGTATTCTGTGATTGATAATAATAATTGAGAAGAGGAATAAATGAATTTATAGTCTGAAGCATTAAAAGAATTTCTACCTGGGTAAGAGATAACTCGGGTTTTTGGATAGTGGTTTGCTGGCGAAGTTCTTTACTTTTTGATACAAGGGCACTTAATAATTTCCTGATTGAATCCTGAAGCACTTCTGAATTTGAAACAGAGAGAGAAGAGGGGATATAATTTTTATCCATTGTATATTTTCCGTCAGAGCTTCTTGCAATTTCTCCGATTTTTAGTGAAGAGAAATCCTCAAGTGATTCATTACCAAATTTAAATTGAAAATTTGGTCTTGCAATGCCGACGGATCTCATATTCATACCGGTATTATAATCCGGCATTTCAAAGTTCTGAAGCATGAATCGTGTATTATTATTTGTCTCCTCAAACTGGCAGTTATTTCCTGATGCGTTTTCTGCCGGCAATGTAAGGAACACGTCAAGTTTTTCAGATGTTGCTTCGAATAAATCTTCAAAATTTCTGCTTTTTGGCAACGGGTCATTCCCCGGCATATCAAAACTGAATCCATCAGGCATAATTCCCCGGCATTCTACAAATCCGAAAGATCCGCCTGCAAGCGCAGCTATATCAATCTGCATTTCCTTAATTCCCCAGAAACTGGGATTAAGCAATCTGAATTTTGAATTAATATTATATTGATTGTATCTATCCGATTGTTGAAAATGATGCGGATCCAGCTTCATTCCCTCATACCAGACAACTTTTTGGAATTTCATTTATTTTTTTTCTCTCCCTTGTTAAGAACTTCTATATTACTCTTTTTCTACTGAAAGTGAATTTGAATGTATTTTGACGACAAGATCATTAATGTCTTTTACCGGTATAACCTGAAACCAGCCGTCTTTGGCCGGTGTATGAAAATCACCGACAATACCAATATAAGCGGCATCCTTGTTTATTTCATATTTAGTAATTGGAAACGACTCATCCGGTGCCATTAATTTTTCAAATTTTGCTCCCGAAATCAGATCATCTCCAAGCGTTTCATCAGGATTTCTCAGCAGCGATTCAAAACTTGAATGAGTAAATTTATCTGCATTTTTCAATTGATAGATTTTTACTACAACAGCATTGCTCTCATTACAGTCGCTGTCACACTGAAGTGAGACACTAATTGTTTCACCGCTGCCGCCGCAGCCCGAAATAATAGAAAGTGAAGTCAGATATAACAATAAAGCGAGTTTTTTCATTTTTAACTCCCTGGTAAATATTAATATTCATTTTGAGATTTTCCTGAAATGATTCTCTTCTGATATCCTTTCATAAATGATGGTCTGAAAAATTTCTTTTCAATATGATAAGGATCTGATGCATACATCTGGTAATTCTCTTTTAATGCATCAAGTATTTTGGATTTTTTAGCGAATGGGAGAATCTTTCCGATATCCGGTCCTGATTGTTTGCTTTTATTATCGATTTGTTTTTCAATTATGGTCGGATCGAGTGTTTCAAGCAAAGCTTTGCTTCCATCAGTAACCGATAGCTGGTATCCTTCGAGTAAACCGATCTGGTGAGATAATAGTTTAGAAGTTTCTTCTTTTAATAATCCGAGCCTTTTCTTTTCATCTTCCTGTGAAATGTCGGGATTGAAAAGGAATTCTTTAAATTCTTTTAATGAACCCGTCGGGATTGTGTGATAAATTGTCACACCAAAAAATTCCTGTCTGAATTGCAGGAATCCCTGGATAAGTTTCGTAAATGTATCAAGGAGAACATCGATGGTTTCTGTAAAGTGAGAGCTTAATGAATAGGCCTGTAGGGAAGAAGGTTCACTGGTTTTCTTTGGTTCTGTGCGGGGCTGCGGTTGAGGAGAATGAACTTGGATTTTTTTATCCAGAAAATGTTCAGCAAAATATTCTGCGAGATATTTATTAGATTGGTTTTTTTCCAGGAAATTAAAGCTCTGCATAACGGAGAATTTCAACATTTCCAGTTTCATGGGCGAGTCGTCTTCTGAGAATTTTTCAGAGATTCTATTTAGACTTTCGACTATATTGTTAACTTCTTCTGCAAACGGGCTCGAAAAAACCATCGTTTTCTGATCATCATCTTCAGAAATTTCCTGCTCTTTAACCAGTTCCATTTTAATTTCATATTCCCCGATTCTTATTATATCCCCCGTTTTCAACGCATTTTCCTCATTGGGAATAAGAGCTTCTTCATTCAGGTAAGTAAGGTTTGCCGATTCAAGATCTACAAGCTGAAGAATTCCTTCAGTATTCAGGATCTTTGCATGTTTACGTGAGACCACCTTAAAAGGATCAGGCAGAATAACGTCATTTTTCTCATCTCTTCCCATAGAAACCGGAAATCTATTGAAATCCAGAATTGATGAAAAAGATGGTTCAGACTTTTTAGTGATATTAAATTTTATTTTCATAGAAAGTTAGTTGTAAAGTTTCTTATAGAATTATAATTGGTATGGCTTCGCCACATGACTCACAGCAGAGGTAGAATTTTATGATTTTAAGCCTGGTCAGATTATAAAATGAATAAACCCTGGAAATAACGATCAATCAGAACAAATAAATTCTAAACAAAAAATAGACGCCAGCATTTTATAGATAATGATCTTACAGATATTCATATTTTTGGTTAAATAAGGAAAGTAAAAATGATGAATCACGTAGAATTAAGGGAAAAGAGGTGGAAGCAAAGGATAGATCATTGGCTCCAAATAGAGATTCAAAAAATATTCCAGATTTAAAATAGAAAATATCCACCCGATGACTCATCGAATTTAAATGAAGCTCAGTTTTTTAAGTGAAGTTTTGTATTGTTTTAATAGAAATCAAAATAAAGTAATATCTAATTATTGTCAATAGAATCATCATTTTCTTATTGTTAATGGTAGTGAAGGAACGTTTAGCTCAAGCTTTTCCTAGAAGTGTCCTAACTCATAAATAATTAAGGTAATTATAGCTGCTGCCGGTGCCCAGATCCTGATATTTTTTATATTGAAGATTAATGCGGTAGCCAGTACCCAGGTTACTAATAACAGGATGGAAGAAAATTGAAACATTTGTGTAATCTGGATTACCGATTTACCAACAGCACCCAGTTTATAGGTGGTTCTCAGCGGATGGAAAGCAAATACATTAACGGATACAAAGATTAAAGTGAAAACATTTAATTTTTTTATTTTGCCGGGAATCTGAAAGTATTCAAGCCCTGTTCTTACCGCAAGCAGTAAAACCCCGAAAAGTGTAAACCAATAATAGAAATTTATCGAAGAAGGAATTTTACCATAAAAAGTCATAGTTACCGGTTTTTTATCAGGAGGAATATTATATGATTTGTTATTATAGTCTACCTTGATATAATATTCGATATTTGTTAACGGCTTATAATTCGGAATTTTTCCTGAAAGTATTTCACCCCTATCGGTTAATTCAGAACTTCTCCATTCACCGGCGCCCGTGGCTTTCCAGAATACAATCCCTGAAACCCCGTCTATATCAGATTTTAGAAAGAATTTAAAATCATCATATCCGTAGTAGACTTTATCCAGTTTATATCCGATTTCTTTTCCTTCGATACCAAAAGAGCCTGATACCGGGTATTCATTGCTCAGACGGCTTTGTAGAAATCCCCCTAGAAAGGTTATGACGACTGCAGCTATCCACAAAATTATACTTTGTTTCATTATTTCTTTAATGAAGAATAATTACAAATCTACTTAAAAAAGCCGCTCTATTAAAAATCAATAATATTTATATATTAGAAATACGGAATTCAGGATACAAACCCGTATAATTTTTTATTTAATTGTTTAAACTAAAAGTACGCGGTTTACTATGAAATTAGAACTTAAGATTTTCAGGACTCCGGAAGAAATTGCATTTCAGATTTCGGAAGAGTTAGCCGATCTTGTCGAGAATAATGCAGAAAAAAGCAGGGATACTTTTATTTCTATCTCCGGGGGAAGTACTCCGAAAATTTTATTTATTAAATTATCGGACGATTTCAAACACAAAATTAATTGGAAGAAACTTCATTTATTCTGGAGCGACGAAAGATGTGTTCCTCCTGAAGATGATCAGAGTAATTATGGAATGACAAAAAAATATCTGCTGGATAACATTGATATACCAGAAAAAAATGTTCACAGGATAAGGGGAGAGGATGATTCCGGGAAAGAAGTTTCACGGGTTTCAGCTGAAATAAAAAGGATTGTTCTGAATAAAAATAATTTGCCCCGATTTGATTTAAATCTTCTTGGAGTAGGAGAAGACGGGCACACAGCGTCATTATTTCCTGGTAAAAAACTAAAAAATATCTCGGACAGAATTTGCGGAGTTGCCGTACATCCGGATTCGCACCAGAAGAGAATATCCCTTACATATGATGTTATAAATAACTCCGCTCAGAACATTTTTATGGTTACCGGGGCAAAAAAGGCGGATATTATATATGAAATTATGACTATTAAAGATTCATTTAAGAGATATCCTGCCGCCAGAGTTAAAGCAGATGAGATACTTAAATGGTATATCGATAAAGAAGCCGCCATTAAAATAAAAATGCCCTGAATCATACAGGGCATTTATTAAGATTATGCTATAATCGACTCAGAATGATGTACCTACCTTCAATCTCATGTTTGCAAAAACTGATATTACACCAAATTTTCCTTCATTAGTCTGTGACAGCGTAAGGGAAGGTCCTAAAGCAAATGCGCTGAATCCCCAGCTTTCTGCTATTTTCTGAACAAGAACTTCTACTAAATATTGGTCCTGTCGTACATCACTATTGAACATTGCGTCTAATCTGAGATCAAATGTGCTTCCCGCAAGAGAAAGTTCTCTGCCGGTATATCCTATATGCCATTCATTAAGATATTTTGCTCCATAGAATTTTCCCTTTGTGGATCCGAAAATGCTTACCGGATACCGGAATTCGAAATTAAAGTACTCTCCCGCAAGAATTTTAGCATGGTATCCAAGAGTATCGTCTGCAGTCCATTCCCTTATTTGTCCTTCTGTCGGATCAACCATAATTTTAGTAAAACCAAATTCAAAAAAGTTACCGAAAGGGATAACATAAGACAACTGGAAGCCGGCTGTGGCATACATATTATTATGCCTGTTGCCGAATCTTATTTTTGTGAGTGCATCGATAGGTCCGAATGCACCCCCTTTTACACCCAGGATATGAAAATTACCTTCTACAAAATTCGTTTCTCCAGGTCCGGAAAATTCTGTTCCGATTCCGAAAGATAATCCGATATCGCTCTTCAACGGGATACCGAATCTTTCCCCGCCCAAAAACTGGAAGAATGGATTTATATAATACATGGTAGAAGAAATCTGCAGCTTGGTAGGGGGGTCTATTACCTTGTTTAATCTGATCTTTTCAAAGACACGGGTGAAAACGCTTCCAAAATTAATGTTTTCTTCGAGGTTAATTTTGAAAGGGTATGTTATCACTTTTGCTCTTGTCTCCGCGGTCAGTGCAAGAAAAGGATAAAGATTACCTTTTATGGAAATGGTCTGATTATTTGCCTCCCTCAAATCAACAATTATTTCGGCTTTAGGATCGGGAGGATCAATAAACAGCTCAGTTTGTATATGAATGAACAAACTATCGTCCAGGGGTTCCATTTGATAATAACGGACTTGTTCTTCCTCCTGGGCAAAAGCATTATTGGCATAAAAGAACGCAATTATAAAAGGAAAAAGGAGCAGTAATTTAAAGTTTCGCATAAAGTAGTTCCGATGAATTATTATTTAGAAAAATCAGTGAAATAGAATGAGTCTCCTACCTGTACCCTATCTTTTGATCTTTCATCCACTACTGTGACGAAGAAATTAACTTTATATCTTCCGTCTGCTTCCCTCAGATTTCCAAATTTATCGAGCCACTCGTCAAATTTGTTTTCGCTGGATGCTATCTTTAATGACACATTGTATACAGGATTCCCTTTTGTATCCTTAAACGGGCCTGATACTGAGATTGGACCGTTCCATGTTACTTTTAATTGTTCAGGCCGTTCGTCCTGCAGAGTAACAGTAAATACCGTTATTCTCTGTAGATCCTGAACATAAATATCAGAATTGTTCATTTTAGTTGTAACTCGCTGAATCTTTATTTCTGGTGGTCTGTTTGAAACAACTTTTATCCTGTCTTCCTGACTTCCGTATCTTGCAATAACTTCCGTCTGATCTGTCAAATCGAAAGTTTTTTCCTGTCCCGGTGGAATTACAGCTATCGGAGTGCTTTGATTCCTGGGGTCATAAATTGAAGTGGGAACATTGCCTGAGTTTTTTGCCTTGTTCCAGGTATATTGAATAAAAGTTTGTTTTAATGAGATGGGTGACTGAAGTATCTCCTGTTCTTTTTCAACAGGTTTTTCTTCGGGTTTTTCCGGCGGTATTTCTTTAACTTTTTCAGTGAGATCTTTCATCTTTGTATTAAGCGATGCAAGTTTCTGTTTCAGTTCTGCATTTTCTTCGAGGGCATTTTCTTCAATTTTAACGTCGAACTTTATTCCCCGGGCTGTAAGAGAATCAAGAAGAATCATAAGTGAATCCCGTACGCTTTTTTCAACCACTTCATCTGTTCTTACAACTCTATTTAAATCGAGATCGGCACCTTTCAGTGCCAGGACTGTTATTACAAAAATGTAAAGCACCTGGTAGATAATAAACTTACTGTCTCTGTTTTTCTGAACCATAATTACACACTCACTTTTTTACTACTATTGCTTCAAGATGTTTTAATCCAGCCACGGTTTTTTCATCACCGAGGATTATTGAAGCCTGCTGAATGGAATTTGCCAGTGATTTTAAATGTTCAATCTTTTCAGAACTGATGCCCTGTATATTATTTATTTTTTCCAGTATCTGGTGAACTGAACTAAAGTTTGTAACGAGTGTCTCGCTTAGGTGAGAAGTCTGTTCAAGAAGCATTTTATAAGTTTCTAAATCTTTTACCGAGAACTCGACTCCTCTTCCCCCTGAACCGGGGCTTGATAACTGCTTGATCAGATTTTTTGAATTCTCAACCTGGATTCTTGAGAAATATCTTTCTTTCATATCCTGAACGTGAGTAACCACATTCTGAAATTCCACGCCTAATTGATCAAGTACCGGTTCAAATAATTTACCGAGTGCTAATACTATCAATGCTTTTATTTCAAAGGGAACTGACAAGCCTAAGAAGATTTCTTCTCCCAGTTTAATACTGATGAGTAATATTGCAGCACCTAATAATGGTAAAGCCGTGGAAATACTATCTATTACGCTTTCGTACGATGTTATAATTCTATCTATTGTTTCTGAGACAGGGCTTCTGAGTACTTCAAGTTTTAATTTATTATAAGCCAGGTAAGCAAGGAATGCGAATAGACCATAAACAACAACCGGCATCCACCAGAAACTGAAAGGTTCTACAATTTCCTGCGCTGGCTGCCATGTGGGGAAAAGCGCTTTTCCCAGCTCAATTGAAACATTTCCTAATAATGGCACATAAGATAAATCCAGGAAAAAGGATAAAACCAGGGCTATAAATGAGATTAGAGCCGGCTTTATTATAATTGAAAACTTAATCTGGCTTATTGCTTCTTCCTTATAACTATCCAGTTCATCTTCGAGTCCGTTATTTGAATATAAATCAGCTTTACTCGTCAGATTTTTATCGGTAGGTCTTTCGAAAGTTTCCGATTTTAACATCTAATACCTCTGGTTCTTAATTCTTGAAATTTTAATTTTATTTGATTTCTGCCAAATTTTATCATTTTTAAGTGTCTTAATTTTTGATGTACTACTTTAAGACAATTATTGTACCACTTTCTTAAAATAGAATACTCTTCTTACCCTAAAATTAAGGAAGAAATAAATAATTATTCAGGTAGATACCTGTGTTTTGTATTAATGATCTAAAATAACTCAACTAGAAAAGGAAAGCTTAAAATTATCTTATAATGATAAGGTTTTGAAATAGTTCGAATCAATATAATAATATTTGAGATTCAATAAACAGGTTTACGATAAAAATTATTCAGCTGCACTTTATCTTTCCCGTTCATTAATTATTTCCTTTTTTTACTTAAATGAAGTAAAATTTACACCATGTATTCCGTTAAAGAATATTCTGAACCTGAAAAAAATAAAACTTGAAAGTAATTTCAAGAGTATTATTAGTGCGCAATTCGTAAATTTCGAGACATCTAAAAAAGGATTAAATGTTACTAAACCCTTGTCTGCTTGAAGTAAACACCCGCGTATGGATAAAACAGTTCACTCCCGGCGCTCGTATTTCTGATATAGGTGATTGGTTTATTGAAGAAATGAAATCAAAGGGTATTGAAATTTTGTGGCTTATGGGAATATGGAAGACCAGCGAAGCACTTGCAAAGAAATGCTGCTTTGGAACAGACCTCGTCCCGGGTTACGTAAAAGCACTCAACGACTGGAAGAAAGATGATGTAATCGGTTCTCCTTTCGCTATAGACGATTATATTATTAATCCCGGATTGGGTAATAAAAAAGATTTACTCGATCTGAAGCAGAGATTAAATAAAAATAATATAAAACTTTTTCTGGATTTTATTCCGAATCATTTTGCGGCTGATTCTTCATTAATAAACACTAATCCCGAAATTTTTCTGCAGACCGATAAGGATTCTTTTATAAAAGATCCTTATGCTTTCTTTGAACACAAAAACAATAAATCAATTTATATTGCACACGGAAGGGATCCGTTTTTTCCGCCCTGGTCTGATACCGCACAATTAAATTATTTTGAACCGAAGACACGCGAAATAATGCTTGAGAAGCTTCTCCATATTGCCTCCATTGCTGATGGAGTCCGTTGCGATATGGCAATGCTTCCATTGAACAATGTTTTTCAAAATACCTGGATGGGCGTTCTCGGTAAATCAGGTCATAAAAAACCTGCCGATGAATTCTGGAAGAATGCCATTCAAAGAATCAAAGAAAAATATCCTGATTTTATTTTTATGGCGGAGGCTTACTGGGATCTTGAATGGCAGCTTCAGCAGCTTGGTTTTGACTATACCTATGATAAGACTCTTACCGATCGTCTGTCCGAAGGTGACGTTCAGGGAATCAGAGCCCATCTTCAGGCCGATACAGAGTTTCAGCTGAAGAGTGTTCGTTTTATTGAGAATCATGATGAGGAGAGAGCAATCTCAAAGTTCGGCAGGTATAAATCTTTGGCGGCAGCGGTTGTTATCAGTACTATACAGGGAGTCCGCTTCTACTACAACGGACAGTTTGAAGGAAGAAAAATCAGGCTGCCGGTTCAGCTTGGAAGAGAACCTGTAGAAAAACCTTCTCAGCAGGTACTAAAGTTTTATGAGAATCTTCTACAGATAACTAAATCCGATATTTTTAAAACCGGAACCTGGCAAATGCTTAACCCCTTACAGACTGATACGGATAATAATACGAGGGAAAATATTCTTGCCTGGCAATGGAGTCTTGAAAACGAGCTTAGAATAGTGGTTGTAAACTATTCTCATTCTACGTCGCAGTGCAGGTTAAAAATAGATCTTTCGGCAGGAAAGAAAGCAGTTCATCTGGAAGATCTTTTAACAAAAATAATCTATAACCGTTCGGTAAATGAAATGAGAGATCCCGGATTGTTTATTGAGCTGAAAGGTTATCAGAGTCATATTTTTTCAGTAATATTATAATTGTCCCTTTTTAATCTTCAAATAAATTGATAATGAATATCGCACTCATCATTCCCGACTTTAATGAAGAAGGTTCAATTGGCAGTACAGGATGAACCCGGGTGTTAAATGAAGTATGCCTGCCGGGTTATTTTTTAAAAATAATATGAAAAAGTTATAATTACCGGAATAAATTGTCCTGAATTATAATTAATTTATTACTAAAATTATTTGAAGAACTTTCATTTTATAATGTAACCCCGGAACCATCGAATGACGGAGGTTATTACTGAATTTATTGATCTATATGGTTTAAGATATTTAAGCAATAAAGGAATTATTTTTTCATCATATACATGCATATCTTTTCTTATCTTTGTTAAATGAGCAATACCAGGTTAAGAGGCAGAGGCGCACAATTTAATCCCGGGAACAGGTTTGAAAAATTCTCACTTGAAGATTTTAAGCCAGATGAGCTTGATTATTTTGCGGAAGAGGAAGTTGAGAGAAAGATCCCAACTCAGTTTTACCAGGATGACTCTAAAACTGTAATAGCAAAAAATGACAGCTATGATGTCGGATTCGAATATTCTTTTAATCCCTACCGCGGTTGTGAACATGGATGTATATATTGTTATGCCCGTCCTTCACATGAGTTCCTCGGCTTTTCATCGGGTAGTGACTTTGAATCAAAGATCATGATTAAAAAGGATGCTCCTGGACTTCTGGAATCTGAGTTCAATAAAAAAAATTATAAGCCTGATTTCATTATGTTCAGCGGTAATACTGATTGTTATCAACCGGTTGAACAACAGTTGAAGATTACCAGGGAAACACTAAAGGTTTGTCTGAAGTACAGGAATCCCGTTTCAATTATTACAAAGAACGCTTTAATCCAAAGAGATATGGATATCCTGCAGGAAATGGCCGCACTGAATATTGTTTCCGTTTGCCTGTCTGTAACAACTCTGGATAAAGATCTTGCCCGTAGGATGGAACCCAGAACATCTTCTCCCGAGAGAAGGTTGCAGACAATTCAGAAATTTGCTGAAAATAAAATTCCAGTAGGAGTTAATATCGCTCCTGTTATTCCTGGTCTGAATGATGAAGAAATTCCTTCTATTCTTAAGCAAGCTGCATCACGGGGAGCGGTTTTTGCGGGACATATTATGCTGAGATTGCCTTATGCAGTTAAAGATTTATTTTTGCAATGGATTAAGAAAGAATTTCCCGACCGGGAGAGTAAGATAATAAATAAAATCAGGGAGATGAGGGACGGGAAACTTAATGAGTATGAATTCGGTACAAGATTCTCGGGAAAAGGAGAACTTGTTGAAACAATACATTCTTTATTTGAATTGACTTGTAAAAAATACGGTCTGAATAAAGACAGAATAAATTTACGAACAGATTTATTCGGAAAACCCAATGACCAGATTGAAATGTTTTAATTCGTGAAACTCTTATCAATTAAATTCATCTTATAGACATATTATGGCACAAAAGAAAAACAAACAGAAACCCAGGCAGATTGGAAAGACAACAGTCGCTCAGAAAAAACCTTTAATTGATCCCAAATACAAAAACACGGTGTGGACTGTGGTCATCCTGGTGATTTTATTAATATTTTTTATAGTAAATAACACCAGGAGCGTTCCCGAACATGGTCCGTATCCGCCCGGATTTAATCCGCAGAAGACACAGAAGATTTTAAACGACAATAAATAATCATTAAGGAAGATTAAAATGTTTAAAGTACTAGCATCAATCTTAATTTTATTTTATTCTGTAACCGTAACAGGATGTCAGAAAGAGAACCAGGCTAACCCCGGTCCATCTACCGAAAATAATGCAGTCCTGCAGGGAGAAGATAATAAAGCTCCTGATTTTACTCTTGTTAATGTAGCAGGAAAAAATGTGAGCTTATCGGATTATAAAGGTAAGGTAGTTATAGTTGATTTCTGGGCAACATGGTGTGCTCCGTGCAGAAAAGGAATTCCCGATTTGATATCATTACAGAAAGAATACAAAGATAAAGTCGCTGTGATCGGAATTTCCCTGGATAGAGAAAATACAATAGCTGGCGTTCCTGATTTTGTAAATAAAATGGGTATAAATTATCCTGTAGTTTACTTCAATGATCAGGTGATAAATGATTTCGGCGGAGTATCGGCAATACCGACTACTTTTATAATAGATCAGCATGGTAATATTGTAAAAAAGATTGTTGGCCTCTATCCAAAGAGTGAATACGAAGACCGGGTAAAAGAATTAATCAAGGGATCATAAAAATTTTCAGGTCTTTGTTTCTCTCGTTAGCGGCTGTTTAAAAAATAGTTTTTATTGTCACACTGAGCAAATAATAAAGGCCTCCTATTCATCAGGGTAGTGACAACGTTAAAGGTTAACACCGCACTTTAGTCTGGTGAATATAGAAGTTATTTAGTAATCTTAACCGTTTTAACGGTTTTTAACTGTGTCACCATCAGCCTGTCGAAGTGTCGGTCAAATCTGATCTTTTTGGACTGCCGCTCATTTGCTAAGATCTTATTTCCTGAAAAGATATATTATTAGACTTATCAGCAGACTCAGCAGGATAGATGTCGCGATGGGGAAGTAGAATGTAAAATTCTTTTTCTTTATATAGATATCTCCCGGCAGTTTTCCTAAGAAGGGTATTTTATCACCAAAGAAAATCAACACGCCTATCACAAGTAAAAATATACCCGCGTAGATCATCAGCTTACCAAATTGTTGAAATTCCGGAACCATAAAGCATTATTTATTCTTAATAGGCTAAATTTATCGTTTCAACTATAAAATTCAACACACCGGATTTAATCCATATCAAAAAATTTAGTTAAATTAAATCTATCTTATTTTTTATTAGTTAGAGCATATAATAATGGATGATCAAAATAAACCAAGAATTCTTATAACTGAGGATGATTCAGAAAACCAGCGTTTCCTGAGGATGTTCCTCAGAAAAAGTTTTATTACGGATATTTGTGATTCAGAGGTCACTTTTTATGAAAACCTTAAAACAAATAAGTACGATGTTATTCTGATGGATATTTCTCTTAAAGGAAATAAGAACGGACTTGAGTTAACAAGAGAACTTAAGGCAAATCCTGATTATAAGGATATCCCTATTGTTTGTTTAACAGCCCACGCATTTAAAAAAGATATTGAGAATGCATTAAACGCCGGGGTTAATATCTTCCTCACAAAACCGGTTGATAATCACGTGCTTATGAAAACGTTGCTGGATGCAGCTGACAAAAATGTTAAGGATGCCTGATGAAATTAAGGATTAAAACTTTCCCCGATTTTGGTTTACTCGTAATACGGATAGTTTTAGGACTTGGTTATATAATTGTGCACGGAGGCGCAAAATTATTTGCCGGTCCTGCTGTATGGACAAAAACAGGTTCTGCCGTAAGTTATCTTGGAATAAATTTTTCATTCACTGTCTGGGGATTTCTTGCATCCTGCTCTGAGTTTTTTGGAGGAATATTAATTCTGCTGGGATTATTCTTCCGCCCCGCAGCAGTTTTTATAATAATCACGATGTTTGTTGCCGCAAACCGCGGATTCAGTACCGGGGGAGGACTTAATTCAATAGCTTATCCGCTTGAATTAGGCATAACAGTACTCGGCTTGTTTTTTACGGGTCCGGGGAAATACAGTCTGGATTACAGAGTGTTTGGCAGGAAAAGAGTATAAAAAAAGCGGAGATTAACTCCGCTTGTTAATTACATACCGGTTCTTAAAAACCTTGGTTCTTCAAGAGTAAGTATTATTGAAATTCTGTGAGTATCGGGGAGCCTGTCTATTTCTGCCATATTAAATCTTGCAAACGAATAGTCTATGTTAAGCTTGGGCAGCTTTATTCCGGCACCAACAGTGAACTGCTTTACATCATTATATCCTGCCCTGATAGAAAAGAGATTATTATAGTTGAATTCAAAACCGGCGTGCATATCAAAGCTGACAGGTCCGGCATGGAAAGTTGAAGCATACTGTCTGTTTTCAAACCTGACATCGAAATCGAGAGCCGGGGTAAATCTTCCATTAAGAATATCCAACCCGTAAGCAGCACCTATTTTTGCAGTAGGAGAAATTAATTCATTCAGACCGGTATCCCATGCAACAAGAGTTGTTGTTATATCCTGGAGGTTTGCACCTACAGAAAAATTTTCAAACGGCAGATAGATGGCACCAACATCAAAGCCCACACCGGTGGCGCCAAATTCTGCAATATCTTTTCTTATGATTTTAATGCTTGCCCCGTAGTAAAAATCTTCCGAGTGTTTTTTTGCAAAACTAAGGTAGAAAGCCCATTCCTGGTCGCTGAACTCAGTGATTTTGGAATAATTCAATCTTGCGTACTGATCATTTATAAAGCTTGGATCTGTAACAGTTACACCCGGGTTTCGTCCGTCTTCAAGCGCCTGTCTTGTATCGGGAATTCCATCTATTCCCAGTCTCATCACACTTAAGCTAAAACTCATATCTGTATCCCAGGGTATCACAACAGCACCGTAATCATAATTGACGAGGTTGCCGAACCTTTCATCGTGCATAAGTGCTATCTGGGGATAGTTTATTTGGGCAAGTCCTGCTGGATTATAATATCCTGCAGTGATATCATTAGCAACTGCAGCGAATGCCCCGCCCATTGCCAGCGGTCTTCCTCCAACCCCTATTGCCATAAATTCACCGGCATATTTTCCTATAACGGTTTGTGCATTTATCAGAGGAAGGAAAAGTATAACAGATAGAATTACAAAAGTGAATTTTTTAGTCATAAGACAGGTAGAAACCTTTAGTTGATGTAAAATCGTGGCAAAAGATGGATATTTTGGTTTTGAAAGTCAAGGCTAATTTAAATAGAAACCTAATAAATACCCGGTCTGAATGGGTATACCCGTTTTCAGATCCCGGTTGACCTTTAATCTTCAGAAATTATCTCAGCAGAGACCTCTTCTTAGAAATTATATAATACCAGCTCTGGCTGATACTCCTGCAATGGACTTGAATGACGCCTTACCGGCAATCAATCAGCCAATCAATCATTCATTCATTCATTCTTTCTCTCTCCCTCTCCTCGTCCCTCCATCCCTGAGTCATTTCCGACCTTTGGACTCCTAATTTCCAATCTTCCTATGTTCCCATCTTCCCGCTTCTCTCCCTCTCTCAGTCTCTCCCTCTCACCACCCCTCTGCGCTCTGCCTTCCTCACTTCGCTTTCCCCTGGTTCGCCACAGCATTTGCCTTCTTCTGAATCTCTTCAAGATTTCCAAGGTAATAATGTTTAAGCGGCCTTAATTCATCGTCGAGTTCATACACCAGAGGAATCCCTGTAGGAATATTTAAACTAATTATTTCATCATCAGATACATTATCAAGATATTTAACAAGTGCACGGAGACTGTTTCCGTGGGCCGCAATTAAAATTTTCTTTCCGGATTTGATCGAAGGAGCAATCGTATCTTTCCAGTACGGAAGGAATCTTTCAACTGTATCCTTTAAACATTCCGTAAGGGGGAGATCCTTCTTACTTAAATTTTTATACCGCGGGTCATTTCCCGGGTAACGTTCATCATCTTTATTCAGTGCAGGGGGACGTATATCGTAACTTCTTCTCCAGGTATGTACCTGTTCCTCGCCGTATTTCTTTGCCGTTTCCGCTTTATTTAATCCCTGCAAGGCACCGTAATGTCTTTCGTTTAATCTCCAGGATCTTTCTACTGGTATCCACATAAGATCCAGCTTATCAAGCGTAATCCATAAAGTTCTTATGGCCCTTTTTAATACCGAGGTATAAGCCATATCAAATTTATACCCTTCCTCTTTCAGCAGCTCACCGGCTTTTTCAGCTTCAGACAATCCCTGTTCGGATAAGTCAACGTCCGTCCAGCCCGTAAAGCGGTTCTCTTTATTCCAGGTGCTCTCTCCGTGACGTAATAAAACTAATTTAATCATTACTGCTCCCATTCTTTCAAATTGATTTAAATTGTATCACTAAAATAATAAATGAAGAAGAGTTAATTTATACTTCATATCATAAAACGCTTTCTTCAACCTTTTTTTTACCGCCTGTAAATTTCAACAAGGTATAGCCTGTTATACCTGATATTAGTGATGCTGCAAGAATTCCTACTTTAGCTGTATTGGAAAGCTCTTCTGAATTAAATGCGAGATTAGTTATGAATAAAGACATGGTAAAACCAATCCCTGCAAGAATTCCCGCACCGTATATCTGCGTCCAGTTAACTTTTGATGGTAAACTTGCTATATTTAATTTTACAGCAAGCCAGGAGAAGACGAATATTCCAATCTGTTTGCCTATAAATAAACCGCCGATTATTCCCAGGCTTATTTCATTTATTAAAGAACTAAAGAAATCCTTCTGAAGTAGCACACCTGCATTTGCCAGCGCGAAAACCGGCATAATAAAGAATGAAACAAGTGGATTAAGTGAGTGTTCAAACCTTTGAAGCGGAGTCAGGATTTTCCGGCAGGTACTTTCAAGCGTTTGAACAATATTCTGTCTTTCTTCATTGGCAAGAACATTAGGACCTTCCGCCCCCGTTTTATCAAAATCTTTTAGCAGCTCTTTTCCCTTTACAAGGAAATCTCTGGTATTATATCTTGAAGTAGCTGGGATAATAAATGCAAGAAGTACTCCCGCTACTGTTGCATGTATACCGGATTTTAAGAAGGCAAGCCAGAGAGCGAACCCAAGTATAGTGTAGACCAGGAGATTTCTTACTCCAAGCCGGTTAACTATAAAAAGAAGCATAAATATTCCGGCCGCAATTATTAAAGTAGTGAAAGATAATCCTGATGTATAAAAGAAAGCGATTACCAGCACTGCACCTATATCATCGGCAATTGCAAGAGCAGTTATGAATATTTTTAAATTTACAGGCACATTTGAGCCAAGTAATGCCATTAGTCCTATAACAAATGCAATATCCGTAGCCATCGGGATTCCCCACCCGGCTTCACCCTTTCCATTCATATTGATCATGATATAAATCAATGCAGGGAAAATCATACCTCCAAAGGCTGCAGCTACAGGAAGAATTGCCTGTCTTGCAGAGGAAAGTTCACCGACAAGAAATTCACGCTTTATTTCAAGTCCTACGACAAAAAAGAATACAGCCATCAATCCGTCATTTATCCAGTGATGAAGACTGTAGTGCAATTCATATTTATCCAGACCT
Organism: uncultured Ignavibacteria bacterium; assembly: GCA_963743325.1. Classification (GTDB taxonomy): domain Bacteria; phylum Bacteroidota; class Ignavibacteria; order Ignavibacteriales; family Ignavibacteriaceae; genus DATFVA01. The sequence continues at coordinate 344,696 of CAVUOZ010000004.1, forward strand.
ATTGATATCTGAGTGTGCCAAAAACTGAAATACGATTCGGATATTCCTGAGTTAGCCCAGATAAGAGCGGCAACAGTACAGATTATAAGTAAAATCCCGCTTGAGGCCTCGGCTTTGGTGAACTCTCTGAAAGGACGTATTAATATTTCGATCGGCGGTACAGGATTAGTTGTTTTCATATATCAATGGGTTTTTATGGAAAAGCTTAATTCCTTAATTAATTTAAGCAATTATATTTCTAAAATTTGAAAAACTGTTAAATAATTGCCACCCCAGGCTTGCTGCATCTGTTTCAACGAGGTTTGTATCATTTCAGAGAATATATTATTATTTAAATAATGGATTGTTTTTACAATAATATCATCCCCACGAGGTTATAGTTGGAATCTGGTATTTTTTAATAAAACAAGACGGATGTATTTCGGGAACGATCGTTGTATACGTTCAATTATTATAGATATTAGGAACATCGCAGGGTCAACGGCTCCTTGTAAAGAATTAATAAGGGAGGTCGAACACTCTAAACTGTTTTTATAAATCCTCTGCGAGGATTGGTCCTTGTGTTGGGAATAATATTTTCTACAATAATATAACCTCTGCGAGGTTACCTTGTTAATTTTTGTCATTATATCTCTAACCGTGTAATTGCTGCATAATTCCGTCTTGAATGCGTCTTGAATGCGTCTTGAATGCGTCTCAGATACCTTTTGATTCCTGTTTAATATCTAGAGATTCACTCATGAAAGTTATAATAGATAAAGGCTTTTAGTGAGATTTCAGGCTTTCGACTCTTTCGATAAAGATTTCCGGAACCGCAGATATCTTCTTTAGCAGGTAGTTAAAGAAAACGATACCTGTCTTCGCAATTGCAGCGGTCCCTGAATACCTCCCGCTTAAAATCTGGTAATAAAAATCACAGCCTGTATTTGTAATCTCATTTACCGCAACATTAAACACTAAAACATCTCCATAATGAATCTCGGATTTGTATATTATTGCGGAATCTACCATTATAATTCCGCATCCACCGGCATCCATTTCGCTTAAGTTAATTTTATTCAGATACTGTACTCTTGCTTCGTGTATCAAAGAGAGAAGTGCATCATTTCCAAGGTGGTTGCCGTAATTTATATCTGTGATTCTGACAGGTATTTTTGTTGAAAACTCAAATTTTTCGGGTATTTCTAATTTTATTCTGCTCACTTTAAACCTTTGGACTTTCTTTTTACTCAAATATAAAAAACAGAAAACCCGGGTAAAAATCTTCTTTAATAAAATAATAAACGGTGGAATTCTTATTTATAAAATGACTAAATTACAAATGAATATCAGGAGTAAAATATGATGCGTGCAGTGAAAATACTTTTTTTAACAGCCGGCATCTTCCTTCCGATTGTTTTTACCGGCTGTTCAAATGTCAACGAACCGGCCAGTCAGCAAACCACAGATGAATTAAGTAAATCCTCAGTTGTTGAAAATGATATGGGTGTCCTCAACTCAGAGGGAATTCATATGCGTGACTGTGATGGTGTGTTTGCCCTCGGATGGAATGAATTGTTCGGACCGATAAGATGGAACGATGAAATTAACGGCCATGCTATGGCACTTGTTTTCGGTGATACCCTGCATCAGCGTCCTTTTATTAGAAGCGGTATAGATGTAGGTACTATCTACATCAATTATAATAATGATCAGATACAACTGGAAAAGAGAACCGGTCCCGACGGCGGTGTATTCTATTCTTTATACCCGGGATTCTTTGATGACGGACATCTAGATTTTATCTCCGGTGCGGATTATCAGTTCGAAATTACCGGCTCTGAAAATTTTGGCCCTTTGAACTTCACTTTGACAGCGCCTGAAGCACTGATACAGATAAATACACCAGTTGAGGATTCTACGATTAACCCGGCAAATGATTTAACACTGCAATGGTCGGGCGGAACACCGGAAGACCCTATTGCTATCAGGTTAATGCCTACCCGGCCACCCATTCCGCCAATGCGGGGACCACACGATGGCGGCAGCGGAATGCATCCCCCGATGCAGCTTCCTCCTTTAGGCGATCCTGTGTTTATTTTGCTGGATTCAAATCCCGGCGAATATACTATTGCAGCTTCAACAATTCAGAATCTGATAAATCAGACCGGCGCTCAGAAACTTGTATGCGTTGTTTCACAAATTGATAAAAATGACGTGCAGCATGAAAACCGCAATTTGAAATTTGTTATGCACAATGGCGACAGCGTTCTATTGAATGTTCAGCAGTAAAAGATAACATCCTCACACTTAATCCGGAGTCCGTTAGAGCGGGTTCCGGATTTTTTATTCCATTCTTTTCCTGAACCTGAGTGAACTTGCCGTGAGGATAAATATTCCGATCCCCAGTAATGCCAAAGTTTCCGGAATTAATTGGAATAATCCATCGCCTTTTAGAATGACCCCTCTCAGTATTGTTATATAATACCTTAAAGGAATAAGGTAAGTAATTGGCTGAATCCATCCGGGCATATTCTCAATCGGAAATGCAAAACCCGAAAGGAAATTCATTGGGAGCAGAATTCCAAACATTGCTACCATCATAGCCTGCTGCTGAGTCCTGGAAACAGTGGAGATAAACAGTCCCATTCCAAGCGCAGAGAGAACATAAATAAAAGAAGCAAGCATCAGGAAGAAGAAATCGCCTCGTATTGCAATACCGAACCAGAATACCATGACTACTACTGCAACTAGTACATCAATAAATCCCAGTACCACAAAGGGAATAGTTTTGCCGATTATAAGCTGGGCGGGTTTTATAGGTGTAACTATAATCTGTTCCAGCGTCCCGATCTCACGTTCCTTTACAATTGCCATAGCCATAAGTATTGTGGTGATTACAGTGAGAAGCAGTCCCATAATTCCAGGAAGCATAAATACTCTTGTTTTAATTTCAGGATTGTACCATACTCTCAGTTCAGGATTAATAGTTACAGCAAGTATTTTCTGAATTCCCGATTTGTTTTTTGCTTCCGTGAGAATCCTTTGCGAATAGCTTGAAACCACTCCTGTTACATACCCGAAAGCAATTGAAGCTTTATTTCCGTCAGAACCGTCAAATAAAGCCTGCACTTCAACCTGTTCGCCTCTTTGCAGTTTCTTCTCGAAATCATTTGGAATTACAAGAGCCCAAAGGTCTTTGCCCTTATTAATATTATTCATAACTTTGTCATAATTAGCTGCATATTCAGTAACTGAGAAGTATCCCGAGCGCTCAAATTTTTCAATAAATTCACGACTTGTTACTGTCCTATCCTGATCATAGACCACAGTATTTATATTATTAATATCCAGGTTTGCTGCATATCCAAGCAGTATAAGCTGAAGGACCGGGGCTATAAATATTATCGCGAACAACCTCGGATCTCTTTTTAGCTGAAGGAATTCCTTTACGATTATTGTAAGGATGAGCTTCATAATATATTAACCTTTGAGGTCAGCTTGTCTGTATATAAATGATGATAGGAATTCATATTATAAATTTTGGTGTATCCATATTTTGACTCCAGGTTGTCCATCCTAGGCCAATTTACTTTTTCGATTAATTATTGCAGCAAGTCCAAGGAATACTACTGAAAATAACATTAAATAGATCAGCTGCTGCCAGAAAGCTTCAAGTCCCACTCCTTTCAATAAAATATCTCTTAAAACAACAATGTAAAATTTTACAGGAGTAATATTTGTTATAATCTGTATCACAGGCGGCATACTTTCAATCGGGAAAACAAATCCTGACAGGAGGAAAGAAGGAAGCAGTGAGATCAGAGAAGATACCTGAAAAGCTACCTGCTGAGAATCAGAAATAGTAGATATCAGTATCCCGAGATTTAATGAGGCGAATAAAAAGATAAACGTTGAAATAAATAATAATAATACACTTCCTTTGATAGTAACATCAAATAACAGATATCCGGCAAACAATATTAAAGATGCGATTACCAATGCAATTACTGTGTAGGGGATTGTCTTACCGACTAACAGTTCGATTGATGAAATAGGGGATACATTGATCTGTTCCATCGTTCCTCTTTCTTTTTCTCTTACTATGGACATTGCTATGGAGATCACCGCGGTCATAATCAATATCATCGATATTAACCCGGGAATCAGAAACCTCGTTGAGTTCAAATCCGGGTTATATAAAAATCTTGGTTCGAGATCTATAGGAATGCCCGCCCTTCTCCCTGTTATTTTCATTAATTCATTAGTGATCTTTTCAGAAAAAGTAGCCGAAGCAGCCCTCATATAATTAGTGATCACCGAAGCAGTGTTTGCATCAACACCTTCAACAAGGATCTGAAGATTGACTTCTTTTCCGGAATATATGTTTTGTGAGAAATCCAGCGGGAAAACAATTACAACCTGGGCTTCCCCTTCATCGAGGACTTTCCTTATCTGATTTTCTGCTTTTAAATTATTTATCAGATCAAAATAATTTGAGCTTGTCAACCGGTTTATAAAATCTCTTGATTCTACGGAATTGTCCTGATCATAGACCGCCAGCTTAATATGTCTGACATCAAAATTAATAGCATAACCGAATAGAATAAGCAGTACAAAAGGAAATACGAAGAGTACATACAGCATACGTCTGTCACGCATTAACTGGCGCACCTCTTTTTTTGAAATTGCTTTTATTCTTGTAAACATAGTTTTGCTAATTGTCCTTCTGCCCGGTATCTTTTTCCAAAAGGTGAATAAAAACATCTTCCAGAGTCGGCACAATCCTGTCAATTCTTTTCACATTTATATTGTCACTGGTTAACACATACCTGATCTTATCCACGTTTTCATACTTTTCATTCACAATTATATGGATCTGGTTTCCGAAGATTGAAGTCTCAGCCACGAAATTCTGTTTCTCCATAAGCTCCATGGCATCGACAACCCTGTCACATTCGATTTCGAATATCGGGGTCTTAATGTATTCTGATTTTAATATTTTGGAATCGCCTTCAGCTATAAGCTTACCCGCATTTATTAATATGATATTATTGCAGTATTCTGCTTCCTCCAGGTAATGGGTTGTTACCAGTACTGTTGTACCTCCCGCGGAAAGGTCATTTATGAGTTCCCAGAAGTTTCTTCTTGATATCGGATCTACACCGCTGGTAGGTTCATCAAGAAAGATAATGCCCGGACGATGGATGACAGCTGTCCCGAGTGCAAGCCTCTGTTTTATCCCTCCCGGTAATGATCCTGTTAACAGTTTCTGTTTTCCTTCAAGATTGGCGATCTGCAGAACCCATTTTTTCCTTTCCTGAAGTTCAGCTCCATTTAAACCATAAACACCCCCGAAAAAATTTATATTCTCTTCGACAGTTAAATCATTATAGAGTGAAAATCTCTGCGACATATACCCGATGCTCCTTTTAACTTTATCGGGTTCATTCATAACACTGAAACCTGCAACCAGGGCATCTCCCGAAGTTGGTTCAAGAATCCCGCACAACATTTTAATAGTTGTTGATTTACCTGCACCATTTGCGCCAAGGAATCCGAATACCTCTCCTTTCCTGACATTAAAGGAGACGTGGTCAACCGCCGTAAATTTTCCGAATTTTTTACTCAGCTCTTTGACTTCAATTGAATACATCAGCCGGCTTCTTTTACGAGGTGGATAAATACATTTTCCAATGAGGGAGGTATGCTCCTTGAACTTTCAATCGGCACATCATTTTGTTTCAGAAGTTCTTCGATTTTTCCAAACTCGCTTTCATAACTGTCAGCTACCACATTTATCCTGTCGCCAAACAGCTGGACCTCATTTTTCATATTCTGCTGTATAAGCTTGTATGCTTTCCTGGCTTTGGATGAAACGATTTCAATAATTTCTTTATGAATAGAATCCCTGATTTTTTTAGGTTCATCAATGCTTATTATTTCCCCTTTATTCATAAGGGCTACCCGGTTGCAGCGTTCAGCTTCATCAAGGTAAGGAGTTGACATAAAAATAGTAATACCTTCTTTTATCAGATTCGATAATATCTTCCAGAAATCTCTGCGTGAAACAGGATCCACTCCCGTAGTTGGTTCATCAAGGAAAATTATTTTCGGACGGTGGATCAGGCTGCAGGCAAGCGCAAGTTTCTGTTTCATTCCGCCCGATAAATTGTCCACTAACCTATCCCTGAAAGGAGTCAGCCTTGTGAATTCCAGGAGTTCGTCTCTTCGGGTCTCATAATTTTTAACACCATGGATATCAGCAAAGAATTCGATGTTCTCATCAACAGTTAAATCACCGTATAGGCTGAACTTTTGAGACAGGTACCCGATATTCTTTTGTATTTTTCTTTTGTGAGTTTTTAAATCGTCATCGAACATGTTTACCTCACCGGAATCCGGTGATAGTAATCCGCAAAGAATTCTGATTGCAGTGGTTTTGCCTGCTCCATCAGGACCAACCAGTCCAAACATTTCACCCTTCTTAACCTCGAATGAAATCCCTTTAACTGCTTCTATTTCGCCGTAAGATTTCTTTAACTCTGCTATTTTTATTGCTTCGGTCATCTTAAATTAATTTATATATGAACTTCAGCATCTGCCGGCATTCCCGGCTTAAGCTCATATTTAGGGTTATCTATTCTTATTTTGACCGCGAATACAAGTTTAGTCCGCTCATCTTTTGTTTCGATATTCTTTGGTGTGAACTCAGCCTCCGGAGAAATATAGATTACTTTTCCCGAATAGGTTTTATCAGGATAAGCATCCACGCTGATATAAGCCGTCTGGCCAAGTTTGACTTTCCCCAGCTCTTCTTCCGATACGTATATTATTAAGTCTACTGCTCTCAAATCGGAAACTTTGAACAGAGACGACATTTGAGTGGCTGTCTCACCCTTTTCAAAAAATTTGTCTACAATTACCCCGGTTATAGGGGACTGAACATACGAATCATTTATGCTTTTTTTTAGTAGTTTCGCGGCAGCTATTTGTTTGTCAAGATTAGCTTCAGCCTGCTGAATCTCTTCCGGACGTGCAAAGTTTTTTAATTTGGATAAGATTTTCTTTTGCTGATTTCAGCTGTGCCTGTGCCAATTCGAATTTTGCAGCTGCATTATCATATTGAATTTGCGATATAGAATTTGATTGCTGAAGATTTTCCATACGTTCTTTATCTTTTTTAGCAAGGTCAAAATTGACCTGGGCCTGTTTTACGGTCTCTTCAGCCTGTGTAATGTCCTCTTTCCGGGCCCCGTTCTTCAGAAGATTAAGCTGTGCTTTTGCTGAAGATATTCCCGCTTCCGCCTGGTCCAGCTGAAACCCGAGTGATTCATGATCGATTATCATCACAGTATCGCCCTCATTAACGAACTGTCCCTCATCATATAATATTTTTTCTATTTCACCATTTACTTTTGAGCTTACTATAACATTGGTTGCCTCGATGTTTCCCGAGGCTTCTATTAAATCAGGATTTTTATTATTTCCACAGCCTGTTATCAGAATTCCTGCAATAAAAATCAGAAGTGTCTTTTTCATTTATTAACTCCGGGTTGAAGTTTATTATAAAGTTCTTTCCCCTTATCTGTAAGTATAGCATTCATCAGCAGATTTATTGTCGGATTTAATATAGATTTCGCATCCATCTTCCGCTGCACGATGAAATCGGGATTTATTATTCCCCTGATTGAAGAAACAAAAAACATTACTATAATATCAGTGGGATAATCAACCATAAAACCTTCAGATTTGCCCTGGTTTATTAATTTTGAAATATTTGCCAGCATCATCCTGGTTCTGAATTCATCTATCTGCTTCCAGAGAGTCCGGTAATGTACCTGGATATCCTCCACCCATTTGTCGCTTACACTCAGGAGCAGATTTCCGAGGTGCTTAAATAAATTGAATGCTTTGATCACAGCATTATTATCAGCCTCAAGTATTCCCTGAATGATGGTTTTATTTTGCAGAAGAAAATTATGAACAACTTCTTTGACAAGTGCCTCCTTGGAATCGAAATATTTATATATAGTTTTTTTACTGATCTTCAGTCCATGGGCAATTTCATCCATCGGGGTTTTGTAAAACCCTTCTTTCAGGAATATGTTTGTTGATCCATTAAGTATTTTTTGCTTTTCTTCAGTCATTGTGATGGAAACTATTATTGTTAATTATAGTTTCCAACTTAATATATGGAAACCAGAATGTCAAGAAATAGTTTCCATATTTATATATAAAATTAATTATCTTTGAATAAAGAAATTGTGAGGGGTTCGTATGAGGACGTTTTTATTGTTTTGTGTTCTGTTTCCAATTTGTCTGACGGCGCAGCCGGATATGGAGAATGATCTGGATGCTGCTTATCAGAATGCTAAAAAGGGAATTTACTGGGCACTTACAAATATTCCTGAAAGTAAGTCGCAGCTTCGAAGTGATCTTATAGCCGGCGAGAAACTTTATTCGTCAGTCAAACTTGTGAAGGAGTATAACGGAATAAAGATCGTATCGAAGGGTTTCGCTAACTCAACCGAAGTTATAATAACTATGTATAGATCAGTAGATGGATTAATTAAGGATGGATATTTGAAAATCCCGGAAAAGAAATAGAAATAAAAATATAAAATTATTAATTTTTCCTTGATTTCTTGAGAGAAAATATTTAATTCTGTAATAAAAATTACATTAATTAATAAAAATGTAAATATTATTACTTATGAAATCACGATTAATCGACATTTTTCTCCAGGTTGCATCAATTAATGCACTTTCCCAGCAGGAAAAACCAGTCGCAGATTTTATCAGATCTTTCTTATCAGATAGTCCATTTAGCATAACCGAAGATGATTCAAAAAACATTTCCGGAAGCAATACGGGTAACATCATTTGCAGGATTGGTGACGGTGGTGATTTTATGCTTCTTTCGCATATGGACACTGCAAGACCCACGCTAAAAATGAAACCGGTTTTTAAGAATGATAAAATAACTTCAGCCGGGGATACAGTACTTGGAGTAGATAACAGGCTTGGAATTGCTATCTTACTATTCACTCTTGAAAGAATAATAAAAGAAAAAATCCCGACAAAAAATTTTACCATTGTTTTTACAACCTGTGAAGAATCTACTTTGCAGGGTTCCAGGAATTTAAAGCTTGGCACCCGTATCAACCGGGGCTTTGTTTTCGATTCTTCCTTTCGCCCCGGTAATTTTATAAATTCAGCCTGTGGTTCAAAGGGATTTATAGTTAAAATTATTGGCAAAGCATCCCACTCAGGTATTGCTCCTGAAAAAGGAATAAATTCGATAGCAATAGCTGCCGGAGCTCTGAATAAAATAAAACAGGGAAGGATTGATGATGAGACTACTATTAATGTTGGAAAAATTTTTGGTGGTTCAGCCGTAAATGTTGTTCCTGAAGAAACAGGTATGGAAGGAGAAATAAGATCGTTTAGTACCGAAAAAATAATTGAATTAACGGAACAGACAAAAAACATATTTGTGAATGAAGCAGCAAAATTTAATGCTGGAGTTGAATTTACAGCTTACTGGGATTTTAAACCTTATAAGGTAAATAAAAATGAATCTGTTTTTAAAGAAATAGTCAAAGTTCTGGAGAAAGTCAACTTGAAGCCTGAATCAAAAGTTTCATTAGGAGGAAGCGATGCAAACTCACTGAATGAGCTTGGTATCTCAGCGGTTAACATTGGTATCGGAGCACAAAATCCGCATTCAAATGACGAATTTGTCTTCATAGAAGATCTAAATAAAAGTGCTGAAATTGCAATGGAGCTGGTAAAAAAATGAAAAATCTTCCAATGATCTACCTTTTATTGTTATCACTATCTTTTATACCTCTGAATGCACAGGCACAGGGTCATCTGGTAATTATTGGGGGCGGGGATAAAACGGATACGATAATGCATGAAATCATAAATCTGGCCGGCGGTAAAGATGCAAAAATTATAGTCATCCCAAACGCCAGTTCAGAACCAATAGAATCCGGACAATATAATGTAGATGAATTTATTAAAATAGGTTGTCCGGATGTCAGTTATTTATATTGCAATAGAGAGGGAGCCAATCAGGATTCGATAATAAAAAAACTAAATGGTGTTACGGGAATATTCTTTGGAGGAGGAGACCAGGCATTTCTGACAAGGGATTTATTAGGAACTAAACTTCTTGAGGCAATAAAGAAAATATTCAAAAACGGCGGTGTTGTAAGTGGAACCAGCGCAGGTGCTGCAGTGATGAGCGAACTTATGATTACTGGTAATGAATTAATTAATAAAGATTCTTCAGAAATGTTCAATGCTATTCAAAAAAATAACGTTGAAGTCAAAGAAGGTTTTGGGTTTATAAAATCTGCATTTATCGATCAGCATTTCATTAAAAGAAAAAGATTAAACCGGACAATAAGTGTAGTCCTTGAAAATCCGCATCTTTTAGGAATCGGCATTGATGAATCTACCTGCATTGTTGTTTATCCTGATGAGACTTTTGAAGTTTTAGGCGAGAATCAGGTTATGATATTCGATGCAACTAATTGCCACAATATTAAATTAGATAAGAACGGCAACCTTGGAGCCGATAATATTAGAATGCATTTATTAGTTAATGGGGATAAATTCGATCTTAAATCAAAGAAAGTAATTGAATGAAATCAAGTACTAAAAGATTTAAGCTAAAAGTACCTAATACTTATCTGCTTATTTTTTCTTTATTAATTGTAATTGCAGCATTAACATGGATTATCCCCGGTGGTGAATATGAACGTACGATCGTTAATGGCAGGGAAGTAGTAGTTCAGAATTCTTTTAAATATGTCAACAATGAACCACAGGGAATCTTTGCAATTTTCATTGCTCCGTTAAAAGGTTTTGTTGAGGCCGGGATGATTATTGGTTTTATTCTTTTAGTCGGCGGTTCATTTAATGTGCTTGCAAAGACAAATGCGATCAACTCTCTTATTAATAAACTTGCAAAAGCTCATCGAACATCCAGCACTCTCCGTAAATTGTTTGTGCCGGTACTAATTTTTATGTTTTCAATCGGTGGTGCGACTTTTGGAATGAACGAGGAAATAATTCCATTTGTTCTTATCATCGTTCCGATTTGTCTTGCACTTGGATACGATTCGATTGTGGGTGTTGCAATACCTTTAGTCGGAGCTCATATCGGATTTGCAAGCGCATTTCTGAATCCATTTAATGTAGGGATTGCACAGGCAATTTCAGATGTACCCATTTTTTCGGGAATAGGTTACAGAATTATTTGCTGGCTGATATCTACTTTTGTGGCAATCCTTTTCATCATTTATTATCTGAAACGATTAGAAAAGAATCCGAAGATAAGTCCGACCTTCAGCGAAGATTCTGAAAGAAGGAATACAGAGCATTTTGATAAACTATACAACAATTCGACCCTATTTTCAGTAAGACACAAAATAGTTCTCATTGTATTTGTTTTGTCTTTGGTGATGCTTGTTGTAGGGGTTATAGAGTTTAAATGGTTCATCCAGGAAATTTCAGCAATGTTTTTTATAATGGGTATTGCAGTTGGAATTATTGGTGGATTGAAAAGTGATGAAATTATCAAAGGCTTTTTAGATGGAGCCAGAGACTTAGTCGGCACAGCAATCATTGTTGCACTTGCAAGAGCTACTCTCGTTATTTCAAGAGACGGACAGATTATAGATACAATTTTACGTGGGCTTTCCCCCTATATTCAATCATCCTCCCCGATTTTTTCGTCACAAAAAATGTTTATCGTTCAGGCAATAATTAACTTTTTTGTCCACTCAGGCAGCGGACAGGCAGCATTAACAATGCCGATAATGGCTCCACTGGCTGATCTTGGTGGAGTTACAAGACAGACTGCGATACTGGCATTTCAATTTGGTGAGTATACCAATATCATCATTCCGACTTCTGCAGTTACAATGGGAGCTCTATCAATGGCTCGTGTTCCCTGGGAACGTTGGGCGAAATGGGTTTTGCCTTTACAAATTGTTCTGATGTTACTCGGTCTTTTGTTATTAATTCCACCTAATCTAATCGGTTGGAATTGAGTGTTTAAGTAACAAAATTTATTCACTAAATAAAGAGGTTAGTCATGAACAGATTTATACTGCTTCTAGCATCGATTGCTTGTTATATATTTTGTTTTTGTATAACAACATTTGCACAGACTGCTGACATATATACCGGGACTGTAGATATATATGTTAATGTATACGGAAAAATTCAGTTATATAGTACTTCCCCAACTGATACTGTTGAACAAGTTGAAAGAGCCACTATTTTGGTTGGCACCGGTCCTAATTCAGTTTTTGATTATCAAAATGATCAGGATGCTGAAGATTCAACAAAATTGCTGGCAAACCCAAGCTGGGGAGATTATGAAATCTATGGCACATATAACAACAATTATTCCGGGTTGCCGCCAAATGTTTTGATAAAACAAAGTGTCTATGCCTGGGAAAATGGCTCCTATGCAATAGTTAAATACACTGTGGTTAACAGAGAAGCCTCCTCAATTGATGCCATTATTGGTCTTGATTTAATACCGCAGGTGGATGACAGCTATTTAGGCAACGATACTGTAACATACACTTCAGCATCCGGAATTATTAGCGATCATAAAACAAGTTATGTGGGAGTTAAAGTTTTATCGGAAGATATAAAAGCGCTGGGCATGTTCGTTTATTACGACGGATACTCCGAAGACACAACCTATTGGAGATATCTAACTACTGATGTATTTGATTCTCTTCTTATTACGGATCCTAACGATCCTAACGTAGACGATCCGGTTATAATTCCATCATTAAATTCCAAAACTATTGCCGCTGGTGATTCCGTTACTTTATACTGGGCATTGGCATATGGCACTAATAATACAGATATGATAGATGCGATAAATGCCGCTATAGAAAAGTATAATGCAGCCACAGGCATCAACGACAATGCGAACAGTACTGTTTCTAATTACATACTTAATCAAAATTATCCCAATCCATTCAATCCTTCAACAGTTATATCATTCTCTCTGCCTGAAAGGCAATCCGTTTCTCTTAATGTTTACAATCTGCTCGGACAAAAAGTAGCTTCAGTTCTGAATAAAGAAATGGATGCGGGGAATTACAATTTGACATTTGAGGCAGGCAATCTCTCAGCTGGAATTTATTTCTATACGTTGAAGGCCGGTAATTTTGTGAATACGAAAAAAATGATGCTGCTTAAATAGTTAGCAGCAGGAATATTCATTTCTAACAGAAAGGAAAATATGAAAAAGATTTTTTTTCCACTGTTTATTACCTGTATCTTATTGATTATAGATTTTAATCCCATTTTAGCTCAGGCCTCCTTCAATACAGGTACTATAGGGGTTGATATAAACACTTATGGAAGATTCCGAATTTATGTTCCGGATATTAACGGCACTATTCAGGTTCAGAGGCTTTCTCTGCTCGTCGGAATGGATCAGAATGCTGTGTTTGATTATACCAATGATGCGGAAAACGAAGAACCGACTACACTTGTCAGTAATCCTCAATTAAGCGATTACGAAATAACAGGAGCATTCAATAATACTTATTCCAACTTACCACCGAATATACTGGAGAGATTAAATGTATACGGGTGGAATAACGGCTCTTATACCATTTTAAAGTTTACTGTTAAAAACCGTGAAACAGATGCCTTTCCGGCACTGATAGGTATTGAAACAATCACCGAACCGGATGGAACTTATGGATTTGACACTGTCAGCTATGATGCATCAAACAATCTTATCCGTTCTCACCGGGGTGGGGAAAATATTGGATTCAAATTACTCTCTCAGCCAATGGTTTCATTAACTTCATTTGAATGGTATTCGGGTTATACAGTGGATAGTGATTACTGGACGTGGTTGAATCACGGAGCAATCGATCCCGAGTATGTATCTAATACGGCTGACGGCCCGGTATTTATAGCTTCACAAAGTCCTGCTAATTTAAATCCTCAGGATTCGGTTTTTGTTTACTACGCCGTTGCAGTCGGGGCAAATGAAACCGAGATGCTTGCCAATATGTCCGCGGCAGAACAGAAATACATCCAAATTATTCCCGTGGAACTTACTTCATTTACAGCCCAAATATCTTCACGAGTGGTTACACTAAACTGGACCACAGCAACTGAATTAAATAATCATGGTTTTGAGATTCAGCGAATGATTGATGGAAACTGGACAGTTGTCGGATTTAAGGAAGGATCAGGTACTTCTTCTGAGCAAAGGAGCTATACATTCTCTGATAACGTATCTCAGTTAAACACAAAAAATATCAGCTATAGATTAAAACAGGTTGATTTTAATGGGGAAGGTAACTATTCCGATATTGTTGAAGTTACATTGTTACCTGTTAAATACAGTCTTGAGCAAAACTATCCCAATCCATTTAATCCGTCAACAATGATCTCTTTCTCAATTCCGGAAAAAGAAAATGTTAGAATTGATGTTTATAATCTTCTCGGGCAAAAAGTAGCCTCAGTTCTGAATAAAGAAATGGATGCGGGGAATTACAATTTGACATTTGAGGCAGGCAATCTCTCAGCTGGAATTTATTTCTATACGTTGAAGGCCGGTAATTTTGTGAATACGAAAAAAATGATGCTGCTTAAATAGTATCAAAAAAATACGGGAGACCAGGTTGCCTCTGCCAATCTGGCAGAGATATTGTTAAATATATGAGAAGAGTATGAGATAAACGACTCATAAACGGGAGTGTGCGTAAAGTTGAAATTGCTAAAATAGGCGATGTTTTTATTCTAAATTTTCGAAAATATATAAAATTGGCAGAGGGATATTTATTGGAAAGATTAGCTAATATTAAATCTAAAACAATGTTAAGAGATAATGACGAGATATAAGGAAATAAAAGAAAAAATTCAGAATAAGTATATAAATCTGCCTAAGAACCAGAAAAAAATAGCAGATTATTTTATCGAAAATTTCGATAGCATTTCTTTTCTCAGTATACAAGAAGTTTCAAAAGCTACCGGAGCAAGCGTTGCATCCATTGTAAGGTTTGCACAAAGAACGGGTTTTTCGGGTTATAGCGAGTTAAGAGATGCTATCGTTGAATCTTTGCAGAATCAATTAAGCGGAAAGATGATCTTCCCGCTTTTCAGTACTCAAAAATTTGAAGAGGACATCCTCACAGCAGTTGCAAATCAGGATATCAACAACATTAATGATACTTTAATTCTAATTGAAAGAGAAAATTTTAAGAGGGCAGTAAATGAGATTGTAAAAGCCGATCGTGTTTTTACGGCAGGGTTAGGCATTTCTTATATATTGGCGGAACTACTATCATACCAGCTAACACAGGTAGGTATAGACGCTTCCGTATTTAAACATGATTATACATTTTTTCATGAACAGATTATGTTTCTTAAAAAGAACGATTTATTGATTGCATTCTCTTATCCACCCTACTCAAAAGAAACAATTGATGTATGTGAATATGCCGCAAGTAAAGGAATTAGTATAATTTCTGTAACAAATAAGGAAGCTTCTCCGGTAACTTTTTTTTCTAAAATTAATTTGGTTGTTAAGAGTAAAAATATGCTTTATACAAATTCATTTGCGGCAATTTCCGTAATAATTAATGCAATAGCTACGGAATGTGCAATGAAAAATAAAACCAGGACGGAAAAAACATTAAAGGAAAGTAACAGGCTTACGGAAAATCAAAAATTAATTATAAAATGAAATTTGTCTACCTGGTTTATTAACCCGGAGTGATTATGAAAAAATTTTTACTTTTATTATTTATAATTCAATCCTGTTTATTCGCCGGAGTTACAGGTAAACTTGTCGGGAAAATTACTGATAAGACGACTGGTGAACCTTTAATAGGGGCAAATGTTCTTATTCAGGGAACAAACCTCGGTTCGGCTTCAGATATTAACGGACAATTTATAATAATAAATATTCCTCCTGGAAATTATACTGTTAAAGTCAGCTACATTGGCTATGAAACAGTTTTGATTGAAGATGTAAAAATTATAGTAGACCAGACCACACAGTTGCCGGTAGAATTATCATTCAAATCCGTAGAGGTCGGAGAAGTAGTTGTTACTGCAAAATCATCAATGATTCAAAAAGATCTGACAAGCAGCATATCTGTAATTTCAAGAGATGAAATTGAGGTGCTGCCGGTTTCAAATTTTACTGATCTCTTATCATTACAACCCGGAGTTGTTGGAAGCGGATCCAATCTTCACGTAAGAGGCGGGAGATCGAACGAAGTTGCATATATGATCGATGGAATGCTCGTTCAGGATCCACTATTAGGCGGTCTGGCCACCAATATAAACAATGATGCTATCCAGGAAATGAGTCTCCTCAGCGGTACTTTTAATGCAGAGTATGGAAACGCATTGAGCGGTGTTGTAAATGTTGTAACCAGAAATGGATCAGATGATTATTCAGGAAAGATTGAGGCAAGGACAAGTGAATTTGGTATTTCAGAATATAGCAGGTTACATGAAAATCGTGTGAATGGCAGTTTCAGCGGTCCTTTATTTTCTAATGACCTGGATTTTTTTATGTCAGGCGAACAAAACAACATCGGCAGTTATTTACCTTATGGTTATGATAAGGATCAGTCTTTTTTTCTCAAGCTTAGTTCAACTTATATACCAAAATTTAAAATCACACTTTCTGGCCGGGGAAACAAAGGGAGTCACCAGAATTATAATCATTCCTTCAAATATATTCCTGATCAATATTTAAGGGTAAGAACAGATAGCTGGCAAAACACAATAACATTTACGCATACACTTGCTAATAATTTTTTCTATGATCTTAGGGCTTCTTATTTCAATCAGGGATATTATTCAGGCCTAGATAAGGATACGTCTCAATATATTGCGTCTTCGGATTGGACTTATTTGCCAGATGCTGGTAATGGCCTTGAATTTTACAGCATGGCAGATCCTCAGGAATTGATAGATAGCAGAACTTCTTCAGCAGATGTTAAGTTTGATGCAGTGTGGCAGGTGGGAAGCTTAAATGAGGTAAAATTTGGAGGGGTATTTAAACAAAACTGGCTTAAATATTTTTATGTTTACGACCCGCAAAGAAATTACCCTTATATAAATGATTATAATACAACACCATACGAAGCAGCCGGATATGTTCAGGATAAAATTGAGTTTCCTGAGCTGGTTATTAATGTAGGTCTTCGTTATGATTATATGAATGCCAATGTTCAGTTCAGAAGTGACCCATTGAACCCCAATTCTGTAGTAACGGTGAGTCCAAGAGCTCAATTATCGCCGAGAATTGGCATTGCACACCCCATTTCGGACAGAACAAAACTTCATTTTGCCTACGGACATTTTTTTCAGAATCCGTTATTTCGTTATTTGTACGAAAATCATCAATATGATTTAAATGTAAGAGAACCGATTTTCGGTCAGGCAGATCTTGATGCTGAAAGAACAATTGCTTATGAAGTGGGAATATCACATCAATTCAGTGATAGAATAGCGGTGGATGCAACTGCATATTATAAAGACATAACGGGTTTAATAGGAACGCGCTATTACTTCCCCTATGTTGATGGTCGGTATACAGGATATACTTTATATGTGAATGAAACTTATGCGAATGTACAAGGCGTAGAAATAGACCTGACTATCAGGCCTGACAGATATTTTGCGGGGAGTCTTAATTATTCATATTCTGTCGCTAAGGGCAGTGCTTCTTCGGAGGAGGAGTATTATCCGGGTACCCAGGAATCAACACAACTTTATTATTTGGATTTTGATCAGACTCATGTTTTTAATGCTATTGGTACATTTACCATTCCAGAGGACGAAGGTCCCGAAATTTTCGGGGTTCATATTTTTGACGATATGGATTTTAATTTGATATTTAAAGCAAATTCAGGATATCCCTATACTCCAGGCGGGAGGGATGCCGGTCTGGTAATAAAAAATTCATTGAGACAGCCCGGACAATATGGATTGGACTTATTATTGGGTAAGGAATTCAGACTTGAGGGTAATTTCCGATTCAGAATTTTTGCTGAAATATTAAATCTGACTAATCATATAAATATCCTATATGTTTACACGGATACTGGTTCACCTGATTATACTCAGGGAAATTATTCAACAGAGTACATGGAAGATCCGTCTAATTACGGACCGCCTCGTTCAATAAGGTTAGGAGCTTCTATAAAGTTTTAAGGAAAATTTGTGAATGAAATCTATATGGTAATTTTATGAAAAAAACATGCATCTTAATTCCATTAACGCTCGGGTTGATATTAAATATGTATCCGCAGAATAAGAGCGGCGGTAAAGAAAATGATTTGCAGAAGACAACTGATATTACTGATCGTGCAGCAGGAATTCACAATGCAAGTAACATTGGATTATTTTTTGAGAACAGAGGGAAATTATATCCCAGAACATTAACTCAGGGACCAAGCGGTGAGTATCCTATTAATAGCAGTCACAACTATATCTATAGATTAAATCCAATGGTTGCATTTCCGACAAATGTTATACAAGGCAGATTTACAACTGATGAGGAATGGGAAGCCGCTTCAGGTTATAATAATAAAGATTCTGCACAAATTGCTTTCAGTGATAAGCCATATACATGGAATCAGATTACCGGATGGCCAGTAAAAGATGCAGATGGAAATCCTGATATTAAGTCGGATCAGGATAGTTATTGTGTTTATAATGATAGTGGAAATACAGTACAGGTTCTTGGTATTCAGATTAATCAAACCGGCTATGCTTATGGAATATCTTTCGCAAAAAATATGATTTTCTACAAATTTGAGGTTATCAATAAAAGCAATACTACTTATAATGGAATGTATTTCAATATCTATATGGATGAAGATGTCGGAGATGCTGGTGGTGGCGTTCCTGAATATCAGGATGATTTAGTCGGTATAGATACGACTAGAAATCTTGGCTATATGTATGATGCAGATGGGTTTTCACCGGATTGGAACAGTGCGACTGGCTATATGGGGGTAGCATTTTTGAAATCACCTGAAGTAAATGGTGTTGAATCAGGGATGACAGATTGCCATTATATGGTTTATGATTATGATGTCGATATAGATACTATTCAATACGGTTATATATCCGGCAGCAGGACATTATATAATTCTACCTTAAGCAGCAAATATTTTCACGTTGCATCCGGACAGAATATTCATTTTGATGATCCTTCGCAGCTGCCACCGGGAGGAGGCGATTTACTTTTTAATATGTCTTCGGGACCTTACACTATTAATCCCAATGATACTCTGACATTTTATACTGCGTTAATAGCTGGTGACGATTTGGCTGGTCTTAATAATTCTTATGATCAGGCAGTGAATACCATTAATGCAAACTTTGAATTACCAAAACCTCCCGATCGCCCTACTCTGGTCGGCGTACCGGGGGATAAAAGAAGCAGTTCTATATTGGAATAACGCTGCTGAATTATCTATAGATTCATTCACAGGTGAACTTGATTTTGAGGGATATAGAATTTATAAAAGCAAAGACAGGGGAGTTACCTGGGATAAAATAGCAGACTTCGATAAGGATAATTCTGTGGGTGAGAATACGGGAATTCAGTACAGCTGTATCGATACAAGTGTAATTAATGGATTTGATTACTGGTACTCTATTACCGCATATGATAGAGGAACTGATTTAATTCCCAGCCTTGAAAGTTCTATTGGTAATAATCTGGCATCAATTAACACGGTGTCAGTTATACCGAGATCTGATGCTATCGGCAGAGAACCTGTATCAGCCGCATCTGTTGAACACTATGGCTCCGGCAATTCAAATTATGAACTTAATGTAGATCCTGTTGATGATGAATCTCTCAGCGGTAACAATTACAATACAGAATTTTCGTTTTTAATTTTAAAAGAAATGGGTGATCTTAAAACTGTTGTATCGATGCAAATTACCGATTCCTCTTTAACCAAGCCATATCGGTATGGTATTTCTTTTGTTACTTCATCCTCGGTAGATCTTCTAAATTTAACTACTGGAGAAACGATTGGAAGATCTGGTTTGACATATCCCCCCGGAGGAAGAACATTTAATTTACCAACTGAAGGATTTAATGTTGTATTATCTGATAGTCCGGGCACACCGACACAGTATCTACCGGAAGCCGGGGATCTTATCACCATAAACTTTGCAGTCAATGTTGTAAGAAATAATCTAGACACGGTTATATCATCGCGGCCAATTGATACAGGGCAGAAGCAGGCTACAAGCGATGGCGTGATATTCTCGATGTCACCACCGCAAATTATCCAGAATGTTTCCAGAGTTGGCGGAACAGATAATTTTGATATTACATTTTTAGTTGAAGATGCTATGCAGATAATAAATGAAACCTATCTGCTCTCCACTACAGGAAAAGGATTTGATGCAAACGATGAAGGTTTTATAAATCTTTTAATAAGAAATTCAGCCGGTGATACGGTTGCAGTAAAAGATTCTTTGTTCGATCAAAACACAATTACATTCGGCGGATTATCGGCAAAAGTTGATTTCGATTCTAAAATCCCCCCGAATGCCGGAAACATTTTTTCTGTAGAAACCATTAAACCAGTTTTACCAAGCATCCTGGATAAATATAAATTCACGATAAATGGATCCCAAATAAATACGTCTGTACAGACAAATGAAATGAATAAAATAAGAGTTGTACCAAATCCATATGTGGTATCTTCTTTATTTGAAAATGAACTTGGTGAATTAAGGTTGGAACCGTTGAGACAAATTCAATTTGTTAATCTTCCGGCTAAATGTACAATTTATATTTTTACGGTTGCCGCAGATAAAGTCAAAACATTATATCATGATGCCCAGGGTGGAACAGAAACATGGGATTTAAGAACAGACAGCGGCAGAGAAATTGCTCCTGGCGTTTATATATATGTAGTTAAAACAGATCAAACACAATACATGGAAAGATTTGCCATAATAAAATAACTATAAACTAAAATTATTAGTTACTTTTGAAGATCAGGAACTTAAATGAAAAAGATATTTATACTGATATATAGTTTTATTTTTTCAATTTTGTTATTTGCCCAAAATCCAAATCTTGGATCATCCGGTGCCCAATTTTTGAAAATTCCCCTTGGGGCTAAAGAAACAGGGATGGCAGGAACCGTTGTTGGATTAACTGGTGGTGCAAGCTCAATCTTTTGGAACCCGGCTGGTATTGCTAAAGTACAGGCGACGGATTTACATTTCTCATACATGAAGTGGTTCGACCTGTTTGATATGAATGCTGCGGCAGTTGCTTATAACTTAGCAGATATTGGAGTAATCGGAGCCAGCGTGATCTCTTTTTCGACGGGGCCTATTGAAATTACTACGGAACAATCCCCCAATGGTACAGGTAATTATTATGATGCGAATGATATTGCAATTGGATTAACTTATGCACGTTACCTGACAACTCAGTTTAATGTCGGACTTAATATAAAATATATTAGTCAAAACATCTGGAATGAAAATGCATCCGGTTTCGCTTTTGATATTGGAACTCAATATAATCTTGATTTTCAGAACCTGACAATAGCAATGAGCATGACTAATTTCGGCGGGAATTTACAGTTTGAGGGGCCTGATCTTGAGGTTAGACAACAATCTGATCCAAATTTTCCTCTAAGCAGATTGGCCCCTGCAGATCTCAGGACAAGCGGTTATCCTTTACCCCTAAATTTTCAGGTTGGTTTTGGCATTGATATATATAATTCTGAATTTATGAAAATAATAGGTGGAATTGACGCAGTCCATCCAAATGATAATAGAGAAAGACTCCAATTCGGAACCCAGATTTCGGTTTTTGACAGATTCTTTTTAAGAGGAGGCTATTTATATCATCATGATACACAGGATTTTGCTTTCGGAGCCGGAGTGAATTTACCGTTAGGAAATACAATTATAGGGTTTGATTATTCTTATTCACATTATGATATATTGCCCTCAGTGAATAGAATATCAATAAATATGAGTATACTTTGATAATAGTTTCTTAACTTAAATTCTTCCCTGAAAGACATTTCGACCCTCAAAATCCTGCCTTACTATTTATGATTAAAGACATAAACCTCCTTAGAAAGAGAGCATTAGATTAAAATAACATTGTAGGTATTAACCAAACAAACAAAAAAATGGTGTTACTAAAATGAAACTCTGTCTTATTCTTATTGTCCTCCTGTTCAATTTATCATTCTCACAAAAACTTTTAACCCCTTTGGAAAAAGCTGAATACAAAAGCCCGACTGGATATAATGAATTGTCCGGTTTTTTGAATAGAGTAAGTAAAGATTACCCGCAAATTAAAGTAGATACAATTGCTAAATCTGTTGAAGGAAGAGAATTATATGCAGTTTATTTTTCTAAAGGAAACATTGGAGCAGATACATCGAAAATAAAGGTTTTAATCTTTGCACAGCAGCACGGTGATGAACAATCAGGAAAAGAAGGCGCACTTCTTTTAATTAAAGAATTATTGAAACCTGAGAATCAATATTTGTTCAACAAAATTGATTTTGTGCTGGTTCCGCAGATGAATCCTGATGGCTCTGAGAAAAACCAGAGACAAAATGGCGATGAAATGGACCTGAATCGTAATCATCTGATTCTTACTGAACCTGAAACAATCGGACTGCACAAATTATTTAACGAATATCTTTTTGAAGTGACAATGGATGTGCACGAATACTCTCCCTATGGTGAAACTTGGAAAAAATATGGTTACAGAGAAAACAATGATGAAGAAATTGGCACGCTGACAAATATAAATGTTTCCTCCGGGATCAGGCAGCTATCAAATAATACTTACCTCCCGTTTATTAAAAAATATTTAAATGATAGGGGTTTCTCTTTTTTTGAATATTGTCCCGGGGGTCCTCCGGAAGAAAGTTATATCAGGCACAGTACTTTTGATATCAATGATGGACGACAGAGTTTCGGAATACTAAATTCATTTTCATTCATACAGGAAGGATTAAATGGTAAAGATGATCTCATTGATAACATTAAGCGCCGTGCTGAAGGACAGATGACAGGGATGCGCGGATTACTCGAGTTTGTATATAACCACAAAGATGAAATAAAAAATCTCGTTGCTTCTGAAAGGGGAAAATTGATTAAGGATGAATGCAGCGAAAAAGTTGCAATACAACTGGATCATTTTGCCGATGGAACCAAATTAGTGTTCCCTTCACTTTCCTACTACTCAAATAAGGATACATTAATTACTGTAAATGATTACCGTCCTGTTGTTAAATCTTTGGATGATGTCGAGAGACCAAATGGTTATTTGGTTCCTAAAAATCTAAAAGAGATAATTGATTGGGCTGATAAACATTCAATTACATACTATAATTATAAAAAGAAGGAAGGGGAAAAGATAGAGCAGTATTACATAAGTGGAATTGACTCTATGAATTTTGAAGGAGATATAATTGTAAATCCTACTGTTGAAGTTAAAGAAATACCAAATAATTATTCCGAAGGAGATTACATTTATATCCCGACAAAGCAGCTAAGAAATAATATTATTGTTATTGCACTCGAACCCCAATCTGAACTTGGTTTAGTCACTTATAAAAAATTCGAACATCTGCTCAGGAAGGGTGAAATTTATCCGATCCTGAGATTAGTAAAAAGTACTAAGTAATCATTAATATGTTTTTTACTAAAATAAGATTCTTAGAGTTTCTAAAATGAATCCTGACACTGAAAAGTTCAATGCGATACCAAGAATGAAGCTTGCCAGGATTCCTACGCCTTTGGAGGAAGCATCGCGATTAGCAGAAAAAATTGGTTTATCCAAATTATTTATTAAACGGGATGATTTAACAGGTCTTGCAGGTGGTGGAAACAAAGCCAGGAAACTGGAATTTGATTTTGCTGAGATTGTGAAGGGCAGATATGATGTAATCTTAACTGCGGGAGGAGTTCAATCCAATCACGCACGGATGACTGCTGCTGCTGCTCATAAATTTGGACTGGATGTTAAACTTGTTCTCGGCGGGCCAGACTTTGAATCATACAAGGGAAACATACTTCTTGATGTTTTGTTCGGGACTGAAATAAGATATCTCGTGGATGATGATGCTAATGATCACTTGACACTGGCAATGAAAAAATGGGCTGAAGAACTTTTAAGTCAGGGACGTAAACCATTCATTCTTCCTATTGGCGGCAGCACAGGCCTGGGTGCTCTTGGTTATGTTAAAGCAATGCAGGAGCTATCCGAACAATTTGGAAATGATAAAGTTCAGATAATTTTAGGCGTTGGCTCCTGTGGAACATTTGCCGGTTCAATATTAGGTTCTGATATGTTTCTGCCTAAGTCTAGAATAATTGGTGTAAGCGTTTCAAGGAATACTGATGAAATAAGGCAGCAAACGAAAAATATCATTCAGGAAAGTGCACAATTGATAGATTATAAAATTGATATCGATAAATTGCCAATTGAGTGTTATGACGACTATTTTTCCGAGTATGGTGTAATAACAAAAGAAGGCGAAAAAGCGATTCTTGATTGTGCAAATCTGGAAGGTATTTTACTCGACCCTATTTATACAGGAAAAGTAATGGCTGGCTTAATCGATCTTGTCGAGAAGAAAATAATCGATAAAAATATTCCTGTGATTTTTATACATACAGGCGGAATGCCGATTATTTTTTCTTTCGAATCTGAATTTGGGAAGCTCGCAAATTGTACAAAAATTAAGAAAATATATTAATTAAAGATTCAATTAATATTGTGTGAATCAAAATGGAAAAAATGATCAAACGTTATATATTCCTTTTCATTTCATCTCTTTTAATGGCCTCAAATACATTTTCTCAGGAAAATAATTCGCCTAATGAAAATAACATACCTGCTCTGATAAATAATTTCTCCAATAAAGATCCCTTTATAAGTGGTGAAGCTATTTCAGATATTGTTAATTATGGAGTTCGGGCAGTCGATTATTTAATAAAATCCTTATCTGATAAGAATGATGATATCAGGTGGTGTTCCGCAATTGCTCTATATAAAATTGCTCCTGCAGGTAAACAAGCCATTCTGCCTCTCACAGAAGCATTAAAAGACAAAAATTCAAATGTCAGATACTGCTCAGCATGTGCTTTAGGTAAATTTAATAAAGAGGCTGAATCTGCAGTTCCTCAATTGCTTAATCTCTTAAATGATGATGATCGTGATGTGCGCTGGGCTGCGTATGCTTCCCTATGTAGGGTTGATAAAAAATCTTTCAATAAAATACATGAATTATCCACTGTAATTGAAAAACTTAATATACTTACTCCTAAATTAATGAAAGAATTGAAAGTTCCCGGGGTATCTATCAGTGTTATAAAAGATTATAAGATTGAATGGTCTGAAAGTTTTGGATATTCTGATGTCGTTAAGAAAACAAAGGTAAATAATAAAACAATGTTCGAAGCCTGCTCTATGAGTAAACCTGTTTTTACTTATTTGGTTTTAAAGCTTGTTGAACAAGAGGAATTAGAATTAGACAAACCACTCAGCGATTATCTTAGCGAAGAATTTATTAGCTCTGAGGACGATTATTCAAAACTAATAACAGCAAGAATGGTACTAACACATACAAGCGGTATGCCCAACTGGAGAAAAGGCGGTGAAGAAAGAGAAGGACCGCTACCGATTTATTTTAAACCGGGATCAAAGTTTAGCTATTCCGGTGAAGGAATGTATTATTTACAGAGAGTTGTTGAACATGTAACCCGGGAACCGCTTGAAACACTTGCCAAACGTATTTTGTTTGATACGCTTGGATTTGTATCTACAAGTTTTGTTTGGAGTGAACAGCTTAATTCGCACATTGCTACGGGTCATAATCAATCGGGCAAATGCAATGAAAGAATTAAGTATACACATTCAGACGCCGCTTACACACTTTATACGACATCTGATGAATATGCAAAATTTATAATTGAAATAATGAAACCGGATAACGCCAATGCGGTTTCCTTATCTAATGAAATGATATCTGAAATGTTATCGCATCAAATTCGAACTGATATTCGTGACGTAATTGACCGGCCCGGACGTTCTTTGGGTTTATGTTCTTTCAGAGGGCTGGGGTGGGGAATTGATTCGACAATTACAGGTAATATAGTTTATCACAGCGGATCCAACCAGACAGGTTTTACGTGTTACTCGCAATTTAATATCAGGGAAGGTTCCGGAATAGTGATTATGACAAATAGTGAAAATGGAAGCGATCTTTGGCAAAGACTAATTGGGGCTGTCGGTGATTTATAAGATTTAACAAAAGATTTTTGGCAAATCACTTTTTAATGGGATAAATAATTGAATGGCACAAAAGGCTTATTCAATCGTTAGCGCCCAAAATTGTAGTACCTGCAGCTTCCAGGTTTATTTTGATGTAGTATAATTTTAAAATAAATAGAAATTCTAATAAGTATAAGTACTGTCTTTAAACACCTCATTTCCTTCAAAAATGGTCAATATAACTTTTGCTTTATTGATTTCTGTTTCAGGGATATCGAAAAGGTTTTTATTGAGCACAATTAAATCCGCCATCTTTCCAATCTCAATTGAGCCGGTTTCTTTTTCAAGAAAATTCGCATATGCACCATTAATAGTAAAACTTCTAATCATTTGAACTAATGTTGCACGTTCTTCGGGCCAGAGGATCTCTTTAGGGTCAGTTGTATTTAGATCACTGCGTGTAATTCCTATCTGGATCGCTATTAATGGATTGCAGGGTATAGTTACAGGATAATCGCTGGAGGATGCCACGAAAACTCCTGATTTGAAAAAACTTTCCATCGGGTACTCTTTTTCTGCCCTTTGAACACCTAAATATGGTACCTGAATATTGTAATAATAATTGTCCTTCATGAACCAGAATGGCTGTGGAACGGCAATTACACCAAGATCTCTGAATCGACTGATGTCTGAAGGATCCACTAATTGAAGATGTGTAATTAAATCTCTTGAATCTCTTTTTCCGTTCTGAGTTTCTGCAAAAGCAAATGCGTCTAGAGTTGTAGTTGTCGCGGCATCACCGATCGCATGGACATGAATTTGAAATTTGTTTTTATCCAGCTCAGCGCAAATTTTATTTAATTTGTCAGGTTTCCAGAGCATTTCACCGTGTGAACCGGGTATATGTTTGTAAGGTTCCTTAAGATATGCCGTACTTCCTTCAACCACTCCGTCAATAAAAATTTTTGCGGCGTTTGTCTGAAAAAGAGCGTCTTTATTTTTATCTCTCTCTTCATTTAATAATTTTATCTGTTCAATTCCTTTGTCCGGATCAACATAAAGTGAAGCACGAAATCTCATATTCAACTTATGATTATTCTCGAGATTACGATATGCTGCAGGTTCATTACTTCCTGCATCAAGATAGGCATCGTGTGCAGTTGTAATTCCAAATTTTAGAACCATTGCCTGGTAATCTTCCAGTCCATTCATAAGCTCTTCAACGGAGTAAGCAGGAAAAATATTTGAAACAAGATCGGCAGCATTCTCACGTAGAGTTCCGGTTGGTTCTTTCGTAAAAGGGTCCCGTTCAATAACTCCTCCAGTTGGATTTATTGTATTCTTATTTATACCTGCTATTTCAAGTGTTTTTGAATTAACCCAGACTGAATGTCCACCATCTGAAGAAAAAGAAACCGGAATATCCCTCACAATTTCGTCAATTATTTTTCTATCTGGTCCGGTCTTAGGGAAGTCCGTATCGCTCCATCCTCTTCCTTTAATATATTTTGCTTTGGGATGAGACACTAAATATTTTTTTATTGCATTCTGAAGTTCAGCAGTAGTTCTAAGGCCGTAAAGGTTTAGTTCATAGAAATAGCGGTAAGAACTAATCGGGTGGCAGTGAGCATCTATAAATCCTGGCAGGAGCATCCTTTTCCCAAGATCAATAACTTTTGTTTTATTACCTATAAAATTGCTTACACCTTGGTCGTCTCCGACAAAAATAAATTTTCCATTTTTAATTGCAACCGCTTCTGCTTTTGAATTAAGGCTGTCAACAGTATAAATAAAACCATTTTTTAAAACCAGATCTGCATCCTGCTTCTCATTTTGTTGACAGCCGATATAGAAAACACCACTTAAACACAACAGGAAAATATTTAAAACTAATTTTATAGACTTCAAATAGAAATTCCTTTAAGCTTTAAATTCTTTTTTAAGGACAGCCACTTTATTTAATCTTTTATTATCAACCTCAACCCCGATACCCGCTCCGGTTGGTACATCAATTGTTCCATCTTTATTAAGAATAAACAATGGTTCAGCTATATCTTCCTTGTAGTATCTATTGCTTGCTGATATATCTGCAGGCAATTTAAAATTAGACAATGAAGCCAGGGCAATATTACCTGCACGTCCGATTCCTGATTCATCCATTCCTCCATGCCAGACCGGAACATTTTCAGAGGCACAATAGTCATGAATGGCTATTGATTCAGTATAACCTCCGACTCTGCCCGGTTTAATATTAATATTTTTGCAACTGCCTGATTCAATTGCAGCTTCTGAATCAGCAAGTGAACGAATACTTTCATCAAGACAAATCGGAGTTTTCAGTTCACGCTGTAGTTTAGAGTGATTAAAAATATCCTCATATCCAAGAGGTTGTTCAATAAGAAGCAGGTTATAATCATCCATTTGTTTTAATATGTCGATATGCTTTAGCTCATACGCTGAATTTGCATCAACCTGGAATAAAATATCCGGAAATTCCTGTCTGACAGCCCTGATGAATTTTAGATCTCTACCCGGAGCTATTTTTAATTTAATTCTCTTATAACCCTCATCGAGAAATCCCCTGATCTCATCAAGGAGCGCTTTAACATTAGGTTTTATTCCAACACTTACACCCACAATTATTTTATTTTGCGTACCACCTAATAATTTTGATAAACTGATCTGTTTCGATTTTGCAAACAGATCCCATAATGCAGCTTCCAAACCTGCCTTTGCCATTCTATTCCCGCGGATCCAGAATGTTTGATCCAGGTAGTCTTTAGCCTTCGAAATATTTTTATTCAAAACAGAGGGAATTAAAAAATCGCTCAAAATGTGCCAGGCAGTTTTGACAGTTTCAGGAGAATAAGAGGGAGCTGGCTCTACAACACATTCTCCCCAACCCGTAAGTCCTTCGCTTTCAATTTTAACTATGATATGCTCTTCGAATTTTTCTACTCCCAAAGAAGTTTCAAAGGGAGTAATAAGTTCCATTTTGGTATGAAAGAGGGTAACTTCTTCTATTAACATTTTAAAATCTCTCCTTATATTAATAAAAGTCAGATTTAATTTAGTGAGGGAAAGCCATTTAATCAATCAGTTTCGCACTCAGGAAAAATTATAATATACAATTGAACAAAAACATAGAGTAGATATGAACAAACTCAATGGCAGGTATAAATTAAATATTGTGGATCATGATGAATACGAAATCCGGATAAAAGCAGGAAAATATTATACGATAATAAGAGTGTTAAAAACCAATTAATTCCTATTACCAATCGGAGTATTATCCTGTGTAAAATTAGTTACAAGCCAGGATACTTCATCTTCGTTTCCAAGAAGATCTTTTAAAGTTAATTTATCCAGTACGCTGTCGAGAAGCGATTGAACTTTGCTCCAGAGGGAACGGATAGAGCAGTCAATGGAATTTGTACAGATATTCTGAATACCCGAGTGAATATCACAGAAAGAGGATTCATATAATTTTCCGCCGAGGGCAGCAAG
This sequence comes from uncultured Ignavibacteria bacterium, assembly GCA_963743325.1. GTDB lineage: Bacteria > Bacteroidota > Ignavibacteria > Ignavibacteriales > Ignavibacteriaceae > DATFVA01. Next base: position 374,514 of record CAVUOZ010000004.1, read on the forward strand.
TACATTCCCGATAACAATTTCATCAGAAGACCGGGCAAGTTTATAACCGCCGGTTTGTCCGCGGCTGCTTTCAATAAATTCTCCGAGCCGCAGAATACGAAGCAGTTTACCGACATGTGCTGTAGATAATCCCTCTAATTCACTGATTTCGGGAATAGTTAATCCATTAGGTGATTTGGATTTTGCAATCCTGATCAGGCAGCGTAAACCATATTCTTCCTGTGTACTGAATTTCATTGTGATTGACTTTTTATATATAAATTATCTTAAAATTTATCAGTCTGAGTCTGTCGATGACTGATTGACTGTCACACTTCGGCAAGACCAGTGTGACAGTCTAAACTATTTTTATTTTAACCTGTTGACTAATTTTATCCTTTGTATAACGGAATCTTTGATCCGCACTGTACAGCATAAGTTACTTTTTCAAATGCATCAGGAGGAATTGAAGGACCCTGTTTTGTACAGAGTTCATCAAAAGCTTCCCTGAGATCGTCAGCTATTTCAGATGCTGAACGTCCTTCGATATTATACCTCTGCATAAAGTATAAAAGTTTACCATTTTTAAATAAGGCAATGCTTGGAGAAGAGGGCGGAAAGCCGCCTATATATTGCCTTATCTTATCAACTGCTTCTCTTTCCTGTCCTGCAAAACCTGTAACAAGTCTGTCGGGAATAACCTTATGCTGTAAAGCAGTCGAAACTCCCGGTCTTGCACTCCCTGCAGCGCATCCGCAGACAGAGTTAATCATGACAAGTACAGTCTGATCATCATTTACATTTATAGCTTCATCAACTTCCCGGGGAGTTATCAATTCTTTAAAGCCTACGGCAATTAAAGCATCTCTCATTGGCTGAACAGCGTCCTGATCATAGAGCGGAGGACGCGACATTATATTGAACATTATCTACTCCTATTAATTATTTTGATTTAATCTTTATAACATTCCAAGTTCTAATTTGGCAACTTCTGACATCATATCTTTATCCCAGGGAGGATTCCATATAAGCTCCACTTTTACATTTTTCACTTCGGGGATTGAAGAAACTTTTTCCTGAACTTCTCCCGGTAAGGAACCGGCAACAGGGCAGGCCGGGGAAGTAAGTGTCATTTTAACTACCACATCTGCATCATTATCTATCTCTATCTCGTATATCAATCCAAGCTCGAAAATATTAACGGGAATCTCCGGGTCATAACATGTTTTGAGCATTGCTATGATTTTTTCTTCCAGTTCCTGTTTATTAATTATTTCAGGTGTTGTTTCCTTTTTCATTCAGTTGTAACAGTTTTGTTTTCTTCTTTCAAAGCTGAAATCAGAGTGTGCCACGCAAGGCTGGCGCATTTAACCCGGGAAGGGAATTCCCTTACACCGGCAAATACAGCCATTTTACCGGCTTCCTCGGTATCAATTGTTTCACCAATTTTTCCGGTAATCAGGTGATGAAATTTTTCGAATATTTTTTCAGCTTCTTCGACAGTTTTTCCTTTAACCATCGTGCTCATCAGGGATGCGGAAGCTTTTGATATTGCACATCCTGATCCCATGAATGAGATATCTTCAATTTTATCATCATCAAGTTTTACATAAATATCAATTCTGTCGCCGCATAAAGGATTGTATCCTTCTGCATAGTGATTTGCAGTTTCAAGTCTTTTAAAATTCCTTGGACTTTTATTATGGTCTAAAATTACCTGCTGGTAAAGTTCTCTTAATTCATTATCCATCAGCTGAATGCCTCAATTACTTTTTTAACCCCCTGAACAAGAATATCCGCTTCTTCGATTGTGTTATACATTGCAAACGAAGCGCGTGAAGTTGCGGGGATATTAAACCTGTCCATCAAAGGCTGAGTGCAGTGATGTCCTGTCCGCACCGCGATTCCTTCGTAATCCAAAAAAGTTCCCACATCATGTGGATGCACATTTTTCAGAACAAAGGAAATAACGCTGCTCTTCATAGGAGCAGTTCCGATTATCCTTAATCCCTCAATATCAGATAATTCATTCGTAGCATAATCAAGCACCTGCTTTTCATACTTTGAAATAGAATTAAGTCCTATAGAATTAACATAATCTATTGCTGCACCCAGCCCGATAGCATCTGCAATATTTGATGTTCCTGCTTCAAATTTAAATGGAAGTTCGTTATAAGTTGTTTTAGTAAAAGTAACTTTAGATATCATATCGCCGCCGCCCATAAAAGGAGGCATCTGCTCTAATATTTTTTCTTTACCGTATAAAACTCCGATTCCGGTAGGACCATATAGTTTATGTCCTGAAAAAGCAAAGAAATCGCAATCGAGTCTCTGTACATCAACAGGGATATGGCTGACGGCCTGAGCCGCATCGAGTAAAACGGGTACTCCATGCCTGTGAGCGATTTCAATAATTTTTTCAACCGGGTTTATCGTACCAAGGGTATTGGAAACATAGACCACAGAAATAATTTTTGTACGTTCGGTAATTAGTTTTTCGAACTCTTCAAGTATTAATTCCCCGCTGTCAGTTATCGGCGCTGCTTTAAGGACAGCATTTTTTTCAGCCGCAATAAGCTGCCAGGGAACGATGTTGGAATGGTGTTCCATTCCAGTAATAAGAATTTCATCACCTTCATTTAAATTGCTTCTTCCGTAGCTGTTTGATACAAGGTTTATCGATTCAGTTGTTCCGCGGGTAAAGATAATCTCTTTTACACTTCCGGCATTTATGAAGTTTTTTACTTTTAATCTTGCACCTTCAAAAGCTGAAGTTGCTTTTTCACTAAGAGTATGAACACCACGATGAATATTAGAATTCATAGAAGTATAATATTCTGTAAGAGTATCAATTACCTGCAGTGGTTTCTGGTTTGTCGCAGCATTATCAAGGTAGCAAAGCGGTTTTCCGTGAACTAATGTCCTGAGAATAGGGAAGTTTTCACGGATTTTCATTACATCGAAATAAGATTCCTTTGATAATATTTCAGTTCTCGTATTCACTTACAATTCCGGATTAAATTTATTTGTCAGTATTTCTTCAAGATAATTTCTTATTGATTCAACTTTAATAGATTTTACAACATCACTCGCAAAAGCATGGATCAGCATTCCGTGTGCTGCTTTATCTCCTATGCCTCTGCTTTTCAGATAGAAGAGAGCCTCATTTTCCAGCTGCCCTATGGTTGCACCGTGAGAGCATTTAACATCATCGGCAAAAATTTCCAGCTGCGGCTTTGTATTTACCAATGCACTATCGGAAAGAATAATATTATTGTTTTCCTGGAATGCATTTGTTTTCTGTGCATCGGGACGAACCATTACTTTTCCATTAAATACACCGCGTGATTTTCCGTCAAGAATACCCTTGTAATGTTCATGGCTGTTGCAGTAAGGCTTTGCATGATCAATCATTGTATGAACATCAAACAGCTGGCTTCCGTCGATCATAAATAAACCGTTCAGCATACACTCGCCGCCGGTATCATTGAAGCGTGTATTAAGGTCATTCCTGCTTAATTCCGCACCGAAAGAAATCATATTGGAACTGAAATTACTGTTACGCTCCTGGTCGACTTCCATTCTTGCAATATGAAAGGCGCTTCTGCTCTCATCCTGAAGCTTTATATGATCCAGGACAGAGTTTTCATCAACAAAAATTTCAGTAACGGTATTAGTGAAATAGACACTATCATCAACCGATGCATAATGTTCGATAATTGTTGCCTGTGAATTTTTTCCTGCAATAAAAAGATTTCTCGGCTGGCATAAGATCTTTTCATCCAGTGAGTAGCTTAAATAAAGAATATGGACAGGATTTTCAATTATTTTCCCGTCAGGTATATAAATGAACGCTCCGTCCTTCGTGTAGGCAGTGCTTAAAGCAGTAAAAATCTGCTCTTTATAGTCGGCATACCTGCTGAAATGTTTCCTGACAAGCTCTGAATGATTTTTAATTGCGTCAGCTATACTTCCTGCGATAACTCCCTCAGGCAATTCTTTCAACTCTGATAATTCTTCTGAGAAGAAGCCATTTACAAAAACCAGAAGCGAATGCTCAAGCTTATCGAATAAATATTTTTGAACCTGCCCTTTATTTATTACGTGTTTATTTTCAGCAGGAATAAAAGTATGCTTCAGCAAAGGCGCAATGCTCGTATACTTCCACTCCTCATTCCTGGTTGTTGGAAATTCAAGCTTTGAAAAATTTGAAATAGCATCTCTCCTGATTTTATGGATTTCAGACGATGCACCGCCGTTCAGGCTGTTTTCAAATTTCCCGAAATTATCTAAATACCAGTTTTTAATATCTTTTATTTCTAAAGTTTCAGCCATTTTATATTTCTGTTTAATTAATTCTCAACCAGTTGGTTCTTATGTTCTTTAATCCAGTCGTATCCTTTATCTTCCAGTTCGAGTGCAAGATCTTTCCCGCCTGATTTAACAATCCTGCCGTTATAAAGAACGTGTACGAAATCGGGAACGATATAATTAAGAAGTCTCTGGTAGTGGGTAACAACGATTGTAGCATTATCTTTATTTTTTAATTTATTTACACCGTTTGCTACAATTTTCAGAGCATCTATATCAAGTCCCGAATCTGTTTCATCAAGTATACTTAGCCTCGGTTCGAGCACTGCCATCTGGAAAATTTCATTTCTCTTTTTCTCGCCGCCGGAAAACCCTTCATTAACGGACCTGCTCAAAAGTTTCTGGTCGAGTTCTACAAGCTTTGTCTTCTCTTTTATCAGAGAAAGAAATTCCATTGCATCAAGTTCTTCTTCACCGCGGTATTTTCTTATTTCATTTAAAGCCGTTTTTAAAAGATTTGTATTGCTTACTCCCGGGAGTTCAACGGGATATTGAAATGCAAGGAACAATCCCTCCCTTGCACGATCCTCGGGGGATAATTTCAGAAGATTCTTACCATTATATGTTACTTCACCTTGAGTAATTTCATACTCTTCTTTTCCTGCCAGAACCTGCGCAAGCGTGCTTTTCCCCGAACCGTTTGGTCCCATAATTGCATGGACTTCACCGGCATCAACTTTTAAGTTAATTCCTTTCAGGATTTCCTTGTTTCCGATATTCACGTGTAAATTTTTGACTTCTAACATTATTTTTTTCCTGTTTGATTAAAATTGATGAAAGTTTACCCCACGCTGCCTTCCAGACTTATACTAAGCAGCTTGGTTGCTTCTACTGCAAATTCCATCGGTAATTCTTTAAATACTTCCTTGCAATAACCGTTTACTATTAATCCAATCGCATCTTCTGTAGAAATTCCTCTCTGGTTCAGGTAGAAGATTTGATCCTCTCCTATTTTTGAAGTAGTGGCCTCGTGTTCTATCTGTGCAGAAGGATTATTTATTTCAAGGTACGGAAAAGTATGAGCGCCGCATTTATCTCCGATTAAAAGAGAATCGCATTGCGAAAAATTACGGGCATTCTCGGCTTTTCTATTAATTTTAACAAGACCCCTGTAGCTGTTATTGCCTCTGCCGGCTGAAATACCTTTTGAGATTATTGTACTTTTAGTATTCTTTCCGAGATGAATCATCTTGGTTCCGGTATCTGCCTGCTGGTAATTATTTGTCACTGCAACAGAATAAAATTCGCCTATAGAATTGTCTCCCTGGAGAATACAGCCGGGATATTTCCACGTAATTGCCGATCCTGTTTCTACCTGTGTCCAGGAAATCTTAGAATTTACCCCACGGCAGGCTCCGCGTTTTGTTACAAAATTATAAATGCCGCCTTTACCGTTTTTATCACCGGCATACCAGTTCTGAACAGTTGAGTATTTAATTTGTGCATTATCCAGCACTACAAGTTCAACAACCGCTGCATGAAGCTGGTTTTCATCTCTCATCGGGGCAGTACAGCCTTCAAGGTAACTTACATAAGAACCGTCATCGGCAATAATTAATGTTCTCTCAAATTGTCCCGTTTTAGCCGCATTAATTCTAAAGTAAGTTGAAAGCTCCATTGGGCAGCGGACTCCCTTAGGAACATAAACGAAGGTCCCGTCACTAAATACGGCCGAGTTAAGCGTCGCATAAAAATTATCAGTGTAAGGAACAACACTTCCCATATATTTTTTTACAAGTTCGGGATGATTCTGAATTGCTTCGGAAATGGAGCAGAACACAATTCCGAGTTCGCCTAAAGTATCTTTAAATGTAGTTGCAACTGATACACTGTCAAAAACTGCATCAACAGCAACACCGCTTAATCTTTTCTGCTCTTCCAGTGAAATGCCAAGTTTTTCAAAAGTTCTAAGAAGTTCAGGATCTACTTCTTCAAGATTATTTAACTGAGGTTTCTTTTTAGGAGCTGAGTAATATGTTATATCCTGGTAATCCACGGGGTTATATTTTATATTTGCCCAGTGCGGTTCTTTCATAGTTAACCACTGTTTGTATGCTTTAAGTCTCCATTCAAGCATCCACTCAGGTTCTTTTTTGATTGCCGAAAGCTGCTTAATGGTATTCTCATTTAAACCTGCAGGAAGACTATCGGCTTCAATTTCGGTTACGAAACCGTACTTATATTCTTTATTCGCTAACTCTTCTATGGTTCCTATTTCAGTGCTGCTCATTTGAACTCCTAAATTTGAAAATCCTGATGATTTGGCCAAATCTTCAGTACTTTTATGATTTCCTTTTCAAACCTAATGAATCTATACAATTTAGTCAAGATTTAAATTCCAGGAAAAAAGACTCTTTTTTTAAGTCACATGCTGTATCACTTCCTAAACGGATTTTATACAGAAAATGCTTCTTATTCGAAGAATTTTAGAGACTTAATCGAAAATAAATAACCTGAAAATGCGCTAAATATCATTTCTGTTAATAAGCACAATTTAATCAGTAATTACAGCAGGGTAAAAAAGCCTTTTCACATACGCTGCAATTAGGCTTATCTCTTGACTATCTCTCGTCTTTTTATTATCCCGTTCACTATATACTGGTACCTATCCTGCAAAGTAGATAAAAATAAATCTGCAAATTTGAACTTTGGTTTTTACTTAAATTCAACCGCAGATAAATAATCATAGGATATCATACGTGCGCTTACATTTACGCACACCAACACTTTGAATTTCTCAATCATCTTTTTCAAGGAAAAAGTGCAGGAATTGAAAAACCATCCTAAATTGTTTTTATGTAATTATTGAATTAACTTTGGCTTAATTTTTACAATAATCTGATAATTTTGGAAGAACAGAAAACAAATCAAAATACCCAGGCTGATAGTCAGCAGCCTGATAAAACCAGTGGAAATGATGACTCCGGGAGTAAAAAAAGTACAGGTTATAACCGTTACTACCGTGGAAGAAGAAAACATTACAATAAATTTTATCAGCAACGAGGGGAATCAAAAAAGAGTGATTTTAAGAAACTTTCTATAATTATCCCGCTGTTTAATGAGGAAGAGTCTCTTAATCCCCTCACAAATGAAATAAGAAAAGCATTAAAACCTGTCAATATCGGTTATGAAGTTATTTTTGTTGATGACGGCAGTGATGATAATTCGCTCAAAATTATTAAGGAAATATGCAAAACGGATAAAAGGTTTAAGTTTATCAGCTTCAGGAAAAATTACGGGAAATCAGCTGCGCTTCAAATGGGATTCAGAAATGTTTCCGGTGATGTGGTCGTTACAATGGATGCCGATCTTCAGGATGATCCGAATGAAATTTATAATCTGATCAAGAAACTCGAAGAGGGCAGCGATCTTGTTTCCGGCTGGAAAAAAGTAAGGCACGATCCGTTTATTAAACGAACATCATCCAGGTTCTTTAATTTTGTAACCCGCATTATGAGCGGAATAAAAATTCACGATTTTAATTGCGGACTTAAAGCATTCCGGAAAGAGGTAACCGATAATATTAAAGTTTATGGAGAACTCCACCGTTATGTGCCTGTTCTTGCTGACTGGCAGGGGTTTAAAATATCCGAGATTCCCGTAAAGCATCATCCCCGGAGGTATGGTAAAACGAAGTTCGGACTTTCACGTTTCGTTAAGGGATTTATAGATCTGATAACTGTAATGTTTGCCACACGTTATATTAAACGTCCTATGCATCTCTTTGGTTTTTTAGGCGCTTTATCCTTCCTTGTCGGTCTTGTAGTAAATGGTTACCTTACAATTTTATGGATAATAGGAGAACCTTTAAGCAACCGTCCAATGTTGTTTTTAGGTATGTTACTGATAATAGTTGGTGTGCAGTTTTTCTCCGTAGGACTTTTAGGCGAAATGCTGGTTAATAACTTTATGAATGAAAGAGAATATATCATTAAAGATAAAGAGCTTTAAGTGTGAATTTATTATTGAGTCATTCTCTATTTTCTCTCCGGATAAATTAACCTCATGTATTACGACCCTGTAAAAGATATTTTTGCCTCGGTAATCAGGAAATATCCAAAACTCAGAATTCTTTTTTATAATATTCTTGATATAATGTTTTTGCGATCCTGGTATGTTCGCAGAGAACTTCGTAATCTCAGGAATATATTTTACGAAAGAGAGATAGAGATTTATGATGCCGGTACAGGATACGGGCAGTATTCGTATTTTATGGCAAAGAATCTCAGGCCGGATAAAATTTATGCTGTAGATGTAAAAGAAGAATGGATTAAGGACTGCAGAGAATTTTTTCAATCTGAAAAGATTAATAATGTATCTTTCCGGATCGAAGATCTTACAGATATAGAACATGAAAACAGGTTCGATATTATTGTTTGTATTGATGTAATGGAACATATTGAGGAAGATGTTAGAGTATTTCAGAATTTCTACAAGGCTCTGAAACGCGGCGGATACCTGGTAATAAATACTCCTTCAACTTTTGGCGGGAGCGATGTCCATGATGAATCGGATAAAAGTTTTGTAAGTGAACATGCCAGAGTCGGATACTCTCATGAAGATCTTGAAGAAAAACTTAAGCCTATTGGATTTTCAGTTTACCGTTCAAGATATACCTATGGGTTCTGGGGGGATAAAGCGTGGCGGCTTGGGATTAAGTTTCCTATTATGCTCGTGAATGTTTCTAAATTCTTTCTGATATTACTGCCGTTTTATTTCCTGATTACTTTACCATTTACGTTAACGATGATGTATCTGGATTATTCAATAAAAAATAAAGTGGGTTCAGGGATCACTTTTATTGCAAAGAAATAACAGAGTAGAAATTATAATTACCGGGAATTATTAATGACTAAATCAAAAAAAACTATTCAGTCAAAAAAAGTAAAACCCGAAGGATTTTTTTCCAGGTTTAATATTGAAGAAATTCTTCCGCAAAAGTATCATGTTCCAGCTGCAATTCTTGTTATTATAATTTTGTTTCTTGCGTTTTTAAATCCTCTCTTTTTTGGCGAAAAAACTTTCCAGTCAGGGGATATTCTGTCAAGCCAGAGTATGAAATCTTATATAGATAATCACGGAGAGGGATTTACTTTATGGAATCCTTATATTTTCTGCGGAATGCCGGCCTACGCAATCGGTACCTCTGCAAAGTGGTTCAACCTGATGTATGTTGGTATCACTGCCGTTAGGAACGTCTTTTCAACCCCGTTTTCCAATGACTATGTCAAGTGGGTATTTTATTTAATAATTATGGGTATTACTTCCTACCTGTTAATGAAATTTCTCACAAAGAATTTTATGGTCAGCCTTTTTACGGCGGTTTCCACTTCGTTCAGCACCGGGCTGATTGTATTTCTGTTTATAGGTCACGTTACAAAGCTGACATCGCTGGCATTTTATCCCCTGCTATTTCTGCTGCTGCTAAGGTTAAAAGAGAGAATAAAAGTACTCGATTTTCTTCTTTTAATTATTACCATGCAGTTATTTATTCAGGGATTTCATGTTCAGATTATTTATTACACAGTACTTTCAGTAGGAATTTATTTTCTATATTATTTTATAAGGTCACTCGCTAAAAAAGACACACTATTAAAAAATAATGTCTTAAAGTCAGCAGGCGTTTTTGCGGCTGCTCTCATAATTGCTCTTCTGATTCAGTCCGATAGTTTCACTCAGATTTATGAATATTCTCCCTATTCGACCCGCGGGACTGAGAGTATTGTAGATAAAGCAAGCGGTAAACAGCAGGAAAGTACTTCAGAATATTATGATTACCATACAAACTGGTCTTTTTCTCCGGGAGAAGTACTTACATTTATTGTGCCTTCGTATTTTGGCTTTGGTAATTCCACGTACAAAGGTCCTCTTACAAATAACCAGCCCGTAGACGTGAATACATATTTTGGGCAGATGCCTTTTGTTGATGTTGCAATGTATATGGGTGTGCTGGTATTCTTCCTTGCGCTCTTTGCGATGTTCACGAGGTGGAAGGAGCCGTTCGTACAGTTTCTTACAATTCTATCTGTCATTGCCTTACTTGTGTCATTCGGAAAAACCTTCCCGGTAATATTTGATTTGTTTTTTAAGTATCTGCCGTTCTTTAATAAGTTCCGTGTACCCTCAATGATACTTGTTCTTGTGCAGCTGAGTTTTCCTGTGCTTGCAGGTTTCGGACTGATGAAAATAATTTCCCTCAGAAATGAAAAGGATGCAAAGCTTGAAAGCCTTATTAAAAATGCCGCCTTTGTATTTACCGGAATTTTTGTCCTTGGCATTCTGTTAAACGGTGCTCTAACTCAGTGGTTCGTCTCAAGAGTGAATGATTATGCCTCGACTTTAACCGCAACCCGTCCCCAGATGGCCAAGCAGTTCCAGGCACTTGCTGATTATTCCGCAGAAATGTTTTTAAGTGATTTTCTGTTTGGATTAGCTTTTCTATCGATAGCTTTCTGGGCAGCAAATTTTTATATAAAGGGAAAACTCAGCAGAGATTCACTGGTACTGTTTATGATTGTCCTATCATTGGTAGACTTATGGAGAATAGATGCCAGGGGGGCAAAGTATACTGATGCACCCGATTTGAAAAATATGTTTGAAAAACCTGATTATGTAAAAGTGATCCAGGAACAAAATGATAAGGAGCCGTTTAGGGTTCTCAATATGAAGCAGGACGGAAGTCTCGGTTCTTTTAATCAGAATTCCAATTTCAATGCTTACTTTCTTCTTGAAGATTTTTACGGGTATTCAGGAATAAAACCGCGTGCCTACCAGGATATAATAGATGTGGTGGGTCCCGTTAACCGCACACTATGGAGAATGCTTAACGTGAAATACATTATTACAGAGAAGCCCGTGCAGTTTCCGGGTTTAGTGCCGATATACAATGGAGAAAAAAGCGTTGTCTACCTGAATCAATTTGAGCTGCCGAGATTATACCTTGTGGATACTGTTGAGTACAAAGCTGATATGGATATATTACAGCAGATCAAGGCTTCTACATTTGATCCCGGAAAAAAGGCTTTCATAGCAGAGAAAGATTTAAAAGTCAACCCTCCTGATTCAACGACCGGTGTCAGCCTGACAGAGTACAAAGATGAAATTGTTTCTGCCAAAGTAAAAGCTTCAGGGAATAATTTCCTATTCTTTGGCGATACATACGTTCCAACCGGGTGGAAGGCATATGTAGATAATAAAGAGACAGTAATTTATAAGGCCAACCTTGGATATATGGGGATTATAGTGCCGGCTGGTGAACATAACATACAGTTTAAATATGCGCCAGAGAGTTTTTACATATCAATGTATCTTGCACTTGTGCTGAGCTCAGTGGTTGTATTGGGGTTGTTTATCGTGCTGATAAGATCAAAAAAAAGAAAAAGAAAGGATTCATCGGGAGATTGATTTCTCCAGGTGTTAAAATCAGATCTGGAAAATGCTTGATAAATTAAAGACATTTCTACGTCATTCATTTGTATACAGTATTAGCAATGTAGCGGCCAAGGCTTCCGGAATAATACTCTTACCAATTTATACAGCATTTATGTCTCTTTCAGATTTTGGAATTCTGGCTATAATTGAGGTTACCATATCTATTGGAGTTCAGGTTCTGATTCTGGGTCAGTCTCAGGCTTTAGTAATGTTTAATGATTTTTCAGAATATTCAGGAAAAAAGAAAAGTATATTTTTTACGCTATTCATTTTGCTTTTGGGAGTTTGTTCAATTCTGGTTCTGACTGCTTTATTTTCGGTTAATCTCACCTCTCATTTTGATTTTAAAATTCAATATTTGAAAAATCTAATCATTTTTTCCGCATTAGTTATCTCATTCAGGATTATTAATAATTTGTTTCTCGATAAAATAAGAGCAGATCAGAAATCCATGTTTTACACCGGGATTAATATAATCAAACTTGTCATAACCGTGATTTTTATTATTTATTTCGTTGCTTTAAAAAAATTGAGTGTTATGGGTGTGATATATTCATATCTCCTGGGGGATGGTTTAATATTACTGGCACTGCTGCCTAAAATGTTCAGCCAAATGGAAATCAACTTTGATCGGAAGATATTGGGTGTTTCCTTTAAGTTCGGGATTCCGTTAATTTTTACATCAGTCGCGTTTACGATTTTAAATGTAAGTGATCGTTATATATTACAGTACCTTACTGATAGTAAACAGGTGGCTCTATACGATTTAGGTTACCGGGTTGCCGGCGTACTGAATATGTTTATAATAATGCCATTTTCGTTAAGTCTCATGCCTATTGCATACAAAATTTACGGGGAACCGGGAGATAAAAGATATTACAGCAAATTATTAACTTATTTAACCTATATCATGATTTGGGGCGGGTTAGGATTATCAATCTACAGTAAAGAAATTATAATATTATTTTCTCAGAATCCTGACTATTGGCCGTCATATGTAGTAGTCCCCATCGTAGTCTTTGCATATGTCTTTAGTGGAATGAGGATGTTGGTTGTATTAGGTCAATTCCTGACTAAAAATACCGGTAGCATTGCCACTACGACAATTATAGCCGCATTGCTTAATATAATTCTTAATTTTATATTCATCCCGTTATATGGATTAATTGCCGCAGCGTATACGACTTTAATTGCATTCATTTTTTTATTCTTAATATCCGAAAGAATATCTGATCGATATTACCATATCCCGTTTGAATATCAAAAAATTGTCAAAATAATTATTGTTGGATGTGTATTATATTTTCTTGCAGTTTTTATTCCCATAAAGATTCTGTTATTATCAATTTTTGTGAAACTGATACTGCTGCTTTCTTTTCCTTTAATACTTTATGTATTAAATTTTTATGAAAAAGTGGAAGTGCAGAGTATTATTGGGTTCATCAGAAAGTGGAAGAATTTTAGAGAGTTGAAGAATTTTATTATGAAAGATGGGGGTTTGTAGAACTGAATGAATTATAAGTTTGTAAAAATTGCTTCATTTTATTCAAAATTTTTAGATCATTATTATGAACAAAACAAAAATATCAGGGAAAAATCATATAATGAACAATATCATGATATGATGAGTAAAGGATTTGGATGGGCAAATTTTTTTCAGACTCATATAAATAAGCTGGGGAATGAAGCTTATGAAATCATCTATAATGCTGATTCATTACAAAAAGCCTGGGCAGAAGAAAGGGGAATAAAAAAATCGGGGGATGAACTTCTGTCGGAACAATTAAAGTACTTGAAACCTGATGTTGTGTTTTTCCAGGATAGTATGCATTTCACTCCTGAATGGATAAGTAAAATTAAACGTTCTGTTCCTTCAATAAAGTTGACAATAGGATGGTGCTGCTCTCCTTTCAAAAAGGAACATTTACATTTATTTTCCAAATTTGATATTATGCTTGGATGTTCCCCACAATTCGTAAATGTTTTCAAAAAAAATAATATTAGAACTTATGAACTTAATCATGCTTTTGAATCGAAATTACTTCCTCTTCTGGATAAAAATAATGATTACCCGGACTCGGATGTTATTTTTGTAGGTACATTTATAGCAAGTAAAGATTTTCATACAGACCGTTTGAATACCGTGGAAAAACTGGTTAAAAATAATGTTGATCTAAAATTATACGCCAATATTTCACAGGACACCTATTTAAAATCATTTTTTACTGCAATGGGCTATTTGTGCGTCAATATTTTATTAAAAACAGGATTAACTAAAATGGTTAATTCTAATGATAAACTGAAGAAGCTGGCAAATCTGACCGAGCTTCCAAAGAAGGCAAAATTTTCTAACGAATTCTTGAAAAGAATTGATAATTCTAAGTTGTTTGGACTAGAAATGCTGAAAGTTATTGCTAAATCAAAGATTGGCTTAAATATACACGGTGGTATAGCAGGTGACTATGCAGCCAATTCACGTCTGTTTGAAATTACCGGAGCCGGCGCGTGTATGATAACAGATTGGAAAAAGAATATTAATACTTTTTTTGAGCCCGATAAAGAGATATTGACTTATAAAAGTGCTGATGAATGCACAGAAAAGGTAACATATTTACTATCTCATCCGGAAGAAAGGAAATTGATAGCAGAAGCAGGTCATAAGAGAACACTGACTGATCATACTTTTGAAAAAAGAGCACGGCAATTAGATGAAATTATAAGAAAAAACCTGACCACACTGAATTAAATGTTAAAATTTTTTTTAAAAAAGATACACAATTTCTTTTTGATATTCGGTATCAATATCAGTCTTGTTAAAAAAAACAATCTGCCTTCCACTTTAGAACATAATTCGAAGCAGGGAATGGATGCTTTCTATTCGGATCCCAAGCTTGTAAAAAATTATTTGGAACCTTCCAGAATCAGATTTTACTTGAAAATACTTGAAATCTTAAAGAATGATAAAATTGACCTGAATGGAAAGTCCATTGCAGATGTGGGTTGTGGAACCGGTCATTTACTTTCCTACATAATCAGAGAATTTAAACCTTCACAAACTGTAGGATATGATTTTGCTGAAGCTGCGCTGCAAATTGCAAGAGAGAATCTCCGCGAAGCAAGTTTTTACTTTTATGATATATATTCTGCACCATCTGACAACCATGATTGTGTCTTATGTACGGAAGTTCTTGAACACCTATTATATCCTGATATCGCAATACAGAATTTGATAAAAATGTTATCGCCTTCAGGATCACTCTTTTTAACGGTACCAGACGGCAGGAAAGACAATTATGAAGGTCATATAAATTTTTGGAGTCCTGAAAGCTGGCGGGTGTTTTTAGAAAAAAATTCAAATGGACTTATAGTACAAACGGGAGTAGTGGAAGGTTTTGGTTTATTTGGAATAATCAAAAAGTAACTATTTTTCGAAAAGGTGAGAACCTGATTTCATTTATATTTTTATTAAACGTGAATTTTAATTTTGCAGCAGATGATAGAATAATTAATGTGAGGCCTGTTTAATCCCGTGACTGAAAAAATTGATAAAATATTTCGAAACAAATATTACAGAGAATACCTCAGATTATTGTTCTTGTACGGGAGAATACCAAGGTATGAGGGAAGAGACTTAAAATTCCTGGATTATAAAATTTTTGTACCTGATTGTCTCTCTTTTATTTATCAGTTTAAGGAAATTTTTGTAAAGCAATATTATTTGTTCCCGACAGAATCTGCTATACCTGTAATTTACGATTGCGGGGCTAATATCGGGATCAGCCTGCTTTTTTTTAAATCTATATTCCATAATGCCAGGATAAAAGCATTTGAAGCAGATAAAAGTCTGGCTGATATATTACATAATAACTTAATAAATAATGGAATTACAGATGTTGAAATCATACCGAAAGCAGTATGGATTCATAATAATGGTATGGAATTTTATAGTAATCAAGCGGATGCTGGATCAATATACGGAAAGGAAAATAAGATACTGGTCGACTCCATAAGACTGAGAGATCTGATTGTCCGGGAAGAAAGGATTGATTTTTTAAAATTCGATATTGAAGGTGCTGAACCTGAAGTAATAGAAGATATTGGGAAGAATCTTAAAATTGTGAGAAACTTATTTATAGAATTTCATTCCTTTATTGAACAGAAACAAAAGCTGGATAAAATGCTTTTTATCCTTGCTGAAAACGGTTTCAGATATTTTATTAATTCTGTTTATGATAAACAGAAACCATTTCTAAATAGAATAAATCCCCAAAACCCTGAAATGGACTTACAACTAAATATTTTTGCTTATAAATAAATTGAAAGTTCTTCACATTAATAGTTCGGATTCATCCGGGGGTGCAGCCAGAGCCTGCCTTGATATAAGTAATGCCTTAAATGAAACAGGAATTGAATCCAGCGTATTGGTTCAATTAAAGCACTCGGATTTAAGCGGGGTTTATTCAATAAGTTCGAATTATTTTGAAAAATTCAAGACTTTAATAAGAAGAACTATAGATTATCTGCTAATAAAATTATTTACTGTTGAAATACGCGGGAGATTTACTTTCCCGATTATCGGTAAAGATATCAGTAAACTACAGATAGTAAAGGATGCGGATTTAATAAATCTCCATTGGGTTAATGAAGGTTTTTTATCATTAAAGGATTTAACCCGGATTGCAAAGCTGGGGAAACCCATAGTGTGGACCATGCACGATATGTGGGCTTTTACCGGTGGGTGTCACTACAGCCTGGGGTGCAGAAAATTTGAAAAGGAATGCTTTGAATGCCCGTCTTTGCGAATAAGATCAGATAAAGATCTTTCTTACAAAATCTTTTATGATAAAATCAAACTTTTTAAAGATTTGAATATTAATATAGTAACGTGTAGTAATTGGTTATCCGGAGAAATAAAGAAGAGTCGATTGTTAAAAGACAAAAATATTAGAGTGATTCCAAATACATTAAAAACCGAAGTATATAAGCCATTAGATAAAGAAAGTGTCTTGAGTGAATTAAAACTAAAAACTAATAAAAAATACATCCTGTTCGGCACTATGACACTAAAGGATGAGAGAAAAGGTATCGGATTGTTTGTTAAATGTATCGATTTCCTGTGTAAAAAGAATCCTTTCTTGAAAGAAAACGTGCAGCTTCTTATTGCAGGTTCTACAAAAAATGTGGAAAAGATAAATTTACCTCTCGAAACCATTTTTTTAGGAAGGCTGAATAATGAAGCTGACATTGCAAAATTCTACAATGCCGGAAATTTATTTGTCGCACCCTCAAGAGAAGATAATTTGCCCAATACAGTGATGGAATCTCTGTCATGCGGAACTCCTGTTGTAGCATTTAATATTGGCGGTATGCCTGATATGATTGATCATAAAATTAATGGGTATCTGGCAAAACCATTTGATGTAGAGGACCTGGCTGATGGAATTATGTGGGTGCTGAATAATTCCTATCCGGAAAGACTGGTTAAAGCCTCGAGAAACAAAATCCTGGATAATTTCAATTATGTTAAAATTGCTGAATCTTATTCGGGATATTATCAGACTATTTTATCGCAAAAATAGTTGCTATTGACAAAAATTTTTATCATATTTTTATGCAGCTAAATCCTATTTCTCAATAAGGCATGTGGGGACAAAATGAAAAGGATCATTACATTTCTAGCAGTTCTTCTTTCACTATTAATATATAGTTGTTCAACAGATACACCGGTTTCTCCAAACGAATCACAGCACGGAGGCATTACACTAAACATTGACAGAATTCATAAACCTGATAATGTTGCAAGTGTAACTGCATATATGACAAGAGAAGGATTTGATACACTAAGCGGTTCACTTAATTTACTCTCAGACACAACAGCAGATATAACATTTAATGATATAGCAGTAGGAGGTTGGCACCTAAAGGTAGATGCAGCAGATGAAGAGAATACAGTGGTATATACGGGAGAAACGGATGTTAACATATTGGCGGAAATTACTACCCAGGTATATCTTACTCTCGAACCAACGGGAGCAGGAAAAGGGAATATTCATATATTTGTAAATTGGGGTGTTCCGTTGGATACAGGTTGGATAGATTATGAGAATAATCCAATTATTGTAAAGTATAATACGGAATTTGATCTTTTGGGAGTCGGAGAATGTTTCGTATTGAAAGATGATAATGACTATAAAATGTGGTATACCGGCTTATCCAATAGTGGGGTTGGTTACGGATTTTATGCGTACTCATCTGATGGATTCAGCTGGACAAGATACAGTCAGACTCCTGTTTTATTCCCCGGGCCAATGGGCAGCTGGGATTCACACCATGTATCGCCCGGTGTAATAATTAAAGAAGATGGTATTTATTTTATGTATTATCAGGGATGGCAGGATAATGAAGGTATGTGGTCTCTCGGACTGGCGACTTCCACCGACGGTATTAACTGGAGTAAATATTCAGGAAATCCTGTTCTGTATGGAGGTGAGTGGGATTTTCATTTGTCTGCTCAATCTGTTATAAAAAAAGATGGAATTTATTATATGTTTTATACGGGGAGTCCGGCATACTACGGCGGGATGATTTATCATATAGGAGTGGCAACTTCGAGTGATGGTTATTCATGGGAGAAATATTCAGGGAATCCTGTTATGTCCGAAACAGAACCGTGGGAAGGTTCTGCGGTCGCTTTCGCTTCAGTGGTTTATTATAATAATGAGTTTCAGATGGTTTATGAAGGTGTTAAAGAGGAAAATACTGCCTTTGGATTAGCTTATTCAAATGATGGTTATACATGGAACAAAGATGCGAATAATCCGTTTTTCCGAACAGAGGATTGTAATCATAACTGGCTTAAAATAGTATATCCAAATTTTTTAAGAGATAATATTGATAGCAGAGTTTATTATACGGGGAAAGACCCATATACAGGGGATATATCAATATGTGTAACAAGAAAATTAAATTATTAATTGAATGGGGGTTATAAATGAAAAAATTCTCTCTCCTCATAGGTATCTTAATTTCACTATTATTAAATAGTTGTTCAACAGATACGCCGGTTTCCCCAAAGGAATCACAGCTTGGAGGCATTACACTAAACATTGACAGAATTCATAAACCTGATAATGTTGTAAGTGTAACTGCATATATGACAAGAGAAGGATTTGATACGCTAAGCGGCTCATTGAATTTACTCTCAGATACAACTGCAGATATTACATTTAATGATATAGCAGTGGGGGGGTGGCATCTTAAGGTAGATGCAGCAGATGAAGAGAATACAGTGGTATATACGGGAGAAACAGATGTCAACATATTAGCGGAAATTACTACCCAGGTATATCTTACTCTTGAACCAACGGGAGCAGGAAAAGGGAATATTCATATATTTGTGAATTGGGGCGTACCACCAGATATGGATTGGATTGATTATCCTTATAATCCTATAGTTTCTCCTTCAATCATACCTAATCCGCCGCTTGGAATAATTCGCCCAAAAGTATATCTGGAGGATGGTATATATAAAATGTGGTTTACCAGTACCTATAATTCCGCCAGTATGAATATCTGGTACGCAATTTCAAATAATGGGATAAACTGGCAATTAGGAAGTAATTCTCCCGTTTTAACTGCTGGAAATCCCGGTTCGTGGGACGATTATTCTGTAATTTCGGGCCCCGTCATAAGGAAGGATAATGAATATAGAATGTATTATCTGGGATTCCAGGATGAAAACGGATACTGGCATATTGGACTTGCGACCTCTCCTGATGGCATAAACTGGACAAAATATCCTGATCCCGTCATTTACGCTGATTACGATGAGGTTCGGCTGTTGCCTGATGATATTATAATAATTAATAACATCTTTTATCTTTATTATTCTATCAAACTATATCCGTATTACGATATCCGGCTGGCTACTTCGTCTGACGGAATAAATTTTACTAAATCAAATAACAATCCTATTCTTATCGCCGATGCAAATTGGGAAGGATCGGGAATATATTCTCCAACAATCATCTATGAAAATAATCAGTATAAAATGGTTTATGCGAATGTTAATCTTCCCCAGGGTGCTCTGGGAATGGCCTATTCAGTTGATGGTATAAACTGGACAAAGGATTCCAATAATCCATTTTTTACAAATGCCGATATTCCGAATAATTGGTGTGACAGAATCACATACCCATTCTGGAGAAAATATAATAACCAGTATAGAATTTATTATACAGGAAATACAAGCGGATATTATGTTGCTTATACTGGAATGATCTATAAATAGGGTCGATTATAACTTAGGATTTAAAAATTTGAAAAAGCCCCGATTCTTTTCGGGGCTTTTTCAATTATGTAGAAAAAAAGAACTTTAATCCAGGTTTATTATAACTCAAACATATCCTGAATGCGCTCTGAATGCGCTTTGAATGCGTTTTGAATGCGTTTTGAATGCGCTCCACAGCGCTTTATAGAAGACTTAGAATATCACTGAATTTAGCAGCAATATTCCTGCGGTCGAATTCCTTAACTATTTCAAGATTAGTTTTTAACAGTTCTGCTTTTTGAAAAAACTCATTGGGATCTTCATCATATCTGAAAATTATTCCGCTGTTTGTTCTATCCAGTATGCCTTTTACCTCTTCATTATCATCTCCGAATGCCAGGATTGGTTTTCCTGTTCTCATATACTCAAATAATTTTCCCGGGACATGCCTTTTTTCGGTTGCACACACTAAAAGGTAGTCAGCATTTAACAGTTCATTTAACATTTCTTTGTAAGGCAGAAATCCTGCGAACTCTGTTTTATCAGCCAGCTCATTTTTGGCGATTTCATTTTTTATAGCAGGACTGACTGTCCCTATGAATTTAATTCTGATCTCTTCTTTAGTATTTTCTTCTTTTATTCTCTGCCACAATTTCTGAGGATTCTGGTAATCGAAAATATTTCCCGCATGAATAATTAATTTATATCCCTTTTCTTTTTTAGAATGCCCGATATCTTTAAAATCATCTTCATTATAACCCCAGTATAAAACATTCGACTTCATATCAATAAAAGAATATTTCCTTTGATAATCTTCTAAAGCGGATTTGGTGACAAAAACTACCGAGGCAGCATTCTTCATGACAGATTTTTCCAGGTGATTATCAAGAGCCAGTGTAACAGCGTTTCTTTTAAAATTTTTATAATAAACGATATCTACCCAGGGATCGATTAACACCGGAAAATGCGGTATCGAAAAACGTTTACTGAGTTTCATTCCTATTAAATGCGTGCTGTGCGGGGGTCCGATTGTTACTATTGCATCGAAATGATTAGTAGCTATAATTTTCTTTCCCTTTTTAACGGCCGATAAATACCATCCGATTCTTGCATCAGGCACAAAGATGTTCATCCTTATCCATATAGATAATCTATGGGATATACCCCTGTTTTCCTTTGATATGCTTTCTGAAGCTATCAGGTGTTCATCTTTCTCTTTACCTGTGAACTTCCTGTACATATTGAAAGGCTCTAATGCTCTTGACTTGTATACTTTAAGATCGGGATTTATTTCTTTCAGAAGGCTTTCATCTTTCTGTGTGAAGGATTCGTTTTCGACAGTCAGAACTTCAGGCTGCCATCCGGAGTCGGGTAAGTATTTAATAATATTTAACGGCCAGTGAAGTGTCGCTTTTCCTGAAGGAGGCCAGAAATATGTTATGAATAAAACCTTCTTCATTAAGGCTTTACCCCGACAAACCTTATCACGACTGCTTCCCCGTAATGAAATTTACTTTCATACAGTTGAACAACTTCCTTAGAGAGCTTTTCGATTTTTAACCCCTTAAAATTTTCTTTGATTTGCTTTATTGAATAGAGCATATCAGAATTCTGAGGACCTCCCGATTTTTTTCCCAGTTGTTCCTTATGGAAAACTTCCAGTATAATTTTTCCGCCCCGTTTAAGAGAATCCACGGCTCTTTTATGAACTATTTTTGATAATCCCGGGTTAAGATGCATAAATATCATTGAAACAGTATCATATACCTTTACCTGAGGTTGAAAATCTGCTAAATCCGCCACTGTATATTCTATCTTTGTATTTTTTGCTGAAGCAAGTTTTAATGCCTTTTCTCTTGCTGCCTGACTAAAATCTACAGCGTCAACCTCCCATCCCAGAGTGGCGGCATATATTCCATTCCTGCCTTCTCCTTCAGCCAAAGCCAGGAGTTTACCGGGCGGGAGTTTGTCTATCTGCGATTTGAAGAATTCATTCGGATCTGTGCCATAGACAAATTCCTCTGAAGAGTATCGATTATCCCAAAAATCATTCATAGTATACTATTATATATGGTGCTCAAATTTAAGTAGAAAGTAAAGTAAATTGAAATTTTGAGACAGGAAACATATATCCCTGTTAATCTTGTTTTTAATATGAAATTTAAATTCTAACTTCTATATAATTTTGAAGGTATTTATGCTAATTGACATTGAGACAGCTTCACCCCCGTATAATGTATCGCAGTTAAAAGCGGCTTCTGAACTGAAGAATCGAATGACGGGGAGCAATGCCGCGGGCAGGTTAATCGATATGGCGGCAGCACATTCAGGAATCGAACAGCGTTATATTGTAATTCCCGATGCTGAAAGTAATGTAACAGAAAAATTTTATTCAAATAATGGAAATTATGTTTCGCCGGATACCAGGAAAAGGATGGAACTATATGAAAGGTGGTCGAAGGAATTATCTAAGACTGCAGTGCAAAAAGTAATTGAACATACAGGATTTAATCCAGGCGAATTAAGTAAGATTATTACAATCAGCTGTACCGGGTTCTTTGCACCCGGTCTTGATTACTATCTTATTAATGAATTTAATTTTCCTCTTGATATTAAAAGAACCAACATTGGCTTTATGGGTTGTGCAGCTTCATTAATTGGATTTGGATCTGTACTTGAGGCCATGAACAGTTCCAATACCAGTAATGTGCTTCTTATTTCGGTTGAACTCTGCAGCCTGCACCTTCAGACACAGCCAACAAGGGATAATATCCTTGCAAACATGATTTTTGCCGATGGGTGTGCCGTCGCGCTCTTTTCTGACTCAGATAAATACTATTCAAATGTTAAGCTTGATCTGATAAAAACAGATTCGATTCTTTTCAGGAATTCATCTGAATTTATGGGATGGAAAATCGGGAATTATGGCTTTGAAATGATACTGTCATCCGAACTGCCAAAAATTATTCTGAGTGAAGCAGCGCCTGCCCTCATAAATATTTTACAAAGGCAGGGGCTTGAGATCAGCTCAATAAAACACTGGGCACTGCATCCCGGCGGCAGAGCCATACTTGACTCACTTCAGAAGGGACTGCAGTTATCAGATGATCAAATGAAAGCATCGAGGACTGTATTGAGCAAATACGGCAATTTATCATCAGCCTCAATTTTGTTCGTACTCAAAGAACTGATGAATTCAGGTGAAATTCAAAAGAATGAACTGTGCTGTGCTGCGGCTTTTGGTCCGGGATTAACGATGGAAGTCGCAATACTCAGGGGAAAGTAATGTTTATTCAGAGAAGCTATCAAAAAGAATTGATGGATGATTTCTCTCTCAATGACAGGCGGATCAGCATAGCATTAAGAGAACTTCAGACAATTAATAAATTCCTTGGCGGTAATTCAGTGAGTAAAAAGGGAGTAAAATATTTTATTTATGATAAGGATACCGAATTCAAAATATTGGATATCGGTGGAGGAGGGTCGGATATTTTATACAGTCTCAAGAGAGAGATTGATAATCTTAAAATTTATTCGGTTGATCTGAATAAATATTCCTGCCATTATCAGAAAGCAGAAAAAGGTAATAATAAAATCATCTGTGCCGATGCTTTTAAGCCTCCTTTCAGAGAAAAATCGTTCGATTTGGTTCATACGTCCCTGTTTCTTCATCATTTTAATGAAGAGGAGATAGTTCAGCTGATTAAACATTTTATTGTTCTGGCCGGACGGGGAGTTATAATTAATGATCTAAGAAGAAATATTTTGGCTTATTCCGGAATAAAGATACTTACTTATCTTTTTTCAAAAAGTGAATTCGTGAAAAATGACGGGCCTCTCTCTGTTAAACGTGCGTTCAGTAAAAATGATCTCGTACAGGTCCTGCTAAAAATTGGGATTAAAGACTATATAATCAAAAGGAAATGGGCTTTCAGGTTTTTATTAATTATCCCGGTATCACAGAATGAATAAGACTGATTATGATGTTGTTATTGTTGGCGGAGGACCTGCCGGATCAGTGGCCGGAATAAATCTGGCAGGAAGAGGTTTTAGAACAGTCATTATAGAAAGAAAAATATTTCCCAGGGAAACACTGTGCGGTGAATTTTTATCAGTCGAAGTGATAAATCATTTAAAGGTTCTGGGTTTATTTGAAAAGTTTCTTTCATTAAATCCCAACCGGATTTCATCATTTCAGTTTATTACTAAAAGAAAAAGTTTTAGCACTGACTTGCCGTTCGAAGGGTATTCTCTTAAGCGCTCCATATTTGACAATTTTCTCTTAACTGAGGCACAAAAAGCAGGGACAGAAATTATTCAGCCCGCTGAGGTTAAAGAGATTATAGGGGAAAAAGGTAAATTCTTAACTCAGTTGAAATCGGATGGAAAAATTCTCAATATCTCATCCAGGTTCGTAATAGGAGCTTTCGGGAAAAGTAATTTTCTTGATAAGAAACTGAACAGGGAATTTTCGCGTGTACATTCAGGCTATGACGGAATAAAATTTCACATTGGGAAAGAATTACTGTCGGACATTAAGGATTCATGTATCTATATCTTTTCAGGTAATAAAATTTATTGCGGAATAAATACAGTCAGCAGGGAGGAAGCAGCTGTATGTTTCCTGAGTATGAAGAGTGCAGGAAATAGGTCTGCTCTGATTCATTTCGAAGAATTAATGGAAGAGAACAAACATTTCGCAGTTTTTTTTAATAATCAGACTCCTGATCTTAAAAAACTTGATATTTATGGGGCAGGTAATATTTATTTTGGCAGCAAAGAACTTATTAAAGATGGGATCATAATGATCGGGGATGCTGCAAAAGTGATTGCTCCGCTTGCAGGGGACGGGATTGGTATGGCTTTTCAGTCTGCGAAAATTGCGGCGGATATTATTATAAAATATAGTAGTGAAGAAATAAACTCTGCTGAAATTGAGCATTTATACAAATCGAAGTGGAAAAATCAATTTTCAGAAAGAACAAGAGTAGCCCGAATAGCACAGAGCATCATCCTCCAGACTCATTATCTGAATCTGATTCCGGGCTGGGCAATTCAAAGCTTAATTCCGTCGATTATATCAGCTACCAGGAATTGATGTTATTTCTTTCGATTCCATTAAGTATCTTTGTAGTAGAATTTAGATTTTTTTTAAGATGGTATTTCACTTGCAGAATATTGATAAATTCATAGTAGTTGGAGACAGGGTACTTGTCAGACCGACTGAGGAATCTCAGAGAACTGCATCAGGATTGTATCTGCCCCCGGGAATATCCGAAAAAGATAAAATTCAGAGCGGGTATGTTATGAAAGTCGGACCGGGTTACCCTACCGGTACTAATGCAGATGATGAACCCTGGAAGGAATCTAAAGAGACTGTGAAGTATATTCCGCTTCAGGCTAAAGAAGGGGATCTTGCAATCTTTCTGCGTAAAGAGGCTTTTGAAATTGAGTTTGAAAAAGAGAAGCTTCTGATTGTTCCTCAATCAGCACTTCTTTTACTTATTCGTGATGATCTGATTGGTTTTTGAAGGCACTCAACTCATCTTATACTTATGAAAGTTATTACTGCTACTAATACAAGTAATATTACTAACAATTTTCTGCCATTAATTTTCGGGTACCTGTTTTTTTTAGTTTGATGACTTTCAGACTGGTGGCTTACCCAATCTCCCTTTTCGATTGACCATTTATTACCATTTTTATCAAAGTAATCCATATAGAGCATAAATTATCGTTCCTCGGAAAAGAAATCTGCATCAACTGTTCAAATATTGGGCCCCTCTAATTATTAGAGGATCGGATAATATTGAAATATAATCTTGGTAATTGTAGAAAGAATTACCTCCCATAGAATAAAAATAACAATTATTAATGAAAATTAAAAAATTCTCCTTGAAAGTCAGGAACAGCATTTTAATTTATATTATTACCAATTACCAATTACCAATTACCAATTGCCAATCTATCAGCATCGCATTACGCCTTTTTTTTCCGTCTTTTTTGTCAGGTAAATTGTCTCATATTTGGGCAATTATTACAGGAACAAAGTTATTAACTGTTTGTATTAACACGAATTAAGATATAATATATGAATGCTAAGTTGGCATATAACTTGTTCCTTTTTAGGGGATTAATATTTAAACATTACAGGTTTGTAACAATGAATACCGGACAAATGATGCTCGCTATCTGTGCTATGGCTTTATTATCTGTTGTAGTTCTGAGGGTTAATAATAACTTTCTGACGACAAACGGCATAATGATGGAATCAAAATTTGGAGTACTTGCAACTTCGCTGGCTCAATCTGTAATAGAAGAAGCAAATAATAAAGCGTTTGATGAAAAATCAATCGGAAATCCGATAATAAACACAGGTTCTTTCACACCTGCAGATAGTTTGGGCCCAGATGATGAGGTTTACCCTAATTTTGATGATTTTGATGATTATAATGGATATACAAAAGATGTTACAAATCTTCCATCAGCCAATTATCATATTTCCTGTGTGGTAAATTATATAAATTCTGCAAATCCTGATGTAATTTCACTAACCCGGCAATGGAGTAAAAAAATAACAGTCACCGTAACAAGCATATCTTCACCGGATAGTGTTAAACTTTCAGCCGTATTCAGTTATTGGTTTTTCTAACAGGAGGTTAAATGGGCTTTAGTACAATTATGGACATACTCGGATCGATTGTAATAGGAGGATTTCTTTTAATTCTTCTTGGACGAGTTAATGATTCAGCAGTTAGCAACATTTATAATAACAGCGAAGAATTAATTCTCCAGCAAAATATGGTTACTGTAGCTTCTATAATTGAAAATGATTTTAGAAGAATGGGTTATTGTAAAAACTATGGTTTACTTCCCAAGACGAATGTCATTGTTTCAGCTACTGATACAAGCATAGCATTTAAAACAGATGTTTACGATCAGGGCAATGTTGATATCCTGAAATATTATCTTGGTTCCACTTCAGAATTGACTTCAACCCCAAATCCCCGTGACAGATTTTTATACAGGGTAGTTAATAACGACGCTCCTGCTGAAGTAAATTTAGGTGTTACACAGTTTAAGCTGGTTTTCTTCGATGTTTATGGTGATACATTACACTTCCCGATAGCAGACCTGAGCTTAATATCTTCAATGGAAATAAATTTAGCTGTTGAAAACGTTGTTGGATATGGAGATGAGAATGAAGGTGGGGGAAATATGTATTCAACCGCTTTTTGGCGGCAGATCAGATTAGCCGCAATGAATTTACAAAAAAGATGAGAGGTTAAAAATGGTTGGTAAAGCTTCACTATTTTTAGTAATGGGTTTCAGTTTAATTTTCCTAGTTTTCGGTCATAATTTTAATACTATGTCCAGCGGCTCAGTCGAGAATTTTACTGACTATTATTCAGATAATGTTTCACGCAATCTTGCGGCAAGCGGAGCAAATATGGCCGCTAATGCAATGTTCCTGGATAATGAATGGACAACGGGATACTCTGATCTCCATATGGATGGAGGAGTCTTGAATGTAGGTGTCGTGACCGTTAATGCCGGGCAACATATCAAAAAGATTGTATCTAACGCAACATACAGTGGTACTACCCACACAGTTGAGGTAATACTCGCTCCAAGCAGGTTTTCAAAATTTGCATATTATTCAGAAAATGAAGGTAACAATATTAGATGGACAGGTAAAGATACTGTTTTTGGTCCATTCCATACGCAGGATAATCTGCTGTGCGATAATCATCCTGTTTTCGGAGTTACAGGATATAGAACCACTATAAAAGGCAAATTAGTCTATGCCGATTACTATAGTGTATACGGACTTAATGACCCAACAAGTAAATCACCTAAATCTCAGCGGGATGCTTATACTCAAAGCAAGGCTGCTGATAAACCGGAATTCCATGGTTCTTTTGATGCCGGCGTTGATGAGCCATTGCCATTAAATGGTTTGGATCCGCTTAGAGTGGCTGCAGCAGACGATGGGCTCGTGATCAATAAGACCACACCAAATGATACGGCTTATATCACATTTGTGAATGATAGTGTAAAAATTAAAATGGGTTACAAGAAGGCAATAACTACTTATTTAACTTCTCAGGCTGCCCATAATGGTGTAATCTATGCATCAGGAATGGATATTAGATTAAAAGGTACAGTAGCCGGACAGTATTCTGTGGTTGGAGATAAAAATATTTATCTCGATGATGATATTAAATATAAAACTGATCCCAAGAAATACCCCACTTCCATGGATCTGCTTGGGGTACTGGCACAAAAAAATATTCTTATTACAGATGATAAACATGGTAATAATCCCACCAAGAATCTTGTGATTGATGCAGCTTTATATGTTCAGGAAGGGGGGTTTGGTGCACAAAATTATGATACAAGAAGCATAGATGGTAACATAAATTTATTAGGCGGGATCACTCAAAATATAAGACAGGCAGTTGGAACTTATTCCGGTACAACAATGAAAACGGGGTTTAACAAGCTATACCGGTATGATGAACGTTTAATGTATATGTACCCGCCATTTTTCCCTACTTGCGGTGGTTTTCAGATTATGTCCTGGAAAGAATAGTAATTTAATTTATTTTCCTTAACACAAAATTAAAAGCCCGCTATTAGCGGGCTTTATGTTTTATAAAATAAATTCACTTATTTCTATTTAATCCTTCCCGGCTATAGTAAAATTGTGATTATCGATAAGGGACAGCACAGAATTTCATTAAGTTTCAAGGTAATTTATACACCAAGTGTAAGTTAACCTTCTGGTCCAGTATGCGGAAATACCGCTAAATCTGTTTCTTCCAAGTTCCAGTTCTATTTTTGGCTCACGTGACACTGCACATCGGCTTACATAGTCATCCATTTGCTTACTTAGTTCATCAGCAGATTCATACACCACTAAATTTTTGAATTCATAGTAAAATTAAAAGATGCGATTTTGATAAAAAATATTCTTAATACAAATTTAGACCGCATAAAAATTTAAGAGATCAGGAGTCATGAAATATATTTCAATAAATTCATTATTCGACTTATACACAAAATAAGTTTTTACTAATTGTCCTTAATGGCAATGTTACATATTCAGTTATAGATGATGATGGGAGGGTTCAGGACTTATAGCAGGATTTGGACGGGCGAAGCACAGAGTTGAAATATTTGACTGGTATGAATAAATTAAAATCTGTTTGTCCGTTGTGCAGATTGAAAACAATTGCTTCCATACATGAGGTGGTCTTCAGATAACCTCCTGGAAAGAATAATAGTTAAAATCTGATTAATTGACTCAAAATTAAAGAGACTGTCTCATAAGACTAATTTTGTCAGGTTGAGCTTGTCGAAACCAGTTAATTTAGTTTAATCCACACTTCGACGGGCTCAATGTGACAGTAAAAATTACTTTTGAGACAGCCTCTTATAGTTTAACAGCTAATATTCACTCAATCTCCATTTTCTTCTACATGTGTATAAATGTTTTAACAAAATGACAGGATGAGCCAGTTTTGGTGTCATTTTTGACGTTGAGATTGGAAAAATTTACTTATGGAATTAGGATTACCTTCCGTTTTCCCTTATTTTCTGAAGCCTTCTCTGTAGGGTTCTCTCACTCACACCTAAAATTAAAGCAGCCCTTTGGACATTTCCTTCTGTATGCTTCATAATCAGAAGAATATGATTTTTTATTGCGTCATCAATAGAGATAAGATTGTTTTCCGACGGCACATATTGTTCTTCCCGATTATAGCCATCCGGAATATCTATTTCAGTAATCAGTTCATTATCTTTTGTCTTCGCAACAGCGTTTAATACCAGGTTTTCAAGTTCTCTTATATTACCTGGAAACGAGTAGATTTTAAGTTTATTTAAAACCTTTACACTAAATCCTTTTGCTTTTTTATTATACGTCTTATTCCCCATCTCAAGAAAATGTTTTGAAAGTATTATGATATCCTCTCCCCGGTCTCTTAAAGGAGGAAGTTTTATATATCCACGGTTCAATCGGTAGTAAAGATCAGCACGGAATTCTTTATCATTAACTGCCTCGAGAAGATCCCTATTTGTCGCTGTTATAATCCTTATGTCAAGTTTTAAGGGTTTGGTGCTGCCGATCCTGTATATTTCGTTATATTGAATTGCTCTGAGTAATTTTCCCTGTAATTCTTTAGGCATTTCTCCGATTTCATCGAGAAAAATAGTCCCGCCGTTAGCGGCTTCGAAATAACCCATCCTTTCACTGGTTGCACCTGTAAATGACCCGCGCTCATGCCCGAAAAGCTCGCTCTCAAAAAGAGTTGGAGAAATAGATGCAAGGTTTACAGTAACCAGCGGTTTATTTTTTCTTGGTGATAACTGGTGAATTTTTCTGGCAATTAGATCTTTGCCCGTTCCTGTTTCGCCCGTGATAAGGACAGTCTCATTTGTCGGTGCAAATATTTCTATGAGCTCGAAGACTTTTAAAATAGCAGGTGAATCTGTGATAATTTCTTTAAATTTATTATTTGATCCTTCAGACCGGTCAACTCCTTTTCGCAGTGTATCCCGCTCTTTTTCAAGCAGTTTTTGTTCAAGTGCTCTTTTGATTGTTAAGGATAATCTGTCGATTTCCGGAGGTTTGATAATAAATTCATATGCTCCTAGTTTTATTGCCTTAAGTGCAATTTGCACATCATCTACACCGGTTATCATTATAAAAGGGATCTGCGGATACTGCGGTATTAAATTCTCGAGAAGCTCAAGACCATTCATCCCCGGCATATAAACATCAAGAAGAATTATATCGACCTGTTCATTTCTCAGAGATATGTATCGACTTTAAGAGGATCTGATTCTATGATAACGTTTTGATATCCCTCCTCCTGGAGCAGAGATTTCATTAGTTCAAGATAATTCTTTTCATCATCAACAATTAAAATTGAGGCGTTTTTCAATAAGACTCCAGGTTGTATTCGCTAATAATTATGAATATTAACATAAAAGAATTAAAGCATTAAATTCAATTCCTGGAAATAATATAACCAATTTTATGCCACTCGGAATAGTGAGTATATTTTCATCAATTTTCGTATTTTAATCCTCTGATTTTACATTAAATTGAATTAAAGGTTAATATCATGGCTGCAAATATTGAAATGATCAGGAAAGTTTATTCGGAGTACCGGAATAAAATTGAAGCTGTTAGAAAAGTTTTAAACCGACCTATGACTTATGCTGAAAAGATTCTATACTCGCACTTATGGGAAACACCCGGCAAGGAATTAAAAAGAGGAAAAGATTATG
Organism: uncultured Ignavibacteria bacterium; assembly: GCA_963743325.1. Lineage (GTDB taxonomy): Bacteria > Bacteroidota > Ignavibacteria > Ignavibacteriales > Ignavibacteriaceae > DATFVA01. The sequence goes on from CAVUOZ010000004.1 coordinate 405,865, forward strand.
CGGAGCTTTCTCCTGACCGGGTTGCAATGCAGGATGCTACGGCGCAGATGGCTCTGCTTCAGTTTATGTCAGCGGGAAGGAAAACTACCGCTGTACCTTCCACTGTTCATTGCGATCACCTTATCCAGGCACAGGTCGGGGCAAAAGATGATTTGCTTAGAGCAACTGAAGAAAATAAAGAAGTTTACGATTTTCTCGAAAGTATCTCCCGGAAATATGGAATAGGTTTCTGGAAGCCCGGAGCAGGAATTATTCACCAGGTTATTTTGGAAAATTATGCTTTCCCCGGCGGGATGATGATTGGTACGGATTCACATACTCCAAACGCAGGCGGGCTTGGAATGATAGCAATAGGAGTCGGAGGTGCAGATGCAGTTGATGTAATGGCAGGGATGCCCTGGGAATTAAAATGGCCAAGGTTAATAGGTGTGAAATTAACAGGTAAGATGAATGGCTGGGCGTCAGCTAAGGATGTTATTCTTAAACTGTCGGGAATTCTTACTGTGAAAGGGGGAACGGGTGCGATCGTAGAATACTTTGGAGAAGGAACTACAAGTATATCCTGTACCGGTAAAGGTACTATCTGTAATATGGGTGCTGAAATAGGAGCAACAACATCAGTATTTCCATTTGATGAAAAAATGGCTGCTTATCTTCGTATTACAGACCGTGCAGATGTAACAGCCCTTGCTGAAGGTCTTGCAGATGTGCTTAGTGCCGATGAAGATGTAATTAAGAATCCCGGAAAGTATTACGACCAGGTTATTGAAATAAATCTTAATGAGCTTGAACCTCATTTGAACGGGCCGTTTACCCCTGATAAAGCATGGCCTATTTCTAAAATGAAACAGGCAGTTAAAGATAATGGTTATCCTGAAAAAATCAGCGTAGCCCTGATAGGAAGCTGTACAAACTCAAGTTATGAGGATATTGACCGTGCAGCAAGCATTGCACGGCAGGCTATTGATAAAGGTTTAAAAACAAAATCACAGTTTACAATTACTCCAGGTTCAGAACAGGTTAGATCCACGATAGAAAGGGATGGTCAGTTGAAAACATTAGAGGAATTTGGCGGTCTTATTCTCGCGAATGCCTGCGGTCCCTGTATAGGAATGTGGAAAAGAATGGATATAAAAACCGGTGAGAAGAATACTATCGTGACTTCGTTCAACAGAAATTTTGCAAAGAGAAATGACGGCAATCCTGAAACACTTGCTTTTGTTGCAAGTCCTGAATTAACTACTGCACTCGCTATTGCCGGAAAGCTCACATTTAATCCTATGACCGATGAAATAGAGAACGAAAAAGGTCAGAAAGTAAAACTTGACCCACCGGTTGGGCAGGAATTACCACCAAGAGGATTTAAAAAAGGAGAGGATGGATTTATTGCTCCCTCAAAAGATGGAAGCAAAGTTGAGGTTAAGGTTGATCCTGGAAGTGAGAGACTGCAGCTTCTTAAACCCTTTGAACCATGGAATGGAAGAGATCTCGAAGATTTACCTGTCTTATTGAAGGCAAAAGGGAAATGTACAACAGATCATATTTCCATGGCAGGTCCATGGTTAAGGTTCAGAGGGCATCTTGATAATATATCGAACAATATGTTTATCGGCGCAATCAATGCATATACCGGTGATGCCGGTAAAGTAAAAAATATATTTACCGGTGAATATAAATCTGTTCCTGAAGTCGCAAGGGAGTATAAAGCTAAAGGAATAAACTGGGTTGTCGTAGGTGATGAAAATTATGGAGAAGGCTCCAGTCGTGAACACGCAGCTATGGAACCAAGGTTTCTTGGCGGCAGAGCGATAATCGTAAAAAGCTTCGCCAGGATTCACGAAACAAATCTGAAGAAGCAGGGAATGCTGCCCCTTACTTTTGCAAATCCTTCCGATTACGATAAGTTTAAGGAAGGCGATAAAGTCAGTATTCTTGGGTTAAAAGATTTAGCTCCGGAAAAACAATTAAAGCTGAAGATAAAACACAACGATGGTTCTTCAGATGAAATTATGCTTAACCACACTCTGAATGATGCCCAGATAAAATGGTTTAGGGCCGGCAGCGCATTAAATTTAATAGCACAAATGAATAAATAATATATTAACAGCTGTTCTTTCTGTTAAGGGAACATATTCTGTTCCCTTTTTATTACTGATATGGTGTACTTGAGGTTATGTTGAATTTGTTCGTTTTCAAACATATTTCTTAATAATGATATTTCTGAATCCTGCCGTTCTATTCGGCTTATTAGCAGCGAGTATTCCGGTACTGATTCATCTTTTAAATCTTAAAAAATTAAAGAAGATTGAATTCAGCACTCTCTCCTTTTTAAAAGAACTTCAAAAAAACAAAATCAGGAAATTGAAGCTTAAACAATGGCTTCTCCTTGCATTGCGGGTTTTAATTATACTCTTTCTTGTAACTGCGTTTGCCCGTCCTACCTTAAAAGGAGTTGCCCTTGGCGGTACAACTTCCGCCGCTAAGACAACTGCGGTCTTCATCCTGGATAACACGTTTAGTATGTCTGTGGTGGATGCAGATGGTTCTTATTTCAACCAGGCAAAACAAACAATAATCGATTTGCTTAAAAATCTTCAGGAAGGAGATGAAGCCGCACTTGTGCTTGTCTCCGATCAGGGGAATGAGGAAATAAAGCCTACATTAAACCTGAGTGAATTTACTAAACAGGTTAAGGATGCAGATATCTCTTATTCAAGCGGGACAGTAAATCATGCTATTATAAGAGCTGCTGAAACTTTAGCTGAGTCAAAAAATTTCAACAAAGAAATTTATCTTCTGTCGGATTTTCAAAAAGGTCGGCTCACTGAAGAAAAATCACCTCCTGATTTAAGCAGATTATTGAATGATAAAATAAAGTTATACACATTTAACTATTCGGGTAAGGATATTTTTAATCTTGGCATCGATGACTTAAATGTTAATACACAGATTTTTGAAAAGGATAAACCTGTAAACTTCAATTTGACGGTAACAAATTATTCTGATCAGCCGGCGGATAATACAGTGGTATCACTTTTTATTAACGGGGAAAGAAGTTCACAGCAAAGTATTTCGCTGTCTCCGGGTGAAAGCAAAGTCATATCCATGGATGCCGCTGCAAAATCAACCGGTTATACAGATGCAGTTGCGGAACTGGAAGATGATGACATTGTTTATGATGATAAAAGATTTGCAAATTTTTATATACCGGATAAAATATCTGCGGCAATTTTCTATGAAAATGAAAATGATATAAAATTTGTTGAAACAGCCTTAAGCCTTACCGGTGAATCGGGTACAATCAGACTGACAGAGAAAAACCTGAACCAGATTTCCTCGTTCGATCTTTCACAGTTTGATGTGGTAATAATTGATGGGGCAAAAAGTATTTCAAATATTGAAAGACTTAACTCTTATGTGGAAAATGGCGGGGGACTCTTTCTTATGCCCGGGGAAAATATTGATTTGACTGATTTCTCCGATTTAACTTCGAAAACAGGCCTGCCAGATCCTGAAGGAACAGCAGGGAAACTTAATGAAACCAATAACGCAGTTTCGTTTGATAATATTGAGTATGATCACCCGATATTCCGGAATATTTTTTCTGACGTTGAGAAAAAGAAGCTCGAGTCACCCGATGTTTATTTTCATTATAAAATTTCAAATAAAGGTAAAGGGACAAACATAATAACCCTTACAGACGGCACTTCGTTTCTCGGTGATTACAAAATCGGTAAAGGAAAGGTGCTTCTCTTAAATACATCTCCCGTATTAAGCTGGAGCAATTTTCCGTTAAAAAATATTTTTGCTCCCTTATTTCTTAAATCTGTCTTTTATCTCGCTTCCAAAGACGTGCTTGAAAATGAATATTTTGCAGGAAACCCTGTGACTGTTACATTATCCGGTATTGCTCTCCCGCAGGTAAAAGTAGAAAGGCCGGATAAAACTGAAGAGTTCATAAACCTGGAAAAATCCGGCACCTTAAATTTTATTACTTATAACCGGACAAATACTGCAGGTAATTATAAATTCTATTCGGGGGAAAAAAACATCGCGGAGATTTCTGTTAATGCCAATCCCGAAGAATCTGTGGCAAAATATTTAAGTAATGAGGATTTTAAAAAATACTTGGATGAAATACATTTTAAGGGAAAACTCATATCAATATCAAAAAGTGAAAACCCTTCTGAAATTGTAATGCAGTCAAGATTTGGTTCCGAACTATGGAGATTGTTTTTAATTGCTGCTTTAATTACTGCTCTGGTCGAAATGGCGATTGCAAGAAGTGCTAAAAAAGATCTGGTGCAAACTTAATACTAATCTTTAATCAAATTCTGAAAAGTAACCCCAGTTTTAATATCAGTGAATTAAAATTCAACTTCTCCTGACTTAAAATTTTATCAGAGTATCCATCCATAATTATATAATCAGCCGGTTGATTAAATGTTTGTGTCACCTCAACTATAAAATTTATAGGTGTTTCAGCCGAAAATTTAACTCCCGCTGTAAGTTCAAAAGAGATATTGTTCTTGACATTACCAACCAGACGAAGAGTACCATCATATAAAAGGGATTCATTACCATTTTTAGTAAAACTATTGGAATTATAATATATACCTGCTCCTAAATATGGTTCAATTGCCCATACAAAGGGATAAAACTCAATTGATGGCCCGATGCTGAAGTTAGTATAAGTATAACCTGCTGAAAATCCTTCACTGGTCAATTCAGCCAGGTAAAACCTGGCATTTGTACGGACAGAAATTGGTAAATACTTAAATGAATAATCGGCAATTAAAGCAGGACCAACCTGGTAATTCAGATACTTGTTACCAGTCAGAAAATCTCCTGTAAATCCAAGCTTAAAATCCTGTGCATTTAGAAGAATTGAAGATAAATAAATAATCAAAAGCATTTTTTTCATTTTTATTCCCCTCCGACGGGAGATGATTTCTCATTTTTTAAGACTTAGCAGAATTGCAATTCCCATAATAAAAATGTAAAAAATAGTTGTGAAGTATTTAAAGTCTTTCTTCATAAGCAACCATTTTTATCTAACTAATCTTAATGAATTGTATCAAAATATCAATTATTCTTTTAGAATGAGCTTAAGTGATTAATTAAATCATTGGATATTTAACCGGATTTTTTTTATTTATTGCGCAACCCTTGAAAAAAATAAGTGAATGATAGAAATATCCGGAAAGACATACGAAAGAGCTATATTAGCAGCACTGGATACGAAAAATACCAGTAGAGAAATTGTAGAAGAACATCTTTCAGAGCTTGAGGAACTTGCATTAACAGCAGGTGCGGAAACTATATTGAAACTGATTCAGGATCGCACTTCGATGGACTCCGCATTCTACATAGGCAAGGGGAAGGCCGAAGAATTAGCTTATCTGGTTGAACAGAATGAAATCGACCTTGTCATATTTGATGATGATCTCACTCCAGTGCAGGTCAGAAATCTCGAAAAGCTTGTAGATAAAAAGATTATTGACAGGAGCGGATTAATACTTGATATATTTGCCTCACGCGCAAAAACCAATGAAGCAAAGACCCAGGTTGAACTTGCACAGCTTCAATATATGCTGCCCAGGTTAACCAGGGCATGGACACATCTATCTAAACAGTACGGAGGAATCGGAACAAAAGGTCCCGGTGAAACACAGATAGAAACTGACAGAAGAATCATAAGAGACAGGATAAGTCATCTTAAAGAAAAATTAAAGAGAATAGAAAAACAGAGAGATACACAAAGCCAGCAGAGGAAAGATTTAATAAGGATTACTCTCGTTGGATATACAAATGTCGGTAAGTCAACCCTCTTTAATTTATTAACCAATGCTGATGTATTTGCTGAGGACAAACTCTTTGCGACTCTTGATTCAACCACCCGAACACTCGATTTCGGCAAAAAAGAAAAATTGCTTATTTCGGATACAGTGGGATTTATACGGAAACTTCCTCCCAACCTGGTGGCTTCATTTAAGAGCACTTTAAATGAAGTCCGGGATGCTGATATAATCATTCATGTAATTGATATTACACATCCATACTTTGAGGACCAGGTTGCCGTTGTGGAAAATACCTTAAAAGAACTGGGAAGTGAAAACAAAACTCAAATTAAAGTATTTAACAAAGTTGATAACCTGATTGACCGGCATAGAATCCCGTATGTAAAAAATAAATACCCTGATAGTGTAATTATATCGGCCCGGCGAGGAATAAACATTTCACAGCTTAAGGATAAACTTCTGGAAATCTCTGAGTCTGCTTATGTTGAAGAAAATATCGACCTTAATTTGAATGAATCAAAAAAAGCTGCTAAAATACATACACTTGCAGAAGTATTATCAACCGAATATGATGATGAAAGGATCCACATTAAGTACAGAACAAACAGGGAAAATTCAGAAAAGATAAAAAAGATGGTTTCGAAGATCTGAGTTAATTTAAATCCTTCTGTGTTACTTCCTATTTCTCACGCTTAATTACTAAATTTGTAAACATCTTTTTATACATCTTAGGGAGAAACGATGTCTATTGTAATAAATGGTTCGGGACTTACGATTGAAAAATTAGTAAGCATTGCTCGTCATAATGAAAAAGTAGAACTTCATCCTGACTCACTCGCAAAAATAAAGGTCTGCCGTAAAATGCTTGAGGATAAACTCCAGGCGCGTGAGATAATGTACGGGACAAATACAGGTATCGGTGAATTTTCGGAAATAGTATTAAATGACGATCAGGTAAAAGAATTTCAGAAATATTTAATTTATAATCATTCGGCAGGAATCGGAGATCCCGCCCCGGCTGAATATGTACGCGGGGCAATTGCCGGGAGAATAAATGTTCATGCACACGGCAACTCAGCATGCCGGCCTGAAGTAACTTTAACACTTGTTGAAATGCTGAATAAAGATGTTACGCCTGTTGTTTGCCAGAAAGGTTCTGTGGGTGCCTGCGGTGATCTGGCTCCGATGTCACAGGTTGCACTCCTAATGATGGGAGAAGGAGAGGCATATTACAAAGGAGAAAGACTTCCGGGTAAAACTGCTTTTGAAAAAGCCGGAATTAAAATCCCTGGTCTGCAGGCCCGTGACGGTCTTGCTGTAATCAACGGTTCAAATCTTTTAACTTCGATGGGTGCAATCCACTTATACGATATAAACAGATGGCTCAAACAGGCAGAAATTGCTGCTTCAATGTCACTTGAAGCCTTACTTGCAAATTTAAAGCCCTATGATGAGCGTCTTCATAAACTTCGTGGATTTTCGGGGGCAGTGCGAAGTGCCAATGCAATAATGAAATGCATTAAAGGAAGCGATCTCCAGACCGGGAAATTAAAGAGTAAAGTTCAGGATGCTTATTCAATGCGTTCCACGCCCCAGGTAATTGGTGCGGCACACGATGCAGTCGCATATGCTAAATCACAGGTAGAAATCGAGTTGAATGGTGTTGGTGACAATCCTATTTTTATTCCTGAAGACAGGCTTACTTTAACCGGGGCAAATTTCCAGGGAACCCCTGTTTCACTTCCTATGGATATGGTGGGTGCTTCTGTTACAATGATTTCTGTTCTTTCGGAAAGAAGACTTAACAGGCTGCTTAATCCTGCATTGAGTGTGGGTCTTCCCTCATTTCTTACGAAAGGCGCCGGGATGTATTCGGGAATGATGCTGAGTCAATACACTGCGGATTCATTAATTGTTGAACAAAGAATTTTGTCAACTCCTGCCTCTATTCAGTCTATTCCTGCGGCAGCCGACCAGGAGGATTTTGTTTCAATGGGAATGAATACATCAATTAAAAATGCTCAGATAATCGATAATGCTTACGGTGTGCTTGGAATTGAATTTATGGCCGCCGCACAGGCGCTCGATTTCCGTGAGCATAATCCCGGAAAAGGAGTGGCAAAGGCAAAAGAGATAATCAGAAAATACATTGATCATCTTGATATTGATCGTCCGCTTTATCCGGATCATACAAAGATGAAAGAAGTGGTTAAATCCTGCGAGATTCTGGAAGAAGTTGAAAAGGTAACCGGAAGCCTGGAATAAATATCTCACACAAACCTGCCCGCAGACAGGTCGCTAAGGTGCAGAGGGATTAGAATGACTGAAAATGAAATTTCCAAAATTGTCGTGGATTGCTGCTATAAAATCCATATTAACCTGGGGCCTGGTATATTAGAATCAGTATATGAGGAATTATTAAGTACTGAATTAATTAAACGGGGTTTACGGAAATTGTTGAAGATAAGGTAATTCTTGAGTTAAAATCTATTGAAATTCTGACTCCTGTTCATTCAAAACAGCTGCTAACTTATTTAAGAATAAAAGGGATTAAATTGGGATTATTAATTAATTTCGATGATCCATTAATAAAAAATGGTATTCATAGGATCGTAAATAATCTTTAGCGCATAGTAGTTTAAATAACTTATGCGTTCTTTGCGCCTCTGCGTGAAACAAGGAATGTAAAATGGAAATTGTTTTCTTAATAGCTGGCTTAATTATCGGATTTGTCATTGGCTGGCTTATTCTAAAAGCAAAATATGCCTCGGCTATTTCACTCGAGGAAGTAGAAGACTTAAAGGATCAGCTGAACCAGGTTCAGTCGGATAAAGCGAGAATTGAAGAACGTGAAAATATTCTGAAAGAATCTGTAAAAAAGAGTGCTGAAGAACTGGAGAAAGAAAGAAGTAAGGTTGTTGAACTCTCATCTTCTGTTTCGAGGATGGAAGAAACAAATAATAACATGAAAGAGAGATTAACGGAGCAGAAAGGTGAGATTGGGGAACTTCAGCAGAAATTCACTAAAGAATTTGAAAATCTCGCCAACAGAATATTTGAAGAAAAAGGAAATAAATTCACCGAACAGAATAAAGAAAAGCTGGCTGAAATTCTTAATCCCTTAAAGGAAAAAATTTCTCAATTTGAAAAGAAGGTTGAAGAAAGCAAAGAGGAGAGTATTAAGGGTCACGCTTCTCTGAAAGAGCAGCTTTCAATGCTGAAAGAATTAAATCAGCAGGTCACCCAGGAGGCAAAAAACCTTACAGAAGCTTTGAAAGGACAGAGTAAAACCCAGGGCAACTGGGGTGAGTTTATACTTGAAAGTCTGTTAGAAAAATCAGGACTTGTAAAAGGCAGGGAATATACTGTCCAGGAAAGTCTGAGTGCTGAGTCCGGCAGAAGATTTCAGCCCGATGTAATAATAAAACTGCCGGAAAATAAAAGCCTGGTTATCGATTCAAAAGTATCTTTAGTTGGTTATGAGAAATTTGTTTCTTCTGAAAAAGAACAGGAGAAACAGCTTGCATTACGTGAACATATAAATTCAATCAGGGCTCATATAAAAAATTTAAGCGGTAAAAATTATCAGAACCTTTACCAGCTTGAAAGTCTTGATTTTGTTTTAATGTTTATGCCCATTGAACCTGCATTTGCCCTCGCTGTTCAAAGTGATGCTTCTTTATTCAGTGACGCATTTGAAATGAATATTGTTATTGTGAGTCCATCAACTCTGCTGGCAACTTTAAGAACCATAGCAAGCATATGGCGTCAGGAAAATCAGAATAAAAATGCCCTGGAAATAGCCAGACAAAGCGGTACATTATATGATAAATTCGTTGGATTTATAGAAGACCTGATCAATGTCGGTAAAAAGATCGATGAGTCCAAAAATTACTATATGGACGCAATGAAGAAGCTGACCGACGGCAGCGGTAACCTGGTTCGTCGTGCAGAAAAAATCAAACAACTTGGAGCTAAAACCTCAAAGAATCTTCCCAAATCAATTCTGGACAGGGCTGACGACGAAGATGACACTCCTTTATTAGAAGAATAATTAAATCCTCTTTACTACGCTTGTTTCTTACCAATTTGTATATTTTTACTAATTAATTTCTTTTGGCATACTTTTATATTATTCCTTTTAGATGTGACAATTACTGAAGTTGAAAGTTGGTAGATTATTAAATTGAGGGAGGCAGCTATGATTATTACACAACCGGAATCAGTGCAGGACTTTGAGCGTTACTATGATTTACGCTGGAGAATGCTGAGAGAACCATGGAAACAGCCTAAAGGTACTGAAAAGGATGAGCTTGAAGAAAGAGCGCTGCATATTATGGTTTGTAAAGAAGACCGCATACCCGTTGCCGTCGGAAGAGCACATTTTAATACTGATGTTGAAGCCCAGATAAGGTTTATGGCAGTCGAACCGCGTTTTCAGAAAACAGGTCTGGGTTCCGTGGTTCTGAAGAAGCTTGAGGATGAAGTGCGGCAGCTTGGAGCACAATATATTATACTGCATTCAAGAGATACAGCTGTTCCGTTTTATGAAAGACATGGTTATAAAGTTGTTTCCAGGTCGCATACTCTTTTTGAAACGGTACCTCATTTCCTGATGAAGAAAGAATTTTATCCGGAGAATAAATTAAAAATAAATTGAAGCAAAAATTTTTAATGTTGACTAATCTGTTTGAAATAAAAAAGTCAGTTTTCATTTTTACCTGCTTTCCTGGCGAATCATAATTGAACATTGAATCGCCAACTCCCGATATCCAATGTTCTCAATAGGAGTCCAATGGACAAGATTCAATAATCAATGAGCGGAGTTCTTACGACGATTCCTGGTGTAAAAACCTTACCAATGAACTTGAACCCGTACTTGAACTTGAACCTGAACTTATCCTCCCATCCTCACAACTTCATCAAACTCCTCTTTAGTCATCGGCATAACAGACAGACGATTTCCTTTTTGAACGAGCCTCATATTTTTGAGCCTGGGACTTCTCTTTAAGTCCTCCAGCGTTACGGGATTCTTAAATTCTTTTACATATTTTATATCAACCATAAACCAGATCGGATCTTCTTTTTTCGCTGCCGGGAAAAAATGTATGTCATCCGGGTCAAATTGTGAGTGATCAGGATAGCCTTCCTTGGCAATTTCACAGATCCCGACAATAGCATTAGGCTCTGTATTGCTATTGTAGAACAGAACCCCATCGCCTTTTTTCATTTCATCTCTCATAAAATTACGAGCCTGGTAATTGCGCACACCATTCCAGTATGTACTCTTATCTTTAGACTTCTTCAGGTCCTCAATTGAAAATTCCTCAGGATCAGATTTTATAAGCCAGTATTTCTTAACCATTTTCGAATCTCCTTTTGAAATTTGATTTAATAAATGAAAATAAAAAGAATGACCTATCCTTTCAATCACATCCATGCTCCCATACTCTAATTACATCCTGCGGCTTCAGCTCTTTCTCTTTTCGGGGAAGTCGATTTCTCACAATCAAAAAAATTGAGTATATAACTCCTTATATCATAAAGAATTTGCTAAAATTCGTGACGATATTTTAACAATCTGATGGCGTATTTTTTGCTTTTTAATTCGGCATTCCAATCATAAAATAATAAGAGGATTTTCATGGAAAACAATGAGAACAGGAGAGGTATCCCTCTGTTAGGCGAAAAGCTCCCTGAAATGACTGTACACACAACGAAAGGGACGATCAATTTACCAAAGGATTATGAAGGCAAATGGATAGTATTATTCAGTCATCCCGCTGATTTCACTCCGGTATGCACGACTGAATTCGTTGCATTTGCCAAACGCGTTAAAGAATTTAAAAAACTCGATGCACAATTAATCGGTCTTTCAATAGACCAGGTTTTCTCTCACATCAAATGGATTGAATGGATTAAAAACACATTACAGGTTGAAATTCCTTTTCCTATAATTGCAGATGATATGGGAAAGGTCGCAGAAAGACTTGGAATGGTTCATCCGGGAAAAGGAACCAATACAGTCCGTGCAGTCTTTATAATTGATCCTCACGGAGTTATACGGCTGATGATCTATTACCCGCAGGAAGTCGGCAGGCAGGTTGATGAAATTCTGCGTGCACTGAAAGCATTAAAAATTTCTGATGAGAACAAAGTTGCAATGCCTGAAAACTGGCCGAACAATGAACTTATTGGGAAAAAAGTAATTATTCCTCCTCCAAGAGATGTTGAAGGTGCTGAAGAAAGACTAAAATCTGCTGAAGGTTACGATTGGTGGTTTACTTATAAAGAACTTCCAACTAATTGATCCCGAACCCTGCTAAATTTGATAACAAGCCGGCTGCTATTTTGAGCCGGCATTTTTATATTTTTTGGACGACTAGTACTGTTTATTAATTTCTGTTTAATAATTCAACATAATAGTTCAAAAGTAAGCTAAAGCATCTATAAAATTCAGTGCTATAAAATATAACATATAGTTTCCTCATACCATTTAGGTCCGCGCGTCTCTCATCTATTTCTCGTCTATCTCTCGTCCATCTCTCGTCTGTCTCTCTCCATCTCTCGTCTCATTCTTCACTCACTTAGACCGGAAATGTTTATTTGTTTTTGCATACTTTTTAAGTAAATATTGGTATAAATTTTTAACACTTAATCTTAAAAAAACCGAAAAATATTTCTAGAATAATGTTAAAAACTCTAATAATCTCGTTTTTATTTATCGTTTCAGTTTTTCCGCAGGAAAGTAAAGCTTTTCAGATAGCCAGGCTGAAATATAACGGGGGCGGTGACTGGTACAACGATCCATCCGGCGAGGTAAATCTTTTGAATTTTATCAAAACTAATACAAACATTGAAGTCAAGCCCGAATATACTTTTGTTGATCTTTCGACCGATGAGATATTTAATTACCCGTTTTTATTTATGACGGGACACGGTAACGTTGTTTTCTCCGATGATGAGGCGGCAAGGTTAAGAAAATATCTTGAGAACGGTGGTTTTCTTTATATAGATGATGATTATGGATTGGACAAAGCCATAAGGAGGGAGATAAAAAAATTATTTCCGGAAAAGGATTTCACTGAACTGCCTTTTGATTTCCCGTTGTATAATATTTTCTATAATTTCAGTTCGGGTCCTCCCAAGACTCACGAACATAATGGAAAACCGCCCCAGGGATTCGGAATATTTATAGATAAAAGGCTTGCTGTTTACTATACGTATGAATCAAATCCGAGTGACGGATGGGCTGATCCCGATGTGCATCAGGATCCTGAACCCAAAAGGCAGGAAGCATTGAAATTTGGAACCAACTTAGTAGTTTACGTTCTGTCGGAATAAAGATTTTTATGAGCAAAGAATCAGCTTATTATAAAGAGATAATAGAAAAGCTTTCACGGCTGAAGAAAAAAGAGTACACATTTTTTGCTTCAATCGGGCTTCAGGCATCTCTGCTAATAGGTTTGATACTTTTTGGTTTCTTTTCTTTACTGGAGTTAGCAGGAAATTTTTCTCCTGCAGTAAGAACATACTTCTTCTTTTTTACTTTACTCATATTCCTTTCCGCTTTAAGCATTCTTTTTATTATTCCTTTGTTGAGATATTATGGAATTATAGGAAAGACTGATTACTACAGTACTGCTTCAAGAGTGGGGAAGAATTTCCCGGAAATAAAAGATGACCTGATTAATGCAATGCAGCTCGCCGTTTCCGATTCATCAGGCACAATTTATTCCGGTACATTGAGTGATGCAGCATTTCAGCAGGTTTATAGCAAAACCCGCGCACTGAATTTCGAATCGATTGTGAGTTTTCAAAAAGCTAAAGAACTGCTCCTTTACGCCGCGGGGATCACAGTTTTTACAGCACTGCTTTTTTTAGCTGTTCCGGGATTATCAGAAGCATCGGGAAGAGTTCTAAACTTCAATAGGGAATTCATTCCTCCCGCAAAATTTTCTTTCGAAGTACAACCGGGCAACATTCAGGTCACCAAAGGTGATAATGTATTTATTTCCGTAAGAGTAAGAGGAGTTAAACCCGCTGAAGTTTTGCTTGCTGCCAGAACCTTGGAACAAACTGATTTTGAAATGCAGAAATTGTCCGCTGATTCAAACGGAGTTTATAATTTTTCTATACAATCTATTCGTTCTTCGACAAAATATTATGCAGCCGCAGAAAATTTCTCAAGCGAGGTATATGATATAAATGTAATAGATCCCCCGATAATCAGAACACTCGATGTTAAAATTGTTCCCCCGGGATATTCAAAACTTCCTGTTTCAGTTCAAAAAGATAACGGTAATGTTACAGGGCTGCCGGGAACAACGGTGAATATCCTGCTTACATCTACAAAAAATCTTCAGGATGCAAGACTGGTTTTCAATGATTCGACTGAAACCAAACTCAGAATAAATAACCGCGAAGTTGAGGGTAAGTTCATCATTAAAAGGGATAATTCTTACAAAATCATTTTAATTGATGAAAATAAAAATGAAAATCTATCCCCTATTACTTATGTAATCAAGAGTCTTTATGATGCTTCCCCTTCAATTGAAATTGTTGAACCGAATAAAAATACCTTACTTTCAAATGATAGCAGGCTCCCGCTTCTTACAAAAATTGACGATGATTATGGATTTACCAAACTGGTTTTACATTACAGGCTTTCTTCTTCAAAGTATGAAAAACCGCAGTCAGATTTTTCAGAAATTGAAATTCCATTTGATAAAGGACAGAAAAGTGAGCAGGTCAGTTACATCTGGAATCTTGCACATCTTAATCTCGCTGCGGAAGATATAGTGACTTATTATCTTGAAATTTTTGATAATGATTATGTAAATGGCCCGAAGAGTTCCAAATCTTCAATATTTACCGTGCGTGTTCCTACTCTGGATGAAGTCCTTGCACAGGCAGATAACACACAGACGGAAGCATCAAATGATCTGAATGAAACATTAAAGCAGGCTGAAGAGCTTCAAAAGAAATTTGAGAAGATTGACCAGGAATTAAAACAGGATAAAAAAGAATTAACCTGGGAAGAGAAAGAAAAAATTGAAAAAGCCATGGATGAGTATCAGCAACTCCAGGATAAAGTAAGTAAGGTTAGCGATAAGTTGAAGCAAATGCAGCAGGATCTCCAGGATAATAATCTATTGTCCAAAGAGACTATGGAAAAATATATGGAGCTTCAGAAGATGATGGATGAGATGACTAGTCCTGAACTTAAGAAGCTAATGGAGAAAATGCAGGATGTCCTGCAAAATATGAACAGGCAGATGACGCAGGACCAGATGCAGGATATGAAAATTGATGAAGAACAATTTAAAAAGAGCATTGAACGGACAATGAATCTTCTGAAGAGGATTCAGATAGAACAGAAGATGGATGAACTTGTTAAGCGTACAGAAGCATTACAGAAGAAACAGGATGAACTTAACAAAGAAACAGGGGAACAGGATCTTAAAAATCAGGGGAACAAAAATCAGTTAAGTCAAAAGCAGGATGAAGTCACAAAGGATTTGGATAAACTCTCCGAAGAGATGAAAGATCTTCAACAGAAGATGAGTGAGCTTAAAGATATGCCCTCTGAGGATATGCAAAAGCTTTCAGATGAATTTGATAAACAGCAAAATCAGCAAATGTCTGAGCAGTCTTCCCAGCAGATTCAGCAGAACCAGCAGCAGCAGGCAATGCAGAACCAGCAGCAGATATCTCAAAATATGCAGAATATGCAGCAGCAGCTTTCACAGATGCAGCAGTCTATGCAGCAGCAGAACCAGATGCAGACGCTGAATGATATGATGCGTATTCTTGATAATTTGCTGACTCTTTCCAAGCAACAGGAAGATCTTAAGCAGGAATCTGAGAACCTGGATCCTAATTCCAATCAGTTCAGGGAAAATGCTGAAAAGCAGAGCAATCTCCAAAGCAGCCTGAATAACATTATGAAGCAGATGTCTGATCTTTCTCAAAAAACATTTGCTATTACTCCGGAAATGGGTAAAAGCCTGGGCGATGCACAAAGAAAAATGAGTCAGGCAATTCAGACGATGCAAAGCCGGAATGGTATGACGACAAAAAGTCTCCAGAGAGATGCTATGAAGTCGCTTAATGAAGCGGCAACAATGATGAAGGGGAATATGGAAGCAATGATGCAGGGGGGAAAGGGCGGCGGTATGATGTCACTGATGCAGCAGCTCCAGCAAATGTCCGGTCAGCAGATGAATCTGAATAATATGACGCAAATGCTTCAGCAAATGCAGCAGGGGCAGCTTTCGCCGGAGCAGCAGGCCCAGATGCAGAGACTTGCGCAGCAGCAGGATGTAATTATGAAATCCCTCGATCAATTAAATAAGGAAGCAAAGCAGTCAGGCGAATCTAAAAAAATCCCTGCCAATCTTGAAGATATCATGCACCAGATGCAGGAAGTTATAACCGATATGCATTCTGAAAAGCTTGATGATAACCTTATCCAGAAACAGGAACGAATTTTAAGCAAGCTTCTGGATGCTCAGAAATCAATCAATGAAAGAGATTTTGAAAAACAGAGGGAATCAAATACCGGCAAAAATATCGCAGGCAAACCTCCCGCAGAACTGAACCTTTCAACTGAGGAAGGCAAGGATAAGCTCAGAGATGAATTAAACAAGGCTGGCAGGGAAGGTTATACAAAAGATTACGAGGAGTTGATCAGAAAATATTATGAAGCTTTGCAGAAAGAAAAGATAAACAATTAAACCGGATCAATATGAACAAAAACCTGCTGGATTTCATCAATTTCCAGTATCGCAAATTTTACCTTATTCCCTATATCGTGTGATAATTCAGTGCTTAAGCTTTTATCTACTTCAATATGAATTTCAATATGAAATTTATTCCCAACGTAATGGGACCTTAAATCATTCATTCCTACGACTCCCTTAACTGCCAATGCGCGGTTTGCAATTTCCAGGATCAGATGTTCACTGGCTGATCTGCCCATTAGATAATCTAAATTTTCTTTGGCTATTTCATACCCCGATTTGAAAATAAAAAAGGCTATCAGTATTCCTCCAATTCCATCAACATAGGGAAAGCCAAGTCCCACAACAAATACGGCAATTATGGAAAGTGATGAGGCAAGCACATCATTGAGACTGTCGACTGCACTAGCCTTGAGTGCCGGACTCTTGAATGTCTTTCCAACATTTGACTGATACCTTGTCAGAATAATTTTTACCAGGATTGTTATTCCGAGGACAATATACACTAAGCTGCTGATATGAATCTTATCTGGTGTAATTATCCGTCGTATTGATTCTTCAACTACATTAACGCCGATAACCCCTGTAAAAAGCACAATAAGAAAAACTGCTATCGGCTGGGCAGCATTATGGCCAAACTGATGTTCCTCGTCAGGTTTTTTTAGTGAGACACTCACGCTATACATTATAACTGCTGAAGCGATTATATCTGTCAAGGAATTTATTGCATCGGAAATTACAGCAATAGAATTGGAAAAGACCCCCACAATGATTTTGATGACAAAAAGAAAAATGTTTACAAATAAAGATAAATAAGTCGCCCGTCTTAGAATATTTACCATAAAAAGTTACCGATATTGGTCAGAAAGTACTAATTTAAGACACTAACAATTGGATAATGTATCGAAATCAAGCTTTTCTAAATTTGGAACAAGATTTGATTTTAATTGAATTATTTTGAAAAGAATTATATTTTCATTGCTAAAATAAGCCCATAATGATAGATATTTTAGGTCATAAACTCGAAATCTTATCTGAAGAAACGGACACAACAGCTGGTTTTATTATAAAACTTTCTAAGTCCGGTTTTGAGACACTCGCGTCCTCCATTGATCAAAATTTTGATATTATTCCAATTGGCAACGATCTCCGCAGATTATATCTAAGTTCTATGTTAACCAGCGAAAAAATCTCCGAATCAGATTCTTATTTATATCTGTCTGTGGAAAAAGACATAAAATCATTTTTTATCGAAAAAATGATCGATATAACCAACGTGGAATCCATCTTTCTTCTTCTTTTTTCTAATATTAGAGAAAATTATACCAAAGAAAAACTTGCGCCTATTCGAAAATACATAAAGGAAGTTAACAAGCAAATTAGAGAGGCATTAATTAAGGATGATATCGGAGAAAATCGGGCAGACAGCTCCTCAGTTTATAGTATTATTCAGGGAGAATGGTTTTCAAAAAACCGCGGGTTGATCTTTTCCACACTGTTAAGCTCTTACAATGATCTTCTCTTTGTTCTCGATGAAAATGGATACATTGTGGCCGTTAGCAGGGTCGGAGCCTTGAGTTTGGATTATTCTGATCTTGATATGCGTGGTAAACATCTGCTTGATTTTGTAAAGTCGGAGGAGAAACCGGTTTTGATAGAAGCTCTCAAAAAAACACTTGTGACTGAGATTAAACTTGATTTGGCGGTGAACTTAATTGGCAAGTACGAGAATGAAATTCCTTTCCATGTCACTTGTGATCTGATTAAAGATGGAGATAGGATAGTCGGAATGCTTGGCACCGGAAAAAACCTGAAGGAAACAAAGTCACTTAGAGACAAAAATATTGAACTTGGAAGCAGGTTGACTGAAGCATTAAGATTAATTGAGATAGAGAAATCAAGATCCGATATCTATAAAGATGTGCTGGCGGACCTTAACAGACTCAGAAATGACTTTGTCTCGAACCTTTCGCATGAATTCAGAACCCCCCTGGCTTCAATCATCGGGTTTGCTGAAACACTCCTTTCAGACAAAGATATGCCGGAAGAAATGCGTAGAGAATTCGATGAAATAATACTGCAGGAAGGCAAAAGACTCGCAAAATTAATAAATGATATTCTAGAACTTTCCAGATACGAACAGGGTAAAATTGAGCTGAACAAAACCGATTTTGATATTTCAGAATTATTGAAAATAATTGTCGATGATATAACGCCTACTATTGAAAATAAGGGACTTATCCTTACCTGCAGTCTCCCGAAAGAACAGTCAAAACTAGTAGCAGATAAAGAAAAAATCAGGCTGGTTTTGCATGGTATTCTGAACAATTCCATCAAGTATACACAGTCAAAGGGCAGAATATCCTGTATGGTTAAAAATTTCAGAGAAGAGATTGAAGTCATTATTTCCGATACAGGAGCAGGGATATCGGAAAAAGAATTCCCTTACATTTTCCATAAATTTTACCATTCTTCCAAAGGAAGTAAAGAATTTATTGAGAATGATATTGATCTTGTATTTATCAAACAAATAATTGATTTGCACAGGGGGGTTATAAGGATTCAGAGTGAACCTGGAAAGGGCACTACGGTCCTGATTAAATTACCTAAAACACTTAAACATAAATAAATCGGAACTAAAGAGTGGACAAAGTTGTATTTATTGTTGATGATGAACCCGCTATTTCCAAATTACTTTCTTATTGGGTAAAAGATAAATGGAAATATGATGTCGAAGTATTCGACAATGGGGAGGACGTGCTTAAGAAATTAAGCTCAAAACCTGATCTTATTTTGCTGGATATAATGCTTCCCGGTTTAGACGGGCTAGAAACTCTAAAACGGATTAAGCATTATGATGAAAACCTCCCGGTAATTATTCTCTCTGCTCAGGGAAGCATTGAAGTAGCCGTTGAAGCCTTAAGATATGGCGCCTACGATTATTTTCCAAAGCCAATTGATCAGCAGAGGCTTGAACCAGCAATTAAGAACGCTATTAAAAACTATGATCTTACAAAAGAATTACAGAATCTCAGGGAAAATGTCCAGAAAGAATATAGTTTTGATAATATAATTTCCGCTGATGGAAAAATGCAGGATGTTTTTAAACTTGTATCTAAAGTCCTCGGTAATGATATCACCGTCCTTATATATGGTGAAAGCGGAACAGGAAAAGAGCTGATAGCCAGGGCTATTCATTATAATGGTAAGAGAAAACAGGGACCTTTTACTGTTGTTAACTGTGCTTCCATACCCAGAGAATTGCTTGAAAGTGAATTATTCGGACATGAAAAAGGATCGTTCACAGGCGCTCATCAGCGTAAACTCGGTAAGTTTGAAATCGCTAATGGCGGAACACTGTTCCTGGATGAAGTAGGTGAACTGGAAATGCTTCTCCAGGCAAAACTTTTACGTGTGATACAGGAAAAAGAATTTGAGAGAGTCGGCGGGACTGAGCTCATTAAAACCGATGTCAGGATTATCTCTGCTACAAACAGGGATCTTAAACAGGCCGTTGATGATAAAGAATTCAGAGAGGATCTGTATTACAGATTAAATTCATTCCCGATATACATTCCACCGCTGAGACAAAGACGCGGCGATATTCTTGTCCTGGCTCAACACTTTCTTGATAGTTTTAATAAAAAACTCGGAAAAAATATTAAAGGATTCAGCAAAAAATCACTCAAGTTTATGTATGAATACAGCTGGCCCGGCAATATCCGGGAAATGGAAAACACGATTGAACGATGCATGATTATTTGTGAAGGAGATACGATTGATGTTGAAGATTTACCTGTTCATTTAAGGGCAAATGAAGCTTCCATAAATACCGACATATCCGGTGCATTATTCGCAGATGACACAATTGTACCTTTTGAAAAACTGAAAGAGGAAGCGATTAAGCATGCATTGAAAGTAACTACCGGAAATATAGTTGAAGCTGCGAAAAAACTACAGCTGGGAAGAGCAACTATATACAGATTGATGGAAAAATATAATATCGAAAACAGATAACATAAAGTTAAAGGCAGTAAAATGGAATTCACTAAAGAAAAATACAATAGTGTTCTTGTAGAAGTTGTAAACCTGGAAAGGGCAACATTAAAAGAAGCGGAACAATTTAAGAAAGTACTGACAGAAGATATTGAGGAGGGCAATAAGAATCTCGTTGTTGACCTTAACAGCTGTGAATTTATAGATTCAACTTTTTTGGGAGCATTAGTTGTATCGCTTAAAAAAGCTACTGCCCTGGGAGGCGATTTGAAGCTTGTTGGATTTCAACCAGCAGTTCATTCCATGTTCGAATTAACCAGACTGCACAGAGTTTTTGAAGCATTCCGGACCCGGGAAGATGCAATAGCGAGCTTTAATTAATAATATTTCATCCGGGTAAATTCTTGATTTCACTCCCTGGAATTCAGGTTCATTTCAATGAGGAATCCGGTCATCTTTTCACTGCCGGTCAACCAGTAAAGTCTAATGAATAATAACGAAAAAGATATAATTCTTGTTATAGATGATGACATTGTTATCAGGAAGTTGTTAAAGCATCATCTTGATAAAAATAACTATAATGTAATTGAAGCTGCCGGACCCGAGGAGGGGATGGAACATCTTTCTGCCAATCCTGTCGATTTGGTACTTTGCGATGTAACGATGGATGGGATGGATGGATTTACGTTCTGCAGGAAAGTTAGAGAGAATGAGAATTATCGTGCAATTCCATTTGTCTTTGTAACCGCAAAAAATTCCATGGAAGATAAATCTATGGCACTTGAAGCGGGCGGGGATGATATAATTACAAAACCATTCGATGTAAATGACCTGTTGATTAAGGTAAAAGCACTCATAAAACGAACTGCGATTTACAAGATTTACGGAATCAAAAAAAATCTTCAGCAGTCTTTCAGCAGCATATCAAATAAAATACTTCTTGTAGATGATGACCTGTCACTAATCAGAATTTTTGAATATAATCTTAATAAGACAGGATTTGAATGCATAATAGCAGAATCTGCCAATGAAGCTTTCCGGAAAATGGAGGCTTTTATGCCTGATTTAATTATTTCGGATATTATGATGCCCGGAATTGACGGCTTTCAGTTCCGAAAGAGACTGCTGGAGGATGAGAAACTGAGAACGATACCTTTCATTTTTTTGACTGCTAAAGGTGAAGAAGGTGATATCCTTGAGGGATATGAACTCGGCATCACTGATTATGTTGTGAAAACAGCAGGACCAAAGGTAGTTGTAGCAAAGGTCAATGCGATTCTGAAGAGTCTGGGTAAGGAAAGATCACGCATTGTGACAGAACTTCACGCCGCGGCAGATTCTCTTCGTGTTAAAGTTGTACCTGATTCAGCCCCCGCTTTTGAAGGATTTAATCTTAAACTCTGGCATAAGCCATACCAGGGAATCCCCGGTGGTGATTTCATTGATTTCTTCCCCCTCGGTAAAAATAACCTTGCAGTTATTCTTGGTGATGTAATGGGTAAGAAATGGGGGGCCTGGTTCTTTGCCTTTGCGTATGCAGGGTATGTCAGGACAGCATTGAGAATGATCCTGCAGCGAGCTGAGGAATTCTCCCCGGCGCAGATTCTGAAACAGGTTAATAAATCAGTCTATGATGATGCCAAAATTTCAGAAGTTTTTGCGACACTCTCAATTGTCGTAATAAATAAAGATACAAAAATCGTTAAATATGCCGGTGCCGGTGATCTTCCGATTCTTTATAAAAATTCAGAAAAAGGTACTGTTGAAAAATTGATTTCAGGTGGTTCCCTTTTAGGTTTTAGTTCAAACGGTGTATTTGAGGATCTTGAAATTAAACTCCAGCCTGATGACTTTATCCTTATGCTGACCGATGGAGTAATTGAGTCAAGGAGTGCTGATGGTGAACCACTAGGGAGTGACAGACTAATGGAAACTCTAAAGACAATTCAATTGACTGAGAATCCATTAATTGAGATTGTAAAAGATATTAATGATTTTACCGGCGGAAAATATGATGACGATATCAGTTTAATTTCAATTAAAGCCGAATAATTAGTCTTCTGTGCTGGCCTGAAGTTTTTCTGTCCTGTCTGCTATTTTTAACTGCTCTATAAGTTCATCCAGGTCACCTTCCATTATATTGGCAAGGTTATATAAAGTCAATCCTATCCGGTGGTCCGTCACTCTATTCTGAGGAAAATTGTAAGTTCTGATTTTATCACTTCTGTCGCCGCTTCTTACCATGAGTTTTCTCTGCGCTGATATTTCTGCTGACTGTTCTTTAAGTTTCATGTCATATAACCTTGCTCTTAAAACCTTCATAGCTTTCTGACGGTTTTTCAACTGTGATCTTTCATCCTGGCATTGAACAACTATGCCTGTCGGAAGGTGGGTAATCCTCACAGCAGTTTCTACTTTATTCACGTTTTGGCCCCCTGCGCCGCCCGACCTGAAAATGTCTACCTTAAGATCATTTTGATTTATATCGATCTGTAAATCTTCAGCCTCCGGCAGCACAGCAACCGAAGCTGCAGAAGTATGAACGCGTCCGCTTGCTTCTGTTTCCGGAACTCTCTGCACCCTGTGTACGCCGCTTTCAAATTTGAGATCTCCATATACATCATTTCCGCCGATAGAGAAGACCGCCTCCTTAATTCCACCTAATCCCGTATCACTGATATCCATCAGTTCAATTTTCCAGCCTTTAATTTCAGCATAACGGGTATACATTCTGAAAAGGTCGCCGGCAAATAATGCCGCTTCCTCACCACCGGTGCCTGCTCTTATTTCCATTATAATATCTTTATTATCATTGGGATCCTTGGGCAGAAGTAAAAATTTAATTTCTTCTTCAAGTTTTGCCCGTTTTTCCTCAAGCTCCTCAAGTTCTGTTTCAGCAAGCTCAATTAATTCTTTGTCTGGACCTGAGGTAATTACTTCTTTATTTCCCTTTATATTTTTCTGGACATCACTATATTTCTCATAAGCATTTACAATAGCAATAAGATCACTTCTTTCTTTACTGAGACTGACAACTCTATCCCTGTCCGTCAGTATATCAGGATCGGAAAGCTGCTGGTTTATATTCTCAAAACGATCTTTTATTTTCTTTAACTTTTCAATAATTTCCATAGGATATAACGTAGTTTAAAAAAACAAATATAATAAAGTGAAAGCCGAATTTCTAAATAATCGAATCTTCCTAAGATAAGTCAGAACAGTTTAATATGGATACCTTTAAACAATTAAAAATTATCTTTATTGCATTGTCTTCAGGTCAGATTGTCTATTTCCTGATCTCATTAATTCTCATAATGGATGAAATGGTGCCAACAAATAAAGACTTTAATACAGTCTGGGGGTTTGTAGTCCCAATTGTAGTTGTAGTCTTGGTAGTTACTTCAAAATTATTATATAATTATATGATTAATTCAAAAGTAAAAGAAACGTCAAATGAAGAAAAAATAATCGTTTATCGTACAGGTAATATTATCAAATTTTCTCTGCTTGAGGGTGCCAATCTCATATCAATTACACTTTTTCTGCTTACAGGTGATTTTTTATATGCAGGGATGTTCGTGATTGTAATGGGAATATTCTTTGTAAATTTTCCTGGAAAAGAAAAGTTTATGCTGGAATTCGGGTTATCTTCTTATGAAAACAATCTGAATAAATAACCGGTTTTCAGATTTATCATCTCTTTCACCATTAAATTCTGCTCAAGTGTAATTCTTTCTTTTCAAAAGTCTGCCATTTTGGCAAAAAAAAAGTTGTTTGAAGGTGGAGAAATAGAGAAGAGATAGACGAGAGATAGACGAGAGATAAGCCTTTGCCGGACAGCGGGATTATATGACAAAATGTCATAGGGCTGTTTATAAAATTCAGAATATAACGACAGTCTATCTTTCATATAAATCTATTTATCCTGAATTGGGGGATTTTATTTATTAACTTTGCACTTCCGAATAATCAAAAAAATAGATGAAAAAATTTGATATACCGGAATTTTATAAAAGTCCGGTAATTTCAAGAATTAAAAACTCGCGCAAAGATTTTGATCCGAGAAAGAAAGATTTTTCCCCGACCGTTCTGGACTTTGGCCCGGTTAAATTGTTTATCGCCAGGCATTTCGGTTTCTGCTATGGTGTGGAAAATGCCATTGAGATTTCATTTAAAGCGATACAGGAAAATCCTGGTAAGAGGATTTTTCTCTTGAGTGAAATGATCCATAATCCAGGTGTTAATCAGGATCTGCTGAATCGCGGGGTAAGATTTATAATGGATACTTCCGGCAGGCAGTTAATCGGCTGGAGTGAGCTAAATTCTGAGGATATCGTTATCATTCCGGCATTTGGAACTACACTTGGAATACAAAGAAAACTTAATGAGATCGGAATTGATCCGTATAAATATAATACCACATGTCCTTTCGTAGAGAAAGTCTGGAACAGATCTGCTCAGCTTGGAGAGAAGGATTATACTGTAATCATACACGGTAAATATTATCACGAAGAAACAAGAGCAACTTTTTCACACAGTGCAGAAAGTTCAAAAGCTTTAATTGTAAAAGATCTCAAAGAGACTCAGCAGGCCGGGGATTTTATTCTGGGTAAAATATCATTGGAGGAATTCAATAAGGTATTCCGGGAGAGCTATTCAGAAGGATTTGACCCCCGAAAGGATCTCATAAAAATCGGAGTTGTAAATCAAACCACAATGCTTGCAACTGAAACTCAGGCAATTGCTGATTATTTGAAAAATGTAATGATTCAGAAATACGGGAAGGATAGTCTTCAGGATCATTTTGCAGATACGAGAGACACGCTTTGTTATGCAACTTATGATAACCAGCAGTCAGCCGTGGAGTTAATCAGGCAGCCTGCAGATTTCGCAATAGTGGTTGGCGGGTACAATAGTTCGAATACAGGTCACATAGTCGAATTATGTGAAGAAAAGCTTACAACTTATTTTATCTCTTCAGCTGATAAATTGATCGCAAAGAATTTAATCAGTCATTTTAATATTCATACAAAATCTGAAAAGATTTCCAGGAATTATATCCCTTCAAAATCTCCGGTAAACATTTTACTAACGAGCGGTGCATCCTGTCCCGACTCCGTTGTTGACCAGGTACTCCATAAACTTTTATCTTTTTTTGAACGGGTCAAATCAACAGAAGAAGTGTTAAACGAAATAGTGAATTAAGGCTGGTTGTCCGCTCCGTTATTATTTGTTATTCAAAATTGGATTAGGTAATTTTGTATTCTTAATAGTAATTAATCAAAGCTTTTATGAGAGCTGTAATACCCGTAGCAGGCATCGGAACAAGATTAAAGCCGCATACATTTTCGACTCCAAAAGTACTTCTTAATGTTGGCGGAAAACCAATACTCGGTCATATACTTGACAAACTAGTTAAAGAAGGTTTAACGAAATCCACCTTCATTATTGGTTACCTTGGAGAAATGATTAAGCAATATGTTGAACGGGAATACCCTCAGTTAAAATCCGATTTTATTGTACAGGAGGAGATGCACGGATTAGGTCACGCAATTTTCATGGCCATTCCCACATTTGATGAGGATGATATTTTTGTAATTCTCGGAGATACTCTTTTTGATGTTGACCTGTCCTATGTATTCAAAAGTAAACATTCATCTCTTGGTGTAAAAGAAGTTGAAGATCCGCGAAGGTTTGGAGTCGCTATTGTTAAAGATAATTTTATTAAGAAGCTGGTTGAAAAACCGCAGGAGCCGGTTTCAAATCTCGCACTTGTCGGGCTATATTACTTTAAAAATGCCCGCTCGCTCAAATCAGCGTTAACTGAACTCGTTGAGAAGGATATCAGGACAAAGGGTGAGCTTCAGCTGACCGATGCAATCCAGATAATGATCGATAAAGGTGAAAAAATAACCACGTTTCCTGTTGAAGGGTGGTATGACTGCGGAAAACCGGAAACGCTTCTTTCTACCAATCAATATCTGCTTTCAATCAGAGATAATGGACGGGAAATAGAGAGCGTAGTAATAAACAAACCTGTGTTCATTGCAGAAGATGCCGTAATAAAGAATTCAGTTATTGGTCCGTATACAACAATAGCGGCAGGTACAGTGGTAGAGGATTCTATAATAAGAAATTCTCTTATAGGTTCCGGGGCAAAGGTTTGCAGAGCAATGCTCGAGAATTCAATAATCGGCGATAACTCAGTTATTCAGGGTTCATTCAAGAGATTAAATTCCGGCAATTCAACAGAAATAGATTTTTATTAATCCAAACAGTAACTAATTAAGGCAGAAAAGAATGTCATACTTATTCACATCGGAATCGGTTTCCGAAGGCCATCCGGATAAAGTTTGTGATGCAATATCCGATAGTATTTTAGATGCAATATTTGAAAAAGACCCATATGCAAGAGTTGCCTGCGAATCATTCGTGACTACAGGACTGGCACTTGTCGGCGGTGAGATTACCACAAAAGCTTATATTGAAGTTCCCGACGTTGTTCGTGAAACAATCAAAAATATCGGCTACAACAGCGCCGAATACAGATTTGATTCTGAATCCTGCTCTGTGCTAAATTCTATTCATTCCCAGTCCCCTGATATTGCCATGGGAGTTGATAAAGGCGGTGCCGGAGATCAGGGATTAATGTTCGGGTACGCATGCAGTCAGACTCCGGAACTTATGCCTATGCCGATTATGTATGCTCACAAGCTGGTAAAAAAATTAGCTGAGATAAGAAAACGGAATAATGGCATGATGCCGTATTTGCGTCCTGATGCCAAATCCCAGGTTACAATTGAATATGATAATAGAAATAAGCCGGTAAGGGTTGATGCAGTTGTTATTTCCACTCAACACGATCCCGATGTAACACAGAAAAAAATTAAAGAAGATGTAATTGAAAATGTGATCAAAAAAATAATTCCTGAAAAATTTATCGATAAAAAAACCAAATATTTTGTTAATCCGACCGGTAGATTTGAAATCGGCGGGCCTCATGGAGACAGCGGTTTGACAGGAAGAAAAATAATCGTTGATACTTATGGCGGATGGGCCCCTCATGGCGGCGGAGCTTTCTCCGGTAAAGATCCCTCAAAGGTGGATAGAAGTGCCACATATGCGGCAAGACATATTGCAAAAAATATTGTGGCGGCAAAGCTTGCAAAGGAATGTCTTGTACAGGTTGCTTATGCAATTGGAGTAGTTGATCCTGTCTCAGTTTATGTGAATACCCACGGCACGGGGGTTATTCCTGATAGTGAAATTGCCAAGATGATCATTAAAGAAGTTGATCTGACTCCCAGGGGAATAATTAAAAGATTGGATTTAAGAAGACCGATTTACAAAAAAACTGCAGCGTACGGTCATTTCGGACGCAATGATAAAGATTTCACCTGGGAACAATTAGACCTTGTTCCTGTGTTTAAAAAATATGCTTAAGTTTTTATAATAAGAAAAAGGAAAGAAAATGAGTGACGTTTCAACAAAAAAAGACACTAAGGTTCTGCCATACAAAGTGAAAGATATTTCCCTGGCAGAATGGGGAAGGAAAGAAATGAAATTAGCCGAGGCTGAAATGCCCGGCTTAATGTCGTTGAGAGAAAAATACGGCAGGCAGAAACCTTTAAAAGGTGCAAGAATAGCCGGCTGTCTTCATATGACAATACAAACGGCAGTTCTAATTGAAACACTTGTAGAACTTGGAGCCGAAGTACAGTGGTCTTCCTGCAATATATTTTCAACTCAGGACCACGCAGCTGCTGCAATTGCTGCCGCAGGAATTCCCGTATATGCATGGAAAGGTGAAACACTGGAAGAATATGAATGGTGCATTGATCAGACTTTATTCTTTGGTAAAGACAGGAAACCCCTGAATATGATTCTTGATGACGGCGGAGATCTGACAAATAAAGTGCTTGATGAATATCCTGAACTTGTAAAAGAGGTTAGAGGCATTTCCGAAGAAACAACAACAGGCGTTCATCGTTTATACGAACGGATGAACAGCGGCACTTTACCTGTCGCTGCTTTTAATGTTAATGATTCAGTTACTAAATCAAAATTCGATAATAAATACGGCTGCCGTGAGTCACTCGTTGATGCAATAAGGAGAGCTACTGATTTAATGCTTGCCGGTAAAGTTGCGGTTGTATGCGGTTACGGTGATGTCGGTAAAGGATCCGCAGAATCACTGGCAAGCGCCGGTGTGAGGGTAATTGTAACCGAGATTGATCCTATATGTGCATTACAGGCAACTATGAATGGATTTCAGGTTAAGAAACTTGAAAATGCTGTGAAGGATGCGGATATAATTGTTACAGCAACCGGAAACATAAATATCGTCACTGATAAGCACTTTAAGGCGATGAAAGATAAAGCAGTTGTCTGCAACATCGGTCATTTTGATAATGAAATTGATATGGCGTGGCTCAACAGGAATTATGGAAATACAAAGGATACTATTAAACCGCAGGTGGATAAATATATAATTGATGGCAAAGATATAATAGTCCTTGCCGAAGGGCGGCTTGTAAATCTTGGCTGTGCAATGGGGCATCCTTCATTTGTAATGTCAAATTCATTTACAAACCAGGTTCTTGCACAAATTGAATTATGGACACATCACGATCAGTACGAAAATAAGGTTTACGTCCTTCCAAAGCATCTTGATGAATTGGTTGCTATGCTTCATCTTGGAAAACTTGGTGCGGAACTCGAGACTTTGACACCGGAACAGGCTGAATATATCGGTGTACCTGTTAAAGGCCCCTTCAAACCTGATTATTATCGTTATTAATTCATTGTTGTAGAGCGAAATTAAATTTCGCTCTACATATTTTCCCCAACTTTAAACCTTATCCTTAGAACTCCATTTTCAAATCCGGTTGATATAATCCTGAACTCTCCGATTTCTGAAGTATTTTTGATATGCTGTCCTATGCAGGGACAGGAATCATAATCACCAACTTTTATTATTCTTATGACCTCTCCTACAGCATCGGGTAAACGTTCCAGATCAAATAATTCTGATGCTTTATCTCTTGAGAGAAAATCCTCCATTACGTCAAAATTCAGTTTTATTACATTATTAACTCTTGACTGAATTTCCAACATCTCCTCTTCACTTAAGTTCCTATCAAAATGATAATCGCATTTTGATTTCTTCTTTTCAAGATGATTGCTGAAGGAACGACCGCAGTTAAACATTCTTACCATTGTCTGGTTTAATATATGTTCTGCGGTATGCATCCGGGGCGGATATTCTTTAGCCAAAGTCTTTATCAATTGTTTTCAGGCAAAGTTAAAAAGTAAAATCATTTAATTAAAGGTTTGAATCTTTAATGTTCCAATTTAATTGCATTATTAAATAAACAATTAAAGTAGACCTGGAGATGATAGAACACGGATAACACTGATAACGCGCGTAGCACAGTTTATAACCGTAGGAATCAGTGTAATCCGTTTCGTCCGTGTTCTATTAAGATTATACTAAATTCTTTCGGCATTTATAATTTTTCTTATTGCATCAGAATGTAACATTTTAGAATACCCCCATATTTAAATGATAGAACACAGATAACGCAGATAAATGATGTTTTAATCTGTGAAAATCAGTTTGATCCGTGTCATCCGTGTTCTATTATTGATCTTAACTTAAATTATTTATCGAATTGCTCGACTGCAATTTTCTGAAGGTTATTCATCATCTCCTTCGGCAGTGTGACAGACTCATAATACTTCCCGTCTTTTCCTTTTTCCGAAGGCGGGGTAATGAATTTTCCTTTGGGACCGTTAAATAACCGGAATCCTTTAATAACAATCCCATCGTTTGTCTGAACATCAAAGAATGCAAGTAACTTACCGTTACCATCCTTTGGCAGTTCATTCATTCTTATGATTTGCATTGTACCTCCTTTTAAAAAATGATAATTATGTTACAGAGAGAATCTGGAATGCTGTAAACTATTACCAGTCAAAGAATTACCTCATTTTTATTTCTCCCTGTTTCGAATTTCCTAATTAAAAAATTAAATTTCAAGGGCTTCCGGGAAAACAATTAGCCATTCATTTTTTTATATTTATTAATAAAAACTTATTGCTTATGCCGCGCTGGTTGAAAATTACTATCGGAATTATTATTTCAGTATTAATTACTTTTATTGTAGGAGGTTTCTTCTTCTATAATATGCTGACTTCATCGCTGCCCGTCTATACAGGAACGATTAGTTCGGTCGGAATTAGCTCTGATATTGAAGTCTACCGTGACAGTATGGCAATCCCATATATAATTGCAAAGACAGACGAGGATGCTGCTTTCGCACTCGGTTACGTCCATGCACAGGAGAGATTATTTACAATGGATCTTACCCGCAGGGCAGGGGCAGGGAGGCTAAGTGAAATTCTAGGAACAGAGACTATCCCTTTTGACTTAATGTTCCGGACTGTCGGAATTAGAGAGAATGGCTGAAATGATCCAAAGCAGGATGGATAAGCATTCTCTTAAAATCCTTGAAGCATATTCAAATGGAGTCAATCTATACATTGATCAGGCAAAGGGACATTATCCTGTTGAGTTTGATATACTTAATTACTCACCCTATAAGTGGAAGCCGCTCGACTGCCTCATTATCGGCAGGATGATGGCCTGGGAATTAAATATAAGCTGGTGGACCGATGTAGTTTTTACCCGGCTTGTTCAAAAACTCGGTGAAGAAAAGGTAAAAGAAATTCTTCCCGATTATCCCGAGAACGCGCCATACATTATTCCTTCCGAAATAAAAAAGCTTGCCGCTGTTTCAAGTAATTTTTTTGATACAGACCGGCAGTTCAGAAAATTTTTAGGAATTGAAGGAACTCACATCGGATCGAATAACTGGATTGTTGATGGAAAATTGTCTGCTTCAGGAGCCCCGATAATTGCGAATGATACCCATCTTGGCTACAGCGCTCCGGGTAAATGGTACACTGCTGTTGTCCGCAGCGGAAACTGGAATACAGAAGGATACACTATTCCCGGTGTACCGGTTTTCGTTATTGGAAAAAACCAGAATATCTCCTGGGTGTTGACAAACATCATGCTCGATGATGCGGATTTTTACTCTGAAAAAATTGATTCATCAGGGAAAAACTATTTTTATGAAAACGAATGGCATCCGCTGCAGATAATTAAGGATACAATTATTGTTAAGGATTCAGCTTTTGTGCCTTTCACAGTAAGAATCACCGGTCACGGTCCAATAATTTCCGGGATTCACCCGTATAATTTTTTATATCCCGATGCAAAAATTGATACATCAGCAGTAAGTATGAGATGGTCCGCTCAGGACTTCAGTGATGAGTTTACTGCATTCCTCAAAATTAATAAGGCAAAAAACTGGACAGAATTCAAAGAAGCATTTTCTACCTATGGTGTACCAGGACAAAATTTTGTCTACGGGGACAAAGAAGGAAATATCGGCTACTATTTCGGGGGAAAACTTCCTTTAAGAGAAAATCAGAATCCGACTTTTATCTTTGATGGAACAACCAGCAGGTATGACTGGAAAGGATATGTACCGGCGGGTGAAATTCCTTATCTCTATAATCCGTCTGAAAATTATATAGGGTCTGCTAACAATAAAACTATACAAAATTTTAAATATCATATATCAAATCTTTGGGAACCCCCTTCGAGGATTGATAGAATCAAGCAGCTTTTAGGTTCAAAACCAAAACATAATGTTTCGGATTATATGAAATACCAGATGGATTTTGTTTCACCCTATGCAAAAGAACTAACGGGATATATTCTGAATGCATTTCATAATATCAGAATCAATGATCCGAATCTTAAACTTACGATTGAGCTTTTTGAAAACTGGAATTTTGAAATGAACCAGTACAGCCAGGTGCCGGCAATATATGCAGTTTTCTTCAATCATTTGCTTCAGAATATTTACAAGAATAAGATGGGACACGATATTTATAATGAATTTCTGTTTACTACAAATGTCCCTTACAGAAGTGTTATGCAATTATTGGAACGGCCGGATTCCTGGTGGTTTGATGATCAGTCAACTTCACAAATAGAAGACAGGGATGATGGTAATCAGGAAGAGTCTTTCAGAGGCCCTGACTGATCTCGAAAATAAATTTGGTAAAGATGTAGAGGGCTGGCAGTGGGGAAAGATGCATCATACGATTTTCAAACATGCATTCAGTGGGTTCTCATCAATTGTGGATAAAGTTATTGATATAGGCCCTTTTGAAATCGGAGGCGACGGAACAACAATTTTCAATACCGAATATCCTTTTTACGAAAGCATTGATAAATTTCCGAGGTTCAAACATTCTGAATTTGAGAATAATCTTGGTCCTTCCATGCGGTATATATATGATTTTTCAAAACCTGATGAATTTTATATGATACTTACAACCGGAGAATCAGGCAATGTAATGAGTGATCATTACAGTGATATGTCGGATATGTGGCTTAGGGGAAAATATCTTAAAATTAAAACAGATGAAGAATCAATTCGGAAGGAAAAGTATCATTTAAGGATAGTAAAAGAATAATCGTTAATATACAATCCAATTTCTATTATAAAACAATATATTTCGGATGACAATATGTATACTCCCAGTTATCCCAATCACCAACATAGCCAGCTTTTACAGGATTCAATAAAACGTACCTGATAACAAAATATAATTCGATATCATCTCGTACCCATCTATCATAACTTTCATCCTGCCAGAATTTACCTTTACTGTTGAGCAGGAGATTACATTTTCTCGCTGATACTCCTTTAATTCCCTGCATAATTTTACTTATTCCTCTGTTGCCCTGTAGTAGCTCGAAAACAAGATGTACATGATTAGGCATTATTGTGTAACATATTAGTCTATATTCTTCTTCATCGGGATAATGTAAAGTCATTTTGCAAATATCGGCTATTTCTTTTTTAGCTAAATAATTATTATCGGAATCAAAAGAATCCAGTAGTGAATCGTATTTCTGAAAGTGTTCCTTAAATTCATCAAATCTATTATGTGTAGTGTAATAAATGTTATTAATCAGACTAACCTGAAATGAATCTGCCAAACAATATGTGATAAAATATATTCCTTCATTATCATAGAGGTGAGGTAAGTTCCGACGACTAAATTTCTGAGTCATTTTATATTCTCCTGATTTGTAGCATAGACTGTCAAGTCTATGTAATTATGTCTAATCTTAATAGAGTTTATGGGTTTTTGGATTAACAAACACAGCCTGATAGGCTGTGCTACGTGAAGTTTTTATGCACTTTGAGTTTCCCGTTTATGTATCTCCCTTAATTTTGTTTTTTAGATTCTAAATATGAAATTCGTATTAAATAATTAAATTATCAAGTATTTTTACCCAAAGTTCGAAAAATCAGTTCATCCAGTTGAATCAATACCTGTTTGTGCAATGAGATTTAATAATTATTATAGTAAATTTCGAAACAATTTATAGATTTGGTGATGAAAGTAATAGAGCACTTAGAAAAAGCATCGGAACCATTAATAAGCTTTGAATTAATTCCCCCCAAACGCGGCGGAGATATAAAGAGTCTTATGGCCGTGATAGAAGACCTGATAAAATTTAAACCGCCTTTTATTGATATTACAAGTCACTCTGCAGAAGTAATTTATGATGAAACACCTGCTGGAATAAGGAAAAAAATTAAAAGAAAAAGACCCGGAACACTTGGAATCTGCGCCCTGATACAGCATAAGTACAATATAGATGCCGTTCCTCATATTTTAACAAAAGGATTTACCAGGGAGGAAACGGAGGACTTCCTTATTGAATTAAACTATCTCGGGATCCAGAATTTACTTGCAATCCGGGGTGATGACAGCGGATACGACAAACCAATTCCCGAAGGTAAAAGCATAAACAAATATGCATCAGATCTTGTTTCGCAGATTA
The DNA here is from genome assembly GCA_963743325.1 of uncultured Ignavibacteria bacterium. Taxonomy (GTDB): domain Bacteria; phylum Bacteroidota; class Ignavibacteria; order Ignavibacteriales; family Ignavibacteriaceae; genus DATFVA01. The sequence goes on from CAVUOZ010000004.1 coordinate 440,349, forward strand.
CAGGAATGAACAGCGGTCATTACCTGGAAGAGAATCTCCTGGATGCCAAGCCTTCAAACTTTTGTGTTGGAGTGGGGGGATACCCTGAAAAACATTATGAATCCCCTAATCTGAAAACTGATATTGAATATGTTAAGAAAAAAGTCGATGCTGGTGCAGATTATGTTGTTACACAAATGTTTTATAACAATGAAGTTTATTTCAAATTTGTTGAGTTATGCAGAAAAGCAGGGATAACGGTTCCGATTATACCCGGATTAAAAATTATTACCAATAAATCACATCTGGTTACTGTGCCAAGAAATTTCTATGTAAATATTCCCGAAGAATTATCCGATGAAATTGTAGCGGCCAAACCGGAACAGGTATTAGATATCGGTGCTGAATGGGCAGCCAAACAGGTTGAGGAACTTTTTGATCACAATGTTCCAAGTGTTCATTTTTATATTATGCAGAATTCCAAACCGGTTCAAAAACTTATGGAACGGTTGAAGCATTATAAAAGGATTGCCTGAGAACAGGAAATATTGAATGAAAACAAGAACAATTAATAAATTAAAGTGGGGAATTGCCGGCTGCGGGAGATACGCAGAAAATACATTTATTCCTGCTATACATCTGCTGAGAAGAAGCAGTGTATATTCTGTATTCAGTAACAGCATTGAGCGGGCAAAAGCGGTAGCACAGAAGCACGGCATTCCTTTAAACTTCTCCAGCTTCGATGACTTCCTTAAATCCGGTATAGATGCTGTTTACATTTCCAGTGCAAATGCAGATCATTACAAACAGGTAATTTCCGCTGCCAGGGCAGGAAAAAATATTCTTTGCGAAAAACCGCTGGCTCTGAGTTCGGTTGAGGCTGAAGAGATGATCAGGGTCTGCAGTGAGAATAATGTTAAACTTTCGGTGAATTATGTGTTCCATTTTCATCCTTTAGTCAGAATGGCGAAAGAAATAATGGAAAATGAAATGATTGGTAAATTCATTTCAGCAACTGCAAACTTTAATATTGAAATTGCGCCGAGTTCAAATTTCAGGCATTCAAAAGCAGGAGGCGGCGGTGCGCTGATGGATGTCGGAACCCATATGATTGATTTGCTCAGGTACTTTGGAGGAGAAATTACATCTATAAGCGGAGTTATGGACTCTGTGGTTTATGCAGGTGAAATTGACGATTTCGCCTCTGCAATCGTTAAATTTGAAAAAGGGGGTTATGGATATTTCAATGTTTCCTTCAACAGTAAAAAGGCATTCAACCGGGTTGAAATACTCGGACATAAAGGTGCAATAAGTATTGAAAAAATGATTGCTAACAGACATTTCCCATCAAAGCTAACAATACTCATTGAGGGAGAAGCAAAAAAATCGTTCAGGAAAAGAGCAAATAAACAGCTTCTTCTGTTAAAATCTGTTCAGAGATCCTTTATAAAAGGGGAGGAACCCTTAGTTACCGGATATGATGGTTTAGTCAATCTGAAAATTATGGAAGAGTTAAAGAAACAATGTCTTTAATGGAAGATTTTATTAAGGTATGCCACAAGGTTTACGAAAAAGGTTTCGTTTCAGCATACGACGGCAATATTTCGGTTGTTACCCCTGAAAATACTTTTCTGATTACACGCTCCGGAGTGAATAAAGGAGATGTCACAGAGTCTGATATCCTGGAAATTGATGCCACCGGGAAAATACTTAAGGGTGAAGGAAAAGTTTCTACGGAATACAAGCTTCATTTTTTTGCTTATTCCAGGAGGAAAGAAGTTAATGCGATTGTGCACTGTCATCCGGTATATGCAACCGCATTTTCAACAGCAGGTGAAGAACTTCCGCATTATATCTTTCCTGAGGTTATTTTGACCCTCGGTAAAGTACCTTTATGCAAGTATGCAACCCCTTCTACGGAGGAACTTCCTAAAAGTTTAATGCCTTATATAGATTTTGCATGGGCATTCATGTTGCAGAATCATGGTGCTGTCACACTCGGCAAATCTCTGGAAGATGCATATTACAAAATGGAAAAGCTTGAGCACAGTGCGAAAACTCTTTTTCTTGCAAAGATGCTGGGGACCATAAACCCTTTGTCATCCGATCAGATAAATGAACTGATAGCAATAGCGGAAGGTTCTTACGGAATTAAAACAGAAAATAAAAATCCTAAGTAATATAATTCCGATTACAGTTTTAAGGAATATTGATGCCGGATAAACCCAGAATTGCGTTACTGCTTGGAGGAACATCTCCTGAGAAAATTGTCTCCAAACATTCAGCTGCTTCAATTTATACTGCTATTAAAACCCTGGGATATGAATGTAAATTAGTAAATCCTGCTTACGGCGTGATTCAGCCGGAAAAGCCGGAAGAATTTTTTACTGATGAAGACCGGGTAGATATTTCCGACAGAAACTATCTAGAAGCCGTCAATTCAAAATTATTTGATAAAATAGAATTAGCTTTTATCGGGCTTCATGGCCGGTGGGGAGAGGACGGAACAATCCAGTCACTTCTTGAATTAAGGGGAATCAAATATACCGGCTCAAAAGTACTTTCGAGTTCTTTGTGTATGGACAAATCAATGTCCAAAATATTGTTTCAGCATTACGGTGTGCAGACTGCGAAATGGTTTTCAGTGAATAAATCTGCCGGCAGTGAAGCTGTACTCAAAATAATTGAAAAAGAAATAGGTTTTCCTGCTGTAATAAAGCCGAATGATCAGGGTTCGACCGTAGGACTGACTATCTGTAAAGAGCCGGCGGAAATTAAGGATGCACTGGATCTTTCCTTCAGTTTTTCTAATAAAACGCTGATTGAAGAATATATACCCGGAAAAGAAATGACAGTGGCCCTTCTGGAAGATAAGGCTTTGCCCGTTCTTGAAATAAAGCCCAAAAGCGGATTTTATGATTTTGAGAGTAAATACACTTCAGGAATGACCGAGTACATAGTACCGGCAGATATTCCCAAAGAAGCAGCAGAAAAAATGCAGGCGCAGGCCCTTCTTGCTTTTAATGCTTTAGGCTGTGAAGTTTATGGAAGAGTGGATTTCAGAATGAATAATAATTTTGAACCATACTGCCTTGAGGTAAATACACTTCCCGGAATGACTGCTACCAGTCTTGTACCCAAAATGGCAAAAGCAGTTGGAATTTCTTTTGAACAATTAATTGAACGGATTATCCGTTTAAGCTTATAATGGCTTTACAAAGAAGCAGGAAGTTTATTTTAGTTATAGTAGGATTAATCTTCCTTACAGGAATAATTTTTCTTTCCTTTAATGAATATGGAATTGTAAAGTATATTAAGCTTAATAACCAGGTGAGTGAATTAAACGAAAAGATAAATGCAGTAGAAAAAGAAAATAAAAGACTTCAGGCGGAAATTGATTCGCTGGAAAATAAAGTGCCGGCTAAAATTGAAGAAGTCGCAAGAGAAAAATATAATATGATGAGACCGGGAGAAAGTAAGATTATTATTGAGGAAAAATAGATTGTATGGGAAAAGTTAAATTTCCGCAGGTTCCGCTTGCTGAAAGAGTCCGTCCTAAAACTCTCGATGAATTTCGCGGACAGAGAGAATTGCTCGGAGTGAACAAACCCGTAAGACTGATGATAGAGAAGGATACTCTCGGTTCTTTTATTATGTGGGGTCCCCCCGGAACAGGGAAAACAACCATTGCAAGAATTATAGCTGAAGAAACAGCTGCCGAGTTTTTTCAGTTGAATGCGGTGTCGTCCGGAGTTAAAGATATCCGGAAAATAATTGACATTGGTGAAGCAAATAAAAGCATGGGAAAAAGAACCATACTATTTATAGATGAAATTCACCGGTTTAACAAAGCCCAGCAGGATGCATTATTGAATTCGGTTGAAGCCGGATTGATAGTCTTAATAGGTGCGACTACCGAGAATCCGTCATTTGAAGTTATCCCTGCATTAAGATCAAGGGCAAGAGTATATGTGCTGGAAGAACTGACAAAAGACGATCTGCTGGCAATTCTCGATTCCGCTATTGAGAAAGATGAATTTATATCAAAGCTTAAAATTGAATCCATCGATAAAGAATTCCTGATATATCTTTCCGGCGGTGATGCACGAGCATTACTCAGTATTTTTGAGGCAGCGGTAGTTCAGGAAGCAGAATCAATACCTCTTAAAATAGATAAAGAAATTCTTGAGAATGTTGTTCAGCGAAAGAATATTCTGTATGATAAAGGCGGAGAAGAACATTATAATGTGATTTCAGCCTTTATAAAGAGTGTAAGAGGCAGCGATCCGGATGCAGCAGTTTACTGGCTGGCAAGGATGATCGAAGGAGGGGAGGATCCGATCTTTATTGCAAGAAGGCTCGTGGTTCTTGCTTCCGAAGATATCGGTAATGCTTCCCCAAATGGACTTGTCTTAGCAGAGGCTGCATTTGAGGCTGTTAATAAAATCGGTATGCCTGAAGCCAGAATAATTCTCGCACAGTGTACTACTTATTTAGCTTCGTGTCCCAAAAGTAATGCAGCCTATCTTGCTGTAGATGAGGCATTATCTTATGTAAAAAATAATCCTCTTTACCCGGTGCCTCTGCATTTAAGAAATGCTCCCACTAAACTGATGAAGGAACTCAAGTACGGGAAGGAATATAAATACCCGCACAGTTATGAGAATCATTTTCTTCTGGAGGATTATCTCCCGGATGAAATGAAAGATGTACAATTCTACAAACCAACAGAAAACGGACAGGAAAAGACTCTGAAAGAAAGATTAAAATTTTTCTGGAAGAATAAAAAGAAGTATTAAATTGAGGTGAAGTCAATCATTGTCTATTAAGAAAAAAGTCAAGAGACAATAGAATTCCATCAGTAAAATGTTTACAATTTTACTTCTCTGCTTTTGGGCTCGCTTTCGGCTCTAATTGAAGAGCTGAGTATTACTTTTTAACAACAGATTTAATAATTTTTACTTTAATCGATTTACTTATGATTCTCTTTTTCGACTCGTCTATTAGAGCCTCTAATGGGCTACGTTAAATTTAAGAGAATATTGGGAAGAGTTAACCGTCATTTTGGCTTTCTTTTATTTGAAGCACAACGAATGATGAACTTCATTCCCAGAGAATATAAAATTATTTTTATAAGTTAAATTAATACTCAAATTCCACTAAAAGAGTCTAATTATGTTTTCTATTATTATGCGACTTTAAGTTCTGATTTTTTCCTCCAGTAATAGGGCTCATATTTTGACTTATTTTTCATTACAGCATAGACTGAAGTAGCAAGATATCTGGTGATTGTGTTCCTTGCATCTTTTTCTGAATATCCCAGAGAAAGCAAATATTCATAATATTCCCGGATATCATTTTTACCGCCCAATGCAGCTTGTGTAGCCATCTTAAAGATGCATTTTAATTTTCTTGAATAGCTTTTAGCTTTCTTGTTCTTACCCATCTTACCACTTGACCTCTTGTTTTTGGCTAATCCGCAATAACACCATAACCGATATTTATTCTTAAATCTGCTTGCATCTATGATTATTCCGTATGCTTTTACTGATAATATCTCCCCATATCCTGAAATCTGTTTTATGTTTTTTATTATCTGATTGCTTTTTATAGTCTGTGAAAACAGATCCTTAAATTTTTCCTGTTCTTCATTCAGCATTTTTAATACTGCTATCTGATGCTCAACTATAAAATTAATGGTCTTGTCTTTTTCATCATATTTATCCTTTTCTGTCTTCTTTAATCCGATAGCCCGGTAAATTGCTGTATGTTGATTCTTTACTCGTACCCTGGCTATAGCCAGATCATCATAAGCACTGACCAATTTTCTGATCCTGTAATTATTCTCGTTATCTGTATGATAAACTGCTTTTAATAATCCGGCCCTTAATAGTTGGCATAACTTACCCGCATCTATTTTATCTGTCTTTGGACCCTCTTCCAATAATCGATTCCTGGATGGGTTACATATTATTATTTTATCAACACTGTCCTTTAACTCAACATATAACCATTGAGCCCCTGTGGTTTCCTCTATAGTTAAAATCTTGCTTCCTTTTAGCTCATTAAGATATGCTCTGATTGATTTAATATTAGAAGCAACATCAATTACAATAGGTTTGATACTGTTTGATTTCATCCTGGCTATTGATGCTCCTTCTATTGACCAGTCAATGGCTATATAATAATCATAGAGCTCTGTCTGCTGATTATTGTCTGTTTTAGATTTTTTGTTTATGTTCATCTGGGTCTCCTTTCTAATTTGATGTTCATTTTTACTATCTAATAGATACTCATCTAAAATAAGATAGTTAACACTTTTAGAAAGCGAGACCCTTCTTAATTTACCGTCATTCGTTGTCAATGCAATCATTCAATCACTATTCATGCTATTTTGCCTTCCATCATTTTAGTAAATCAGGCTGTTGTTTTCTTTAATTATATTTTTTAGACTTGCCTCGCAAATTGTAAAAACTTTGGAGAAAAAATGAAAATACTTTTGTACATAGTTACTTTAGCGCTCACATTTATAGGTATAGTTTTTCCGCAGACTGTTGTATGGAATCATACATACGGCGGAGACTCATATGATGAAGCAAATGCAGTGCAGCAGACAGAAGACGGCGGTTTTATTGCGGCCGGTTATACACAGTCGTTCGGACTCGGGAGATTCGGAAACGGCTATTTCATTAAAACAGACATGAACGGCGATACTCTCTGGACGAGAATGTACGGCAGCAACGGGATGGATGTATTTGCAGATTTATGCATTACATCCGACAGCGGATATCTCGCTGTAGGTTTAACCGATACTCCCAATGATTTTGAAAACATTTATGTTGTAAAAGTTGATAAGAACGGCAATACCGTTTTCGAAAAGAACTTCGGCGGCCCGCAGAAGGATGTTGGTCTTTCTATTGCTCCCGCGGGTGACGGCGGTTTTGTAATTACAGGCGGAACAAGGTCGTTCAGCGTTGGTGAGGAGGATTTGTTTTTATTCAAAATCAATGCCTCCGGCGATTCATTATGGTTTAAGACTTACGGAACAGCCGGGAACGATCCGGGTTACGGAATAAGCCCTGCAGGTGACGGAGGATTTATTGTTTCGGGCTTGTATAACTGGGGCGATGCGTGGCTGCTGAAAGCAGATGCAAATGGTGATACAGTATGGACAAAAACATTCGGCGGAGCAGACTATGAAGAAGCGAACCTGCCGTTACGAACTCCTGATAACGGTTATGTATTCTGTGGTAGCACCAGTTCAACAGGTGCCGGTGAGCTGGATGCCTACGTTGTGAAAACCGATTCATCGGGCAATTTAGAATGGCAGAAGACCTACGGTGGAACGGGTTATGACGAGGGCAGGAGAATAGTCCTTAAACCCGGAGGCGGATATATGATACTGGCCAATACGGATTCGCAGCTCCCGGGTGAGTTTAATTATTATTTAATATCTGCCGATGAAAACGGCGACACTGTATGGACAAAAACCATTGGAACAAATGGCGGAGAAGACCGGGCTTATGATCTTCAGAATATCTCAGAGAGTGAATATATCATCGCAGGGTCAACATTCGATGCAGTAAATTTCAACGAGGCAACCCTGACCGTGATAAATGATGATGCCGCTCCTTCGGGTGTCGTTGAAGAAAATAAAATAACGGGATTCCGCCTGGATAATGCTTATCCTAACCCTTTCAATCCTTCAACTACAATTAAGTATTCTATAGGTAACCGCGCTTCGGGAAGTTCAGATAATTTATTAACTTTTTTAAAGATATATGATATACTCGGTAATGAAGTAGCCGGCCTTGTAAATACAAAACAGGCTCCGGGTGAATATGAAGTTAAATTCAACGCAGCAGGATTAGCTTCCGGTTTATATTTTTATAGACTACAGTCGGGAAATTTTATACAGACAAAGAAGATGCTTCTTCTTAAATAGATCCTGATCATTTTGTTAACATAGCCAGAATTACAGCAGAAGCCGAAGCCACATTGAGTGATTCGGCTTTTCCTTTTTTATTAATTGATACTATATAGTCTGCTATTTCACGTATTTTATTATCCGGACCATGAGCTTCATTCGAAAAAACAATGATTGATTTTTCGGGAGGTTCAAAGTCAAGTATATCCTCTCCTTTAATATCCGAGCAGATTATTTTATATCCTCTTCCTTTTAACTTTTCAAGGATCTCCGGTTTAAGTTCCTCATAAATTTTCAAATGAAAAAGTGAACCCATAGTTGCCCTTACAACTTTAGGATTGTATAATTCCACAGTCCCTTCACTCAAAAGCACATCGCGTATCCCGAACCAGTCGCAGTTTCTTATGATCGTACCTGCATTTCCGGGATCAGATAATTGGTCAAGGAACACAAGCTTGTTTTTATTAATACTCCCGGGCCATGACATTGGGACATCAAAGAAGGAAAAAACTGCACTTATCTGTTGAGGGTTTTTGGTATCGGTTAGTCTTTGAAATTCTGAACTCCTGAGCTTTTCTATTCTGAATTCTTTAATTGATTCAAAATATTCGGTTTGTTCTTCATAAAACGGGGCAGTTGTTATAATAATTTCCGGGTTGAAGCCGCTGATAATACCTTCCGAAACAAGCTTATCACCTTCAACTATAAACTTTCTTTCCTTCTGCCTGTATTTTTTATGAAGGAGTGAGGCATAGTATTTAAATTCTTTTTGAGTGATCATATCAGTTTATCGTAATTGCGGCTTGCACCGCTTCCTTCATCTTCAGCAATCTGTTTTAAGTTATCCCAGGTATATAAGCCGGTGTTATGGCCATCCTTCCAGGTTATCTGGATTGCATAGCCGCCAACAGTTTTAATATCCGCAATCTTATACATTTCCGGATGTTTTTCTTTCCTGACCGGGCGATAAGTCTTAAGCAGCACGGTCTCTCCCTTACAGGATGCACATGGACATTCGTCACGCAGATACTCTAACCCTATTTCACTTGAAGTATTATCATTCCATTTAATATATAATCTGCTCTTATCCTTTACTTTAATTTGCTTGGGCGACATCAGAACCTTTCTGGAAATTGTATACATAAAATATTAATTCATACCGTAAATTAAAACAATTATAGGAGAGTATGTGGTGTTCCGGACAGCCGGGTAAAGAAAGTTAGTAGCAGAGGTCTTGTATGTCGTCTTCCGGTTCTTTTTATAAAACTTTGTACGCAGGAATATAGTAATTTGTCATTGCTCTTTTTGTCCTTTTTAAACGGAAATAATCAGTGACACTTACTAATAATTTAATTACTAAAACCGGGGAGCAATTATGAAGCTATATTTACTGGCACTTTCCCTTTTAATCACCGTTAGTTCTCAGGCTCAAATCTATCCGCCGCATGCGGGGGAATTTCACGGAAATAAAATTGATAAATCCGGTTTCATTCAGGCAATGAGATCGGGGAATTCATCTTCCTTGAACCCTCTGGAGGTGATAAATTTCGATTCATCAAACGTCAGCTTTAAGAGTAATTTCCCGTTCTCTGTTAGTTATTCTCTCTCAATGAGTCCGGCAGATGATCTGGTATTCGTTGGATCGGGAGGCGGAATTTACATAACTGATGTATCTGATCCGCAAAATCCCGCAGTACTTTCTGAAGTAAGAACCAGGTCCCTGGTTGATGCCTGCACCTACGATCCTGTTAACAAGAGATTATATGTATGTGCGTATTTCTCAGGGATTGAAATCTGGGATTTATCGGACATTTATAATCCGGTAAGGATGTGCAGGATACCCACTGAACCTTACCCAAGAAGCGGGGTGGCATACAGCGGGAATTATTTATTTGTAACAACGAATACTACCCTCTGGTCATATGACATTTCTGATCCATATAATCCAACTATTGCAAATGAACTCTATCTCGGCAACAGTCTGATCACGCAGCTATATATGAGAGGAAACATAATTTATATTGTCTCCGCTTCACAAGGGCTAAAATTAGTTGATGTATCCGATCCGCTGAACCTTCAGCTTATTCACGCATACTCATATATAATCAATTATAAATTTGATATCTCCGGGGATTACCTGTATGCGGTCAACAGTTCGGGCGTATTAGTAATTTTAAATATCAGTGATTCCTTAAATGTAAATGTAGTAAGCAGCATTAATGTAAGCGGATATACCGAAAATATTGCAGTTTTTAATGACAAAGCCTATATCACAAAGGTAAGCACCGGCGGCGGTCTGCAGATTGTTGATGTAGCGGATCCATCATCTCCCGATTCTATTGGTTTTTACGCCGGGGATTACCAGTTTATTCAGGGCAGGGAAAACTATGTTTATCTTACGCGGAACAGCGATTTTTCTATTCTTGATGTTACTGATCCGGCTTCGGTGCAGTACGTTTCAGGTTATGAACTTCCGGGATTCTTTGAGGACATTTCTGTCTCGGGTAAATTTGCTTATACAGGCAGCAACGGATTCAGGGTGTTTGATATATCAGATTCAAGCCGTCCGGTTCAGGCGGGTTATGCAGATATCGCCGGAGACCTTGTTGAAGCAGCCGAAGACTCACTTGTTGTTTATTGTCCTTACAGTATGACAGCAAATAACACAATAAATATTATGGATGTTTCTGATCCGGAAAATCCTGTCAGCCTGGATTCTTATACCTGTCCTGCAATGACTTGGGATCTGGTAGTCAGAGATTCCCTGGCCTATGTTGCTTGCTGGTGGGACGGGGTCAGGATTTTCAATTTTGCCAATCCCTCTAACCTGACACAAATATCTCATGTAATGGGATGGCAGCAGGGCGGGGTGCCGGGCGTCGATTATTGTTATGCCCAGGCGGCGGCTGTCTGGAATAATTATCTGTATATAGTAGATTACGAACCATTTGAAACTGAAGATACTTACGGACTTTACATAATTGATATCAGCGATCCTTCTAATCCCGTTTTATTGAACCGGTTCCAGAATATAACGAGTCACGCGAGCGATATAGCTGCCAGGGACGGCATGGTTTTTATCGCTGACGGATACGGCGGGGTTGAAATAGTGAATGTATCTGATCCTCTGAACCCTTCTGTATTAAGTTATATAGGTCTGCCTGATGGCGCTACAGGCATTAAAACTGACTATAAATATGCTTACGTTTCAGATTATATTTTAGGAGGCACCCAGATAATAGATATTTCGGATCCTTCTTCTCCCGTAATTACAGGCTGGTATAAACCTTCGGGCTGCTTTGCTCTCGGTGTTGAATCCAGTAACGGTTTCCTGTATACGGCAGACGGTATTGCCGGTTTTCAGGTTTACAGGAATTTACTTATAACACCGACTGCTGTTAAACCTTCTGAAACCGCAGTTAACGATTTTAAGCTTGAACAAAACTATCCAAATCCATTTAACCCGGTATCCCGCATTGAATATAATATCGCAAAGACAGGCTATGTTTCATTAAAAGTTTATGATATCCTTGGAAGGGAAGTTGCAGCACTCGTAAATGAGCAGAAAAATCCCGGGAGATACTCGGTCAATTTTAATGCTGCGGGACTTGCCAGCGGCATCTACATTTACAGGTTAACTGCAGGTACATATTCTGCATCAAGAAAGCTTGTCCTATTGAAGTAACAGTTGTTTCGATCCCGGCAGGCAGTGGGCGGAGGGAGTAGGCAGTATTCAGTAGGCAAAGGGGAGAGGTGGTAAGCAGTAGGCAGTAAGCAGTAGGCAAAGGGAAGTAGGCAGTATGTAGTAAGCAGTATGTAGTAAGCAGTATGTAGTAAGCAGTATAGAGTAAGCAGTATGAAGAAAGCAGTTAACAATTAATAATGACAATTAATTCAACCATTTTGGTTGAATTTCTATATTTTCAACCGATTTGGTTGAGGATCATTAAAAAGGGACACAAGGTAACACTAAGTACGCACCCGTCAAATGGCCGGGCAAGCAAGGTCACACCAAGGTAAATTACATTGTGGGACTTCGTATCTACGTTGTGTGACATTGTGACCTGAGGAGGACACAGTGTTCCACTAAGTACACACCCGTCAAATGGCCGGGCAAGCGGAGTCGCACAAAGGAATATTTCGTTGTGCAAAGCAGGCTTTGTAGAGCGAAACGGTGTTTCGCTTGAACTTCAGTTTTATTTGTCCAATCAGTGGTTCAAAAAAGTTACGTGGTGTTACATTGTGTTTCCGTTGTGTAACATAGTGACCTGAGGGGGACACAATGTATCACTAAGTACACACCCGTCAAATGGCCGGGCAAGCAACGTAACACTAAGGTAAATTACATTGTGGAACTCTGTGTTTCCGTTGTGTAACATTGTGACCTGTCTAAGGGGCTGCGGGCTTTCATCGAAACAGTTATATTCCTATCTTAAGACAGGTAAATATTTTTTATTACCTGATTTCTGAATCTGTTCTATTATTATTCTTTTCAGCTGCAATAAGGAGGAGAACCCGTGAAAAATTTATTACTACTTTTATTATTCTTTACTTCAATATTATATGCCCAGAACTGGGAAAAGATCGATTCTGTCTTTGCACCCGGCGGCGTAACGGTACAGGCTTTTACGGCACCAGTCTTCGGCGATCTAGATGATGACGGAGATTTCGATCTGATTCTCGGAAGCTCAGGACTTGAAATAGAATATTTTGAAAACTCCGGCACGAATACAGTTCCGGTATTCCATAAAGATGCTTCAATGTTCTCATCCATTTATGCTGGCGGTTATCAATATACTAATTCATATTATCCGGCTCTTTACGACCTTGACGGTGATGGGGATTTGGATCTGACTATAGGCGGATATAATGGAATTCTGTATTACGAAAATACAGGCACACCGTCCAGCCCGGTCTGGGCAGATGTTAACACCGACTTATTCTCCGATGCTAACGCACAAATAGGAACGGATGCAAGACAGTCCTTTTCCGATCTTGATAATGATGACGATCTTGATTTAGTTGTTGGAATCGGGGAATCACTTATGGGCGGGCCGACTCCCGGAATTACAATGGGCTTTCGGAATACCGGGACAGCACAGGTTCCCTCATTCCAGAGAGATGATTCTTTGGTAATCGGAATTCCGGATGTGGGGTTAAACTCATACCCCTCACTGGCTGATCTGAATAATGACGGGGATAACGATTTGCTTATCGGAAGAGACGGTGCTGCCGTTTATTATTATGAAAATACGGGTACACCGGCTGTTCCTGCATGGACCAGGGATTACACGGTTTTTTCGATTGTTGAAACTATTAATTACTGGAAAGATCCGGGATTCTGCGATCTTGACGGAGATAATGATTTTGATTTGATCTATGGGACTGATAACGGTGATTTATTTTTCTATGAGAATACAGGCACTGCTTCTGATCCGCAGTATCAGTACAACCCGGCTTACTTTAAAGTGATAAAGTCGAGCGGTTCTTCGACAGTCTCTTTTGCTGATTATGATAATGACGGTGACTTCGACATGCTTTCAGGATCAACCTACGGCGGTCTTCTCTATGTTAAGAATAACGGGAATAATATTACCCCTTCATTTGACACAGCCTCAGTAATCTTTGCCGGAATCGACCCCGGCTTCAGATGCTCACCTGTGTTCATTGATATAGATAATGATATGGACTTCGATATTGTTTCAGGATATTCGGGCGGAACAATAAAACTTTATGTGAACAATAACGGAACATTCACTGAAAACACTACAATGTTTGCAAATGTTAGTGTGAATTATCAGAGTATTCCGGCTTTTGCAGATATTGACGGGGATAATGATCCCGATCTATTAGTCGGTTCTGAGGACGCAAGCAATACGAAATTTTATTTAAATGACGGAAACAATAATTTCACTCAGAATACAACTATGTTTTCCGGAGTCAGTTTTCCATCATATTGCAGACCTGCTTTGGCTGATATAGATAATGACGGCGACTTTGATCTGTTCATAGGCAGAATCGGCGGCAATACGGATTTTTATGAAAACACGGGAGACAGGTTTAATCCTGTCTGGACTTCAAACAACTTACTCACATCAACAGTAATAGTAAAACAATCTGCACATCCGGGTTTTGCCGATCTTGATGGGGATGGAAGAACAGACCTGATAGACGGCGAATACGATGGCAATTTCACTTACTTTAAAAATCTTTTTGCGGTTATTCCTGTTGAACTCACAAGCTTTACCGCCTCCCGTTCAGAAAGCGGAGTAAGTCTATCGTGGACTACTGCAACTGAAACCAATAATAGGGGATTCGATGTGGAAAGGCAGACAGGCAGTGCGCAATGGGAGAAGATTGGATTTGTGGAAGGAGCGGGAACTGCAGCAGAACCCAAATCATACACATTTAAAGATAACAATGTTACGGCAGGTAATTATTCATATCGTTTGAAACAAATCGATTATGACGGCACATTTACATATTCAAAAACGGTTGAGGTTGATGTAAATACACCAGTGCAGTTTAGTCTGAGTCAGAATTACCCGAATCCGTTTAATCCCTCTACAATAATCAGGTACAGCATACCAAAAGATGGATTTGTGAGTATGATAATATACAATACACTTGGACAACAGGTTGCTGAATTGGTAAATGGAAGTATGAAAGCAGGGAACCACGAGGTTACATTTAACGCTTCGGGAATAGTAAGCGGAGTATATTTCTATAAACTGGAATCGGGTAGTAATGTGGCTATGAGAAAACTGATGTTGATTAAATAATTATAAATTATAATTGAGAAAAGGGATCACAATGTTCCACTAAGTCGAGCCGGGCAAGCAACGTAACACGAAGGTAAATTTCATTGTGCGACTTCGTATCTACGTTGTGCAACATTGTGACCTGTTTAAGGACAACTCTAAGAAGGGTCTAAAGGGAGAATTAATGAATGAAAATGAAATAAGTAAAATAATTCTCGATTGCGCATTTAAAGTCCACTCTGCATTGGGGCCAGGACTTTTGGAAAGTGCTTATAGAGAATGTCTGGCTTATGAGCTTATTAATGCCGGGCTGAATGTAGAACAAGAAAAATCCTTACCGCTCGTTTATAAAGAGATCAAAATGGAATGTGGATACCGGATGGATTTATTTGTTGAACGAAAGGTGGTCGTTGAGTTAAAAGTTGTTGAAGCTTTTAATGATGTACATATTGCCCAGACATTAACATATATGAGATTATCGGGGAGCAGACTGGGACTACTACTTAATTTCTACACAAAATCCTTGGAGTACGGGATTAAAAGATTAATACTCTGATAATTGGTATCACAAAGGACCACGAAGTAAATACGA
Source organism: uncultured Ignavibacteria bacterium (assembly GCA_963743325.1). Taxonomy (GTDB): domain Bacteria; phylum Bacteroidota; class Ignavibacteria; order Ignavibacteriales; family Ignavibacteriaceae; genus DATFVA01. Next base: position 455,608 of record CAVUOZ010000004.1, read on the forward strand.
GGTAACACAAAAGAATATACCTGGTGTGACTTTGTGTTCAGACATCGTGGTACTTAGTGACCCTTTTCTTGTTATCCCCTCAAATCTGACCAATTTTTGGCATTATTTTCGACTATTAAGAGTAGTGGATTGGGTGGGGTGGTTAAATATATGAAACTATTTGTGAAAAGAGGTTCTTTTGACTCTTAATAAGGACCAATTTCACTTAATTTGACTGTTTTAGGGTAAATTCTACAGGTAATAATTTAAGCGGATTATTACTACAGGTAAGCCACTTGTGTTAGAATAACCCCCTGAAAAGGATCAGACTTTTGGTCCATAGTTGAGTGCAAAAGAAATTAAATCGGTTCATCTACAGGTCTCGATATCTTTCCCTGCAGATGAGCCGATAACGGGGCGGTTAAAAGAGGGGGATTGGGGCATTTAAAGTCATTTATAGTCATTAAGTTGCCATTCAACCATTCAGTCATTCAATAGTAATTCAGTGGTAATTCGATGGATGTGCAATGGTCACAATGTATAATTTCTGCGATTTTACAGATTTAGGCACTGCTATTAAAATTCTTTATAATTTGTTCCATCTATAATTGATATCATTCATAATTAATATAAAAATCCCATAAAATTATTGTTGCTATTTTTGGTTCAAGTCCTTACATTATTATTGGGCTCTTAGATAAATTAATCTGATTATCCCAGGGGAAATACTATGGATAGGACATATTCCGGTTCTAAATCACGTGGTGAATTTAAACTTGCTGACCACTGTACCGGGATATTTTATTTCATAATGTTGACTACAGTTTTTCTTATTCTTCTCCTTATATGATGCGGATATGAAATAAGTATCCTGAATACATGCCAGCCTCAGACTGATCCTGATCGAAAAAATTCACAGGGCATTTTTATATCTTAGTCGCGGGGAGCAGGAACACCAGACTACAAATTACTTTGTGAAACGTTGTATTCCCCTTGTGCGACATTGTGACCTAGGTGGGACACAATGTATCACTAAGTACACACGAGGTCACACAAAGAAAAAAATACTTTGTGAAACGTTGTATTTCCCCTGTGTGACATTGTGTCCCGAATTCGTAAATATTACCTTTTAGCTGAATTCTATCGTTCACAATTACCATTTGCGAAAAGGCGGAAGGACGACTCTTTTGTAACCGCCCTTGCAGGGGTAAGTAAATAATAATAAATTTGGCATTGAGTTTGTTTTCAAAGGATATGATTTCCGGACTAAAGGAACTTTGAATAGAAGACAACCAATGTAATTAATTGAATACCGGGCTGCATTCCACGCGAGCAACTCACTTTACAGTAATCGTTTCAACCGGTCAGTATACAAGAAGCGTTAGAGGTTACCCGTTTATTGCCGTCAGGACGTCATTATTGTCTTATTTATTATTAAACTTCAACAATTGAATCTGCAAAAATATGAATTATAAAATATTATTATTTACTCCCCTTCTTTTGATGGTTTTTACGTTATTACAAAACAGTGCAGCATACGCCCAGGATGAGGAACCGATTCTTTATTACCAGATGGAGCCCCTGGATGATAGTCTTTTTATTCACATACAGGATCAGCTTTTCATAGCACCCCCCGATCCCAAAGCCGAAATAATAGTGGATTTAAGAGACCCTAATAACCAGACGATATCAATTAAGGGAGCACTCTATCCGATTCTTGCACTGAATCCGGAGACAAGAGCACTGGTTGTTACATATCCTTTTAAGATTAACCTTGAAGAGACAACTAACTTCGGGAGTGTTTTTAGCCGGGTGATCGAAAAAATAAGGCTTGATAAATTTGCTGCACCACCAAGTGTCTTCCAGATATCTTCCACGCTGTCGTATATAAATCCTTTTATACAACTCCTGGGAGGAGAAAGGTTCGGCGTTTCGCTGAAGTCTGATGCGGGATTTTCATTCGGTACCGGGACGCCTTATTCAGGTGCGCTTGAATCAAATATGACTGAAGCAAATTTCCATATCCTGGGATTCCGCGGAGGCATTTATTCAAATGTTGATGCTATTACGGAGATACAGACAAAGAACAATCATAACAATATATATGTTACAAGCGGATTCCAGCTGGGCTATGTTATTCCGCTGGGAAACTTTCTTGAACTCAGCTATACGGAAGCCGGTAAAAAGTTTAGTGAAGCACAGATGACGGCCTATGCAAAAAATAAGGCTATTGTTTACAATCCGGACAGCACCATTAAATACAGTGCATACTTTGTTGAGGGAAGTTATATAAACCTTGAGATAAGATACCCTATACAAATAATGGGTTCTACGCGCGGAAAGTTTTATGGGGCACGGTATCTTGATGAATGGCATATAGGTTATACAGGCAGGGAGCTTTCATTAGCCGGAAGCACGTTTGATTTCAGGTTCGATGCGATGTTCGATAGTCCTGTCAGAAGAAACGAGATAGTATTTGAAATGATGGTACAGAAGATAATGGACTACTGGGGATTCAGTGCAATTGCATTAGGACCATCAGCAACACTTACAACTCTGAATGACGGGTCTTACGGATTTTCGTCGATATTCTTTAATCTCAGGGTGAAGGTGGGAACGAGTTTGTAGCAATTGGGGTCATTCATTGACATTCATACTCATTGGGTGTTTTCCCAACCCCGTTAGGGGTTACATATTTGTAGAAAAAATCAAACAAAAAAATAACAACCCCGTAGGGGTTGATAGAAAACAATCAAACAAAAAGAATAACAACCCCGTAGGGGTTGAATATAATTAATTAACATTTGCCGGAATAATAACACAATATATTTCGTCCCTACGGGACTATATATTGTTCGGGTTAATATTTAGCTATAAATATTTTGTCCCTAACGGGACATCGACGTGGAACTCTGCCACTACATATCGGTAAACAGGTCCGGCAGACAAGCTTGTGTTTCCATTGTGTGACTTTGTGACCCAAGGGGTAACACAAAGTATCACTAAGTACACACTAGGTCACACAAAGAAAAAATACTTTGTGAAACGTTGTGATTCCCTTTGTGCGACGTTGTGACCCCTTTTATGTCAATGAACATCATAAATGATGTTCGTACGCCCCGGATTATTATTCAGTGCCGGTGCTTCTTGTTATGAACTTTGTCATTTCATCTATGAACGAAGCTCTTTCATCATCTGTCAAAAGTACGTCGTACTGGCCGATCGCTCTCTGCAGCTGCATTGAGCTTATGAAAAGATCATATAATGCATTTGCCGCCACTGTCTGTGAAGTCAATGCAGATGACTGTGCATCAAGCAAAAACAGTATGGGCAGCGCACCGCGCGAGTAGGAATCAGATACTATCTTTAAAGTTTTATTCGCAGCTTCTACCTGTATCTGTGACTGTTCAATACCAAAATATTTTGCTTTGAGATTTTCCATCTCGCTCCTGATGCCTAATGCAATTTTATCTTCGATTGATTTCAGCTCAAGTTTAATCTTAGCTAATTCAATCTCCGATTGTTCAATTTCAGCGGAAGTACCCATGCCGTTGAACAGGTTCAGCGATAGATTGAGTCCCTACATTCCAGTCGACATCATCCGGCAGGGGAATTTTGAAACCGGAAAATATTTGTCCTATGTATATCGGAATATCAGGCGATATTCCCGAAGGCGGAGGGGGAAAATTTAAATTGAAAGGCGATTTGATCTCAGATTTGTAAAAAGTCTTGGTCAATGACCCGAATGCACTAAAAGTCGGAATAAACCGGGAAAGCTGGATTGATGTCAAGCTTCTTTCCCTTGTCTCAACTATGCTTTTCAGCATCTGTATGTCGGGCGATTTCTTTAATCCGTAATTGACAAGAAATTCCACGAGCAGATCATAGCTTACAGGGTCCTCCAGGAGTCTTCCCAGTTTCTTGCTGTTAATCAGCATTTTCTCATCATCCCGGGAAATATCTTTGACATTTATAATATAAATCAGCGGTATATTCAAAATCTGCTTCAAGGCCAGCTGAAGCTCGTTCATTTGTGATTGAACCTCCATTACTGCTTTTCTTAAACCTGCTACTTCAGCTTCCCAGCGCAATGGTTCCTCGGGTCCTGCCGCACCGATTGATTCCCGGTTCTGCGCAATCTCCAGGTTCACCCTGACCAGTTTCAGGTTTTCAAGCAGAATGTTGAAGATTTTCCGTGCACGCAGATAATTGAGAAAAAGTTTTGACCCGTCGAGTATTGTTGTCTGCTTGAATGCTTCCGCCTCGCTGAGTTTTGATTCATAAAGTAAACCCTGGATATCAAGATTTGCTATTACCGGTTCTGAAAAAATAACCTGGGATAACGATACGTCGCCGTAAATTTTATTTTCCGGCTGAGAACCGGCAAGTGCTCTGTCAGAATCGATTTTCAGCCCGGTGGCAGATAAATCAATGTTCGGGAATAAATAGGAACGGGCTATAGGAATATTCTGATAGGTGGATGCGACTTCCTGGATCTTTGCAAGCACATCCAGGTTGTCGGTCCCGATTTTTTTTATGACATCTTCGAGTGCATAAGTCGGGGCACCCTCAAACTCAGGAGGTTCCATCTCTATAATATCCGCTTCGAGCAGAGTAGACCATTTGGGAGAAACGCCTACAGCAAAAGCAGTTTTAAGGTTGATAAAAGTCCTTTTTGCAGCCGGGAAACTGACACTCAGGGAACCGGCATCCTCGCCCAATAAAATCCTTTGAATATTAAGAGCTATACGGCGGGCTAATCTCGGGAAAATATCAGGATTGGCTCCGGCCATCACCCCGTCCCTGACATCCATCTCTCCAAAAAATGAAAAGGTCGGAAGACGTTTTTCGTTCAAACCTTTTACAAGCTCTTTAAATTTCATACGGCTCACAGGAAGGACATCAATATATACTGCATCTGTTTTCGGCGGGATAGAATTCAAAAATCCCTGTATATCATCCACGATGCTGATCCTTTTGATATTTACCCCGAATTCTTTGCTCAGGTCTTCATCGGATATCTGGATATCTTTAAATATATCCTGATAGTATTTACTTTGCAGCAGAACCAGGTTTTTGAAATCGACAATTTCCTTAAACAGTTGAATGTCCCTGACATACGTACCGGGAAATATCAGGTAGCTGAGATTTTTTACACCGCTTGTTCCGTTAATACTTTTAATTTTTTGTATCGTGGTATCTATAATCACAGGGGCTATTACCGGTTTTGGCAGATTGTCCCTGTGCGCAAGATCGTATGAAGCAAGCACCCCGTAGCCGATTAAAATGTCGACTTCACTGTCAGCCAGCAGCTTATCGTTCAGTTCCGATACTTTTTTAAGAGTCCAATCACCGACAAGAATTTTATCCTTTGGAATTGTTATGTTCGTCTGCTGTGAAAGAGCGTCTTTCAGCTCCTTTTCAAGTTCATCTAATACAGGCTGATTCAGATCCCACTCCCCGTCGACAACAATTCCGATTGTTACATTCCCATCTGTAGATTTATTTTGTGCCGTGGCAGTACAGTACCATAAGAAAAAAACGATGACGAAGCAGATTTTTTCTTTCATAAATCACCCTCGGGTTTTGCCTGTGGAACGGGAATAATAATATACTCTGTCATAATTCTTTTAAGATTTACTTCTTAGTTTATCGAGCCATTTTATCGAAAAAGGGTTTTTGAACAATACGGCAGAACGGGTTTTAAGCTTCTCGACTTTCAGGTAAACAACAGGTACTACAATAAGCGTTAAGAACATAGAGCTCGTTAATCCCCCTATTAATGCCCAGGCTAAACCATTTTTCCATTCGGATCCTGCGCCTGTTGCCGTTGCGATCGGAAGCATTCCGAATACCATTGTAAGCGTTGTCATAAAGATCGGCCGTATACGTGAACTGCCCGCTTCTATTAATGCATCATGAAGTGAAAGTCCTCCTGTCCGCTGTTCATTTGTTCTATCCACCAGCAGTATTGCATTTTTTGCTACAAGACCGATCATCATAATAATACCGAGCATAGAAAAAATGCTCAAAGCATTTGCTGATAAGGCCAGCGCAATAAGAGCACCGATCAATGCAAGCGGAATTGAAAAGAGCACGATGAACGGGTAGATAAAGGAATCAAACAGCAGCACCATTATAAAATAAACAAACGTGATGCCTGCGATTAAGGCCAGCAGGAGTGAGTCCATTCCTTCGGACCTCATTTTTTCATCGCCTTCCAGTGAAATCTTTGTGCCGCCGGCGGTATTATTATTGAATTGTTTAACGAATTGTGCAACAACAGTTCCATTCGGAATCGTGCCGTCTGTGAAGGCTGAAACAATCGCTGAAGGATTCCTGTTTTGTCTCTCAAGTTTTGTTGGTCCTGTCGTCTGATAAATATCGGCGAATTGTCCCATCTGGATCTGCTTACCCGCTGCATTTGTAAATGATAAGCTGTTAACATCACTGATGTTGGTACGGTCAAATTCATCTATCGCAATCCTTATCGGGTATTCATATGAGCCTTCCCTGTACTTTGAATCATCGTTGCCTGTAAGTGCAACCTGCAGCGTTGTACCAATGTCCATAACAGTTAAACCCAGCTCAGCCATTTTCTGGCGGTTGATATCTATCCGGGTTTCGGGGTTTCCTTTCTCTGATGAAAATTTGATATCTGTTATGCCTTCAGTTTTCCGGAGTGCTGATGCAACTCTTTCCGAAGTTGTGAGGATAGAATCTGTATTGATCCCCGTAATGAAAACCTGTATCGGTGCTTCGCCCGATTCGCCGGTAATGCTGAGCTGGCTGACGAATAATTTTATACCCGGGATCATCCTTGACATTTCTTTTATTTCCTGGATAACATTATCTGTCGATTTCTTTCGTGCATTCCTGGGAATCAGTGTGACAACCAGTTCAGATTCATTATTCAGGATCTGGTTCTGGGGACCTTTGCCAATATTTGCCAGTATCTTTTTTACTTCAGGCAGAGCGGCAATCTTTCTTTCAACCTGCTGGCTTACCTTATTTGTGTTATCGAGCGTAGAGCCGGGCGGAAGCTGTATTTCAACTCCGAATTCACCCTGGTCGGATTGTTTCATAAACTCGCCGCCGATCAATCCTGCTGCCGGCAGCCCTACCGCAGCGAAGAAAAGGATCGTGGCAAACCCTAAAACTTTCATCGGGTTGCTCATTGACCACTTTAACAGAACCAGATAACGGTTAACTATCCTCTTAAATAATTTTTCAAATCCAAGTCCGATCTTTCCGGGAAGACTATCTGCGGATGCGCTTTCAAGCTTTGAATATCTTGATGCAAGCAGCGGGGTAACAGTGAAAGAAACCAGCAGGCTCGTAAGCGTTGAAGCAGTTATAACAATCGCAAACTCACGCATTATATCGCCGACTAAACCGGCAACCAATGTAAGGGGTACAAAAACCACGACATCGACAAACGTAATTGAAACAGCTGCAAACCCGATCTCATTCCTGCCGCGCAGCGCAGCAGTACGCTTATCCTCTCCCCGTTCAAGGAAATGATAAATATTTTCCAGCACAACGATTGAATCGTCGACCAGGATCCCGATCACCAGCGACAGGGCAAGAAGTGTCATAAGATTCAGTGAAAAATCGAAGGCCCACATAACCACAAACGACGCCGTCAGCGAAGTAGGAATTGCTATCATCACAATCAAAGAATTTCTTATGCTGTGAAGAAAAAGGAACATTACCGCTGCCACCAGTACTATTGCCAGCAGCAGGTCTTTTTGTACATCCCGGGCTGCATCAAGCGTGAAAACCGACTGGTCGTGTGCAACGTCAAACTTTAAATGGATGGAGGAGTACTGTTTCTCAAGATTTTTAAGCTCTTCACGTACGAGACTGCTTACCCTGACAGCATTCCCGTCTGCCTGCTTAAGTATTGCTATTCCGATGGAAGGAATTCCGTTTATCCGGCTCATTGTTTTTATCTCGGCGATGCCGTCCTCAACTTCAGCAACATCTTTCAGCCGTATTTTACTTCCCTCGCGCGAGGAACCTACCACCAGGTTCCTTAATTCTTCAAGCGAAGAAAACTTCCCGGCTACTCTCACTACAAACTGCCGGCTCTCACCCTGTATTTTCCCGGTGGGGAAATCGAGATTTGAAGAATTGACTGCATAGGCAATCGATGCGATAGATAAGTTGTATGCCTCCAGCTTTGAAGCGTCAATGTTAATTTTTATTTCTCTTTCTTCGCCGCCCGTCAGATTAATCTGTCCTACCCCGTCGACTCTTGCCAGGGCTGGCTGAATCTGATCTGTTACCAGCTGGTAAAATTCCCTTGACGGCAGACTGGACGTAGCCCCGATCTGCAATACGGGTGTCTCTGCCAGAGAAATTTTCTGGAAAACCGGTGAACGGATCCCTTTCGGCAAATTAAGTGAGATCTGGTTTACACGCCTCTGGGCTTCCTGGAGTGAAAATTCAATATCTGCCGATTTTTTTAATTCAATACTGATTACTGAAACACCCTCATATGAAGAAGAAATAATTCTTTCAACCTTTTCAAGGCCGGAGAGTGCATCTTCAATTGGTTTGGTAACGCTGTTTTCCACTTCACCCGGGGAAGCACCGGGATATACGGTGCTGACAACCATCCATGGGATGCTTATATCGGGAAGCAGCTCATATTTCAGCATAGTGTAGCCGAATACGGCCAGTAACGCGAGGGCCGAAAATAACACAATAACAAATGAAGGACGTTTTATCGAGAGTTCAGTTAATGTCATAGCTTACTCCCTCACTTAATAATGACAACTTTTACATTATCCGATAAATTGTTCTGACCGTTTGTCACTACAATATCGTTTTCATTCAGGCCCGATAATATTTCAATAAAATTGCTGGAGGAATTTCCGACAACGATACTCCTTAATTTAGCAACCTGGTTCTGGACTATATAAACACGGGCATCCCTGATACTTCCGACCAGTGATTCACGCGGGATTGCTAAAGCTTCATTGCTGCTCTGGAAAGTGAAATTTACACGTGCAAACATTCCCGCTTTCAGGGGGTGCTGACTATTATTGGAAAGTCTTACTTCTACCGGGTAGGTATGGGCTTCATCAGCTTTGGAGGCAATGTTATCGACCCTGCCGTAAAACTTTACACCCGGATACACATCGGTTGTTATTTCAGCCTGTTCATTGGTTTTAATCTGGAACGCATCTTTCTCTGAAACATTGAGTAAAACCTTCAGTGTAGAAATATCTACAATATTAGCTACCGGGGTTCCCGGATTAACCATAGTCCCTACTTCAACCATTCTTTTATTGATTGTACCTGATATCGGGGCTTTTATTTTTGTATCTGCTAATTGTTTCTTTGCCAGTGTCAGCTGGCTCTCTGCTGCCTTCATCTGGAGTCTTGCCAGATCCAGCTGAGCGGCAGAAATGGAATTTTCCTGGTAGAGAGTTTCGCTGCGTTCAAAATCCCTTTTAGCTTTCAGGTAATTAATTTCAACCGAGGCAAGGTTAGACTGCATTATTACATCGTCAATCTGAAACAAAACCGTTCCGGCCCTGACATAATCCCCGACTTTAGCCTTAACATCAACGACCAACCCCTGGGCTTCTGAAATAATATCCACATCATTGCTGGCATTGACAACACCGACAAGGGATATAACGTTAACAAGCTGCATTTTTTTAACGGGAGTTGTCGATACAGGCACATCGCCGTAGGATTGTTTCAGGTCTGACGGGTTTGTCTCCTCCTTATTTGAAGAAATTATTGCTATTACTACTATAACAATGATGATCAGTCCTATTAAAGGCAGTAGTACTTTTTTCATTTACACAACCTCCAAAGAAATCGTACCGAAATTTAAGGCTATTTTTCAAAAAATGGAATCACTTTAGGAGGGACACAATGTTCCACTAAGTACACACGGAGTCGCACAAAGGAATATTACGTTGTGGGACCTCGTATCTACGTTGTGTGACATTGTGACCCAAGGGGTAACACAAAGTATCACTAAGTACACACCCGTCAAATGGCCGGGCAAGCGAAGTTACACGAAGGAAAATTACGTGGTGGAAAGCAGGCTTTGTAGAGCGAAACGGTGTTTCGCTCAACCATTCAATTTTGTTCGTACTTTTCTTAGCGTAAGAAAAGTACCAACCTGCCTTGCCGGCAGGCAGGAAGAAACATGCACTGAAAAAGAAATCCTAAAATTATCAGTCATTCCGCTAAGATAAATGAACTCGTCCCGATAGGATCGGGCCTCAAACAGCATTTATCTTTTAACGCTCCATTCCTGATAATTTTTTAACGGATTTCTTTTTAGGTGCGGAGCGGCAGTTATGTCTTCCCATTGGGAGTGCTGACGGTAGGAAGCGGCCAATTGGGGTCATTCAATGACATTCGTACTCATAGGCTGTTTTCCCAACCCCGTTAGGGGTTACATATTTGTAGAAAACAATCAAACAAAAAAAATAACAACCCCGTAGGGGTTGAATATAATTAATTAACATTTGCCGGAATAATAACACAATATATTTCGTCCCTACGGGACTATATATTGCTCGGGTTAATGTTTAGCTATAAATATTTTGTCCCTAACGGGACATCAACGTGGAACTCTGCCATTACATATCGGTAAACAGGTCCGGCAGACAAGCTTGCATTCCTGTTGTGTGACATTGTGACCCAAGGGGTAACACAAAGTATCACCCGCCTGGTGGCGAGGCAGGCTAAGTACACACCCGTCAAATGGCCGGGCAAGCGAAGTTACACGAAGTAAAATTACGTTGTGCGACTTTGTGTTTCCATTGCGTTACTTTGTGACCTGCAATATGAGTACATAAAAAAAACCGCTGCAGAAGCTTCCACAGCGGTCATTCAACCTCCGAAAGGAGTCCTTCGGACAACCAACCAATCAATCATTCATCCCCGATGAGGGGTTTCGCCTTGAGGCTCAACATTCATCCATTCAATCATTCAATCATTCATTTTTTTTCTTTCTTTCAATTGAACAGATACCTCAACCCGATCTGTATCTGGTAACGTGACTTTAATCCCGGATCATCGGTAAAAGTTTTAGATGCCATATTAAATTTGAACTCGGGTGCACCGGTTTCGGAATCAAAGCCGTTTAATTCCAGCGGCGTAGTTGCCTTCGAACTGGCTACCTGTCTTACTCCCCAGCTTGAATTAAGAAGGTTTGCGACATTGAGAATATCAATGCTTAACTGGAAAGTGTGCTTACTACCGCTCAGATAAAAGGCAAAGTCCTGAAGCAGCCTTAAATCTATATTACTGAACCATGGATTTACATCTCCGAACCTGTCCGCAATCTGCCCGCGATGCGCTTTAAGGTAATTATCCTGTTCAATAAAATTGTTAAGGGCAGTCCATTGCTGATCTGCTGTTACCGTATTTCCATTCGCATCAACATAATCAACAAGGTTTATATCGTTCTGATCCTTCGGAATATAAATCAGGTCATTGGTTGCGCTTCCGTCACCGTTCACGTCGCCCGCATAAATGAATGAATAACGGTTGCCGCCCGCACCCTGGAAGCTATTTCCTTCGGCAGCTTCAACAAAGAGACCGAAGCTTGTTGCCCAGGTTTCCGACCACTCCATACGATACGAACCGCCTAATACAAATCTGTGTCGGTTACCGAATTCCGAATAACTGAGTTCCGGTTTATTAGGATCTCCTTTAACCGGGTTTTCAGCCCACAGAACACTGGCAATTTCAGTAGATTTCATCAGGTTCTTAGCTTCAAGGAATGTATAGGAGAAAAATGTGCTGAGCCCGAAGTCAAACAGTTTACGAAGCTGGGCAGTTGCACTGTAATTGTAACCTTCATTGGAATTATCAATTACATACACTCCCGCTCCGCCGTCGGGATTCAGTTCATTATTGCCTGCACCTCCGTAATATGGTCTTCCATCGGGCAGGTACCGTATGGGTTTAACCAGGTCGGCATTTCTGACATAAATTGAATTTATATCCTTGCCGTAAATAAGTTCAAGAGTACCGAATAAATCCCACGGCAGCTTATGATCTATAGCGAGGTTTGTTGTCCACACCTGCGGCCATTTGAAATCCTTTACCATAGCATTCAGATCGAATGATGTCTGCAGTATAGCATCATCTTTTGTAACTATTTTTTCCGGAACATTGGGATAGAGATTAGGATTGTTTCCCGGGTTCGAGATAACATTTCCGATCCACACGAAAGGCAGACGTCCTGTAAAAATACCCGTACCGCCTCTGAGCTGTGTTGTGCGGTTTCCGCTTACATCCCAGTTAAATCCTGCACGCGGTGAAAACAATGCCTGCACTCCCGGAAGCTTGCTCTGATCGACGGTTTCAGGATTATCATTCTGATCGAGTAAAGTCAGGCCTCTTGAAAACGGGTTATCAACAGGTTTGGTGATATAGAAAGGAAGATCGACACGCAGTCCGTACGTTAAGCTGAATACGCTCGAAACAAGAAATTCATCCTGACCGTAGAAAGCAAGCTGGCCGACTTCGATATTTTCACCTTTATAGGGAGAATTTGCAACAGGATCAACGAACTGTTTCCTGAAGTCGATGAAAGTTTGCCGTATCGGCGGGATTCGTATGTAAAAAGAATTCATCCACGGAATCGAAGGTTGTGCCGCCGAACTGGATAAGGTACCATAAACAATCCGTACCGGAACAGGTTAAATGAATTAAAGAAGCTGTAGTATTCAAATGTTGTCCCGGCAGTTAAGACGTGATTGCCGAGGAAGTAGCTGAAGTTGTCGGTTGCCTGCCATACATCCTGATCCAGAATATTATGAATTGAAAACGGTTCTTCACCGATGGTAGTATAATTAATTCCGTTCTGGTTTATCTGTATTGTGGGGAACGGCTCGCTGAACGGTTCGCGGTAATCGCGGAACCTGTTGTAGCTGGTAAAGAAACGGTTTGAGAATTCATTCCCGCGTGAGTTAAGTTCGAGTGCAAATGAATTCAGACGGTTATTTATTCTGTAGCCGGAATTCTCGAACGGCAGACTGGTTTCATTTGGTCCTCTTCCGCCTGAGCTGAGAACGAACGGGTGGGGAGGCAGATCGCGCCTGGCATCCAGCCTGTTATATCTAAGAGAAACGTTATTGTACTCGTTTATATTCCAGTCGAGTTTCAGTAATAATTTTTCATTATCCGTATTATGTACATAATTCTGAAACGCACCGGCGTCATAGCCGTACACATTTTTCATAACGTTTTTAATAGAATCCATCATGACGGCATCAACACGGGATACACCAAGACCGGATGCACCTCCGGGATTAGCAATAAAATTAGAGCCCGGATCCTGGCGTCTTTCCAGCTCAGCATTGAAGAAGAAGAAAAGACTATTCTGCACAATCGGTCCTCCTACGCTGAAACCCGACTGGTTGTATTTCAGATCGGGGTTAGCTACCACATCTTCTCCGCTGACCTTGTTGCCGACAAAAGATTCATTTCTTGTAAATGAGTACAAAGAACCCTTGAACTGGTTGGTACCGCTCTTTGTAACAGTATTTATACCGGCGCCGGTAAAACCGCCTTCCCTTATGTCATAAGGTGCAACGGATACCTGTACCTGTTCAACAGCGTCGAACGGAACGGGTTCTGAATTTGTCTGTCCGCCCGGTGCGGGATCATCCAGTCCGAATGAATTGTTGAAGTACGAACCGTCGAGAGAAATATTATTGAAGAGCCAGTTTCTTCCGCCGAAGCTGAAATTATCATCGCTGCGGGGATCAAGACGGGTTATATCCCTGGTGCTCCTTTTTATCGAGGGCATGAGGGTAACATCTTTCGGATTCACAAAAGTTTCGGCGCCTGTTCTGTTGCTGTTAAAAATTACATCCCTTTCTGCAGTAACCGTAACTTCCTCTCCCGTTACAGCTTCTTCAGAAAGTTGAAAATCCAGTCTCAGCTGCTGTCCGAGATTAAGGAATACATTTTCCTTAACTTCTTTGGCATAGCCGACATAGGAGACAGTAACGGTATAAGGACCGCCGATTTTCATATTCAGTATATCGAACTGACCGTTGCCCCTTGAAGAAGTTCCATACTGTGTCCCACTGGGAACGTGCACCGCAATCACATTCGCCCCCGGCAGGGGATTGTTATTTGCCTTATCAAAAACGATTCCGGTGATAGAACCGGTAGTTACGCCCTGTGCGTATGTTTGTTGTGAAAAGGAAAATAAGAATGCAATTACAGGAAGGATTAGTAGAATTTTTATTTTCATAGAGCTCCTTATATGAATGATAGATTAATTAAAATGATCTAATTAACAGAGACATTTAATTTTCGGGATACACGAAAGGAGTTTACAAAAACGATTCGTAAAACATATTTTAAGCTTTTGGAATTTAGCATCAATTAATCATTTTTACAAAAATATTTTGGAATATTTTTAGGTTGTAACACAATGTTCCCTCAGGTCACAATGTAACACAAAGGAATGCAAAAGTTCCACAAAGAAATTTACCTTGTGTTACGTTGTATTTCCTTTGTGTTCCATTGTGACCTAATTACAAGCTCTATTCCGTCCCTACGGGACTAGATAATGTTCGTGTTAATGTTTAGCTATAAATATTTTGTCCCTAACGGGACATCGCCGTGAGAACCCGAAGGGATGATATGGGAAAGTAAGCGGTTGTCAGTGGGCGGATGGGAAACAGGCAATGGGGTCATTCATTAACATTCGTACTCATTGGCTTTTTTCCCAACCCCGATAGGGGTTACATATTTGTAGAAAACAATCAAACAAAAAAATAACAACCCCGTAGGGGTTGAATATAATTAATTAACATTTGCCGGATTAAATAACACGATCTATTCCGTCCCTACAGGACTAGATATTGTTCGGGTTAATGTTTAGCTATAAATATTTTGTCCCTAACGGGACATCAACGTGGAACTCTGCCATTACATATCGGTAAACAGGTCCGGCAGACAAGCTTGCATTCCTGTTGTGTGACATTGTGACCCAAGGGGTAACACAAAGTATCACTAAGTACACACCCGTCAAATGGCCGGGCAAGCGAAGTTACACGAAGGAAAATTACGTTGTGGAAAGCAGGCTTTGTAGAGCGAAACGGTGTTTCGCTCAACCATTCAATTTTGTTCGTACTTTTCTTAGCGTAAGAAAAGTACCAAAAGAAACATGCACTGAAAAAGAAATCCTAAAATTATCAGTCATTCCGCTAAGATAAATGAACTCGTCCCGATAGGATCGGGCCTCAAACAGCATTTATCTTTTAACGCTCCATTCCTGATAATTTTTTAACGGATTTCTTTTTAGGTGCGGAGCGGCAGTTATGTCTTCCCATTGGGAGTGCTGACGGTAGGAAGCGGCCAATTGGGGTCATTCAATGACATTCGTACTCATTGGCTTTTTTCCCAACCCCGTTAGGGGTTACATATTTGTAGAAAACAATCAAACAAAAAAATAACAACCCCGTAGGGGTTGAATATAATTAATTAACATTTGCCGGATTAAATAACACGATCGAGAACACAATGTATCACTAAGTACACACCCGTCAAATGGCCGGGCAAGCGAAGTCGCACGAAGGAAAATTACGTTGTGAGACTTTGTATTTCCATTGTGTGACGTTGTGGCCTTCTTTTCCCGCAACTCCCGGCCTGATTTTTTACTCAAATATTACCGTAATATTGTATAAATTTATTAAGTTAAGAGTAAAGAGTTAGGAGTTAAGGGTCATCGGGACTGCTGAAGAAATAAGGGTAATAAAAACACATAAGGATCTTAAAGTATGGCAGGAAGCCATAAATCTGGTTCTTTTAGTTTATGAGATTACAGAAAAATATCCGCAAAATGAGATGTTTTGCCTTACTTCTCATACCAGAAAAACGGCTATTTCGGTTCCGTCTAATATTGCCGAAGGGGCGGGACGAAAATCGTCAAAAGAATTTAATAACTTTTTATCTATTTCACTCGGCAGTTTGGCTGAACTCGATACACAATTAATTGTTGGATATAAGCTGAAGTATATTGAAGATCCAGAATATAAAAAGGTAGAAGGGAAATTGACTGAGGTGAGGAAGATGACAATTGGACTTATGAGGTCGTTGAGTTAAGAGTAATGAGTGATGAGTGATGAGTTAAGAGTAATAAGTGATGAGTTAAGAGTAATGAGTTAAGAAAAATGAATGAGCTGTGAAGTTCACGACTCATAACCCATAACTCTTCACCCATAACTCCTCACCCATAACCCTTCACCCATAACTCCTCACTCTTAACTCAAATCACTTTTGATTAATAAATTACCGGGTCATATATTTTGAAAATCGCATCAATAGTCGGGGCAAGGCCCCAATTCATAAAACTCGGTCCCTTATCAAAGAAGATTCGTGAGACTTACCGGGAAATAATTATACATACCGGTCAGCACTTTGATGAGGAGATGTCAAAATTAATTTTTGATGATTTAAAACTTCCGCTGCCCGATTATAATCTGGATATAAACCAGGGATTGCACGGCGAACAGACAGGCAGAATGCTTGTTGAGCTTGAAAAGGTGATACTGATGGAAAATCCCGATGTTATATTGATTTTCGGAGATACAAATACAACTCTGGCCGGGGCGCTCACGGCATCAAAAATGGGAATAAAAACAATACATATTGAAGCAGGATTAAGAAGTTTTAACAGGTCAATGCCTGAAGAAATCAACAGAATTATTGCAGACCACGCTGCAGATTACTTATTCGCACCTACTGAAGGTGCAATGAAAAATCTTCAAAAAGAAGGGCTTTCAGGTGTATCTTATCTGACAGGCGATATAATGGCGGATGCCTTAAATGAAGCCTTACCTTTAGCAGAATTATCATCAAAGGTTCTGGAATTGCTTGATATAAATCCCGGGGAATATTATCTGCTGACACTGCACAGACCGTATACTGTGGATAAGCCGGAAATTCTGCTTGAAATATTGAATAAATTACAAAACGTGGAGAAAAAAATTATTTTTCCTGTCCATCCTCGTACACAAAAGATAATTGAAAAAGAAAAAATCAGTATCGGCAGGAACATAAAAGTTATAAAACCATTAGGTTACCTTGACTTTATCAAATTACAAAAGTACAGTTATAAGATTATCACTGATTCCGGCGGAATTCAAAAAGAAGCATACTTATTCGGGAAACCATGTATTACTGTCAGGCCCGAGACAGAATGGGTTGAGACCGTGGAAGCCGGCTGGAATTTATTAATTGACCCGCTTAATAAAAGTTTTGTAAAAGAAATTATGGAATTTGATCCGCAAGGGGTGCAGCCGAAAATCTTTGGAGAAAATGTTGCTGCATCGATGGTAAAAAAAATTAAGGAATTGATGAAGTTATAGTCATTGGAAGCGCATAGCGCGGGCGCATAGCGGGGAGCAGGTCACAATGTTCCACTAAGTA
>CAVUOZ010000005.1:0-812357 GCA_963743325.1 uncultured Ignavibacteria bacterium
TTCCGTACATCTGAGCCGTATCAATTAACCTGTAGCCTGTCTCAAGTGCAGTTAGTACAGATTCTTTAACTATTTTTTCTGCTGTTAACCGGTAAGTGCCGAACCCCATAACGGGTATTTCCGTTCCATTATTAAGCTTTATTATATCCCTTAGATTCAGACTCATTCAATTCTCCGTTCATTTTAGTAACGATAATTTCGTAAAAAGATATGAAAGAGTCTAAGGTGTGTCGTAAGATTGAGTTCCCTGATGGAAAACTATTTCCCATTTATTATCAGCCATTTTCCAGATTGAAAATCGCATTGATTTTGAGGAAGGATTTCCCTTTTGTTTATGGTGAGCCGTATATGTTACTAGAGCAATATCTTCGGCAAGAAGTTTTAAATTGAAGCCGGTAATGACAATTTCAGTATAGGATTCTTTTTTTAATGCTTCAATTACCGATTGTTTTGTCCATATTTTTCCGGATTTTCGTATTTCAATGAGTTCATCAGATATGAGTTCACTTAATCTTGCAGGATTTTTCCTGGCTATTTCTGAGAGCATTGACTCCTCTAGTTTTTTCAGAATGGATGAAAGCATTTTAGCATTCATATTTTAGACGGCAGTTTAATTTAAATAAACATTTAACGGAATAAGTTTATCAAATTCAGGAACTCCACTGGTACTTTTAATAATCCATCAGAAAACATTCAGCAGTTTTAAAGCCATAATTAGTATTGCAATAACCAGAACAATCTTAATTATTTTTTCACCTTTCTTAACAGTCAGTTTAACTGACCACCATGCACCTGCAGCATTTCCCAGTCCCAGCGTAATTCCCCAGAACCAGTTAATATCCCCTGAAAATGAAAATATTAAGATGGCGGGAAGTGTGAATACAAGAACAATAAAGACCTTGTGCATATTTACGTAAATCAGATTAAGCTTCATCAGGTGCTGGAGTGAAGCCATGATGATAAATCCAACACCTACCTGCAGAAACCCCCCGTAAAAACCTATTCCTATCATAGAGAGATAAACTGACCAGGAAATTTTCTGGCTGTTCTCACTTTCCTTTGTGTTTTTTGCCTTCGGCAGAAACATTGAGATAATAATCAGAATCATTACTATGCCGAGAATTGTTTGAAACAATTCATCATCAAGCGTAACAGCAAGGAAAGCACCTGCAATTGCGCCCGGGAGAGATAGGAGAGATAATTTTAGACTTAATTTAAACTGGCTGTACTTTGATCTCTTGAATGAATAAATTGCTGTAAGATTCTGCATTAATACACCAATGCGGTTTGTCCCGTTTGCTATAGATGAATCAAGTCCCAGAAATATTAACATTGGTAGTGTAAGAGATGAACCCCCGCCTGCAACTACATTTATAAATCCCGAAATAAAAGCGACTATAAACAGAAGAATAACCGAAGTGATATCAGACAAACGTAAATCCTGTTTTTTTGATGTGAAATATACAACACGAATAAGATATCTTAAAAATATTTCTCCCTACTGATTTTTATAATCCGAGAGACATCTTACTCTTTATGAATTATATGTACCACCCTGGGTGCCTGTTAAATCGGAGATAACTATAGGTTATTATTCCAAAATTGTAAAAAAGGATTAATATTTTAGATTCCATTCAACGGGCAGGTAGGATTCAGGGAAAATTTTTCGTGCTTCATTAATCAGATCAGAATATTCCTTTGCCCGATACCGATCCGAAAAATGAAAAAGAATCAGTTTCTTTACCTTTGCTGCATTTGCAAGTCTTGCGGCCTGTTCCGCTGTAAGGTGAAAATTCTTTGCTGCATATTCTTTTTCAGCGGAAAGATACTGGCTCTCACAGACCATAACATCGCATCCCATAAACACCTTTTTTATTTTTGCCTCTGTTACCTTATCATATATGAAATCTGTTAAGTAACCTATGCTTTCCCCTTCATTTCTTTTAAGCAGTTTTTCCCTGAGAGATTTTAATTTATATAATTTATTCCCGATTGATATTTCATCAGAATCATCTATGGAGAGATCTCTTACTTTTTCAAGCCATGGACCCGGGGCCAATCCCGTTTTCTCCAGAGCCTCTTTGTCGATATTAAAAAAGGGTTTTTCTTTGACAAGGTAAGCAGCTGAAGGAATTATATGATTTAAGATAGATATTTTAACAGTAAAATGCGGGTTGTCAATCAGTAATCCATTGAACGATTTATTTCCGACGGGGTGTTTGACCGAATACCCGTCAGATGTTTTGAATAAGAAAGTGGATAATTTCTTTTCATTTGATTCAGTTATGTACCACAAACCCGGGACTCCTTTTACCAGGTTCCATTTGAATCCTCGAAGACGGTGATGAATCAGCTCAACAGTCTCTTCCGGTCCATATACATACACGGGCTTCTTTTCACGGTCATAATTTCTGCGGAAGAAATAATCGAATCCGGCTATGTGATCTATATGCAGGTGTGAAAGAAAAAGGTAATCGACCGATCTGATATCCCGCAGGTTTAAATCTTTCAGAATATTTTCACCGCAGTCAAACAGGAGACGGTAAACTCTGGTTCCGCTGTTAATCCAAACCATGAGGCCGTTATCCCATCCGGGCTTTCCCAGTAATCTGTAGCTTAAACTCATGCGCGTTTATCTAATTAGAAAGAAAATTCTTATTTTAAATTATTGATTTAATATATAACAATTCATTGTAAAGATTTTGGCAGAGGATGAATTATGAAATCAGTTCTACACTACATTCTGCTAATAATTTTTTTTGCAGCACTTTCCTCCTTTCCACAGGAAAAGGATTATATCAGGGCTCACTACAATAAACATGAATACCGAATAACTATGAGAGACGGGGCAAGACTTTTTACTTCAGTCTATACTCTCAAAGATACTTTAAATGATTATCCGGTTCTAATGGTCAGAACTCCTTATACTGCAGCTCCTTATGGAGAGGATAATTATCCGGATGACTTTGAAGTCCCCGACGAAATGGTTAAGGACGGATATATATTTGTATTCCAGGACGTTCGCGGAAGATTCATGTCTGAAGGCCGGTTTGTTGATATGCGGCCATACATACCGATAAAAAAACTAATAAAGACGTTGATGTAAGCAGTGATACTTATGATACTATTGAATGGCTTGTAAAGAACATCCATCATAATAACGGTAAGGTTGGAATGTGGGGTATTTCTTATCCCGGTTTTTATGCAGCAATGGGAACAATTGATGCTCATCCTGCTCTGGTTGCCGTATCCCCCGAAGCACCAATAGCAAACTGGTTTATGGGAGATGATATGCACCATAACGGAGCTTTCTCTTTACTTTTGGATTTCGATTTCTTTTCAGTGTTCGGACGTGAAAGAGATTCTCTGACTATTAGCTGGCCTGACGATTTAGCTTATGCATCTCCGGATGCTTATAATTTTTTCCTGAACCTTGGACCCCTTTCAAATGTTAAAAAAGATTATTTTCATAATCTCATAACCTTCTGGGATTCCACGATAAATCATCCGAATTACGATTACTATTGGCAGGCAAAAAACAATCTTCCGCATTTTAATAACATTAAGCCCGCAGTATTAATTGTTGGCGGATGGTATGATGCTGAAGATCTATACGGTTCTCTCCATATATATAAATCAATAGAGGATAAGAATCCCTCTTCAAATAATTGCCTTGTTATGGGTCCCTGGTTCCATGGCGGCTGGATGAGAAGTAAGGGAGACTCCCTCGGTGATATTTCTTTTGGATCGGGAAACAGTGAATTCTTCCAGCAGAAAATGTTCGTACCCTTTTTTGATCACTATTTAAAAGGTAAAAATAATTTTGATCAGCCTGAAGCATATGTATTTGAAACAGGAACAAATCAATGGAAGGAATATCCATCGTGGCCCCCTCCCGGCGTAAAGGATGAAGAAATTTATTTTTGTGAAAATCAGAATCTGTCTTTTGACAAACCTGATAACACTGGCAATAGTTTTGATGAATATTTATCTGATCCTATGAAACCGGTTCCTTACATCTGTAAGGAGCAGGACTCAAGATCATTTTATAACAAAAATTTTATGACAGGTGACCAGAGGTTCGCCGCCGAAAGACCCGACGTGCTTGTCTATGAAACTGAACC
Organism: uncultured Ignavibacteria bacterium; assembly: GCA_963743325.1. Lineage (GTDB taxonomy): Bacteria > Bacteroidota > Ignavibacteria > Ignavibacteriales > Ignavibacteriaceae > DATFVA01. The sequence continues at coordinate 4,125 of CAVUOZ010000005.1, forward strand.
AGTAAAAGATAATATAACAATCTCCGGTCCGGTTCAGGCAGAACTCTATGTGTCTACTTCAGGAACTGATGCGGACTGGGTTGTAAAAATTATAGATCAATTTCCCGCTGATTCCCCTGATCCTGAACCAAATCCTAATAACGTTGAAATGGGAAACTATCAGGAACTTGTAAGAGGTGAAATCATGAGAGGAAGATTTCGTAACAGCTTTGAAACTCCCGAAGCATTTGAACCCGGTAAGGCTGAAAAGGTTGAATTTAACCTGCAGGATATAAATCATACATTTTTAAAAGGTCATAGAATTATGATCCAGGTTCAGAGCTCCTGGTTCCCATTCTTTGACAGAAATCCCCAGACTTTTGTAGATAATATTTATGAAGCTGAACAAAAGGATTTTCAGAAAGCATTCAACCGGCTTTATCATTCGTCTGAATATCCTTCGTCTGTACATGTCAAAGTTTTACGGGAAGAAAAATAAATTTATAAAATCAGGAAGGCAAAATGAAAAAAATTCTATTTAATATTTTATGGGTTGTTACGATAATGTCTTCTGTTTCTTTGCCCCAGCTCTGCTATAATCACGATCCGCTTGCACATACATTTTCAATTGTAGCTAGAGATCCGGAAACAGGAGAAATGGGAGTGGCTGTTCAGTCACACTGATTTTCAGTTGGTACCATAGTAACTTGGGCGGAAGCAGGGGTTGGTGCAATAGCAACCCAATCATTTGTTAATGCTTCATTCGGTCCGCGAGGACTTGAAATGTTGAAACGGGGAATGACGGCGCAACAGGCTGTAGATTCTCTTTTAGCTTCCGATGAGGGTAGAGAGTTCAGACAGCTTGCAATCATTGACTCAAATGGAAATGTAGCTTCGTTTACAGGAAAGAAGTGTGTTCAGCCCGCAGGAAATCTTGTGGGTAATAATTTTTCCTGTCAGGCAAACCTTATGATAAATGATAAGGTCTGGCCTGCTATGGCAGAAGCATTTAAAAATCCAACCGGTCCTCTTGCTGAAAGAATGGTAGCTGCGCTGGAAGCAGGACAGGAAGCCGGAGGCGATATACGTGGTAAACAGTCTGCTGCATTGCTTATCGTAAGAGGAAAATCTACAGGGAAAGTCTGGGAAGACAGACTGATCGATCTTCGCGTCGACGATAATCCTGAACCGATTATAGAGTTAAAACGCTTGTTAAAAGTGCATCGTGCTTATGATCATATGAATGCGGGGGATTTAGCAGTTGAAAAAGGTGACATGAAACTGGCACTTACAGAATATTCAACCGCTGAAGAAATGTTCCCTGATAATGCTGAAATGAAATACTGGCACGCTGTAACACTTGCGAATAACGGAAAAGTGGATGAATCCCTTCCGATTTTCCTGGAGGTTTTTGAAATGGATAAGAACTGGCGGGTATTAACTCCAAACCTTGTAGCTCCCGGCTTGTTAACTGTTAATGAGAAAGATTTTAAGCGTATAATGGAAGTGAAATAAAAAGAAGATTAATGTTAGAGAGATATTTTTCTTTTATTGAAAATAGAACAAATGCCAGGACTGAAATTATAGCTGGAATGACTACTTTCCTTGCTTCGATGTATATTATTGTCGTGAACCCTTCAATACTTAGTCAGACGGGAATGCCATTTAACGGAGTGCTTACGGCTACAATAATCGTTTCGGCTTTCTGTTCAATAATGATGGGAATTTATGCAAACAACCCGATACTAGTCGCACCCGGAATGGGCCTGAATGCATTCTTCACTTTTTCTGTAGTAATCGGAATGGGAGTGGGATGGGAAACTGCTCTGGGTGCTGTTTTCTGGGCGGGGATTGTTTTTATTATTCTCTCAGTATTTAATATCCGTACATATATAGTCCATGCTATTCCTAGACAGATACGCTATGCGGTCGCTGCCGGTATCGGGTTATTTATCGCGTTGATTGGTTTTGTCAATGCTAATTTTATTGTGGCAAATCCTTCAACACTTATCAGTATTGCAAAAATGGATGCGGTGAGAGTGACTTTTATTATCGGATTGTTTTTAACCGCCCTGCTTATTGTTAAAAATATTAAAGGGGGTTTAATTATCGGGATAATATTAACAACCCTGCTTGCAATTCCGATAGGCCGGTGGTACGGAGATGCTTCATCTTTAAATCATGGAATATCCACACTTATTACATGGAAAGGATTGTTTGCTCATCCCGATTTCAGTCTAATACTGCAGCTTGATTTTATAGGTTCATTAAAGTTTGCCCTGCTGCCTATAATCTTTGCTTTTCTGTTCACAGATATGTTCGATAGCCTTTCAACTTTTGTGGGAGTTGCCGAAGCCGCGAATTTGATGGATGAAAATAATGAACCGAGAAATATTAAAGAATCACTTATAACAGATGCCTTTGCAACAACAATAGCAGGACTGGTCGGCTCAAGTCCCGGAACAGCATACATAGAATCTGCTACGGGAATTGAGCAAGGAGCCAGAACGGGTTTGACAGCTGTTACAGCGGGAATACTCTTTCTTCCGTTTATTTTTATATCACCTCTTCTATCGGTTGTTCCGTCGATAGCAACATCACCTGCATTGATTATTGTGGGTGTTTTTATGATTAAACCGGTCTTAAAAATTAATTGGTCAAAGTTTGACGATGCTATCCCTGCATTCATAGCCCTTGTGATCATTCCTTTTACTTATTCAATTACGCAGGGGATAATCTGGGGATTCCTCAGCTGGACAGTTATCAAATTTGTTACAGGAAAAAGGAAGGAAATAAATTTAACGCTTATTGCTATAGATATTTTTGGAATACTTGCACTCTTTCTCTGAAAAATATTGCCTGTACACTTACCTATTTTCGTAATTCTTCCCTTCTTTTTTTAATTTTTATAATCCTGATGTATTATAATAAAATGAGTGAAAATGTATAAATTAGCATTGATTACCTGTTCATTTTATAATTCAAATTAACCAGGGAACACAAGTAATGAAAAAAACGAATTTAATCTCAGCTGCAATTTTAATTTTGTCCATTCTTGCGGTATACTATTATTTCGGCCAGGTTCCGCGTATGATCAGTGCAGGGAATGAAAAGATGGAACCCTCTGAATGGATGATGACCCAGAGATTATTTCCCTATATGCAGGCAGATCCTGATGCTTATTCACAGGCTCTAAGGCAGCTAAACCTGATGAAAAGTTCACTTAAGAAATCAGATGAGCTGAGCTGGACATTCGCCGGTCCTGTTAATATCGGCGGTAGAATTACAGACATTGAATTCAATCCCATTGATCCAAATATTGTCTATTGTTCCGCTGCTACTGGAGGAGTTTTCAAATCGACCGATATGGGTGAAACCTGGTTTCCAGTATTTGATGGTCAGGCATTTCTATCTATAGGAGATATTGCTGTTGATCCTGCAAATCCGGATATACTCTACGTTGGCACCGGTGAAGCAAACGGTGGTCATAATAATTTTCCCGGCGGCGGAATGTTTAAATCTACCGATGCGGGGAATTCATGGTTCTCAATTGGTTTAGACAGTGCTGAAACAATTGGAAGAGTGATAATCAATCCTTCGGATCCGAATGAAATTTTTGTCGCCGCGGTAGGTTCCTATTTTTCACCAACACACCAGAGAGGAATATTTAAAAGTACTGATGGCGGAACAAACTGGGGACAGTCACTCTTTGTGTCTGATTCAACCGGCGGAATTGACATTGTAATGGATCCGGCTAATCCCGATTTTCTCCTTGCAGCGATGTGGGAACGAGTAAGAAGACCGAATTCATCCCACCTTTACGGGCCTTCAAGCGGAATATACAGATCAACAGATAATGGTGACACATGGCAGCTTCTTGGTCCTTCAACCGGTTTGCCTGATGCATCGTCGACTAATGTTGGGAGGATAGGCCTGGCAATTTCTAAAACCAATCCAAATATTTCATATGCATTATATAATGATGGTGCTGTGTATTCCGGGCTATTTAAAACTACAGATTACGGAAGCAACTGGACTAACGCTGATCCTGATATGGAGATTGCGAATGGCGTGAGCAATTTCAGCTGGTACTTCGGGCAGGTCAGAATAAATCCTTCTGATCCCAATAAAATTTATGTTATGGATGTAGGTTTTATGAGATCATCCGACGGAGGCGCAAACTGGAATTTATCTTTTCAGACTCACGTCGATCATCATGCTTTAGCTTTTAATCCATCCAATCCGGACTATCTTATAAATGGTGATGACGGGGGTATTTATATTTCTACTAACGGAGGTTCTACATGGTCGGGACCGAAAGAAATGCCTAATACACAATTTTATGAAATCGGTCTCGATTATAATAATCCTCAAAAACTTTATGGTGGTACACAGGATAATAATACGATCAGAACACAAACAGGAAATCTTGATGACTGGCATGGTTTGATCGGCGGGGATGGTTTTTATGTTATTGTTGACTTCACTGATCCGGATATCATTTATGCTGAATCTCAGAACGGTTACCTTCAGAAATCTACCGATGGCGGACTCAATTTTGACAATGCAAGAACTGGAATAAATCAGAATGAACCTACAAACTGGTCAACTCCTGTTGTGATGGACCCTAATAACCATAATGTACTTTATTACGGAACGGACAGGGTTTACCGTACCACAAACGGGGCAAATAACTGGATCGCGGTTAGCCCTGATTTGACCGACGGTATTCCCGGTACAAGACTTGGAACCGTAACCACTATCGATGTTGCCCCTACGGATTCAAATGTAATTTATGCCGGCACAGATGACAGCCATGTCTGGGTTACTACAGATTACGGAACTACATGGACAGATATTTCGGGATCATTACCTTACCGCTGGGTAACCCGCCTAAAAGTTGATCCGAATAACAAGAACAATGTTTATGTAACGTTTTCTGGTCTGAAGTGGCACGATCCTCAGCCGCACGTTTTTAAGAGTAATGATATGGGAGCTAACTGGACTGATATAAGCAGTAATCTGCCGGATGCCCCGGTTAATGCCTTTGCCATCGATAATAATGATGCGAATAAACTTTATCTGGGAAGTGATGTTGGTGCATTCGTAAGTTATAATGGCGGAACAAGCTGGCAGCCTATCGCAGACGGCTTACCTGTCGTTTCAGTCTACGATATGAAAATTCATCGTCAGGAAAATTATCTTGCTATCGGGACTCACGGAAGATCAATGTATAAGGTAGATCTCAATCAGTCGGTTGATGTAAAACAGAAGACGAATCAATTGAGAGGATTTAATTTATCTCAAAACTATCCTAATCCGTTTAATCCATCAACGAATTTGTCATTTGTCATTGGTAATTCGTCATTCGTAACTCTTAAGGTTTATGATGTTTTGGGGAATGAAGTTGCAACCCTGGTTAACGAAGAAAAATCTCCGGGCACCTATAAAGTAAACTTTAGTGCACAAAACCTGAGCAGCGGTGTATATTACTACAGTATTACAGCGGGTAGCTACACTAAAAGCATGAAGATGGTGCTATTGAAATAATGATAATATAGAAGTAATTTTATACACATTTTAATCATCAGGGGGATCCTATGTACAAGAAAATTTTTCTACTGGTTATGTTTTTTTCCGGCCTGCTGCCAGCTCAATCAGATTTCATTATACCAATAACCGATTATGATTACGATTCAAGAAACCCTTCAGCTATGTTCCTCTTCCCGCCCACCTGGGATGAAGGAATGTTCGTTTTTGAAATCCATGAAGGGGATAACAGCAATATTGGATTGATTAACTACGTTGTGTCCGCAGATTCTTTTTCAGTTCCTGTCAGGATAACTAACAGCAATAGTAAGAATATCAATCCATCGATAATTAATTACGCTGATACGGGAAAAGTCATACTTTTCCAGACCGATCAGAATGGTTCACAGGACATAGCTATCTGCAGGGAAGCGGTGGGAAGCTGGATCGGTCCGATCCTTCTGACAAATTTACCCGGAGATGAGACCAATCCCTCATTTCCGGTAACTCCATCTTACGAAAACTTTGATACGCTGTGGGTGATTTATGAAAAGGAAGGTTCGATACATCTCCTTTCATTTAAGGATAGCGTAACTGCGGATAAAGTAATATTTGAGTCCCATGACTCCTTATACTATTCTGACGCCGCAAGCGATAACTACGGAACTTTTAATTTTGTTGCGATAGAACATTCGCCTTCAAAACAGAATGCAGTGTACCGTTATTTCAATAATGAAACCGGCTACCTTTCTGGGATTCAAACACTGGTAGCTGACGGAATATGCAGTTCGCCTCGCATTTTCTACTCAAACCCATACCTTGGCAGAGGTATTTTAACGCTGGAAATCAAGTATCCTGGCTTGTATCAGAATATTTTTTATTCAGAAAACTGGCCGGGAGCCGTTAATTTTTTGCCATGGGTGGATAATCCTGTCGGTGAAATATCATCTTTAAGCTACGCTCCGATAGATATTCTAACCAGGAACAGCAACTGGTTGCCGCACAGCTACCTGCTGACAAAGAACGACAGTACATTTATCCGTCTGAATTATGAAGAAAATTATCCATTGATAGATACCTTGTTATATACAAGGGTCGAAGGTTCAAATCACTATACCGGTTTGATGGGGGTAATGGAACCTTACTATATATTCTATACCATTTTTGAGGATAGTCTGAACGGACATATAAATTTATTCGCCCGGAAACAGATAGTTACCGTTGGAAATGTAGAGACAGGGAACCCTTTAGCGGATGGAATCATCCTTATGCAGAATTATCCTAATCCGTTCAATCCAGTGACAAGGATGTCATTTGTCATTGGTAAGTCGTCATTCGTAACGCTTAAAATCTATGACGTTCTGGGAAACGAAGTTATAACTCTGGTTAATGATGTCAAATCTCCCGGAACCTATAATATTGACTTTAATGCTGAGCATTTAAGCAGCGGAGTATATTACTACCGGTTAAAAGCAGGAAATTATACCGAAACAAAAAAAATGTTATTGCTGAAGTAAATTGCTGACATGCATCTAAGTGTATTTGCGGTAAATATTTTTTACCTCCATGGTGCGAAGATTTTAAGATAAATAATTTTTATCAACTTCTATTAGACTACCCGAACAACCAATACATTGCACTGTCTTCTCTTATTACCGTTCATCACAAAAATATAGCTATCTCATTCTCCATTAATTAATTTCAATTATTCCAAATTAATTACCGAGGTGTACGATGAGAAAAGGACTTAACATTTACATTTTCTACATTATTATGTTCATTCTGATGCTTGCTGCGGTTGTATCCGCCCAGACTCTGCTTACTGCTCCGCAGGTAAGCCAGAAAGCAAGTGTTTCTCAGACAATTGGTCTTACCGATATAACAATAAACTATCATGAACCAATGGTTAAAGGCAGGGAAATCTGGGGTAAACTTGTTCCTTATAATGAGGTCTGGCGCGGAGGTGCAAATGAAAACACTACCATAACTTTTACAGACCCGGTGAAAGTTGAAGGACAGGATATACCGGCAGGAACCTATGGACTTCACTTTATCCCCACAGAAAACAAATGGACGGTAATATTCAATAAAAACTATTGGTCGTGGGGTAGTTTCAATTATAGAGAAAAAGATGATCAGTTAAGAGTAACGGTTAAACCGGTAAGTGCAGAATTTCAGGAATGGCTGAGTTATACTTTTGATAATCCAACTGAAAATTCTGTAGATTTTATATTAAGATGGGAAAAGCTGAAAGTACCTGTTCATATTGAACTTGATGTGCACGAGTTAGCTCTAAACCATATGCTGAAAGAGCTCGATAATCTCCCGGGATTCTCTTGGCAGGGCTGGAACCAGATTGCTTCTTATGCATTAATGAATAAAACTCATTTATCTGATGCGATGACCTGGGTTGATAAATCTATAAATATTAATAAGAATTTTACTAACCAGATAACAAAATCAGCACTGCTTGAAGATGCCGGTAAAAAAGCGGAAGCTGATGAACTTAAAAATTCAGCGATGATGGCAGCAACAGAGGCAGAAGTTAATACTTACGGCTATCAGCTACTGCAGCGTGGAAAGAATGATGAAGCAATTGAGATTTTTATCAAAAACACTAAAGATCATCCCGAATCGTGGAATGTATGGGATAGTCTCGGTGAAGCATATGGAATAAAGGGTAATAAAGATAAGGCAGTTAAGTATTATTCAAAAGCTTATGATATGGCGCCGGATAATCAAAAAAGCAGAATAAAGGGCATATTAAAAAATTTCGGTAAGGATATTTAGTTTATTTGTCATTTCGATTCCCGATGCTTTTTGCATCGGGATGAGAAATCTCGATAATCTATTCGAACATATTATAATAAATATTCTTAATTGTCTCAGATAAATTCATACTCTTGAGCTCATCTTTGTAAGCAGTAATAGCAATTCCTCTTTTAATTGCATATCTAAGGTAAGATAACCTGAAAAGTTTTATTGCGGTCTTAATATCTGCTTCATTTCTCACATAAAAGCTGATCCATCCGGATTCCGGTAAAATATGGTGGGGATGAACGATTTTTTCTTTTATCAGTTCGTCTCTTATTTTCATAGGGAAAGGAATATCTGTTAAACCATTCCGGTGGATGTGTCCTATTTCCGGTTTACCATAACGGAATTCGGTGCCGCCGAATCTGTGAGGATCGGCAGTAATCCCTTCCCATCCTGATACTTCTTTTACAATTTCATCAATATTACTATTCATTTTAAATTCTTAATTTAATTATTACAGAAATATCCCGATGTAGAGCAAAACGGTGTTTCGCTCATCCGTCAAAAAAATATTACGGAGCATTCGTACTTTATTCGTATAACATATATAAAATTATTTAATATTAAATTTGTACTAAAGTTAATTAATATTCTAAAATACATTGGCAGAAGAAAAAGATAAAATACTCGCATCAAAAAGTCTGCTTTTACCCGGAGCATTTGTTGTATTGTTATGGATAATTTTAATTATTCAGCAGATTTTTGACCTTAACTTTCCTTATGAGTTCGGGCTTTATCCCCGTAAGCTATCAGGGCTGATTGGAATAATTACTTCTCCATTAATCCACGCTGGTTATACTCATCTTTTCTCAAATACACTGCCGGTTTTTTTACTTTCGGCAGGTATTATATATTTTTATCCTGAAACTGCCAGTAAGGTATTAACAATAATATATGTTTTTACGGGAATTCTTGTCTGGCTGTTTGCCCGTTCTGTCTACCATATAGGAGCAAGCGGACTTATATATGGTTTTGCTGCTTTTTTATTTTTCAGCGGAATATTTAAGAGAGATAACCACTCTATCGGACTCTCCCTGCTTGTAACTTTTTTGTACGGCGGTATGGTGTGGGGTATCCTTCCGGGGCAGCAGGGTATTTCCTGGGAGTCTCATTTCTTTGGAGGGATGACCGGAATAGTTTGTGCATTCATTTTCCGTAAGAAGGATAAACATTATAAGTACGACTGGGAGGCAGAAGAAAGTGATATCCCGCCCGATAAACTGGAAATATCTTACGATAAAGATAAAAAGGATGAACAGTCTTAATAATTAGTCATCTGTTTAAATTATAGTTGATGATTCTTAATGATATCATTCGTCTTAAAGAATCTCAGCACCTTTGGGTCTTAGCGGTAAAAAAATGTTAGCATGCTCCAATGGCATTAAGACACAAAGTACTTACAGTTTACCCTCCTAACCTTTTGATTTTGGGATGAATTTATTTAATTATCATCTGATCAAAAAATTTATAAATATTTCTAAAATAAATAGAAATGTGTTTTACCCGAGGATAATGAAGGAAAGGCAATGAAAAAGACAATTTCTGAAACAAGAAAGTACCGCCTGGATATGAATGATAAAATCATGAACTCAGGTTTCAGGGATTTTAATAAATTCTTCGCTCTTGATAACAAAGCATATATCAATGGCGTACTTCCCGCTAAAACAAAAGAGCTTATGGGACTTGTAGCCTCACTGGTTATGCGCTGCAACGACTGCATTTTTTATCACATAGACAGATCAATCCAGGAAGGGGCAAGCAGGGAAGAGCTGCACGAATCATTTAATATCGCTTTAATTGTCGGCGGCTCAATCGTAATTCCCCATATGAGGTATGCTTTTGAGATAATGGATGAAATCTTTGCAGAAATAAAATCCGGTAAGTAATGAACAGAAAACTTATAATTCCGAAACAAATAATAAGCGCGGATAAATCAGATACCATTTACAAAGACGAAGCTTTAGAAATTACAGATGATAAGATAACAGCAATAAGGAAATATTCAGAAGACCAAATAAGAAATTTTGACGGGGAAATAGTCAGGAAAGAAAATTTGACTCTCATACCCGGTTTCGTTCAGACTCATATTCACCTTTGTCAGACCTTGTTCCGAGGTCTGGCTGATGATCTTCAGCTTCTCGACTGGTTACAGAAAAAGATTTTCCCTTTTGAAAATGCCCATAATAGGAATTCACTGAGAATTTCCGTTCAGCTTGGATTAAATGAACTTCTCAGAAGCGGTACAACTACAATTCTCGATATGGGCACTCTCAACCATCAGGAAGTAATATTTGAAGAACTCATAAATTCCGGGATACGTGCATTTGCAGGTAAATGTATGATGGACCTGAATGAACTCTTTCCTCAATTTAAGGGGGAAACAGATTCCGAAATAAAAACAGCTTACTGCCTGGCAAAGGAATTCCACCAAAAAGAGAATGGCAGAATCAAGTACGGATTTGCTCCCCGGTTTGTCCTGTCCTGCTCAGAAAAGCTGCTTAAAGAAACTCATGAAATGATGAAAGATTTTGAAGGCAGTTTATTTCACACACACTCATCAGAAAATAAAATTGAATTGAAGCTGATTCGTGAGAAATATGGTAAAGACAACATTGAATATTATCATCAGTTAAATTTAACTGATGAGCATTCTGTATTTGCGCATTGCATTCATGTTAATGAAGATGAAATAAGCATTCTTAAAGAGAGCGGCACAAGAGTGGCACACTGCCCCTCTTCAAACCTGAAGCTTGGATCCGGTATAGCCAACATCCCGCGGTTTCTAAATGAAGGAATTTCTGTTTCACTCGGTACAGATGGAGCGGCCTGCAATAACAGTCTTAGCCTGTTCAATGAAATGCGGCTGGCTGCTTTAATACAAAAACCGCATTATACCCCTGAAATAATGGATGCCAAAACCATTTTCAGGATTGCAACGATTGAAGGAGCAAAAGCTCTTCATTTGAATGAAACAGGAAGTATTGAAGCAGGTAAAAAAGCGGATCTTCTTTTACTTGATCTTGAAGAAGCCAGACAGTCCCTTATTAGTGAATCAGAAAATGTTTATTCGGCAATAGTATACTCAGCAGGGACACATAGTATCAATTCGGTGATGATAAATGGTAATTGGAGAATAAAGAACCGGGAAAATTTAATTTTTGATGAAGATGAATTATACTTTAGAGGAAAAAAAGAATTGAAGGAACTATTAGGAAGAATGAAGAATTGAAAGTTTTATTCGCATCCAGAAATAAGGGTAAAGTTAGAGAAGTAAAAAAGATCCTTGGTGAGGCAGGAATTGAAGTTTCGTCACTCGAGGATTTTGAGAATGTGCCGGATGTAGTTGAAGACAAAGAGACATTTATCGATAATGCAAAGAAAAAAGCCGGGGAAATATATGATGTACTTCACATTCCTGTGATTGCAGATGACTCCGGACTCGCAGTGGATCAGCTTGACGGCAGACCAGGAATATATTCTGCCAGGTATGCGGGTGAAAGTGCTACTGATATGGAAAACAATATCAAGTTAATTTCCGAGTTAAAGAGATTTCCGTCACCGCATAAAGCCCGTTTTATTTCTGTCGCTGTTTATTATAACGGCAATAACTATATTTCCGATACTGGTGAGCTCAATGGTGAAATAATCCTCGAACCAAGAGGTAATAACGGATTCGGGTATGACCCTCTCTTTATTCCAGAAGGTTATACAAAAACACTTGCGGAATTTTCACTGGAAGAAAAAAATAGTATCAGTCACCGTGCAAATGCCTTCAAAAAACTAAAAATGAAAATAAAAAAAGGATGAATATGAAAAAGCTTAGCGCTGGTTCCATTTTAATAATAATCCTTGCACTTTTAATAAATGCCTGCAGTAAAGATAACAGTACAAATCCCCCGGTGCAGAATAATAAGGGCTATTTTCCGAATAATGATGGTACAAAATATACCTATTCGGTTGAAAAAACTGATTCCAATGGTACCCAGACCACAGGAACACGGAGTACGGAGTACAGCGGGACAGAGGTAAAAAACGGCACTACCTACCAGGTCCAGATTGATTCACTTAACATCTCGGGATTCAGTGATATTTCTTTGTCATATTTTCGCAAAACAAATGATACATTATTTTACTTTTTAGATACCACCGGATTATCGGCATCAATTCCGGACAGTCTGAGAAACTTGATATCCCTGGATGCAGAGATGAAGGTGCTTTCTTTCCCTGTAACTGAAAATAAAAGCTGGTCGGTCTTTAAGCTGTCAATACATTATTTTATTACTCTGCCCGTGCTGACTGTGGATGCGACTTATGACGGCACTGAATCTGTAACGCTGCATCTCACTTCAGGAGATTTAATCAAGGACGCAGTAAAAATTAAATATACTTTAAGTCTTTCCGTACCTAACGTTCCATTTACCACCTATACCGCATATGCCTGGCTTGTAGACGGGATCGGAATTGTTAAATGGCAGGGGAATGGAACGATTCTCAATGCCTTCACAGGCGGCGGAATAAATCTTTCGGATACAACTTCAATCATTACCCAGAGCCTGACATCTTATGATGTGAAGCAATAACAACAACTAGATATCAGGAAGCGTACATTCTTAATGTATAATGATCTGCGACTGGTAAATTTATTCTTATAAACAGTGTTTAATTACTCTACAGGCATTTTGTAATTCAGTTTCAGATACGTTCTACATACGCTCTGATCTGTAGGAAGTTACCTCCGTATCTGTGTTATATTTAAGCAGTGGGATTGAAGTCAGGGGAATTCTCGAGTTATGGGATAATGGATTTCTGCGTGTATATGATTTGGAAATACATTATTCCAAAATTCCGGAAGAATTAGCTCTTATAATCTTTATTTCGTAGCTATTATGGTCTGCACTATTCCAAATGTAAGGGTGAAAATCTCAATTTTTCTGAAACCCGAATTTCTGAGAAGTTCGGGCATATTTATTCTCTCATCAAATTCTTCTACTGATCTGGGCAAATATTTATAAGCTTCTCTATCCCTGGAAAGTATCCCGCCAACTGACGGAAGAATTTTTTTGAAGTAAAATTTATATAATCCTCTAAACACCGGGTTTGAAGGCAGCCTGAACTCAATTATCGTTGCCTTTCCATCCCTCTTTAAAATCCTGTAAAACGAATTGAATCCTTCCTGTATATCATAAAAATTTCTAACCCCGAATGCTACAGTAATATTGGTTACGGATTCGTCTTTTACAGGAAGATTTTCAGCTACCATCTGCATGGTTCTTTTCTTGATCCATTCACTCTTCTTTTCAAATAACTTCAACATATTCAAAGAATAATCGGCTCCGAAAATATTTATTGCTCCCTGTTTCCTTGCTTCTATGGCGACATCACCAGTTCCGCAGGCAATATCCAGTAATATACTTTTTGAATTTAACCCGGTCAGCCTCAATGCTTTTTTCCTCCAGCGTATATCCATTCCGAAACTTAGCAGGTGATTAAGAAAATCATACCGCCAGGCGATAGAATCAAATATCTTTTTTACTTCGTTTTTCTTCTCAATCATATTTGATTTTATTGTACTGAAATTCTTCCAGTCCGGTTTTTCTTCTCCACCAGTTAAAAAGATATTTTCCCGACCAGACTGAAAATATCATGAAGATTAAACCGCCAACCAGATCAATGACATAATGATATTGAAGATACACAGTTGCAAAAATAAGCAGTGAACCAACAGGCAGGAAGAAATATCTCGAACGGCTTTTTAATCTGACAGAAAGGTACATTACAACCAGGGTAATCATTGTATGTCCGCTTGGAAAAACATCTCTCTGTACAAATTCCGCAGGATTAGCGGTGGAAGCTGAAATTGATTCTCCCAGATTCACGAATTCTCTGAGATATTTTGTGAGCAGGAGTCCGGGCAGCTGGGTATCAAGCTCTGAGAAATTGTGCAGTGTAAATCGCGGACCGATTCCAGGCAATGCAAAATACCCGAGATAAGAAAGGAAAAATCCATAGACTATGGAGAATATCGCAAAATCAAGTGCCAGATATTTCTTTTTCCTGAGTAAGACAAGAGCCAGTATGATCGGAAGAAGGTAAAAAATACTGTATATAACCTGCAGAATTTCAGTCAGTAGAGGGAATGCCATTTTTTGTAATATCTGGGTTGGATTTGCTCCGAATATCCACTGATCGATCTGGATGAAAAGCCAATCATAATCCTCCCCGCGGATCGGCTTAATCATAAAATAAACCTGCTTAAATGTGACAAATATCAGGGGAGCTATGTACCAATAATGAATGATTCTCCAGAGCTTTAAATTCTGTTTGTCTTCAAGGAAAGAAATAAGGAATGCAAAAACTATTACACCGATATTCACCAGCATCCAGGTAGAAGTATGCTCAATCTTATCATGAAAAATAATATTCATAATTATCAGGAAAATATAGAAGACAACTACAACAAGGTCGTAGGCTTTAAGTTTTTTTATGAAAGAATTAAATCTTTTCATTGGCCGGAATGATGAAGAGGATAATTAAGCACGAATATTGCAAGCTTTTCAAAATCGTTGATATTTAGTTGTTCTGCACGAAGAGTCAGGTCGACACCCGAGGCAGAAAAATCAATGTCCTTAAATATACTGTCTCCAAGTGAATTTTTTAAAGTTTTTCTTCTTTTTCCGAAAGAAGCCTTAACTACTTTAATAAAGGTTTTCTTAATTTCTTCATTTAGCGCCGATTCTTTTATAAAAATATGAATGACAGCTGAATAAACCTTTGGCTTAGGAAAAAAAACATTCGGCGAAACCTTAAAACAATACTTTACTTCAGAAAAGTAGTGAAGCAGCACAGAAAGTATTCCGTAATCTTTACTTCCCGGTGATGAAGTAATTCTCTTGGCAACTTCATTCTGAACCATAAATACTGCATCATATACAATATTGACGTTTTCTAGTAGCTTAAAAATAATAGGAGAGGTCAGGTTGTAGGGAATGTTGCCAACGATTCTGAGTTTCCTGTCCCCTGAGGAGAAAATCCTGCTCAAGTCCATTTTCAGAAAATCTTCATTATAAAATTTAATTGATGGAAATTTCTCTGTTAAGTCTTCTTTTACCCGTTTATCGATTTCCACCCCGACAATTTCAGCATCAGATTCGGCAAGCCTTGAAGTCAATGCCCCGGTACCTGGACCGATTTCCACAATTAAATCTTTTTCGGAAGGATATATTTCATCAATAATCTTATTGAGAATATTATTGTCCCTAAGATAATTCTGTCCGAACCTTTTTAAGGGTGATACATTTTCCATAAAATAAAATTAAGCGATGAGGGAACGAGAAACAATTATTTTACCGTTAATAATTAAGTTAACACAATCACAATCAGCCTTTGAAAATATTTTTTTTAATTATAGCTTTAAATACCCGATAAATTAAAGGAGAAAACCCTGAGGAAGAAATATATAATCAGCATTGATATGGGGGGAACCAAAATCCTTGCAGCTCTTATTAATTCTGAGGAAGGAATAGTTAAAAGGCTTAAGAAGCCTACTGTGACGGGTAAAGGAGGAGATGAATATGTAAAAAACCTGTCGGAGACAGTGCATGATATAGTAGAGGATGCCCAATTAAATGAGAAACAGGTAATGGCAGTATGCTTGGGAGTGCCGGGAAGTGTTAATCCATATACCGGCGTCATTGCTATGGCTCCTAACCTTGGTTTAAATAATTATAATATAAAAGAAGAACTGGGGAATCGTATTCCTTATCCTGTACTGATAGAAAATGATGTAAATCTCGGCGCTCTTGGAGTAAAGCATTATGGTCTCGGTAAGGACGCAAAAGATATGCTGGTTGTATTTATTGGAACTGGAATCGGGGCGGGTTTTATATTTGATGATAAACTTTTCAGAGGAGCTGATTATGCTGCCGGAGAAATTGGCCATATAAAGGTTGAAAAAGACGGGCCCTTATGCGGCTGCGGTAACCATGGGTGTTTCGAAGCAGTTGCAAGCCGTACCGCAATAGACAGGGAGATAAAGAAAGAATTAGAGAAAGGAAAGAAAAGTATACTTAAAGAATATATTTCCTCCGATAAACAGATTAAGAGCAAAGTACTTGCAGATGCAGTAAAAAAGGGTGACAGACTAGCTATTAAACATTTGACAAAAGCCTGTCGGACTATAGGTACAGTACTTGCGGATATAACAAACCTCCTTAACCTGGATTTGATTATACTAGGCGGGGGAGTAATAGAAGCACTCGACAAATTTATGCTGCCGGTTATTAAAGAATCTTTTGCTGAAAATGCTCTTCCATCATCTTCGAAAGGATTAAAGATATTACCTACAAAATTAGGAGATGATGCTGCTTTATTTGGCGGGATACTTCTTGCTGAAGAGTTTCTACAAATTAAAATTTAAGTAAACTGTTGTTCTATGCGGTTGAGCTCAATTGAAGCTTTCTCCCATTCGGCAAGAACCTTTTCCAGTTCTTTTTTTGAATCCTGGAATTCAAGATTTTTTTCTCTTGCCGCCTCAGGATTTGAATAAGTACCGGGTAGGATTAATTCCTTCTCAAGTCTCTTTTCTTTTTCTTCCAGTTCTGATATTTTCTTCTCTAATGTTTCTATTTTTTTTATGAGATCTTTAGTTGCATTATACCTTTTCTGCCGCTGTTCCGCCTCAAATCTTTTCTGATCTTTTCTTGTGACCTGTTCATTATCTTCTGTTACTTCTTTTGTCTGAATATCCTCGTCCAATAGACCGCGTTTCCTGAGGTAATACTCAATGCCGCCTTCGAAATTTTTAATACTGCCTTTTCTGATTTCAACAACTTTATTCACAACAGGTTCAAGGAAATCAATATCATGGGAAACCAAAATCAACGAACCCTTGAAATCAATCAAGGCTCTCTGCAGAACTTTTTTTGAGGATATATCAAGATGGTTGGTTGGCTCATCCAATATGATAAAATTAGATTTTGTCAGAAGAATTTTTGCCAGAGCGACACGGCTTTTTTCGCCGCCGGATAATACACCTACTTTCTTAAAAACATCGTCGCCAGTAAATAAAAAAGACCCAAGCAGTGAACGAAGCTGACCAATAGTTTTATCTTCCGCAATGCCTTCAAGCGTCTCGATTATATCGAGCTCTGGACTCATATTATCAGCCACATCCTGTGCATAGTAAGAAATTATAGAGTTATGGCCGATAATTCTTTCCCCTTTATCATAGCTTAAGGCACCTGCAATGATTTTAGAAAGAGTTGTTTTTCCTGCGCCGTTTGGACCAACGAAGGCAATTTTATCCCCGCGGCTCACCATAAAGTCCAAATTCCGGAGTACAACATTATTCACGTAGGACTTGGTTATATTTTTCAGCTCAATATTGATTTTACCGCTTGATGGAGGCTCAGGAAATTTAATGTAGATATTCTCATTTGTATCGGGCAGTTCTATTAGTTCCAACTTTTCAAGCTGTTTTATCCTGCTCTGTACCTGGCGGGCTTTTGTAGCTTTATAACGGAACCGTTCAATAAACCTTTCTGTTTCTTTAATCTTTTTTTGCTGAATGACAAACTGGTTTTCAGTTAGTTTATCTCTTTCCTCCTTATAATTCAGGTAATCATCATAATTACCGTTAAATGAGTTGAATCTGCCGAGATAAATTTCGAGAGTCTTATTTGTAACCTGGTTTATAAAATGTTTATCGTGGGAGACAATCAACAGGGCTCCCTCGTAATATTTCAAAAAGGTGATAAGCCATTCGAGTGAATCAAGGTCCAGATGGTTTGTAGGCTCATCCATTAAAAGAAGGTCATTTTGCTGAATGAGGATTTTTGCCAGGGCAATCCTCATTTGCCACCCACCGGAAAATTCATCCGTTAATCTTAAAAAATCTTTTTCTTCAAATCCAAGACCCGTCAGAATTTTTTTAACCTTGGATTCGGCACTGTAGGAATCAAGTTCCTCTAATCTCAAATGAACCTCGCCAAGCTGATGTACCAGGTCTTCCCTTTCTTCATCAGTAACACCCTGATTTGAAAGCTTATCCGTCAGTTCCACTTCTTTTTCCTGTAAATCGACAATATCAGTTAAAGCTGATTTCGCTTCGTCAAGAAGGGTGCTGCCGCTGTGTGTCACATTTTCCTGGGGCAGATAACCTATGCTCGTTCTTTTCTGACGATATATTTTCCCGGATTCAGGCTGCAGTTCACCGCAGATAATTTTCAGTAGAGAAGATTTCCCGGTACCGTTTGCACCTACAAGAGATATCTTGTCACCTGAATTTATTTTCAGATTTACATCTTTAAAGAGATATTTTCCGCTAAACTGGAGCGAGATATTGGTGAAATCTAACATCAGTCTGAATATTATTAATCAGGAAGTTATTATTTGTGCAGCACTGCAATTTTACTTGTGGTAACGTTATTTCCTTCTTTATCATATGCTACAACAAGGTATATACCGCTGCCCACAAAGTTACCACTTTCATCTCTCCCATCCCAGAATGCTATGCGTCCCCCGGGTGAAGAAAACTCTCTAATAAGTCTGCCTTCAATATTCAGAATTTTAATATCAGTATCTTTAATAAGTCCATCAATAGTCAGGTTTCTGTCTCCGTTGTTCACTATAAACGGATTTGGATACAAAAACAATTCAGAGAATGAATCCTCTGGCTTTACGGCCGGTGAATCAAATGAAGTCAAACCGGCATCGGTTCCGACATATACTCTGCCAGAATTCGGATCTATGGCCAGGCTGAGGATTTCATCTGCGGGAAGTGCACTGTTTTTAGTATCATAAGTAGCAAGAAGACTGGAACCATCGGAATTTACAAGTAAGAGTCCCTGGTTTGTGCCGATCCATTTATTATTCAGAGGATCAACCGCTATTACATTTATTGTTTGCTGTCTTAACGCAAATACCGAACTTATTCTTAATTGTTCACCGTTACTGAATATCGATCCGTTATCGCTTATAATGTTTACACCAAGACTGGTACCTACCCAGACATCACCCCTTTTATCGACAACAACCGAGTAAATGTAATTACTGTTCAGACCGGCATTAGTGGTGAGGTAACCAAATTTATCATCAGAAGAATCTTCATAGGTGCCGTTCTCGTTGAAATAAAACAGACCTAATCTGTCTGTATTTTGAAGAGAATACCATTTAGTATCATATTGATCAATTGCAAGAGAATAATGCCTCTCCCACGACTGTCCTAATTCGGCAGGATTTGAAAAAAGATACCAACTGCTATCCTGAGTAAGCATACTTAATGATTTCCCATCCCCGGGCCAATAATTCAGTATCCATAAATTGCCTTTTGAATCTTTTCCAAAACCTGATATCAAAAGAAAGTCTGTACTTAGGGGATCTCCAACCAGCGGCGTATTATGTGTTGTAAAGTTTTGAATAATACTGTTTTGAATTTTTATGAATCCTGCGCCCCAGCTGCCGAAGTATACTTCATTTCCCGGGAAAGAGTTTGTAAAATTAAAAGCATTTGTAACCAATTGAGGAGTATTCACTCTATTGTAGTTAGTCCAGTTATTACCATCATATTTATAAAAGCCCACACCCGTCACATCCTTACCACTGGCAGACCAGAGATTTCCGCTATCATCAACAGTTAGTTCAGGGAATTGATTAGCCTGCGGGCCGTTGGGATAAAGATAGACTCTGTTATTTAATTCAAATATTCCGTTGGTAGTAGCGGCCATTAACCCCAGTGATTTTGAATAATCCAGATTTTTTATGTTTTTGGAGGAAGAATCAAATAAAGTTACGCTATTATTAAGAGACAGATAAATTTTTCTTCCTGTAACGATAAACAAAGAATCAGATCTTAACAATAAATCACTTATAGCAGTATTATTAAATTGAGTTAAATAGGGAGCCCAGGTGGAATCAGTCTTAATCGATAGCCCCTTATCTGTCGCTGCTATTACTGAACTATTCATTTTTATTATTTTAGATATATTATTTGAGGGAAGCCCGTCCTGTATTGTATAAGTATTCCATGATTCAGGAGCTGACAGATTCTTAGCTCCGTGCTTCTGGATTGCAACTCCTGCGCTTGTTGCAAGGTAAATCAAATCAGCGCTCAGGGAACTATTTACTTTAGTATACGGCTGGAAATTTCCGTATTTAAAGAAAGTATCGTAAAAGATGTAGCTATTAGCGTCAATTAGAGAAAGGCCGAAATCGGTACAGACATATATTGTATCTCCAACCGTTTCCAGATTGTTGATGCTTTTATTTGATTGTTCCTGGTCGTTATAAATATCAAGTATTGTTTTCATTTGTTCTGAAACAGGATTATAAACATCAACCGCTCCCTCATCTCCGCCAAACCATACTTTTCCATTATTGTCTATTGTAACTGCATTTAAAGAAGATCCTATAAGTCCATCATTTTTATGCAGCGTAATATATTTACCTGTAGTACCATCAAAAAAAAATCCTCCTCCGATGCTCGCCGCCCATGCACCATTACCCCCGCCACTTACCGCATTCACGTTTTTCATATCCGTATAGTCCTGCCAGTTATAAGTGTCCTGTGCATTCAGAATGGATATATTTATTAATAAAATTAGGATAATTTGAAACTTCATTTAGCTTCCCGGAATTATGGGAAATATCGAATGATTAAGTATTAAAAATTCAGATAATAAAAATAATACTTTTCAAATTGTCTGAAAGGTTAAAATTCTTATCTACTTAAAATTAAAAGAGTTAGCGGAGGGAATTATTTCAGTTTATTATTTAAAAGGTCGGTCATTTCAATGGCGGCTAATGCAGCATCCCAACCTTTATTCCCGGCCTTCCCGCCGCTTCGTTCCAGAGCCTGTTCAATAGTATTTGTGGTTAGTACACCAAAGATTACAGGAATTCCATAATCGAGAGATACTCGTGAGATTCCGTTTGTAACACCCATAGATACATAATCAAAATGTGGTGTTGCACCTCTTATAACAGCACCAAGACAGATTATGGCAGAATATTTTTTTGAAGAAGCCAGATGGGAAGCCGTAATTGGAATTTCAAATGCTCCGGGAACCTTAACAACATCAATTTTATTTTCATCGTACCCCTGTTTAATAAAACAATTCCTGGCACCCTCCAGCAGCCGTTCTGTTATAAACTCATTAAACCTGCTTACAATAATTGCAATGTTAAAATGCTTCCCGGCGGGATTTCCTTCGATAATGTTCATCTGTTTTTCAGGCTGTGTTTCTGAGTAATCTCTGTCTCATTGCATCTACGACTGATGGAGAAACGAAAAATTTTCCAAAATTGTGCTCATCTTCTCTTTTCCCTCCATGATAATCCGAACCACCGGATTCAAGTAGAAAGTATTCATTTACAATTCCTCTGTAAAATTTTACAAGCTGAGGATTGTGGGAAGGGTGGACTACTTCAATACCATCAACGCCGGACTCAATTAATTCTTTAAGAATATGCTCCGGCATTATTCCGGGGTGGGCAATAAATGAAAGTCCCCCCGAATCGGAGATTATTTTGAAGGCACTTCTTGGGGAAACATGGACCTTTTTTTCGTAAGCAATACAGCCATTTCCAATATATTTATTAAAAGCTTCATAATAGGAATTTATAAATCCACCCTCAACCATTGCCTGTGCAATATGCGGCCGCCCCACAGCTGAATCCCTGGCAATTTTTAATACATCGTCGAGTTTAAGGGAAATACCTATTATGTTAAGTTTTTTAACAATCCTGTCCGCCCGCTTTAATCTTTCTGCCCTGAAAAATTCCAGGTAACGTTCAAGTTCAAAATTACCTGGTTCCACAAAATAACCAAGGATATGAATTTCCCTGTCCATTATATCAGAACTTATTTCGACTCCGGGAATTATTTCAACCCCAACCTCTTTACCATATTCCGTAGCTTCTTCTATACCAGCAAGATTATCGTGGTCTGTAATGCTCAGAACATCTATACCCTTATTTATAGCTTTATCTATTAGTTCTTTAGGTGAATTAAACCCGTCTGAATAATTTGTATGTGAATGTAAATCAACTTTAGCGCGCATTAATTAAATCAACTGAACAATTCTTTAAATTTTTCATAATCTAATATACGAAGTTTTGAGCCGTCTAACTCAACCAGTCCTTTTTTTGCAAAAGAATGAAGAGTTCTTGAGATTGTTTCCCTTGATGTTCCGGCCATGTTTGCAAGGTCATGCTGATAAGGAAGTTTTTCGATTTCAACAGTTCCCTGTTTTATTGTTCCTACATCATCTGCTATCTGAAGAATTACTGTAGCGACTTTTCCTTCGGCATCTTTTAAGGAAAGTGATTTAATTTTCATATCCGCAGAACGGAGCCTGTTTGTCAATTCCTGAAGCAGAGCGATTGAAATTTCGGGATGACTGTGAAGCATTTCCAGAAATTCGCTTCTTTGAACAATGAATAATTCAGAATCTTCCATTGCAGTAACATTTGCTGAACGGCTCATCCCGTCCAGAATAGCCATTTCACCGAAGAAATCAGACTCATTAAGGATAGTAAGAATTACTTCTTTCCCGTCGTCACTAACCCGGGAGACTTTGACTTTACCTTTAATTATCACAAATAATGCAGAACCTGTTTCATTTTCAAATAAAATAACTGAATCTTTAGTAAAAGATTTCCTAATACCTAACCGGGAAATTTGTTCAAGTGTGCTTTCCTCAAGTTCGGAAAAAATGGGTACATACTTTAAGAAATCTATTTTCTCTTGCATTTTTATGCCTCTTTCGGTAAAAGTTAATTAGTATTGAAATATAAATTCGGGTTTGTTGAAAGTCAATTTTTGTTAAACATTTGTAAAATAAGTAAAAAGAATACACTGCTGTGTTACCTGCGTCTCTTTTGTCACATTACCTCTTAGAATATTTACCCTAATATTCATTGCTTTTTTTGACCTATGTCTCTATTTTAGACGACTTATTTATAAATTTTTTTAGACTGGAGAGAAATAAATTATGCCAATGATGGCGAGAATGCGGAGTTTGGCCCCTGTTTTTATTATTTCCGTAGGTGCTATTTTTGTTTTGTTTATGGTTATTTCCGATTCTAACGTGCTTGAAGCCCTAGGCGGAAGAGCTAACTATGTTGGAAAGGTTGACGGGGAAGAAATATCCTACCAGGATTTTAATAATGTTCTTGAAAGACAAAGAGAACAGATGACAAAACAAAATGGTGAAGATTTAACGGAAGAGCAAACCCTTCAACTGCGTAATCAGGTTTGGGATGCACTGGTAACACAGATTCTTTTAAAACGGGAAATAAATAAATATGCTATCACCGTTTCAGATCAGGAAGTTAAGGATATTATACTTGGTGAAAACCCTCCCGATTTTCTTAAGCAGAATTTTATAGACTCTACCGGAAAATTTAACAGGCAGCTTTATGAAACCGCTCTTTTCGATCCAAGAAATAAAGATGTTTTAATCCAGGCAGAAGAAGGTGTTAGACAGACAAGACTCAATGAAAAACTGCAGAGCCTGGTTTTCGCTTCGGTTACAATTAGTGAAGGTGAACTGAGAAGAAGTTTTATTGATCAGAATACAAAAATAAGCGCTGATTATGTTCTGGCTCCGCTTTTCTTATTCCCTGATTCAACATTTACTGTCACTGAAGAGGATATGAAAGATTATTATAATGATAATCTCGATAAATTCACCGTTAATGCACAAAGAAAAGTTAAGTACGTAGTGTTTCCATTTAAAGCTTCTTCAGATGATTCGACTTTTTCAAGAAGGAATCTGGAAATAATTGCGGATAAGTTTCAACAGGACACATCTGATTTCAAATCTGTTGTGCAGAATTATGGTTCCTCCCCAATGACGGTCGATACTTTATCTATGTCACAATTTCCCAAGGAAATAAGCGGAAAACTGATTAATGCTGCTAAAGGAAAACTGATTGGTCCGGTAGCTACCCCTCAGGGATATACTCTGTATCATTTGGTCGGAACCGTTCCTTCAGATAAACCTGAAGTACGTGCCTCTCATATACTTATAAATCAGTATGGAAATGCGCAGCGGAATAAAGAAGAAGCAATGAAGCTTTATAATCAGTTAAAA
The DNA here is from genome assembly GCA_963743325.1 of uncultured Ignavibacteria bacterium. GTDB lineage: Bacteria > Bacteroidota > Ignavibacteria > Ignavibacteriales > Ignavibacteriaceae > DATFVA01. Next base: position 28,544 of record CAVUOZ010000005.1, read on the forward strand.
GGGGGAGCAGATTTCGCAAAGCTGGCAATGGAAAATTCGAGGGATCCCGGAAGTGCTCAGAACGGGGGGGACCTTGGCTGGTTCAGTAAAGGTATGATGGTTCCGGAATTTGAAAATGTTGCATTAAATGCGAAGGTTGGTGTTGTACAGGAACCATTAGAAACGCAATTCGGATTTCATATCATAAAAGTAACTGATAAATCAGATAAAAAGTATATTGTGGAGAAGGTGGTTAATCCTCTTGACGTTTCTGCTACTACCAAAGATCTGCTTCAATCTTCTGCTCAGGATTTTTCTTTTGTTGCGAAGAAAAATGGCTTCGAAAGTGAAGCAAAAATAATGGAGTACAAAGTTCAGGAATCCGGCGCATTTACGGACGATGTTGCAGCTATTCCCGGACTAGGTCAGAATAAAAATATAGTTGATTTTGCATTTGATAACGGCCTTAACACCGTCAGTGATCCTTTCAGATTAAGTCAGGGATTTGTAGTTGCTGTGGTTTCAGAAGTTACTAATGAGGGGGTTAAATCGTTCGATGAAGTAAAAAGTACACTTAAACCTCAGGTTATTCGTGAAAAACAATTTGCAAAAGCAAAACAATTGATTGAGGAAATTAAGACTAAAATAGGCGGTGATTTAAGCAAGGCTGCTTCCATCAATCCAAAAGTTACCTATAACCAGGCTAAAGACTTCACGCCGTCAGGTGTTATCCCGGGACTGGGAAAAGACTGGGGATTTATTGAAACCGCTCTTAAAGCTGATGTGAATAAAGTTACTAATCCTGTTCGCGGATACAGAGGTTATTACCTTATTAAAGTAACACAGAGAACCCCTTTTGATTCTTCTGCATTTGAGATCCAGAGGAACACTATCAGGGATAAATTAATCAGGCAGAAACAAAGCACAGTTCTTAATCAGTGGATTGAAGCACTTAAGAAGCAGGCGGATATAGTTGATAAAAGGAGTCAATTTTTCGGACAGTAAAGTTTAATTGTGAATTATATTTTAACCCCTGTTTAGTACGCTTCAGGCAGTAAACAGGGGTTTTGTTTTTTAGTTCCATTTATTGATATTGGAATTGATTTTCTAAGATCACAAAGATGACGATTAAATATTCTCTGTTAGTACTTCTTCTGTATGCTTCTGTTGTGTGTGCCCAATTCGGCGACAAGGATTTTAGTATCGGGATAAATGGCGTATATACTACAAACGCCAGAGACTTCCTTAATCCCAATTCTTCTGATCCTGTCCTTCGCAATCATGCAAACGAAATTTCAGGAATATTTAATCCCGCCGTGGATTTCCGTTACAGAATAACAGATAATATCATTCTTGGTATTGGAACTGAGTATATGAAAGTTACCTCGATGGGACCTAATCTGACGGCATTTGTGGGAAATTCAACGGTGACAATTTATGTGAATGACGGCTTTCTCCTGATACCAATTGAGATTTCGGGATATTATATTCTTCCTTTCTCTACTGAAAAATTTAAATTTCTGATGGGCGGAGGAGCCGGTTACTATTACGGAAAACATATCAGAGAATTCGGTAATGCTTCTGTTTATACAGTAAGCAGAGATTTTGCTTATGGAATTCATGTATCAGTTTCAATGGATTATTTAATTCTCGACAATTTCACAATTCATTCAGAAATGAAATTCAGGGATCCTCAATTCAAAGTTGAAAGTGCTTATGACAGGCTCGAAGTAGATTATCATAATGAAAAAGTCGTACTTGCGCAAAGAACTTTTTATTCAAAGGAGGATGTTGACGGTGTCACCTTCATTCTTGGTATCTCCTTCCTTTTTTAATACGTCTTTTTTGAACTCAGCGGCGGAAAATTTTAGAAAGGTTTTAGCTGCTTTGGTTTTTTTAGTTTAGAACGTTGAAGTGTTCAGCACGAGATGTGAGAATTATACATTCCTTATCAGATAGAGAGAGCAGCGTATCTGGAGCGTATGTGAAGCCTATCCGGAACCGGTTTGAAAGTCCGCCATACCGTATCAGATATCTACAATCAATATGAATCTCATCAAAATGAAAACTTGAAGTAAAACGGGTTAAAAGTTATGGTAAATGTCCGTTTGAGATTCAGAAATTATATTAAGCCGATATCGGAAATAAATAATCAGTGCTTTATAGATTAATAATGTGACTTTTATTTATAGTTCAACTCATTCATTTAAATTAATTTATCAGGCATTCAAAATATTTTTATTAAGTTTGTAACCTATGAAAGCTAATGTTATTTATCTGGCCGGTTTTATGGGTGCAGGCAAAAGTACAGTCGGTCCTATACTAGCGAATACACTTGGATGGAATTTTTATGATCTTGACAAAGTAATCGAAAAAAATGAAGGTAAAAAAGTCAGGGAAATTTTTGAGACTAATGGTGAGGAATATTTCAGGAAGATAGAAAGAATGCTGCTGCAAAAAATTTCAGTTGAACAGAATGTAATTATTTCACTGGGCGGCGGAACCATGGCCAGTGAGGAGAATTTAAGTCTCTTAAAAAAAAGCGGCAGAATATTTTATTTAAAAGCCTCACAGGAGGCAATTTACAAAAGGCTGAAATATAAGCGTGACCGCCCTGCATTACACATAGATGGGGATTTCCCTGAGACAAGGGAGGAATTAATGAAATTAATTAATAAGCTTTTGAATGAAAGAGAAAAATTCTATCTTTTATCCGATCACATTATTTTAACGGATAATATTCCCGTTGGTAAAACTGTAGATAGAATAGCGAGAATAATTTCTTTAAATTAAATATTCAGGAATAATTCTTTGAAAAAAATAAATGTTGAAGTATCTGACTTAACTTACCCGGTATTTGCAGGAAGAGGGATATTACATCATCTTAAACCTCAGTTAAAAAAATATGGGCGTTTTAAGAATTATTTCATAGTGGTTGACCGGAATGTAGCCAGATTTCATATTAAGAATATTAAGAGAGCTATTGGCCGGCACAAAAAAATATTGTACTATGAATTAAGGGCTGGTGAAAATTCAAAATCACAGGATCAGTTAAGAAAAATTTACGATGCTCTCATAAAAAATAATTACGGGAGGGACACCCTTGTCATCGCTATCGGCGGAGGAGTTACAGGAGATCTTGCAGGGTATTCTGCTGCAACCTACATGAGAGGGCTGCAGCTTGTTCACATTCCAACAACATTCCTTTCAGCAGTTGACAGTTCGATCGGCGGCAAAACTGCTATTAATTTCAACGGGTATAAAAATATTATAGGTGCTTTTTATCATCCGGATATGGTACTGATAGATTCGGAATTTCTTAAAACCCTTCCCAGGAAAGAATATATTGCCGGTATGGGTGAGGTTATTAAATATGCATATATCTCTTCTCCTGATTTATATAACCTGGTCAATGATAACTTTACAAATATTCTTAAGAAAGAAGAAAAAATTACAGATGAAATAATACTCAGATGCGCTGCAATAAAAGCAGGAGTTGTCTCAAATGATGAAAAAGAATACGGACTTAGAAAAATACTCAACTTTGGGCATACTTACGGACACGCCATTGAGTCTGCTTCCGGTTTTAAAATAAGACACGGGCTCTGTGTAGTATATGGCATTGTTGCTGAATTATTTTTATCAAATAAAATCGGGGTTCTCTCCAGGAAGAAATTAACCAGGTATTTAGAGTTACCCGGAAAGTTCGGGTTGAAGAAGGATATACTGGGGAATCTTGATTTTGAAAAAATGTATCAGATTATGCTCACCGATAAGAAGAATCGTAACGGAAAGATCAATTTTGTATTGTTATCTGATCTCGGTAAAATTTTATTGGATGTTGAAGCGGGGAAAAGGGATATTCTATATGCTTTTGAAAGAACCAGGAAATTTTTCGGGTAAAAGTTCAGGTTCGCTTTAAAAGGAGAAACTGTCGGATCTTTGAGGGTGAAAATCCGACAGTTCGTGTGTCATTTATGGAGGGGGTACTATGCAAAAAACTATTTTCTATTTTCGCGTTAAAAGGTTCAAGTAATATGCCATTTCGTGATTATGGCAAATTCGTCAGAAACTTCAGGCGACTGATTTAGCACAGTAATATTTACAATTTAGAATTACATTTTTACAGGAAGATTTGAAAAACTGGTTTAAAAAAGGAACTGCCGGAAATTTGTCGCAAATCCGGCAGTCTTAATAGGAAGGGTGTTATGCTTAAACTATGAACTACTTCGATATGTAAAGGTCAAGTACTATGCCATTTGATAAAGCCCTTTTTTTACATAATTTCAAACAATTGAATCTCATAATAAGATAATATTATTTAATACTTATTATTTTGATACTTAAATAGGATTGATATGATAGAGCAGGAAAATCTCATAGAACTAAATCTCGAGGAAGAGATATTAAACCTAAAACGGGAATTAAATGCAGTCATACTGGCTCATTATTACCAGGAATCTGAAATTCAGGATATAGCAGATTTCGTCGGTGATAGTCTTGAACTCGCAAGGAAAGCTAAATCCACTAAAGCTGATGTTATTGTTTTTGCGGGCGTTCATTTTATGGCAGAGACGGCTAAGATTTTGAATCCCAATAAATTAGTATTAATTCCCGATCTTGAGGCAGGGTGCTCTCTCGCCGAAGGTTGTCCGGCTCCTTTATTTAAAGCATTCCGTGAAAAGCATCCAGATCATATATCCATTACTTATATAAATTGTTCTGCGGAAGTGAAGGCAATTAGTGATATTATTTGTACTTCAAGCAATGCGGAAAAAATTATAAGGCAGATTCCTGCAGATAAACCGATACTTTTTGCCCCTGACAGAAATCTTGGAAGATTTTTGGAGAAAAAAACAGGACGGGAAATGCTTTTATGGGATGGATCCTGTATTGTGCACGAATCTTTCAGCGAAAGAAAGCTAATTGTCCTCAAGCTTGAAAATCCAAAAGCTAAAATTATCGCTCATCCGGAATGTGAAGAAATAGTTTTGAATCATGCCGACTTTATCGGTTCTACCAGTAAATTGCTTAAGTTTGTGCAGGAAGATCCATCGGATGAATTTATCGTTGCAACTGAGTCAGGCATACTTCACCAGATGAAAAAACTGGTTCCGGACAAAACCCTCATTCCGGCACCTCCTGAAGCAAACTGCAGCTGTAATGAATGTCCTTTTATGAAATTAAATACTATGGAGAAGTTATTTCTTTGCATGAAAAATAAACGACCGAAAATTGAGATGAGTCAGGATTTAATTACGGCTGCCTTAAAGCCGATAGAGAAAATGCTTGAGATGAGTTAGCACCTGTTTAATTGAATAGCTATGGTTGTCCCTTCACCCGGTGACGAATTCTTAACAAATATTTTTCCTCCATGATAACCCTCGATTATTCTTTTTGAGAGGCTTAATCCGAGTCCCCAGCCTCTTCTTTTGGTACTATAACCCGGTCTGAATATATCTTTCCTGCGTTTGTATTCTATTCCTTTGCCATTATCAAAAACGCAGACTTCAACCTGATTTTTATATCCGGTTATTGTAAAGCTTATTACTCCCGTTTTCTGATCGATTGCATCGAGTGAATTTTTAATGAGGTTTTCAATAACCCAGCCGAACAGTTCGGAATTCATCTCAGCACAAAGTTCTTTGTCGCCGTTAATCGTTAATTCCACACTTTTACCGTTAGGTAATCTTCTTTGAAAATAGTCCGTAATTTTCTTTACTTCAGTGTATACATTCCGTGGTTTAATTTCAGGTGTCGAACCGATTTTTGAAAATCTATATGTAATCTTATTCAGCTTTTCAACATCACTACCTATTTCATCCGCAATGTCAATAACTTTATCCGGATCACGGTAGTTGATTTTCAGCATTTCCAGCCAGCCCATGAGACTTGAAATGGGTGTACCAAACTGGTGTGCCGTTTCCTTTGCCATTCCCACCCAGATATTACTCTGTTCACTACGTTTAATACTGCTGAAGCCAACATACCCGATAATTATAAATAAGATGGCGATAATTATCTGGAAATAGGGGTATAATCTTAACCGGTTAATCAGATCAGAATCACCGTAATGGATTTTCTGCAATACGAGAGTATCCTCATAGGTGACGAGTATTGGATTGTGGGATCCGTCCATTTCTCTTACCTGCTGATTGAAGAACTTCTCTAATTCATCCCTGGAAAGGGTAGTATCGTATTTTATATTCCTGACATCTTTTATATCGTGAATGCTTAAGATTTTTACGATATTATCCGGTCCGGTGGAAATAAGAGGAAAATCAATCGGTTTAAGTATATTATCGAAAAGGAAGGTAATGTCGGCATCCGGTTCTGATGTATTTGCTACATATTCAATACCTTTGGCATACAGCTCAACAATTGTTCTTTCTCTGTCCTGCAGCACTTTTACCAGATTCTGGGTGTAGTAAAGAGTTCCGACAGCTATAAGAAAAGCTACAATAAGGAGACTGATTTTAATATTTAAAGAAGCCGGTCCACCGGACATTTTCATAGGCTGGTTTTACCCGGAATTATAAAAAAATAAAGCCAAGTATCGCATTTTTATGAGTAAAAAATCCAGTCATATTTTAGTAATGAACCTGGAATCCCTGGTTCCGCTTACTTTTACGCGATAAAAAAGGTCTGTTCTCTTTTCGGACCAACCGAGATAATGGTAATTTTTATACCTGTATGCCTGGCGATAAACTCAAGATATTCTTTAGCTTCTGAAGGCAGATCAGAATATGTACGGCATTTAGAAATATCTGAATTCCATCCTTTAACAGTTTCATAAACTGGTTTAACTTCAGATAATCTAAGGACATCCGTAGGAAACGATTTTAAGGATTTACCTTTCAATTCATAGCCGGTGCAGACCTTAATTTCATTGAATGAATCCAGGACATCTAGCTTTGTTATTGCAGCTTCTTCGATTCCGTTTATAGAGACCGAATATTTAATCAGGAATGTATCAAGCCAGCCGCATCTTCTCGGTCTTCCGGTTGTTGCCCCGTATTCAGCACCAATCTTTCTTAATTTCTCACCTGTTTCATCTACTAATTCTGTCGGGAAGGGACCGAAGCCAACCCGTGTGGTGTATGCCTTAACGATTCCGACAACAAGATTGATTTTTGTCGGGGGAATACCTGTCCCGGTACATGCACCTCCGGATGTTGGACTGGAAGAGGTAACATACGGATATGTTCCATGGTCAACATCAAGCAGCGCTCCTTGTGCTCCTTCAAGAAGAATCGATTTTCCTTCTGATATTGCATTATTAAGGTATGCCGGAACATCTTTTACATATTTGTCAATTGTTTTATCGAATTCGACGTATTCTCTGATTATCTCTTCTACATCCAGTTCTGCCAGATTATAGATTTTTTTGAGCAGGTTATTCTTCTCTAGTAAATTCTCTCTTATTTTTTCTTCAAGAACTTTCTTATTCAAAAGATCAACAATTCGTATACCTTTTCTTGCATATTTATCAATATAGCAGGGTCCGATGCCCCTCCCGGTAGTGCCGATTTTATTACCATTATTTTCGCTGATATTATCAAGGAGTTTATGGTAGGGCATTATCAGATGTGCATTATGACTGATAAATAATCTCCCGTCAACATTTATCCCGTTTTTTCTAAGAAGATCAATTTCTTCGAGCAGTGCATTGGGATCTATAACCACTCCATTACCTATAACACAAATTACATTTTCTCTTAAAATGCCTGAAGGGATTAAATGAAGGATATACTGTTTCTCACCGATCGTAACGGTATGACCGGCATTCGCTCCTCCCTGGTAACGGGTTACAATATCATAATTTTCACTCAGGATATCTACAATCTTGCCTTTGCCTTCATCTCCCCACTGGCTTCCGACTAGAACAGTCACTCTCATTTATAACTCATTATTTTTAAAAATTCTCAAAATAAAAACTCCGAATAAAATCCGGAGTTCAAAACTACATAAAACTGTTTTTAGGAAGAAATTTAATTAGAAAAACTTTTTATTGCGTCATCAACATTATCGTAAAATTCGAAGATTGTAATTAGTTTGGTAATAATGAGAAGGCTTTCTATTTTCTCTGTAACGCGGGCTAATTTGAGGTTTCCGCCTGTTTTTTTCATAGTTGTTAACCCGCCTATCATCATACCAAGGCCGGAGCTGTTCATGAATTTGACATCCGAAAGGTCTACCACAACATTTTTCTTTCCCTCGTCGATCAGTTTATGGAGTAATTCGTTGAATTCTTTAGTATCTTCACCGCCCATCACATTTCCTTTTAACTCTATGATGACGGCTTCGTACCTTTCAGTGACTTTTGTTTTCATTAAACAACTCCTAATATTTTTCTGCTAAATTTAAGTTAATAGGAGTAACAAAGCAAGTTTACACAGATATAGCATATGATTATTTTTTATTTTAATTATTATATCCTTATTAAATTTTTTTACGGAACCAACCCTCTGAATTTACGTCTAAAATGATGGATACGAAAATTACAAAAAAAGATTTGCAGAACGCTCAAATTTTAAATCTGGATGACGATTTCTCTTTAGTAAAGAGGTTTATTGACGGAGATGAATCTGCATTTGCTGTGCTTGTCCAGAGACATAAAGAGAAAGTGAGAAACATAATATATCTCACAATGAACAATTCAAACTCTATAGATGACGTGGCACAGGATGTTTTTTTAACGGTTTACAGGAATCTCAATGATTTCAGGTTTGAATCGCAGTTCACCACGTGGCTTTACCGTATAACGGTGAATAAATGCAAAGATTATATGAGAAAAATAAAAATCAGAAATATTTTTACTCCAATAAAAGAAGCCGAGGGAAAGACCGAGGATACGATTGCTCCCGAAAATAATGATATTGCAATTCTGGTTCATAAGGCTATAGGTAAATTACCCGAGAAATTGAGAGTCCCGCTTTTGCTTAAAGATATTGAAGGGATGAGCTACCAGGAAATTGCTGAAACAGTTCAGTGTGAAATAGGTACAGTGAAATCAAGAATCTTCAGGGCAAGGGAAGGATTGAAAAATATCCTGAAACCCTATGAAGAGGAGTTGATGTTATGAGAAAATACAGTAAAAAATATGAAATATTATCTGCCTACCTTGATGGAGAATTATCTGCAGGTGAGTCCAAAGAATTAGAAGAAAAAATAAAGTTTTCAAAGGAGTTTCAGGATAAGCTGGATGAATTAAGGAAGATTAAAAAAATAACCATTTCATCCCTGAAAAAACTGCCGGAAGCTCCCTATTTTGAAACACGGCTCGCAGCCAATCTTAATCATAAAGGGATATTTTTCGAGAAATTCCGGAAATGGGCTCCGGCTCTGAGTTTTACTGCGCTGGCCATTGTTCTGATGATTTTTCTGAAGTTTAATCCCGGAGTAATTGATGAATTAGTCGAACAACAGAAGACCAATCTGGCCGGGTTTTACCAGGAGAATCTCAGACCATTATTTTTCGCTTCCGATCTATCGAACGAAGACGTATTTAATTTTGCATTCTCAAAACAACTTCCGCTTGACAGGTCAAACGGGCAATACCTTAAACTTGGATATGACAAAGCTGGAAAGGAATTTTTCGAGATCAAAACAGCAGGCAGCAGTGTTCCTGTGAATAACCTTGAAAGGTTCACAGCGACTCTTAAACTTAATGATAAACAAAAACAGCAGGTTGATTCGATTCTTGAATCCTATGCCGAAGATCTCCAGACGCAGGTGCTGGTAAATGATAAAAATACTGTAGCTATAAATCCTAACCTTTGGAATTATAATAAAGCTATTGTTGCCGACATAATGTCATTTGCACGCGATGCAAACAGGGAGGAATTTAACAAGATTGTACCCGCAGGTTACTTTGCTTATGAAAATCCTGATGTAAGAACTATTGTTAATAAAGTAAAAGACAATAAAGATAATAACTATATATTCTTTACGCCTGATACAATTTTTACCGAAACTTACGAGTTTGATAAGGATAAATTCAAGGAAGAGATGGCCAGGGCTAAAGAGGAGATGAAAAAAAGCATGGGGGATGCGGACAGATCCTTCCGGGATATGAGAATAAATCTGCAGCTGGATAGTAGTCTGCTAAAATTAAAGAGTGATCCTTCCTGGGGTAAAAACTTTAATGTCTATATTGATTCGAATATCTGCAGGGTTCATATTTCCCAAATAGATATTCCTGATTTTCAGCTGCCAGATTTCGACAGTATTTCGGCACAGGTTGAAGAAGCGATGAAAAATATCCCTCCTATCATAATTGATATTCCCGGCGGAAAGGGACAAAAAAGTTATTCATTCAAATATGAATACTCTGATTCCGCTTCCGGTCCTGTGAGAGTTAAAATACCTGATGTCGATTCAATACTGAAAAGTTTGGGCGTTTTCCAGGGTGATTCCCTGATTTATAATGGAAAGGGAAATCATTATTTCCCTGATTCGTTAACATCCGCATTCAGGATATTTGGTGATTCTATGATGAATTTCAATAAAGATGAATTTAAAAAAGAGATGAAACAGCTTCAAAAAGAAATGGAAAAAATGAGAGAGGAAATGAAACGCCTGAGAATTGAAATACATCAGGATACATTACAAAAAAAGCAAAAAGAGAGTTCGGTTGAAATTTAATAAATAGCACATTTTATTGATTTTCAAGGGTTTTTTATCTCTTAAAAGCTATTCCCATCATACATTTAACCCGTTCATAATTCTTTTCTTTACAAAATGAAAGAATTCATTTAATTTGACCATGGTTATATGGCTGAAAAGCGTCTTTGAACGGACAAATTATAGTAGTATTTTAATCCGAAAAAATAACTTAAACTGAATATGATAAATGCAATTCTCACACATAATCTGAAATTCCGCCTGTTTATGGGATTTGCTGCAATTTTATTCTTTTTTAAGATATTTACATCTGCCCTGAACTCCACCTTTTATAATATAATAAATGAAATCCTGGTTGCATTAACAGTAATTTCCCTTATTGTCTACCTGATTGAGCTGATGGGTTTTAAGAAAATTAATCCGATCTCAATGGTAATGAATGTCGGTATTCTTAACGCAATAATATTTTTTATGATCAGTTTTTCCGGCTCAATATTGAATCTGTTTTTTGATAATCTCCAGGAACAATCGGGTTTAATTTTCAGGATAGTGAGTTTCTTCTATGTTTTTCTTATCCTGAGTTTTCTTGCCTACATTTTTCTTACATTCAGAGAATTATTTTTTTTAAAACAAAACAGAAATCTGAATACTTACTTCAATACTATGGTTGTCTTTTTTATACTGGCTTCTCTTTCATCAGCATTTGATAAGCTACCTGACCTTTCTTTCATCAGAAATACATTTTTCATTATTTCTATTTTATTGATAGCAATCAACTCTGTAAGAATATCCTGGATAGCTTTTCTTCAGAAAAAAGAAAAAATATCCTTGCTTATTATTTCGGTTGTTATAGCTGTCTTATTTATAGTGAACCTCGTAAACAGCAGCGGTGAAAATATTCATTACAGGATGCTGGTTTCTTTTTCACCATCACTGGCTCAGTTTCTTAATATTCTGATGATATACGGGGCAATTTATTTCAGTGTCTTATTCTTTACTACTTTATTTCATCTTCCCACTGCCGAAGCCTATGACAGGAAAGCGCAGGAGATTTCCTCACTTCAGTATTTTAGTAAACTTATAACAGAAGTTCTTGATTTTAATGATCTTGCAGAGACCGTCACTGATATTGCAACTAAGGTATGTAATGCCGATGCAGCCTGGATTCTATGGAGTGAACAAAAGGAGTCCACAACAATTGCTCACAAAAACATAGGGTACATTGATGCAAAGGAGGTATCTAATTATGTTTACAAACGCATCAGAAGTAAATCATTAAATGGAACTGAAATTCTCTCATTAGTAAAATTTGAAGGGATTTCTTCACTTAGTGAAAACTTCTCAAGTGTTGCTGTGTCTCCGCTTAAAATTCATAATGAAGTTAAAGGTTACCTTATTGTTGCAAAGAAGAACAGTTCTATTTTTAATGATGAAGATGTTAATGCAATAAACACTTTTTCAGATTATGCAACAGTGGCAATTGATAATGCAAGGCTCCTGGAAGAATCAATCGAAAAAGAAAGACTGGAAAAAGAACTTGATGTAGCCCGTGAAGTACAGCGTAAAATCCTGCCTTCAAAGCATCCTGAATATAAGGGACTGGAAATATCCAGCGTATTCATACCGGCATTCGAGGTAGGCGGCGATTATTATGATTTTTTTGAAATTAATGAAAATAAACTCGGTTTTGTAATTGCCGATGTATCCGGAAAGGGGATCTCTGCAGCATTCATAATGGCAGAAGTTAAAGGAATTTTTGAATCGCTTTCCAAAACTATAACAAAACCAAAAGATATTTTAATAAGCGCCAATAAGATCCTTCAGCGTACTCTTGACAGAAGCAGTTTTGTCAGTGCTGCGTACGGAATAATAGACAGGGAAAAAGAAACCCTGACAATATCGCGTGCAGGACATTGTCCTGTGATTTTAATCAGGAATGGAATTGCCGAAACTCTCCGTCCCTCCGGAATTGGTCTTGGACTGAACTTTACGGAACATTTTGATAATTCTCTGGATGAAACAAAAATAAACCTTCATGAAGAGGATATAATTGTTCTTTATACGGACGGAATTACAGAAGCAAAGAATATGGACCTTGAAGACTTCGGGGTGAACAATTTTGAAAAAATATTAGTTAGTAATTCTAAACTGACACCCGATGACATTGCAAATAAAGTGATCAGGGAAGTAACAGTTTTTTCACAGAGTCATTCACAGTATGATGATATAACTCTGGTAATTTTTAAATGGAAATCAAAAATTAAATCAGATGGAGAAAAAGAATGGCAGAATTCAGCACTACCATTAAAGATAAAGGAAATGTAAGTATAATCTACCTTAATGGATATCTTGATGCACATACAGCGCCGCAGCTTGAAAACAATTTTTCAGAGCTAATAGACAGCAGCAAGTACAATATTGTGGTAAACTTTGAAGATCTGAATTACATAAGTAGTGCAGGATTAGGTGTGTTCATGGCTTATATCGAAAAAATCCGGGAAAATGAAGGTGACATTAAACTTTCCAGTATGAGCGATAAAGTCTACAATATTTTCGATCTGCTGGGATTTCCGCTGCTGTATGAAATCTTCAAATCTGAAGATGAGGCCATCAATAAATTCAAAGCGACCGGGAAAGTTGAAAACAAAAAATAAAATAGATAAAAAACTTAAGATTACCAGCAGGACGGAAAATCTTTCTGTTATAAGAGAATTTATTCAAACTGCTGCTGAGCAGGTAGGAATAAAGCCCGGTATAACTGAGGATGTGATGCTTGCTGTGGATGAAGCATGTACCAACATTATAAAACATGCCTATATGTCATTTCCCAACGGTGAAATACTTCTGAAACTAAAGTATTCAGATCATAAGCTTACTATAATTATTGTAGATTACGGCAAATCATTCCACCCCGAAGATGTACCTGATCCTGATTTACAGAAATATTACCGTCAGCACCGCGTTGGCGGACTTGGAATGTATTTGATGAAAACACTAATGGATGAGGTTAAGTACAATACAGTTCCCGGGAAATATAACGAAGTTTACCTCACCAAATATTTAAATAACACCCGCTGAAATGAATGACACTGAAAATATTAAGGTAAGAAGAAATCTTACTGCTTTAGTAGAATTCAGTCGTATATTAAACTCAAGCACCGACCTGGATTTCATTGTAAATAATATACTGCTAACCTGTATGGGTAAATTCCTCGCCACAAAAGGTTTATTTGCACTTAATGTTAACGGCGGATACAGGATCCAATCCTCTAAAGGAATTCCCCAAAAAATTCTGGATGAATTCCCCGAAGCAGGCTGGTCAGTTAATATTTTTGAGGAGGGAAAATTTAAGGCAAACCTTGGGCTGAGTGATTTGTGTGTTTCAGAAAAAGTAATTTCTTCCGGTAAAGTTCTTGGTGTAATCTGTCTGGGGGAGAAACTGAATAAGACAGCATACTCGGAAGACGACAGGGAATTCCTGAAAACCATCCTGAATATATCTTCCACCGCCATTCAGAATTCAATAGTCATAAACGAGCTTAAAAAAGTAAACAGGATGCTTGACTCACGTCTGCACCGGTTAAATTCATTGTTCGAGCTGAGTAAAGAATTTGCCCTGTTTTCGGAATCTTCACGTGTTGCAAGACTTCTCGTTTACTCGGTTATCGGGCAGTTATTTGTATCGAGATTTGCGGTAATAACTTTTGAAGATTCGGGTCCTGAAATCCTTGAATCCAAAATAGATAATGACAGGCTGCTTAAAATAATATCTGATAAAAATTTGCAATCACTCGAATCATCAATAACAGGCGACGGTATTTCAAAATATCATGAACTTGAAGATCTTAAAATTGAACTTGTTGTCCCGATGCAGATCCAGGGAGAAACCAAAGGATTAATCTTTCTGGGGAAAAGGATAAATAACCAGGATTATTCCGAGGCAGATATAGAATATGTTTATTCTGTGGGAAGTCTGGCAATCATTTCGATTGAAAATAAAAGATTGTTCCAGGAGGCCCTTGAAAAGAAAAAAATGGAAGATGAACTCGATATTGCCCGTGACATACAAAAGAACCTTCTCCCCACTCAATACCTTCATTTAATAATTCTGAAATCTCAGCAATGAACGTATCCTCGCGCCAGGTGGGGGGAGATTACTATGATCTTATACGGCTTGATGAGAATAGTGTCTGTGTTGCAATTGCCGATGTTTCCGGCAAGGGAGTGCCTGCAGCCCTCCTAATGGCTAATCTTCAGGCTTTCCTGAAAACTATAGTAAGACACGGCATGGAAATTAATGAGGCTACCGCATTAATAAATGATCTGGTAACTGAAAATACTTCAGATGGAAAATTCATTACTTTTTTCTGGGGAGTGCTTAATGATACCTTTAAAAAATTTACTTATGTGAATGCCGGGCACAATCCGCCTTTATTGATCAGGAATGGTGAAATAATTAAACTTAATAAAGGTGGAATAATACTCGGAGTAATGAAGACGATGCCGTATGAATCTCAGGAAATTACACTCAGAAAAGATGATGTAATAATAATGTTTACAGATGGAGTTTCAGAAGCTATGAACAAAGTAGGCGAGGAATTTTCTGATAAAAGGCTCGAGGAAATTGCTGTGAGAGTTTCCAATCTATCTTCTTCCGGTATACTTCAGGAAATCAGACAGGAGGTTCTCAGTTATACTTCCGGCGCTGTTCAATCAGATGATATTACTCTGATGGTGATTAAAGTAAAATAATTACTTATTTTTTGATAAATAATTCCCGCTTGTATCTTAACCGTAGAGATAAATGTAACCGATGGATCCGGTAAAAAAATATTTGGTCAGGTATAGATCAAAGATCATTTTTGCAATGAGTCTTCTGCTTATTTGCCTGGCTCTGGGTAATATTTTAATTATCACTACAGTAAACCCAACCTCTAATGACGAATGTCTCTGGCTGCCCGTTATGCAAGGAGATACTCTGGCAATCCGGTTCGAAAATGTGAAAGTAGAGGGAGTCACCTGGAAAGCAGGCATCAGGGACGGCGATTACCTTATTGCAATAAACGGAACGAGAATAAAAGACACACAACAGGCACAGATGATCCTTAACCGTGTAAACGGTGGAGATTATGCTGAATATATAGCAAAGAAAAAAAGCGGCGGATTGATTGAAACAAAAGTATACATAAAAAAGCTTATAAATTTTTCTTCTCTGGGAGTCGGTCTTCTTGGATTTTTCTGGCTGATTATTGCCTTCATTGTATTAATGGCCAAACCCGATGGGAGGGTGCAAAGAGTATTCTATGGTGTTGGTGCAACATTAATCCTGATGTTATTGTTAATCTACCAGTCATTGCCGTTTGTAATGGGAATTCCCCCTCTGCGTTTACTGATCGATTTTTTGAATTCCGGGGGGTACGTATATGGTCCTTTCCTGATTCTCCAATTCTTCTGGATATTTCCGCACGAATATAAATTTGTAGAGAAAAAAGCAGTTAATTATTTACTTTACCTTCTGCCTGCCGCAATACTTATAGGATTAATTATTTACAGGTTTATATATGTTTACGATGCACCCGCAAGAAGCTACCACTATGAAATTTTTATACGCACAGCCAATATATACCTCGGAGTAGCTTTCCTGGCGGGTTTTATTTCTCTCGTTATTAATTATTTCAGATTAAAAACCTCTCAGGAAAGAAAACCTCTTTCAATAATACTCGTATCCTATTTCCTGGCAATTCTTGTAATCCTTTATACATTGTTTGTTGCTCCGGCAATAACTGATACAGTATTTAACTCGCCTGAATTTTATATGCCGATGATAATTCTTTTTATCCTTCCGGTCGCATTCGGCTATTCTATATTCAAGTACCAGCTGATGGACGTAAGCGTCGTTATAAAGAATACCATAGTATACGGGGCGGCAACAATAAGCGTTGCCACAGTTTATTTCCTTGTAATTTACGGGATTGGACAGGTAATAAGCACTGCAATCGGTACGGAATATAAGGGGGTAATCGCAGGGATTATCTTTATAATATTTGCGCTGATCTTTCAATCGACTAAAGATAAGTTCCAGGATTTTCTGACTTCTAAATTCTACCCTGAACAGTTCGCTTATCAGAAAATATTAGTCAGTTTCAGCAATGACGTTACCACAGTTGTAGGACTTGAAAATATACTCGACACAATGACCACGACTTTCGTTGAATCTCTGAAGATAGATAAATTCGGAATAATGCTTTATGACGGAAAAGATCACGAATTCAACCTTGCAAGAAGTGTCGGTATAGATTCAAAGGATTTGAAGGTGCCGGGATTAAATCTGCAGAAAGTTATTAACGAAAAAAATACAACTTCAAAGAACCCGGTAATAGAAGAAGAAGATTTTTCACGCGCCTTTCCTGTAAGTCATACTCTTTTAACATCCGCAGGTATTTATACCATAATACCGATGATAATAAAACAGAAAGTCATCGGTCTGATGCTGCTAGGACTAAAACATTCCGGGGCAAAATTTGCGGGTAAAGATCTGGACCTCCTCTATGCTGTGGCAAACCAGTCGGCTATAGCCATAGAAAACGCAAGGCTATATAGAACAGAAGCTGAGAAAATTAAAATTGAGAGAGATCTTGACCTTGCCAGAAAGATTCAACAGAGCCTTCTTCCGAAGAAAATTCCTGTAATAAAAGGCCTGGATATTTCGGGTGAAATGATTCCGGCACAGCAGGTGGGAGGAGACTACTTCGACCTGATTCCCATCGGAGATGATAAACTTTTTGTGGTTGTTGGGGATGTATCCGGTAAAGGATTATCTGCATCTTTGTATATGACTAAACTACAGACTATGATCGAGTCTGCCTGTGCACCGGGGAGGGAACCTAAGGAGATTCTTATTGATATAAATAAAAGGATTTATGAATCTATGGAACGAAGCTGGTTTGTCACCATGACTCTTGCCTTGTTCGATATGACAGAAAATAAAGTAAAGTTCTGCAGGGCAGGACATATGCCTGTTTTTGCCGCGAAAAACGGTACAATGAATAAATATAGAACAATCGGTTTGGGCATAGGTCTGGAGCGGGGAATTATCTTTGAAAAAACTCTATGTGAAGAGGAAGTAGCACTTAACAAAAACTTGATTTTTGCGTTCTTCTCGGATGGAGTAACTGAAGCAATGAATGAGCAAATGGATCTCTTTGGTGAAGATAAACTAACCGAACTGCTCCTGAATAAATCCTCTCATAACAGCAGCGAAATACTAAAAGAGATATGGAAGAATATAAAGAACTATAGGGGCGCGGCCGAAGTAAATGATGATATGACAATGGTAGTGGTCAAAATTGCATGAATTTCGCCGGTAAATGAGCTTTCTCAAAATGATAATTCATCGTCATAAAATTTTTAAATAGAGGTTATTAGATTAAATTTTGGCACTAATTGTGCTTATTATAGCTGACAATTGCATATGTTGAAGAGATTTAATGATTTTCCAGTATTTCCGTTCAATTCGTGTATTATTTGCCGTCTATCTCGGTACAATCTTCCTTATTATTTACCTGGGTTTTAATTTTTATCAGGGGGATAAAACCCGTGAATTATCTGAACAATCCAGAGAATTGAGCTCTATAGCAAAACTGAAATATAATGCGATTACACAATGGTATTCTGAAAGGTATGCGGATGCAAGATTTCTCTTTGATAATGAAAATCTTCAGGGCTACTTAAAAAAATATAAATATTCCTCTTCATTCGGTGATTCTCTGAAAATTGCCTCTCTGGTTTCATCAATTTACAAAAATCACGATTACTCAAATCTTTTTATTATTAACCGGATTCCCCGGGTCGTCGTAAATCTTAATCCATCAGGTTCCTTCGATTATGTGCCGGATTCTCTGAAAGTTTCAGTAAGAAATAACAGAATAAATAATTCAGATATTTATGTTGACAAATATCTAAAAAAACTCTGCCTTGATATTTATGTTCCCATTATTCTTTCAGAAAATGATACTTCTGTATTGGTGCTCAAAATCGATCCCAATAAATTGCTGTTCCAGATCGTTTCAACCTGGTATATTGATGATTCCTCAGGTGAATGTCTGATTGTTACTCCCGATGCGGACAGCATAAGATATATCAGTCCTCTGAAATTTTATTCAGAACCGGGCCGGCTTTTAAAAAAGTCCGCCAACGAAATAAATTTGACTGCAGCTAGAGTAATAAATGGAAGCAGAGGTATTATCCAGGGGAAAGATTATAGAGGGGTATCTGTGCTTGCTGATGTAAGAAGGATTGAGAACTCACCCTGGTATATGGTTACAAAAATGGATCTGTCGGAAATTTATGAACCGATAACGACCCATACATTTTATAATATTCTTATTTTAGGTCTAACAATAGCATTAGGCGGGATTCTGCTGCTTTATTATTATACCAAATCAAATTATAATAACCTTAAACATATATCTGAAACCGAAAAGAAGTTCACAAACATTTTTAATAACTCGACCGAAGCCATTGTTCTGCTTGATCAGGAGAGGTTTATTGACTGTAACGAGAGTGCGGAGAAGCTTTTTGGCATTCCGAGGGAAAAAATAATAGGTAAAACTCCGGCTGACTTTTCACCGGAATATCAGCCGGGTAACAAACATTCATCAGAACTTGCATCAAGAGTGATTGCATCCACACTTGCCGGCGACCCTCAAAAATTTGAATGGCTTCATACAAACAGCCTCGGTAATCTGATCTATACAGATATCAGCTTATCCAAAATGGAAATAGATGATAAGGAATTCGTCATAGGTTTCCTGCATGATATTACGGAACGCAAACTTATGGAAGTTGCACTTTATAAATCAGAGCAGAATTACAGGTCAATCTTTGACTCTGCACCCGTTGGAATTTATCAATCTTCTGTTGAAGCAAAGTTCATTGAAGTAAATACAGCCCTGGTAGGGCTTTTGGGTTATGAATCAGCGGATGATCTTCGCGAGGTTAATATTGCTGATGATATTTATTATCGAAAAGATGATAGGGATAGCTTTATAAGAGAATTTGAACCGACAGGGTTTGTGTCGGATCGTGAAGTACAGTGGAAGAAAAAAGACGGTACAGTCATATGGATACAGCTCAATGCATTTAGTGTAAAAGATGATAGAGGGAATACAAAGCACTTTGAAGGGTACGTTCGTGATATTACCAGTCGGAGACTGGCTGAAGAAAAATTAAAGGAAAGTGAAACCCAATACAGGAACCTGGTTGAAAGTATCAGCGACATAGTTTTCGCTCTGGACAAAGAGGGAATAATAACTTTTATAAGTTCAGGAGTTGAAAAATCGACTGGTTATAAAACTGAAGAACTTATAGGTAAATATTTTGCCGAGTTCATTCATCCCGATGATCGTTCACTGGCTATATTAAATTTCCAGAATCTGTCTGTTAAAGGATCCGCCCAGAGTGAATATAGGATAATAACTAAATCCGGAAATTACAGATATGTTAATGCTTCAAGCACCGGTATATTCAATGAATCAGGATTTGCGGGAATAAGAGGTATCCTTACGGATATAAACGAAAAGAAAGAATCGGAAGAGAAGTTAAAAAATCAGACTCACTTGCTAAATGAGACTCAGCACCTTGCACGATTGGGAAGCTGGGAGCATGATTATGAAAAAAAACAGGTATTCTGGTCCAATGAGATGTACCAGATTTTAGGCGTAAAAAAGGACGAAGTCATCGGTTCGAAGGACGCATTTACAGGGTTTGTTCATAAAGCTGACCTTGATACATTTCTTTCGGCTTATGATAATTCATTAAAAACAGGAGTTGACGGATTTGAACTTGAACACCGGATTATTAAGAAGGATAACTCCAGGGTAAGATTTGTTTACCAGGAATGTAAGCATTTCAGAAATGCACAAGGTAAAATCATCCGCTCAATCGGAATGCTTCAGGACATTACAGAACGTGTGATTACCGGAAAACATATTCAGACACTTACAAAAGCGATTGAGCAGAGTCCAGTTAGTGTTATAATTACAGATCTGCAGGGAAATATTCAGTACGTAAATAATAAGTTTACTGAAGTTACCGGTTATTCACTGTCGGAGGTTATAAACAGGAATCCGAGAATATTGAAATCAGGATCTCAGTCGGCAGAATTTTATAATAATCTCTGGAGCACAATATTATCCGGCAGTACCTGGTCGGGCGAGATTCATAATAAAAAGAAGAATGGAGAATTATACTGGGAAAATGCTATAATATCACCGATTGTTGATGCAGAAGGCAATATCTTAAATTTCGTCGCAGTTAAAGAGGATATATCTGAAAAGAAGAGATTGTTTGAAGATCTGGTTGCTGCTAAAGAAAAAGCTGAAGAATCAAACCGGTTGAAATCAAACTTCCTTGCGAACATGAGCCACGAACTCAGAACCCCTATGGTCGGCATTCTCGGATACGCAGATATCCTTGTTTCCGAATTGTCTGATATGGAACATATTGAACTGGCAAAAATGATTCTGTCAAGCGGCAGCAGGTTAATTGAAACCTTGAACTCAATTCTCGATCTCTCAAGTATTGAAGCTAAAAAGCATTATATGAAACTTAGTTCAGTCGATATAGTTGAGGTATTGAATGAGACTATAAAATTATTTAAACCAAATGCCGCGGCCAAAGGCTTATATATAAATTCAATTATTCCACAGGGACATTTCAATATTTATTCTGACAGGGATATGCTGATGAAAATCTTCAATAACCTTGTGAATAACGCAGTAAAATATACTCGGGCCGGAGGGGTGACCATTGAATTCTCAAGTACAAATAACGGTGACGGCAAATATATTTCTGTTGATATTATCGATACGGGAATTGGAATTCCGGGTGAATATCATGATATGATATTTGAACCATTTCGTCAGGTTAGTGAAGGATATACAAGAAATTTCGAAGGAACCGGTCTCGGTTTAAGTATAACAAGTAAGCTGGTAAAGCTGCTGAATGGTACTATAACACTTAGCAGTAATCCCGGGAAAGGCTCTGTTTTTACGGTCAGGATTCCTTTCATAGATGTAAAAGTTTTGCCTGGGACTAATACCGGGATTCCTGTTGCATCGGTATCCGGATTTAATTTCCCTAAAGATTTTGCTGTACTCCTTGTGGAAGATGATGAATTGAATGCACATTTAATATCGGCTTATCTTAAGCCATTCTGCCTGGTTGATAATGTCACAAACGGTGAGGCAGCGATTAATTATTGCAATTTAAAGAATTATGATGCGATCTTAATGGATATAAATCTGAAAGGCATCAATGGTATTGAAGCATTTGAGCGGATTCGCAGGATAAATGAACACTATGCCGGTATACCAGTGGTAGCAGTTACTGCACTTGCTATGCTGGGTGACAGGGAGAGATTTTTATCACTCGGTTTTACCGGTTATTTGTCAAAACCATTTGAGCGCTCACATTTACTCGGCTTACTTTCAACTCTATATCAAAAATCCAAAACTCAGTAGCTCAATTATCTCTCATATTCAATAAACGAATTATTAGGCGGAATAATAGTGCAGAAATACTAAATACTTTATATAAACTGAGCAAAGTTAACCTTTAGGGTCAAAATATGTTATCCGGTCAGGTCTATTGCTGAAAAACAAAATCAGGGATAGTATACGTTTTTTATTGCCTCTCACATTTTTTTTCCTTTAATTCTTATTAATAAAACAAGAAACTATTTACTATGGGTGCTCTCAGAATAGGCACTTGCTCCTGGAAGTATGATTCGTGGAAAGGGATAGTTTATTCCGCTAAACCTAAACTAAATTATCTCGAAGAATACAGTTCCAGGTATAATACCGTTGAAATCGATCAATGGTTCTGGAGTCTATTTGATGATATAGTCAGACTTCCCGAAGAACCAACAGTAAAGGAATACTATAATTCAGTTCCTGACGACTTCCGATTTACAATAAAAGTACCAAATTCTGTCACGTTAACGCATTATTATCCTACCAAAACAAAAACATTGAAGCAAAATTCTCATTTTCTTGAACCGGATTTATTTCATCAGTTCCTGAAATCTCTGGAACCAATGGCTGGAAAAATAGGGGCACTCATGTTTCAGTTTGAATATCTTAACAAGCAAAAGATGAGTTCACAGGCTGAACTTATAGACAGACTAGGTGCATTTTTTGATACTGTAGATAACGCTTATCCTTATACAATAGAAATCCGGAATCCAAATCATCTCAATAAATCATATTTCGAATTTTTGAATAGTCATCATATTGCACACGTTCTTCTGCAGGGGTATTTTATGCCCCCGATAAATGATGTATTCAATAAATTTAAAGAGCAGTTAGGTTACCCGGTTATAATAAGACTGCACGGACCTGACAGAAAGAAAATAGAAGAGATTACAAGAGGGGACTGGTCAAAGGTTGTATTGCCTAAAGATGAGCAGCTTTCCCGGCTTCCGTCAATTATTAATTTCTTATACGAACGCGAGATTGATATTTACGTTAATGTAAATAATCATTTTGAGGGAAGCGCACCATTAACAATAGAAAAAATTAAAAGACTTCTTGATTAAATTCTTTCAACATCTCCTGCTGAAAATATACTAACGAAGAGGATAAAAAAAAGCCGGCTGTAATAAACCGGCTTAATATCTTTGAGGTTTGGAATCAGAACTGAACTTTTCGCTTACTCCTGTTTGCATATTCAAGAACAAGTGCACTGGCAACGAAGATCGAAGAATAAGTTCCGATTAATATTCCGAAGAAAAGTGTAAAAGCAAATGCTCTTAGTACCTCACCGCCAAATATAAGAAGAACCAGAACTGATATAAGAACTGTAACAACGGTTATTACTGTTCTGCTCATGGTTCTGTTAACACTCATATTGATTAGCTCCAGAAGAGGCATCGTTTTATGAATCTTCAGATTTTCCCTCACCCTGTCAAATACTATTACGGTATCATTTACGGAATAGCCTATAAGTGTAAGAAATGCGCCAACCACTGTTAAATCAATTTCGAGATTTAATCCCGGGATTACATTGTAGAGAACTGAATATAATCCCAGAGTTATCAGTACGTCATGGAACAGTGCAACTACTGCGCCCAGTGCAAAAATAAATTTAAATCTGAACGCAAGGTAAATGAGAATGCCGATAAGTGAAAGAACTACAGCAATTACAGCATCCCTTTTTAATTCATTCCCAACTTTAGGACCAACCTGATCTTCTTTTATTACCTTAAAGTTATTATTCTGAATATTCTGCTTCAGGTTTGCCTTAACCCAGTCGGAAATTCCAACGCCTACAATCATTCTTTTATTATCCGGTTCTTCCGAAACTTTGCTTGTTTGAAAACCTGCACTGAAGAGTTTATCAGTTAAAATGTTAGTCGTATCCGGATTTGCGAATTCGTAAGTAACAGATTTTGCAGTTGAATCAACGATATTCAAAGGCAGGCCGGGATAAATGCTGTGAATTGCAGTATTTATATTATTTACCACGTGAGGAAAAATATCCTTTGGTATACTCTGCAATTCCGTTCTTGCAAGTACGCCGGTTTCGCCGCCGAATGTTTTGAGTTCAACGGTACCGAGACCCATCTTATCAGCATACTGTCTGATTTGAGAAATATCTACGGGATTATTAAATTGTAAAACAACTTCAGTTCCGCCCTTAAAATCTATTCCGAATACGAATCCGCGTAAGATTACACTAACCCATCCCAGCAGGAAGAGTGATGCTGAAAGAATATAGAACAGATGTCTCCTGCTTAACCAGTCAACATGAAGATTTTCAAATATTCGCATTTATAAATCAGCTCCTTAAAAAGAGTAAAAGTGAATTAACCAAGTGTAATTTTATGCCCTTTAGCAACCATATAATCACATACCAGTCTTGCGATAACCAATTGACAGAACATACTTGAAACGATACCTATCATGAGAGTCAGGGCAAATCCCTGAACAGGGCCTGTACCAAACTGATAGAGTATTAATCCTGTTATAAATGTTGTAATATTGGAATCGATAATAGCAGAATATGCTTTGGAGAAACCGCTGTCTACGGATGCTTTTATGGTTTTACCTGTAGCAAGTTCCTCTCTTATTCTTTCGTATATAAGAACGTTGGCGTCCACGGCCATACCCATTGTTAAAATTATACCCGCAATACCGGGAAGCGTTAATGTTGCATTAAACCCGGCGAGTATGCCAAGTACAAATAAAGTAGTAAAGATAAGAGAAGCCGCAGCAATTGTCCCGGCACGGTGGTAATAAAATATCATAAAAAGACCGACCGCGATATAGCCTATCAATGTTGAATTAAATCCTTTGTGGATGGAATCCTGTCCGAGTGACGGTCCAACGGTTCTTTCTTCTATTATATCAACGGGGGCAGGGAGAGCACCTGCTTTGAGTACAATTTCCAGGAGTTTTGCTTCATCGAGATTGCCGACACCTTCAATCTGGGATCTTCCCCCTGTAATTTTTGATTTAACATTCGGAGCAGAATAAACCAGTCCGTCAAGTATAATGGCGATACGATGATTGATATTTGCACCTGTTATTCTTGCCCATTCAGCTGCACCCTCAGAATTCATCTCCATACTTACAACCGGCTGGGATGTATTAGGATCGATATTTGACTGAGCGTTTGTTATTACACCACCTGTAAGCTCGGGCTTTTTATTTAGGCAATAAAGCAGGTAAATTGCTTTACCGTCCTGGTATGTAATCGGTTTGGCGGAGAATAAAAATTCAATATTATCAGGAATTACTTTTTGTACATCAGGACGGTTAAGCATCAGTTCAAGTTTATTTCTTTCGTCTGCCTTAACATAGGCATCAGCAGTTCTTCCCTGCGGATCAATCATTGCAACCGAAAAGAAAGGATGCTCTTTGGCAAATTCTTCCTGTGTTAACTGCTTTTTTGACGTATCGTTCTGTGCAACATTAGTATCCGTAATTTTGGACGTATCATTGGAAGCAGTTGTTTCGGCTTTAGTAGTATCTGCTGCAGTAGTATCCTCAATAGATTTCCCTGCTAAGACCTTATCGATATTCTGCATTATCGAAAAAGCCAGATCCGGAGCTTTAAGAAGTCTGAATTCGAGCAAGGCTGTTCCCTGCAATAATTGTTTGGCTTCCTCTTCGCGGGCAACGCCGGGAAGTTCAATGATAATCCTTCTTGTGCCCTGTCTTACAATGGACGGTTCAGATACTCCGTACTGATCAACTCTGTTCCTGATAATTTCCATAGCACGGGAGACAGCATCCTCTGCATCTTTTTTCAAATCACTCAAAATGGCAGCATCATCCTGACGTATATTACCGAAATACCTGCTTAATCTTACACCGCGCTGCTGAAACTTCCTTCCCACAATATCAACCACAGATTCATTTGTGGTAGAGGCCTCCTTTTCGGCTTCTTTCATTACCTGTCTGAATGTATCATCGGGATTCTTTGCCAGCTTCTCAAGCAGTTTTGCTGTATTTACTTCAAGTACAACCCGCATACCACCCTGCAAATCCAGGCCAAGTTTTATCCTTTTTTTCCGTGCATCAACCCAGGAAGGGTTAGCAATTTTTATACTGTCTTCAAACACTACTAGTTTTTGATCTACCTGGCTGGAGGTAATTTCGGGATTGTTCTGTTTCAGTTCCTTTGTCTTCTGCTCAACAGCCTTATTCATTACATTTGAATTCTGAAAATCAACGTAAGTAGGATATAAAAGATAAATACAGAGTGCCGTAAAGCCCAGAATTATGATTATTTTGAATCTGAATTCTTTCATATTTAGCTTTGTTTCTGAATGAGTTGAAAAAATAATTAAAAAGTAAAATTACCTTATAAGGGTAAGAAAGTCAATAAATATTGAGGTTGGCACATAATAATATCTCCTTCTTCACGATAATTATTCTCATCATCATTCCTAGTCATATTTTATTTCCGGGGTATATTTCTAATAAATAATGAAAATATTTGATTTCATTCGAATTTAAAGGAAAGAGTTTTCTTTATTAACCTTTCAAATTTTTCTTTTACTTTGTTTGCAGTCTCCGTTACTTCACTATGAGATAGTTTTTGACCTGAAATTCCTGCAGCGTAATTTGTTATGCATGATATCGAGGCGGTTTTTATTCCAAGACCCGCTGCAAAATAAACTTCCGGAACTGTTGACATTCCAACCGCATCTCCCCCGAATACTCTAACCATATTTATTTCTGCAGGGGTTTCATAAGCCGGACCTTTGTTATACCAGTAAACACCTTCTCTTAAAATTATATTTTCTTTATTTGCCGCCCGTCTGATTATATTATTCAGATCCGGTGAAGGAAACTTTAAAAAATTATGCTTTTCTTCAATTCCTGATATTCCAAGCAATTCTGTTAATTCTTTCTTAAGATTGATTCCTATAAACGAATCAATAAGCATTAAATCACCGGGTAGGAAAATGGGATTAACCCCGCCTGCAGCATTTGTTGCAATTAAATATTTAACTCCGAGGGAATGAACAATATATGCCGGCAGGATACATTCTGATAAATGGTATCCTTCGTAATAATGAATTCTGCCCTGGAACAGCAGAAGTCTCTTACCTGCATATTCAGCAAAATGGATTATACCCGCGTGCCCTGTAATTGTTGAGGGCGGATATGAAGGTAATTCAGAAGTCGGAACTGATTTTTTTACATCAACTCTTTTAGTAAAATCGCCAAGTCCGCTTCCGAGTATAATTGCAACATCAGGAATAAAAGGGATTATTTTTTTAAGATGTGAAATCAGGTCTTTGTATTTAAAATCAATATCGAGCATAATTAATAAAGAATACCTGCCAGTGTTGCAGTCATTAAGGTAGCAAGTGAACCCCCGAGAACTGCTTTTAATCCAAGTGCAGCAATATCGGGCTTGCGCGGCGGAGCGAGCGGACTTAAACCTCCGATTTGAATAGCGATTGAACTGAAGTTTGCAAACCCGCATAATGCATATGTAGCCATAAGAATAGTTTTGGGATCTAACAATTGTTTCATCTCTATCATACTGCTCATATCAAGATATGCGACAAATTCATTCAATACTATTTTAGTTCCCAGAAGACTTCCGAAATTCAGGGCATCATGCCAGGGAATACCGATACCTACTGCTATAAACTGTAAAAACCATCCAAGCACCAGCTGAAAGTTCAGGGGTTTGCCATATATTCCTTTTAATGACTGGTTCCAGCCTGTAATATCTCCGAGTCCCAGAAGCAAATAATTAATTAAAGCAATAAGTGCAATAAAAGCGATAAGCATTGCTCCGACATTTAAGGCAAGCGTCAGTCCATCTGATGCACCGTTGGCTGCCGCTTCAACTAAATTGGAAGCATTTTTTTCAATTTTAACCTTCACAGTTCCTTTTGTTTCGGGTTCTGTGGTTTCAGGATATAGTATTTTTGAGATTACCAGTGCGGCGGGTGCTGCCATTACACTGGCCCCGAGCAGCTGAGTGGCAAAAAGCTGTCTAGCCTGGTCAAGAGGAATTCCAAGTGTTTTAGCATAAGAATATCCAAGTATCTGGATGTAAGCCGCCATTAATCCACCCGAAATAGTTGCCATTCCGCCTATCATTATTGTAAGTATTTCACTTCGTGTCATTCCTTTAATAAATGGTTTTATCATCAGCGGGGCTTCTGTTTGTCCCACAAAAATGTTTGCAGTGCACGACAGTGTTTCTGCTCCGCTCGTTCCCATAAACCTCGCCATTATCCATGCCATTCCCTGTACAATACGCTGCATTATTCCAAGATAATACAATATTGACATCAGGCTTGCAAAGAAAATAATAGTGGGAAGTACCTGGAATGCAAAAAACATCCCGAGACTACCGTCCTGTCCCGGAGATACAGCCAATGTACCAAAAACAAATTTAGCACCTTCAGTAGTAAAGTTTAAAAGCAGAATAAAGAAGCCGCTAACCCAGTAAAAAAAATCTTTAGGCCAGCCAAGGGGGGAAAAAAATTGCCGGAGATATTCTCCCTTAAGTATAAGAAAAGCAAATATTATCTGGAGAAAAATACCGCTGAGAACAAGCCGCCAATTGATATTCTTTTTATTGTTTGAAAAAAGAAAAGCTATTCCCACCAGTAAAATTAAACCGAATATCCCCCGAAGAATTCCTGTAAAATCCATCAGAGACCTTCTTCTTTAGGAATATAATGACATTTTCTGCACCGGGCTTCATATATATCAGAAGTTCCGACTATAACACGCTCTGAAGACTGAGTTTTCCTTTGTGTTTTATCGGCAGGATTTCCGCAGACAACACAGATGGCCAGCGTTTTAGTTATGTATTCGGCAATTGAAAGCAATTGAGGCATCGGCTCAAACGGGATGCCTCTATAATCCTGATCCAGTCCCGCTACAATAACACGTTTTCCCTGGTTAGCAAGTGTATTGCATACTTCTACAATTCCAGGAGGAAAAAATTGAGCCTCATCTATACCGACCACCTGGACATCTGAGGCAAGTTCAAGTATGTCATCGGGATCATCTATTAGTAAAGAGGGCAGGGATTGATCGCTGTGAGAAACAATCGCCTTAGCAGAAAATCTTGTATCGACCCTTGGTTTAAAAATAAGCACGCTCTGCCTTGCGATCTCCGCGCGGCGGAGTCTTCTGATTAATTCTTCTGTTTTTCCGCTAAACATGCAGCCGGCTATAACTTCAATCCAGCCTGTATTTTTTGGGAGGGAGTGGGGAGAATATTCCATCATATGATTTCTCTTATTTTAAGTTAGCACCCCCGAAAGGGAAGGGGAGCAGTTCACCGAGTTTGATTACTTTTATTTCATTTTTGTGATTAATAAGAATCACATCTATACCGTTGCAGAAATCGTTCAGTACCTGTAGACAGGATCCGCATGGAGGGCAAAAGTCAGCATTATCGCCAGCTATAGCTATTGCTGTAAAATTTCTTTCTCCTTCCGATAAAGCTTTGAACAGAGCAACCCGTTCGGCACAAATAGTAAGACTGTATGAGCTTGATTCAATATTTCCGCCGGTAAAGACCTTACCGTTTCTTGTAAGAAGTGCCGAACCGACTCTGAATTTTGAATAGGTCGGGATCGCTCTTTCCTTTGCTTCAACAGCTGTTCCTGCAAGTTCTTTGTATTCCATCAGGACCATAATTTTGTAAACAAAAATATGCCATTAAATAAAGAATTCAAACTCCTTCTTTATACCAATTTCAAAAAGGATCCTAGCCGGTGACTAACATAAATTATTGATAATAGTGCAAACCGGTAGTTTAATGTTTTAAGATAATATAGAATGTAGGAGTTATAAAATTATTGATAAATCCTGATCTGTTGTTTGTTAATTTTTCAACCAGAAAAAATAAACCTGACTTCTTTAATATATCATATAAAAAAATATGGAAGCTGCTCCATAGAATTCCTCTGGAATCCTTCGATAACAAGTGAACAATATCTTTTGTATTTATTTGGAACCTGTAATCCTTGAGTAAGTTTTTCAATTCTCGTAACGAGAGTAGTTCAGCAATATCATTTCTTCCTAAATCTGCGTTTCGGAATAAACGTAAAAAATATTTATAAATAACAGGTCGTTTGAATAAAGACAGAAACGGAATTCCCCAGTGCGGGTCAGAGATAATGTTAAACACCGAATATTTATTTGGGGTACTTAAGTAGATGATTCCATCTTTCTTTAGGACTCTGGACAACTCATTTATAAGCAAATCACGTTTTGCTGTATGTTCAATTACATCCTGCAGAATTATCAGATCAAATGCAGAATCATAGAAGGGAAGAAATTCTCCGTTACCGTTTATTAAATGATAATTCTGATTTGACCGCTTTTGGCATTTTAATCTAAGCAAACTTAAATCATAGCTGATAACTTTGTTTGATCCGGCGAATAAAGAAGAAGTACCGCCTTCTCCTGATCCAAGATCCAGAATATCCAGCTTTTCACAGGTTTTAACCGAAGATATGATGTCTCTGGCAACTTCCGCTCTTTCCTTTGCCAGATTCCTGCCTCTGCTCCATCTTTCAAAGTTTGGATGCTCTGGATTTAGCCAGACTGCTTTTCCTTGATCTACATTTAGCATATTTGAATTAAGGTTATATCTAAATCACGGTATTTGTTGATCCCCACCGGCAGGGCAGGGATTTTTAAAAACGGTTTACATTGTTCAACATCCTTTATTGATCCTCTACGAGGATCTGGTTTCATTCAGATGTGCTTCTATTCTACAATAATAGAACGTCTACGACGTTCAGTCACGAAATACGATCACTTTGTTATATTAAAAGGCACTTTTTTCATCTCGTAACCTCGTAGAGGTTAAATTATTGTAGAAAATAAAAATCCCTAACACAATATCCCAATCCTCGTAGAGGATTTATAAAATAAGATAACATTTACTTTATCTATTTGCATTCAATCTTTTTGAAAATTGCATTAAAAAAAATTAATTACAATGAATATCTTGTTAATTAATAGAAATACCTCCCATAACCTCGTAGAGGTTAAATTATTGTAGAAAATAAAAATCCCTAACACAATATCCCAATCCTCGTAGAGGATTTATAAAATAAGATAACATTTACTTTATCTATTTCCATTCAATCTTTCTGAAAATTGCATTAAAAAAATTAATTACAATGAATATTTCGTAAACAATATCAAGGTAAAATATTTCAAACAAATTAAAATTATATCCGAATTTCCTCTGAGTATATAATAAAACCACAATATCCGTTATCATTTTAATTGTAAATAACCAAATAAAATGAATATTGATAAAAGCTAATATCAATGATAATAGCATAAACAGGTTTAACAGATGCCATACGGCGAGTATTATTTTGTTTCTTAAAAGATAATGCAGAGATGACTGTGTATGTCTTGCCTTCTGATTTAAGTATTCTTTCAATGTTCTCTTTGTACTGGAATACACGAAAGCGTTTTTATCGTAGAATGCTTTTATTCTCAGTTTATTTCTTATTGCTTCTCTTAATAAAAGATCATCATCCCCGCTTAGTGTATCCTGAGTATTGATATATCCTCCAATTCTGAAAAAAGATTTTTTTGAAAAGCCCATATTTCTTGCTCCTGCTGTATAAGGTAAGCCCATGACAGCAAGACTAAACGAAAGATACTGAGTCTTTAAATTTTCAATACATGATATGTTATTTATTATACTTTTCTCCTGGTAAAAAGGCGAGGGACCAAAAACGATGTCATATTTTTTCTCAAACATTGCCGAATAACTTTTCAGCCACCCGGAAGATGGAATGCAATCGGCATCTGTAACGGCAACGAAAGGAAAAGTAGCCTGTTCAATACCTTTAAGTAAAGAACCCCTTTTCCCGGATAGAGTTTTACTCTCAGTTTTAATAATTCTAAAGTTGCTTTCATCTTTTATAAATTCAGCAGCGGTTTTGAAGGTATCATCAGTTGAATTATCATCGACTATAATTAATTCAAAGTTAATCTCCGGATATCGGATCGACTTTACAGCGTATATAAACTTTTCAATGACTGATATTTCGTTCTTTGCTGCAGTTATAATTGAGATCTTTATTTTATCAGATTCATGAGGAGAGCTTCTAAAAAATATTAATATCCCCGTAAAAAGAATAAACTGGCATAGTATATAAATCGTACAGATTATTATCATTATAAGGCAGTTTTTATGACCAGAGAGGCAATATGTTGCAAATGGTTAATATTTAATTAATTACAATAAAAAATAATTTTGTTTTTTATAAAAAAAAATTATTATTTTAATCTTATACCTGAAATTGAATTAAATAACCGAACTTTTTAAAGAAATAGTTGAAACAGTCTGCCTTTCACTATATTAATTATTCAATAGTTATCAAAAATAACTTCAGTTATTATTGCACACTACTGATTGCTTCTCCAGTACTCCATTATCTTTGCTTTCAGAAACGATAATTAAATTTTACGATAACGATCTCTGATCAGTTGAAAAGAAGAAAAATCATAATTAAGTAATGATTTAATTAAATAACCAATATGTTAAACTCATCAAATAAGGAGACCTTATGAGGAGGCATTTACCGATAATTGTCCTGGTTGGCATATTAGCCTGCTGGACAATGAACTCATTTGCTCAGATCACAGATCCAAGGATGTGGAGTATTCACTTTCCAAGGTCAGGACAGTTTTATGATGTCCCGCCAGGAAATTTAGAATACCGGAATCCCAATCATAAACATCTGGTTTATAACTTCCGTGATCAGGTTGTAGACGTGTTACCAAATTTCCGCGTACACCCGAGCAATGGTACGCAAAGTGAAGTTCCGATAACAAGGGGTTTGGATCCTAATATTCTTTTTGCATCATCAAACGTTTTCTTTCCGAGTTCATTCTTCTTCAGTGAAGGCGTTTATGTTTCAACAGACGGCGGCAACAACTGGTTCGGAAGCGATACCTGTACTGCTTCGCCGATTTCAGATCATGGCGGCGATCCCGGACCGGGTGTAGGACCTGACGGTAGATTGTATATGTCATATCTTCCTGGTTCCTATAACTCGATTAAGGCAGCTTATTCTACTGATTTTGGCGCAACATGGTCAGCCGGCGCTATATTACAATCCGGTTCCCAGGATAAAAACCTTACAGCTGTAGATAATGTACCCGGCAGTCCTTATTTAGGCAGAGCTTATGTAAGCTGGTCTGATTTCACCCAGTCTTCACCTTCCGTCACAGTGTCGTACACTACTAACGGAGGCGTCAACTGGTCGGCTTTTCAGCATGCCAATACTCCTGCAGCAAACCACTACTGTCAGGGAGTTAATCCGCAGGTTGGTCCCGGCGGCGTAGTTTATATTGCATACCAGAATCCAATTCTCGGTAATCCTTATACAGGTGATTTTGTCGGGCTTGCCAAATCAACCGACGGCGGTGCTACCTGGACATCCAACAATAATATTTATGATTGTAATGGAATCAGAGGTTCTTTGAATTTCCCCGGCGGCAGCCAGATAAGAACAAACGATTTCCCCTGGTTGGCAGTAGATAATAGCGGTGGTCCAAGAAACGGCTATTTGTATATTGTTACTGCAGAGAGAAATCTTGCTCCCGCAGGAACCGATGCAGATATAGTAATGCACATTTCATCAGATGGTGGTACAACCTGGACAGCCGGTATCAGAGTAAACCAGGATGCTCCGAATAACGGGCAGTATCAGTATATGCCTGCAGTTTGTGTAGGAGCCGATGGTGCTGTCAATGTTGTTTATTATGATACGAGAAATGCAACTATCAGCGGCGGACTTCCTGATTCAGCCCAGGTTTATGTTTCAAGATCAACAGACGGCGGTTCTTCGTTTACGGACTTCCAGGTTAGCGATCATAGTTTCAAACCAAAACCAATCTCGGGTCTGGCCGGCGGTTACCAGGGAGACTACATCGGTATTGTTGAAGCAAACGGTATTGTTTATCCTTATTGGTGCGATGATATTTCCGGTGCTTACCAGGCATGGACAACTCAGGTAACTTTTGAACCTCCTTGTCCTGTTGGGGCACCATCGAATCCAAATCCCGTTAACGGTGCTACTGATGTAGATATTAATCTTTCACAGCTTACATGGAACAATGGTGCAGGTGCAGTACAGAATGAACTTTATTTTGGAACAAATCCCGGAGCCCTTGATTTGGTTCAATCAGGTTCATTAGCTACTTCATGGAATATTGACCCCAGTTATTTACCGTTAACCTATTATACTACTTATTACTGGAAAATTGTAGAGATAGGGGATACCTGTAACTCGAGCATAACCTTCCACTTCAAAACAATACAGGATCCTAATTTCATTACGATTACCGATACTCTTTATCCGCAGAGTGCACAATACTGGACAGGTAATACAGAAGGAACAACAAAAACCGATGGTGAAATTAACACACTCGATCCAAATGTAGGTTGGGCTGTTTTTGATATAAGTTCAATACCCGCAGATGCAACGGTTACAAGTGTTTCATTTCACGGCTATATAAATGCTATTTCTTTTCCTTACTGGAGCGCAACCCCTATGAGTAGTGTTAATCCGGTAACAGATGGCGCTTCTGCGATCAATAGTCAGATACAAGCCAACTATGATCAATCTGTTGCTTATATTTACTCGATGGCTGATTTAAGCACCGGCTGGTACAATTCTGACCTGGGGAATGGTGGACTCTCTGATTTACAAAATGCAATAACTCAGGGATGGTTTGCGATGGGATTTATAGATTGGGATTTTTCAACCTCCTGGTATATAAATTTCGACGGCTGGAATCAGGCAAATCCACCCTACCTTGTAGTTGATTACAATTATACTGTACCGGTTGAACTTACATCATTTGCTGCTTCTGCAAACAATGGAAGTGTAACTTTGAACTGGGCAACTGCTACAGAGACAAATAATAAGGGATTCGATATCGAACGTAAATCTGCTCACGGTGAATACGAGAAGGTTGGTTATGTTGCCGGTTTCGGAACCACAACAGAACCTAAGAGCTACACCTATGCAGATAATAATATCGAAGCAGGGAGTTATACATACAGGTTAAGGCAGGTTGATTTAAATGGTGCTTCGAATTATTCAAAAGAAGTTGAAGTTGAAGTTACCGCTCCTGCAACTTTCTCATTGGCTCAGAATTATCCGAATCCGTTTAATCCGACGACATTGATTCAATATTCAATACCTGCAGATCAGCATGTAAAATTGAATGTTTATAATCTTCTCGGAGAAAATGTAATGACTCTTGTTGACGGACTTCAGAAATCCGGTCAGCACGAAGTAAACTTCAATGCTTCCAATCTTGCAAGCGGAGTTTATTTCTATAAGCTCGAAGCCGGAACACAATCCTCAATAAAGAAAATGATATTAATGAAGTAATTTCATTTATATTTCATAGAAAAAGGCTGCTTGTTTAAGCAGCCTTTTTTATTTGGTATGGAATTATTAATCCATAACCTCGCAGAGGATTAATTATTGTAGAGAATAAAATTTCTAACACTACATTCCAATCCCCATAAAAGATTTATTAAAACGGTTTACAATATTCGACATCCTATATTGATCCTCTGCGAGGATCTGCATTTGTGTGGGATAGATTTTTTCTACAATAATAGATCATCTACGATGATCATTCCATAATAAAATTTCTTCTCTATTAAAAGACATTCTCTTTTTCACAAAATAACCTCGCAGATATTAAATTATTGTAAAGAATAAAATTTCTAACGACACATTTCAATCCTCGTAGAGGATTTATTAAAACGGTTTACAATATTCGACATCCTATATTGATCATCTACGAGGATCTGCATTTGTGTGGGAAAGATTTATTTCTACAATAATAGATCATCTACGATGATCGTCCCTCAATATAATTTCTTCTCTATTAAAAGACATTCTCTTTTTCACAGAATAACCTCGTAGAGGTTAAATTATTGTAGAGAATAAAATGTCCAACGACACATTTCAATCCTCGTAGAGGATTTATAAATACTTTTACGTGGGATTATTATTATTTACAATAATAGATCATCTGCGATGATCTTTCCAAATTTATATAATTTCTTTTAAAAACCTTCAAGGTTAAGGACGTGTATTTATCTTCTGACCTTAACGTAAAGGGCAAAATATTTTATCTTCAAAAATTACAACTATAAAAATTCTTCAAAAATAATTATGTCTTTTATAAATAAAATTTATTATTTTAATCGCATTATTATTAATCGATAAAGGGCCAGGCTTTAACGGCAGCCGGTTTGTTTATTAATAATTGAATAATATTATCAGACCATTGTTATTATTTCATAATTCACAGGGATATTTTTATTAATAATGTATACCTACTGTTTACTTTTGCAGCCACTCATAATCTTTGCTTTCCTGACGATGGTTTTGAATTGGAGCCTTCTTTCCCAAATCCCTGTTAAAGAAAAAAATCATTTGATTAATAATGATCTAATTAAACAACTAATATGTTAAACTCATCTAATAAGGAGAACTTATGAGGAAGCATCTACCGATGATTGTTCTGCTGACAGTGCTAATCGGCTGGACAATGAATTCATTTGCTCAGAGTACTTCAGAAGATCCGCGATGGTCAAGGCCAACGATTGATCTCGTCAACCCTTCTGTACTTCTAAATCCAAAATGGCAGCCTGCACAGCAGGTTCACAGGCAATTTCTTTTTAATGACGTTGTCGCTGATGTCAGCCCGAATTTTAGACCCCATCCTACAACAAACACTACTCAGTCGGAAATGAGCGTTGATGTACATCCAACCGACGAGAATATTATATTCGGATCGGCTAACACTTCGAACTGGCCTGTAACAACGATATTTGGAACAGGTGTATACTGGAGTCTTGATGGCAGTGTATCCTGGTTAGGCAGTGATAATCCCCCATTCGGTACAAATGGCGGCGACCCGGCATCAGTAATCGGACCGAATGGATATCTTTACGAAGCATACCTGATAGGAGGTTCCTATGCAATAGGTATGGCAGTATCAACAAATAACGGGACAAGCTGGACAAACCACACGGTAAATCCCGCTGCCGGTGATGATAAAGAACATATGATGGTTGATAAGACGGCAGGGAGTCCTTATGAAAATCATTTGTATACTGTATGGACAAATTTTGCCGGAGCCAGTGAAGTAGTTCTCAGAGCCTCATCTGATTTTGGTACAACCTGGGCCCCATTGGTTAACTTATCAGGATCTGTAACTCCTTTGGGAAGTGCTTTTGCTCAGGGAGCCAATGTGCAGACAGGACCTAATGGAGAAGTCTATGTCACATATTGTATTTACGATGCAAACTGGACAGACGGCGAGGATGGAATAGGATTTTCAAAATCAACTGATGGCGGAGCAACCTGGACAACCATCAGGGCATACAATCAAGTGAATTTTGGAATCCGTGGTAATCTAGCGAGTAAAGGCTCAATGAGAGTAAATTCATTCCCTTCAATGGCAGTCGACAGATCAGGCGGACCTAATAATGGAAATATTTATATATGCTGGCCGCAAAGAGGAGTTACTCCTGCAGGCAGCGATCCTGATGTTGTATTAATTACTTCAACAGACGGAGGAGCAACCTGGTCAGTTCCGGTAAGGGTGAATGATGATCCTTTAAATAACGGTAAAGATCAGATATTCCCATGGTGTACGGTCGATGAGTCAACAGGACAACTCCTGGTAGTTTTTTATGACAGTCGTAATGTAACAAATAATAAAGCTGAAGTATATATGGCTGGTTCATATGACGGTGGAAGTACTTTTAATAACTTCCTAGTCAGTGATCAGTCTTTTATATTTGGTCCTATAAATGGATTTGCCGGCGGCTACGGTGGAGACTATATTG
This sequence comes from uncultured Ignavibacteria bacterium, assembly GCA_963743325.1. GTDB lineage: Bacteria > Bacteroidota > Ignavibacteria > Ignavibacteriales > Ignavibacteriaceae > DATFVA01. The sequence continues at coordinate 66,572 of CAVUOZ010000005.1, forward strand.
GAGTAGCAGCACTAAACGATGTAGCATATCCATTCTGGATGGACAGCAGAACAGGAGTCTCGCAGGGCTGGATGGCAAAGGTGACTTTCGGACTTCCTTGTCCTGTTGAGACAGCAACCAATCCTGATCCTGCAAATGGTGCAACTGATGTTTCAAGTAATCTCGCACAGTTAAGCTGGACAAACGGAGCGGGAGCAGTTACAAATGAGTTGTACTTTGGAACCGATCCCGGTGCACTCACTCTTGTACAAAGCGGTACACTGGCTACAAGCTGGAATATTACCGGAGGACCGCTCCAGTATTCCACAACATATTACTGGAAAGTAAATGAAATAGGAGATACCTGCTCAGCGCCCGGTCCTATGTGGAGTTTCACTACCCAGCAGGATCCCAGTTTAGTGACTTTGTTTTTCGATGATTTTGAATCAGGTTTAGGAGCTTACACAGTAAATACAACCGGCGGCTGCCCCTGGCAAATATTTACTGATCCTGCTATAACTGGCCGTTATACAATGCCACCAACTGCGACCGGTGGAATTCTTGCTGCTGATGCCGACAATTGCGGAAGCAGCGGCGGCGGTTCCTCGGGTACTATTTTATTAAATGCTCCTATAGACGCTTCAATGTATCAGTCGGTCTCAATAGAATGGGATAATGACTGGCAGGCAATCAGTTCTTCAGATTTTGCATACATGGATGTTAGTACTGACGGCGGAAGCACCTGGCAGAATGTCATAACATTTGATGTAAATGACGTAAGAAACACACACGAATATCATGATATATCAGCAATGGTGGGAGTACATAGCTTTATGCTGCGCTTAGTATCGGTACAACCCGCATGGGACTGGTGGTGGGCATTAGACAACATACAGGTAACCGGCTGGAATCTTATTCCTGTTGAACTTGCTTCATTTACTGCAAGTGCATCCAATGGAGATGTTGTTTTGAATTGGTCAACAGCGACTGAAACTAACAATCGCGGCTTTGAAGTTGAGCGTAAATCAGCAAACAGTTCGTTCCAGAAAGTCGGTTATGTCCCAGGCTTCGGAACTACTACTGAGCCTAAGAGTTATGCTTATACAGACAAAGATCTTACCGCCGGAAATTATACTTACAGGTTAAAACAGGTTGATCTGGATGGTACATCGAAGTATTCTAATGAAATAGAAATCGAAGTAAGTGTTCCTGCAGTATTTTCACTGGAACAGAATTATCCGAATCCATTCAACCCGAGCACTGTGATAAAATATTCAATTCCTGCAGATCAGCAGGTAAAACTGAATGTATATAATCTTCTGGGTGAGAATGTAATGACTCTTGTTAACCGTGTAGAAAAAGCCGGTCAGCATGAAGTAAACTTCAATGCTTCCAATCTTGCAAGCGGAGTTTATTTCTATAAGCTTGAAGCCGGAACACAATCCTCAATAAAGAAAATGATATTAATGAAGTAATTTCATTTATATTTCATAGAAAAAGGCTGCTTGTTTAAGCAGCCTTTTTTATTTGGTATGGAATTATTAATCCATAACCTCGTAGAGGATTAATTATTGTAGAGAATAAAATGTCCAATGACAAATTCCAATCCTCGTAGAGGATTTATTAAAACGGTTTACAATATTCGACATCCGATATTGATCCTCTACGAGGATCTAAATTTGTGTGGGATAGATTTTTTCTACAATAATAGATCATCTACGATGATCGTCCCTCAATATAATTTCTTCTCTTTTAAAAGATATTCTGTTTTTCACAGAATAACCTCGCAGAGGTTTAATTATTGTAGAGAATAAAATGTCCAACGACACATTTCAATCCTCGTAGAGGATTTATAAATACTTTTACGTGGGATTATTATTTACAATAATAGATCATCTGCGATGATCTTTCCAAATTTATATAATTTCTTTTAATAACCTTCAAGGTTAAGCACGTGTATTTATCTGCTAAACTTGAAGGTTAATTTAGATCCAGAGGCTGCTTAATTCTGGCAGCGTTTTTATTTGATACAGCATTAAATAAATTTAATTTATATTTTACCTCATTGTTTTTTCGGTTAACAAAAAATATAATATGAAAATAAAAATTTTACTTTACCTGCTAATCATTTTCACGATTCAGAATTACGCTCAGAATTTCTGGGAAAAGATAGAAAGTCCTACTACTAAGAGACTTAATTCAGTAGTTTTTATCGACAGTCTGAAAGGTTGGGCCGCCGGTGATTCAGGCCTGATAATTCATACATCGGATGGCGGAGATAATTGGGATACACAATTTTCGAATGATTCATTAGGTATTGTAAATCTCTGTATGCTGGATGATCAGACGGGTTTTGCCTCCGCAACTAGCGGTATATATGAACCTTACGGATCATTACTTTTAAGAACGACTAACGGAGGTATGGATTGGAGTCCGGAATACATGAGGATTGGTGAATTATTTGTTAATTCAATTTATTTTCTTGATACTTTAAAGGGATTTGCCGTGGGTTATCCCGGGTTTTTTATCAGAACTTCTGACGGAGGTTCCTCCTGGACTCCGGTTCACCGGGATTCTTCAATATTTGCGGGTTTTCCACCCTATACTGTAAAATTCTTAAACCAGGATTTAGGATTTGCCTGCGGAGGGGTACGAGATGTTACGGGTGTAATCTGGAGAACAACTGACGGAGGGTTCAACTGGGACACGGTGGTTGATACAGCTTCAGCTACGCCGGAACCGCTGTTTGCAATTCAAATATTTGATTCCTTAAATGTATTAGTAATGGGAGGCGATCCTGAGTACGGAGCCAGCACCATGAGAACAACAAACGGGGGGAATTTTTGGGAATATGAAACTCTTGGAATATTGTGGTATCCTGTCGAAATCGGGTTCAGAACTTCAACTGAGGGATGGGCTCCAATGGGTCCAAAACTTGAATTTTTATACACATCCGATTCCGGGGAGAACTGGACCGAAGTTCCCACGCCGGATTCTACTTATGTTACGAATATATGTTTTCCGGATTCTGTTCATGGTTATGCAGTAGGGATTAATGGTACCATTATACGGTATATTTATCATAATCCTGATGAAGTAAATTCCGGCCGGGATAAAATTTCATCTTATTACCTGACTCAGAATTATCCTAATCCATTCAATCCTGTCACAATTATTAATTATCAATCATCAATTGACAATTACATTTCACTTAAGGTTTATAATATTCTCGGAAAAGAAGTTGCTTCTCTTGTAAATGAAGAAAAACCTGCCGGAAAATATGAGGTTAAGTTTGATGGGAGTAACCTTGCTTCCGGAATTTACTTCTACAGACTGAATGCCGGGAATTTTACGCAGGTAAGAAAAATGATTCTGCTGAAGTAAAATTGAAACCTATCCGCCTTTCATATCAAATTCAGGCTTAATTATGTTCTAAATGCGCTCCAGATGCGCTCTAAATGCGCTCTGATTCGCATCTGATCGGTATAGATCCGTTTTTTTAATTCTTAAATTTCTGTCCTGTCCGGTAGGGTTCATTCCCACTCATCTTCAAGGAGCCAGCCTTCAGCAAGTTCCTGTTTTATACCGGTGATAAACCTTGACGGTTTTGACAGTGTCATTCCGGCTTCACGGTCGAACATATTCATCGGATAGGTTATAAATAAGTTTTGTTTAGCTCTTGTTGAAGCAACATACATCAACCTTCTTTCTTCTTCAAGAGCATCTATATTTTCTGCAGATCTGTAAGAGGGAAAAAATCCTTCAACAGCGTGAATTATGAAAACCGAATGCCACTCCAGACCTTTCGCAGAATGAATTGTGGAAAGAGTAAGAAATTCTTCCTCCTTATCGGCAGGACCTATATCGATAACACTGTCAATAATCGGTTCAATAGCCATATCAGCGAGCAGGGTATCTAATGTTTTATAATTCTCGGATATATTCTGAAATATTTCCAGATCCTTATTCCTTTTGTTGAAGTCGTCGTACTTCTGTTTGAAAATGGGATGATAATAATCAAGAACCTGCTGAAGTTTCTCGGATGGGAGCGATTTTTCGGTATGAAGTTTATAAAGTAACTGGAAAAGGTTCACCATTCTGTCGTTGTACTTAAAAGAAGGCTGCTGTTCGGGACTTGATTTAATTGATAATCTTGCCAATGCAAGTTCATCGAGGATCTTCTGAGCTGTCTTTGGTCCGACCCCTTCATGAAGAAGGAGTACTCTATACCAGCTAACTATATCTCTCGGGTTTGCGGCAATTCTCAAAAAAGCAAGTACATCCTTTATATGTGCCGTCTCAATAAATTTCATCCCGCCGAATTTCTGAAAAGGAATATTTGCTTTACCCAGCTCGATTTCAAGGTCAAAAGAAAAAAATGATGATCTGAACAGGACAGCAATATCGCTCAGCGGGATCCCTTCCTCTCTCAGCTCAAGTACTTTTTCAACGATGAACTTCGACTGGAGATTTTCTGTTGAAGCGGCAATAATATTCGGAAGTTCCCCTCCCGGCTTTCTTGTGAAAAGATGTTTTTCATATTTTTCGGCCGCGCTATCTATTATAAAATTTGTAAAATCCAGCACCGGCTGAATACTTCTGAAATTTTCTTCGAGCTTAATAATTTTAACATCTTTAAATAACTTCGGAAACTCCATTATGTTTTTAAAATTTGCACCCCGGAAAGAATAAATTGATTGTGAATCATCCCCCACAACCATAACATTATTATTATGCCGGGTTAATCCCTTGACTATCTCAGCCTGTAATTTGTTTGTGTCCTGGTATTCATCCACCATTACAAAATTTATAGTGGATAATAATGATTTTGCACCGGGGGAAAGCTCAAGTAAGAAATTATTCAGATAGACAAGCAGGTCGTCATAATCAAATAAATTATTTTTTCTTTTATATTCCTCAAAGATTTTTTTTATGGCAAGCATCTTATCCAGTTGTTCAATAAAATGAGGGTAATCCTCTTCTATTATCTCCTCGACTTTTCTGCCTGTATTAACGCTCAGACTGTATACTTTATTCAAGGTCTGTTTATTGGGAAATCTCTTTTCTTTTCCTACCAGTCCCGATTGATTACGTATAAGATTTATTACATCCTCGCTGTCTCCCTGGTCAAGAATAGTAAAAGAGGGATTAATTCCCATCGCCTTAGCATACTTGCGTAAAGTCAGATTCGCAAACGAATGGAATGTGCCGCCTCTTATTTTTGCACACCGGTTATCAAGGAGAATGGAAGCCCGGTTCATCATTTCATTGGATGCTTTGCGTGTAAAAGTAAGAAGCACTATTGATTGAGGATCGTAACCTAATTCAACAAGCCTTGCAACACGGTAGACGAGTGTCCTTGTTTTTCCCGTCCCTGCTCCTGCAATAATAAGATAGGCTCCCTCAACAGCTGAAGCTGCCTCGAACTGGGCAGGATTTAATTCGTTCTGGTAATTAATAGTAAAACGGGACTCATCCATTTCACGTTTTAAGAATCCGGAAGGTCCCGCCTGGTTTACACGTTTGAGTTTATATTTTCTCTGGATCATCTACGCAGGTATTTTGGCTTTCCAATAATTTCTGATACAACAATATAATCCTGTAAGGTGCCGGGTGAATATAATTTTTCCCGCAATTCATTTAAAGGAAATAATACCTCCTTGTTGCGCTCCGCAAGCATACGTTCGAATTTTTCTGCTTCTTTTTCTATAACTGAATCAACTGCAGGAGCCCGTTTAAAGGGAGTAATACTGTGCCAGCTCCGATTAAGCTGAATTTCATCTGCGGATTGCTCATGCGATTCTTTATCCAGGGAGTGCCATTCCTCATCTTCAACGTGCTCCTTCCGGGGCACCTTTCTCATCTTCGCTTTTTCTATCTCTGATTCCATTCTCCGCCGGCCTGTAGAATTGTCTTCACCTTTAAAGAGACCTTCAATCTCTTTCAGAATATCATATTCACTCTGCTTTTCGTTTTGTGCATAACCCGATGCGGGATTTGTATTGTCTTTTTCAGTATCCCGTGAATTTGCTGGACGGGGCGGAGCTTCTCCTTTATTCTTTTTCCTGAATAAAGAATTAAGAAAAGCAAAGATTATTATCAGGTAAATTATTATTTGAAAATAATCATCCATAAGCCGTTATTCTTTTTTTCTTTCCGGTTTTGAGATTGCATTTCTCATATCTGTATCTGACTGAATATTCTTCATCCCGTAATAGTCCATTATTCCAAGATTTCCTGATCTGAATGCTTCTGCCATAGCTTTAGGAATCTCAGCTTCAGCTTCAACTACTCTTGCCCGCTGTTTGGCTACTTCGGCTATATTCTCCTGTTCGGTTGCAACGGCTGCAGCTCTTCTTTCCTCTGCTTTGGCCCGCGCAATCTTCAGATCTGCTTCTGCCTGGTCAGTCTGCAGTTTTGCCCCGATATTTTCACCGACATCCACATCTGCGATATCTATTGAAAGTATCTCGAATGCGGTACCTGAATCAAGTCCTTTTGCCAGCACACTTTTGGAAATTCTATCGGGGTTCTCGAGCACGTGTTTATGAGAATCGCTCGAACCAATAGTAGATACAATTCCTTCTCCTACTCTTGCCAGTATTGTCGCTTCACCTGCACCACCGACAAGTCTTTCAATGTTTGCACGCACAGTTATTCTTGCGATTGCTTTTAACTGAATGCCGTCTTTAGCCACTGCAGCGACCACGGGAGTTTCAACAACTTTCGGAATTACTGACATTTTGACAGCTTCTAAGACATCTCTGCCTGCCAAATCGATCGCAGTTGCACGCTCAAATGTCAAACCCAGGTTTGCCTTATCGGCAGAAACCAAAGCATTGATTACTTTTACAACATTACCTCCGGCAAGATAATGAGCTTCAAGTTTATTCTGTTCCACCTTAATTCCGGCTTTTGTTGCTGTTATCATGCTTCTTACTATGACAACAGGGGGAACTTTTCTCAGGCGCATCCCTATTAAATCTTTAAAGATCTTTAGTTTTACCCCTGAAAAATAAGCGGTAATAAATAATCCTATTGGAACAAAATATAGGAAAACGATTAAAAATAGTATTATCGCTATTATTATTACTATTGACAGTCCTGTTAGTGCTTCCATCTGAGAGATCTCCCAAGAATATTTAATTGGATTTTAATTTTACTATATATTTACTTTATTAGCAATAAATGGATAGGTTTTTAGACGGCATTTTTTCCGATATTTTGACATTTCAATATTATTGTCTTACTTTTTTCGGGAATTAACACTAAGTAGTGGTAAAGTCAATTGACGCAACATTCCTGATTTTATGTGGTATAATAATTGTTTGCTTATTAAAAAACTGTCAATCTGAAAGTTTTAAGCAAATATTAATAATAATAACGAGCGGTTTTTTGAATTTATGTTATCTTGATTGCAGTATTATCTATTTATATATTAACAAGAGTTGTTTAGCATAAGAGTAAAAAAACTCACTTGAAAGCAAGGAAACATTATGGACGGAAATTTCTCAGACAGACTTCAGGATGTAATCAGGCTAAGTCGTGAGGAAGCCTTACGACTGGGGCATGATTATATAGGTACTGAGCATTTATTGTTAGGAATAATCAGGGAAGGTCAGGGAGTAGCTGTCAGAATTCTAAGGAATCTTGATTGCGATCTTATGAAACTTAAGAAAGCAATTGAAGATACAGTTAGAACTTCAGGCGGTACTTTAACAATCGGAAATATACCACTTACCAAACAGGCTGAAAAAGTTTTAAAGATTACACAGATAGAATCAAAAATATATAAGGCTGATGTTATCGGAACTGAACATTTACTTCTCTCACTTTTGAGAGATGAAGATAATATCGCAACGCAGATACTTCATCAGTTTAATGTAACATATGATTCTGCGAGAGCCGAATTAAATTCGATGCTGAGCAGTAAAAATCCAAAGGATCCATCGGGAGCAGTTCCTCCTGCTGATAAAAAAGTTGAGCGTACAAAAACTCCGGTTCTCGATAATTTTGGCCGTGATCTTACTAAGCTTGCTCTGGAAGATAAGCTTGACCCGGTTGTCGGCAGAGAGAAGGAGATTGAACGTGTCGCTCAAATCCTGAGCAGAAGGAAAAAGAATAACCCTGTTCTTATTGGTGAGCCCGGCGTGGGTAAAACAGCTATCGCTGAAGGTCTTGCCCTGAGGATTATGCAGAGGAAAGTACCCAGAATACTTCAGGAAAAGAGAGTAGTGACCCTGGATCTTGCCGGTCTGGTGGCAGGAACTAAATACCGCGGTCAGTTCGAAGAAAGAATGAAAGCTCTGATGAATGAGCTTGAAAAAGCTAAAGATGTAATTCTTTTTATAGATGAGCTTCACACTATTGTCGGGGCTGGTGGTGCATCAGGGTCGCTTGATGCTTCAAATATGTTTAAGCCCGCACTTGCACGCGGGGATATTCAGTGTATCGGCGCCACTACCCTGGATGAATACCGCAAATATATTGAGACTGATGGGGCACTCGACAGAAGATTCCAGAAAGTTATGGTAGAGCCCCCGAGCTATGAAGAAACTCTGCAGATTCTTAATAACATTAAGTTTAAATATGAAGAACATCATCACGTACGCTATAGTTCGGATGCTATTGATTCAGCAGTCCGTTTAAGTAACAGGTATATAACTGACAGGCATTTGCCCGATAAGGCAATAGATGTCATTGACGAAGCGGGTTCAAGGGTTCATATGGGTAACTTTGAGGTTCCCCAGGATGTTCTTGATCTTGAAGAAAGTATTGAAAAAGTAAGAGTGGAAAAAGCTGCTGTAGTTAAACGTCAGGATTATGAGGAAGCGGCAAGATTAAGAGATAAAGAAAGAAATCTTCAGTCAGATCTTGAAATAGCACGCAGAGAATGGGAAGCTAAAACCAAAGACCTGGTTCACGATGTCAGTGAAGAAGATATCGCGACTGTAGTTGCAATGATGACTGGTATTCCTGTCAACCGTGTTGCTCAGACTGAATCTGAAAAACTTCTTACTATGCCTGACGCTTTGAGGAAGCAAATTGTCGGCCAGGATGAAGCTGTTGGTAAGCTTACTAAGGCCATACGCAGAACGAGAGCCGGGCTGAAGAATCCGAACAGACCTATTGGAAGTTTTATTTTCCTCGGACCTACCGGTGTCGGGAAAACAGAATTATGCAAGGCTCTTGCCCGTTATCTTTTTGACAGTGAGAATGCACTGATCAGAATTGATATGAGTGAGTATATGGAGAAATTCTCTCTGTCAAGACTGGTTGGAGCGCCTCCCGGATACGTAGGATATGAAGAAGGCGGTCAGCTTACAGAGAAAGTGCGCAGGAGACCTTATTCAGTTGTACTTTTTGATGAGATTGAAAAAGCTCACCCTGATATATTCAGCATCCTTCTTCAGGTACTGGATGACGGAATGCTTACTGACAGTCTTGGAAGAAAAGTTGATTTCAAGAATACGATTATAATTATGACATCAAACATCGGTGCAAGAGATATAAAGAATATCAGTTCCTTCGGTTTTGGAGGAGAAAGTGCGGCCGACAGGTATTCGAGTTTGAAGAATACTGTAGAAGAAGCGATGAGGAAGCTGTTTAATCCTGAATTTTTGAACCGTGTAGATGAAACCATTGTCTTCAGAAACCTGGAAAAAGAAGACATCCTTCAGATTATAGATATTGAGATGAAGGAACTCCATAAAAATATTCATGATAACAAAATGGAACTGACGCTGGATCAGACTGCAAAAGAATTTCTCGTTGAAAAAGGATTCGATCAGAAATTCGGCGCCAGACCTTTAAGAAGGGCTATTCAGAAATATGTTGAAGATCCTGTAGCTGAAGAAATCCTCAGAGCTAAGTTCAAAGATGGTTCTAAGATCGTAGCAAAACATGTTGAAAACATGGAAGAGCTCATATTTGTAAACGAGAACATGGATATACATCTCACGGATGAAGCAGAAGAGCAGCCGGGAAAAGGTGAATCCGGATCATAGTTTGTGTGAACCGTAACATTATAAAAACGAATAAGGCGTATTTCTTTTAATACGCCTTTTTTTTATTTAGATTTCTCACGGTCAAAAGCCGGTTATAACGAACAAGGAGGCGATCATGCAGGTACTGGATAAATCTAAAATAATTGAAAAACTTGTCAACCTGAAAGGCTGGACATTTCAAAATAATCAGATAAGCAAAGAGTACGAATTAAAGGACTTTAAGGAAGCGCTTGGATTTGTTAATAAGATAGGTGAAAGAGCAGAGCAAATGGATCATCATCCCGATATTTTTATACACGACTGGAATAAAGTCAGAATCACGGTTTCTACACACAGTGCAGGCGGCGTTACAGAGAACGATTTTAAGTTGGCTGAAAGGATTGAAAATATCTGATTATGAATAACAGACTGGAAGGGCTTCTCAATTTTTATAAAAAGGATCCAAACGATCCTTTTGTAATGTATGGCCTGGCACTTGAGTATATGTCCGAAAACGAGTGGCAAAAAGCCGAAGATTTTTTTGTTAAATTACTGGGACAAAATCCTGATTATGTTGCCGGGTATCTTCAATATGCACAGCTAAAGGAAAAAGAGAATAAGATTGAGGAAGCTAAAGAACTTTATAAACGCGGGATAGAGGCAGCAAATAAATCAGGGGATAGAAAATCAGCTAAAGAAATGGAGGATTTCCTGGATGATCTCGGATGAAAATAACATTCTTGAAATATTTAAAAAGACGGGGGCTCTTTTAGAGGGACATTTTCTACTTACATCGGGGCGCCACAGCAATAAGTATTTTCAGTGTGCTAAAGTATTACAATATCCTGAATATATGGAACAGGTCTGTAAAATTATCGCCGATTACTTTAAAGGTTTTGAAATAGATACTGTAATATCACCGGCCATGGGCGGGATAATAGTTGGGCAGGAAGTTGCCCGGCAGCTTAATAAAAGATCTATCTTTGCAGAAAGGGAGGATAAGAAGCTTACTCTCCGCCGTGGTTTTACCATAGATAAAGGAGAAAAGGTACTTGTCTGTGAAGATGTAGTTACCACCGGCGGTTCTGTCTTTGAGGTTATAGATATTGTTAAGGAACAGGGAGGGGAAGTCGTGGGAGTGGGATACATTGTGGATAGAAGCAACGGCAAAGTTAATTTTGGCTATCCGCAGAAAAGCACAATGAAAATGGAAGTCATTTCCTATACGCCTGAAGAATGCCCTTTATGCAAAGAAAAGATTCCGCTTGTTAAGCCGGGTTCAAGAAAAGTTATTGTTTAATTATTATTATTTTTTAATCAATAAATATATTTTTTATTCGGGACTAAGTATGAAAACCATTCTTATATTACTCTTTACCTCAATTAGTCTTTTTTCCCAGATAGATTTTGATGAATATTTTACAGATAAAACCCTGCGTGTGGATTATTTCCATACAGGGGATAGTCTGAATGATTCCTATTCTATTGACGGGCTTAAAGAAGAACCCTACTGGGGAGGCTCCAAAACAAATCTTCTGGATACTTTTAATTATGGGAGATACGAAGTGAAAGTATTCAATCAGGAAGATGATAAACTTATTTATTCGAGAACATATTCAACATTATTTGATGAATGGCAGACAACTGATGAAGCAAAGCTCACGACTAAAACTTTCAGTGAAACCGTTACTATGCCGTTTCCCAAAGAAAAAATAAGGATCGAATTTTACAGCCGGGATAGGGAAAATATCCTGCATAAAAAATTTGAAAACAAAGTGGATCCGGATAATTATTTCATCTCTCATGAAAGACATTTTGAATTCCCGTCATTCGAGGTTGTAAACAATGGGGATCCTTCGGTTAAACTTGATATTGTGCTGCTTCCGGAAGGGTATACCAAAGATGAAATGGAAGATTTTAAGAAAGACTGTCAGGAATTTGCAGGTTATCTTTTTGCTGTTTCACCGTATTCCGAGAATAAAGATAAATTCAATATCTGGGGAGTAGAGGCTCCATCCCCTGAAGAGGGAACTGATATTCCTGCTGACGGCGTATGGAAAAAAACTTTGATGAATACACAGTTCTATACTTTCGATCTTGAAAGATACCTGATGACATCGGATTATAAATCAGTCCGTGACCTTGCAGCAAACGCTCCGTATGATCAGATATATATCCTTGTTAACTCCGATAAATACGGAGGCGGCTCTATATATAATTATTATTCGGTTTGTGTTAATAAAAATAAGTTCAGCGAATATGTCTTTACTCATGAGTTTGGACATGGACTGGCTTTCCTTGCCGATGAATATTATACATCGGATGTTGCATATAACGATTTTTATCCCCTTAATATTGAGCCCCTGGAACCTAATATAACAACACTTGTGAATTTTGATTTAAAATGGAAAGATATGATAGATAAGGATACTCCTGTTCCGACTCCTGATAACTCTAAGTACAAAGATAAAGTCGGAGCCTTTGAGGGAGGTGGCTATGTTGCTAAAGGTGTTTACCGCCCCAGAGAAGACTGCAGTATGAAAACGGCTACTGTTAATAATTTTTGTCCAGTCTGTAAACGGGCAATTCAGCAAATAATAGACTTTTATTCCCGGTAGGCAATCAGCTTCACTATTGTTTCCCTCTATAGGTAAGGTGAAGATTAAATCCTATATTTGTCCATTCCAAATTAGAATATTTAATAAATCCGCCTGTCATGGATCAGAGAAAACTATATAAAACGGTCGAGGCCATCGCTTCACAAAAGTTTCCTTCAGAAGAGGGGATGTTGACTGAAGTATTAAACCAGATTATTGCAAATGAAGAAATAAATGTAACCGGGGGAAGAATCTGGAAATTGAAAGTCGATGAAGCCAGCTATGCCTTATTATATCAGACTGGTTCTATTGATACTATAAATCCTGATTTCAGGATCCTGATTGACGACTATCCTGTATTCGATTTTATTGCCAGGGAAAGAACAATATTAGGGAACGAAACTAACGAGGTTCTAAGGCAAAAAGGTATTTTCAAGTATTCGGCTTCAGGCGTCGGAGAGAAAATAAAATTAAATGATAAACCATATTATGAATACCTTCTTGCTTTAAACAGCGAAAACATAGATGAAAAATTCCGGATAACGCTCAATATAATAGCGACTGCCCTAACATCAAGGGTAAAACAAAGAAGGATATCATCTTCGGTTTATCACTTAAAGGCTGATCTTGATAAGGCGAGAGAATTACAGAAAAGCATTCTCCCGGCGCACGAGTATCACTTTTTTGATTATGAGCTTTTTGGCGTCACCAATCCCGCTGAAATTGTCGGGGGAGATTTCTTTGATTACCTCGAGGTAGGAGATGAACGACTTGGGGTGACAGTCGGTGATGCTGCAAGTAAAGGTGTAAGCGCATCTGCTGAAGCGATGTACATTTCCGGTGCTTTAAGAATGGCCAGTAATTTTGAGATTAAGATCTCGCCTATGATGAAAAGAATGAACCAGCTTGTTAATAAAATATTTGCTGATGATAAATTCGCCTCTCTGTTCTATGGTGAACTTTCTCCTGATAAGAGCGGACTGTTCCTGTATGCAAATGCAGGCCATAATCCTCCTTTCTTTTTAGATTATGAAACGGATGAAATAAAAAATCTTGATCCTACAGGGCCGGTGCTCGGACCTACTCCCCATGGCAAATACACCGTAGATAATATCAATTTTCAAAAGAATGATATTCTTCTGATCTATTCGGATGGAGTTACAGAAGCCACAAACGGGAATTTTGATTTGTACGGGGAAAAACGTCTTCAGGAAATACTTAGAAAGATTAAAGCAAAAACTCCAAGGGAGATTACTTATGCAATTCTTGAAGATGTGATAAAATTTTCTAAGGATGCCCAATATTCTGATGATAAAACTTTAGTAGTTATCAAAAAGAATAATTGATTTAAGTAATAGCTCCCTGTACAGATTTAACTTCTTCAAAGAAATTTTCCTCTAATTTGATTATTATTTAACCGTACATTTCAAAAAGGTTAAAAAATGATCAAATCTATTAATCCCGCAACTGAAAAAGAAATAAAATCCTACAAAGAAATGGAATTAAATGAGGTTCAGAATATAATCTCATCTGCAGATGAAGCTTTTAACCAGTGGCACAGGAGTTCTTTCGTTACCAGATCTCAGATTATGAAAAAGGCTGGTGATATTCTAAGGAGGGATAAGGAAATACATGCCCGTTTAATGACTGAAGAGATGGGAAAACCTGTTATACAGTCGAGATCAGAAGTTGAGAAATGTGCCTGGGTGTGTGACTACTTTGCAGAAAAAGGTGAGGAGTTCCTGAAGGATGAAACCATTAAAAGTGATGCATCGAAGAGTTTTGTCACTTATCAGCCTCTTGGGGTTGTTCTGGCCATAATGCCCTGGAATTTTCCATACTGGCAGGTTTTCCGTTTTGCTGTTCCCGGTCTGATGGCAGGAAATGCCAGCGTCCTTAAACATGCCTCCAATGTTACAGGCTGTGCCCTTGCAATTGAAGAAGTTTTTAAAGAAGCGGGATTCCCGGATAATCTATTCAGGACATTGATCATTTCCTCTAAAAAAATGGATAAAGTAATTGAATTGGAAAAAATCCGTGCTGTTACATTAACAGGAAGCGTTCCCGCAGGAAAAGCTGTTGCCTCAAAAGCAGGCTCTCTGATCAAAAAAACTGTTCTGGAATTGGGCGGAAGCGATCCCTATATAGTGCTGGAGGATGCTGACCTTGAAATGGCTGCGGAGACTTGTGTAACGTCAAGACTGATAAATGGAGGTCAAAGCTGCATTGCCGCAAAAAGATTTATAGTGGTTAAAGAAGTATTTAATGAATTCAGAGATTTGTTTTTAGAGAAGATGAAAATGAAGAAAATGGGAGATCCTCTTGATGAATCAAACGATCTCGGTCCGCAGGCAAGGGATAATCTCCGCTATGATCTTCACGAGCAGGTAAAAAGAAGTATACAGAAAGGTGCGAGACTACTGTTGGGCGGTGAGATACCGGAATTGAAAGGGGTCTACTATCCGCCGACAGTTCTTGATAATGTTAAAAAAGGAATGCCGGCTTATGATGAGGAATTATTTGGTCCCGCTGCTTCATTAATTGAAGTCAGGGATGAAGCCGAAGCAATTAATACCGCCAACGATTCTATATTTGGACTGGGAGCTGCCGTCTTTACTAATGATATAAAAAGAGGAGAAAGAATCGCCAGGGAAGAATTGAACGCAGGTAATTGTTTCGTAAATTCATTCGTGAAATCCGATCCCAGACTGCCGTTTGGGGGAGTTAAAGAATCCGGTTACGGAAGGGAATTATCTTATTTTGGAATTCGTGAGTTTGTAAATATTAAAACTGTTTACATTAAATAATCCCTCTGGTGTTCTTTAACCCGGATAAAGCAGGTTTAAGCTCAAGTTACGGGGATTTTCCTTATCGATTTCATTTCATTGTCAATTTATCATTTCTAAGCAGTACATAAATCTAATTAATCATACTACCTTTTTGTAGATAACTTAAAGAATAAATTTTATTTTAATAGTAAGATTTATTAACTATCTGATACCCGGACGACAAATGTCAGCATAGTAAACAGGTTATTTTTTAATAATCGAATAATATTTATATGCAGGATACTTCGAGGTTTCTTCCGGAATATTTGTTAAAAAATGATGCTATGCTCACCTCCGCAGATTTATTCATTCTTCTTCAAAGACTCGGAGTTGCTATCCTCATCGGTCTATTAATCGGACTTGAAAGGGAACATTCCCATCCGAAAGACGATAAGTTCTTTGCAGGAATCCGCACTACTCCTCTGATTTCTTTATTAGGATTTATTGCAGGATTGATTGCTTCATTAACTTCATTCTGGATATACTTTATAATCTTTGCAGGTTTTACCTCTCTTGTTACCGCTTCTCATGTATTCTCTGCCAAATCAGGAAAATTCGGAGGAACTTCTGAAGTTGCTTTGCTGATTGTATTTCTCCTTGGTACCATAGTTTATTTTAACTTTATAATTCTTGCGGCAGTAATTGCGGTAATCGTTACACTTTTTCTGACATTGAAATTTCAGCTTCACCAGTTCGTCGGAAAAGTGAGTGAGGAAGATTTATATGCGACACTGAAACTTGCGATTATAACTGTTATCGTTCTTCCGCTTTTACCTGATAAAACCTATGGACCATTCGATGTACTGAACCCGAAGCTGATCTGGTATATGGTAATCCTTGTAAGCGGGATAAGTTTTGTCGGGTATGTTCTTATAAAAGTATACGGAGAAGGGAAAGGGATCTCTATTACCGGTTTATTAGGCGGAATGGTTTCCAGTACCGCAGTAGCTTATTCACTATCAAAGAGGAGTAATGAAAATGCATCTCTTTCACCGAATTTTACCGTGGGGATTTTACTGGCTTCCACAGTTATGTACCCGAGGGTTTTTATTGTGGTGCTGATCGTGAATAGTTCCCTGTTAAATTCACTCTGGCTGCCGCTCCTGATATTTACTATTACAGGATTTACAGTAAGCCGTTTTATGTCCGGGAAATTTACCGATGGAAAACACGAGCCGGTTGAGCTGGATAATCCTTTCAGATTAAAATCAGCAATTTTATTCGGTGTAATTTTTGGAATAGTAATTTTTGCGGCTAAGGCAGGACAGGTGTACCTTGGTTCAGGAGGTTTATATGCAGCAAGCGCACTGGCCGGCTTGACCAGTGTTGATGCTATTGTTTTATCTCTTGCCGGGATAGCCGGCGGACATGTATCCTCTGAGGTTGCTGTAACAGCAATTATCATCGCTACAATATCAAATAACATAGTCAAAGCAATTATTTCGTTTGTAACCGGTTCGGATGAGTTAAAGGAAAATGTCTTTAAAGGACTGGGGATTATCACCGCGGTATCAATTATATATTTATTAGTTGTGTTAATATAAAAGAGTCTTATGAGCATTTTAACTCTATGTGAGGCAATGATTCTTTAATTCATAATATTCTCATTCAGATTTATTAATAAAATTCATTTCTTATAGAACTCTTTTTCCCTGAATTAATCTTAAAATCAGTATTACCAGAGCGATAGCCAGCAGTATATGTATAAAGCCTCCGAGCGTGTAAGCTGTTATAATTCCTATCAACCAGAGGATGAGCAAAATTAATAAGATCGTCCAAAGCATATTTTACTCCTTAAATCTTTTTATTTTTATATCTGTTACAGGTTTAAAATATTGATAACAGGCCATATCCACTATTATTATAATCACGATAAACCTGTAATGTGATTAAGATTGATAAAGAACGATTAAATTGAAGTTTCCTGTTTTTTTCCGATATAGTTATTTTTGAGAGTAATATCACCGGAAATAATTTATTGAATAATTATAAGCTTTTAATTCAGTACGACGGATCGGGATATTCCGGATGGCAGATGCAGAAGAACCAGATGTCTGTTCAGCAGAAAATTACAGAATCAATAGAGACCATCCTCAAAGAAAAAGTAAATCTCATCGGTTCGGGCCGTACTGATACAGGAGTTCACGCTTTAGGGCAGGCTGCTAATTTCAGGACAGAGCAGGAAATTGACCAATATAAATTTCTCTATTCACTGAATTCAATTCTACCCCGGGATATTTCGATTTTGAAGATGGAGCAGGTCGACGTTGGATTTCACGCCAGGTTCGATGCAAAAAAAAGGATATATATTTACCTTATTTCCAGATACAAATCTCCCTTCTACAATAATTATTCATATTTTTATCATTTTGAAATTGACTGCAGCCGGTTAAATAGATTAACAGAATCAGTTCTGGGCAAATATGATTTCAGTTCATTTGCAAAAAGGACTTCAGATACTGATAATAAAATCTGTGAAATCTATGATGCTTACTGGAAGCAGACCCGCGGTTTGATTCTCCTTTTTATTAGCGCCGACAGATTTTTACACGGAATGGTTCGCTCAATTACGGGAACGCTGCTTTATGCTTTAAAGAATAACCTGGATATTTCTTACATCGCTAAAATCATAAATTCAAAAAATCGTGAAGAGGCTGCTGAAGCGGTGCCCGCTAAAGGATTATTTCTTTTTAAAGTAAAGTATTAAGTTAAAACCCTGTTTTAATATTAAGGATATAAATGGAATTCCTTGCACAGCTTCACCCTAAGATTATTCATTTCCCGATCGCCTTTTTATTGATATATATCCTTCTGGAGATAGCGGGTGTATTTTCCAAAAAAGAATATTTTCAAAAGACGGCGTATCTATTTCTGTTCTTAGGTGTACTATCGGCAGTCGCTGCCGTAATTACCGGTAACCAGGCAGCTGGTATCGCATCTGAATGGGAACATAAAGGAGCAATTATGCCTTTTAAACTAATCTCGGGTCATGAAGAATATGCTACAATAACTCTCTGGTACTTTACCGGTTTGCTTGTTCTGAGGACCTTCCTCATCTTAAAGAAAAAATTTACAGGAATATTTCAGTACCTTTTCATTTTATTTGCAATCGCAGGGGCTTACTTTATCTACCAGACAGCAGATTACGGCGGAAAATTAGTGTTTGATCATGGAGTAGGGACAGAACTCAAAAAAGAGGAAATAAAGTGATGATTGAAGGGCTTCTCAATTGAATCCAGTCAGAATCGTACTTGCAATATTACTTGTTAATGCCGCGGGAATTGCATTAAGATATTATGAATTCGATACATATTTTATTTTCCTGGGATTCCGCTTTCACTTGAGCAGCTTTCTTCCATTTATTCTTTTACTGAATAAAGAAAGTATAAAAATTCTCACCGGGGCGTTCAAAAAGCCGTATTTCAAAAAAAAGTTTCTCCCTTTTTTATTGGTAATATTTGCATTGATAATTTTGATGGGGGCTTTATTTCTGCTGAAAAAAATTAAAACCGGTGACCCCGATTATTTTTATGAGTTTGGTTTATCGTCAGTATTTGATTTTCCACTTTACCTGGTATGGAATTTTCCCCAGCTCTGTTTTTTATTTCTGACATTAGTGATATTTTCCCGGGTTAACAGATTCTACTACCTGAATGTATTCCTTGGCTTAATTCTGTTATTTGGATATGAGCTGATTCCTTTTGACTCAGCATTCAACCCGATGGAAGCTGCATCGCTGGCTTTAATGTCATTAATCGCCTCATTTTTTATCACAAAGCTGCAGAACATATACTGGTTTTCGGTTATCATTTTTAGTTCCGTATGGAGTATACTACTGCTGTTCGGGAGTAAGTCGGAAACATTAATAAATGTTTTTTTTGCAAGGGAATACAGCAGCTGGGATGGTTTTTTTGAGGCGGGCAGAGAATTGTCCTCATATATTGTCCCCTCATTTTTTCTGCTAATACTGATATTAACATCAGTTTATTCGTTATTTTTTAAGAAAAAAGCATAGCCAGAAAGAGTCTGCTGTTTTACTTAGAAAATAAAGTTGTATTTCAGTAAATTAAGAATGATATCCTGTAAATTCCGGTTGTAATTTAATAATAATCACTAGTTATAAAATGAAGAGAATTTTACTTTCAATTGTTTTGATTTCTGCCTGTGCAGTCCTGTTTGCTCAGCAGGCCCAGGATTATTTCCCTCAGACACCGGGATACCGGTGGGACTATAAAGTTATTCCCCTTGATTCAGCGAATAATGAGATTGATTCTATGGCATATTTCAGGGTTGATTCGTTTGCGGTAGCTATAAATTTTTTGGGCAGAAACGCAGATCTGATTTTATCTAAGACAGGCACCTACGGCCTTATAAATTTTATGCCGTATACCGATAGTTCTTTCTTTTCTTTTGAGAATACCGACGGATATCAGTATTTCAGAATTTCAAACCTTGGCAATCTTGTAGCTGTACTGGATTCAATTGGACTCGATTCTACTCTTCTTGGGGTAATTCAATCATTTGAGGACTGGTATTCCGTTTTTCGTTTCTCTCAGTCTGTAAATAATGAGTACACAATTTTTACTAAAGATACGACACTGAATATAAATGGTTCTGATTTCCCTTTACGATTTAAATATCTTGGTAAAAGACTCAATGATGAAACAATTCAAACTGAAGCCGGTACGTTCACCTGCAAAAAATTTCTTCTTTCAACTACGGTCAGCTACATGTTAGGGCCGATTGCAATTGAAATCATCAGACTTGAAACAACAAAATGGATTGCTCAGAACGTCTGGCTTGTTCAGGAAATTATGCCTTCAAAAACCGTTGATCTTTCATATCTTGGATTCGGCAGCTTTAATATTCCCGGTTCCAAAACAGAACTAGTACCTGCGATTACTGAAGTAAAAAGACAGGATATCACGGTATCGGAATTTGCTTTGGAGCAAAATTATCCGAACCCTTTTAATCCGGAAACAAATATAAAATTCACGCTTCCGGAAGCAGGAAATGTAACTATAAAAATATATGATGTCTTAGGAAATGAAGTTTTTACACTGCTGAATGAGGAGAGGAATTCCGGGACTTACAGCGTTAAATTTAATCCCGCAGAAAACAAATTAGCGAGCGGTTTTTATATTTACGAGCTGAATTTCAAAGGAATGCATTTATCTCATAAAATGATTTATCTTAAATAATATTTAAATAATTTTTTTACTAATAATTAATTTTTTTAATCATAAAATCCTGAACAGGGGTTTATCAATATGCGTAACCTTTTACAGCAGGAAATAACTTATGCTGCTACCGATGGACCGGGGTCACTTCCCGCAAGAGAAGATATAGAGGAAAAATACAAATGGAATCTTAATGATATTTTCAGCTCAGTTGAGGACTGGGAAGCAGACTTTAAGCGGGTTAATGATAACCTCGGTAATTATAAAAATTTTATCGGGAAACTTGGTGAAAGTCCCGGCCAGCTCCTCAAATGTCTGAAGTTCGATGATGAAATTGGTATCAGGCTTGAAAGATTGTATTTGTATGCAATGCTTGCTAAAGACAGCGATTTAAGGGTGGGAAAATTTCAGTCGATGGATGAGAGGATCAAATCTCTTTATTCAAAAGTTTCAACTGCAAGCTCATTCATTAAACCCGAGTTGCTGAAGATGCCTGGTGATAAACTCGCAGAAATGATAAATTCGAATGAAGAGCTGAAAGTATATAAACATTCCATTGAAGACCTCCTCAGAAAAAAAAACCACACTTTATCGAAGGAGGAAGAAGAGATACTGGCTCTTGCCGGTGAACTAATCCCGACATCATACAACGTATTTTCTATGTTCACAAATGCGGATATGAAATTCCCTTATGTCAGGGATGAGGAGGGAAAAGAGGTCCAGTTATCTCACGGAAGATACTATGCTGCAATGTATTCTGCCGACAGAGATTACAGGGAGCTGACATTTAAATCATATTTCAAACCCTTTATTGATTACTCCAATACTCTTTCTGTATTATTCTCCGGCAGCCTGAAATCAAATATATTTGAGGCGAAGGCGAGAAAATATAACAGTGCAAGGGAAGCCGCCCTCGACAGGAATAATATTCCGGTTTCGGTGTACGACAATCTTGTAAAGACTGTGAACGAAAATCTGACACCTATGCACCGCTGGGCAGCCCTGAAGAAAAAAATTCTTAACCTGCCGGAACTTCATCCTTATGATACTTACGTAACTTTGTTCCCGGCTGCATTCGACAGAAAATATCCTTATAACGAAGCAAATAAGATAGTGCTCGAATCTCTTAAGCCTTTGGGAAATGATTATCTTAACTCGCTTACTACGGCTTTTGAAAACAGATGGATTGACGTATATGAAACCAAGGCGAAAAAAAGCGGGGCATATTCCTCAGGAACAACTTTCGGGGTGCATCCGTATGTTCTTTTAAACTGGACTGATCTGCTGAATGATGTATTTACACTCAGCCATGAAATGGGGCATAACATGCACTCGTTTTACACAGGGAAAAGCCAGCCCTTTGTTTATTCCAATTACACAATTTTCCTTGCAGAGGTGGCTTCAACATTTAATGAATCACTCCTGCTGGAACATTTTATTAAAATGGCGGAAACCCATGAAGAAAAATTATACTTTATCGAAAAATATTTGAATAATGTGACATCTACATTCTATAGACAGACAATGTTTGCAGAATATGAAATGCTGGTTTATGAAAAAACAGAAAACGGTATGGCCCTGAATTCTGAAGACCTGTGTACTTTGTATAAAGAAATTTACCAGAAATACTGGGGAGCGGAAATGGTAATCGACAGGGAAGAGGAGTTTACATGGGCAAGGGTTCCCCATTTTTATTATAATTTTTATGTATACCAGTACGCAACAGGGTTTGCAGCATCGGAAGTGCTTGCTCAGAAAGTATTGAAAGAGGGTAAGTCTGCAGTGGAAAAGTACCTGAACTTTCTCAGGTCTGGGAGTTCGGATTATTCAATCAATATTCTTGCAAAAACAGGGGTTGAAATGGACACACCTGAACCGATTATTGCAGTTACCAGGAAAATGAATATGCTGCTCGATGAAGCAGAAAAATTAATTAACAGCCGGAATACCAAATAATTATTTCTTTTATAGAGTCAAATGAAAGTATACACTAAAATAGAATTAAATGCATTTCATCAGTCATTAACCTATGATGATATCAGTCTTATCCCGACAGCAGTTTCACGGATTAAATCAAGAACCGATGCAAATACGGCGAGTGAATTCCTGGGTGAAAAACTCAGCGTACCGGTTTTATCCAGTCCTATGGAGTCTGTAACAGGAATTGAAATGGCAAAGGAGCTCAGCAGGCTGGGCTGTTTAGGTATTGTAAACAGATTTGATTCTTCGCTGGATGAGGTTTTGAGCGATCAGAAAAACGGGGTTAATCTCAAAGCTGTTTCTGTTGCACTAAATACACCTATGGAAACAGTAGAGAAGCTTGCCGCAAAAAATTTCATAATTTGTATTGATACGGCAAATGCAAATAACAAAGCAGTTCTTTGCCGTACCGAAGAGATTAAAAAACAGTATAACGTAAGGATTATTGTAGGCAATATTGCTCACGGGGCTTCCCTTGAACAGCTTGAATCTGCAGGGGCGGATGCTGTAAGAGTGGGAATCGGGAGCGGAAGTGTCTGTACGACTTCTATTCAGACGGGTATCGGGATCGGGCAGGTGTCATCCTTGTTAAATGTTTTATTCTCGCGTGCCGATAAAAAGCTGAAGATAAAAGTCATTGCTGATGGCGGGATCAAAAGTGCCGGTGATGTAGTAAAGGCAATAGCCCTCGGCGCCGATGTGGTGATGCTTGGAAGAATGCTATCCGGGACTAAGGAAACACCCGGAGAAGTAATTAAATACAACGGGCAGTTATGGAAAAAGTACCGCGGTTCAGCTTCATTTGGCGTTAAGATGAGGAACGAATTTATTGAAGGTGAAGAAACAATGGTGGCTTATAAAGGCATAGTAAAAAATGTTATCGATGGGATCTCAGACGGATTAAGAAGCTCGATGAGTTATATGGATTGTCTTACTATCGAGGAACTAAGAAGGATTGAAACTTTTGCCATCTTAAGCAACAGCTCATATCTGGAAAGACTGCCGAAAATATAGACCTTCGGGGTTAACTATCGGTAAAACCATTACTGTACATCGGGAATCAGAGGTAATGGCATAAATGATTTATTCATAGCTGGAGCCTTTGGTGAATTTTGTTGAAGAAGTAGATCTTTCAACAAGAGATGATGTCCTAGAAGAACTTATCTGTATTTCCCGGTTTACAATGGTAATTTTATATTTCGCCGCTCTGCGGCTCTGGATAATTTTATTGTTGTGATTTCTACTAAGGTGTCGCCGCTCTGCGGCTAAATCCAGAGGCAATATCTTGTGTTCAGTTAATTATGGGTCTTCTGCCGCAACGCGGCAGAACCTTAGTAGATATAATAAAATAAAAAAACAACAGAGCTGCAGAGCAGCGAAAAAAAAGTCTTAATACGCAAATTCCTGTAGAAGATTTAACATTTATTTATTAAGTTAAAACGAAATGATTAGGGTTTTAATGATGGGAAACTTCTTAGATCAGATCATATAAATTATTTTAGAAAAATTAATTTCATTGCCGCAGAGCGGCAAAACATTAGTAGAAATAATAAGATGAAACATTATTAGAGCTGCAGAGCAGCGAAACATAAATCTTAATTCTCAAATTCCTGTAGAAGATTTAACGTTTATTTATTAAGTTAATACAAAATGATTAGGGCTTTAATGATGGGAAACTTCTTAGATCAGATCATATAAATTATTTTAGAAAAATTAATTTCATTGCCGCAGAGCGGCAAAACATTAGTAGATTTAATAAGGTAAAACATTTTCAGAGCTGCAGAGCAGCGACACATTAAATTCTTATAAAGGGAAAATCATAAGGAGGTTAAATTGGCAGATACCTACACTCAGCTGTACGCACAAATCATATTTTCTCCTAAGGGAAGACAAAATCTGATTCAGGATAGAATCAAAACCCAAATACACAAATACATTACCGGAATAGTTAAAAATCAAAACCAGAAACTGATGATAATTAATGGTATGCCTGATCATATTCATATGTTTGTGGGATTCTTACCGGATATTGCATTATCAGACCTAATAAGTGTAATTAAATCTAACACAACCAATTATATAAACGATCAAAAATTAGTTGTAGGGAAATTTTCCTGGCAGAGAGGATTCGGGGCATTTACATACAGTAAATCTCAGGTTCAGGGGTCATTAGTTATATTCAAAACCAGGAACAACATCACAGGAAGAAAACATTTAGGGAAGAATATCTGGAAATATTGGAAAAGTTTGGTGTAGAATATAAGAGCGAATATTTGTTTGAATGGTTTGATTAAATAAAAATGTTTCGCCGCTCTGCGGCTAAATACAGTAAGAATATCCGGTGTTCAGACAATTATGGGTCTTCTGCCGCAGCGCGGCAGAACCTTAGTAGATAGAATAAATCAAAAAAAAAACAACTGAGCTGCAGAGCAGCGAAACTCTGCGGCTTGCAGAAAATAAAGATGACATCTTTGGAATGTGGACTACATGTAAAAAGATGTCATCTTTACCCAAGATTTTCAATCTGTGGGAATCCATAGAAAAATCTGAGCAGGTCTGTGGTTAAAAAAGAAATAAACCACAGAGCACACAGATTAAATCACAGATAACACAGAGACGGGGGTTGGCAGATACCTTTAATGTTTCACTTCGATCAGCTATCAAAAATTGATTTAAGTATATGCATTTATATAAATTTACTTTATAAAATATAGGATAGACTAAATGATTAATATCAGAATCACTTTTATTTTATTTATAATATTCTTCTCATCTGTTTTCCCCCAGAAAAATGCTTTTACAATTTCAGATCTATACAAAGTGAAATCCGTTGGTGAGCCGGTTCTTTCTCATTCGGGAAATGAAATTGCATTTACTGTCACCGGCTATAACCTGTCGCAAGGGGAATCGAATACTGACATTTATGTAATGAACAACGATGGTTCGGATCTTAAATCAGTCGCAGATTCAAAACAAAGTGAATCAAACCTTTTCTGGTCTGAAGATGATTCAAAAATTTATTACCTGAAGGATAATCAGCTTTATGCTTATAACATAAAGAATGGAAATGCAGAAGAACTAACGGACATTTCCACAGGAATTTATGACCCTGTTCTTTCTCCGGATGGAAAACTGGTTGCTTTCACGACAGATATTTTCCCGGAATGCGGAACAGATGATGCCTGTAATAAAAGATTATTAAAATCCTCAAAAGAAGGTCCTCTTCAGGCTTATGTGGCTGACAGTCTCTTATTCAGACACTGGACTGCATACAGGGGAGAAAAAGAATCGCATATTTTCATCCTTAACCTCGGTACAAAAAAATATACTGATTTAGCTCACAGCGAGCTTGCTTCAGATATGTACCTGCTGGGAGGAGATGTAAAATATAATTTCTCACCCGACAGTAAAGAATTATGTTTTATGAATAATCCCGGTACAGGACTTGCCGCTTCAACTAATTCAGACTTGTTCGTTATCCCCGTTGAGGGAGGAAAAGCAGTCAATATTACTTCATCCAATCAGGCCTGGGATGGTTCTCCGGTCTACTCTCCCGATGGAAAGTACATTGCTTACAGGATGCAGTTAACTCCGAAGTATGAATCCGACAGGTACGGGATTGCATTATATGACAGGGAAACAAAAAAAATTACTAATCTCACGGAAAAATTTGATAATACAATAGATGCAGTAAAATGGGGTAATGATTCCAGATCAATTTATTTTAGTTCTGATTTTCATGGCTATGACCCGGTCTATAAGCTGGATATTATTACAGATAGCATAAGTAAGGTTACAGATAATGAGTCTGTCTCCGGGTATGAGATCTCTCCCGGTCAGGATTTCATTTACTACCTTTCAAGCTCTGTGGGAAAACCTTCAGAGATATACAGTATCAATACTAAATCCAAAGTTTATAAATCACTTACATCTTTTAATAAGAATTTGCTGGAAGAAGTTGATTTCCGGCCTGCCGAACAATTGTGGGTGGAAGGAGCAGGAGGCGAGAAAGTCCAGGTGTTTATTGTTAAGCCGCACGATTTTGATCCTTCTAAAAAATATCCGCTGATACTAAATGTGCATGGCGGTCCTCAGGGACAATGGATGGATTCTTTCCGGGGCGACTGGCAGGTTTATCCCGGTTCGGGTTATGTTGTTGCATTTCCAAATCCTCATGGTTCAACCGGCTCCGGTGCAGAATACACAAAAGAGATCAGCGGCGACTGGGGAGGAGCAGTGTTTGAGGATCTGATGAAAGTGACCGATGCTCTCGAAAAACTGCCGTACGTTGATACCAGCAGAGTAGGCGCAATGGGATGGTCATTCGGCGGTTATATGATGGATTGGTTTGAAGCACAGACTCACAGGTTCAAATGTCTTGCTTCCATGATGGGAATATTTGATCTTGAAGCCTTCTGGGGAGCAACCGAAGAGACCTGGTTCGCAAACTGGGATTTGAAAGGGCAGCCCTGGAATTCAGAAATTTATGATAAATTTTCTCCGTCAAAATATGTCCGGAATTTTAAGACCCCTGCATTAATTATAACAGGGGAAAGAGATTACCGGGTTCCTTATATACAGAGCATACAATTTTTTACAACCCTGCAATCCTTAGGCATTGATTCACGGTTGATCATTTTCAAAAATGACGGACACTGGCCTGATTATGTTAAATCAATGCCTCTTTATTACAATGCTCATCTCGAGTGGTTCCATAAATATCTTGGCGGTGCGCCGGCTCCCTATGATTCACATAAGATGGTGAAGAATGCAGCGTTTGAAGAATCGAATGAAGAATAGAGGAGGGAAGTAAGTTCAAGTTCAAGATCAAGTACAAGGATGGAATTTAATTAATCTTTAATTCTGGAGAGCTGGAGACCGGTGATGATTTTATTTCTGCCCGGTTTATAAATATAGAAGCGGGGATTAACTTCTTTCCTGTAGTTTTTTATGTTTTCCGGAGGTGACTCCTTCAGGGTTTCATTAAGTACAATGAATCTTTCCATAGTTTTCTTTTTAGGCTCGTCGTTTCTGATATCTTCCTTCGGTTTGTTTTCATAAATGATATTTACATCATTACTCTTATCAGGATTATACCTGGGGAAACCCGCTGGACGGTTTTTTACCTTAAAAAGAAGGTAGGATAGTGTTAAAAGTACCATCAGTCCCAGGGTGAAAATAAATACCGTAGATTCTATAATTTGAATAAGTTCCATATAATCGACACACGAAGATAAGTTTTCTGAAAAAGTTTCAATATTTATACCATACATAAATTAAAAAATAATCCTATATTTGCCGCTCGATTAATCACATAATCGAGAAAAATTATCATTTTGAGATGGTCAAAAAGCCCTAAGGCAGCCGGAGTTATGTGTTGTACATTACCCGGACAGATAAATAATTGATTTTTTTCTCCCCCTTTGATAATTTAACTTATTAAATAACAATGAGTTAGAATAATCCTGATAGTAATTAAGCGGGAGAAGAATATGACAAAGGCAGATATAGTTGATAAAGTAGCAACAGGGACCGGTTTGACAAAACTTGAAACCGAGGCAATTATTGAAGGGTTTTTCAGAACCGTGATTGACGCATTAAAGCAAGGAAAAAATATTGAGATAAGGGGATTTGGAAGTTATAAGGTAAAAAAGAAAAAAGAACGGCAGGCACGTAACCCTAAATCGGGAGAACAGGTTTTTGTGCCCGCGCATTACGTCCCGACATTTAAATTCTCCAAGGATTTTAAGGAGATGGTAGATGCGGGAATGAAAGAAGTAGAAGGTTAATTTTTAATGACAAAATTTTGCCCGTCCTGCGGAACAAAACTCGAGCAGGAATATAATTTTTGTCCCTCCTGCGGTTTTGATCTGAGGAAGGTGACTGAACCTCCTGAAGGAGTACCCGGGGATACGCAATCGGAAGAAATAATTTTATGTGATAATTGCGGTGAGGAGAATTCGCCCGGTAATAAATTATGTGAATACTGCGGTGCCCCTTTAAAAGGCACCAGTGTTAAAAAGGATATCAAAGAGAATAAAGCAGTTAAAGCAAAGACCAGTGAACCTAAGAAGCAGCAGGCGAAGTTAAAATCGGCTCCTGTTAAGAATCCCCCCGCAAAAAAAACAAAAGAACTTGAACCGAAAAAGATGCTGATGATAATCGGCGGGGTAATTATTGTTATTTTTATTATTCTATGGGCATCGGGTGTTTTAAATTCATCCGTTCCGGAAGGAGTCACCCAGAACCAGGTATCCGGTCAGAGCTCAGGAGTTGATCTCAACAATATTCAAAAAATAAACGAACTTGAAACTCAGGTAAAAAATAATCCGGATGATGCAGATTTATTACTGGAGCTGGCACATTTAAAGAATGATTCGGGTTTGTACGAGCAGGCTATAGTTGATTATCAGAAATACCTGGAAAAGAATCCTTCCAATCCCGATGCAAGGATTGATATGGGAGTATGCTATTACAATCTTCACAATTATGATGAAGCCATCAAGCAGATGGAAAAGGCTCTTCAATATTCACCGCAGCATCAGATAGGGTATTTAAACCTGGGAATTGTTAACTTAACAGCTGGAAATTTTGAAAAATCTCAGGATTGGCTGAAAAAAGCCGTTCAGATTGATCCTAATTCCGAAATAGGAAAAAAGGCTCAGGAATTATTAGAATCACATAAAAAATAAACAGGAGTAAATAATGCCTTGTGGAAGAAAACGTAAACGCCATAAAATGGCCACTCACAAGAGGAAAAAAAGGCTGAGAAAGAATCGTCATAAAAAGAAATTAAGATAATTACTCAGTATCATCTTGTATAATAAAATGGTGAATGGTTATTTTGCATTTGCCATTTTTATTTTTAAAAGCCAACTTAGCTCAGCTGGTAGAGCAACGCATTCGTAATGCGTAGGTCGCGAGTTCGATTCTCGCAGTTGGCTCTAAAAGTCTAGACTTACAAAGCCTTCTATAGCGACTACAATTATTAACCCATTCCAAAATTGATTACCCTTAAGTTTTGGTTAAGTAAATAGTAGACGGAATAGTAATAGCGAAGTTCCCCGAACCAATATCAAATGGATTATAACCCGATTTTTAAGATAGATTGAGATTACTTAGTGTTTTTTGAGAGATACTCCACAAGTTTTTTAATATTCTTTTGACAAATCATACAAGTACATTTATCCTTTTCTAATTTATAATGTCGGTAAAGTGATTCCGCAAGAACCTTAACTTCATATTCAGGTTCTGATTTGCGTATTTCTCTCTTAAATAATTCACTATAAAACTTGCTTTTAACCATACCATACAAATGTATGGCTTCTCATTTGAAAAGCAAAATATCATAACATAAATATGGGAGTTTTCGCTCCCTAAATTTACTTGAGTAACAGCATCTTGCCGGTCTTGATATATTCCAGCTGCATTTAATTTTTCTAAGCAGAATTATCCATAGATAACCTTCAAAATTTTGGGTTACCTATATTATGACCTAACGACTTTTTTTCACTTCTTCGACGGTTACTTTATTTTTGAACCAATACGGTTTAAGAGAAAACAAAAACAGTTCTAGCTAACTAACCAATTAAAGAGTATATTAGCACTCATTCACTAAGAGTGCTAAAAATTCTAGAAAATATTTGAATTCAAGGATGAAAAATGGCAAAAGTTAATTTAAAACCATTGGCTGACAGAGTTATCGTTAAACCAAAGGAAACAGAGGAAAAAACAAAAGGTGGAATCATTGTCCCTGATACGGCAAAAGAAAAACCTGTTGAGGGAATAATTATAGCCGTTGGCCCGGGGAAAGTTACCGAAGATGGAAAACAAGTTAAATTGGAAGTTAAAGAAGGTGATAAGGTTCTTTATGGAAAGTACAGCGGAACTGAGGTTACCGTTGAAGGTGAAGAATACTTAATTATGCGCGAAAGTGACATTTTCGCAATAATTAGTAAATAAATTTTGAAAAATGTAAAATATGAAGAGGTTTAATAATGTCGTCAAAATTAATTGAATTTAACAGTGAGGCCCGTGCTAAACTAAAAAAAGGTGTGGATAAACTGGCAAATGCTGTAAAAGTTACATTAGGTCCTAAAGGGCGAAATGTAATACTGGAGAAAAAATTTGGTGCTCCTACAATAACAAAAGATGGTGTTTCTGTTGCCAAAGAAATTGAACTTGAAGACCCAGTAGAAAATATGGGTGCACAAATGGTTCGGGAAGTCGCTACTAAAACAAGTGATGTTGCCGGTGACGGAACAACAACTGCAACAATTTTAGCTCAGGCAATTTACCGTGAAGGTTTAAAGAATGTTACTGCAGGCGCAAATCCAATGGATTTAAAAAGAGGAATAGACCTGGCAGTTGGCAATGTTGTTGAATATTTAAAATCCATAAGTCGCGATGTTGAAGGGAGAAATGAGATTTCTCAGGTAGGCTCTATCTCCGCTAATAATGATACATCTATCGGGGGTCTTATTGCGGATGCTATGGAGAAAGTAGGAAAAGATGGGGTCATTACTGTTGAAGAAGCAAAAGGGACTGAGACTTCACTTGAAGTTGTTGAAGGTATGCAGTTCGATAGAGGCTATCTATCACCATATTTTGTAACTAATGCGGATAGTATGGAAGCTGTTCTCGAAGATCCATACATCTTAATTCACGATAAAAAAATTTCGGCAATGAAAGATCTGCTTCCTATTCTGGAAAAGGTTGTCCAGGCAGGAAAAGAAATGCTTATAATTACTGAAGACCTTGAAGGAGAAGCTCTTGCTACATTAGTGGTTAATAGATTAAGAGGTACTTTAAAGGTCGCTGCTGTAAAAGCACCTGGGTTTGGCGATAGAAGAAAAGCAATGCTGGAAGATGTAGCAGTATTAACAGGAGGTACTGTTATTTCCGAAGAGAGAGGATTCAAATTGGAAAATGCAACTATATCCTACCTTGGGAGTGCAAAAAAAGTTGTAATTGATAAAGATAACACTACTATTGTCGAAGGTGCTGGTAAAACGGATGATATAAAGAAAAGAATTAATGAAATAAAAGCCCAGATTGACAAAACCACTTCTGATTATGATAAGGAAAAGCTTCAGGAGAGATTGGCAAAACTTTCCGGTGGTGTCGCTGTATTAAAGATAGGTGCATCAACTGAAATTGAAATGAAAGAGAAAAAGGCCCGTGTTGAAGATGCTTTACACGCTACCCGTGCAGCAGTTCAGGAAGGAATTGTTGCCGGCGGCGGTGTAGCATTTATTAGAGCAATCCCCGGCCTGAATACAATTAAAGGAGATAATTTGGATCAATCAACCGGCGTAAAAATAATTCAGAAAGCTCTTGAAGAACCATTAAGACAAATAGTTAATAATGCCGGTATAGAAGGTTCCGTTGTATTGCAAAGAGTAATAGAGGGTAAAGATGATTTCGGATTTAATGCCGCAACTGAAACTTATGAATATTTAATAAAATCAGGCGTTATCGATCCTACTAAAGTTACAAGAACCGCTTTGGAAAATGCAGCCTCGGTAGCCTCTCTCTTAATTACAACTGAAGCAGTTGTTTTCGAGAAGAAAGAAAAAGTATCTGCAATGCCTCAAATGCCCGGTGGCGGAATGGGCGATATGTATTAAAATATCATTCAATCGAGTAAAAAGATGAAAAAAGGACTACATCTTTAGAGTGAGGAGATAGTGTATATAAGCTTAATTATATAAACACAGTTGCAAGAATCTTTCTACAAGATTCACCCCCTACACACCCTTAAAAAGGAGGCAATTATATATGAGTTTGCCCAAAATAAAAATAGGTGATGTTCTTTATTCAAAAGAACATAATTGTAAAATTACTGTTGAGGTGATAACTACCGATGATAAGGTAGTCTGTGTATGGCACGATAATGAATCTTTGTCATATAGAGAATTGTTGGAACCGGAAAAACTTAGAGAAGCTTAGATGTTTAAAGTCATTGGATTTTCTTTTGTTAAAGCTTCTTTAGGATAACTACCATAATGCGGTTTGCCGGATTTATCAATCCAAGTAACTTTATAATGATTATTTTTTTCAATATATGTAATTGTCATTGCGTCGCTACCGCTTTTTAAGTAAACGACGTCACCTATTTTGAAATTGTTCATTTTGAGTTCCTTTTAGTTCTTTGACATTTTGTTTGGCGTATTGAAATACATACGGGTAGAAAAATAAAAAAAGAGCAATTAAATTGTTTAAAATGACAATAATAAATGCTATGACGGTGGTGTCATCCCTCTCTGCCTATATTAGTGAGACAAATTTATAGCTAGGAAAGCGTATATGCCATTATCCAGGGTAATAGATACATTCTTTCCTTATTCCTGATTAAGCTTACTATAGTGCCTTCTGGCTTCAATACAGCTTATTATAGAGAGTTTCTTTTGAACCATCAATATATCAATTTTACCCATTTGTTGTACTTATCCCTGTCGAGGGTGTATTTCAACTCGGTTGTGTATTTCTGCACTTTATATTCAATCACACTAATAAAAAGGGAGCTTTCGCTCCCTGAATTTATTTCAGTAGAATCATTTCTTGGTATCGATGAAAGAGCCTGCCTGAATTTGATAGAAATACACTCCGCTGGGTAGATTAGCTGAATTCCATTTACTTCATAGGTGCCTGCTGGTTTTTCAATCCAGAGTCTTTCCTTTTGACTTATTCTGTTAGCTGAAGCTACCCTGCTATTGTATTTCAGCTTTGGCAAGCTTACGCACCCATCTCCAGTGTGTTACAAACAGTAAGATGCATATCACAATAAGTATGATGTCTATGACGATCATGCGATTCGATTCATGTCGTACACTTTGAATTTTATCATTCTTTGCCGACTCATACATTGCTCGCAAAGTTTGATCGTCAGGAATGTATGCTGTCCTTGCTGTCTCACCTTCTTTGGGAACTGATTTAAGAATATCCATTTTATAATTATCAAAAGAGGCTAGACTCGGCGGTGGTGACCAAACGGAATGTATTGGATCACCAAGATCCAGTAAGGCGGAGACAAGTGAGGACACACATATAAGGATTGTAATAATGGCGACAAGACATACTAGGTAACCATAGATTTGGGCCATTCTTTGAGGCTTTTCCATAATTGTTGCCTTTCTAATATGGAAAAAATATTTTGAAGAACTTCTATCCGATAAATAAATTTTACATTATAAAATTTCTGCAAGCTATTTAAACGTTTAATTATGCTAATCTTCAATTAAGTAAGCATCTTTTACAGGTTCTAACTGCATAATTTCTTTAACCCCAGTTTTCACTTGTTCAGTAGGTTCAAAGAAATTGACAACCTTTTCGGTAATGTCTATCAATTCTACATCTTTATTGCTGAAAGCAATCTCCCATTTTGAAACGACTGCGGAAAGATTTTCATCATTAGCAAGTTTAGCCAGTTTATCTTTTATAGTCTCGGTAATAGTATTAATAGAGCCCGTTCCAAATCCCTGATCGTGCAACATAGCCTGGCGCAATGTTCCCTCACGTTCAATTTTGGAAATGGCTGCTGTATCACCCTTTGATTTTGCTTCCTGCATTAGTGAATCCAATGAATGAAATATCTGCCGAATATTTGAATACTTTGAATTAAAGTATGCTAAAACAACCGCTCTGGAGTCGAATACTCCGATGCGCTGAACCGTTTGTGCATTCGAACTTTTCTCCGGGATAGAAAGTAGTATTATTATAATCAATATCACTACGGGAATTGAAAAGATAGACTTTTGTGAAGACATAAATACTCCATTTATATTATAAAATAAATGAATTAAGAGACTCTAAAGAATGCTCTGAGAATTCGTCTTCCATATCTTCGCATATTAAAAGAAAGAGAATCTTCAGACTGTACCATTGTTTTTAAAATCCTATTCAATCCTATCACCTACGAACAGACTTATTCCTGCTATTGTAAGTGGTATAGAAACAACTACTGCAGTAATGATTTGCCCAATTACAAAACCTTTTTGCAGAATCATAAAAAGAAGAGCAGCAGTTACGATCAGAACTATGATTCCAATGGTTCTTGGAAATTTTTTCGAAAGCCATCCGATTGCGACGATAGCAATCCCTGGTCCTGACTCAATAAGAGTTCCAATAGAAAATCCATTTTCTAACGAAACAAATAGTGTGATCATCAAGCCAACTCCCATAATTATTTTTGTCGCTGATTCTCTATAATTCCCAATTAAAAAAACATTCGACAATGCTTTCGCTGCCAATCCTATGATAACAATTGCACTAAAAAATTCCCAGCTATGATCCTCCTTGCTGCTCTGATAAACCGCCATAATAATGCTTGCAATTATCATTACAGCAAATGCAATATTCCCCGAGCGGTATTGGATACTCATCTGGCGTTCATCAACAAGAGATTTAGCGATGTTTAGCGAAGCCAATGTTGGCCGAAGAAGATACGATCCCGCTAATAAGAATAGCCATAATTGATTTTGAGTAATACCATATATAACTACTGCTGAAACGAAAACAGATGTCGACAGCCAAAAGATCGGATCTTTGTTAAACATAATCTTTCTCCTCCAGTTGGAAAAGGTTTTCTACATTTGTGTTTAATTTGTTCGCCAATAGTAGAGCAAGTTTAACCGAAAGATTATAGTCACCTCGCTCTATAGCAACGATTGTTTGCCGGGAGACTTTTACCATATCAGCCAGTTGCTGTTGACTTAATTCTCCATTTTCAAATCGATATTTACGTAAGTTGGTTTTCACTTTTACTTATCATTTTTTTGATTTTTGTATCATTAGTAATATATACTATACTTGACATAATGTCAAGTATATTTTACATAATGAATAGTAAGCTATACATATTTTAGTCAAAAGTAGTGGTTTTGGGTCTGATTTTAATCGTAGAATAGACGAATAGTGATTAGAGGCGGTATAAATAAGATACTGTGCTATTAAATAAAAAACCCGGCAACAAAGTTGTCACCGGGTTGATATTATCACCAGTATTTACCTGAAAATATCAATGACAAAAATTTATACTGTAAAATAAAAAATCCAGAAAAGAGTTTCAAATATTTAAGTGGTTCATTCAGTTATGTCATCATCAAAATCATTTCGTTCAGATATTAAATCTCTCCCTCCCTTTTAATAATCTAATTTGGACTTTCTCTTTAGTCAATCCTTTAATCGGGAGATAATAGGTAGAACCTGTTTGCGGGTCCGTTGCAAGTGCAAATTTATCCCTTCCATTAACTTTTTGTATCCCGTCAAACTTAGCCCCACCTCTTTCAATAATAGATGATCTAAACATAATAAGCATCCTTTCTGTCTAATTTTCTAACCAAATCTGAAGGCGTAGATGTATCAATACTTGCTGAATCTCAATTTTTCTTGGTTAAGAAGCAATAGTTTTAGTTAATCATTATTTTAGATGTGATTTCTAATACAGCGGCAGTTTTGAAATTAAGCGTGTATTTTTTGTTTCAACAGAATCATCGTCTTTATAACTGCCAACCCTTAATTGATAAATATTTAAGTACCGCTTGGAAGGTCCCCTGTATCCCCGTGCCAATATCTGTGATAAATAAACTAGGTATCAATATTTAATCTGACTATATAACTATAGCTAAATATGTATGAAACATTAAAAATACTGATTGCAGAGGATGAATTTTTGGTTGCTTTAGATTTGAAGCAAACGCTGCAAAAGCTTGGATTTAATAATATTTCCATTGCACATAACGGTAAAGAAGCCCTGAATAATTATTACGATCAGAATCCTGATATTATTTTACTTGATATAATGATGGAGCACAGGATGGATGGAATAGAAGCAGCAAATAAAATAAGGAGTGACAACGGTTCCAAGGCTATAATTTTCATAACCGCTTCCTCAGATAAAGCAACTTATGAGGAAGCAATGAAAGTAAATCCAGTTGAAATAATTAATAAACCTTACTCGAAAAAGGAATTATACAATACAATTCAAAAAGCGGTAAAAGATATTACATCAGCGGATCCCAAACGATTTCCCGGATATCAATACGGTCCCTTATAAAAATATTTTATATCTGCCACTTATGACCTCGGCCAATCTATTCTGTATCTTTACAACCCATAAACTTTATTTTAGATAAGATATACTATTGAAATATGCGATTTCTTACTGCCTATGATATATTATTATAATTTTCTAATAAAATATGACTAGATTTCCTGGGGTGATGTTAAAGATTAAGCCACTATAAAGGAACTTCAAAACTGCAGGAAGAATTAATTGCATATGTAATAGTCACGCAATTAAATGCAAAAACATAGTATTCTATATCTGGTTGCTTAGGTGAATCAAAAATTGAATACTGAAAAAGATAGAGTAAAAATATTATTTGGTTGGCTTGGTACAATAATTCTTCTACTCCTTATTCTAATCAAAGTATTTCGTTTTTTTGAAATTGTTTATACATCAAAATTAATAATTGGAATCGCTCCAAGTTTACTTGGCCCAGCCGGATTATTGTTCTTAATTTTATCAAGCAAAAGTAAATATTTAAATCTAAGCCTCACTCGTTTATCAATTATAATTTCTATAGTTGCAATAGGTTTGGAGTTTGCACAATTAGTTCCAAGGCCTGGATTTCTTAAATATATCCATTATACTTTTGACTGGTTGGATATAATTTCAAGCATAATAAGTGTAATTATCGCATACTTAGTTGCAAAAATTTTAATTAAAATTTATACTGGTAATTAAAGCATTTTAATGCAATGTATTTTTCAACCAGAATACACCCTTTACACACTTAAAAAGATGGGGGTAGGGTTGAAGTAAAAAACCTTCACATATTATGGAATAATAAAAAATCCGATGACATATTGCCACCGGGCTGAACTATTCAAGCGGTCGGAGTAACTTCTTTGAAAACTATTTCAACAAAATCATTTTCTTAGTGTGAACAAAGTCTCCGGCTTTCAGCTGATAGAAATAAACTCCGCTTGGAAGTCCGTCAGTTGCAGAGAACTCAATATCATATTTCCCTGCAGGTTTGTATTCATTAACCAGTGTTGCAACCTCTTTCCCAAGAATATCGTATACTTTAAGTGCTACAAATACAGATTGAGGAAGTTGGTAGTTAATCTTTGTAGTCGGGTTAAAAGGATTCGGATAGTTGTTTGACAAACTGTAAGAATTTGCAGAACTTAAATTTTCATTTACTTCTGT
This sequence comes from uncultured Ignavibacteria bacterium, assembly GCA_963743325.1. Lineage (GTDB taxonomy): Bacteria > Bacteroidota > Ignavibacteria > Ignavibacteriales > Ignavibacteriaceae > DATFVA01. Next base: position 104,339 of record CAVUOZ010000005.1, read on the forward strand.
TACAGGCATATATGAGTATGAAATCTTATAATCATTCTCCCAAGCGGAATTATTCCACATTTGGTAGAGATATACAGTCTGGCTATTGTTCCCATCATATGTGTATGAACCCTTAGAGAAATTCACCCACACAGAACCACCCGAGGTTTGCCAGAGATCTTCAGTCATGTTATTGTTTCCATCATATGTGTATGAAAACCTAGTTGTATTTACCCAATCAAAACCATCCCAAAATTGGTAGAGATCCACAGTCAGGTTATTGTTTCCATCATATGTGAATAAATCATTAGAATTATTCACCCAGACAGAGCCGTCCCAGTCTTGAAAGAGCCATTCAGTCAGGTTATTGTTTCCATCATATGTGTATGAATTATTAGAATAATTTACCCAGACAGAACCATCCCAGGCTTGCCAGAGCTCTTCAATCCGGTTATTGTTTCCATCATATGTGCATGCAGACTTACCCATATTCACCCAAACAGATCCATCCCAGTTTTGCCAGAGCTCTTCAGTCCGGTTATTGTTCCCATTATATGTGTAGGAATACTTAGTACCATTTACCCAGGCAGAACCATCCCAGCCTTGGTAAAGCCACTCAGTCCGGTTATTGTTCCCATTATATGTGTAGGAATACTTAGTACCATTTACCCAGGCAGAACCATCCCAGCCTTGCCCGAGCTCTTCAGTCAGGTTATTGTTTCCATCATATGTATATGAAATTTTAGAAGAATCTACCCAAGAACCATTCCAGGTTTGAAAAATTTCCTCTATTAGTAGAAACCCATTACCTAGTAGTGTTTTATTAATAGTTGTCCTTGTATCCTTTGCATCGAATCTTTCTTCTTCATAAAACTCTCTTTGTGGATTTCTTAATACCGTCCGCCAATTGCTGCTTTTGGATTTCAACAGTAAAGATTCTAAATCATTTAATCTTTGTAAACCATACGTATTTGATTTCTGAATTTCCCGAAGTTTTTCAGTAAAAGGTTTATCCGGTATGACTCCTCTGTGAATTCTATCCTGAGAAGATGCAGTTGTTAAATATAAAGCTGATAAAAACAAAATTTGTAATAACTTTTTCAAAATAACCTCAAATGAAATGATGACATATTATCCTCCCTTATCGGAAGGCTTAACTAATATTTAATATATAGTTTATTACAGGATTTTATTCATCAACAAGGGCGCTGCTTCATTAACAAGCAGATCATATACTTTCAATGAGTTCTGACTATTTACCGGCAGCAGATTACTAATGTTTAATAATAATCGAGATAACTTCTAATCATTAGTGGAACAGGAGATCAAATACAATTAATTTGAAACGCAAACACAGAACTCGTAACATGAGCCTGCATCCACGACTAAAGTGGGAGACTGTGAGGAGTAAAAATTATATCTGTATCTGAAGGTGTAGATGTTTTAACACTTGCTGAACATCAAATTTTTTTAATTGAAAAGCAATAGTTAGGTTAATTATTCTTTTAGATGTGATTATTAATACATCAAGAAATTACTTGAACGAGTCCCCTGAATTGTATAAAAATCTGGCTTACCTGTCGGAATTAGGATTCTAATCCCACTCTGCTTACGCGGCGTGGAATTACTTAGTCACTGGTCAACTGCGATGAGCGAGTTGAAAAAAATGATTGAAAGATATATCCGCAATTTTTAAGTGGGCAGAATCAGATGGTTTTCAGACGTTTATTATAAACAGTGCGTTAAGTCTACCTATGAACCTTAACGATGAACTTTAAGCAAATTGTTAATCACTTGGCCGCATATGAAGTGTCAGATGGATATAATATTGACTTACTATGGACCTGTTCTTGTATCTATAATACCAAAATTAGTATTATATTTATAGTCATATTTAATATTGTTAAATTATTACAATATTAGTTAGCCGCCATACTCTCACATCATTTGAAAATTGGTCTGCTGATGTTAGCTCAGTTACCAATGGAGCTGGGCAATTCGAGCTGACATAATTTCAATCAGCTCCAGGCTTTATAAGGAAATAACACGATGAACAAGATGGTACAAATTCTTGTTGTGTTCATTTTCTCTCTTCTTCTCCTAAGTTGCAATAAGGAAGAGACCACCCAACCACCAAGTAATAAAGTTCCGAGCACACCGAGCAATCCAATTCCGACAAACGGTGCAACCAACACGTCTCGCACACCAGTATTAAGCTGGGTATGCAGTGACCCAGATGCCGGCGACATTGTAACATACGATATCTACTTTAGTTCGATCAATCCGCCTGATACTCGTATAGATTCCGATTGGATTTTTACAAATTACACGTTGCACGATCTGGATACAATGCGAACTTACTACTGGAGAATAACCGCAAAGGATACCAAGGGGGCATCTTCAATTGGGCCAGTTTGGAGATTTACAACAGTGGCGGGTCCACCTATCCAGAATCTTATTGTATATTACCAATTCAACGGTAACACTGGCGATAGCAGCGGCAATGGGCATAACGGAACGCCGTTGAATTCACCGACTTTCGGAACCGACAGGTTTAATCACACCAATTCCGCACTTCAACTCAACGGCACAAACCAATATGTTTCACTTCCCAACTCAATTAGCATAGAAAATGACATCTCAATAAGTTTCTGGATGAAAACTGACTTTTCGGATAGCGGATCCTGGCCATTCGGAACGTTTATTATCGACCGCGACTTGTGCGTTCCGACAGGTGATTGGAGTGTTGGCCTCGGGCTCGGTGGCAAGCTCCAGTGGAATACTGGGACTGTCCTTCTCACTTCAACGCAAAATGTCAATGACGATTCTTGGATGCATATAGTGGTTCTGAGAGATGCTACCGATGGTACCAAGAATATATACATAAATGGTCAATTGAACGCATCAATCTCATTCAATAATGAAGCCTTTACCAACAACTCAATAAGCATTTATGTCGGTGCATCTGTTTGCGACACTGAGACGCATCGCTATTACAAAGGTCTAATTGATGATCTTCGTATCTACGACCGTGTTCTAAGTGAGGCAGAAATCCAACAGCTTTACTATGAGCGATGAGAACAGCAAAATAATTGGGTAATTTTTAATTGGTTGGAATTGTCGGTTTTTATGAGTCTAAGAAAAGTAAAATTCCCCGCTTTGGATTGAGGATAAAAATAGAGGGCGACTTAAATGAAAAATTAAATTATGAAAAAGATGTTGATCGAAACTACTAATAATAAAAAATTGCTTAAATCAAACCAGGCTTCCAAAAATGATTTTGAGGCTTCTTCAAAAAGGATATAAGAAAACGCATAAAAAAGGGAGCCTGAATTAGCTCCCTAATTTTACTTCAACAAAATCATCTTCTTCGTACTTATAAAATCTCCTGCCTTTAGTTGATAGAAATAAACTCCGCTCGGAAGATCAGCTGCGTTGAATTCTACCTGATGATATCCCGGTTCTTTTTCTTCATTCAATACAACTGCTACCTCTTCTCCAATAGCATTCAGAACTGTGATCTTCACATTGGATTTATTTTGAATACCGAATCCAATTGTCGTTGCAGGGTTAAATGGATTTGGCCAATTTTGTTCAAGCAGGTATGAATTAAATGCTATCAGCTCTACTTCGACTACATCTGAGTATTCATAGCTTCCATCATAATCAACCTGTTTTAGTCTGTAGTAAAATGTTCCGCTTTTAAATGACTGATCCGAATAGCTATAGCTTCTGGGTTCTGTTGTCGTTCCGAAACCCGGGGCAAAGCCAATTATATTAAAGCTTACGTTGTCCTTACTTCTTTCAATTTCAAATCCCTGATTGTTTGTCTCCGTTGCTGTTGTCCACTTAAGAAGCACCTCCTTGTTTATACACTCTGCTGTGAATGAAGTTAGATCAACGGGGACTATATTACCGCCAAGATAATATCCTGTATGCTGCGGATCGTGCTGATACATCTGCCATTGCATTGTGGATTGATTATAATTACTGTTTAGTTCCCAAACGTAAATTATACCAATTGCTGAATCGGGAACTGTGTCTATCCAATTAGAACTTGATACCACATCAACTTTACCGTCATTATCAATATCATCTACTGCAGGATAAGTATACCAGCTTATAGGTCTCATAGGTTTAGGAAAACCTTCTAATACAACTCCACTTGCATTCAAAGCATAAACCGAATCTTCAGAGTTAATGACAATATCCGGGAAGTTATCATTATTAATATCTCCTACAACAGGTGGATTGAGCGAAATCCAGGCAGAGCTATTAGTAAACATTATTGTACCGTCATCGTGTATTGCATATATCTCAAAACCATATTCAAATATTAATTCTAAATCGTTATCATTATCTAAATCGGCTAATGCTATATCTGAATGATCCATACCCTGCCCTAATGTTAAGTTTAATAAAAAATTGCCGTTTTTATCCAGTATATAAACACCATCCTCTGAAGTGAAGATTACTTCATTAAAACTATCGTTATTCACATCACCAATTACAGGGTCGCAATTGGATATAGAACCTATTTTCTGTGCCCATAACAGGCTTCCGTCAATATTATAAGCTCTTATATTAGTTGTGTCGGGAGGTGTATTATTCTTGTGCGAAATAGTCACTATTTCCCAGTCATCGTCATCATCTAAATTTCCAACCGCCGGTGTGTTCGTCTGGCAAGTTCCGTTATTCTCTTCTAATAATACCGGAAATCCAGGCATATTATTTCCATTATTATCTAAAACAACCAATCTGGCTCCATCCAGATACCAACCACCATAGATGATTTCCAAAGTACTATCTTTATTAACATCTGCCAATACAGTAGAGCCAAATAAATCATCTGACATCTGGAATTCGATTGCAAAATTTTGTTCCATATTTCCCTGAGAATCATATATTAATATTTGATTGTCTGAAGGACCAACACACGCCATTAGTATTTCCATCGCACCATCATTATCGATATCTGCTATCGAAGGAAATCTCGTCGGATCAAAATAATAATCGACATCAACCTGCGACCTTATTTCGCCGTTTGCTTCGAAAATGAATAAGGTGGATAAATGACCTTGCGAATTCCCTTGAATTGTAACCACCAATTCTTTTATTCCATCATTATCCAAATCAGCAACCACTGGAGAGACCATTCCAATCCAGACATATGGTTCACCATATATCGTTTGCGGCCAATTACCCTGGGGGAATAGTGTGGTCAGCTGTAAAATAAACAGCTCCAAAATTACATACTTGATGAATCTATTTTTCATAACAACCTCTGGATGAATTATTAAAAATATTCAAACGTATGGCTGCATAGGAGAATTTCGGTATGTAATCTCTGAAAAGACAAGTAACTTAACTCTATGGTCTCACCCTAACGCAGTAGAGAAGGATTACTTGTTGGAATTTGCAACAAATATTTATAATTATCAACTAATTTAATAAGAAGAAAATAAAAAACCCGATAACAAGCTGCCATCGGGCTAAATTCTCTGCCTCGATAAATCCCTAGGAATTACTTCAAGAGGATCATCTTCTTAGTCTGTACGAAATCACCAGCCTTAATCCTGTAAAAGTATACACCTGAAGCAACGGTTGATGCATCAAACTCAACATCATAAAAACCTGGTTGCATAAATTCATTCTTTAACTCTTTAACCTTTTCTCCGAGTATATTGTAGACCGATAGATTAACCTGTACTTCTTTTGGAATAGAAAATCTAATTGATGTATTCGGGTTGAAGGGATTGGGATGGTTCTGAAATAGCTCATAACTAATTGGAGCTGTTGCGGAATTATCTCCAGATATTTTTAGAATATTTATCTTGGGATCACTTATTACAACCCGTTCGCCACTCCTTACAAACGCATTTACTATCTTCTCTGTTATAGCGTCACTTACTGTTACATCCATACCATCAATTCTAATTGTAACGGGATAAGTTGCTGAAGAGATAATTATCCGTTTTGACTCTTTGGTTATATCCTCAACCAGATTGCCTGTTGTATATCTTGCATCGAATATGCCAACCGGTGGCAATGGAGGCAGTTCATACTGATCAAGATCCACCTGACCTTTGACTGTGTAGAGTGTGTAACTGCTCCCTGCTGCATCGGTTAGTGTTATCCTGCCCCAGTCTGCCTTGTCGTCAGGCAGGTCATCTTTGAACATTTCAGCTATATTTTGATTTCCCTTTTCAGATACATCAGGTATATTTATCTGGCAGGCTGATGATACTTTTACCCAGTATCCATATCCCGGTACTATCTGGGCCGCTACCTGATATCCTGTTCCCGGAACAAACTTATAGATTGAGACTATCTGTCCAGGAGGTGTGGTTGTTAATAATGTTACATCAACTGTGTTTTCATATCCTCCGAATATATTCCATCCTGATTCTTCATTGATTGGATCGTGAGGTACAATCTGAATACCACCTGCTGGCCATTCATCACCAGTATTATAAGTCTGCGCTCCGGCATTTTTCATCCAGTACCCTTCCCCTGGTGTTGTGATTGTAATACCAGTATAACCTGAACCAGGGATAAACTCGTAGACAGTACCTGTTAGTCCTGACCACCAGTTATTTACATTCTGTCCATCAGGGTTTACTCCAGGAACTGATACCATATTCCAGCCATCAGCAATATTTACTATTAACTGAAAGGTAGTGAGGGGTAAAACAATAATGACACCAGACATCCCCTGTCCGCCAGGTCCTCCGTGTTGCGCACAATAGTAAGGATTATTACCAGCAGTTGTAAATACATGTGTATACACCCAGGGAGCCAGGGCTACGGGACCACTGGTGAAGCTGCTATCATCTGCAACAACACTATGACGACCGAGAACATTTGTCCACCTTACGGTATCTCCCGCAGTAATTGTCAAAGTTGATGGTGAAAAAGAAAAGTCTGCTACAGTTACATCATATAATGTTTGAGGACTGCTATTTCCCGAAAGTACTAATATTAACATTGAACAGATAAAATGAATGTTAAACTTTCTCATTATAGTTCTCTTTTAATTATTAAGTGTCAATGTTTATTAATTCAGTTCAATAATTTTATCAAATTAAGGCGTGTACTTATGTTTTGCTACTAAACTTTAAAGAATATATGAACTAAAAGCAATAAGAAATTTTGTAGGAAGACAATAAAAAAATTGATAAAATTATTCAATGTATCAAAAGGCACACACCTTCAGAACAGGGGGTGAGTTTTTAAGCTAAAAGCCAATGTATATTGCACTAAAAGGAAAAACGATTTCAATTTTGAGAAAGAAATTTTCTATTCAGTGAGTAATTTATCGAGTCCAGAAAAGAGTTTCAAATATTTAAGTGGTTCATTCAGTTATGTCATCATCAAAATCATTTCGTTCAGATATTAAATCTCTCCCTCCCTTTTAATAATCTAATTTGGACTTTCTCTTTAGTCAATCCTTTAATCGGGAGATAATAGGTAGAACCTGTTTGCGGGTCCGTTGCAAGTGCAAATTTATCCCTTCCATTAACTTTTTGTATCCCGTCAAACTTAGCCCCACCTCTTTCAATAATAGATGATCTAAACATAATAAGCATCCTTTCTGTCTAATTTTCTAACCAAATCTGAAGGCGTAGATGTATTAATACTTGCTGAATATCAATTTTTCTTGATTAAGAAGCAATAGTTTTAGTTAATCATTGCTATTAGATGTGATTTCTAATACACCAAAGAATTACTTGAACGAGTTCCCAGATAGTGAGGATAGCATCGTTATCAAATTTTGGGATCAGATTGCTTTTTCGATTGCTTAACTGTGACTGAATTTGTTAAAGCAAACGGTGTGGAGGGTCTTTCTTATATTTATCATTTTCAATTGATGTACTATTATCTTGCTTTGTTTTAATAAAATTCATCTTAAGAATCGTTTTTAGGAGGAGATTCAATAATGAAGTTATAATAAGTATCTCTATAAAACCTATAATTGTGAATGGGGTAAATAATCCGTACGACCATAGCAACATCACACTGAGACTAATAATATAAGGCATATAAACCATATTCTGCTCATACAAATGCGTTGTCTAGAACTTGATTTGAAGGTATGAAGAGAACTAAAGCAAATAAATCGGACAAAGGGATGAAAAAAGGATTAATCCTGGGATGAGTTTTCGCCTCATTAACTGATCTAATTGTTATTAAAAATTCTGTAACATTTATATCTTTTAACATAGATCCTGAAACTCAGGATTCAAATTAGATTATTAGGAGTTACTTTCATTTATGGTAATTAGTAGTTTTTATTAAATAAAAAACCCGATGACAAGCTGCCATCGGGCACTATAAAAAACTCAATAAGAATCTTTGAATCCGTTGTTAAATACACGGTTCAAAAATAAAAAACCAGTAACAGGGTTATCACCGGGTTCTGGGAAACAATTGTAAAATTTATTCCAGCAGAATCATCTTCTAATCTTAGTGTGAGTCTTATATTTAATGATTCTTATTTGAATAATCTGAATAGAAAAATGATAAGAAGAATGAAGTACATAATTTGAACCAAATATAAAACCATATTTCTAAACTGACTTTTATATTTTAGCATATACTACCTAAAATTCATTACCATCGACTCCAACTACTAGTATTTATATAACGCCCATACTGAGATGAGTTCTGACTATTGCCATCAGCAGATAACTAATGTTTAATAATAATTGAAATAGCATCTAATCATTAGCGGAGCAGAAGATCAAATACGATTAATTTGAAATGCAAACACAGAACTCGATTCAGGAGCCTGCATCTACGCCTGGAGTGGGGATAGTGAGGAGTAAAAACTATATCTGTATCTGATGTACTATTACTTGCTGAATCTCAATTTTTCTTGGTTAAGAAGCAATAGTTTTAGTTAATCATTATTTTAGATGTGATTTCTAATACAGCGGCAGTTTTGAAATTAAGCGTGTATTTTTTGTTTCAACAGAATCATCGTCTTTATAACTGCCAACCCTTAATTGATAAATATTTAAGTACCGCTTGGAAGGTCCCCTGTATCCCCGTGCCAATATCTGTGATAAATAAACTAGGTATCAATATTTAATCTGACTATATAACTATAGCTAAATATGTATGAAACATTAAAAATACTGATTGCAGAGGATGAATTTTTGGTTGCTTTAGATTTGAAGCAAACGCTGCAAAAGCTTGGATTTAATAATATTTCCATTGCACATAACGGTAAAGAAGCCCTGAATAATTATTACGATCAGAATCCTGATATTATTTTACTTGATATAATGATGGAGCACAGGATGGATGGAATAGAAGCAGCAAATAAAATAAGGAGTGACAACGGTTCCAAGGCTATAATTTTCATAACCGCTTCCTCAGATAAAGCAACTTATGAGGAAGCAATGAAAGTAAATCCAGTTGAAATAATTAATAAACCTTACTCGAAAAAGGAATTATACAATACAATTCAAAAAGCGGTAAAAGATATTACATCAGCGGATCCCAAACGATTTCCCGGATATCTATACGGTCCTTTATAAAAATATTTTATATCTGCCACTTAGGACCTCGGCCAATCAGTGTCTTGCCCTAAAAACCCGTAATAACTAATGCAAAACAATTTGTTCAATTGAAAAACGCAATTTCTTATTGCCGGTTACGCCTATTTAACCTAATTTGCAAAAAGAATAAGCTGTGACTCCTGGGGAGATGTTTAAATTAAGCCACGATTAAGAAACCGAAGACTTCTGGAAAAAAGAATGACATATTGATTCTATTCTGATGATAGATGAACACAGTGTATTTTTAAAAGATTTAATTTTTAAGTGAAAAGACAGAGATCAGAATGTATTTAGGCAACTGCACGCATATATATGTTCTTTTGAGCAGTCTAAATAATTATTATTCATAAAGGAGAAAAAATGAAGTGGTTATGGACTTGGAGTGGGAAATGTTTCGGTTATAAAGATGGAGATGAGCTTTGGACTCACGATGGAAGACATGTAGGCCATTTCACCGATGAAAATATTTATTCTTCAGAGGGTAGATATTTAGGTGAAATTATAAATGATAGATTGATTTCCAACAAGTCAAAAATGTCCAGGCACGATTACTCTTTTTCTCCTTTAGCAAATAGAGCCGGTTATGTAAAATATGTAGATTATGTTGGATATATAATGTATTCTGACTATGAAGATTTTTTAGATCCTGAAGATTTATAGTTAAATTTATTTTATGAAAAGCAAAAATAAGTTCTTCTCTAATCCTTTGGCGATTGGAATTATTGGAAGCATAATTGCTTCTATTATTCTACGTTTAATTGATAATATTTTTGGCACTGAATTACTTAATGCTATGTCCAAATTGTAATAAAAGTCATTATAGTTTTATCCTTAATGATGCAGAAGTGGAAGCCTTAATTTGCCAAAGCATTGAAAAAAATAATACTTAGAATTTATGCATAACAAGTGCCTCAACACTGACAGCATATTCGCATTCGGCAGTCTGTTCTGGTTATTTGCAACATCGTTTAGGTACTTATGTATAACCAATAAAAAGCGAGGTAAAAATGAAAATTTTTATTACCGGAGGTACAGGATTTATCGGCAGAAATACGGTTGAGTTGCTTAGTAAAACTAATCACCAATTAGTTTTGCTAACCAGAAAAACCAGCAATAGATCTTTTCTAAGTAACTTAAGTAATCAAAATGTAACCTTTATAGAGGGGGATTTAAATGATGAACAGTCCTTATTAAATGGAATGAAAGGGTGTGATTCGGTAATAAATATTGCTGCTCACTATACGTTCTGGGAGTCCGACAAGAAGATATACGGCAAAATAAATATTAAAGGAACACAAAATGTAATGGAATGTTCATTAGATTCCGGTATTAAAAAAGTAGTACATATTAGTACAGCCGGAATTTTTGGCAAACCAGCTGAAGAACCTTTTAATGAGGAATCAAAAACCGGTCCTGTTCAGGTGAGTGAATATTTTAGAACCAAATATGAAGGCGATCGTATTGCTTGGGATTTATTTGAAAGGAAAGGATTGCCCCTTGTGGTACTTTACCCTGTTTGTGTTTTAGGACCAGGCGACCCAAAGGCCAGTGCAAATTACGTTCATAATTTAATTAATCGAAGATTACCTGCTACTATATTTAAAGATGAAATTTTCTCGTTTGTCTGTGTCAAAGATGTTGCACAAGCTATTGTAAACGCTCTGGAAAAAGAAAACAATATAGGCGAAAAATACCTGGTAGGTAATTGCAGACTAAAGTGGAAAGAATTAAACAAATTAATCAGTGATATGTCTGGTGTTGCATTGCCAAAAATAAATTTACCCGACATAATTACTATGACAAACGCATATCTTTTAACAGGTTTGGCTAATCTGATTAAAAAACCTCCTCTATGGGATATGTCTGTTGATCAGATGAAAGTGATGAAAGCAGGTTTTAGTGTGGATGGAACAAAAGCAGAGAAGGAATTAGGAATAAAATATACCCAGATTGAAACTTGTAAACTCAATTGTTATAAACCTTTTCGCAGTAACGAAATCAATAATGAAATATATCCTGATTGGAATTGCCCTTATAGAAGTAATTAATTCATTCAGAGCTATTTAATATATGTATTCATCAGAAAAGGTTCATTGCTTAAGCTCAAAATGATTCAGCAAAAGTAAAAGAATACACCTAATATTTTTAATAATTAAAAGTCATTAAAACGGAAAAGGAATTATCGTAAAAAATGCAAATACTTTGAACTAATATTAAACCGACTTCGAACAAATATATTCCTAATAATATCAAAAAAGTCAATGGCTAACCTACCTTCTAAAGAGAATTACAATTTTATTAAATAAATTCTTAAGCATTTAGGTTCCATACCCTACCCCCGGATAGACTACCAGATTAACTGCAAACTCTTTAATAGGTTTTTCTGATTTCCAATAGAGAATTGAGTTTCTAAAAATTTTTTGGTAAAAAATATCCCGCATATAAGGAGCAAAAATCATAGGATTGAAGTGCCGCCCCGATAATAAATATGCCCTGTATTTCTACAGGGCAATGTAGTATTTCTTTTCATTTGGATATCATCAGGGGCACCAGCAGAGGACGTAAAAAAAATCCACTAACGTGTCTTAAATTTAATAATATTTTTTAATTTCATACAAGTATCAACATAAAAAAACCCGTTGACAGAATGACATCGGGCTGAACTCTCTGCCTCGGTAAACCCTTACAAATTACTTCAAGAGGATCATCTTCTTAGTCTTTATAAAAACCTGTCCTGAGCTTGTCGAAGGATCTCCTGCCTGCCCGCCACCAGGCGTGGCACTTATTTGGTAGAAATAAACTCCGCTTGGTAATCCGCCTGTGGCGGAAGTCGCATTCCAGTGTACTTCATAAGTGCCCACGGATTTTTCCTCATTGACTAATGTTTCTGTTTCTTGACCAAGTGTATTAAATATTTTTAGTGTCACCTGAGAAGATTTGGGAACGGAATATCTTATAACGGAGGAGTTATTAAATGGATTGGGATAGTTCTGCAAAAGGGAAAACTCTGTCGGCAGTTTATCAATGTTTGCTTCTTCAAGAAATGTTACTCCTCCGTTTACTGTGTGAAGAATTGCGCCATTATCACCAACAGCCCAGCCGGTATTTAAATCTGCGAAATGAACTGACCATAAAACGGTATCTGCTCCAATTACTGTAGGATTCCAATTTATTCCTCCATCCGTAGTTTTTAAAATTATTCCTGAAGAAGCATTAGCATCATAACCAACAGACCAGCCGAAATTAGAATCTGAAAAATGGACCGAGTATAATTGATAGCTTGTCCCTGTAATCTGTGGAGACCAGTTAACACCTCCGTCAGTAGTTTTAAGAATTATTCCTGCACCGACAGCCCAACCTGTATTTGATTCTGTAAAATAAATTGAGAGCAACCAATAACCACTATATTGAGTAGTCCAACTCGTACCTCCATCTGTGGTTCTAATAATTACTCCAAAGTAATTACTACCATCGTAATCAACACCGGCAGCACACCCATTATTTTCATCTGTAAAATGAATTGATTCAACACTTTTAGGAAGAACAACACTATGTTGAAAGATCCAGTCGGTTCCTCCGTTTGTAGTTTTTAAAATTGTATTATCTTCTCCTGCAATCCAGCCTGTACTTAAATTGATAAAAAAAACTGAGTAAAGCGGATCAGTTGTCCCGCTTGTCTTTAAAGTCCAGGTTGTCCCTCCATCTGTTGTCTTCAGAATTGTCCCATTGTTGCCAACAATCCATCCTGTATTAGCATCTTCGAAATAGACTGAACGTAATCTATCACTCCCTCCACCCGTTTGCGAATTCCAGTTAGTCCCTCCATCTGTCGTCCTTATCAAAGTCCCTGCTTCTCCAACAGCGATAGCATTGTTTTCATCAAATACATAAACATCATATAATGTATTTCCTTGTGGCAATGGGTTCTGCCAGAACCACTGTGCAAAACATATTTGCGATACCAGCAAAAAAAGTAGCAGAGATTGTAGAAAAGTTTTCATAATGAACCTCCCACTGAGATATTAAATATTATTAGAGCAATCTGCTTCGGGAGAGTTTTCGATGTGTTTACTTCGGTATGTATCAATAACTAAACTCTAAAACTCTGACGCTCTCGGAGTAGAGAAAAATTACTTATTTGAATTTGCAACAATTATTTATTAATAGCAACTAATTGTAATAAAACCCGATGACAAGCTGCCATCGGGCTGAACTATTTCAAGAAGTGAGGGCGCAACTATCTTAACTAGTTGTATACTTTGATTTCCAAATTCAAGATATTTAAAACTATCAAATTAAATAAATTATGTTTTTATATATAAACATCTTAAAGACTAATAATGAAGATAGTTTTTCTTGATATTGATGGAGTGCTGAATTCAGAAGTTTATTACAAAAGCGTAAATACAAAAGTAAAAGACTGGGACAGGTTTAAACCTGAAGCGGTAAGACTGTTAAAACAATTACTTGATGAAACTAATGCAAAAATTGTTATTATATCTTCTTGGAGATTCGGGGCCAAAGAACTTTTAATAAAAGAACTGACAAAAAGCGGATTAAAAAGATATTTGCATAAAAATTGGAAGACACCAATGTTATATGGGGGTGAAAGAGGCAAAGAAATCAGATTATGGATAGATAACAATAGCGGTATAGAAAATTATGTGATATTTGACGATGCGGAAATGATGCTTGAGGAACAGTTACCTAATTTTATCAGAACAAATATATCTGATGGTTTAGAGATGGAGCACTATATTAGAGCCAGAGAAATTTTAATGAATGATTAAGTGTGAAAGCAGTGTTCATATTTTCTGATTAGATGGGAAATGGTAAGCCGTGCTTCAACCCAACAGCATTTCGCATCCATCAGTCTGTTCTGGGCTGCAGGTTAATTGCTTGGTCGTTATGTGCATAAATAAATTTGTTAGGATTTTATAAAATTGAATCCATTTTTCAGAATAATAGAAATTCTTGTTTTAGTAGATTTTCCTTTATTGGTTTTTTATTTAAGAAGCAGCTGGCCAAAAAAGGAAATTATTATTAACGTAATTATTTTACCTTTAATATGGTATGTTTTTTATGCCCCTCTTCATGAACTTGGTCATGTTTTAGGTTGTTTTATCGTCGGGTCCGAAAATAACCGATTATCGATTATTTGCACATTTTTGGGAAGGTAGTTTTGGATTTGCATATGTCGATGTTCAAGGTGGACTTGATGTAAATATGAATTCTCTGATAATTCTCATTTCGCCTTATATTCTTGATTTCATATCAATTATAATTGGTTATTACATTTTAACCAGATATAAAATTAAAAATTCCTTTCTGCTTGGTTTGACTTTTTTAATCTTTTGTTTGAGACCTCTTTATGATATTGTGGATAATTATATAGGAATATTTTACAACAATGGTGATTTAGTTCTTACAAGTAAAATCATTGGTGAATATATCACATATAGCTATGGAATAATAAGCGTTACTATTTCATTAATTGCAATAATACTTTTATTAATTAAATATAAGAATTATCCAAAAGTGGAAACGCAAAGTTTAGAGTAAATAATATACAGTTTGCACATAACCAGCCAATCAAGCGGACGCAGTATTCGCATTCGGCATTCTTGTTCTGGGCAGCACTTAACCGCAAAAACATTAGGCTGATAAAGATTGGATCGAATAATTATGATTACTATAGGCCCAAAAATATCCTTTTTTTATAATGAAATAAGAATTATTATTTTTTAGAAAATATAAACAAAAGGGATAAAATATGACAAAAATTCTACCTCCTCTTATTCTCTTAATAAACATCATTTAATAAATATTCTTGGAGGTTGAAATGAAAAGATTTGGGTTGTTAGTTTACTTATTTGTTTCTGTAATGATTTTACCAAAAAGTGTTTACGCGCAAGATTCCACATTTGCCTTTTTACCTAAAGAAGTATCAAAATTTACAAGTGATTTATTTAAATTTATTCAAGAAGGTAATTACGCGGATATTGAAAAATATGTTGATTCGTCTGTTGAATTTGTAAGTGGAAATAATCAATCAAATCTAAAATCACTTAAGAAAGATTTTTTCGAGGGATCAGATTCACAACTATCAAAATTAAGTTCTTGGTCATCGGATGGTAAATATTATTATATGTTTTTTAAAACCTCGAACTATAAAAAACAATTGAATAATTGGCACTCTTTGTTTATTGAAGTAAATGAAAATAAAGATGTTAAAATAAAAGTATGGCATAAAAGTTAAAAATCAGCCTAACATCTTTAATAAGTAAAAAGTCAACAGACAATAAAAATCCTGTCCGAAATTTTTCGTTAAAAATAAAAGTCGCATTGATATTAGTTCAAGGATTTAGCATAGATCCTGAAACTCAGGATTTAAATTAGATTATTAGGAGTTACTTTCATTTATAGTAATTAGTATTTTTTATAAAATAAAAAACCCGATGACAAGCTGCCATCGGGCTGAACTGTTTGCCAGTGCAAAATCTCTGCAAATTACTTCAGTAGAATCATTTTTTTAGTATCGATGAAAGAGCCTGCTTTTATTTGATAGATATATACTCCGCTTGGTAGATTTGCTGCATTCCAGGTTAACTCATAATTGCCAACAGGTTTTTCTTCGTTAACAAGAGTTTCAATTTCATTTCCGAGTATGTCATAAACTTTAATAATTACTTGAGAAGATTGCGAAACCGAATATTTTATTTTTGTACTCGGATTGAATGGATCAGGATAGTTCTGTGATAAAGTAAATTGTTCAGGAATAATTTTTTCCTGTGGATCTTCAATTCCTGTGGCAATAGATATATTATATTTATCAGCAAGATAATTTTCAACTGCTAATTTTTCAGAATCAGTAAGAACTGTATCATAAACAATCACTTCTGCGATATCACCCTTGAATATAAATTGGCCGTGCGGGACATTATCAGCACCTCCCAGACCTGTATAACCCTCTGGTACACCAAGGGGCACTGATAAAGGAGTGTTGGCAGTACCTTGTGGTGTGATCACTGCGTCTACTCCATTTGAACGAACAGTGGTATTCCACATAGTTTGGTTTGTGACAACACTAAGGACTTTCCATTGATCATATGCAGCAATATTTGGTGCTACTGCCTTGACATAGCTTTCCGCGCCTACAAATGGATCAATGATATGAGGGGAGTTCTCTGAGAAGAAATTCCTCATTGAGAGTCCATACCCTTTTCCAGTAACATCAAAAGTTCCAAATGTAATAGGATAATACGGTAATGGGTTAGAGGTCGGATTACCGACTAAACCAGAATCAATCTTAAAGACTATAAAAAGACTTATCTGTGACATCGTTGTTGAACCTGTTAATCCCAACCGATCATCTATGCCATCAAAGTACACTACGGGTTTGCCATTCAAGGCGCCAGCCAACAGCAGCGGTTGCCGTGATTCAGTCGTTTGAATAGCATCATTTCCGTTGCCGCTCTGGTCGTGCCACACGCTCACCTTACCATTGAGTGTGTCAACACCTGCATCAGTTTTTAACCAAAGCAGAAGGTTGGATGTGGGTACTTGCGCCATCGCTGCAAGAGAGAATGTTGCAACCAATAGTAGAATGAGAAAGAATCTAAAGTTTTTCATAGAACTCCATTTTATTTAATGAAAAATCTAAGTTCGCTGAGTTTGAAATTTTTTTTCGATCATCATTCTTTTTTGATAAACCAGGCGGGACTTCATTGAGAGAAGAGGTCGGTTAATCTATCAAAAGATCATATAGTATTTGCGAAGCCTGATTATTCAGTAGTGATGTTTAACAATTGTTTAATAATAATTAAAGAAAACAAACAACTTATAATCATTTATGGATTAGCAGATAGGATTTGATTAATCCGAAACATAAATACAGAACTCGCAACAAAAGCCTGCATCCACGCCTAAAATGGAAGATTGTGAGGAGTAAAAATTATATCTGTATTTATAGGTGTAGATGAATTAATACTTGCTTAATATCAATTTTTATTAATTAAAAAGCAATAGATTTGTTTAAGTTTATGAAGGAAATAAAAAACCCGATAGCAAGCTGCCATCGGGCTGAACTTTTTGCCAGCAGTAAACTCTACAAATTACTTCAACAAAATCATCTTCTTCGTCTGAACGAAATCTCCTGCTTTAAGTTGATAAAAATAAACTCCGCTTGGAAGATTGGCTGTTTTGAGGTTGAATTGATAATTACCAACTTGTTTATCTTCTTGTAGTAGTGTAAGGACCTCTATTCCAAGAGTGTTATAAATTTTGAGTGTCACCAGAGCCTCTTTGGGAATTGAATATCGTATCACGGTTGAGTTATTATATGGATTGGGATAATTCTGTCTTAATGTGAACATTTCAGGAAGTTTACCTTCTGATACGGCGGTGGCATTAAGGGGAGTTACACGCATGTTATCGGCCATATAGATATTACCATAGTCTTGGCAGGTGGGCGGAGGGCTGTCATAGTGAACCACCACGCTGTCAAAGCCTAGCGGGAAGCTGCAGCTCAGCGTATCGACCGGCCACGTTCCCGGAAAGGTTGCGGTCCTTGTATTGGTTCCTACGAAGCTGCCGTTTATATAGGCAGTCACCCGCATCGTGGCCGCGTCATCGCAGCCTAGTTCCTGGCACGAGTACATAATCGAGAAATTGTTAAGTACCTTGTCAAAGCGGATGAGCAGGTCGGCAAGGTTTATGCTGTTGGGGTAGATAATGTGGCCCGCAAATCCAGGAGGTGTGAAACCAAGCACATCAGCGTTCTGAATGGAATATCCCTGACCCGTTGCCGAAAAATGAGCTGTAATCCCACTCACCGTTTGGTCGATCGGGAAAGACGAGTAAAGCGGAGCATTGTCGAAGTCAAACAGTACTTCCTGGGCGGAGAGATTGTTCGTAAGGATTATCGTCATCAGGCTGATGAAGATGATATTTGCAGGCTTATGCATATAATTTACTCCTTTCCACGAAGGGTTAAGAATAATTACTTATTTAAATCTGCTATAAATTTTTGATAGAAGCAACTAAATTGTTCAATATAAAACCCAATGACAATCTGCCATCGGCCCGAACTCTTTCAAGAAGTCGGGGTAACCCGCCTTTAGCAAATTAGGCTAATGATAGGCGAAGCAGGGCCTCTGTGAACTAGTTCATAAAAATGTGTTCTTAAAATATTGGGATCATCTGTGCTGTGCCCTAAATACCCATAATTCACCTTTATAAAATAATGCGTACAACGGAAAAACTCAAATATTTTATTGCCCCTATCCCGAAATTCACTTAACTTTCTACCGTTGCTTGAGTCCTGGGGAGATATTTTAAGCTGAGCTTCTATGAGGGACCTTCAATTTTTCAGGTAACAGAAATCC
Source organism: uncultured Ignavibacteria bacterium (assembly GCA_963743325.1). GTDB lineage: Bacteria > Bacteroidota > Ignavibacteria > Ignavibacteriales > Ignavibacteriaceae > DATFVA01. Next base: position 123,270 of record CAVUOZ010000005.1, read on the forward strand.
ACTAGATAACATTACTACTGCCGGAATGATTTGTGGATTTTTGGCAGTATAATTAATAGTTAGGTTTTGGAAAAAATATGAGGATTTTATTATGAAAGTAATTACTTACGCGAGATACGGACCACCGGAAGTTCTTCAGCTAAAAGAGGTAGAAAAACCTGTTCCCAAAAACAATGAAGTGCTGGTAAAAGTTCATACAACAACAGTTACTGCAACGGATTGCACATTTCGAAAAGGCGAACCTTTCTATTCAAGATTGTACACCGGTCTTACAAAACCAAAACGACAAACACTTGGTAGCGAGTATGCAGGTGAAATAGAAACAATTGGTAAAAATGTAAAATTATTAAAAGTAGGTGACAAAGTTATTGGCACTACTAAGGGTTATGGTTCTTATTCTGAATACATCTGTCTGCCCGAAGAAGGTGCAACTCTTGCAAAAATGGCTTCTAATGTAAGTTATGAAAGAGCAATTGCTTGTTGTGATGGTTTTTTAACTGCATTGCCATTCCTTCGTGATAAAGGAAAAATTCAGAAAGGGAATAAAATTCTTATCAATGGAGCATCAGGCAGTGTCGGTTCAGCAGCAGTGCAGCTTGCAAAATATTTCGGTGCAGAAGTTACAGGTGTCTGCAGCTCATCAAGTGCAGAATTAGTAAAGTCTATAGGTGCAGACAAAATAATTGAATACACTAAAGAAGATTTTACAAAATCCGGAGGCACTTATGATATTATTTTCGATTTAGTGGGTAAAGCAACTTTTTCAAAATGCAAAAAATTGTTGAATCGAAACGGAAAATTTTTGGAAGCAGGAATTACTCTTGGAGTTATTCCTTCAGTACTGTGGACTTCAATGTTCGGATCAAAAAAAGCATTGATTATGGCAACAGGATTAAAAGCTCCTGCAGGAAGAACAAAGGATCTTGTCTTTATTGGTGAACTTTTGGAAACCGAAAAAATAAAAGCTGTTGTTGACAAAATATATCCATTAAAACAAATTGCCGAAGCTCACAGGTATGTAGATGAAGGACATAAAAAAGGAAATGTTGTAATTACGCTTGAATACAACGACAAAACCTAAAGCTATAAATGAATAATCAAACCGACCCTTTCCTTTTGATTGTCTTGTATTATATCTGAATGAAAATCCATCACGATAACGATGCAAATGTTTAGGCGAAACGTGATGATGTATTCAACAATCCAGAACAAATTTTCCCACTATTTAAGAGTGCCTGATCATATAATCATCTCTTAATTATATCCTGAATGCGCTCTGAATGCGCTTTGAATGCGTTCTGAATGCGCTTTAAACTCTATTATATCTTTTTCGAACTACTTTAACTCTAATCCAAGCTCGTGAGCAAAGAATGTCAATGAAGCAGCGTAATTCCCGACCCGCTGGCTGAACGATGAAGTAACACCATGCCCTTCATCCATCCTCGTTAATAACAGTATAGGAGTATCGGAACTATTAGCATCCTGAAGTGCAGCAGCAAATTTTCTGGATTGCCACGAAGCCACACGTGGATCATTTATTCCTGTCTCAAGTAAAACTGCAGGATATGCAGTGTTAGGTTTTATACTATGATATGGCGAATATGCATAAAGCCAGCCAAACTCTTCTTTGCTGGTTGAAGTACCGTATTCGCTGATATTGTATTGTCCGTTAGGGAAAAGTTCATTGCGGATCATATCATAAATTCCGACAAAGCTGACGACTGCTCTAAATGCATCAGGATGCTGCGTAAGGACAGCGCCCATTAGTAAACCGCCGTTTGAACCACCCATAATACCGAGATGGTGGGAATCCGTCCAGTTATTTTTTACCATAGATTCAGCGGCCGCATACATATCATCAAATACATTCAGTTTATTAGCCAGCATACCGGCTTCATGCCAGCCTTCTCCGTTTTCTCCGCCGCCCCGGAGATTTGTATAAGCAAAGACTCCTCCGTTTTCAAGCCAGGCTAAATATGGTCCTATAAAGTGAGGTTCTTCAGGAATTCCGAACCCGCCGTAACCATAAACTATAGTGGGGCGTTTTCCATTCGGAGTAATATTATTCATTCTTACGACTGTTACAGGAATTTTTGTCCCATCTTTTGAAACAGCTTCAATTACGCTGTATGTAACTCCCGAGTAATCGGCAGCCGGCTTTACTTCAAATATGGTTTTTAAGTTTCCCTCATCTGCATTGTACTGAACCCATTTTTCAGGGAATGTCCACCCTTCATAAGTTATTAATGCTTCGCCGGATCCGGGTGAAGATGCAATAGCGTTTATCCCGATTCCACTCTGAGGAAGATCCACAATTCTAACCATCTGTCCTTTACTGTTATACTGATCAATTTTCCAGTCCGGTCCTTTGACCTTGACCAGCAGAAAACCATCCTTAATGGCGGATACGGAATTAAAAGCCCATTCTTCCCCGGGTAGAACTACCGTAGATTTACCATCGGGGTTTATTGATAATAATTTACCTTTAGGTGCATCCTCATAAGCAATTAAAAGGAGATTATTATTGGCATCCCACGAAGCTCCGGAGTTTATTTCTGAGGACACGCGGACATTGGCACTTGTATCCAGAACCAGCTTCCATTCATCTTTGTTTTTCCTGATATACACATAATCAGGATTACCATCGCCAAAATGAACAAACATTGCTGCCTGCTTACAATCTTCGGATGGAATAAAAATATATTCGGCTACTTTCGACAAGTCCTTCCCGAAAATCATTTTATCATTTTCCTGGGGCTGATTTAAGGTATGATGGTATAGTGCTGCATTAAACTGTGACTCAGACTCAGGCACTGTCCCCGGGGTCGGAAGCCTGACATATGTTAACCCTTTCCCATCAGCATCCCAGACCGCACCGGCAGGAGTTGTACCTCCGCCGGCATAAGTTAAGGTATCTGTCAATTCTTTTCCGGTATTAATATCAAGTATGCGGATTGTAGTTGCTTCATTTCCTCCGAATGCCGTTCCGTAAGCAAGGTAGCCTCCTTTTGGAGAAGGCCAAAAGTCTGTAACAGCCACATTGTTTCCCATCTTATTCGGATCTACGAGTATATTTGTACTTCCGCCCGGCCAGGTTTGAGATGCTATAACAGCCTGTGCCTGTGGCGGTGTAGACTGCATAAAATATAATCTTCCATTTATAAACCTGGGATCGTATTTTTCTGCAGATGTGGTTTCAAGCTCTTTAATTCTGCTTTCCATTTTTCCCCCTTCAGAAAAACCGGATAATACTTTATTTGTGTAATTGTTCTGATCCTCAATCCATTTTTTCACTTCGGGTGAATCCCCGTTTTCCAGCCATCTGAAAGGATCCGCAACCTGGATTCCGAAATAATTTGTCACTACAGAATCTTTACGTGTATCGGGCACTTTATTTTCTTTTTGTTCATTGCTGCATCCCGCTATTATGAGACTTAGTAGTGGAATCATAAAATGACCTAATTTAGTTTTCATTCATTTACCGTTTCTTAAAGTTTATAAATCAAAAAACCTAATTTGCAGAACATATAAAACTAAAATTATTTTCCAGATACTTCAATCAAACAGACCCCATTTCATTCTTAAGCTTATTGTTTTGTGTCTGAATTCACTATAACCTTAATCTGAAGGATTAACCCGTTATTCTGGAGATGATAGCAGAAATTTTAAGGCCTGCAGGCGTAAAAATTCTTTATCTTTTTGTGCTGAAAATGCAAAATATTTCTTGACTTTCCAGATTAAATTATGTTAATTTTGGGGAGTTGTGGGGAATTGTGGTGAATTTTTCCATAGAAGGTTGAGAATTTTGTTCAGAGGACAATACATATATTCAGTCGATTCCAAAGGAAGGTTAAGTATACCGGCTAAATTAAGGCGTCAGCTGTCACCCGAAGCCAATGATACTTTTGTGATGACACAGGGAACAGCTAACTGTATTGATGTATATCCAATGGACCAGTGGCAGCACTTTGAACAGAAACTAATCAATCTGAATCCTTTCAATCCTCAGGAAGCAAAATTTATCAGGATGATCCTTCAGCACGCAGCTGAAGACAAACTTGATTCACAATCAAGAATTTTAATACCGCCAAACTTACTTGATTATGCCAAGATTGAAAAAGAAGTACTTGTACTGGGAGCACTCAAAAAGATTGAACTCTGGAATCCCGGCATCTATAACAAGTATCTTCAGCAGTCTTCTGAAACCTATGAAGAGATAGCCGCAAAAGTAATGGCGTAAAGATGAAAATTCATCACACGCCGGTTTTATTGACTGAAAGTATTGATTACCTGATAACCAATAAATCGGGAATTTATTTTGATGCAACGCTGGGTTTTGGCGGACATACAGAAGCATTCTTAAATATTCTGAATAAGGACGCAGTCATTGCCGGTACTGATGTTGATAAGGATGCTTTCAGTTTTTCGAAAGAAAAATTTTCAAAAGACGACCGGGCAAGAGTTTATAATTTTAATTTTTCTGATATAGATGTAATTGCTAAGATAGAGTCTTTCGGGTTCTTTGACGGAATTTTTGCAGATCTTGGAGTTTCCTCGTTTCAGCTTGATAATCCTGATTCAGGCTTTACATACAGGGAGGAAGCAAAACTTGATCTGAGGATGGACAAATCAAAAGTTGTTAATGCTGCAGATATTATTAATTCTTTCTCGGAAGAGGATCTTGCGGATATTTTTTACAAATATGGTGAAGAAAGAAATTCAAGAAGAATTGCCAGGGAAATTTGCAGGAAGAGGAATGAATTTAGAATTGAAACCACCTCAATGCTGGCTGACATTATTAGTAAAGTCATTCCTGCGAGGCATCAGAACAAAACCCTGTCAAGGATTTTTCAGTCACTAAGGATATATGTAAACGATGAACTTGGAGCACTAAAGACTTTTCTCGATAAATCTGTAAGTCTTCTGAAAAAAGATGCAAGAATAGTGATTATATCTTATCACTCGCTGGAAGACAGAATAGTAAAGGAATCATTCAAATATGAAACTCTTGACTGTATCTGTCCAAAAGAATATCCGGTTTGTCAATGCGATAAAGAGAGGAGATTAAAAATTTTAACTAAAAAACCTGTTATCCCTTCACAGGAAGAAACCGTGATTAACCCAAGAGCCAGGAGCGCTAAACTTAGAGCAGCGGAGAGAGTATGAAAAAAGGATCAAAACCATTTCTATTTTTTAGTGTTCTGTTTTTTACCTCCTTTATCATACTGATCCTTTTTTATGTTGGTTTAAAGTTGAAGTGTGAAGAACTTACCAAAGAAAAAATACTCGCTGAAAAACAACTTGAGCTGAAGAATAACTGGCAGGTAAACCTGACGGTTAAAAATCAGTTCCTGTCCTCAGAAGAAAGAATAACAGAGATCGCAGAAAAAGAACTTGGAATGATTAAAGGAGGCCCGCCTGTCCTGAAAGTAAGGATAGACAAGGAACAAGTTGAACAAATTGAAATCCAGTTAAAAGAAAAGTATGATTAACAGACGACTGCTGCTCATAGTATTATTTGCTTTTATCAGTTTCGTGATATTAGTGATAAAACTGGTCGATATACAGATAGTGAAAAGCGACGAGCTGAGGTATTATGCGGAAAGACAGCAGACTTCCGTCGAAAAGATCAGGGCTGAACGCGGCCTGATATATGACAGGAACAATTCCCTTCTTGAATACAACAGGGATGATATTTCTTTTTTTGCTGATATGCGAATGACCACTGCGTCTGATAAAATTAAAATAGCAGAGAAGTTCTCATCGGTATTTGGAAAGCCGGAAGCTTATTACCTTAACCTCATGAACGTAAGAGGAAGAAATGTCTGTCTGGAAAAGAAGGTCACCGGCGAAAAAGCTATCCTCTTAAAGAACTTCAGAATGGCATCTGTCTTTTCAGTGGACGATCCTACGAGAGTTTATTACTACAAAGATCTTGCATCTCATGTTCTTGGTTATGTTAATAATAATTACTGCGGAATAAGCGGGGTTGCAAAAACCTTTAATGATGTGCTTACGGGTGAAGATGGAGCAATGATTGTTGAAAGAGATGCTATCGGTGATATGATTACAGTTGAGGAAGAACAGACAAAACCGGCCGTTCCCGGTCTGAATCTGTACCTTACCATCGATAAAGCCTACCAGGCAATACTTGAGGATGAATTATCTGCCGGCGTTAAGGAATATGAGGCGGCATCCGGTGTCGGTATCATTATGAATCCCAATACAGGAGAAATTCTTGCTCTGGCCAATCACGAAGATTTTGATCCGAATAATTACTGGGAGTATTCCGATGACCAGAGGAGGGACAGGGCAATTACAGACACATATGAACCCGGTTCGACATTTAAATCATTTACACTGTCTTCTTTAATTGATCAGAATCTTTGCAAAGAAGACGAGGCAATCTTTGTAGAGAATGGCAGATATAAAGTTAAATCTGCATATATAAGCGATACGCACGAACATGCTTATCTTACGGTAAAAGGAATAATAGAACAATCGAGCAATATTGGTATTTCGAAACTCGTTCGGAGAATAGACGATGAATTGTTCTATAAATATATGCGGGGTTTTGGATTTGGAAATTATACTTCAGTTTCGCTTCCCGGAGAAGTCAACGGCACTTTGAAAAAACCGGATGAATGGGGCAGTCTGACCAAAACATTTATGTCTTTCGGTTATGAAATTGCAGTCACACCCTTACAATTAATTACAGCATACTGTGCAATCGTTAACGGCGGAATTTTATATGAACCTCAGATCCTGTTACGCGAAGTGAGCAGAGACGGAAAAACTATGCAAATGAATTCACCAAGACAGGTAAGAAGAGTTATTTCAGAATCAACTTCACGCAGGATGAGAAAAATGCTTGTGGGAGCAGTTGAGAATGGTACAGGTAAAAATGCTATGATTAATGGAATATCAGTCGGAGGAAAGACCGGCACATCCCAGAGACTTATTGACGGCAGCTATTCGAAAGAAAGTTATAATTCTTCATTCATCGGATTTTTCCCGGCAGATAATCCGCAGCTAATCTGTTTGATACTGTTAAATTCTCCCAAAGTGGGAAGATATGGCGGGCTTGCCGCAGCTCCTGTTTTCAAAAATGTAGCTCAGAAAATTATCGAGCACGATCCCGGGATAATAAAACCATTAGATAAAGAAACAATCAATGAAGATTTAAAAGTTGCGGTAACAGACAACAATGTCAACGACAATGTGGTTTATACAAATGCATCCTATCATGCACCGGACCCGGAATTGATTTCTATGTGCATTGAGAAAAAGATTATGCCTGACCTGAGTAATTATCATCTTATGGATGCTATTTCAATTTTATCGAAACTTGGTATCAGGTATAAAATGAATGGTACTGGTATGGTTGTATCGCAGAGTTTAATCCCGGGAACCAGAATAAAAAAAGGACAGGTTTGTAAATTGGAATGTAAAGAGATTTCGGTTAATGGCACTGCTGTTTATTGATGGAGCTAACGGAATTAATAAATAGTGTACATGTTATCCAGGTTGTCGGCAATGTACAGCGGAAAGATGTTACAGGTATTTTCTATGATTCACGCAAGGTTAATAAAGGTTCTGTTTTTGTTGCGATAAAAGGATTTAATATTGACGGACACAGGTTTATTAATGAAGCAGTTAATAAAGGCGTTCTTGCTGTAATTCTTGAAGATAATGATGCAGTTCCGGATGAGATTTTTCTTCATACCGGGACTGCGAAAATCCTGGTTAAAGATTCAAGGACGGCACTTGCAGAAATATCAAAAGGCTTCTATAAAAATGTATCGGAAAAAATTAAACTGATAGGTATAACAGGAACAAAAGGAAAAACGACAACATCATTTATAATAAAAAGTATTCTTGAATCAGCAGGAATAAAAACCGGACTGATAGGAACCATAGCAAATTATATAGGAGATAAAAAAATAGAGTCTTCGCTTACTACACCTGAATCAAATGACCTGAACGAGCTTTTGCTTGAGATGTACAACAACGGCTGCACCTTTGTTGTAATGGAAGTTTCCTCTCACGCACTCGCATTGAAACGTGTCCATGGTCTCAGATTCTCAGCGGCTGTGTTCACAAATATCTCCTCAGATCACCTCGATTTTCACAAAAATTTTGAAAATTACTTATCAGCAAAAAAAATATTATTTGATAATCTGAGTTTGTCTGCATTCGGCGTGTACAACGTTGATGATAAATCCTCAACAAAAATCATCGAAAATAGAGTGGCTCCTCTATATTCACTTGGTAAGGTGCCGGGTGCAGACTTTATTATTAAAGACATTTCTTACAACCTTGATGGCACCTCTTTCACGATTGAGAATAAAAACCGGGGATATGAAATAGCTACATCTCTTGTCGGAGAATTCAATGCATATAATGCCTCCTTTGCATTTGCTGTCACCACATTGTTTGGTACTGATCCTGACATAGCTGTAACAGGAATTAAAAATACTCCGCAGGTTCCCGGCAGATTTGAGATGACGGGCAAAAGAGGAAAGAAAGTAATTATTGATTATTCACATAATGCTGACAGCCTTGAGAAAACTCTCCTGGCAATAAAAAATATAGTCGGGAAAAAACATCCTGTTTATACTGTTTTTGGATGCGGCGGGAATAGAGATAAAACAAAAAGACCGGTTATGGGAAAGATAGCGTCTGACCTGAGTAAAAAAGTATTTATTACTTCCGATAACCCGAGAAATGAAAATCCGATGGATATTATAAAAGAAATTGAATCAGGCATTAAGAAAATTAACTATGAGATAATTGAGGATAGGGAAGAAGCGATTAAAAATGCAATAAGTAAAAGTGAACCGGGCGCAGTGATTCTGATTGCCGGTAAAGGACACGAAACTTATCAGGAGATAAAGGGAGTAAGAAGACATTTTTCCGATAGGGAAGTGGCGGATAAATATTTGAATTTATGAGCAGGGTCGGAATTTCAATTGAGGATATGTTCAATTTGAGATCAGCGGTTATTTATAATCCTGATAATTTTAGAACTATCAGGAATGTATCAATTGATTCAAGGAATATATCAGGAAACTGTTTATTTATTGCAATTCGAGGTGAAAGGTTTGACGGGCATGATTTTATTGACAGAGCAGTTTCAAATGGTGCCAGCGCTGTACTGGTGGAGAGAAAACAATTAAAAAAGTTAAGTGATTTAGAAGTTCCTGTAATTACTGTGGCAGATACTGTTAAAGCTTTAGGTGAATTAGCAAGAATCTGGAGAAATAAATTAAGTACTAAAGTAATCGGAATAACCGGCAGTGCAGGTAAAACATCAACAAAAGAGATGATAGCAATGCTTCTAAGTACAAAATACAGGGTCAATAAGACGACCGCCAATCATAATAATCATATTGGTGTTCCGCTTACTCTCTTCAGTACGAACGAAAAACACGACGTTCTTGTTGCTGAACTGGGTACTAATCATTTTGGAGAAATTGAGTATACAGCAAACATAGCTCTACCTGATTATGCTATGATTACAAATATCGGAGATTCTCATCTCGAATTCCTGATCAATAAAAAAGGGGTTCTCAAAGAAAAAACAGCTCTTTTTAAAGCAACTGCCGAAATGAATGGTACTCTCTTTATAAACGAGGATGACAAATTATTAAAACAGGCTGCCAGGAAATACAGCAGGAAAGTTACTTATGGGTTTAATTCCAATTCTGCCGTCAGGGGGAGAGTTACCCGCTACACTAATGATGGAAGACCGGAAATAGAGATCACCTATAAGAAAAATAAAATGAAGGTTGATATTCCTCTGCACGGTGAGGCAAATGCGAAAAATGTTCTTGCAGCGGCAGCAGTAGCCTTTACATTAGGTTTATCAGTTGAAGAAATCTCTGAGGGATTAAAAAAACTTAAAGATATAGATAAAAGATTAAATGTTAAACGAAAAAAAGATTACGTTCTGATAGATGATACGTATAATGCCAGTCCTGCTTCCATGCTGGAAGCTTTTAATCTGACCGGAAGAGTAAGATTGCAAAAAAGGAAAATAGCTGTTCTTGGTGATATGTTGGAACTGGGTGTTAAAGCACCTGAACTTCACCGTAAATTAGCGGCCGCATTAAAATCAAACAAATTTGATGAGGCTTACCTCATCGGTCCGCTTATGAAAAATTTATATGAAGAATTACAGAAGAAAAACATTCCATCAAAATATTTCATCAGCAGAAAAAGACTCGGTACTTTTTTAGCAAAGTACAATTTTTCCGATTCAGTAATTCTTGTCAAAGGTTCCCGTGGAATGAAGATGGAAGAGTTTGTAAGAAACATAGAGGAAAAAGCCGGTTAAAATGCTATACTTTTTATCAGAATATATTAACAAAGTTTTTAATCCGCCTGGATTTGATGTATTCCGGTTTATTACTTTCAGATCAGCACTATCCGCGATCACTGCTTTGATTCTATCTTTCTACCTGGGACCGAAAATTATCAGGAAGCTTCAGCAGAAACAGATCGGTGAAGCAAAAAAAATTGATGGTCCGAAATTTCACTGGTCGAAAGCAGGAACACCAACAATGGGGGGATTAATAATTATTCTATGTGTTGTGATTCCGGTTCTTTTGTGGTCCAATATATTGAGTATTTATATCATCCTTATTCTTTTAGGAACAATCTGGCTGAGTGCAGTCGGGTTTCTTGATGACTACCTCAAAGTTGTTAAAAAACTGCCTAATGGATTAATTGCACGATATAAATTGCTGGGACAAATACTAATAGGTTTGATTATCGGTTCGGTCATTTATTTTGCGCCGCAGTTCGAAGGGATACATTCATTAACAACAGTTCCTTTTCTCAAGAATGTAAATTTTGATTTCTCGGTTTTCTATATACCGGTCGTTGTTTTTATTATTACTGCGACATCCAATGCTGTGAATTTAACCGATGGTCTGGATGGGCTTGCGATCGGCGTGATAACAATAGTGATGCTCACACTGGCAATAATAAGTTATATCAGCGGCAATTCGATTTTCTCAAATTATCTGAACATCATCTATCTTCCCGGTGCAGGCGAACTGACCGTATTTGTTGCCGCTTTAGTCGGAGCATCCTTAGGATTTTTATGGTTTAATTCCTATCCCGCGCAGGTTTTTATGGGAGATACAGGTTCACTGGCACTTGGCGGAGCATTCGGTATACTTGCTGTCCTCATAAAGAAAGAATTATTGATACCCATACTGGGCGGGATATTTTTTATGGAAACAATTTCGGTTATAGTGCAGCGGGTTTATTTCAAAGTAACCAAAAAGAAATATGGTGAAGGGCGAAGAGTCTTTAAAATGGCTCCTATCCATCACCACTTTGAAATGATGGGCTGGCCGGAACCAAAGATAGTGATTAGATTTTACATAATAGCGATCATTCTGGCCATTATCAGTCTGGCTTCATTTAAGATAAGATAGAATATGAACATAGCAGGAAAAAAAGTTACAGTAGTCGGCGCAAAGAGAAGCGGTGTGGGAGCTGCTAAATTAATAGTCAGACTCGGCGGTAAGCCTTTTGTTACTGATTCAGCATCACCTAAAGGAATAAATGATTATCTGGAAATGCTGCAGTTTAATAATATAAAATATGAAACGGGCAGTCATTCTGAAAATGCCTTTGATTGTGACCTGATGGTAGTCAGCCCCGGTGTGCCTTCAAATGCTGAAATAATTAAGCAGGCAGAAGTTAAAAAAATAAAGATTATTAGTGAACTTGAACTGGCAGCATCAGTTTGTAAAGGAAATATAATCGCAATTACAGGTACAAACGGCAAAACAACTACAACCAGTTTATGCGGACACCTTTTCAGCGTTTGCGGAAAGAAAATTTATATAGCCGGCAATATAGGATTTGCATTTTCTGAAATTGCCTATGACGTAAAAGAGGATGAATTTGTGGCACTGGAAGTCTCAAGCTTCCAGCTCGAATTAACAGAGAGCTTTAAACCTAAAGTTGCGATGATCCTGAATATTACTCCTGATCACTTAAATCGTTACGACAATAAACTGGAAAATTATATTCAGTCAAAGCTGCAGATATATAAGAACCAGGATGAAAGCGATTTCCTTATTTTGAATAAAGATAATGACACTTTAATGAATTCGGTCAGGAAGCATAAAAGTAAATTATATTATTTCTCATTGAAGGAGACATTGGATAACGGAACTTATAATTCGAAAGAGGATATTTTTTTTAACGAAGAAAGTAATTTGAAATTCAGCTGTAAAGTTGCAGACATAAATCTGATTGGAGAACATAATATTGCGAATGCAATGGCTGTTATAACTGCAGCCAAAATATTCAAACTGGACAATGAAAAAATTATTAAGGCATTAAGAACATTTGAAGGTGTTGAGCACAGGCTGGAATTTGTACGGGAGATAGAAGGAGTAAAATATATTAATGATTCCAAAGCAACGAATGTTGATTCTGTCTGGTACGCTTTGAAAGGCTTCTCTGCACAGATATTTCTGATTCTCGGAGGGCAGGATAAAGGAAACGATTACAATCAGATAAGGCCCCTGGTTCTTGAAAAAGTCATAAAAATTTATGCAATCGGTTCGTCTGCAGATAAAGTATTTAATTTTTTTCACAAAGACATTAAAGTTGAAGTAAAGCAGACCATGGAAGATGTTGTACACGCAGCAAATCTTGAAGCAAGACCCGGTGATATAGTTTTATTATCTCCGGCCTGTGCAAGTTTTGATATGTATGATAATTATGAACACCGTGGAAGAGTATTTAAGGAAGCAGTAAATAAACTATAATGAAAAAACTGGCTATCACAATATTTTTGGATGCATTTGTACTTACCCTTCTGGGATTAGTGCTCGTAATGAGCGCAAGCAGTACATACAGCGCATTCAAGTTCGATAGTTTATTTCATCTGTTTAACTCGCATTTTTTTAAGGTTGTTGCGGGTATTTTCCTGATGATACTTTTTGCGATGATTCCGTATGAGCTGTATAAAGGAATCAGCAAACCCGTTTTATTCACTGCAGTTGGTTTACTGGTGTTAACTTTTATCATCGCTCCGGATATAAAAGGTGCAGGCAGATGGATTAACCTTGGGTTCATAACCTTTCAGCCGGCCGATTTCGCAAGATTTGCGCTGATAATTCATCTTGCGGCATTGATTGAGAGTAAGGGGAAAGAAATAGAAGACTTTAAAAATGGATTCATCTATCTGTTTATATGGGTAATAACGATAGCGGCATTAATCTTTATTCAGCCGAATCTTAGTAATGGAATCCTTGTTCTTATAATTTCGCTTACAATCCTATTCGTTGGCGGTGCTAAATTAAAACACATACTGGGTTCAATAGCGGTTTGTGCATTTTCAGGCGGAATTGGTGCAATGGTTTTTTCTCACTCCCGTGAAAGAATTCTTACATTCATACACAGCTTTAGCAGCGGCGGTGATTTAAATATTCAGGTTAAACAGGCGTTATTAGGTTTGGGCAGCGGCGGCATTCTCGGTGTTGGAATGGGCCACAGCAGACAGAGCAATCTCTTTCTTCCCGAAGCTTACGGCGACTTTATTTTCGCCATTCTCGGTGAAGAGCTCGGGTTCATTGGTTCAGTCATAGTTCTATTTGCTTATCTTGTTCTTTTTGTAGCCGGAATTCTGATTGCAAAGAATTGTAAAGATGTGTTCGGGCAGCTTCTTGCTTTCGGAATCTCAATCTCAGTACTGGTTAATGCGTTCATTAACGTCGCTGTGGCTACAGGACTTGTGCCAACAACTGGTCTGCCGCTCCCATTTATAAGTTATGGAGGTACATCTCTGATATTTATGTGTATTTCTACGGGTATACTTGTAAATATTGGAATGACCAAAGCAATAATTCAGAACGGAATAAGAAATAATCAGGCAGCCTCAAATATGGAATTAAATTAATGTCAGCTTCAAAAACTCAATACAGGTTTTTATTTGCGGGTGGCGGAACGGGAGGACATTTATTTCCGGCGGTCGCAGTCGCTGAAAAAATCAAATCGAAAATACCTGAAGCAGATATTCTGTTCGTAGGAACAAAAACAAAAATTGAAGGAAGAATTGTACCTAAATTAGGTTATAAATTTAAGGCAATCTGGATTAAAGGATTTTCAAGATCCTTTAGCCTTGAGAATATTCTTTTTCCGTTTAAACTGGGAGTCTCACTGTTACAATCATTAGCCATCAATATGAGTTTCAGGCCAAAAGTGGCTATAGGCTCAGGAGGATATGTTTCGGGCCCGGTTATCTGGGGCTCATCCGTCATGGGAGCAAAAATTATCCTGCTTGAACAGAATAGTTATCCCGGTGTTACAACAAGGCTTCTGGAAAAGTACGCTGATGAAATTCATATAAGCTATGCTGATTCGGTAAAGTATTTAAAATCAAAAGAGAAGATAAAAATCACCGGGAATCCGGTCAGGGAAAGTTTGATTAATATTGATAAAGAAGCAGCGCTCAGACACTTTGATCTTAATTCCGGAGTAAAAACATTATTGATACTGGGTGGCAGTCTTGGGGCTGCTTCTATTAATGAAGCTGTTGCAGAATCTCTTTCAAAATTCAGGGAGAGAAATATACAGGTAATATGGCAGACCGGAAATAATTATTATGAAAAGTACAGAAATCTTGCGGGTAAAGAAATTATTATTTCTCCTTTTATAGAAGACATGAACCTCGCCTATTCTGCAGCTGATATTGTTGTTGCAAGGGCCGGTGCAACTACTATCTCAGAACTTCTTGTGCTGGGAATTCCGGCGATATTAGTTCCTTCGCCAAATGTTGCAGAGAACCATCAATACTATAATGCCAGATCGCTCGCAGAAGAGGATGCAGTAATCCTCATTGAGGATAAAGATGTTAAAGGCATTCTGGCCGATAAAATTATTTCAACAATATTTAATTCCGGAAAATTGGAAGTTTTAAAAAGCAACTCAAAGAAGCTTGGCAGGCCGGATGCTGCTTCTTTGATAGCGGATAGCGCAATAAAGTTTGCAGATGCTTTATGAGTGAGGATGGTTTAAATAATAAAGAGACATTCAGGTATAATATGTCGTTCTATTATCAGTCGACCATAATTTATTTCGTTGTCTTCGTTCTTTATTTGATTATTAGAGGTGAATTTGTAGAAGAAACTTTTACACTCATTACGAAAGACCCTATAATATACCTGCTTGGAGTCATTGTGATTATTTCATTGATAAGTCTTCTTTATAATATTTATAAAAATAAATACCTGGAAATAAGTCCGGAAGGTATATCATTCGTAACCAGGTTCGGTGAAAAGAAAATATTATTGAGCCAGATTAAAAGAATTAAAATATCAAAACAGAGAGAAAGAATGCAAAATCGCGCCTTCAGACTTGTGAGAATAAAATTAAAAAACAGGAGGCGCTCGGTAATTATTAGACCGTATGACTATGAAAATGAAGATAAACTGTTAAATAAGTTTGAAGAACTGAAAAGCAGAGTGGAAGTAGTTTAATGTTTAAGAATATTCACAGAGTACATTTTGTCGGTATCGGCGGAATCGGAATGAGCGGTCTGGCTGAGATATTATTGAGCCAGGGATTTGAAGTATCAGGTTCAGACAGATCGTTGACAGAAATTACCGACCATCTTTCCAGACTTGGAATAACGATTTATGAAGGGCATTCTCCCGAAAATCTTAAAGATGCTGATGTGCTCGTTTATTCCTCTGCGGTAACAATAGATAATCCGGAAGTAAAGGCTGCAATTGATAGAAAAATTCCTGTTATAAAACGGGCTGAAATGCTCGCCGAATCAATGCGTATGAAGTATGGAATCGGTATTGCAGGTACACATGGAAAGACAACAACCACGTCAATGGTTGGCTTAACTTTAACGGAGGGGAATATAGACCCGACTATTATTGTTGGCGGAAAACTAAGCGGCCTTGGCGGTACTAATGCCAGACTGGGACATGGTGAATTTATTGTAGTTGAAGCTGATGAATTCGACAGAACATTTTTGAAGCTTACCCCGACTATTGCCGCGTTAACCACATTAGAGAGTGAACATCTTGATACATATAAAGACCTTGATGATATTAAAGCAGCTTTTACAGAGTTTGCCAATAAAGTGCCTTTCTATGGTTTTGTTGTTCTTTGTCTGGATGAGCCGGGGTTACAGGATATTATTCCCTCGATTAATAAAAAAATTATAACATACGGACTTACACCACAGGCAGATGTCCGTGCTGTAGATATTACTCATAAACAATTTTCAAGCGAGTTCATTGTTAAGTATAAGGAAAAAGAACTTGGCAGAATAAAATTGAATATTCCAGGCGTTCACAATGTTAAAAATGCTCTTGTTGCAGTGATCATAGCAAAAGAGCTTGAAATAGATTTCCCGGTGATTAAAAAAGCACTCGAATCATTCACAGGCGTCTACAGAAGATTCGAGATAAAGTACAATAAGGAAATTCTGGTCGTTGATGATTATGCTCATCATCCAACAGAAACCAGTGCGACTCTGGCAGGCGTCAGGGCAGGATGGGACAGAAGACTCGTTGCTGTTTTTCAGCCGCATCTTTACTCAAGAACAAGAGACTTCTACCAGGAATTCGGGAGAAGCTTTCTTAACTCTGATATTTTTATCTGCACAGATGTTTATCCTGCCCGTGAGGAACCAATTAAAGGTATATCGGGAGAGCTGATTTCAAATGCTGCAAAGAAATTCGGTCATAAGAATGTGATCTATGTCCCTGATAAGAAAGACATTCCTTCAGTACTGAAAGAACTTAAAAAAGATGGTGATATTATAATCACTATGGGGGCAGGCGATATCTGGAAGTATGGTGAAGAGTTTATAAGGATGATAAAGAATTGAAAAGCGAAACAGGTAGTAAAATATTAGGACTTCTGCTGTTCGTTATCCTCATCGGATGGATTCTTTATATGTCTTTTGTTTCCCAAAGAAGGGAATTGGATGAACAAATAAAGTCAATAAAAGTAACCGGGAATAACCTGCTTCAGGAAAATGATTACCTTGCTTACGCCAAATTAAATATGAGTCAATTATCAGCAAATGTTACCCTGCCGGTGATTAAATCCAGGCTGGAGAAACATCCATATATAAACAGAGCTGATGTTGAATTCAGCGGAAACAATGAGGTTCATATCAAGCTAAATGAGAAAAATATAAAGGCTGTGGTAGTCAGCGATAATAATTTATTACTTGCAACTGAAGATTTTGAAATACTTCCTTTTATCCCGAATACTAAAATCCCGGAATCGCCGGTTATTACTAATCTTAGTAATTCTGCTTTGTTAAAAAATAATGAAGTACTGAAAACCCCCGGCCTTATTGAAGCTTTCAAGATAATGGATGCCGCAGATTTAATAAATGAGGAGCTTTCTAAAAAATTGTCCGAAATTAATCTCAGAAATGGCGGTGATATTATTTTACTTATTTCCGGAATAAAACCGCCCGTGATTTTAGGTAAAGGAAATATAGCTAAGAAAATTTATTCGTTTAATCAATTACTTGAAGAAGGAAATTCAAATAAAGAAATTGTTATGAACAGCTCTTATATAGACTTGCGGTTTAACAATGAAATTTTTCTCGGTAATTATGATAATACAGGTTTATCCGAATGAGAAAAGAAATAATAGCCGGACTTGATCTGGGAACCACAAAAGTTTGTGCGGTAATTGCCGAAAAACTCGATGAGAATAAATTTGATATTCTCGGATTCGGCGTTGCTCCTTCTGAAGGACTGCACAAAGGACTGGTTGCAAATATTGGAAAAACTGCTGAAGCAATCAGGAGCGCCATTTCTATTGCATCAAACAGGGCAGGCTTTGAAGTTACACACGTAAATGTTGGTGTAGCAGGGGAACATATTACCAGTATGCGCCACAGAAATTATGTAACAATCAGTGGTGAAGACAGGGAAATAACAAGGGCTGATCTTGAAAGACTGGAAAATGATGTCCGCACAATACATATTCCTTCTGACAGGCAGATACTTCATATCATACCCGAGGAATTTTCAATTGATCACCAGCCTGGAATTGAAAATCCGATAGGTATGTCCGGTTCCAGGCTTGAAGCAACAAATCATATAGTGCTGGCTTCAATTCCGGCAATCCAAAATATAAGAAAATCAGTTGAGCGGGCCGGTTTGCATGTTCAGGATTATATTCTTCAGCCGATTGCCTCAAGTACATCCGTCCTCGAAGAAAGTGAAAAAGATTTGGGTGTTGCCTTGATTGATATCGGCGGCGGTACCACCGATATCGCAATATTTCATAACAAATCGATTAAGCATACCAAAGTGATCGGTGTAGCAGGAAACCAGGTTACTAATGATATACGTGAATCGCTGGGGGTTGTAACTGAAGAAGCCGAAAAGCTTAAAAAAGATTATGGGTATGCAACTGAGAATGCGATAATAAAAGAAGAAGATATACTTATAAAAGGAGTAGGTGCAAGAGGAAATACAAAAATTCCAATAAGCCTGCTTACGCAAATTATAAGCTTAAGAATGAGGGAGCTTGTTTGTCTTGGTGGATAACGAGATAAGAAGTGCAGGTTTTAAGAATAAAATTAAAGCCGGAATTGTACTGACCGGCGGCGGATCATTCTTAAAAGGATGTTCAGAATTGGCTGAAGAGGTGTTCGGACTTCCGACCAGAATGGGTGTTCCCCTGGAATTAGGAGCAGGACTTTCTAATGAAATTGAGAGTCCTGAATTTGCAACTGTTGCAGGTTTAATCCGGGGAATTCCCGGCGGGAAATCGAGTGAATACCAGGGATTAATTAAAGCTAAAAAACAAAAAAGCAAGAACAAAATATCTCTGATTGTTAAGAGAGTTCAGCAGTTTTTTGATGAATTATAATATCTAATCTAGGAGGTAACTATGTCGCGATTTGCAACTATTGACAGAAGTAAACCAATGTCTGCCATTTTAAAAGTGGTAGGTGTTGGCGGTGGCGGATGCAATGCTATTGAAAGCATGATTACACGAGGACTCAGCGGTGTAGAATATGTCGCAATTAATACTGATGCACAGGTATTGAACGGCAGCAGTGCAACTCATAAAATTCAGTGCGGTGGAAGTATTACCCGCGGACTTGGAGCAGGTGCGGATCCCAATGTTGGGAGAAAATCGCTTGAGGAAGACAGGGAAAAATTATCAGAGGTTCTCGGAGGAAGCGACATGGTTTTCGTTACCGCGGGTATGGGCGGCGGCACAGGAACCGGCGGAGCTCCCGTAGTTGCCTCAATAGCAAAAAGTATTGGAGCACTTGTAGTTGGCATAGTTACCAAACCTTTCCGCTGGGAAGGTAAGAAAAGGATGCTGAACGCTGAACAGGGAATACAGGATTTAAAGAACCATGTGGACAGTCTGATTGTTATTCCCAATGAAAGACTGCTGAGCATTCTTGATAAAGGTGTTAATGCATTTGCGGCTTTCGATAAACCGAATGAAGTTCTATATGAAGCTACCAGGGGAATTGCAGATATTATCACAGTCGAAGGTTTGATAAATGTTGATTTTGCCGATGTAAGAGCTGTAATGAATCAGAGCGGTGAGGCATTAATGGGATGCGGAATTGCCAGCGGTGAAAACCGTGCGATCGAAGCCGCTCAGAAAGCTATTTCAAGTCCCCTTCTTGAAGGAATAAATATTAAAGGGGCAAAGAGCGTTCTCCTCAATGTTACCGGTTCAAGCAATCTTACTATGCAGGAAATAAATGACGGTAACAATGTAATCTTTGAAGCGGCCGGTGAGGAAGCAAACGTTATCTTCGGTTGTGTGCAGAAAGAAGATATGAATGATTATGTTTCTTATACTGTCATTGCAACCGGATTCGAATCTGCTCATCAGAGCCATACTAAAAAATCATTCTCCATAGCTCCGCCGAAAAGGAAAGAAGAAGAAACCTTCAGAGGAGGTTTCAATTTCCTGGAATCTACTGATGAAATAAATAAAGAGGATCTTGAAATCCCGACTATCTATCGTGTTAAGAGTCCTAAGTCAACTATTGAAGCAAAGGAGGAAGAGGAAACTCCTAAAAGCGGATTTGAATTTGATGCATCACGTTACAGCTGGGCAAAAGAGAAAGCTAAAAAGAAAGAAGATAGCGATAACAAGGATGACGAGGACAGCTCTTCATTTTTGCGTATGATAATGGATTAATTTGCGGAATCTGTTGTAACAAAGGAAATCGTACCCTGGTATTTATTCATCCAGAGGGCGGCTTTCGGCAAAAATATTATTTTCGATATCCTTTGTGATTATAATCCTGTTAGGTCTACAGCAGATTCTGCAATCTTCTACAAAGTCCTGTTTGCCTTCCACGGTTAAATCCACCCATACACTATTACTGACACCGCAATACTGACACGTCCAGACAAAATCATCATCAGTCTGAAACGACTCGGGTTCTTCTTCCATAACTAACCTGAAAACAATTTTACAAAGCTTACCTGTATGGTAAATATTTCATCTCTTATAGTCAATCAATAAAGTCGTTGTATTTTAATCTTAATATTTCTACTGATCGGAATTTCTCTATCAGTCTGAATTTCTTCCATTAAGCGGGTTTTATAATAATTTTCTCTCCTTTCCCATTTTCCATCAAACATCATCCATCAAACATCACCCATCTCTCATTTCCCCCCTTGTTTTTTATCCTGATAATTTATATATAGTGGGCAAATGTTCACTATATTATGTCAGCAAATAGTGCAAATACGGTCGATATTCTAACTTACCGGGTCCCGCCTGAATGGAGGAGGGGGAGCAGAATACACTCTCTTTACCCCCCGATTCCGCGAAACACAAAAAATATCCGCTTCGATATTTTTGATTTTCAAATGCTCTTTAACGATGAGAAAACAAGAAGGCTCCTGCGCAGGGGACAAACAATAGGGTGCTTTTATATTGAATCGCCGGGAATGCGTTCGCTTCTTCGCCGGCTTGATGTTGAAACTTTTGAAATGCTTACTGCGGCGAGTTCTATTATCCGTCCTGGAGTGGCGGAAAGCGGAATGATGCAGGAGTTTATTGCACGGCATAAGGATCCCTCGCGGCGGGAATATCTTGTTCCCGAAATGGAAACGCATCTCGGAGAAACTTACGGAGTGATGATTTACCAGGAGGATGTAATTAAAGTTGCTCATCATATTGCAGGCTTAACACTGGAAGAGGCTGACCTTTTGAGAAGAGCAATGAGCGGGAAGATGCGTTCGCACGAAGCGATGAAAGAGATAACGAATAAGTTTTTTGTTTCGTGCCGGGCAAAGGGACACAGTGAAGAAACAACAAAAGAATTATGGAGACAGATAGAATCGTTTGCGGGATATTCCTTCTGTAAAGCTCACAGCGCTTCTTTTGCACTTCTCTCTTTCCAGGTGGCGTATTTAAAGGCTCATTATCCCGCTGAGTTTATGGCTAATGTCCTCAATAACGGCGGAGGATTTTATTCGTCTGCTGTTTATATATGGGAAGCAAAAAGAATGGGACTAACAATTGAGCTCCCTTCAATTAATCACAGCAGCTATGAATACACCGGTAAAGGAGAAACTATCCGCATAGGGCTCATGGCAATAAAAAATCTGTCATATTCCTCAATTGAAACAATTGTTGAGGAAAGGAAAAATAACGGGAGGTATGTCTCGCTTGCAGACTTCCTTGTAAGAACAGGACTTGCTTACGAAGAAACTGCAATGCTGATTAAATGCGGTGCAATGGGATGCTTCAGGCAGACGCGTCCCGAGCTTCTCCGCCTGCTTGATATTTATATCCACCGCCGGAAGCTTCTGGATCATACGGTTAATGATCTTTTTGTGAATGAAACATTTTCTCTCGAGGAGGAAGTCAAAACAGATATTAATTTCAGTGCTGCTGAAATATGCCGTACCGAATATGAAACTTTTAATTATATGGTTACGCGTCATCCTCTTTATTTTTTCAGGGAATGGATAAACCATCCGTCGGTTATAAAGGCAAAGGATAAAGAAAAATACCGCGGCAGAAAAGTGAAGATGATCGGCTGGTATATGAGTTCCAAAAGAATAAGAACGAAGAAAGGGGATATAATGAAATTCCTTTCGCTTGAGGATTTAACCGGAACTTTTGAAGCAGTCATTTTTCCGAAAGTTTATTACCGCTGTGCAGAGCTTACAATGTCTATGGGTCCCTACCTCGTTGAAGGAAGAATTGATTCTGAAGACCCTAATAATATTATTGTAGAAAATCTTGAAGTTCTTTCATCTGTGGCAATAAGAGAAAGCATACAGAAAGACAGCGTTGACCATAACTATTATGGTGATGAAGAGAAGGTCTCGGAGGAGGACTTCCGGCTTGTTAATTCCCTTGGAAAAGAAAAGCTGAGAATAGCATATGCCGGGTAGGAGAATATACAATTAGTAATTAACAATTAACAATTTTCTGTCATACATCCCATACATTCATACAACATACCTATTCCATTATTCCAAAACCTGTCTTCCAGCAGCGGGTTCCGGTATTCTTCCCCTCCTACTTCATATTTACAAACTGGGTCGGGAAATCAAGGTCGGCATCTTTTACCATTTTAATAACTGCCTGGAGGTCGTCAATTTTAGGAGCCTGAACTCTGATCTGTTCATCCTGAATCTGTGCATTTACCTTAAGTTTTGCTTCCTTAATCATTTTAGTGATTATCCTGGCATTGTCTTTGGAGATTCCGCTTTGAAGGTCAATTATTTGTTTGAGCCTACCGCCTGCTGCCGGTTCAGGCTCTTTCATTTTCAAAGCCTTAATAGAAATTCCCCTTCGTATAAATTTTGTCTGCAGGATATCAATCCCGGCTTTTAAGGAATAATCATCTTTAGTATTAATTGAGATCTGTTTATCCTTTTTATTGAGATCCATAGTAGTATTGGAATCCTTAAGATCATATCTCTGATGGATTTCTTTTAATGCCTGGTTAACGGCATTATCCGCTTCCTGCAGATCAATTTCAGATACAATATCAAAAGAATGGTTTTGTGCCATTTAAGATCCCTCGCTATACTTAAAATTATGTGCAAAGTTAATGAACTAAGCATTCAGTTTAAAACTTCGTACATCAGACTTTTTTCATTATACTTTATTCTTTTATCTTGTCTTTTTCCCTGTCCACTTATTTATTACACTTATGCCCTCTGCAGCGTATCCCGCACCATAATTTCCAAATACAGGGGCAATCAGATTCCCTAAAAATCATAATAATTAGACTATGCTACATATGTACAAGGGAAGACACAGAACTCTAAATTAATTGTAAAATAATACAAGCATTTGCTACCTGGTTAATAACTACTCCCGCCGCGATTTTATTTTATTTCAACCGTTCATTTAATCAAATATTTTTAACAAAACCAAGGATCTCATCATGAAACCATTTTTTCCCTATCTGCCGGCTTTTTTATTTTTCTTTTTACTCGGTTGCCAGGAAAATTCGATTACTGATCCCGGAACAATCGATGACAACGTTCTGACTGCACAGGACGATCAAAACACTCTCTCAAAGGATTTCATCAGCGCCTATCCACGGGTAATAGAAATTACGGATCTGATTTATGATCCTACTCATCCCCTTAATATATATGGAGATCAAATTAAAGGAATTATAAGGTATAATCATGAAGTAAGCCCAACTCGTAACCTGAACAAATATCAAATAGATCTGAAGTTCAACGTTAACTTAAAACTGGATGCTAACTGTCCTAATCATTCTGACTGTATGAAGATTCTTGGATCCGCTGCTCAAAGAGTTGAGGTATCCGGTTCAATTATCGGTAATTATGTAGAAATTGTGAAAGTATTCCGGGTGTGCAATTGCTGCTGTGGGCAAATGAAGCTTATTTTGAAGTTTAATGTTGATATGCATGATGTGAAGTTAACTTCAATGAGATTAAAGAGAATTATTAACCGAATGCCGTTTGGAGATCCTGAATTATAAATTAAGAGGAAAAATAATGTCGGCAATCCAGTAACCCTGCTTATGGCCAATAAGCAGGGTTTTTCAATGGTATTTCTTCCTATGTAATAAGAAACTAAGATAATCTTTTCAAATATTTTGTTACGAACCCTTATTTTATTTTGGAATTAGACTATAAAGAAATTATTTTTGAGTACTTGATTCGGGGTGTAGCGCAGCCCGGTTAGCGCGCTTCGTTCGGGACGAAGAGGTCGTAGGTTCGAATCCTATCACCCCGACTAAATATTTATGGTTTATATTCTTAAATGTGTTAGCGCGTAGCGCTCTGGCGCCAAGGTCGTAGGCCCGCCTATGCGGCGGGTAAATTCGAATCCTATCACCCCCGACTAAAAAGATGCGATTGTCCATCAAATTCTATTTCTAGGCGAAATAATCCAGAGATTTTTATTGCCTTTTGGAGTGAATTAAACTACATTATTTGTGGTAGTTCAGACGTCGTTGGGGAAATGTTCTATACTGTAGGCACTGTAAGAGACCCTCGATAATACTGAGTGTCATCATATATAGAATTCAGATGATTCTTGTGCTTTTAAATTTCATCTGGTAAGTTCATATTTAGTTTCAATATATACTTTAATGACCATAAATATTTTGAGGGAAAATATGAAAAGGTTAAGTATACTTCTCGCTGTATTTATGCTTCCCGTTACAACTATTTACCCGCAATGGACAAACCAAAATCCCGTGCCTGATGGGAATACTCTTTGGTCAATATTTTTTATAGATGATAATACAGGTTGGATGGTAGGCTCTAATGGTTTTATTAAAAAGACTACTAATGCTGGACTTGACTGGGTACAACAAATGAGTGGTATATCTGCTACTTTAAAAGCAGTGGAATTTACAGATGAATATAATGGATGGATAGTGGGAGAATCAGGTTTAATCTTGAAAACAACTAATGGAGGTGAGTTTTGGACTCCTGTGATTAGCGGTACAAGTCAAGATTTAAATACAGTAAAATTTATCAGTTCTTCGAGTGGATTTGTGGCAGGTAATTCTGGTGTTATTTTAAAAACCACCGATGCAGGAATTACCTGGATTCTTCAATCAAGTGGTACAGGTCATTCTATTTTTTCAATTTATTTTATTAATACAATGACAGGTTGGGCTGCGTGTGGTGATCCTGGATGGCCGAATGGAAGTGACAGTACTATAATTTTAAAAACTATTGACGGAGGAGTGAGCTGGTTTTCGCAAAGTTTTGCATTGCAGCCTAATGAAGGAATTTATTTAAATTCAATATATTTTATAGATGAGAATACAGGCTGGGCAGCCGGAGCTGGTGGACCGTCTTTCCCAATTTTCGGACCAGCCTTTTGTATCATTAAAACGACTGACGGTGGGAACACTTGGAATATACAATATAATGAGGGTTATCCAGGTCTTAATCCCAAAAGACGTCTTAATACATTTATCGATACCTGGGGTCTAAGAGATATTTACTTTATTGATGCTGAAAATGGCATTGCTGTCGGTGGTGAGCATGAATATGTTAGATCCATTTTAATTACAACAAATGGAGGCAATAATTGGAATTTAAGTTCCTTTTCATTTGAAGATAGCGATCTCAATGCTGTCTATATAACCAGTGAAGGAAATGGTTGGGCAGTGGGAAATAATGGATCTATTTTCAAATCTGATGATTATGGAATTGGCTGGGCCAAACAATTAAGTGGGGCAGGCCCAATTACTGGTGAATACATATATTCAATTTTTATGATCAGTGAGAATATTGGCTATGCTGTTGGAGATAGAAATACATATCAAACGTCTGGAGGAGGGGTAATACTAAAGACAACAGACGCAGGAAATATCTGGCTAACCCAATTCTTCCCTCAGGCTGGAAATCCTCCTTTCACTTCAGTTTTCTTTAAAGATGAACTTCACGGCTGGGTAAGTGGTGGTGACTATGGTGGGATTTATAAAACTTCTGATGGAGGTATAAATTGGAGTTTTATATCTTTTCCAAATAGTAAGTTATTCTTTGAAAAAGAACTTTTATTTGATCCACCCCCTATTCCATCCTCTGTATTTTTTATTAATGAGCTTACTGGATTTTATGTCGATGGTGGGATCTATAAAACTACTGATGGAGGTATTACCTGGATTCAAAAAAGTGATATTGGCGGCTCTTCAATTTATTTCTCAGATATAAATACCGGTTGGGTCGTCGGTGAAGGTGGGAGTATCAGAAGATCGACAGATAGTGGGGAAACCTGGGTGGATAAAACAAGTGGAACCACTGCTAATTTGAATTGTGTAAAATTTTATAATTCAAATTTAGGAGTATCTGTTGGAAATGGCGGGACCGTTTTATTATCTACTGATGGAGGTGAGAGTTGGGTTACAAAAAACAACGGTACAACCAGCGATCTTAAATCAGTCACTTTTGTTAACTCAACTTCAGTTTGGACTGTTGGGATAGATGGAACAATACTATCGACAAATGATCTCGGAGATAATTGGACAACCTATAATAGTATAACCAGTAATGATGTAAATGCTGTATCTTTTATAAATGAAAACATTGGTTGGGTTGCAGGAAGCAATGGAACAATGTTCAAATATTCAACCGCACCAACTCCGTTACCTCTATGGTCAAATCAAATTGACATAAAGGATGCTGGAAATACCGAATCGTCAGGTATTCTGATATTTGGCCGACACCCTCTTGCAACGGACAGTATTGATGCAGCTATTGGTGAATATGAACTGCCCCCATCTCCTCCGACAGGTATCTTTGATTCAAGGTTTAATCTTCCGACTAATCCCGTTGTTAGTTCATTAAAAGATTTCAGAGACACTTCACAGACTAAAATAACCTGGACAATAGCTTTCCAGCCAGGCCCGGCAGGTTACCCGATGACGCTCAGCTGGGATAGTACAGGTTTTCCTGAAGGAACATTTTACTTAAAAGATAGAATAAATGGTTCTTTTGTCAATGTAAATATGAAAAATCAGAGTGGTTACATTCTTACAAATCCACTGATTACAACTCTTAAAATAAACTACAAAGGGAAATGCTCGTTAGTATCAGTAAACAATAGATGGAATATGATTTCCGTACCGTTACTTGCAGAAGATATGTCAGTAACCAATATATTCCCTACTGCAATTTCCCCCGCATACGGTTATGAAAATGGATATGTAATTGAAGACACATTAGTTACCGGGATTGGATACTGGCTAAAGTTTGATGGCAATGAAGAGATGCAAGTATGCGGTTCAGCACCAGGAGATACTGTACCGGTAAAAGCAGGGTGGAATATGATAGGTGCATATGAACGGGATATTCTTCTAAGCCAGGTAACAACAACACCACCGGGAATAATAGCAACGTACTTCTTTGGATTTGAAGATGGCTATCACATAGCTGACATTCTGAAACCGGGAAAAGGATATTGGGTGAAGGTGACACAGGATGGAACAATAAATCTTAACAGCAGCACATTGGCAAAGAGCGAAGAACAATTAGTTAAGATTGAGCAAGATTGGGGAAAAATAAAGATAACTGACAATGAGGGTAAGTGCATCATTCTCTACGGTGCTGAAGAGGAAATAAAATCAACCCTCTTTGATTTACCACCAGCACCGCCAGCTGGAATATTTGATGCAAGATACAGCAGCGGAAAATTAGCTGAAGATTTGAACACTGAAAAGATAATTCTGATCAGTTCAGATAAATATCCAATTACAATAAAAGCAGAAGAATTAAGCTTAAGTATCAGGGATGGAATAAATGGAGAAATACTAAACCGGGAACTTAAAAATGGAGAAGAAATAAGGATAACGAATAATAAAATAAAATCAATAAAAGTGACAGGAAGAATTAGAGCAGGGTTCCCTGTTTCGTATGAATTATACCAGAACTATCCCAATCCTTTTAACCCTGGTACTACATTACGATTTTCTATTCCAAAAGAAGTCCAGGTTAACCTATCAGTGTATAATATACTCGGTGAAAAAATTAAAGAGTTAAAAAATGAAGTTATGAAACCGGGATACTTTGAAGTTGGATTTGATGCATCTGCATTGGCTTCCGGTGTATACCTTTACAGAATTAAAGCTGGTGATTTTATCCTGACTAAAAAGATGATTTTAATGAAGTAATTTATGGTAGCTATTTGCTCTATTTTATTAAGAGTTCAGCCCGATGGCACCACCATCATTTATATAACTATTAATTGCAGTTAATAATTATTTAATTGTATTATCCCGTTTGAATTGGTTTTTATCCAGTAGCCTTTGCCGGCTTTAAGCGTATCCGCGACCTGATAGCTTAAATCATAATAATAAAAAGAAGATTTTATAATATTACCTGGTATGGTTGTTATATTATTTACGGGTATATCAAATGCAAAGGGACCGATCAAATTCCAACCCTGATTGACCGCAATTTGATTAGTGTTTACATAAGAACCTTCAATTGTGACATTCTGAGTTGAATTAAATTTTGCCCAATAACCTTTTCCGTTTTCCAAAGTAGTGGCCTGAGTATATCCACTGTTGTATGCATAAAATGGTGATACTGCTGTCGGGAAAAGTGATGAAGCTGTCATATCAGGTGCTAATAATGGAACCGAAAGAAGATTCCAGCCAATATTAATTGATATATTAGACGATAATACTGAATCACAGGCATATGTTTGACTTGTGTGAATTATAATGCCATCATCACCAACAGCCCAACCATGACAGGGGTCATTAAAATAAACCTGGTAAAGGTTAGAATTTGTTCCGCTTAAATTATTTTCCCAGGTATTGCCGCCATTAGTTGTACTAAGCAGTAATCCATCCTGACCTACAAGCCAACCAAAATTTGGATCTGTAAAGAATATTGATTCCATATAGACAGTTGTACCACTTGTCTGTTCGTTCCAGCTGACTCCGCCGTCTGTTGTTTTCAATATCACTCCATCGTCACCGGTGAGCCATCCGGTATTTGCATTAATGAAAAACACTCCATATAACCATGCAGGATAATTATCCAATTGCAAAACCCAGTTATTCCCCCCGTCTATGGTTTTCAGATTAAATCCGTAATCTCTGTTCCCGCCAACTGCCCATCCATTATTTATATCAGTAAAATAAATAGAATAAAGATGATTCGAAGTCCCTGTCTGTTGGCTTTCCCAGGTGCTTCCGCCATTTGTAGTTTTAAGAATAACGCCCCCCAACCCTGTAGCCCACCCGGTATTCAAATTGACAAAAAAGATTTCCCAAAGATTGGTGCTGGTACCACTTTGCTGCGGGAACCATGAATTTCCCCCGTTAGTGGTATGAAGAATTACCCCGTTCTCACCTGAAATCCAGCCATTGTTTTGATTAACGAAACAGATGGAGTAAAGAATATTAATGGTCCCGCTATTCTGAAAATTCCAGTTTAGACCGCCATCTGCAGTATGAAGGATCACGCCGCCTATACCTGCAACCCATCCATTAGAAGTATCGGTAAAGTTAACTGACCAGAGTGTGTTGGTATTTGAGGAATTTTGTATGTGCCATTGAGCCTTCACAGTGACTGTCCAAAGGAAAATTATAATAGAATATTTAAATATGTGCATTGATCAATGAATCCTAAAATATAATTCAATTTATATTACAATAATTTAATTTAAATAAATCTCCGGAGCGAGTTCTTTTAGTTGATAAATTGGAATTATTTTCAACACAGGTCTTAAATTAATTTTCATACTCTGAATAATGTGTCTCCACTTATGTTAATATCTCTGGAAAGAAACCGTACCCAACTCTATAGCCTCACCCTCAATTTAGAGAATGATTAACAAGACAATAAAAAACCCGGTAACTTAGTTTTACCGGGTTGAACTCTCTTTTCAAGAGGTCGGGGAAACTTCTGTAAAAACTACTTCAGCAGTATCATCTTCTTAGTATCTATATAACTGCCGGCTTGCCTGCCGCCAGGCACGGCCTTTAACTGATAGATATAAACTCCGCTGCTTAATTTGGCAGCATCAAAATCCACTTTATAAGTTCCGGCTTTGACTTCTCTATTTACCAGATCAGCAACCATTTGTCCGAGTGCATTGTATACTCTCAAACTTACAAACCCATCCTTGGGAATGCTGTAATTTATTTGTGTTGTCGGGTTAAACGGATTAGGATAATTCTGAGATAACATATAGTGATCAGGAAGATTACCTGCCTGGATTTCGACTTCATTTGAGTAATTAAAATGATCCGTCATAATCAATCTGTTTTAACCGGTAAGTGTTTGTACCGGATGAAACATCATTATCCTTATATGAATATACCTGAGGCTCAGTGGTTGTGCCTTTACCGGCTACGAAACCTAATTTTACCCAGGAATCACTTCCTTGCTGTCTTTGAATTTCAAATCCCCGGTTATTGGTTTCTGTAGCAGTTCTCCAGCTTAACAGTACAGCCTGATCAACAGAAATTGCTGTAAATGATGTCAGTTCGACAGGTATAATACCTGTGTATATCATATACAGGAATGCTGCGGTTAAAGGGACATTGCCCGGTATTGTTGCTGTTCCGATACCTTCAAAAGGTCCAAGATTAAGTATGACACCACCAAATTCGTCCTGTATTGACATTTTAGAATTTGTCGGCAGGTCATACTGAATATCTATAGGCAGACCTGCATCACTTCGCTGCCACATCATTCTGTGCTGAACAGTATCGGAAAAAGGAAATGAAGGGGGATCACCGGGTGCACGGTAATCCTTGTAACTGGACAATGGCTCGCCGGCATAAGGGGTTAAATCAAACCTGAACTCGAATACACCCGGAGGTGGGAACGGCGGCAGATCACTTTCCCCAAGCGCAGCATCAATACCGTTGGTTGCTGTTAAATCCAATCCAACAGCAAGCTGGATCGTGGCTGAACCATCTGAAGCAGATAGCGGGATATCAATACTTGCCTGTCCATAGGCAAATGTAAAATAAAAAAGAACGAATGTGAGAACTGAAAAAAGTTTCCGCATATTTAACCTCAATGCTTTTTAGTCAATTTATTTGACCTCCACGGTTAAAGAATCTCCGGAGAACTGCTAAACCTTGAAGGTCAGGTTTAAGTATTATTTATTCCTAGAAACATTCTAAATAAAGATTAAACCTTTGGGATTTTATAAATTAACCCCCGAAGATATCTATTTATTTGAGAAGAATCATCTTCTTAATAGAGACAAACTTATCAGTCCTTAATTCATAGATGTACATACCCGAAGCCAGGTCCTTTGCATCCCACTGGTATTGATATTTACCAGCCGGCATTGAACCGTTCACTAATTCGGCTACTTTCTGTCCAAGTACATTATATATCGTTACCTTTACAGTTTTTACGTTTTCCGGTAAAGAGAACTCTATTGTTGTACTCGGGTTGAACGGGTTAGGATAATTCTGCTCTAATGAATACTTGTCAGGTATAAGCTGTTCTGATACCATTATCTTATCTATATTCGCATTACTGATGGTTATCTCTTCTCCTGACTTAACGTTTTCATTTATCTGTTTACCCGTCACATCCTGAAGCCTGATATCTGTATTCTCAACTTTTACCTTAACAGGGTATGTCATTCCTCTCATTTCGATAGCCTGTATCGTGCTGTTTAT
This sequence comes from uncultured Ignavibacteria bacterium, assembly GCA_963743325.1. GTDB lineage: Bacteria > Bacteroidota > Ignavibacteria > Ignavibacteriales > Ignavibacteriaceae > DATFVA01. The sequence continues at coordinate 154,906 of CAVUOZ010000005.1, forward strand.
GTCTTCGGCTGCTCTTCCGCTGCTGAACCTGACATCAAACAGTCCTGCCGGTGGTAACGGCGGCAGTTCATACTGATCAAGATCCACTTCACCTTTTACTGTGTAGAGTGTGTAACTGCTTCCTGCTGCATCGGTTAGTGTTATCCTTCCCCAGCCTGCCTTGCCGTCAGACAGGTCATCTTTGAACATTTCTGCTACCTTTTGATTTCCCTTTGCAGATACATCCGGTATGTTAATCTGGCAGGCTGATGATACTTTTACCCAGTATCCGTATCCCGGTACTATTTGAGCAGCTTCCTGGTAACCTGTACCCGCAAGAAAATTGTACAGTGGATATACTATTTGTCCCGCCGGTGTCGTAGTTAATGTTAAGGGATCTAATATATCCTCATAAGCTCCAAACAAATTCCATCCCTGTGCTGCATTGATTGAATTGTGAGGAACTATTTGTATTCCCCCTGCGGGCCATTCATCTCCGGTATTGTATATATTAGCGCCGGCATTTTTCATCCAGTATCCTTCTCCTGGTGTAGTAGTGGTTATCTGGCTGTAACCTGAACCCGGAATAAACTTAAATACATTTCCCGTAAGTCCTGACCACCAATTATTTACTCCCTGGCCATCTGGATTGATACCCGGAACAGATACCATATTCCAGCCGTTATTAACGAAAACAATCAGAGAAAAAGTATTCGTGCCTGCAACCTGGATTGTGCCTTCAAACGGGATAATATTTCCACCGCTTACTGTAAAGGCGAGTTCACCAATTGATTGAGGATTTACATCCAGGATTGCCGTTCCATTTGCCAGCGTAAAACCGATTGAGTAAACATTTTCTCCTGATACACAAACCTGGGCATCTGCTACAGGTAAACCACTGACGGCATCTGTAACCGTCACCTGGATCTGGCCGGGCCCAACGCCGATTGTATGGGTATAATTGACAGTAACATACCTTGGAGTATCTTTCCAGATATGAAGACTGGGATCACCGAGAACATGATAAATTTTATAATGGTAATTGACGAAGGGATCAGATGCGCCAAAAACTTCATACATATAAAATTTTCCTCTTAGCAGAGCCTCACCCGGGCTATCTAAGCCTTCTTCAAACATTCCGACATAGATACCCATGTCAATATTATTATTGTAATTAGTGTGTGTGTTAGATGTTGGACCTAAAAATGCACAACCACCTTTAGGCGCCGTTGGAGTTCCCATCTCCACCCATTCTTCACCAAAACAATTACCTCCGCCCACATCAAACGCCGCGACACCACAGCCAATACTGGTTACAAAGGTAAGTTTCGCACCGTTATTTAAAGAACTTACATCTTCTGTTCGAAATGGAATGCAAGTATTCGCCCATCCGTACGTCCAACCTTCACCCCTATAATTTAAATAACTTCTACCCTGATTAATCATGTTTATAATATCGCCAACATCTCCCGGACAAGGGTATCCATTATACATTGAATCAACTGAGATAAAATTTCCATTTTCCAACATCTCCTGAGCCGTAAATCTCTTAGTATCTATTTGTGATGTATACGCATTATTCGCACAAACAAGACCCTTTTTAAACCAATCAGTGCTTTGGATATATGGAGTTTTCTCATAGTTCAGGAACTTCTTTGTCATAACCTGCATTCCGTAATTGTTCTGATTGGTAAATCTGCCTATCATCATCTCAGGGGAAAAATCATTACCTGTTAATTCAACAAAATAATCATCGTATACAAAAGTCCAGCCATCAAGAGTTATATATTTAACCGGGGCCACGCCGGCATCTCCTACAAGTAGAACGTGAGTAGGAGGAATTGTCCAGGTTGTATATGTATTGAGAATATAATTTTTGACGGCAGTCGGATTAGACCCGGAGGCACCAATTTCACTGAATTTTGTTACGTGGATATAAGTGCCTGTTTTATGATTCCAGTCAGCATAGGTTTGGAAGCTTGTTGCAAATGAATCGGGCATAATACAAAGCATTAAATCGTAACCTTCTTCTCTTCCGTTATATTCCCTTTGTAATACCTCTTTGTAATTAAAGATGGTACTTTTATATATCCTCGCAAAGGATGGTGCTATGGGTTTGATTGGAGTAAGCTTTGGATTTAATCCCATTCCTCCGCCATATTTTATCCTGACGGTAATCGATGAGACAGCTTCAATTTCCCCTTTAGAGGGTGAATACCTGATGGGGAATATCGATACACGGGATATGCGGAAATCCCGAAAGATCATAGGTTCTTCAACTTTGACAAGCTCATTCGGATAAATATTTTCAGATTTATATACAATATCATTTTCTATATATGGTGTTTCAGGATTACCTTCAATCCAGCTTTTTCTTACAGGCGGAATATTGATCCCTTTTATGACCTGAGTTTTCCCTATCTGCAGAACTTCGGCACTGACTGTTCCCTGGTCGGGAATGGCCAGTATTTTAGCTATGTAGGGGATTTCAGGCATTCCGGTTTCTGAAGTTATGCCCAATGAACCGAGATCAACAGACTGATAAATTTTTCCGCCGGCTTCAAATTCTTTGATTCTGAAACCGGAAATATCAACCTTGATGACTGTACCGGTAATATCATCACTTATTAATTGAACATTTGGTTTTGAATCCGGGAGTGCGTTTTTATCGAGTGCTACCCATTGAGCAAGGGCAGGAGAGACGTTTAAGAAAACAACCACGAAAAAAAGAGATATTTTCTTTTTCATTATTAATTCCACACAGTTATTAGAATGTATTAATTATGATTCGCTTCGGGAGGTATTCGGAATGTTTACTCTTTAAGATAAGTGTAACCTAACTCTATCGTCTCACCCTCACCGTAGAGAAAAATCACTGGCCTAAATCTGCAATTTTTAATTGATAGAAGCAATAAAATTGTTTAAGAAGACGATAAAAAACCCGATAACTGAGGTGCCATCGCACTGAATTCTTTGCCCGCGGCAAATCTTACAAATTACTTCAAGAGAATCATCTTCTTCGTCTGAACGAAATCTCCTGCCTTAATTCTATAAAAGTACACTCCGGAAGCTATCGTTGAAGCATCAAATTCAATATCATAAAATCCTGGTTTCATGACTTCATTTTTTAACTCTTTAATTTTTTCACCAAGTATATTGTAGAGGGATAAATTGACCCGAACTTCTTTTGGAAATGAGAATCGTAAGGTAGTTGTTGCATTAAATGGATTAGGATAATTCTGCTCTAATGAATATTTATCAGGTATAAACTGTTCTGATACCATTAACTTATTTATATTCGCATTGCTGATCGTTATCTCTTCTCCTGACTTAAGATTTACATTTATCTCCTTTCCGGTCATATCCATTAGCCTGATTTCAGTATTTTCTAATTTTACTTTTACAGGATAATTTATTCCATTCATCTCAATCGACTTGAAATCTTTGTTTAGTTCCTCAGCAATTCTTCCGCTGCTAAATCTTATATCAAATATTCCTGCCGGAGGTTGAGGAGGCAATTCATATAAATTGAGATCGGTTTCTCCTTTAACCGAATACAGGGTATAACTTTTACCCGTGTTATCTGTAAATATTATCCTGCCCCATCCTGCCCTGCCTTCAGGCAGGTCATTCTTAATTATTTGTGGAACATTGACCGCTGTTTGTTTTGAATTACAGTCAGGTATGATTATCTGGCAGGGGCAAAGTATTTTTACCCAGTAAGCATAACCGGGATAAAGTGTATCTTCTTCCGTATATCCGGATGAAGGTGTAAATCCATAAATCGGGAGTGATAAACATCCTGGCGGTACTGTTGTAATATTGATTGCTGCTGCAGGACATTCATAAACTCCAATTAACTGCCACGAACCCGGCGCATTAATCGGTTCGTGAGGAACAATCTGAATTCCTCCTGCGGGCCACTCATCGCCGGTATTATAAACCTGATCACCACCGTTCTTCATCCAGTACCCTCTTGTTGGGGAAGTACCGGTTACAGCATAATAACCAATACCGTTTTCATATGTGTAAACATTACCTATATGCCCCAGCCACCAGTTATTTATTCCCTGACCATCAGGATTAATTCCCGGAACAGATACCATATTCCAGCCATTATGTATAAATACAGTCAATTGAAAAGTTGTCGGCGGGGGTGGAAAATAATTAACAGCATCCAGTGCATTAAGTATACCCCAGCCGTATGAATTATCCGGTGTACTATTTTGCGAGGCCGTATTCCGCATTGCATCTCTGACCTGCATTGGTGTAAGTTGCGGATTGGCGCAAAGAATTAATGCTGCTACTCCTGCAGACAGTGGACAGCTGAATGATGTACCGCTTGCATATGTGTATGAATAATCATCATAAGGATATGCAACTATATTACCCGAACCCAGCGCCATAATGTCAGGCTTGAATCTTCCATCCACTGTAGGACCCACGCTGCTGAATGAAACCCGGCTCCCTGAGTAGTCCACAGCTCCGGCGGCAATAACACTATCACCATCTGAAGGTGCCCCAAGAGTATTATGAGATGCATTATAACCCTCGTTTCCTGCAGAGTTTACAACAACAATCCCTATATATGCTGCATAATCCGCACCGTTCGTAATAACCGTTGTATTGCCATCCATATCCATCCAGGTATAACTCTGCCATGGAGGATCAAAATCAATGTAACCAAGTGAAGTTGAGGTGACATCAACTCCGATGCTGTCAGCCCATTCCATTGCAGCAATCCAGTTGTCTTCTTCAAGAGGTGTCTCACTGTCGGTATTTTCTGTTTTTGCGAGAATGTATGAAGAATTAAATGCGGGACCGATTAAATGACCTGGAGCATATCCGCCAATCGTAGAAAGGGTTTCAGTACCGTGTGAGCCATCCCCGGAATCCGACTGGTTGCCGACATTAGGATCATTATTTACAAAGTCCCACGCAGCTATTATATTCATTGAGCTAAATACAGTATGACTAAGTCTACTGAAACCCGCATCCATCAGACAAATTGTCACTCCCTGTCCTGTAAAACCCAGATCATGGACTGCGGGTACATTTATTTGCTGCATCTCTGAGTAAGAATCACCATAATCATAGCTGTGAATGCCTGGAGGTTCCTGAACCTTGTTCATTAACTGCATAATTTTATTCTGATCAGGTACCGGGAGGGTCCCTTTTTTTAATTTATAAACTATATCAAGTTTCCTTACAAAAGGAAGAGATGTTATTTCGCTGATCTGAGCTTTATTTATAGTGCCGCTTACTGCATTCAACCATTTTGATTGATGCTTCAGGATTAAACCTTTTAATTTAATCTGATTAATATAAGTTTTGTTAACAGGCAGATCCCGTATGGTTATAGGAGAAGATTTATCTGAAACTTTTTCTCTTCTTTTTATCGATTTTCCACTTACTACCAATTGAGGATTTCTGAAGTAAAGATCAGTATCGTTTCCTTTATCACTAAAATACACCCAGACCAAAATTTCATCTCCCGCTGAAACGTTACTCATTCTGGTTTCAAGAGCTTCTGAAATTTTATTAACGGGAGTCTGAGCAAATGTTGTGGAAAAAATGCACAGTATAAGCAATGGTAAATAAGTTTTACTCATTTTAACTCTCCGAATAATGGTTTTCGAATGTTAAATCAAACCGGGGAGAATAGTGTTTTAAAAGGAAGAATGTATCGCAATATAGAAATAAAAAGAAGTAAAAAATTTTTTCATAGTATCTCCCCGTAATTATAATACTCCCAAACATATAAAATGTTAAGAAATGATAAAAATCTTTGGCAAAATGCATTCACAGGCATTAATAAATTTTATTGTTTCTTTCCGGAGATTGCGTATAACAAGTCTTTACTTTTCACATAAATTCTTTTAATTTTTAATACTTAATTAAAAACCCTTTAAATCTATCCGGAGAGGTGGAGAAGGAATGATAGAAATCAAAATAACTAAAGATTATAAAGGTGACCTCCAAGGATTCATTCCAAGGAGGATTTTTTATATATGAATATAAAAGCAAAAGTAGTCGACCAGGAAGGTCTTAACAGGATTCTTACCAGGATAGCTCACGAAATCCTTGAAAAAAATAAAGGGGCAAAAAATCTTGTTTTAATTGGAATGAAAACAAGAGGGGAGTTCCTGGCAAACAGGATTTTCGAAAAGATTAAATCTATAGAGAATATTGAACTGCCTTTCGGAGTTCTTGACGTAACCCTTTACAGGGATGATTTCCGTACCAGATTAAAACAGCCGCAGGTTTCTGTATCTGCTATAACTTTTGATATAAATGAAAAGATTGTGATCCTGGTAGATGATGTTCTTTATACCGGACGTACTGTCAGATCGGCCTTAAATGCATTAATGGATTATGGCAGAACTGCAGCTATTCAGCTTTTTGTTCTAGTAGATCGCGGACACAGGGAATTGCCGATCAGAGCAGATTATGTCGGTAAAAATATTCCGACAGCGCCATCAGAAGAAATAAAGGTAAAAATGCAGGAGATAGACGGAGAGGATGCTATCTATCTTGTCGAAACTAAAGAAGGATAATTAAATAAATGGCTTTATCAGGCAGACATTTACTTGGATTACAGGGAGTTCCTAAGGAAGATATTCAACTGATCCTGGATACTGCTACCACATTCCGTGAGGTACTGGAAAGACCGATTAAAAAAGTTCCTACTTTACAGGGGAAAACCGTTGTGAATCTTTTTTATGAGAATTCCACCCGGACAAGAATTTCTTTCGAGCTTGCAGAAAAAAGGCTTTCAGCTGATTCAGTAAATTTTTCTGTTTCAGGCAGCAGTGTCAGCAAGGGTGAGACTTTCAAAGATACTATGAAAAATATTGAGGCAATGAAAGTGGATATGGTCGTGGTAAGACATTCGGCAGCCGGCACTCCTCTTTTCCTTACCAGGATCTGTGACGCAAATATTATAAATGCGGGAGACGGCATTCACGAACATCCCACCCAGGCATTACTTGATATGTATTCTATTAGGGAAAAGCTTGGAAAAATTGAAGGGGTGAAAGTCTGTATTGTCGGAGATGTTGCACACAGCCGCGTTGCTTTATCAAATATTTACGGCTTAAAAACTATGGGAGCTGATGTTTCCGTCTGCGGACCTTCTACAATGATTCCTAAATTTATTGAGGAACTTGGAGTAAAAGTTATCTATAATATAGATGAAGCCATTCAGGAAAACGATGTTCTTAACGTTTTAAGAATTCAGCTTGAAAGAAAAGCAAGGGAATATTTCCCATCAATAAGGGAATATGCCAAATACTTTGGAATAACGTCCGAACGGCTTGAAAAGAATGGTAAAGAGGTGCTGATACTTCATCCCGGTCCCATAAACCGTGGAGTTGAAATATCTTCTGAAGTTGCAGACGGTATGCACCAGATAATTCTGAAGCAGGTTACTAACGGTGTTGCGATAAGAATGGCTGTACTTTACCTGCTCGGCACTCTAAATTAAGAGGAAGAAATGGAAATCATCTTAAAAAATATAAATCTTCTGAATCCGGCACAAGGAATAAATGAAAAAGGAACGGATCTTTTAATAATTGATGGTAAAATTTCCAAAATAGGAAAGATACCGGATAAAGAGGATGGTGATTCGAGAACTTATGACTTAACCGGAAAATATGTAGTACCGGGACTTTTCGATATGCATGTTCATTTTCGTGAGCCTGGCAGGGAAGATGAGGAAACTGTTAAAACGGGATGTGACAGTGCGGCGAACGGAGGTTTTACAGGAATAGCCTGTATGCCAAATACTGAACCTGCGATTGATTCCGCTGAAGTTGCAATGTTGATAAAAGAAAAAGCAGAACATCATCTTGTTGATGTTTATCCCGTCGGAGCTGCAACCCTCGGAAGGAAGGGCGAGGTTATTTCACCTATGGCAGAGTTAGTCGAAGCTGGTGCTGTGGGATTTTCCGATGACGGGGCTGCAATTAAAACCTCTGCGATGCTGAGAAGATCCCTGGAATATTCAGGAATGTATAATACACCGGTTATTGAACATTGTGAGGATGAATCGCTTACCGGCGGGGCAATGAATGAAGGAATTAATTCAACCACACTGGGATTACCACCTGTTCCGTCTGTTTCCGAAGACATTATTGTAAGCCGTGATTTATTAATGGCTGAATATACAGGCGGCAGAATCCATATTGCCCATATCAGCACAAAAAAATCTGTGGAAATGGTGAGAGAGGCAAAGAAGAAGGGGATAAGAGTTACCGCAGAAGTCACGCCGCATCATTTTACTTTAACAGATGATGCAGTTAAGACTTACGATACAAATGTAAAGATGAATCCCCCCCTAAGAACTCAATCTGATGTGGATGCTATTCATAAAGGATTAAAAGATGGAACGATTGACTGCATAGCAAGCGACCATGCTCCCCACTCTCCTGAAGAAAAAGAAGTGGAGTTCGAGCTTGCACCCAACGGAATACTTGGACTTGAAACCCAGGTCGGGCTTGCATTATCCGAATTAGTTGCTAAAAAAGTTTTAACTCTTGAGCAGCTAATCGAAAAGATGGCGATTAATCCCAGGAAGATATTAAATATTCCTCTCCCGAAATTTGAAGAAGGCGAAACTGCTAATCTTACAATTCTGGATACTGAATCAGTCTGGACAGTAGATATCAAAAAATTTAAAAGCAAATCCCATAATTCCCCCTTTGATAAAAGACTTATGACAGGTAAAGCAATTGGTGTTATAAACAAAGGGAAAATGTATCTTTCTGAATCGGGTAGTTTCGTAAATATTTAATGCAGATAGAGATTAACCTGCTTCCACATTTTTTTCTATAATAAAGTCAGCTATTCCTTTCGTCTTCTTTCTTTCTTTTTCACGTTCTGCTTTCGGTCTAAATGCGCTTTGAATGCGTTTTGAATGCGTCTTGAATGCGTTTATCTTTCTCCCTGATTATACCCATCTTTCGTACAAAAAAGTGGGAATTATTATGGTGGAAGTAAAAAAAACTGTTATGGGAGTTGTTTCAGGCCGACTGGATAATATTGTTTCCAGATTCATTTCGGGCAAACTAGTCTGTGTAACCACGGCAACTTTCAGGGAAAGAATTCCGAATTACAAAGCACTTATATATTGCCGCTTAGTTTCCCGGACTTCAGATAAAGACGTTTGTCGGGGTTAGATTTTCATTTCAGTGTACTATCATGTATAAAAAAATATACATTGTTATATACAAAATCCTTTGAAATCCAACAAAACATCAACATTTTCCATGGCACCCATCTTGTCTCATCGGTATTGTAAAACATCAGGACTAAGGCCATGAAAAAATTGATTTATTACCCGTTTATACTTTTAACCTCTTTTATACTATACTCTTGTGAACCGCATGATTCATTCGGGACGATAGATAACACTCCGCCTGCACCGCCGACGGGAATAACTGTTCTGAACGGTGATAACAGAGTAGACCTTGCCTGGAATAGTAATTATGAAGGAGATCTTGCAGGATATAATGTTTATTATTCTGACAGTTATAATGGTAAGTATACTCTTATAGGTTCTACAAGTCAGAATTATTTTGTTGATTATGATGCTTCAAACGGTGTATTAACTTATTACGCGGTTACCGCATATGATTACAATGGAAATGAGAGTGAATTAAGTCACGATGCAATTTATGCAACACCAAGACCCGAAGGTTTTGACCAGGCAATTTTTAATTTCCATAACAACCCCGATCTGGCAGGTTATACATTTAATGATTACAGCGTGGTTCCTTATGATGATCTATCAACTGATTTTTTCTATGGAATTTATACCAACATTGATTCCATAATGGTATGGAATGATACAGATATTCAGGATATGGGACCGACACAGGACATCTGGGATATACCATTCGCTCCTACGTCAGGCTGGAGAGCTTCTAAAAGTGCGGTGGCAATACCCGGTCATACTTACGTAATCTGGACATGGGATAACCATTATGCTAAAGTCAGAATATCCAATATAGTTCAGAATAGAATGGTATTTGACTGGTCATTCCAGCTTGTAGAAGGAAACCGTCAGCTTAAACCGAGAAAGTCACCTAGTGAAAGAAATGAACTTAGCAGGCCCCAGACAAAAAACATTGCAACGGTTTCAGAATAATAGCTCTAAATAAGTTCAGGCAGTGGGCAGGTTTTTATAGATTTACTTTATAAGATTGATTAAATTGGGGCTGAATAAAATGAAGAAAAGTTTTTACATATTATTAAGCCTGTTCTGCCTGAACTTTACCAACTCAGCTTACTCCCAGCAGAATTTTAACCCAAATTCGAGAACAAACAATCAAAGCGAGAGCTATAAGGTTTTTTCAGATGTTAGCAGCGGTATAGCAAACCAGGATGTAGAATCAATTGCCCGTTATTTTTCTTCACAGACTTATTTAAGTTTATCCAGCGGGATAAGCGGCTACTACAGTTCTAACCAGGCATATTATGTTCTTGAGGATTTCTTTAAGATTTACAGGGTAACTGCTTTCAGATTCGATAATATTCAATCCGATTCCAATAATCCCTATGCAACCGGGGAATACCAGTTTGAATACCGCGGGAAAAGAGATCTGGCGCAGGTATATATTGCATTAAAGAAAACGGGTAAAAACTGGAAGATTACACAGATTACAATTAATTAATGCCGACTAAAATTTCTCAAATGATTGAAGGCGATAGGAAATACTTTGCTATCGTCTTTTTTATTTTGCTGCTCATTCTTATTTCAGGAATTTTGACCCCTATCTATATACGCTATTCTGAAAATGACTGGCCCGGGAAGCTGACTGAACAGATTGAGGATATTGAGACTGCTGTTAATTCGATTTTAAAGCAAAAAGAGGACGACCTGCTTAGGGTTTCTTCCGGCTTAGGGCAGAAATTAACAACTACACTGAATCCGGGGAATTCATCATTCGGCGGATTAATAAATCTTGTAAACGATAATATGTACGATGATTATTCAGTTGAAATTCTTGCTCCTAACGGAAAAATAATTGCCTGGAACAGGCCTGTTGCAGTTAAGCAGGAGGATATATTCCCGTTGAGTTTTCCTGTCGGGGAGACTCATTTTTATAATGACGATTTAATTACGTATTTAACTGTAACCGACACGGTAAGAATTGAAAACGATTTGTTCTATTACCTCGTAAGTCTGCCTGTTGAAAAAGAATATTCACTTCAGAACCAGTATTATCAAGAGCTTAATTTCACTAAAGATATATCAGAAAAATTTCTAACCCCTTTTGAAGTTAATTATAATCCGTTCACACCCAAATCCAAAGACGGCAGAAAGTATTCCTTTGAACTGATAAACAATAAAGATATTAAAATCGGCTCCGTGAGCTTTGTTAAGCCCGGGCTCGATACTTATATAAATTCCATCCAGCATCAGACAAACGAATTACAGTCAATTCTAATTGCAATAGCCTTATTCTTTATATCCTTCGGATTCAGGAAAGAATATAAGGCTCTTAAATACCGCTCCATAAGATTACCGGTCTTTATTTTTTATTGTACACTATTCCGGTCGGTTATTTTTATAGTAGGGTTTCCCTCCAATCTGCTTGAGGGATCTGTAGTTGATTCTGCAAATTTCTCATCGGCATTTGGATGGGGTATAGTAAAATCCCCCGTAGAACTGATAATTTCATCAATATTTATACTCATAATAAGCATACGTGCCTATTTATATGTCATAGATTTTATGAAGGACATTGCATCAGTCAAATATAAAAAGTACAGCCTGTTTGCATTTCTTTTTATTCCTTTTGCTCTTCTCTTCTTCACAACCTTCCGCGGATTATTTGCCTCGTTGAAGAGCGTTATATTTGATTCTACATTAAGATATTTCCAGAAAGCAAATCTAATCCCTGATCCCATCTTCCTTGTAATGAATTTTGCAATCCTGTTGATCGGACTTTCTATCGTACTTTTACTGCTGTCATATTTTCTCCTTTTATTCTACGCTGTTCCGGAAGAGGATGAGAAAAAGAGGCGGCTTATATTTGTTTTCAGCCTGATAGGTTTTGAGGCAGCCGGTTTCATCTTTATTTATCTTCAGCGCGAGCCCTTAATAAACTACACTCTCAGCTTTGTTTTTGTTCTTCTGATATTCGTTGTTCTTTACTATATACTTTTCAGGAGATTCACTTCTCTGTATAATTTTATTTACGCGACACTTGCAGCTTCGGTTATAAGCATTACTCTTTTAAACTACTTCAATCTTCAGCTGGAAAAAGAATCATTAAAAACCAGCGCATTGGAAATTAACCGTCCTGACGATAACCTTCTCCATTTTCTCCTCAACGAAACACTGGCTGGTGCTGTGAAAGACGAAGAGGTAAGAAATTCTTTTTACATGATGAATACGAATTTCAACTCTGTCGCATTTATTATATGGAGCAACAGTTCTCTTCAGCGTGAGTCAATGAATTCCGAGGTGATGATTTATGATAAAGATATGCAGCAGGTCGGGAAGTTTGGTATAGGTATAAGGAGCGATTTTGAACTTCCTTCACAGCTTGCTGGCTATTCCGGCAATGATGTCAAGATAGTTGAAATGACTCCGGAAGGAATCCCTGCAGGGAAGATATTTGCAGGAATAGTTCCTGTAAAAGAAAGAGGAATAATTTCAGGATATATTGCTGCTGTTTTAAATCTCACGCTTCAGAATTGGGGAGCAAGAAATATTCCCGACTTTCTCGAATCGAAACAGAATATTATCAACTCGGTGCTTGATGTTCGCCAGCTTAAAATCTTTGAATTCAGGGATTCAAAACTTACTCAGGTTTATGGTGATATTTATCCTTCCCGGGACCAGTATGATCCGATACTGAATGCTAAATTTTCCCCGGATAACGAAGCATGGATGACTATAAACCTTAATGGAGAAAATTATTTTACTTATTTGTTAAAGACAAATGAAGACGGGAGTGAAATAATCACTTCTGTTTCACTGGTTGAGAAACACATAACCTGGAATCTTTTTAATTTCTTTAAAGTTTTTTTAGTACACAGTATTTTTATCCTGATTCTGTTTATTGTTTTTTTCATCCTCTCGTTTTCAGAATTTAAGTACAGCTTCAGAACCCAGCTGCTGATAGCTTTCCTTGTTATATCTATTATCCCTGTAATAATTCTTGCAATATATAACCGCCAGATTGTCGCAGATAGAAGCCAGGCTGCAGTTTTTAACGAATTAAATGAAAGATCGGACTACCTGGAGAACCATGTACGTTCGCAAGTTGAAAACAATGGGCAGAAGTCCATCGAACAGGCTTTCGAGAATGCCGGCAGAGAGCTTAGAATTGCATTTTCCGTTTATGACAACACTAACCAGATTTATAGTTCAAGGAACCAGTTTTATCAGGCGGGATTGTTCGATAATAAACTTGATTCGGATGTTTACTATCATCTTAACTATCTAAGTTACCGGGAATATCTTACAAAAGAAAAAATTGAAAATTATTCTTACGATTCCTTCTATAAAAAGATTTCAATCGATGGCAAAGATTTAACTTTGGGCGTTAATGATGCATTCAATAAAGTTCACCTGGGATTTTCGCCTATTGATGTCGATGTTTTTCTTTTCGGTATTTATTCATTTGCGACTTTGCTGATTATCATAATCAGTACTATACTTGCTAATAAAATATCTTCTCCGATCAGGAGACTAACTAAGGCTACTGATTCTGTAGCGCATGGTGACTTAAATGTTCAGCTTGATCTGAATGAAAGGGGAGAAATAAGGGCACTGCTTGAAGGATTTAATGCGATGACCCGGGAGCTAAAAACAAATGAAATTGAAATGGCTGAGCTTGAAAGAGAGAATGCCTGGAAGGAAATGGCAAAGCAGGTAGCACACGAAATTAAAAATCCTCTTACCCCTATGAAACTCGCAGTTCAGCAGCTTATTATTTCTTTTAGAGACAAAAACAAGAACTTTGAAGATATATTTGAGAAGGTAGCAAGGACCGTCCTTAACCAGATTGACAATCTGAATATAATTGCATCAGAGTTCTCCCGGTTTGCCCGTATGCCAAATTTTAAGCTTGAGACGATGGATATAATTCCAATCATAAAAGATGCACTGGATTTATTTGTTGAAGAGAATGTAGAGATAACATTTTCAAATGAATTAAAGGAAGCTGTAGTTGAAGCAGATAAATTTCAGCTGAGAAGACTTATTATTAATATGATAAGAAATTCGATTCAGGCTGAAGCAGAGAATATAATTTTATCTCTTAAGAAAGATGAAGATTCTTACAAACTTGTTATTGATGATGATGGAAAAGGAATAGACCCCCTGCACAGAGATAAAATATTTGAACCCGGATATACAACAAAAGAGAGAGGGATGGGAATCGGTTTGAAACTCTCTAAAAGATTTATTGAGGGTATCGGCGGGACCATTTCTCTTGCTGATAAAAAAGAAAAAGGGGCAAAATTCAGAATCACTTTTCCGCAGCAGAAACATAACAGTTAATTTAAGACTAATGGTATTACTTACTACACATCAGCAGAAAGCACTTAATTTTAAAAAGCATATTTCCGTGACTGCTAATGCCGGTTCCGGAAAAACTTTTGTCTTATCACACCGTTACCTTGAAATAGCAATTTCTGAGAATGGCTCGTTAAAGAGAATTGCCGCTATAACGTTTACAGATAAAGCTGCAAGCGAACTTTATAAGAAAATAGCAGAACAGGCTGAAGCCCGGTTTACCAATTCCGGTACCGAGGAAGAGAAAATACTTTTAAATAAAATTAGAAGACTACTCGTTTCAGCAAATATATCAACCATTCATTCCTTTTGCCTGGATATACTCAGGCAGTTTCCTGTTGAGGCAGGACTCGATGCTAACTTCCAGCCGATTGATGAAATAACTTCCGATGAGCTGATTGAATTATCTGTTGAAGAAACTATTAAGGATAATTTATCAGGCACCATGGGCACAGAGGAAACAAAATACCTTATTAGACTGTTCGGCTCGAAGTCTATATTCACATCTCAGTTAAGGAGATTGATAAAAGACAGGAAAAAGGTTTTCGAGCTTGAGGAAAAAATCTACAATAAGAGCGAAGAAGAAATAGAGGGGTTTCTATATAAAACTTTTAACCTGACAGCAGGAAAACTTATTCAGATTAATCAGAGTGAGTTTATTAAAGCCATGACCGCTATAAATGAAACAGTTCTAGCGGCTGACAAAGAAAATAACATAGCGCTGGAAATAAAAAAACTTCTGAAAGATTTTAGGGAAGAAAAAACCGTAGAGGAAAAGATTGCTTCAATTTATTCTATTAAAACCTACGGTTTTACCATTCGTTCTGCTGTTAAAAAGACCAGTTACCTGTCAAATAGTTTAAGAGAGGGACTAACTCAGGAAATTCTTATTGCAGAAAAATGTATAAATGAATTATCTTCACTGACAATTCCTGAAAACCACAAAGAAATCGAACGCGAACTTGCCAAATTCGGGAAAAAAGTTATTCAATTATTTAATCTTGCAGTTAAAAGATATGAATTAAAAAAGAAAGAAAATGGTTACCTGGATTATGAAGATATTCTTATACTTACGAAGAATCTGCTTAGAATTCCTTCAGTAAAAACCGAACTATCCCGTAAGTTTAAATATATTATGGTGGATGAATACCAGGATACAAATCAAATTCAGTATAAAATATTTCTGCCTATTCTTGATGACCTGAGAGAGGGAAATCTATTTGTAGTAGGTGATGAGAAACAAAGCATTTATATGTTCAGAGATGCAGATCTTGGAGTTTTCCGGATTACAAAGGAAAGGATTAGCACTGCTTCCGGGGAGAAATTTCTTTTAAGCCTGCCGGACAGCTTCAGAATGGCTCCAGGTATCTGCTTATTTGTAAACAGTCTGTTCCGCAATCTCTTTTCAAATCCTAACGAACTTTTCAATGAAGTAAATCACTCCGATCTTGTTTGTGCTAAACCGAAGGATACTGAAAGTGTAATAGAAATTCTTATTGGTGCTTCAGAAAAAAATGCTGAAGATGATCAGATAAGTGAAGCAGAATTAGTTGCGGGAAGAATTATTTCACTTGTATATGGAACAGGCAATGCTCAAAAACTAAACTGGAAAGACATTGCTGTCCTGGTCAGAAAGAGGAAATCATTCGCTTCACTCGAGAAAATCTTTATTGAAAAGAATATTCCTTTTAATATTGTCGGAGGAAAGGGATTCTTCCAGCGTCAGCCGGTATATGATATCTACAATTATTTTTCATTCCTGCTGGATCCAAGGAATGACACTGCTCTTGTCGGGATACTGCGGTCCCCTTTCTTTACAGTTCCTGACAGCATAATTTATGAATTATCACTTGGAAAAGGTAAAACGCTCTGGCAGAAACTAATTAACTTTAACAGCAATGATGTGAAAATACTTAAAGTAATTAAGATGCTCACAGCTGATTTAGGTCTCGCTGCGGTCTATACTCCCCCACAACTTCTTAGAAGGATTCTGGATCAGAGTCCATACCTATCGGTACTTACCCAAAAAGCTTCCGGTAACCAGGAAACAGCAAATATATCCAAACTTGTGAGGATGACGATTGATTTTCAAAGTAAAGGATATAAAACTTTATACGATTATGTGAATTTTCTTAAAGAATCAATTGAAGAAACAGAAGATGAAGCTCAGGCAGCAATAGCGGATGAGTCAGACTCTGTAAAGGTTATGACACTTCACCAGGCAAAGGGACTGGAATATCCTGCCATATTCCTGTACAACTCTCACGAAACTACCTTTTCTGATAAAGTTAAAAAGGGAAGTATTCAAATCGATAAGGATTTTGGAATTCTTACAAAAGTTCCCCTGAATAAGGATTATTTCGCAGAGTATCATTCAGCTCCAATAAATAGCTTGTTTGATTATGTCTCATCAAAAAAAGAAACCGCAGAACTGAAAAGACTTTTTTATGTAGGTGCCACACGGGCAAAGAATTACCTTTTTATCAGTGCCCCTGATATGGAGAAATATAAACCAGGCTCTTTTATGGCACTTTTGCAGGAAGGTTTGAAAATAGATTTTACCCGCGATAACTATATTATTAAAGATGTACTTCAATTCCTTAAAATAGAGAATAATAAGTTTATCGATTTTTCTGAAATGCTGGAAGTGAAAATAAAAATTGTCCGGCGTCTGGATAAACCTGATAATTTGCCCGGAGGAAATTCAAAAGAAGATCAAATAAAGAAAGTATTAATATCAGAAGTATCAGATTTTCCCAAAGGTGAGGTTATTTCAGCCACTAAATTTGCTGTTTACAAGCAATGCCCGTTAAAATATGGTCTTACTTATGATTTAGGACTTTCAGGACTTGTGAGGAATTATAGAAAATACCTGATGATGAAGCTGAAAACGGATAAAATCAATTATGATTTCAGCCCCAAAGAAAATTCTGCAGATGAACAGAATCAAGAACAAAGTTCATTTCCAGCTGAATTCAAGGGGAGCATTATCCATAAAATTCTGCAAAAAAATAAACCTGATATTTCAAAGGAAGAAATAATTGATTTAATTAATGGAGAAGATCGAATAGTTGATGCCGATGCTGCGGAATTACTACAGATTGAAATTTCCGGAAAATTGAGACATCTATTCAGTTCTGACATTTATAGTAAAATAAATAGTTATAAAAAATCTTATAATGAATACGAAATTTATCTTAATGAGGCAGATTATTTTCTCCATGGGATAATGGATAAGCTGATAATAGGTGATAAAAAAGCGATAATTATTGATTATAAAACAGATGCTGTACAAAAGGAAGAAATTTCGGATCGTGCATCACTTTATTTCCCTCAATTAAAATTTTATTCCTATATTGTAAGCCGTTTATATAAAGAATTAACATCCTTTGAACTCAGGTTAATTTTTATAAATTTTCCCGGGGAGGACGTTAAAGTGATAATCAGCCGTGAGGAGGCAAATAAGTTCGGAGATGAAATCGGGGCTATGGTTAGCCAGATAAGGCTGAGGGAATTTGACCAGAATCTGTTTCATTGCAAAGAATGCATTTTCGCTTTAAAAAATTCAAAATGTATAGTTGAACGGGCATAATTAACAATGTCTATTGATAAAAGAATGGTGCCAAATGCATAGAAAAATTTCATATATCAGAGATCTTGAAATAATTGAAAGGGAACTTAATGACAGCTCGGGGGGAATACTTGCATTTAACGTCGATGGCGAGAAAGTAATGCAGCATACTACTACATTTTTATACCTGGATAAAAATATTTATTTCTTCCTTGATAAAGCTGATGAAGTTTATGAGAAGATAAATTTTAATGGTTCGGCAAGTTTTACAATAGTTAAAGATGAAAGATTGAAAAAAATCAGAGCAAAGGAAGAAAGCTATTATTTATTTTCCGTATCTGTTGCCGGACCGATAAGACTTGTTGACGAGAAAAAAACAATAGAAGATATTAAGCATAAATACCTGTCAAAGTATACTCTGAGAAAGCACAGTGAATCAAGATCTCCGCAGCTTAAGGAATTAGTGATAATAGATTCTGAGGAAATTCAGGCAACTGAGGAGGAAGGCGTTTAGTGTGAAATATTTAATCCTGCTTTTATTAACGGGGTTAATTTTAGCAGGATGCTCGGCTTCGGAAAGTATTTATTATGACATACCTGTCGAATTAAAAAATCCTGAAACAGCTCAGGAATTCATCTCAACATATTCACCTATTATTTCAGGTAAAAAGATTTTTTTGGATCCCGGTCATGGAGGTGAAGACCGGAAAAATAAAGGATACCAGGGTCTCGCTGTAGAAGCCGATGTAAATCTTCGTGTGACACTTTACCTGAAGGATTTTTTACAGAGAACCGGCGCTGTAGTCTTAATGTCCCGTGAATCGGACAAAACAGTAGGTTTAAAAGATCGTTCCATTATGGCCAATGAAAGCAATGCGGATATTTTTATAAGCATACATCATAATGCCCCGCCTAAAGAGGGAGATGACTACACTAATTATACTTCCGCATATTATCACGCCACAGATTCCGATTATGAATATGAGCCTTGCGAGCGTGACATAGCAAGATATGTGGAACGGGATCTTTCCTATGCAATGAGAAATTCAGGAGGACCCGGCTCATTTGACGGCACTTATTCCGATTATAGTATCTATCCCGGTGAAGGTTTTTCTGTACTGAGAGAAACCAAAGTACCAGCAATACTAGTTGAATGCGGGTTTCATACACATCATCTCGAAGAGAGACTTCTTGCAATCGATGAATTTAACAGGATTGAAGCCTGGGGAATTTTCAGAGGATTATGCCGTTATTTTAGAGCTGGTATTCCCCAGGTTTATCCCTTATTCAATGATACCACATTTAAGAGCGGAGACATTAAACTTCAGTTAACTTTACAGGATGGTACCGGTATTGATAGTGCTTCAATTATCGCTGAATTCGATTCTATAAAAACTGTGAATTATACTTTCGACCAGGAAACAAATATTCTGAGTCTGGTTTTAACCAGGGTTGAGCCCGGACTACATGAAGTAAGAATTATTGCTGCAAATAAAAACGGTAATCATAATTTCCCATTCAGAAATCAAATAATAGTAACTGAATAACAGGTTCTTTCATGCTGAATTATGTATGGCTTGGTTTACTGGTTCTTGGTATTGGGACAGCATTAGTCACTGATTTTTCAAACCTGAACAATGATAAGTACAGGAACGGAGAGGTTTTTCCTGCCGAAATAGTTCTGCACGAAGCAATAGATTCCACCCAGACTAAAACTTATAATGCAAAATTCATTATTGAAAAAACTGTCTTCAACCGGTTCTATTCAGGCAGAGCTGACAGTTCTATTCAACTGCCTGCAAAAGTGACTTATAACCCTGAGAAAAAATCTGCTTCGTTTGTCCTGACCATTGATAAATCTGCACCTGAAATATTCCGGCAGATCTCAAAAGCTGCCGGTGATGAAAATGATATTACAGGCACATTATCTCTCCGGGAAATAAGAGGCACCTCGTTAAAGATCGGGGCTATGCTTGAAAGAGTCTCATTCCTTAAGTTGAAAGATATAACAAATGCCGCCCTGGACTATGCAGGCACTGCAGTAAATATAGCTCTCGGTTTAATAGGAATAATGGCATTATGGCTCGGAGTAATGAAAGTTGCAGAGGATGCAGGTTTAATTGCATTAATTGCAAAATGGCTGAAACCCCTTATGAAAAAATTATTCCCTGATGTTCCTGCGGATCATCCGGCAATGGGTTCGATGATAATGAATATTTCTGCTAATATGCTCGGACTTGGAAATGCTGCTACTCCCTTTGGTCTCAAAGCAATGGAAGAGCTTGATAAACTTAATCCTGATAAGGGAACAGCTACTAATTCAATGGTTACGTTTCTTGCTATAAATACTGCCGGGCTTACATTGATTCCGGCCACAGCTATTGCGGTAAGAGCTGCTGCAGGAAGTTCTGACCCTGCAATAATAATTGGAACCTCAATATTCGGAGCAGGCTGTGCTACAATTGCAGGTGTAACAGCCGCCAAAGTACTGGAAAAATTCCCGGTTAACGGGGGTTTTGTCAATTGGTTAAAAGGCAGCCGGAAGGGAATTATGGTTTTTTTAGCGATTATTCTTTTAATTGTTCTGGCTGCAATAACAGGGATTGGAAATCTTTTGACAGATGCTTCACGATTTATTAGACCTGAATACTTTAAGAGATTTATTGAGATAATCTCTATAATTGCAATCCCGGCACTGATTATTTTATTTATCGTTTATGGTGCAATAAAAAGGGTAAGAGTTTATGAACAGTTTGTGGACGGCGCAAAAGAAGGATTCAATATTGCAGTTCGCATTATTCCTTATCTTGTTGCTATGTTAATGGCAATCGGGATATTCAGGGCAGGCGGGGCAATGGATTGGCTTACCTATATTCTAAAACCCTTTACAGATCTTATAGGGATGCCGGCAGAGGCTCTTCCAATGGCATTAATGCGGCCGCTATCGGGGAGCGGGTCACTCGGAATAATGACAGAAATAATAAAAGTACACGGACCCGATTCATTCATCGGTATAATGGTTTCAACGTTTTTCGGAAGTACTGAAACCACCTTTTATGTACTTGCAGTTTATTTCGGAGCCGTTAATATAAAGAATATAAGGCATGCTCTTCCGGTAGGATTGATCGCGGATGTTGCCGGAATTTTAGCAGCAGTTTTTATAGTAAGAATGTTATTTGGCCAATAAAAAAATAAAGTAAAATGAAAGTTTTCATCACAAGAGAAATTCCTGAAACAGCAGCTGAACTGTTAAAAAGTAAAGGGATTGAAGTTAAAGTATATCCGTTAGATAAACCTATTCCTTACCAGGTTCTTAAAAAGGAAGTAAAAGAAGTTGATGGTGTTATAGCACTCCTGACCGATAAATTTGATGAAGAGATAATAGATTCAATGACTCGTTGTAAAGTAATTGCGAATTATGCTGTAGGATATAATAACATTAATGTTGCTTATGCCAAAAGAAAAGGAATAACAGTAACAAATACACCGGATGTTTTAACGGATTCAACGGCTGACCTGGCAATGACCCTTGTGCTTGCATGTTCAAGGCGGCTGGTTGAAGGGGAGGAAATGATGAGAAAAAAGAAATTTAAGGGGTGGCAGCCTAAACTTCTTCTCGGTCTTGAGCTTAAAGGAAAGATTTTCGGGATTATCGGCGCTGGAAGAATTGGTACCGCAGTTGCAAAGAGAGCCGCAGGCTTCGGAGTAAATATATTGTACTATGATGAAAGAGATAATTCTGAAATCAATTCATTCGGGGGGGAAAAAGTCGGGCTTGATTTCCTTTTAGGGAAATCCGATATAATTTCAGTTCATCTTCCTTTGACTGAGAATACTTATCATCTGTTAAACAAAGAAAGACTGCAATTAATTAAAAAAACTGCTGTTTTTGTGAATACTGCAAGAGGGGAAATAGTCGAAGAAAAAGGATTAATAAAGAAGTTAAAAAACGGACTGATATTTTCTGCGGGATTGGATGTTTATGAAAATGAACCAGAGGTAAATCCTGAATTTTATAAACTAAGAAATGTGGTTCTGCTTCCCCATCTGGGCAGTGCAACTGAAGATGCACGGAATGAAATGGCAAAGCTTGCTGCAGAAAATGTAATTTCTGTGTTAAGTGAAAAAGGGGGAATAACTCCGGTTTCGTCAGGTCATATATAAACCCAAAAGTAAAAATCTACATCCCGGAAATTGTCTAATAATTCATCAAGGATTATTAACTAGCAATCAGGTTGTAACAGGGTAGAAAGTGAAGCGTATGTGAAGCGTATGTGGAACGAAATTTAGGCTGAAATGATCATTTAGCTCAGGGTGATAGAAAGCCGGAATTTACTTCCCATAATCAGAGATTAAAAACAAAATCAGGAACTATGGACTCAAATTTTGGGAAATTTTGATAATTTGAACAATCTCTTTAATTAACGGTTAAATCTGTAGAAAAGAAAATATTGATACTATCAATCTTTCTGGGTAATTTTAAATAATAAAATGGGAAAAATCTTGTATGATAGTTGGTATTCCAAAAGAACAGCTTAATGAAGAAAAAAGAGTTGCTTTAGCTCCTGCGGGAGTGGATGCTCTTACCAGAAAAGGTCATACTGTGTATATTCAATCCGGTGCCGGTCAGGGAAGTCATTTCAGTGACGAAGATTACGAAAAAACCGGGGCAAAAATTATTTACACTGCAGATGAAATTTTTGGAAGAGCTGAACTTGTGTTAAAAGTTTCGCAGGTCAATGACGGCGAACTCGAATTATTCAGGGAAAATCAGATTTTATTCTCTTTTCTTCATCTTGCAGTTGGAAAAAAGCAGACTATTGAAAAGCTGATGGAAAAAAAAGTCACCGCAGTTGGCTATGATTTAGTTGAAAATAATGACCGTCTGCCCGTTCTCCAGGCTATGAGTGAAATAGCAGGACCGATTTCCATCCAGGTTGCCAGCAGGTATCTTGAAAGTTATCCCCGTGAGGGAAGAGGAATTCTTCTCGGAGGTATTACAGGTGTAGCCCCGGCTGCAGTCGTTATTCTGGGTGCGGGAGTTGTTGGTACTGCAGCCGCAAGAGCCGCCCTTGGAATTGGCGCCCAGGTTATTGTACTGGACAAAGACCTGAACCGTCTTCGCAAAATTGATGAGCACTTCAGAAAAAAAATCACTACAGTTGTTGCAAACCCCTACACTCTGGAAAGAGGTGTCAAATTTGCAGATGTTCTTATCGGCGCAGTGCTGATTAAGGGTGAGAAAACCCCCCATCTCGTAACCGAAAATATGGTCAGGCAGATGAAACCCGGGGCTGTTATAGTTGATGTTTCAATCGACCAGGGCGGATGTATTGAAACGAGCAGGCTGACGACATTGAGAGATCCTGTATTTGAAAAATATGGCATCATTCATTACTGTGTTCCTAATATGCCTGCAATAGTTGCACGTACCGCAAGTTATGGACTTAATAATGCCTCTCTTCCATATATTCAGAATATTACGGATAATGGCCTCGGAAATGCCCTAATGGGTGATGAAGGTCTTGCAAAGGGGGTCTGCACATACAGTGGTTATTGTTCCAACGAACAAATAGCTAGCATATTTAATGTTGAATTCAGAAAACTCAGGGTTTTTTCTACAAATTGAAATCTTTTAGAATCGAAGAAGAAAATCAAATGACACCTTTAGATGAATTAAGATCGAAGAGCACCATTCCGACAAGCCTGATAAGCTCGTACAATAAAAAGATAGTCACAGCTGAAGATGCAGTAAAAATGATAAAATCTGGTGACAGAATAATATTACAGGGCGGATGTGCCGTGCCTTTTGGTCTTGTCAATGCATTGGTAAACAGAAAAGATACGCTTTACGATGTTGAGATTGTTCATATATTAACGGTCGGGGAGCTTCCATATTTAAGACCTGAAATGCAAGGTCACTTTAGGCATAATGCTTATTTCATTGGCAGTAATTCGCGTAAAAGTGTAAATGAAGGGCGAGCTGATTTTACTCCAATATATCTTTATGAATTTCCGCTTCTCTTTACAAAGGGAATAATACCGCTCGATGCGGCTTTTATTCATGTTTCACTTCCTGATGAACATGGATTCTGCAGCTATGGTGTTGATGTAGGATTAATAAAAAACCCAGCAGATAAGGCAAAAGTTGTAATTGCTCAGGTAAATCCTAATATGCCGAGATCTCTCGGCGACAGCTTTATTCATATCAATAAAATTAATTACATCGTTGAAGTTGATGAACCTATAAAGGAGCTTCCTCAGGTAGACAAAAACCTTTCGCCAGAAATGCAAAATATCTACAGGAATATTGGATCGCATATCTCGGAATTAATCGAGGATGGTTCCACATTACAAATGGGAATCGGGGCAATACCTGATTCAGTTCTGAGTTTTCTGTATGATAAGAAAGCCCTTGGTGTTCATTCGGAAATGTTTTCAGATGGAATTATAGGACTGGTTGAGGCCGGAATCATTACCAATGAAAAGAAAACATTGCACAGAGGTAAAATAATCGCAGGTTTCGTGCTGGGTACTAAAAAGCTGTTTGACTTTATAGATAATAACCCTCTAATCGAGTTCCATCCGCAGGAATATGTTAATGATCCTTTTGTGATAGCGAAGAACGATAAAATGGTTGCAATTAATTCTGCAATCGAAGTCGATATAACAGGTCAGGTTTGTTCAGATACAATCGGGACAAAGTTATACAGCGGCTTTGGAGGTCAGGTGGATTTTATCAGAGGAGCAGCCCACTCAGAAGGAGGCAAACCTATAATAGCACTGCCTTCAACTACCAAAGACAACAGCAGTTCAAAAATAGTTGCTCAGATTAAACCAGGTGCAGGTGTGGTAACTAACCGTGCCGACGTACATTACGTGGTAACCGAATACGGGGTCGCACAGTTATTTGGTAAACCGATAAGACAGCGTGTCAGAGAACTCATTAATATTGCACATCCTAAATTCCGTGATGAGCTTCAAAAATATGCTCAGGAGAATAAATATATTTAGGTATGATAGCTGTAATTGGTGATGTTCACGGATGTCTGTATACATTGCAGGAACTGGTGAAGAAAATTAAAAGTTTGTATCCTTCAATCCCGCTATATTGTGTAGGCGATCTTATTGACAGGGGCAACTTCAGCTTTGAAGTGCTGGAATTCGTGAAAGAGTCAAGGATAAAATTCACTCCAGGTAACCACGATTATATGTTTTATTTTTTCATTAAGAAACCTGCCACCAACATGGGTGCTTCATGGATATATAATGGATTTGAAAAAACCATCTCTTCATATGATAATAAGTTCGATAGAATTTCCGACCATCTTGATGTTATAACACAGGCGCCGTTGTTTTTTAATCTCCCTGACTGTTTTATTTCTCACGCAGGAATTTCAGTTTATTTCAGTTCCTCACTCGGATCCGAACCCCTGAAGGATATTAATAAACTCGATGAAGAAATGCGGAATAGCATTACTAATGAGCATGGAATTCTCTGGACCAGGGATGAGCTCCTGAATCTCGGAAAACTTCAGATTGTGGGACATACGCGCAGGCAGGAAGTAATTTACCAGAAATGGAATAATGTAGCTTACATAGATACGTCGGTATATACCAGCAACAAATTATCAGCGGTTATAGTTGAAGAAGGCGAAATAATTGCAAAACATTCTGTCCCGACTAATAATAAAGACATTGATTAATCATTTAAAAGAAAAATGATATCTCTCCGTATAAGAACTGCGGAACAAAAAGATCTGGAAACAATCCTCGAATTATATCATGATCTTACTGAGGATCCGGATGATAAAATTTCATTACCCGAAGCAGTAGAAAGATTTGAAAAGATTAAAACTTATCCGGATTATAAATTATATATAGCCGAATATAATGATGAAATTGCGGGAACTTTTGCCGTTTTAATTATGGATAATCTTGCTCATCGCGGTGAACCATCTTCAATAGTTGAGGATGTAGTAATAAGAAATGATCTGCAGGGAAAGGGAATTGGCGGGGAGATGATGAAGTATGCAATGGAGATCAGCAAGCAGAGAGGCTGTTATAAAATGGTACTTTCGAGTCATCTCAGAAGAGAAAATGCACACAGGTTTTATGAATCACTCGGATTTATAAAACATGGATACAGCTTTGTTGTCGATTTAAAAACGAATAATACTGTGCAAATGACTCCAAAAAACTAATACTCATTTTTAGATTAAATAGCTCCGACATACTCTCCGATTGGTTTGGCAATTCAGAAATAAATGAACTATCTTAATGGAATAAAATGAAATTTACCGGAGGGTAAAAATGTTTCGCTCCATATACAGAACAAGCATACCGGTACTTGTTTTACTAATATTCGGCTTTCAGACAGTCATGTATTCGCCCGAGGGATGTGCCCAGGGGCTGATGAAAATAGCTGATTTCCCGGGCGGCAGCGGCGGATCAACTAGTTCTTCGGAGGATACCGGCGGGGGCAGTTCGACTTTACTGATCGTTGGGGTGGTAATTATAGCCGGGGTACTTTTTTATAAGCTGGTTATAGACAAAGATGAACCTAAAAAAGAAGAAAAGCAGGATTCTACCTCAGAACAGTCTTTACTTCTAAAAAGTGATCAGGCATTTACTTCGAATGTTCTCTCTGAAAATTTGAGAAAGATGCAGGATATACCTATAAATGTTTATTTGGGCTTTCAAAAAGTTGATCCTGCGGTAATTGACAGAAGATTTATTATGGGAATTTCCTATAATTTTTAGCCAAAATAGTATCATTCAAGAAGATTTTCCGGCTCCATCGGTTTTTAGATTATTTATTACTTTACAAGTTCAGCTGAGTCAAATTCAAATAATTATTTTAAAAAGTAATTGCTAATTAGATACTTTTATAATAATTTCTTCTCAGGTCATTTCTTTAGCTTATGGTTTTCTATTAAACATTATCTTAGGAGGCTGTGCTATGAAACAATTCTACTCTTTCCTTTTTTTAATTCTTCTTATTACAATATCATTGAAAGCTCAGGAGGATGGATTACTTGTATGGACAACAACTACCACCTCAGTTGGACCTGTTTATGCAATGGCTATTGATCCATCCAACTCAGATATTATGTACACTGGTAGTTCCACTTCAGGTGTTTATAAAACTACTGATGCGGGGGTTACCTGGAATCCTGTAAACACAGGTTTACTGGATATAGCAGTTTTATCTTTAGCCATCTCTCCATCGAATCCCCAGGTATTATATGCCGGAACAAATTATGGCGCCAATGACGGTGTATATAAATCCACAGATGGAGGAGGAAGCTGGACAAGAATGGTTACAGGGATTCAGGAAACACAACGCGGCATCCAGGCTATTGTTGTTGATCCTACCAATCCTAATGTCGTTTATATCGCTGTTTTTGATGGTGTTACCGATTCGCCGGTTGGATTATATAAAACCACAGATGGCGGTAATAACTGGAATGCCTCTGTAAACGGAATCGGAGCCATTAAGAATTTCCTTTCATTGGCAATCAACCCGGCTGATCCTAATATAGTATATGCCGGTAGTTCTTTTTCAATTGCTACCAGTACAGGTCCCTCCACGATTTATAAATCCACTGATGCCGGAGCAAACTGGGTTGAAAGTAATAACGGTTTACCTACAGATCCTACAGATATAAACCCTGTAAGAACAATGAGTATCAGCAATGACGATCCTAATATTTTAATAGCAGGGTTGTTTGTGAATAGTGCTGATTTACTTGGTGGTCTCTATGTTACAACAGATGGCGGTGCTTCCTGGGTTAGAAAATGGGATGGCGCCCCTCAGGTTGTTGGTACATTGCTCAGATCTTCAGCAATAAAACCCGGAACTCCACAGGAGTTTTATGTAGGACTGGATATCGCCACACTAACTGATATAGGTGTATGGGGAACTACTGACGGAGGAGATACCTGGGCATCTTTCAATGGGGGTACAATGCTTAATACATACAATATCAGAGCTTTGATATTTAAAGGAACGACTCAGCCCACTCTTTATGCAGGTGCTGGCACATCAGGCACCGGAGTATTTGAATATACTTTTGAGCCAATTCCGGTTGAATTTACATCCTTTACGGCAAATGTAAGTGAAAACAGTGTTACA
Source organism: uncultured Ignavibacteria bacterium (assembly GCA_963743325.1). Classification (GTDB taxonomy): domain Bacteria; phylum Bacteroidota; class Ignavibacteria; order Ignavibacteriales; family Ignavibacteriaceae; genus DATFVA01. The sequence goes on from CAVUOZ010000005.1 coordinate 183,130, forward strand.
CTGAACTGGAGCACTGCAACCGAAACAAACAATTCGGGATTTTCAGTTGAAAGAAAAGGAAGTGATGGTAACTGGCAGACTATGGGATTTATTAATGGCAGCGGAAACTCTACAGTTATAAATCATTATTCCTTTACTGATCAGAATGTTACTTACGGAAAATATACTTACCGGTTGAAACAAATCGATTACAACGGATCATCCACATACAGCAGTGAAGTTAATGTTGAAGTTCTCCCGATAAATACATTTACACTTTCCCAGAATTATCCCAATCCGTTTAACCCGTCAACTATAATAAAATACAGTATACCTTCAGATCAATTTGTAACCTTAAAAATATACGACGTCCTGGGGCGGGAGGCAGAGACTCTTGTTAATGAAGCACAGGTAAGGGGAGAGTACACGATCAGCTTCAATGCATCACGTTTGTCAAGCGGAATTTATTATTATTCAATTACAGCAGGCAGCTACAGAGAAACCCGTAAGATGATTCTCGTTAAATAATATTTGAAAATGCCGGTATTAGTTATACCGGCATTTTTTCTTAACTAATTTAAGCAGTGTAAAAAATCCTCATTTAATAATTAAAATAATATTATTTTAAATTATTAAGCTTAACAATTTTAGGTGATGGGGATGAAAACTTTCTTATTGATCATTTCAATCATTTCTTGTATCTCAGCCATTGGTTATCCACAGAATTACAGGCAGATAAAGGTTTATCTTAATAGCCCGGAAGATGCAGTTACGCTCGCTTCAACCGGAGTTGATCCGGATGAAGGAATTATAAACAAGGATAATTCAATTTCCTTATTTATGAGCAATGAAGAATATTCACTTCTTCGGAACAGCAGTTTGAGTCAGCTTATGACAATTTGACAGTCGGATTCTTAGGGGGTGAAAAGGGTATGAGATAGACGACTCTGAGACGACTCAGATAAGGAAAGTGCGTATTGCAAAATTCGCTGAAATTGACATTTTTATTATCCCGGTTTAGGCATTTTGACAAAAAATATTCAGGTAATTCTCCAACATTATACTTTAAAAATTTTTATGCATATAAATTCTTCTTATTTTTTTCCAGAAGAGAGGAAATATACCAGCAAAGCAGAGCCCAGCTTATTCCGGCAACCCAGCCTGCCAGCACATCAGTAGGGTAATGAACACCGATATAGACCCTGCTTATCCCGATTAAAATAGTCAACATCAGTGCGGTTGATATAATATATATTTTAGCTTTCCGGTTCTCTTCAATCCTGCTTAACAAAGCAGCCTGGGTTAAATAAACAATTGCAGACATCATTGAATGGCCGCTCGGGAAGCTCAAAGATTTTTCTTCAAGCAAATGGGTGACAAGTGTCGGTCTTGTTCTACCGATAAATTCTTTCAGTCCCCATACAAGCAGAGCACCTCCGATAGTTGCGATCAGTACCATCCATAACCAGTAATATTTTTTCCGCAGCAGCAGATAACCGGTTACAATAAGAGTAATCAATACTAAGACTGTTTCGCTTCCCAAAGAGGTTAGATCTTTCATTGAAGCTGTAACCCATTCTGGGAAAGCAGGTTTAGAAAGGTCATTTGGTTCTCTGAGAGATTTGAGAATATAAGTATCGATGTACTGCGTATCGCCTTCAGCTACTTCATCTGAGATGCTGATAAATACAAGGATACCTGCAAGCACAGAGAGGGCAATGAGTAAAATCCCGGCTTCGCCTAGTCCTGATTTTTCCAGGAATTTAATGAATCCTTTCTGCATAAATTATCCCGAATTTTTATAACTTTAATTCCCAAAGATCAATAACTATAAAATATATGAAACGATCACAATCCTCAAACAACAATGCACCATTAAAAACCATATCAAATAAAAAAACTTCCTTTAAAACAAAGCTTGATATTGCAAAAGACTGGCTGCCGAGGTATACCGGAACAGAAATCGACCAGTTTGGTGATTATCTGCTCCTGACTAATTTTCATAATTATGTCAGCTCCTTCGCTGATCAGTTTCAGTGTGATATAAAGGGAACCGGAAAACCCATGCAGACCGCAACTAATTCAAATGGATTAACTATAATAAATTTTGGAATAGGCTCAGCAAATGCTGCTACGATAATGGATTTACTTGTTGCAAGGAATCCGAAAGGAGTTTTATTTTTGGGTAAATGCGGGGGATTGAAGCATTCCACTGAAATCGGGCATTTTATTCTTCCTATTGCGGCTATAAGAGGAGAAGGGACAAGTGATGATTATATGCCGAAGGAAGTACCTGCCCTACCTTCCTTTAAATTACATAAGTTTGTATCCGAGAAACTTACAGCCAGGAAACTTGAATACAGAACCGGTGTCATTTATACTACGAACAGAAGAGTATGGGAGTGGGATACAACCTTTAAGAGTTACCTGAAAAAACTTTCCACAATTGGAATAGATATGGAAACAGCGACTTTGTTCATAGTCGGACTTGTCAACCAGATTCCACGCGGAGCATTACTCCTTGTATCGGATATGCCGATGGTTGCTGAAGGAATTAAAACAACAGAATCAGACCGGATAGTTACAGAAAACTATTCCAACCTTCATCTGCAAATTGGAATCGAAGCTATGACAGAAATAGGTGATAAAGGTGAACAAATTAAGCATTTCAAATATTAATTAAGTTTGTTATTTAACTATGATGAATTTTGAAAACCCGGAGAGACAATGAAAAACCGCTCATACATTTTAATAATTGTTATTTCAACATTATTCCTTTTTTATTCCTGCTCAAAACAAGTGAAAGTAAATGGAAAATTTTATGTTGAGCCGCAAAAACCAAAACCGGGGGATGAGATAACTATTATTTACAATCCTGACAGTACGGGCCTTAAAGATGCATCTCAAATCAATCTGATGGTCTACCTTTATAATATAGATCTTAAAGAGACTAAACAGGTTGCAATGGAGAAAACGGGTGGGGGGTGGATGGGTAAATTTTCAACTACTGATTCGACAAAAGGTGTATTGATCAAATTTAAAAATGATAATGATATCGATAATAACCAGAAAAAGGGTTACCTGGTAAATTTATATGATGCAAACGGTAATATTTTGCCTGGCAGTTATGCAGGCTATGCCTCAGCAATATACACCTGGGGGAGTTATTACCTCGATATGGACAGAAATTTTGATTCCTCACTTTATTATTTCAAGAAAGATTTTGAAAATAATCCAAAGATTAAAAATGATTATATGGATCCGTACCTGGGTGTTGAAACAAAACTTAACAAAGATAACTCAGCATCAATTATAATTAGAGAATTATCGGGGCTGTATTCCCATGCAGATAACGAAAAGGACTACACGGTACTTGCAGAATGGTACGAGAAGGCCGATATGCCCAACAGGTCCGACACCTATAAGAAAATTCTTAAGGATAAATATCCCGGTAGTGAATTTGTACAAAGAGAAAAATATGAAGCATTTTATAATGAACCTGATTTGAAAAAGAAATCCAAAATGCTCGAAGAATTTGAGGCAGCATATCCGAAGAGTAAATATTTATCCGATTTTTATGATGTAATGGCAATTAACTATCTCCAGAACAATCAGTATAACAAGCTTAGGGAATTTTTTGAGAATAATGTCAACAAGCTCTCATCGTACAGGTTTTATTCAATCTCCACAAAAATGCTTGATAATAATAAAGATCCACGGATCGCCATGGATATTGCCCGGCTTGGAGTTGACAAGGCGAGGAAGGAAGTAAATAATCCGTCTGATGAGAAACCAAATTACCAGAGTGAACAGGAGTGGAAAGAAGACAGGGAGTCTATGCTGGGAATGAACCTTTATGCCTATGCTGAAGCACTTTTTATCTTAAGAAAAGCAGGTGATGCACAGACGCCTTTAAAGGAAGCGAAAGAATTAACAAAGGGAAAAGATGAAGATATAAATCAATTATATACTAAAGTTCTCATATCAAACGGCAATAATGATGAGGCAATGAAAGAAATTGAAGGATATATCAAACAGGGTACGGCAACTCCCGCGATGAAATCGATGCTGAAGGAAATTTATGCAAAGAAGAATGGTTCAACAACAGGATTTGATTCCTACATTGCGCAGTTTGAATCGGTAGCTAAGCAGCTGCTAGTTGCTAAACTTGAAAAACAGATTATGAAACAGCCTGCCCCTGATTTTAGTCTGAAAGATCTGGATGGAAGAAAAATATCTCTAAAATCATTAAAAGGTAAAACAGTTGTAATTGATTTCTGGGCAACGTGGTGCGGTCCCTGTAAATCATCATTCCCCGGCATGCAGAAAGCTGTGGAGCAATATAAGAACGATGCTAATGTTCAGTTTCTGTTCATTAACTCCTGGGAAAATGGTGAGGACAAGGAAGAGAATGTACAGGAGTTTATAACTGAAAATAACTATCCCTTCCATGTTCTGCTTGATAACGATAATAAAGTAATAGAGGATTACAGGGTTAGCGGAATTCCCACAAAGTTTGTGGTTGATAAGAACGGAGATATCCGGTTTATGAAAGTAGGATTTTCGGGAAATAACGATGAAATGGTGGATGAAATTTCTACGATGATTTCCATGGTGAATTAAATTAAAAAAGCCAATAAAAAATATTAACCGTTTTATCGGTTTATATCATCAAAACTTTGACACAAGTTTAATAAACCGTTAAAACGGTTAATTTATTTTTGTCTTTCCGTTTTCGTACCCACAGTTAAAAACTGTGGGTTTCTTTTAGATTATAGAAAAATACAAGCCTGCCTTACGGTACCGGGCAGATACCCTGACTCATCTGCCAGGCAAAAGCCCAGATTATGGCAATAATAACAAGAACTTTAATAAATATTGAAACACTTTTTTTCATTAGATTATTAAACTTATTCATTTCAGAGAAGTTTCATCGGAAAAACAAACGATATGATTATTGAAAAATAGCCTATTATTTAAATTCAGCAGGATGTTTCAGATGATAATCAGTGACTTCCTGAAATGCTTTGGCAACTTCTAAGATTGTTCCTTCATCAAAAAGATTTCCGATAAATGTGATACTGGTAGGTGTGCTGTCTTCGCTGAAACCGTCAGGCAGCACAACACAGGGATGACCAGTTAAATTGGTCAGCAGCAAATTATCGCCTTCCCAGCTTGGGGATACATAGAGGTCGATATCCTTAAATTTATCTGCCATCTCCTGAATTAATTTATACCTTATCCTGTTTGCATTTATATATTCGACTGCGGGGATAAACCGGGCCGCCCTGAAAATATTAGGCCACGAATTCTTATCCTGGGACACAAGCTGGTCATCTTTATTGCTCAAAGTTAAATCATCGAATGCAGCGGCTGCCTCTGAAGTTAGAATAATCGCTAAATCGTTTACCGGGATATCTTTAGGTAATTCTATTGGAATTAACTCTGCTCCAAGCTGTTTTAAAGTTAAAAGTGCCAGCGAATCCTGTTTTTGAAATGCAGAATCTTTTGAGAAATCATTTTTGAGATATCCGATTCTGAGTTTTTTCAAGTCAATTTTACTGGAGTAATTAAAAGGGTATTTATAAAGTGTTCTATCAATATTATCCGGACCGTAGATATAATTAAAAACAATTGCACAATCTTCTGCATTTCTGCAGATAGGACCAATCTTATCCATTGTCCAGCTTAATGCCATGGCGCCTGTTCTGCTGACTCTTCCATATGTTGGCCTGAGACCTGTCACCCCGCAGACAGTAGAGGGAGATACAATTGATCCCCACGTTTCAGTGCCTATGGCAAAAGGAATCAGTCCTGCCGAAACGGCTGAAGCTGGTCCCGCAGAAGATCCGCTTGAACCCTCTGAAGTTTTCCATGGATTCCTGGTTTTCCCTCCGTACCATACATCTCCCATAGCAAGGGCACCCATCGTAAGTTTAGCAACAAGAATTCCGCCGGCATCTTCGAGCCGTTTTACTACAGTAGCGTCTTCGTTAATCATCTGATCTTTATATGGCATTGCACCCCAGGTTGTTTTATACCCTTTAACGGCGAGTAAATCCTTTACTCCAAAAGGAATTCCATGCATAATACCCTTATAATTTCCTGCTGCAATTTCCTCATCAGCTTTCTTTGCCCCTTCCATGGCAAGGTCTTCCGTAAGTGTGATTGTGCATTCGAGCTCCGGACCAAACTTTTTTAGCCTCTCGAGGAAAAATTTAGTTAAGTCGGTACAACTTATTTGTCTGGTTCTTATAAGTGCAGCCAGTTGTCCTATTGAATAATAAGCAAGCTCATTTTTATCGGAAGGCATCTTTGTTGATGTATAGTTATCAAATCTCAGAGGTTTTTGCGCCTGGTCTACTCTGAAATCATCTGGTATCGGATTGAACAGAACGGCAGGAGGAATATCATTGGGGAGGTTAATTTTTCTTATATTTTTATAATTCTCAAGCTGATCATCCAATGCATTAAGCATAGAATCAATTTCCGGTTCAGTAAAATCTATTCCTATTATCTTTCCCCCTTTTTCTACTACTTCCTTTGTAATCGTGTTATCTGAGAAAAAAATGGCGCCGAGCAGGAATGATGCTATTGAAATAATTATGATATATCTGAACGGAATTCTAAGATTCATAATAGCTCTCCGTAATTATTTTGCGAAAGTTATTTTTTTGCAGTGTAAATGGCAATGGGGGGTATTTAGCATCGCTAAGATGTAGAAATCGCGGAAAATAAATTTACTAAAGTATCTAACTCCTGTGAAAACCGTTAAAACGGTTAAAATTGTTCAATTTTTATATCTTATCCCGGGAAAAATCCCGGGGTAAAGATTTAGGATTTCATTCTGTTGCCATGTTCTTCGTGAATGAAGAGCCAGCTGCATATTTTCCCTATGCTGATTTCCTCAAAATTATTCCAATATTCTTTTGTGCGGACATGCTGTGAGCTTGTATCGTCATCAGGTATATCTTCAGCCTCGGCTATAAGATCTTTTATCCTTTCCTGCCATCTTTCCATATTGCTTACCCGAAGATCGACCCAGCCTTCATTCGACCAGGTATTAATATTTTTATCATTAACCTCGACAACATTCTCACCCCGGAAAGCAGGAATTTTAATAATACTCCCTCGCAGCAAAGAATCACCGTTTGGTAATAGTATCGGGATTCCCACAGCAAGCATTTCATTGCGAAGCTTATCATCTCTGACAATTATATCCAGACATTTCTGAGAAAGTTCTTCAGGTGATTTATCAAGTATATCACTCAATTTATGATTGAATAAACGCATCAGGTGAATCTCATACAGCAGTTTTGAAAGTCGAGGCGGCCCCAGAAGTTCAAAAGCTATACTGTAATTATTATGCTTTTTCTCCAGTTCGTCCAGCTTCTTTACTGCCATATGCTGCATATAACCGGCGCGGTAAGTGGGTTCAAGAGTAGCATGATCGAGAGAGCTTACTATATCGTGACCGGTATTTCCCCCCTGAATTTCAAATATAGCTACGTCTGCTATTTCTTCAGGAGTAACAAACTCCATCTGTTTCTGTGCAGTAATAGTTTCAAATTCACCGCGTGAAAAAATGCCATTCTCACCTGTATCAATGAAGACTGATTTCAGAGTCTCTCCGGTAAGGGGGTAGTTCAAATCCATACAAATCTGAAATTTACCTTTTAATGGAATGGCCTGAGTTACAGGAATATCGGCAAGTTCGATCGGTTTGCCCCTTCTTTTTATCTCACCAAACTCAATGCGCTTCCAGGCAATTGCGGCAGTCGGTTTTATCTCTTTTGTAATAGGTCCCTCCGGAGTTCTTCCCATTAAAAAGAGAAGCAGCGTATGTGCTCCTGCGATTGAAGATTTACTAAGCAGAACGCGTGAGGGTTTTTCTTCACTGTGTGTATAAGGGATATTCAATCCCATTCCGCCTGTTCCGCTGGTTCCTATTTTCAGGTAGACTTTCGTTCCTACCTCACTCATCGAAGTGTAAAGAAGCTGGACATGCCTTATCAACTGAGGGATGTATTCTGTACAGATCAGCTTCTCAGTCTCCTCCACTATCCTGTTATAATCTGCTTTTGAATTAATAGCCCTTTTTATAGTGCGGTAGGTTGTATATACATCCTGGTAGGCAATTGCGGTAGCCGTATTTATTGCATCAATAACAATATCCGGTTTATGTTCAGTTAATAAATGATACACAGAAGAATGATGAAGTATATCTTCACTTAATTCTTCCATTATATCAGTCATCAGTATCCGCCTTTTTGCAGGATCATCAAGAATTTCCTGCCGGCTCAGTTCTTTAAACTCATTTCGTACAAAAATATCTCCTCCCCAGGGAACAAAGTAACCTTTGCCTTTGCCTGGAAATTCCTTTATGTGTTTATCAACAGCATCCTGTGCTTCAGACAGCCGCAGAGAAGAGATAATTATTTTTCTTGGATTTTCGGAAACAAGCTTTCTTATTAATGCAGTGCCAACCAGTCCCCATCCGCCTAAAACAAGTATAGTTTTGTTCTGTATCTCCATTATAAAATCCCCGTAAAATTGAATAAATAAATCATTTCAAAATTAAGCTAAAGTGCAGTGCAAGGCAATTTATTTATTATTTAAAATAAATTTAGTTAAAGCACAGATCCAAAATTATGTGCCGGTTGTAATAATTCATATTGCATTTGACTAATTTAATACTGACAAAATTGATTAACTTAATATGGAGTGTTAAATTTGAATTTCATTTTGCAATCAATTGAAACAGAAAGAGTTAAGGCGGATAATGAAGGTTTCTGAACTACTGAATCCGGGTGTGATCATATCCGATCTCAAAGGAAATAAAAAAGAGGAAGTAATAAATGAACTTATTGACTTATTTAGAGAAGACACCCGTGTAGAGGATGTGGAAAAAGTAAGATCGGCTGTGCTGGACAGGGAGAAAATAATGTCAACCGGTGTGGGGAAAGGTTTTGCAATACCCCACGGTAAGACGAACTCGATTACAGACATAATTGCAGCATTCGGAAAGACTAAAAATCCGATCGATTACGAGGCACTTGATAATCAGCCAGTTCATCTTGTTTTCCTGCTGGTAGGTAAAGAAAATCTTGTAAGCAAGCATATTAAACTTCTCAGCAGGATATCAAGAATGATGAACAAAGACGATTTCAGGAACAGACTGCTTGACGCAGGTTCGGCTGAAGAGATACTTGCCATCTTCCATAAGGAAGAGGAAAGTTATTTCGAGGTTTAGTACTTCCTTTTTAACATTTCCGAAAGGATCATTTCTTTTTTTATGATTAAGGCGATCACAGGCACCAAAGATTTATTATATCCTGAAACCTTAAAATGGAAATATCTTGAGGATACCGTAACCAGGATATTTAAAAATTTTAATTATAAAGAAATCAGGACCCCTGTTTTTGAGGAAACTGCTTTATTTGCAAGGGGCATCGGTGAAGAAACAGATATTGTAGGAAAAGAAATGTATACATTCACCGACAGAAGTGAAACGAGTGTTACTTTAAAACCTGAAATGACTGCCTCTGTGGTTAGAGCATTTATAGAGCATTCTCTCGGGAAACAACAGCCTCTTTCAAAGCTTTTCTATATTTCACCGATGTTCCGCCAGGAGCGGCCTCAGGCAGGAAGGCTAAGACAGTTCCACCAGTTCGGCGCGGAAGCGATCGGAAGTGTTTCCCCGGTGCTTGATGTTGAAATGATACAGATGATTTATGATATTCTTCGTGCGCTCGGACTTTCGGATCTTACGGTAAAAATAAATTCACTGGGTATTCCACAAGCGAGAGAAATCTATAAAGACAAGCTTCGTGATTATTTGAAGGACAAAAAGAATAAACTCTCTGAAGACAGCAGGAAAAGACTGGATAAAAACATATTAAGAATATTCGACAGTAAAATTGAATCGGACCAGAAAATTCTGGAGGGAGCTCCTATACTTCTACAGCATCTCGATAAGGACAGCATGAAGGATTTTGAGGTTGTAAAGGGATTACTTAGTGCGGCAGATATTCCATTTCAGGTCGATCCGAAGCTTGTGCGCGGCCTTGATTATTACACGAGAACCACATTTGAAATAGACAGCGGAAATGTCGGTTCACAAACCGCACTATGCGGCGGTGGAAGGTATGATTTGCTGATTGAACAGCTCGGCGGTTCTTCTACTCCGGGAGTAGGTTTTGCCGCAGGGATTGAAAGAATACTACTTGCCTGCGACAATGAAAGTACGTTAAAAATACCGGATGATAAACTGGATTTATATATAGTTAAAATTGATAAAGAACTGACTTCCGTAGTTTTTGAAATTGGAGTAAGTTCACGCAGAGCAGGTTTATCGGTTGATTTTGATTACCTCGATAGAAGCGTTAAAGCCCAGATGCGGGAGGCTAATAAATTGAGTGCGAGATACGTTCTTTTTGTAGGCGGTGAAGAATATGCAAAAGGAAAAGCAAATTTGAAAAATATGAATACGGGTGAACAGCAGTTAATTACTCTTTCTGAAAAAGACACATTAGCCGGAATAGTGAAGAAATAATGTCACTTAAAAAACCTAAAATTTCTCCTGATACTACAGGTATCCGGAAAAAAAGGATAAAAAGATAAAAGATGTTATCCCGGGCAGTAAAAGTGACGAAATTGAATACAACTGCAGTGTATACTTTTCATATAATCCTTTAAAAAAGAACCAGAGTTATGCTGTAGAGATTGAAACAACAAAGCTCTTTTCAGTGTTAAACTATAATCTTTCAGTTGACAGTACAAAAACGAAAAACATAATTGATATTAAAATACTAGGAATTAAAGCTACGAATGGCTACACCAATGAAGCCGGCCCTGCGGTTAACGTGATTTATTTTGATGAATTATAAGGTAAGCATATAATAAATATTATAAAGCAGGACGGCAGTATTAATAGTGTAGTGTTTAATTTTAATGTATTTAAGAAAAGTATAGAACAGGTTGAAGAATCTAAACAGGAAGAAAAGAACATCAGCAGATTCTGTGCATTTAATGTTGCCAAAGATAAATTTACATTTGCCTGAAAGGTTAAAAAATTAATGTATCCGGAACTATTTAAAATCGGTCCATTTACCGTGTACAGCTACGGACTTATGCTGGGAATTGCATTTATTATTGCCAGTTATATCCTCACAAAAGAATTTGAAAGAAGAAAATTAAACCCTAACCTTGCCACTGAAATCACTCTTCTTGCAATTGTTTTCGGAATAATAGGAAGCAAGCTGTTTCATCTGTTTGAAAACTGGAATGCTTTTCTTCAGGATCCGGTCGGGATGGCATTTTCTCCCGGAGGTTTAACTTTTTACGGCGGACTGATACTTGCGACCCTGGCTATCTGGATTTATGCAAGAAGAAAAAAGATTCCGTTCCCTGTAATAGCCGATGCAACGTCACCTTCTTTAATTCTGGCATACGGAATTGGAAGAATCGGATGTCACCTGGCCGGAGACGGCGATTATGGAATCCCCACTAGTCTTCCATGGGGAACAGATTATTCGAATGGAACTGTTCCTCCATCGGTGATGTTCAGAGGGACTGATATTGCAAAACATTTCCCAAATGGAATAGTTCCCGATAATACCCCCCTTCATCCTACTCCCATTTATGAATTTCTTGCTGCAGTATTAATCTTTTACGTCTTATGGTGGTTAAGGAAAAAAGACTGGAGCGACGGCAAATTATTTATGATATATCTTGTATTTGCTGGTATTGAAAGATTTTTGGTCGAAATAATAAGACTTAACCCTAGACTTTTATACGGTTTATCCGAAGCGCAGCTGATATCAATTGTAATGATTGTAGTCGGAAGTCTTGGATTTATATATTTAACCAAAAGAAACAAGCCGAAGTTTATTCCTCAGCCGGTTAAGAGTGTAAATAAAAAGAAGCCGGCTAAAGAGGTTTCAACCTGATGAGTCTGATTGTAGGCAGAAAACCTGTCCTTGAGGCTATTAATTCCGGTGAAGAGATTGAACAGGTATATATATTATTTGGGCAAAAAGGTGGTATTGTAGATGCAATAAGAGCTGCCTCAAAGAAAAGGGGAATAAAGATAAACCAGGTAACTCATGAAAAGTTTAAGGCACTCAGCAGTCATACCAATACGCAGGGTATAATCGCAAAAAAATCATCACACAAATTTTATGAACTTGGGGATATCATCACTGCTGCGAAAGTGAAACAATATCCGCTGCTGCTTCTGCTGGACTCCATACAGGACACACACAATCTCGGGGCGATATTGCGAACAGCAGAATGTTCAGAAGTTGACGGAATAATCCTGACAAAACACAATAGTGCTCCAATTAATGAAACTGTAATAAAGACATCCGCCGGGGCAACGGAACATTTGAAAATTGCACAGGTAAATAATCTTGTTCAGACAATTAAGGAGTTAAAAGATAATGGTTTCTGGGTAGTCGGTTCCTCATTAGAAAATTCTAAACCTTATACGGAAATTGATTATAAAATTCCTTTAGCTTTAATAGCCGGCAATGAAGAAAAGGGTATAAGGAGACTGACTGCAGAGAACTGTGATATTTTAATTAACATCCCGATGAAGGGGAAGATACAATCCTTAAATGTATCAGTTGCGACAGGAATAATACTTTTCGAAATCCTCCGCCAGCGAGGATAAACCCGTTTTCAATTAGTTTATCATCTTCCGATAAACAAATCAATTTATTCTCCGGATCCGCCAATTCAGTAATTCGCAAATCCATTTCCGAAACTTTTGACTATTATTATTTTATTTGCTAATGTTAAATATGTAAAATAATTATTGGGGATCAATAATGGGAAATTTTACCGAAAATCTGTTTTATCAGATATTTCTAATAGCATATACAATTCAACTTTAGATAACCGGAGAACTTATGAAAAAGAGTTTTTACATGTTATCCTTTATCTTTTCTTTCTATACGGCGAATTTATCAGCTCAATGGTTTACACAAGAAAGTGGAACAACTGATCTGCTATTTGGAATAAAATTTGTCAACAATAATAATGGCTGGGTAACCAATCTTAACGGGACAAAATTATTTCATACCACGAACGGAGGGACAGATTGGTTTGTTCAAAAAGACTTTGGTACTCAGACTATTTGGAATTTTACTTTTATTAATGATAGTATCGGATACATTTATTCTCATGGAGAACCCTCATATTTATTCAAAACAATGGATGGTGGAACAACATGGCAGACCATTTATACATTTTATACGTCTGTTGCTTTAGCTTTTTATAATGAGAATATTGGCTGGGGCACTTCAAATATGCTTTCCGGAAGTTTATTTAAGACAACAAATGGCGGATTAAATTGGCAGGGTTTTGATTATTTCAGTTCCTTCGATGGAATTTTTGGAAGAATTGGAATAATTAATGAAAATTCAGTTATTGTCCCCGCATATAATTTTGACGGAAGCTATTCTATTTTTAAAACTTCAAATGGGGGTACAACCTGGACAGAAATTCCCGTCATAGATAATCTATTAGGAGGAAGAATACTATTTATCAATTCTGACATTGGTTGGATCGAATCTGACTTCAAGCTTTATAAAACCGCTGATGGAGGATTTAACTGGCAAATGCAGGTTGAATCTGTTCTTGATTTCTTTTTTGTTAATGAAAATTTGGGATGGTACATTAATAGTAATCAAATTTATAAAACAACTGATGGCGGAGAATCCTGGATTTCTCAAAATTCCGGAACTAATAATGCTCTTTATACTCTTTCCTTTGTTGACCAAAATAATGGCTGGATTTCAGGAGATAGCGGAACAATTTTATACACTCCAAATGGAGGTACACCTGTTGAATTAGTTTCCTTTAATGCAAAAGTTTCAAGTAATGATATCACTCTTTGCTGGCAAACTGCAACAGAAACCAACAATTACGGATTCAATATTGAAAAACTAAACCGTGAATCTACAAACTGGACAACAATCGGATTTTTAGAAGGGAAAGGCACCTCAACTAATCCCCAAACTTATTCATTTACTGATGCAAACCTTCAACCTGGAGAATATTCCTACAGACTAAAACAACTTGATTTTGACGGCGCATTTGAATACTCAAATGTGATAGATGTTGAAATCAGGCTTCCTGATGATTTTTACCTTTCGCAGAACTATCCTAATCCATTTAATGAGGATACCAAGTTGTCATTTGTCATCCAGCATTCGTCGTTTGTATCGTTAAAAATTTATGATGTCCTTGGCAACGAAGTCGCAACTCTGGTTAATGAGGAAAAACCTGCAGGCAGTTATACGGTTAAATTTAATGCTGCTAAGTTCTCAAGCGGTGTTTATTTTTATAAATTACAGGCTGGTAGTTTATTGCAGATTAAAAAGATGCTTCTTTTAAAATAACGAGTTACAATTATGAAAACATTTCTACAGCTTTTAGCTTTTACAGTAATCGGTTTTTTTATTGCCAATTCTTTTACAAATTCAGATAAAAGTACAGAGTTAAAAGATGAATTTCCATCCGACTATTTTTACAGACAGAGGGCTTTTCCAACCGGTAATATCCCAATGAATAAATATTTTTCTGCTATCCAGACAAAGAATAGGATGCAGAATGCACTAGGCAGGGTTTTTAATAATTCATGGCTGAACGAAGGACCTGTAAATATCGGAGGCAGAATTTCAGATATAGAAATGAGTCTCACCAGCAATGATACTATTTATGCCGGTATTGCTTCAGGCGGTGTATTTAAATCCGTAAACGGTGGTACAAGCTGGTTTCCAATCTTTGATCAGACCAGTGTAATGTCAATCGGCGATCTGGCTGTTGATCCATCCAATCCAAATAATGTTTATGTTGGAACAGGAGAAGTCAATGCAGGAGGCGGTTCAATGACGTATGGGGGAAACGGACTATATAAATCGACTGACGGAGGACAAAACTGGTCTCTCCTCGGTCTTGAAGCCACTCAATACATCTCAAGAATTATTATTGATCCTTCAAATACAAATGTGATTTACCTCGGAGCAATGGGAAGACTCTTTAGTAAGAATCCGGAGCGGGGTTTTTACAAATCCACTGATGGAGGATTGACCTGGACAAAGAAATTATATATCTCCGATTCGACAGGTTGTATAGATATTGCAATAAATCCGCAGCAGACTAATATTATCTATGCTGCAATGTGGGAAAGGACAAGGCAACCTGACAGACACTCCTACGGCGGACCTACATGCGGTTTATACAAATCCACAGACGGCGGAGAAACATGGAATGAATTAATAAATGGTATCCCCCACAATTCCCCCGGTGTCGGTAGGATAGGTATATCAGTTTCTGCATCATCACCAAATATTATTTATGCAATTTATGCCGATGATGTAGGTTACTTTACAGGTGTTTATAAGAGTACAAACAGCGGCGATTCATGGGTG
Source organism: uncultured Ignavibacteria bacterium (assembly GCA_963743325.1). Lineage (GTDB taxonomy): Bacteria > Bacteroidota > Ignavibacteria > Ignavibacteriales > Ignavibacteriaceae > DATFVA01. The sequence goes on from CAVUOZ010000005.1 coordinate 198,549, forward strand.
CACACGAATGATGCAGCCTTGAGTGGATTTTATTCATCGTATGGTTGGTGGTTCGGCAATATCAGGGTAGATCCGAATAATCCTTCTAAGGTTTTTGTTATGGGCCTTGATGTGTATAGAACTACGGATGGCGGAAACTCCTGGGGTTATTCTTCCGGTTCAATGCACGTCGACCAGCACGCAATGTTTATACAACCCTCAAATTCTAATTTTATTATTGCGGGAAATGACGGAGGAGTATATAAATCTACAAACGGCGGGACGTCCTGGTCATTTATAACACAAATGCCCATTACCCAGTTCTATACCTGTGATGTTGATTACCAGTTTCCTTTCAGGCTCTACGGCGGTTCACAGGATAACAGCACAATGAGGACCTTATCCGGAAATACGAATGATTACCAGATTATTCTGGGCGGTGATGGTTTTTATGTCCTTGTTGATGACCAGAATAATAATTATGTATATGCCGAATATCAGTATGGCAGTCTTAACCGTTCAACTAACGGCGGAACTTCGTTTACTGATGCTACAAATGGGATTTCTTTTTCAGACAGAAGCAACTGGAGCTCGCCCCTGGTAATGGACCCGAATAATCCTGCTGTACTTTATTTCGGAACGAATCACGTTTATAAAACGACAAATCATGCTGCAAACTGGACATCCATAAGTCCTGATCTTTCAAACGGAGTTCCTTCAGGAAACCTTGTTTACGGAACAGTTACTACTATTGCCGTTTCTAAATCTGACCCCAATGTTATTTATGCAGGAACGGATGACGGAAATATATGGATTACTCTTAACGGCGGTATAAACTGGACAAAAGTATCAGATTCACTTCCCGTTTTCTGGGTAACGAGGGTAGCTGTGGATCCTGATAATTCAATGATTGCCTATGCAACATTAAGCGGATACCGTAATGATGAATACCTGCCCCATATTTTCAGAACAACGGATGCAGGAAATACTTGGTCGGATATCTCTTCGAATATTCCGGAGGCCCCGGTAAACGATATTATTGTTGATCCCGATAATACCAGTATCTTATATGCTGCATCGGACGTAGGAGTATTTTATTCCACTGATACAGGCGGAAGCTGGCAGTATTTAGGAGATTCATTACCGACTGTTCCGGTTACTGACCTGGTTTTGCATAATCCCACACGTACGCTTGTGGCAGCTACATTCGGAAGATCATTTTATTCTATTGATTTAAGCAATATTGTTCCTGTTGAACTTACTAGCTTTATAGAAGCCAGCACTCCCGATGGTGTGGTACTTAGCTGGTCTACATCAACGGAGACAAATAATAAAGGTTTTGAGGTAGAGAGAAGTCAAAAGTCAAATTATAAGGGTCAAAATGAGTGGGAAGCAATTGGGTTTGTGCCTGGATTTGGCACGAGTATAAAAGAGCATTCGTATTCATTCAGAGATAAGAATCTAAACTCAGGAAAGTACCAATATAGATTAAAACAAATAGACTTTGACGGCACGTTCAAATATTCTAATGAAATAGAAGTTGAGGTAACTGCCCCGAGTGAATTTTCTTTGGAACAGAATTATCCCAATCCGTTTAATCCAACAACTAATCTGTCATTTGTCATTGGTCATTCGTCATTTGTATCATTGAAAGTATATGATATTGTGGGAAATGAAGTGGCGACACTGGTAAATGAGGACAAACCAGTAGGGAGTTATAAAGTTAAGTTTAACGGAAGCAACTTATCTAGCGGGATTTATTTCTATCAAATGAAAGCCGGCGATTTTACGGCAACAAGGAAATTAATTTTATTAAAATAGAACTGTGAGGCAGGGAATATGAAAATCGTTTTTAGTGCAATGCTATTATTTATTTTGTTTCCGTTAGCATTTGCACAGGGACCGGGACAGCCATTTTTCCCTGAGACTGCAAACGGAGCTTCAAATGTTTCTTATCAGTTTCATTCTCTCAGATGGCAAAATCCGGAAAACACGGTTTATAATGAAGTATATCTCAGCTTTGATTCTGCGGCTGTTGCCGATCTGGACCCTTCGGCACTTTATGTTTCGGGATACCCTTCTACTGTTTTTGATTCAATTAGAATAAATCAGCAGCTTTTCTACCCTACACGATATTTCTGGTGTGTGGTTGAAAATGATGCGGATGGATTCACTGAAGAAGATACCTGGTATTTTACCACTTCTTCAGGCTATGTAGATTATGTTAAAATGGATGATTTCTCATTCGGGCTTGGAAGATGGACTATTGGCGGTTCGACTGCTTGCAAATGGCAGTCCGGGGAAGAAATAAATTATACTCTCCCTGATCCTGCAAACGGGAAGGTTATGACAGCAGATGCTTCTCTGTGCGGCGGAATGATTATTTCAACCGCAACTTTTGAGACAGCCGATAATATGGAATATATGCTCGGCGCCTTTCTGGAATTTAACTCGGACTGGTTTACAAATAATCCTGTTGATTATGCTACCGTAGAGGCAAGCACCGACGGCGGTTCCTCCTGGACGCTTCTCTGGTTTAAGGCAGGTGTTAGTGACAGAAATCAGCACATCAGCCTGTCGTTGTTTGACGGGAATTGGACTACCGATACTATATATACTGTCAGGGTACGCTTCAGCACATTCCAGAACGGCGGTATCAGCAGCTGGTGGGCGCTGGATAATGTTACGATAATAGCTTATGACGGAATATTGACGCATAATCATCCTTATATTACATCGGTCAATGTGAATTATGATGGCCAGCCGACATCAATTATAAACTGGCAGCACGCACTGCCTGTACCGGGAGACATTATCCAGAGGAAAGAAGGTACTCCTTTAAGTAATGATCCGTATCACACTATTGCCACGGTACCGGCCTCATATACCAATACTTACATAGATTCAACAGTTAGTGATTCAACCATTTATACCTACAGGATCGGTTATCCGGAGGGCTGGTATGTTTACAGCAATGAGGCTACTGCTTATGTCTATCCGCCTGTTCCCGTTGAGTTAGTGAGTTTCAGAGGGAATATAGTAAACGGTGATGTGGTACTTAATTGGGTCACAGCAACGGAATTAAATAATAAAGGATTTGAGGTGGAGAGAAGTCAGATATCAGAGATCAGGAGTCAGAATGAGTGGAAGAATGTCGGATTTGTAGAAGGGAATGGAACAACAACCAGGCCCAATTCATACTCGTTTACTGACGAGAATCTTACATCGGGAAAGTATCGGTACAGGCTGAAGCAGATTGATTTTAATGGAACTTTTAAATACTCAAATGTAGTAGATATTGAGGTTAATCTTTCTGAGGAGTTTTCACTTTCGCAAAACTTTCCGAATCCTTTTAATCCAGTCACAATTATCAAATATTCCATTCCCGCTGTCGGAACTTCATTTATGAAGTTCGTACAATTGAAAGTATATGATGCCCTTGGGAATGAAGTTGCAACTTTAGTAAATGAAGAACAACCAGCCGGAATCTACAGTATTAAGTTTGATGGAAGCAGGTTATCAAGCGGTGTATATTTCTATAAATTAAAGGCAGGCAATTTAACAGCAGCAAAGAAATTAATCTTAATAAAATAAAATAAAAGGAATGGGAAAAATGAGACGGGGAATCTCATTTTTTATAATTATTTTTTCTTTATTGAATATTAAGGGAGTGGCCCAGGAAAAGCGATTCCCGCAAAATTTTACTCCAGCTGAACTAGGGAGTAACATCGTTAAAACAACTGATCAGATTCAACCGATAGTTTTTGAATGTAATATGGCTGTGCAAATATGTGAAATGAATTTTAACCCTAACTATGATAGTTTATTACTTATGTGCAGTTCCAATTCATGGTCCGGTTATCTAATGACGCCTGTATCTGATTCAATTTACGCAGTTACTTTAGATCTGACAGTAGATAGTATTTACTATTTCAAATTCTATTCAACTCATGGACCTTGGGGCTACTGGGAAAATGATCCAAATCGGGAATTATTAGTGCCGCCCGGAGGTACCACCTTTTTTGATTATTTTAATCGTGATTCAATATGCAATCCTGTACCAATGCCTGTAACTTTCGAATGTAATATGGGAGTACAAATATGTGAGATGAACTTCAACCCTGATATAGATACTCTATTTTTGAGAGGTGATTTTAACAACTGGTCCAAAGAGAATTCAATGGCAAATGTTTCAGATTCTGTCTGGGCATCCACTCTTGATTTGGCACCGGGACTCTATTATCAATTTAAATTTTTCAGTACACAAAATGGCGGATTTTGGGAGGAGGGCGCTAATAGAGAAATATATATTCCTCAGGGTGGGGAATTATTTTATGATTATTTTAATTATGACACAAATTGCGTTGTCCCAGTTGAACTTGTTAGCTCTACTGCATCGACTTTAGAAAGGAGTGTTGTTTTAAATTGGTCTACTTCTACGGAGACGAATAATAAGGGATTTGAAGTTGAAAAAGTCTCTCTAAACCTCCCCGAAAAGGAAACTTCCGGATGGGATCAGATTGCATTTGTTCAGGGAAATGGAACAACCACTGAACAACATTCATATTCATTTAAAGATGAAAATTTAACAGCTGGAAAATTTCAATACAGATTAAAGCAGATTGATTTTGATGGAACATATAAATACTCTAATGCAATAGAAGTTGATATAGATCAGCCTGCTGAGTTCTATTTAGCTCAAAATTATCCTAATCCATTTAATCCAATAACTAATTTGTCATTTGTCATTGGCCATTCGTCGTTTGTGACGCTTAAAGTCTATGATATCCTGGGAAACGAGGTCGCAACATTAGTTAATGAGGAAAAACCAGCCGGACGATATACGATTGAGTTTGATGGTTATAACTTGGCAAGCGGGATTTACTATTATCAAATAAAAGCCGGAAGTTTTACGGCAGTAAAGAAATTAATTTTGTTAAAATAAATTTATCAGAGAGGGGAATATGAAAGCAGTAAAATTCTTTTTGTTGGTTCTTTTTACCAATATCGGCTTCTCTCAGTCATTTCAATCTCTTAGTGGAATTGAGGGACTGAATGGTGAAACTATTTTACTCTACCACTTCGGCAATTCCGAGTACCTGACATACACACCGGTATTTAAATTTGAGGTAATAAACGGATATGAGAAAAAAATAATGGATGGTTTTCTTATCGACCCTTCATACACCAGAAGTGTGCAGGATTTTGAATATTTTCCGAATGACACTGCAAATTTTATTAATTGCGGATTCGGGATGATGCCCGATAACTATGGATTTGTGGCTTATAATGATTCAGCAGTTTTTGGATTTCAGTCGAGCTTCATTTATGTCGATATTTCCAAACAGAATCATTTAAGAACATTTGCCGGTGATGGGCTTTTAAACAGGAGTTTTGACGGGGGTTTGACTTACCCCCAGGATTCAATTCTGAACTACCATATGATTTCTGTTTCTGATTTTAATGAGAATGAGATCTTTGGAATAGATGACCAGAACAATCTTATTAAATCTTTTGATGGGGGACATACTTCCTTTGTCGTGGATGATATTCCCGTTTATGAGACTTTATATTTTAACCCAAAGTTATATTATGACCCTGATCAGTCTCATATTTACAGAACAAACAAATCGGGTTCCTATAACCTTTATGTATCAGATGATAATGGAAATTCATATACATGGGAATTAAAATCAGAATATCCTCAGCCATTTGTTTTTACTAATGATCCTTCAGCCAGCGGAATCTGTTACCTGGGATATTATTATAACCTTTATATGTCTACAGATTTTGCCGGAAGCTTTTCTACTTTTTATCATTTTAATGAAAAGATAGAAGGAATATTTCCCAAACCCGCAACACAAATCCTGTATGTAGCTACTAAATATCACCTTTACGAACTAGAGAATAATAACCTTACAATCCTGAAAGAAATATTACCCGATCCGGAACTGGTCAGATATTATCCTCTGCGGGTTGGCAATCTGTGGGTGTATAATGGTTTCATCTGGACTTATCCTGAATATGAATATTACCAGTTTGTTCGAAAAATAAATGATGAAGTCGTAAAATCTAATCAGAAAAAATATTTTGAGGTAGAGGAATACTATGCCGGTTCATCTTCCAGCATGAAATACTATGAAAGGATTGATTCGGTTCTTGCAAAAGTATATCGTTACAATGAAGATTCTATACAAAGTAACCAGGAATACCTGATTGATGATCTCAGGGCTGAAGTGGGCGATTCAATTCTTAGCTATAGATTCGATATTGCACCGTATACAGTAATATATTCCGCTGATACTACCTTTTACCAGGTGGAAACCCATTATAAAACATATTACTCGGAATCTTTGATAGCATACACATATAATCTTGTTAAAGATTTCGGAATAACGCACGTTTTTAGCACTTTTGATTTCGGAAGTGACGACAGAACGCTGAAAGGTGCAGTAATAAACGGAATAGTTTACGGTGATACAACAATAACCGGTATTGAGGATGAATTAAACCCGGTAAATACATTTACATTATCCCAGAATTATCCCAATCCATTTAACCCGGCAACGAATATTGAATATCAAATTCCGAATGCGGGATTCGTTACATTAAAAATATATGATGTTCTTGGAAATGAAGTTGTTACATTAATTAATGTAGAAAAACCTGCAGGGAGTTATACTGTTCAATTCGATGGCAGCAGATTATCAAGCGGTGTTTATTTCTATAGATTGAAATCAGGTATCAATACATTAGTCAAAAAACTAATACTGCTTAAATAAAGTGAGAATGTCCGGATCCGAAACTTGATCTTGAACTTGAACTTGAACCTGAACTTGAACTTTGAACTGAACCTGAACTCCACCTGCTTCTAAATGTTTTTTACATTTTTCTGACATTTTTCTGACAAAAAGTGGTTTTTGTTTCTATAAAATTCCTGCGAAACAATAGCGGAGTACTGAAATGAAAACTAATATCTATGTTTGTTCCGTTTTTGCTGCCGTTACAATTTTATTTTCAGGATGTGCGCAGGAAATACAGGAAACTCTTTATCTTGGTGATGCGAAAATAAATGCCCCCATTACAACCCCGCCCGTTCATCTTAATATAAACAATCAACCGGGTGACATTACTATTTCTCCCAGGTTTACCGCCGTAAACAAAAACAATATGTATGCAACAAGCGACGAGATGTTTACGGGATCAGTCTTATTATCAGACAGCACGATTTATAGAACCAGTGCAAAAAATATTAATTGGATATACAATGAATATTCTTTCTGTGTTGATATAGATATAAAAGTCACTAATGGACTTTCTTTATTCGGCGGATTCTCTTTTTCCGAAGATAATTTATCCGGGGGAAATTTTGGCATAGGCCTTTTCACTAACCTGACAGAACCGATCGTAAGATTTGATCTCGGTTTGAATATGCAGAAATACAAATATGATGCTGTCACCGTACTTGATCAGACAATAGTTGATTTTTGGGGTCACGAGACCAAAAACCGGTATATATACCATGATATCGGTGAAGAAATGAATACAAATCCTTTCCTGACTCTTACTTTTAATTCAAATAATGATTCTGCTATGATAAACTATTATTTCAATGTGGGTTATTTCTTACAGCAGTTGTTGGATTTTTCTCCGAATGACAGCTACGATAATGACTTCGCATATACAGTTACAACAACCGACAGACGACCTGAGTGTACGGCGGGATTTATTTACTTCAATCCCGGTATTTCTTTAAGTTTAAATAAACAGATCAGAATAGTATTGAGTGCTAAATTTTTAAAGGAAACGATTTTACAGCTTGATTCAGGAGACCTGATTATAGTCCCGGGTCTGCAAATGGATTTCACACTTTAATTACGTCAGTTATATAGCAGCTCCTCGTATTTTTGTTGTAATACCGTCTTCGATTTATATCACAAATCAGCCGGCAGGAAACTAAGACCAATTTTTTTTTTAATTAAATGATAGCTGTCAGAATCAAATCTCACTTACCCTTCAAATGCGCTCTAAATGCGCTTCAGATTCGCTTCAGTTACTTTGTCCTTATGATCATTTCCACTTATTACGTTGATATGTTTAATATAATAGACATATAAAACTATTCCCCGGTAATATTCCTGTAATAAAACTATCAATTTCTCTGTGAATAAACTAAATGAGCCTGGTCAGCTGAACCGTGCTTACCTTGACTGCCGGAGACCATTTCTCTATATTTGAAAACGTTTTTTTGAATAACAATAGAGATTTTTGATAATTTGAATCAGTATAAGAAGACAACCCTGCCCAACGGTATAAAAGTTTTAACAGAAACCATACCTTATGTAAAATCATTTTCACTCGGCTTCTGGTTTAATGTTGGAACCCGTGATGAAAATTTAGGAAACAATGGAATTTCTCATTTCATTGAGCATATGCTTTTTAAAGGAACTAAAAAGCGTACTGCGGGAAAAATAGCAAACGAGATTGAATCAACCGGCGGTTATTTAAACGCATTTACCTCAAAAGAGCATACCTGCTATTATGGAAGAGGGCTGGGCGACCATATCGGGATAACTTTCGATGTTTTATCCGACATGATCCAGAATCCTGCCTTCAAGCCCGTTGAGCTTAAAAAGGAATCAAGTGTAATAGTTGATGAGCTTAATGATATTGAAGATAATCCCGAGGAATTAATATTCGACAAGTTTGAGGAAGTTATTTATTCCGGGAATAGTCTTAGTCTTCCGATAATAGGAACCGAAAAGAATATAAGAAGCTTTACACAGAATGACCTTTTCCATTTTGTCAAAGAAAAATACGGCTTTAATAAAATGCTTATAGCTGCATCAGGTGCGGTTGAACATGAAAAAATAATAAAGCTTGTTGAAAAATACTTCTTAAAGGATCTCGGTATATCAAACATTAAAAGAAGATACTACAATCATTCGAGCCATTCCGCAAAAGTTGAATTGATTGAAAAGGAGATTCAGCAGGTTCATGCAATAATCGGTAAATCGACCGTTGGATATAAAAGTGATTTAAGAAATAAAATCGCTGCACTTACTCAGATTCTTGGAGAAGGAAGCAGTTCAAGGTTATTTCAGTCGATAAGAGAAAGAAACGGTATCGCTTACCAGGTAAATTCATTTCTAAATTCTTTCTATGATGTTTCTTCCTTCGGTGTTTATTTATCCACAAATGAAAAGATGATGGATAAGGCCCTTTCGATTGTGGACAGGGAATTTAAGAAAATGAAGAACAATAAAGTTTCCGACAGGGAATTGAAAAAAGCCAAAGAAGCAATGAAAGGTCATTTCCTTTTAAGCCTGGAAAATACATCAAACAGGATGTTCAGGATGGCACAATCGGAATTATACTATAATAAGATAAAAAGCACTGATGAAATTATTAAGGATATTGATTCAGTAACAAGAGAAGATATACTTGAGCTGGCAAATGAACTGCTGAATGAGAATACCTTCATAAAGATTATCATTAAATCAAAAGATACGGTTTTGAAATCGGCAGCCTGAGCTGGTGAGCATATACAATTTATTAATCAATCAGAATAAGTAAAATGAGTCAAACCATAAGACCTGCGGTAAGAACAAAAAATATTACGTATGCCGTACGTGATATAATTGTGCTTGCAAATGAAGTTGCAAAGACAGGCAAAGAGATGCTTTACCTCAATATAGGCGATCCAAACTTATTTGATTTTGCCCCGCCTAAGCATATGGTTGAAGCGACTTACAGGGCAATGCTTAATAATTATAACGGATATTCGCCTTCATCGGGAATTAAACCTGCTCTTGATTCAATTGCCAAAGAAGCGGAAAGAAAATGCATAACGAATGTTCAGGATATCTTTATTACAACTGGTGCAAGTGAAGCGATTGATATCTGCCTTACTGCTCTGGTTAATGAGGGTGAAAATGTATTAACGCCAACTCCGGGTTATCCCTTATATACCGCAATTGCCAGTAAGCTTCAGAATATGGAAAACCCCTATTACCTTGATGAGGAGAACGGCTGGCAGCCTGATCTTGATGATATCAGGAGCAAAATAAATGACAAAACACGTGCTATCATTATTATAAATCCGAACAATCCTACAGGATCAAATTGCGGCAGTGATACATTGAAGGAATTAATTCAGATTGCTCAAGAAGACAATCTTGTAATCTTTGCCGATGAAATTTACGATAAGCTTTTATTTGAAGGTGAAAAACATACATCCATTGCTTCACTGGATAGCCAAGTACCCATTGTAACTTTTGGTGGTTTATCAAAAAATTATATGGTACCGGGATTTAGAATGGGATGGGGTATTGTCAGCGGCGACAGGGCCGTATTAAAAGATTATTTAGAAGCTATAAATAAACTGCTCCGTGCGAGATTATCTGCAAATCATCCTGAGCAATATGCGATTCCGACTGCGCTTGAAGGGAACCAATCGCACCTTGATATAGCTAATAAGAAATTAACATCCAGAAGGGACATGACAGTGGAAATGCTTAATGCAATACCGGGAATTTCTTGCATGAAACCTGAAGGAGCTTTTTACGCATTCCCCAGACTTCATATGAACACACCGGATAATGTTTTTGTTGCTGAACTTATCAGAGAAACAGGTGTTGTAGTAGTGCCGGGTTCCGGTTTTGGTCAGAGACCGGGAACTAATCACTTCAGGGTTGTATTTCTTCCTCCTGAAGAAACTTTGATGAAAGCATATAAAAACATTGCCGACTTCACTGAGAAATTTATAGAAGAGCACGAAGCTGTCGGGAAATAATATCAATTAAACTAAAATTGTATACAAGAATTCAGGAGTAAGTACTCAGAATGCCGAAATTCGTATTAGATGGGAAAGAAATAGAATTTAACCAGGGACAGACAATTATTGAAGCGGGGAGGGATAACGGGATCACTATTCCTCATTTTTGCTGGCATCCCAAATTGACAGTATCCGGAAACTGCCGTGTTTGTCTCGTTGAAGTGGAAAAGATGCCTAAGCTTGTTATAGCATGTTCAACACTTGCTGCGGATGGAATGGTTGTACATACTTATTCTGAAAATGCTGTTGCGGCGAGAAATGCTGTAATGGAATTCCTTTTAATAAATCATCCTCTTGATTGTCCGATTTGTGATGAGGCAGGTGAATGTAAACTCCAGGATTATGCATATGCCCATGGTGTTGGTGAAAGCAGGTTTGTTGAGGAAAAAGTTCATAAAGATAAAAGAGTACTACTTGGTCCCTATATAATGTTTGATGCGGAAAGGTGTATTTCCTGCTCACGCTGTATCCGTTTCTGTGATGAAATTGCTAAGGATCCTGAACTTACCTTCATAAAGCGCGGCGATAGAGTTACAATAGTTACTTATCCCGGTCAGGAAATGGATAATCCTTATTCCCTTAACACAACTGATATTTGCCCTGTTGGTGCTTTAACCAACCGCGATTTCAGATTCCAGGCGAGAGTATGGGATATGTCTGCTACAAAATCGATTTGCGTTGGCTGTGCAAGAGGGTGTAATACGGAATTATGGGTTAGAAACAATAAAGTTCTCCGTTTAACACCCAGACAGAATGAAGAGGTGAACAGCTACTGGATGTGTGATCATGGAAGAATAAATACTTTAAAATTTATAAAAGCCGACGACAGAGTGGACGGACCATATCTCAGGAAAGAGGGTGTACTCGTAAAAGCAGCAATGGATGAAGCAATTTCTGCGGCAGCAAAAGAACTCAAGAAAATAAATAAGGATGAAATTGCGTTTATCGGTTCGCCCAATGTTACTAATGAAGATAATTACATATTAGCAAAATTTGCACGGATGATAGGTTCAAAGCATATTGATTTCCTCAGGAAGTTTGATCCCTCATTTCAGGATGAAATTCTTCGCAGGGACGATATTACCCCTAACTCGCTTGGTGCTGAACTGAGCGGAGTGGTTCCTTCAAAAGGCGAACTAAGCTTTGAAGGAATCATCGATGGAATAAATAAAGGAAAGATTAAAGCTCTTTATTTAATTGAAGATGACGTGGTATCCGAAAGACCCGGGCTTGAGGAAATATTTGCCAAACTCGATTTATTTATAATGCATGCAACTAATCTGAACAAAACAGCTTCACTTGCGGATATCATTTTGCCTGCGGCCACCTATGCAGAGAAGAACGGCACAATGGTTAATTTCCAGGGAAGGGTTCAGAGGCTTAGACCTGCAGTTGCAGCCTTAAATGTCGATCGTGCTCTTGAAGGTATGATGCTAAGCCGTCTTGATAAATTCGGGACTGAATATGACCGGTGGGCTGAAAAAAACAAGCATAATGTTTTTTCAACCTGGAAATTGCTTGTTCTGCTGGCAAATGCACTTGGCAGCAAAATGAAGTTTGATATGGCTGAAGAAGTATTTGAGGAAATGACCAAATCAATTGATGCCTTTAAAGGATTGGATTATGATGATATCGGCGAATTCGGGGTACAGCTAAAAGGACATTTCACTAAAGAAACAGTAAAAGTTTAACGGAGAATTTCATTGAACATCTGGGAATTAGTAATAGTCAGTCTAATTAAGATTCTTATCATTGTAATCGTTATGCTTTTGACGGTTTCATACCTTGTGTATTTTGAACGGAGAATAAGTGCATGGGCCCAAAACAGGCTGGGACCAAACCGGGTGGGCTGGGAAGGTATTTTTCAGCCTTTTGCAGACGTACTGAAATTATTGTTAAAAGAAGATATTGTCCCCGTTATTGCTAATAAACCAATTCACACTTTAGCACCTATGATTGCGTTGTTTGTGGCTTTTGCAACCTATGCTGTTATACCTGTTGCAGGCACACTTTCAATTTTCGGCTATTCAATTCCGCTTGTGGTCGCAGACATCAATATGGGAATTCTTTATGTTCTGGCTTTATCTTCCCTGGGAGTTTATGCAATAACTTTTGCCGGCTGGTCTTCAGGAAGTAAATATTCATTGCTTGGAGGGATACGGTCTTCAGCCCAGATGATTTCGTACGAAATTTCAATGGGATTCTCAGTTGGCGGGGTTTTACTTCTTGCAGAATCACTGCGTCCCTATGCTATTGTTGAATCACAGGGTGCCTTTATGTGGAATGCATGGATTCAGCCTGTTGGATTTATAACGTTTTTAGTCTCAGCATTTGCAGAAACGAACCGGCTTCCATTCGATCTTCCCGAAGCGGAACCCGAGCTGGTAGGTGGATTTCATACGGAATACAGCAGTATGAAGTTCGCAGGATTTTTCCTCGCAGAATACGCAAATATGATAATTGCAAGCGCAATGATCGTTACTCTCTATCTCGGCGGCTATAATCTACCATTTATAGATGTTTATTCGCTTGGTCTTTCGAACGGCCCGGTAATTCTGATCCAGGTATTTATGTTCTGTATTAAAGTGGCGGCACTCTTATTTTTCATTATCTGGGTGAGATGGAGCCTGCCAAGGTTCAGATATGATCAATTAATGAATCTTGGGTGGAAAGTGATGTTCCCGCTGTCATTGATTAATATTATCTGGGTAGCTGTTTTGATAATAATATTCAAACTTTAGAGTGAATTAGATTTTATTAAGTAAAATAAGTAATCATAAATTATTCGATTTTGAAAATTCGGAGATTTGATGGCAATTAAGAGAAGACAAAAAGATTTAACGTTTTGGGAAAGAATTTACATTCCGGAAATCGTAAAGGGATTAAGCCTAACATTAAAAAATATGTTTAAGCCGAAATTTACGATGAAGTATCCAGAAGAAAAGTTTATACCGGCTGCTTCTTACCGCGGACGCCCGGTTCTTGTGATGGAAGAAAATGGTGAAGAAAGATGCGTGGCCTGCGGCTTATGTTCCAGAGTATGTCCTTCTTTGGCAATTGAAATACAGGCTGCAGAAACGGAGAGAGAAAAAGAACGTTATCCGGAAAAATTTGAAATAAATATGATTCGATGCATTTTTTGCGGTTTTTGTGAGGAGGTTTGTCCTGAAGAGGCGATCGTTATGAGTAAAGATTATGAATTAGCATTTTCAAACAGAGAAGAGGCTATTTATGGTAAGGATAAATTACTTGTGCCGGTTCACCAGCTGCAGGACAGGATCGATTTTCTAAGGAATTATAAATAGTTTAAGATGTTCTCTTTTACCTTAACTTCAATCTTTAATGCATAGAAGCATTTACATAATATTGCTTATTTTCGCAGTTAATCCTGCTTTTGCTCAAATATCCAAGGAAAACGGCTATAATTTATACATACCTGAGAATATTTCTTCAAATGCTGCTTTTGATATATCCCTGATTGCATCTAATCCTTATAAAGATGCTGACAAACTCATTTTGTATTTTAATACATCTTCAAGAATAAACTTTAAAAATCTCGAATTGCGGACATTCTACACTATCTCTAATATTCCCGGTAAGCAATTAAATTTGGATGTTGAACAGGGTAATATATATAAGGCGGAGATTGACCTTCTTAAAAATAAGATTGCTTCAGATACTTATTTTCAATTATTGTTTAATTTAAAAGCCGATAATGCGGTCACAGCTAATTTTCAATTTTCAGGAATATTTAAAGCAGGGGCCAAAACCACAGGTTTTATTAAGTCTTCAAATAATTATGATGCAGACGACACTCTTAGGTTTTCTTCAGTTCAGTTGAAGTTTTATAAGCCCCGGAGACTTGCAGAGAATTCGATCCAATTGACTTCCGGCTCTGAATTGAATATTGCACTCAATGACATGGATGTAAAAAATCTGCTTACTGAATTCTGGATTGAGATCAGTAATAAACAGACTGATTTCTTAAAAATAATAAATAAGCAGTCAGGCAGAACTCTCTTTAATGTTTCAACCAATCAGTTTCAGATGGTAAACATTCAGTATCACAATCAGATTAACCAGGAACTGGTAAATCCCTATTTCATTAGCCGGGGTAATTGGTATCATATTTCAATATTAACATCATTTGATGAAAATAGCTTAAGCATTTATTCCAGTAATATACTTATAGGGAAGTATTCGATTCCTTCCTTTTTAAAGGCCAGTGATCTACAATGGAGTTTTGGATGTGATTCTCGGGATAAATCCTTCCAGCTTGATGTTCTCCGTTTCATTGATTTCAATAATGATGTTGAGGTTTCTTACTTAAACATAAACTATCTTAATTTTATAGGTGAAAACACGAAGGTTCTTTATCAGTTTAATTTTGATGATGAAGATGAACTCTATCTTGCAAAGGACAGAATAAATGTTAATTATAACCTGGTAGACTTCCTGAAATCTGATGCCCCGTTATTTGCGCGTGCACCGGAATTAAATATTAATTTGCTGGGAAATGTTTACGAATTGGCATGGAGCGGAGGAGATTACAAACAAGCCAGGTCGTATTATCTTGAAAAATCAATAAACAATTCCGACTATCAGCAGATTTCTTCAATCCAGGCCGATAATTCGTATGAGAAAAACTATTCCCTGCTTGATGCTAAAGATCCCGAAGCCGATATCGTTTATTACAGGATTAAACAGGTTAATAGTGATGGTTCGATAGTTTATTCCTCCCAGGTTAAAATAGGACAGGGTACCACGGAACCTTTTATTGTCGAACAGAATTATCCTAATCCTTTTAACCCCCGAACGAGCATTGTAGTTGATTTGCTGGAAGATTCTGATATTGAGATAACGGTTTATAACCTTGAAGGAAAAGAGATTGCAAAGCTATTCAAAGGATTTTTAACCAGCGGAATACACAAATTTTCATTTGATGCATCTGAACTTTCCTCAGGAGTTTATCTTTATAAGGTTGCAGCTCCTACATTCTCCAGTACCAAGAAAATGATACTTACTAAATAAACTTCTTCCACTCCAGAAAGAGAATAATAAAATTATATTATGAGAATTCAGGGAGTAAAAATGAAAAAGATGGACGACTCAGATAGGGGATAGTGCCGGCTCCTGAATTTGCTGAAACCGGTATTTCTATTATTCTGAATTTCCGGCTGTATTACATGACTGAATGAGCGATTTTTGTTTACCAAACAGTAACCGGCATTAATAATAAGCCCGGTTTACTTTTTTGTTATTTACTTCTATATTTAAAGTCACAATTACATTACCTGATTAAAAAAGGGACGATGCTTTCAAAAATTTACTCCAGCGCGACATTTGGTATCGACGCATACCTGGTCGAGGTGGAAACCAACGTAGAAAAACAAATTCCCGGGTTTACAATTGTAGGACTTCCCGACAATGCTGTTAAAGAGAGCAGGGAGAGGGTAACAACCGCTATTAAAAATAACGGTTTTCAATTCCCCAAAAGAAAAATAACTGTAAACCTTGCCCCGGCAGATATAAAGAAAGAAGGCAGTTCATTCGATTTACCAATAGCAGTAGGGCTGCTTGCAGCAACCGAAGATATTAAAGACCTAAAGATGGATGAGACGATATTTTTAGGTGAACTCGCACTTGACGGTACGTTGAGACCGGTGAAAGGTGCTTTACCAATTTCTGTAGAAGCAAAAAAAAAAGAAATAAAAAGAATAATACTTCCTGCAGAATCTGCAATTGAGGCTTCAATAGTAGAGGGGATTGATGTTTACGGAATGGAAAATTTATCCGAAGTAATTCAATTCTTAAATGGTGAAATTGAAAAAGAAAAAATTGTAACTGACACCAATGTACTCTTTTCAAGGGTAAATCAGTATCATCTGGATTTCTCGGATGTAAAAGGGCAGGAAAATGTCAAACGTGCACTTGAGGTAGCTGCATCCGGTTCTCACAATATTCTGATGATAGGCCCTCCCGGTTCCGGCAAAACAATGCTCGCAAAGCGGATCCCCTCCATTCTTCCGCCAATGACATTTGATGAGGCACTTGAAACAACAAAGATCCATTCGGTTGCAGGAATTCTTCCAAAAGATCAGGCGCTTGTGACAGAAAGGCCTTTTAGAAGCCCACACCATACTGTATCAGACGCTGCATTAGTAGGAGGTGGATCATTTCCCAGACCGGGTGAAGTATCTTTTGCTCATTACGGTGTCCTTTTTTTAGATGAACTACCCGAATTCAAAAAAAATGTTCTTGAAGTTTTACGGCAGCCCCTGGAAGATGGCAAAGTAACAGTAAGCCGTTCAAAACTTTCTTTAGAGTTTCCGGCTAATTTTATGCTTGCCGCTGCAATGAATCCATGTCCCTGCGGCTATTATACCGATCCCGGAAAAGAATGCACCTGCGCACCTCCGCAGATTCAGAGATATATGGCAAAAATATCGGGACCATTGCTTGATAGAATTGATATTCATATAGAAGTTCCCGCGGTCAAATATAAAGAATTGTCATCTGAAGTTAAGGGCGAATCTTCAGCTGAGATCCGTGGCAGAGTAATGGCAGCAAGACAAATACAGTTAAACCGGTTTAAGGGATTAAAGAATATTTTCAATAACGGCGATATGGGGCCAAAAGAAATAAGGCAGTTCTGTAAGCTGGATTCGGCCAGTGCAGAATTACTGAAAATGGCAATGTCCAAATTAGGTTTATCAGCAAGGGCATACGATAGAATTTTAAAGGTCAGCAGAACGATTGCAGATTTAGAAAAATCCGAAAATATTCTTCCCCAGCATATAAGTGAGGCTATACAATACAGGAGTTTAGACAGGGAACTCTGGAATCACTGAAATTTGACATTTTAATTGATTGGACTAATCCTTATATTGAGACATCTACTTCTGAAATGTTTCGATTTTTTATTAAAACTCAAACTTATTCCCCCTTTTTAATTTGCTTTTTATTTTAAATAGAAATATATTTATGGTTCGTTTCGAAAACTGGGCGGACGCCGGAGTTGGAGAGCCGGGGCGGACTGTAAATCCGTTGGCTGACGCCTTTGGGGGTTCGAATCCCTCGCCGCCCACAGCTAAAAAATTTTGTTAAGGGAATGACTTATTGAAATTGATTCCCTTATTTTTTTGTTCGGTAAGAGAAATTCAGTTCTTAAAAATTTTGTTTGAATTTTATGCGTGAGTAACTTAACCTGCACCTGTAGACAGGTTGGATAGAGTCACCCCACACAGCTTATTTATCGCGGGATCAATAAAAGTTCTTTAATATATTTTGAGTGCACTAGTAATTTTAGCGAAAAACGCGGGAGTAACTCAGTTGGCTAGAGTCACAGCCTTCCAAGCTGTTGGTCGCGGGTTCGAGTCCCGTCTCCCGCTCTTGGATTGTTGCTGACGTAGCTCAGTTGGTAGAGCACATCCTTGGTAAGGATGAGGTCACCGGTTCAATCCCGGTCGTCAGCTCAAGCTTTTAATCGGGATTGCAAGCGGGATTATAGAATTTAGATTTTAACAGTTCTTTAAAAGTTGAAATGATCGGTGGATTAATCCTGAAATCATAGGAACTATGCAACAAGTTAGTTTAAGACAACCTAATATTATTTAAATACCATGAGAGATATAATAACTTTAGAATGCACGGAGTGTAAAAGAAGAAATTACACTACCACCAAAAATAAGAGACTGCATCCTGGTCGTGTGGAATATAAAAAATATTGCCGCTGGGATAAAAAGCACACTATCCATAAAGAAACAAAATAAGTTTGCTACGTCAGTAGCTCAATTGGCTAGAGCAGCGGTCTCCAAAACCGCAGGTTGGGGGTTCGAGTCCCTCCTGACGTGCAAAGAGTTAATTTAGGAAAGTCTTGAGAAAATGAAAGAAAAAATTATCAATTTCTTTAACGATGTAGTTAAGGAAATGAAAAAAGTTACCTGGCCTACAACCGATGAGTTGAAAGAATCTACAGTGATAGTGATTGTTGTTTGTCTGGTTATAGCGGCTTTTACCTACATTATTGATATGGCGATACAACAAATATTTAAAGGAATTTTTTAGTTAGCATTATGGGATTTAAATGGTATGTAGTTAGAACATTTTCCGGTCACGAGAACAAAGTGAAAACCCTTCTCGAGAATGAGCTTGGCGACAACGAACAACTTCGTGCCAAAATTCAGGAAATTCTTGTTCCGATGGAAAAAGTATTTGAAGTAAAAGATGGTAAGAAGAAAAGTAAAACAAAAAATTTCTTTCCGGGTTATATTCTTGTAAATGCGGACCTTGATAACCAGGTAAAAGAATTTATTCTAAACACTCCGTCGGTTATGGGATTCCTTGGAACAAGGAACAATCCGAATCCATTACAACCCGAAGAAGTTAAGCGAATAGTAGGCAGAATCTCCCAGGATGAAAGTAGTGAAAGAATGGAAACTATTTTCAGAACCGGGGACCTGGTTAAAATAATAGACGGTCCTTTTAACAATTTTACCGGAACTGTTCAGGAAGTAAATGAAGAAAAAATGAAAATAAAAGTGATGGTTTCAATTTTCGGAAGAAAAACTCCGGTTGAAATCGATTTTGTTCAGGCAGAATTAGAAAAATAATTTTATCAGATAGGAAAATACTATGGCAAAGAAAATAAGCGGATTTATAAAGTTACAAATACCTGCTGGTAAAGCTAATCCATCACCACCTGTTGGACCTGCATTAGGACAAAAAGGTGTAAACATTATGGAGTTTTGTAAACAGTTTAATGCAAGAACCCAGGATAAAGAAGGATTAATCATTCCGGTAGTGATTACTGTATTTACAGACAAATCATTTACTTTTATAACAAAAACACCTCCAGCTGCAGTTCTCTTAAAACGTGCAGCTAAAGTCGAGAAAGGCTCTGCGGAACCTCACAGAAATAAAGTAGCTAAAGTAAGCAAATCTCAGGTTAAGGAAATTGCGGAATTAAAAATGCCTGATTTAAATGCATTCGATATAGACCATGCAATGAGTATGGTTGCCGGTACTGCAAGAAGTATGGGAATTACAGTAGAAGATTAAAAATTTATAAATGGTGTTGCAATGCAAAATTCTAAAAGAAATAAAGAGATACTTAAATCAGTAGACCTTAAAAAAGAATACACAATTGATGATGCCGTACGGGCGCTTAAAGAAAATTCTAAAGTGAAGTTTAACGAATCACTTGATTGTGCTGTAAGACTTGGTGTAGATCCGAGGCATGCTGATCAGATGGTCAGAGGAACCGTTACACTGCCAAATGGAACAGGTAAAGAAGTAAAAGTACTTGTAATTGCGAAAGGCAGTAAGGCTCAGGAAGCACTTGAAGCAGGCGCGGATTATGCCGGATTTGAAGAATATCTTGAAAAAATTAAAGGTGGCTGGGCGGATATCGATGTAATTGTTTCTACCCCTGATTCAATGGGGGAACTTGGAAAACTTGGAAGAATTCTGGGCCCAAAAGGATTAATGCCGAATCCTAAAAGCGGAACAGTCACTCAGGATGTTGCAAATGCCGTAAAAGAAGTCAAAGCAGGAAAAATAGATTTCAGAGTTGAAAAAGCTGGAATTATTCACACATCAATTGGCAAAATGAATTTTGATGCTGATAAATTGGCAGAAAATACACGGGCTTTTCTTAATACAATCGTTAAATTAAAGCCGGCATCTGCTAAAGGTCAGTATATTAAAAGTATTTATCTTACCAGTACTATGGGTCCTGGGTTGAAGATCAGCAAAGAAGAAGTTGTACAACACTAAAAGTTTACGCACTCAAAAATGCTTCTGGCCGATCCGATTAACTAAAAATCTGATACGGGAGAAAAATGAAAAAGAATGAAAAGGTAGATATCGTAGCCGAAGTTAAAGAGCTAATCGATAGCTCCAATGCGGTGTATCTTACCGATTATTCCGGGATAACTGTTTCGGATATTAACAATATCCGTACTGAATTCAGGAAAGAGGGAATTAAATATAAAGTATTCAAGAATACCTTATTTAAGAGAGCCCTCGACGAAAGCGGTAAATATGCAAAGCTTTCCGATCATTTAGTTGGAATGACCGGTTATGCCTTTGCAACTTCCGATAATCCGGTCGCCCCTGCAAAAGTTATCAAAAAATACTTTGATAACATTCAGAAACTTTCTATGAAAGCCTGTTATATAGATCAGCAATACTATGACGGGAGCAGTTTAAATGAACTGGCTTCTCTCCCATCAAAGAAAGAGATCATTGCAGGTATAATGGGAAGTCTGAATTCGCCGGCATCGGGCATTGTCGGAGCAATTAATGCTGTAATGAGAGATCTCGTAAGTGTTATTGATGAGATTTCCAAGCGACAGGCAGCATAAGATTAATTATAGAAAAAAAATATTAGGAGAAATATAAAATGGCCGAAAAAGTAGCTGAAATTGTTGAAAAGATTAAAGGACTATCTCTGTTAGAAGCAGCTGAATTAAAGAAAGCATTAGAAGCAGAGTTTGGCGTCACTGCGGCAGCACCTGTAGTTATGGCAGGAGCTCCGGCCAATGGCGGTGGAGCTGCAGCAGTAGAAGAAAAGACAGAGTTTGATGTCATCCTTCAGACTGTCGGAGATAAGAAGATAAATGTTATTAAAGTCGTACGAGCTCATACAGGACTTGGACTGAAGGAAGCTAAAGACCTTGTAGACACTGCTCCAAAGCCTGTAAAAGAAGGTGTGTCTAAAGATGAAGCTGAAAAACTCAAAAAAGAGTTTGAAGAAGCTGGTGCAACCGTTCAGATAAAGTAAATCACACATATTACTAAATAATTTTCCTAAAGTAGTAAGACGGGTGAACTCTGTCTTATTGCTTTTTCCATTTTTTTGTACACGTTGTTAAAGGTTCCGCTTAAAGTAGTTTATGAACATTTATAGGAGGTTTATATTTTGAATAATAATAGAATTTCCTTCGGTAAGATTGAAAGTGTTATTGAGTCTCCAGACCTTTTAAGTATCCAGACTGAATCATTCGAAGATTTTATACAGATGAAAGTTCTGCCTGCAAAACGGGAAAATAAAGGTTTACAGCAGGTTTTTTCATCCAATTTTCCGATTTTCGATAACAAAGAAATCTACAGACTGGATTTTATTGAGTACTATATTGAAAAACCAAGATATTCGGTTCAGGAATGTCTTGAGAGAGGCCTGACATTTTCAGCTCCTTTAAAAGGCAAGCTGCGCCTTTCTACTAAAGATCCCGAAACTGAAGAATTTGTAAACAGTGTTGAACAGGAAGTATACCTTGGTAATCTTCCTTTTATGACTGAAAAAGGGACCTTTATTATTAACGGGGCAGAGAGAGTCGTTGTATCACAGCTTCATCGTTCCCCGGGTGTGGCTTTTGCACAAACAGTTCACCCGAATGGTACCCCCATTTATTCAGCCCGTATAATTCCTCTTCGCGGTTCCTGGGTAGAGTTTGCCACAGATATCAATTATATAATGTATGTATATATAGATAGGAGAAAGAAATTTCCTGCAACTACTTTACTTAGAGCCTTAGGATATGCTTCTGATGATGATATTTTGAATCTCTTCCATTTAATTGAAGCAATAAATGTAAGGAAAGCCAAGCTTGAAGATTATACCGGAAGAATTGTTGCAAGCGATATTTTTGATATGTCTACCGGTGAAATTTTCCTCACCAAGGAAAGTACCCTAACCGAAGATGATATTGAAAGATTAAAAGAAATTGAAATCGACACATTAAAACTTGTAGTTGCAAATACTACTCCTGAACAGGATTTAATTCTTAATACACTTCGTAAAGATACAGCTCATACAAAGGAAGAGGCATTATTTGCTATTTATCGTCAATTACGTTCCGGCGAAGCTCCGGATCTTGAAACAGCACAGGGATTAATAGATAAATTATTCTTCAATGATAAACGTTACGATCTTGGTGATGTCGGTCGTCATAGAATGAATGATAAACTGAAATTGAATATCCCCGAAACCACCACCATTCTTACTGTTGAAGATATTATTGAAATAATGAAATATATTATAAGATTAAGAAATGGTGAACAGGCCGTAGATGATATTGATCATCTTGGTAACAGGAGAATCAGGACAGTCGGTGAACAATTAGGGCAGCAGTTTAATATCGGTATGGCACGTATGGCAAGGACTATTAAGGAACGTATGAATATGCGTGATACCGAAAACTTTACACCCCAGGATCTGGTAAATGCCAGAACCATTAGTAGTGTAATAAATGCATTCTTCGGAACAAATCAGCTTTCTCAGTTCATGGATCAAACCAATCCGCTGGCTGAAATGACACATAAAAGAAGAATGTCTGCATTGGGACCAGGCGGTCTTACCAGGGAAAGAGCCGGATTTGAGGTACGTGACGTTCATTATACACACTATGGGCGTTTATGTCCGATTGAAACGCCTGAAGGACCAAATATCGGTTTGATTTCCTCTCTCACGATTTTTGCAAGAGTAAACCGTTATGGATTTCTTGAAACACCATACAGGAAGGTTACTAAAGGTAAAGTTACCACAGAGGTAGAGTATCTGACTGCTGAGCAGGAAGATCAGTTTACAATTGCCCAGGCCAATGCTCCGATCTCTGAGCAGGGTAAATTCTTAAATGAAAGAGTTAAATCAAGGCTTAAAGGTGAATTTCCGATTGTAACCCCGGAAAATATCCAGTATATGGATGTAGCTCCCGCACAGATTGTGTCTGCAGCAGCAGCTTTAATTCCGTTTCTTGAGCATGATGATGCGAACAGAGCTTTAATGGGTTCAAACATGCAGCGTCAGGCAGTTCCTCTTCTTCGTCCTGAGGCTCCGCTGGTTGGAACAGGGATGGAGAAGAAAGTTGCTACAGATTCCAAAGCTGTAATAATTGCTGAAGAAAACGGAACCATAGAATATGTTGATGCAACTAAAATAATTGTCAACTATGATATAAATCCTCACAGTATTGAAGCTTTGACCACTTTCGTCGATAAGAAAAGTGTTACATATCATCTAACTAAGTTTCACGGTACAAACCAGGAAACAAGTGTAAACCAGCGTCCGATTGTTAAGCAGGGACAGAAAATATCGAAAGGTGATGTTCTTGCAGATGGAACTTCCACCGATCAGGGCGAACTTGCTCTTGGCAGGAACGTGCTTGTGGCATTCATGCCCTGGCGCGGTTATAATTTTGAGGATGCTATTATTATAAGTGAAAGAGTCGTAAGCGAAGATATTTACACCTCAATTCATATTGAAGAATTCGAACTCCAGGTTAGAGAGACAAAACGCGGTGAAGAAGAATTAACCCGTGAAATACCAAATGTAAGCGAGGAAGCTGTTAAAAATCTCGATGAAAATGGTATAATCCGCGAAGGTGCGGAAGTTAAAGAAGGTGATATTCTTATTGGAAAGATAACTCCTAAAGGAGAAACAGATCCTACCCCTGAAGAAAAATTATTGAGAGCAATATTCGGAGATAAAGCCGGAGATGTAAAAGATGCCTCCTTGAAGGCACCCCCCGGATTAAAAGGAACCGTAATTAAGACAAGATTATTCAGCAGGAAGAGAAGAGATAATGAATCAAAAAAACTCGAAAAGAAACAGCTTGATAATCTTGAACAGGAACATCATCGGAAAATCACAGATCATTATAGTAAACTGATTGACAAATTAACACGGTTAACTGATGGAAATACAACCACAGGTATTCGTGACCTTGACGGTAGTATCGTTTTAAGAAGCGGAACCGGAATTAAAGATACAACGTTCTCTTCAATGGAGGATGTAACCAAGCTCGATTATACACTCGACTGGTTTGAATCGAAAAAATTAAACTCACATATCAATACCGTTTATAAAAATTATTTTGATGTACTTGCAGAGCTTGAAGAAGAGTACAAGAGAGAAAAAATTAAAATTACAAGTGGTGATGAGCTTCCACCCGGAATTGTTCAGCTTGCTAAAGTTTACGTCGCTAAAAAACGCAAACTTTCGGTAGGAGATAAAATGGCAGGCCGGCATGGGAACAAAGGTGTTGTTGCTAAAATAGTTCCTTCAGAAGATATGCCGTTCCTTCCGGATGGTACCCCCGTCGATATTATTCTTAATCCTCTGGGTGTACCTTCAAGAATGAACCTGGGACAACTTTATGAAACAGCATTAGGTTGGGCCGGGAAAGTACTGGGTGTTAAATTTGCGACTCCGATTTTCGATGGTGCAAAAATAGAGGATGTTGATGAGTGGCTGGAAAAAGCAGGATTGGAAAGAGGAAGCAAAACGACATTGATTGATGGTAGATCAGGAGAAAAATTCCATCAGAAAGTTACTTGCGGATATATTTATATGCTGAAGCTTAGCCACCTTGTAGATGATAAGATTCATGCCAGATCAATAGGACCTTACTCATTAATTACCCAGCAGCCGCTAGGCGGAAAGGCCCAGTTCGGTGGTCAGAGATTTGGAGAGATGGAGGTCTGGGCTCTCGAAGGTTATGGTGCAGCCCATATTCTTCAGGAAATTCTGACAGTTAAAAGTGATGATGTTGCCGGTAGAGCAAAAGTATATGAAGCAATAGTGAAAGGTGAAAACTTGCAGGAACCAAATATTCCTGAATCCTTCAATGTGTTGATTAAAGAGCTTCAGGGACTCAGCCTTGAAATTAAAATTAATTGACACCGTAAGAACAATTTTTCACTTAGAAATTAGGAGATAAAAAATGGCTTTTAGAATTCAAGAAAATGCAATGCGTGATATAACCAGTATCACTATCAGTCTTGCCAGTCCTGACGATATCCTTACAAGATCTTATGGTGAGGTTACAAAACCGGAAACGATTAACTATCGCTCTTTTCGCCCGGAGAAGGACGGTCTTTTCTGTGAAAAAATATTCGGACCAACCCGTGATTGGGAATGTTTCTGTGGTAAATACAAGAGAATCAGATATAAAGGCATTATCTGTGACAGATGCGGTGTTGAAGTAACGCAGAAAAGTGTGCGCCGGGAAAGAATGGGACATCTTGCCCTTGCAGTTCCGGTTGTTCATATTTGGTTTTTCAGGGCTCAGCCTTCCAAGATTGGAAATATACTTGGTATTAGTCTTAAAGAACTTGAGAAGATCATTTATTATGAATCTTATGTTGTTATAAGTCCCGGGCCAACCGGCCTGAGTAAAAAAGATTTGATTTCCGAGGATCAGTATTTTGAAGTTCTGAACTCGCTTCCTGCAGGAAATGAGAAACTTGATGACGATGATCCGAAAAAATTTGTTGCAAAGATAGGCGGTGAAGCAGTTAAAGAAATGTTGAAACAGACTAATGTGGAGACATTATCTAAGGAATTAAGAGCTCAGCTTAAAGAAGAAACTTCACAACAGAAAAAATCTGATATACTTAAAAGACTGAGAGTTCTCGAATCTTTTAAAGAAGAGGAAATAAAAGTCCCGAATAAACCCGAGTGGATGGTTCTAAGTTATATCCCGGTTATTCCACCCGAACTTCGTCCTCTCGTTCCTCTCGAAGGAGGAAGATTCGCAACTTCAGATCTTAATGATCTGTATAGAAGAGTAATTATCAGAAATAACAGACTTAAAAGATTAATTGATATTAAAGCTCCGGAAGTAATCCTCCGTAATGAAAAAAGAATGCTTCAGGAAGCTGTTGATGCATTATTTGATAATTCAAGAAGAGGAAGTGCGGTAAGAAGTGATAATAACAGGCCGCTTAAATCCCTCAGTGATATGCTGAAAGGTAAACAAGGCCGGTTCCGTCAGAATCTCCTTGGAAAAAGAGTTGATTACTCGGGACGTTCTGTAATTGTTGTTGGTCCGGAATTAAAACTCCATCAATGCGGTCTTCCAAAAGATATGGCAGTGGAATTATTTAAACCTTTCATAATCAGAAAGCTCATTGAAAGAGGACATAACAAAACTGTAAAGAGCGCGAGAAAAGTTGTTGATAGAAAAGATCCGATTATATGGGATATTCTTGCAAAAATAATTGAAGGTCATCCTGTATTACTTAACCGTGCACCTACACTTCACCGGTTAGGCATTCAGGCATTCCAGCCTACATTGATTGACGGGCGTGCTATTCAGCTTCACCCTATGGTATGTACTGCTTTCAATGCTGACTTTGACGGCGATCAGATGGCAGTCCATGTTCCGCTTTCATATGAAGCACAACTTGAAGCTGCACTTTTGATGTTAAGCAGTCATAACATTCTTTCACCACAAAACGGAAGTCCTATTGTTGTTCCCACTCAGGATATCGTTCTGGGCTGTTATTATCTCACAAAATATCGTGAGGGTGATAAGGGTGAGGGAATGGTGTTCGGTACTGCGGAAGAAGTGATTATAGCCTATAATTCAAAAGTGATCGGGCTTCATGCCAAAATTAAAGTAAAAATTGACGGCGAATATATCGAAACGACTACCGGAAGAGTTATTTTCAACCAGATAGTTCCCAAAGAGATGGGTTACTTTAACCAGCTTCTTATAAAGAAAACTTTCGGCGGATTTATAGGACAAATGTTCATCAGGTTAGGGAATAAAGTTACTGCCAAATTCCTTGACGACCTGAAAGATACAGGATTCAGGTATGCAACTGCCGGCGGTTTATCCGTAAGTTACGGTGATATGATTATACCTGAAGAAAAAGAAGATCTTATCGGTAAAGCAAATAAAAAAGTTGAAGCAATTCTTAATGAACATGAGCAGGGTGTAATAACTGATGCTGAACGTTATAATAAGATTATTGACGTTTGGACACATACTACTAACGATGTTGCCCGTGCTCTTATGGAAAAACTTAAAGCTAATAACAGCGGTTTCAACTCACTTCATATGATGGTTGACTCCGGTGCAAGAGGCTCGCAGGATCAGGTTAAGCAACTCGCCGGTATGAGAGGTTTGATGATGAAACCCCAGAAAACATTATCCGGGCAGGCGGGTGAAATTATTGAGAACCCGATTGTTGCAAATTTCAAAGAAGGATTATCAGTACTCGAGTATTTCATTTCAACTCACGGTGCAAGAAAAGGGCTTGCAGATACGGCATTAAAAACTGCTGATGCAGGTTATCTGACAAGAAGACTTGTAGATGTTTCCCAGGATGTTATTATCAGGGAAATTGACTGCGGTACGATCCTGGGTATAGAAATTACAGCACTGAAGGATGTTGAACAGGAAAGGGAACCTCTTGGTGAAAGAATTACCGGTCGTGTTGCACAGGAAGATGTTTATGATCCGAGAACAGATGAAATAATTATTCCCGCAGGCGAACTGATCACTGAAGAAATTGCCGAAAAGATTGAAGATTCGAACATTGATTCGGTTTACATCAGAACAGTACTAACCTGCGAATCCAAACGGGGAGTCTGTGCAAAATGTTACGGAAGAAATCTTACAACAGGTAAACTTGTTGAAATTGGGGAAGCAGTAGGAATAGTTGCTGCCCAGTCAATAGGTGAACCAGGTACACAGCTTACACTTAGAACGTTCCACCTTGGCGGAACCTCTTCGAGAATTGCGAGTCAGTCTCAGGTAGAAACAAATACCGAAGGTATTGTCAGGTTTGAACGAATTACATTTGTTGAAAAATCTGATTTTTACGGAGCAATCAAAGTCGTAACAGGGAGAAGAGGTGTGATTGGAATTTATGATGAAAATAACCGTCAGCTGAAAAAATATGATGTACCTTATGGTGCGGAACTAATAGTTAATGATGGAAGCAAAGTAAAAAAACGCCAGCCGCTATATAATCACGATCCTTATAATGCAGTTATTTTAACTGATATGCCAGGACTGGTTAAATTTGTAGATTTGATAGATGGTGTAACTCTTCAACAGGTTACGGATGAGCAGACAGGTCACGTTCAAAAAGTTGTAATAGAATCGAAAGATAAGAATCTGACTCCAAGTATTGCCGTTGAAACTGAAGACGGGGTTAAAAAATCATTTAACCTCCCTACAAGATCTTATCTATCTGTTGAAGAAGGCGAAACAATTCCTGCAGGAACCATTCTTGCAAAGATTTCCAAACAGCAGACAAAGAGTCGTGATATTACAGGAGGTCTTCCGAGAGTTACCGAACTCTTCGAGGCAAGAAGTCCACAGGAACCAGCTATTGTATCGGAGATCGAAGGTACGGTAAAATTTGGTGCAAGGAAAAAAGGTTCACGTGAAATAATTGTAACAGCACCTGATGGTTCGGATGAGAAAAAGTATAATGTCCCATTGGGAAAACATATCCTGGTTCAGGAGAATGACGAAATTCCAGCTGGTGAAAAAATAACCGATGGACCAATTAATCCGCATGATATATTAAAGATTAAGGGTACGAGTGCCGTACAGGAATATCTTGTAAATGAAATTCAGGATGTTTACAGGTTACAAGGTGTAAAAATAAATGACAAGCATATTGAAGTAATAGTACGTCAAATGCTTCAGAAAATTAAAATTGTTTCTCCCGGAGATACACGTTTCCTCGAAGAAGATATAGTTGATAGAAATGAATTCATTGAAGAAAACAATAAAGTATCTTCAATGGCATTTATTGAAGATAAGGGAGACTCGAGATATAAGGATGGTCAATTAATACCTAAAGCCAAGATCCGGGAAATCAATTCTGATCTTAAAAAGAAAAGTAAAAAACCAATTATTTCCCGTGATGCTGAACCTGCAACTTTTGAACATGTACTTTTAGGTATTACACAGGCAGCACTTTCAACAGAAAGCTTCATTTCTGCTGCTTCCTTCCAGGAAACAACGAAAGTTCTGGCTAATGCTGCAACCGAAGCCAAGATTGATCACCTGTTAGGACTGAAGGAAAACGTGGTTATGGGACACCTAATTCCTGCCGGAACCGGATTGAAGAAATACAATAACCTCATTCTTAAGTCTCAGGAAGTTGCTGCCGGTGCTGAGGAAAGTGCTACTAAGGAGGAAGAAAAAGAGGTTCAGTTATAACGCTAAATTGAGCTGATTGAAAATCCGGCTCACATACTAAAATGAGCCGGATTTTTTTTGTCTTCAGGATTCTAAAAAGAATAAGTATTTCAATAGTATTTCTTGACTAATTTTAACATAACAACTATATTTGAAGTCTGAAATTTTTTAAGATTGATAAGATTTAGGAGAATTTTGTGCCCACAATAAACCAGTTAGTACGGAAAGGTAGAACTCAGATTTTAGCGAAAAATAAGGCTCCGGCTCTTGATGCGTGTCCTCAGAAAAGAGGAGTCTGTACAAGAGTATATACTACAACTCCTAAAAAGCCGAACTCTGCTTTAAGAAAAGTTGCCAGGGTCAGATTAACTAACAGCATGGAAGTTACAGCATATATTCCAGGTGAAGGGCACAACCTGCAGGAACATTCAATCGTTCTTATAAGAGGCGGCAGAGTTAAAGATTTGCCTGGTGTAAGATATCATATTATCAGAGGTACGCTCGATACCAGTGGTGTAGAAGATAGGAAAAAAGGAAGATCTAAATACGGTGCTAAAAAACCAAAAGCAAAATAATTTATGAGAAAGAAAAGAGCAGAAAAAAGATTTGTAAAACCCGACCCCAAGTTTAATGACATACTTGTGGCTAAATTCATAAACTCACTTATGTTTGATGGTAAAAAATCAAAGGCAAGGGATGTTGTGTATGAAGCTTTCGATATTATTGAAGACAGAACAAAAAAACCGGGACTGGAAACATTTAAAAAAGCAATAAGCAATACCCAGCCTCTTATTGAGGTAAGAAGCCGCAGAGTTGGTGGTGCGACTTACCAGGTACCAACTGAAGTAAGACAGGAAAGAAGATCTGCTCTTGCGATGAGATGGTTAAAAACGTATGCTAGGGCAAGGAACGAAAAGTCTATGTCCGGAAAATTAGCTGCGGAATTGATTGCTGCTTCAAATAGTGAAGGATCTGCAGTTAAGAAAAAAGAAGATACGCATAAAATGGCGGAAGCAAATAAAGCTTTCGCTCACTTCAAATGGTAATAGGTAAATGTTAATTAGAAAAATCGATAAATATAAACAGAAACAGATCAGGTTATAGATGTCAGGTACACATTCGATAGAGAAAGTCAGAAATATAGGTATTATGGCCCATATTGACGCCGGTAAAACTACAACTACCGAACGTATATTATTTTATACTGGCCGTTTACACCGGCTTGGTGAGGTACATGATGGTGCTGCAACAATGGACTGGATGGACCAGGAAAAAGAGCGTGGTATTACAATTACAAGTGCAGCGACTACATGTTTCTGGAACGATCATCAGATTAATATTATTGATACTCCCGGACACGTTGATTTTACAGTTGAAGTTGAAAGATCATTAAGAGTTCTTGACGGTGCCGTAGCGCTATTCTGCGCCGTAGGCGGTGTTGAACCACAGTCAGAAACTGTCTGGAGACAGGCTGATAAATACAAAGTTCCGAGGATTGCTTTTATTAATAAAATGGACAGAACAGGAGCCGATTTCTTTAATGCAGTACAGATGATGAAGGACAGGCTGGCAGCTAATGCTGTTCCAATCAATTTACCAATTGGTGAAGGAGATCTTTTCTCAGGTGTAATCGATCTAATTTCCTTTAAAGCGAGGATGTATCACGAAGAAACTTTTGGCGCAACATTCGATGAACTGGAAATTCCACATGATCTTCTTGAAATGGCCAACAAATACAGAACGGAGATGCTGGAAGCTGTATCCGACATCGATGATAAGCTTCTCGAGAAGTATCTTGAAGGAAAAGAAATTACAGAAGATGAAATAAAACATGTTCTAAGAAAAGCAACAATTGATTTAAAGATTATTCCTGTTCTTTGTGGATCTGCTTTTAAGAATAAAGGTATTCAGAAACTTCTTGATTCGGTTGTAGATTTTCTTCCTGCACCAATCGATTTCAAGGAAATTGAAGCTCATCATATTGGTATAAATGATCTGGTAAAGAGAAAAATAGATGAAAAAGAGAAGTTTACTTCCCTTGCGTTCAAGATTATGAATGACCCATATGTGGGTAAATTAACGTTTTTTAGAGTCTATACCGGTTCGTTAAAGGCTGGCTCGTATATATTTAATGCCGTTAGCGGGAAAAAAGAGAGAATTAGTCGATTACTGCAAATGCATGCTAATCACCGTGAAGAAGTTGATGATGTCAGAGCCGGAGATATAGCAGCAGCAGTAGGTTTAAAATATACGAAGACAGGTGATACTCTTTGTTCTGAAGAAGATCCTGTTGTTCTCGAAAAAATTATATTTCCTGAACCAGTTATCCAGATTGCAATTGAACCAAAAACTAAAGCAGATCAGGATAAGCTTTCGGAATCACTTACAAAATTGTCTGATGAGGACCCCACTTTCAGAGTTAAAGTTGATGAAGAAACAGGGCAAACACTCATCAGTGGTATGGGTGAGCTTCATCTGGAAATACTTGTAGAGAGAATGAAAAGAGAATTCAAGGTTGAGGCTAATATTGGTAAACCCCAGGTAGCGTACAGAGAATCTATTACCCAAACAGTAAATGCTGAAGGAAAGTTTATTAAACAGTCCGGCGGTAGAGGAAAGTATGGCCACGTGTGGATCGAGCTTGGTCCAAATGAACCGGGGAAGGGATATGAATTTATAAATGCTATTGTCGGTGGCTCGGTTCCTAAAGAGTACATTCCGCCTGTATCGGTTGGAATTCAGGAAGCTATGAGAAACGGTGTTATAGCTGGTTTTCCGGTAGTTGATATCAGAGCAAAACTTTACGATGGTTCTTACCATGATGTCGACTCTGATGAACTTTCCTTTAAAATTGCCGGATCAATAGCTTTTAAAGAAGGAGCTAAAAAAGCCAAACCGGTTTTATTGGAACCAATAATGGACGTAGAGGTGGTTACACCGGAAGAATATCTTGGTGATGTAATGGGTGACCTTAATTCACGCCGTGGAAAAATCGAAGGTTTCTCGGCAAGAAAAGATGCACAGGTGATTAAAGCTACAGTTCCTCTTGCTGAAATGTTTGGTTATGCAACTGTGTTAAGATCAATGACACAGGGACGTGCAATTTATACAATGCAGTTTTCTCATTATACGGAGGTACCTAAATCCATTGCTGATGAGATTGCTGAAAAATCACTTGGTAAAAAATCATTAACCGTTTGATAATTTTTAATAAAAGAAAAATAATTAAAGGAGATAATTAGATGGCAAAAGAAAAATTTGATAGGAGTAAACCTCACGTTAATATAGGAACAATCGGTCACGTAGATCATGGTAAAACTACATTAACGGCTGCCATCACTATGGCTCTTGCAAAAAAGGGCTTATCACAAATAAGAACATTTGATAGTATAGATAATGCTCCTGAAGAGAGAGAAAGGGGGATTACTATTGCAACTGCACACGTTGAATATTCAACTGAAACCAGGCACTATGCACACGTTGACTGCCCCGGGCACGCTGATTATGTAAAGAATATGATTACCGGAGCTGCCCAGATGGATGGAGCAATCCTGGTTGTTGCTGCTACTGATGGTCCGATGCCCCAGACAAGAGAGCATATTCTTCTGGCCCGTCAGGTTGGTGTTCCAAAAATTGTCGTCTTTATGAATAAAGTTGATATGGTTGATGATGAGGAGTTGCTTGAGCTTGTCGAAGTTGAATTGAGAGATCTCCTTAATTCCTATGAATTCCCGGGTGATGAAATTCCTATTATCAGAGGCTCTGCACTCAAAGCACTTGAAGCAGCAGCATCCAGTGATACTAAAGCTGAAGATCCCAGATTACAGTGTATTTGGGATTTGATGAAAGCTGTCGATGAATATATACCGATTCCTGCAAGAGATACTGATAAACCTTTCCTTATGCCGGTTGAGGATGTTTTCTCTATTACAGGTCGTGGAACCGTTGCTACCGGAAGAGTTGAAAGAGGACAGGTCAAGATTCAGGAGGAAGTTGAACTTATAGGTTTGGGAGTTCACAAGAAAACAGTTGTAACCGGTATTGAAATGTTTAGAAAAGAGCTTGATTCAGCTATAGCCGGCGATAACGCAGGGATCCTTTTGAGAGGTGTTGATAAGAATGAAATAGAGAGAGGAATGGTTCTTGCGAAACCAAGTTCTATTACCCCACATAAAAAATTCCAGGGTAATGTTTACATACTTTCTAAGGATGAAGGCGGTCGTCATACACCGTTCTTTAACGGATACAGACCACAGTTCTATTTTAGAACGACCGACGTAACAGGCGTTGCAACATTACCTGAAGGTACTGAAATGGTCATGCCGGGTGATAGGGTTATGCTATCAGTAGATCTTATTTCTGAAATCGCTATGGAAGAAGGGTTAAGATTTGCTATTCGTGAAGGTGGCAGAACCGTTGGCGCAGGAGTAGTAACGAAGATTATAGAGTAATTAAATAAAAACTGCTCGAAAAGGGAGTTTTAGAACTCCCTTTTTGTGTACTGAAATCTAAAGGAGATAAAAAAAGTGTCTGGCCAGAAGATAAGAATTAAATTGAAATCGTACGATCACATTCTGATTGATAAATCGACAGAAAAGATTATAAAGACTGTTAGAAGCACTGGGGCTGTGGTTTCAGGGCCAATTCCTTTGCCAACAAAAAGAACAGTCTACACCGTATTAAGGTCTCCTCACGTTGATAAAAAATCACGTGAACAGTTTGAAACGAGAGCACATAAAAGAATTATTGATATTCATAATTCAAATAATAAAACAGTTGATTCACTCAGTAAGCTTGATATCCCTGCTGGAGTGGATATCGAGATTAAGCTTTAATGATTTTTGGGAGATAAGATGTCCGGAATTATTGGGAAGAAAATAGGAATGTCGAGCGTTTTTGATGCTCAAGGTGACCTGGTTCCCGTTACAGTTATCGAAGCGGGACCTTGTAAAATAGTCTCTATCCGCACAAAAGAAAAAGATGGTTATGAAGCATTGCAGCTCGGATTCGGTTCGCGGAAAGAAAAGAATGTCTCCAAACCTGTTAAAGGTCAATATAAAAAGAATAATTTGACCCCAGGTGCTGTTTTGAAGGAGTTTAAATTTGCATCAATCTCTGAATATAAAATCGGCGATGAATTAAAAGTTGATTTATTCAAAGAGGGTGAAAAGATAAGAATAAGCGGAAAAAGTATTGGTAAAGGTTTCCAGGGTGTAATGAAGCGTCATGGTTTTGGAGGTGTAGGCGGCACCACACACGGGCAGAGCGACAGATTAAGAGCTCCAGGCTCTATCGGCGCAAGTTCATATCCTTCAAGAGTTTTTAAAGGACAGAGAATGGCCGGCAGAAAAGGATATGAAAACGTAACAACTTTAAATCTAAAAGTTGTTAAAATTATCCCTGAACAGAATCTTATTCTGATCAAAGGTGCTGTCCCTGGGGCAGTTAATTCATATGTTGAACTAATTAAGCCGTAAGCTGCAACCGGCGGACAGGCTGACAAAATAGAAGTAATTTTGGTATAAAAATGAAAATTGATGTATTAAAGACAGATGGTTCTTCTACCGGCAGACAAGTTGAATTGTCTGATGATATTTTCGGCATAGAACCGAATAGTAATGCAATTTATTTATCCGTAAAATCTTATCTCGCTAATCAGAGACAGGGAACTCACAAAGCCAAAGAGAGAGGCGAAGTAAGAGGCGGAGGTAAGAAACCCTGGAAACAGAAGGGCAGAGGCGGCGCACGTGCAGGTACAACCCGTTCTCCGTTGTGGGTAGGCGGCGGAACGATTTTCGGACCAAGACCCAGGGATTATCGGCTAGATTTACCCAAAAAAGTTAAAAAACTTGGTAGAACTTCGGCTTTAAGTTCAAAAGTTAAAGATGAACAATTAATGGTGGTTGAAGACTTCCGTTTCGAATCACCAAAAACAAAAGAATTTATTCAGATACTCAGTTCTTTGAATGCAAAAGGAAAAAAAGTATTATTACTGACAAATGGAAATCAAAGTGTTGTTTACAAATCAGGCAGGAATATTCCAAAGGTGAAAGTACTCGAGGCTGATAAAGCATCCACTTATGATATACTTAATAATCAGATTTTAGTTTTACAGGAAAGCGCTGTAAGTGCAATTACAAAAACCTTTGAGAATAGTGGAAAGGTAGAGGCTGATGCATAACGTATTAATCCGTCCGCTCATAACTGAGAAGATGACAAACATTACAGCAGATCAGCCGGGAAAATATGGATTCATAGTTAATCCAAAATCAAACAAGGTTGAAATTGCTAAAGCGATCGAACAAAAGTTTAAAGTTCATGTTATTGAAGTAAGAACAATGAATCACAGCGGTAAAACCAAAACCCAGTTCAGAAAAAGCGGCAGGTTTACCGGAAAAACAGCGAAATTCAAAAAAGCAGTGATAACCCTAAAAGAAGGCGAAACAATAGAATTGTTTGAGCAAGTATAGAGAGAATAAGGATTTTTATAAATGGCTATTAAAAAATTAAAACCGGTAACCCCAGGATCAAGATTCAGTTCTAAATCTTCATTTGAAGAGATCACAAAAACTACTCCTGAGAAATCACTTACCTCTGCTTTGCGGAAAAGCGGGGGAAGAAATAATAAGGGAAGAGTAACTGCACGACACATAGGCGGCGGCCATAAAAGAAGATATAGAATTATAGATTTTAAGAGAGATAAAAAAGGTGTTCCGGCAAAAGTTTTCTCTATAGAATATGATCCGAACCGGACCTCGAGGATCGTTTTGTTACATTACACTGATGGTGAGAAAAGGTATATCCTGGCTCCTGATGGTTTAAAAGTCGGCGATACAGTTACATCAGGTACCGGAAGCGAAATTTCAGTGGGAAATTCATTACCTCTGAAGGAAATGCCATTAGGAAGTTTCGTTCATAACGTTGAAATAAAGCCTGGTAAGGGGGGACAAATTGGA
Organism: uncultured Ignavibacteria bacterium; assembly: GCA_963743325.1. GTDB lineage: Bacteria > Bacteroidota > Ignavibacteria > Ignavibacteriales > Ignavibacteriaceae > DATFVA01. The sequence continues at coordinate 235,274 of CAVUOZ010000005.1, forward strand.
AGGAGTGCCGGGACCTCAATTCAACTTTTGGCAAAAGAAGAAAATTATGCTCAGCTTAAAATGCCTTCAGGAGAAGTCAGAATGATTAGATTGGAGTGCATGGCTACTTATGGATCGGTTGGAAATGCTGAGCAGGAAAATATTGACTTGGGCAAAGCGGGCCGGTCTAGATGGCTTGGTAAAAGACCTTATGTCAGAGGCGTCGCTATGAATCCTGTAGATCACCCGATGGGCGGTGGTGAAGGTAAAACTTCAGGAGGCGGTCATCCTGTTTCACCCTGGGGCCAGAAAGCAAAAGGCTTAAAAACCAGGAAACACAAAAAAGAATCAAATAAGTTAATTATTAAAAGACGAAATAAATAGAGAGCTGTATGCCAAGATCGGTTAAAAAAGGACCGTTTGTAGATATTAAATTAGCTGCAAAAATTGAAAAGCTGAACGAGACTAATCAGAAGAAAATAATCAAAACATGGTCACGTTCTTCCACCATTATCCCTGATTTTGTAGGTCATACAATTGCTGTGCATAATGGTAATAAGATGATTCCCGTTTATATAACTGAGAATATGGTTGGACACAAATTAGGTGAGTTTGCCCCAACCCGGATTTTCAGAGGTCACCCGGGAACAAAAGCAGAAAAAGCTTCAAAGGTAAAGTAAACTTATACAAGGATTTTAAGGAATGGAAGCAAGAGCAATAAACAGATATATCGGTTCATCACCCAGAAAGATGCGGCTTGTTGTCGATCTGATTCGGGGAGTTTCAGTTGAAAGAGCGCTTGAAGTTCTTCACTTTTCTTCGAAGCATGCTTCTAAGGATGCAGAGAAAACATTAAGATCAGCTGTCTCCAATATTATGAACCGGGACGATTCAACACGGGTTGATCCTGCAGATCTTTTCGTTAAAGAGGCTTTTGTTAACCAGGGACCGACTCTTAAGAGAATTTCACCTGCTCCTATGGGCAGGGCTTACAGAATAAGAAAAAGATCTTGTCATTTAACAATTATAGTTGCAACTAAAGGATAATTTTTAGGAGGTTAATTTTTTGGGACAGAAAACAAACCCTATCGGGTTAAGAGTAGGAATCATCAGAGGATGGGACTCTAATTGGTATGAAAATAAAAGTTATGCTCCAAAGTTGAAGGAAGATGATAAATTGAGAGCATACGTTAGAAACCGCTTAAAGAAAGCCGGTATTTCACGTATTGTTATTGACAGAACTTCGAAGAATATTATCCTTACAATTCATACTTCGCGTCCTGGCGTCGTTATCGGAAAAAGCGGTAAAGAGATTACCCAGCTGGAACAGGAATTGAAACAGGTGACCGATAAAGAGGTGAAGGTTCAGATATCTGAAATAAAAAGACCGGAACTGGATGCATTTCTTGTGGCAGAAAATATTGCAAGCCAGCTGCAGGGAAGAGTTTCGTTCAGAAGAGCAATGAAAATGGCAATTACGGCTGCCATGAGAATGGGCGCTGAAGGTATCAGAATTATGTGTGCCGGCAGATTGGGCGGTGCTGAAATGGCAAGAACAGAGCAATATAAAGAAGGAAGGATTCCTCTGCATACTTTAAGAGCTGATATTGATTATGCTAATGGCAGAGCTGAAACTATTTATGGTTCAATTGGAATAAAGGTTTGGATTTGCCGGGGAGAAATTCTTGGTAAAAGAGTTACTGAATAAAAAAGATATCCGGAGTTTTTAATTATGTTAATGCCCAAAAGAGTAAAATACAGAAAAGCCCAGCGTGGCAGAATGGCCGGAAAGGCTTATAAGGGTAGTCGTGTTTCATTTGGTGATTACGGTCTGAAAGCTTTAGAACCACACTGGATAACCAGCAGGCAGATTGAAGCCTGCCGTGTTGCTCTTTCAAGAAAAATGAAGCGGGATGGTAAGGTGTGGATAAGAATATTTCCTGACAAACCCGTTTCCAAAAAACCACTTGAAACAAGAATGGGTAAAGGAAAAGGTGCTCCTGAATTCTGGGTAGCAGTAGTGAAACCGGGAAGAGTCTTATTTGAAGTATCCGGGATTTCAAGAGAACTGGCAGAAGAAGCATTAAAACTATGTGCTTATAAACTGCCCATTAAAACAAAAGTGGTTGCAAGACCAGATTTAAGTTAATGAGGTGTATAAATGAAAATTCATGAAATAAGAGAGATGAAAACTGAGGAACTCATAAAAAGAATTGAAGAAGAAGTGAGAAATATCGTTGATTTAAGGTTTGCTCATCAGTTAAAACAATTAACTAATACCGCAAAACTTGGCCTTGCTAAAAAAGATATTGCTAAATTGAAAACGGTTCTCAAAGAGAGAGAAATGGCTGAGGCCAGGTCTGAGAACAAAGAAGGAGTTAAGGCGTAAATGGAACAGCGTCCATTAAGAAAAACCAGGATAGGGATAGTTGTAAGTAATAAAATGCAGAAAACAATTACAGTAGCAATTGAGAGAAGAGTTCCACATCCTCTGTACAATAAATATTTTAAAAAAACAACTAATCTGATGGCTCACGATGAAAAAAGCGAGTGCAATATAGGTGATAAAGTCAAAATAATGGAAACACGCCCTTTAAGTTCAAAGAAAAGATGGCGTCTTGTAGAAATTGTTGAAAAGGCCAAGTAGAAAAGGAACATGATAAAATGATACAGGAAGAAACAAATCTTGTGGTTGCCGACAACTCGGGCGCAAAAAAAGTGAGATGTATCCGTGTGCTTGGCGGAAGCGGAAGAAAATACGCAAGTGTGGGCGACCTGATTGTTGTTGCTGTTAAAACTGCAATTCCTAACGGGACTGTCAAAAAAGGTGAAGTCTCACGTGCAGTTATTGTTAGAACCAAAAAGGAAGTAAGAAGAAAAGATGGTTCATATATCAGATTCGATGAGAATGCAGCTGTATTAATAAATAATATGAATGAACCAAAAGGAACACGTATTTTTGGTCCTGTAGCAAGAGAATTAAGAGAAAAACAATTCATGAAAATTGTTTCGTTGGCACCTGAAGTATTATAAGAATTGGACACAAAATGAAAATTCGTAAAAATGATAATGTAATTGTTATTTCCGGTAATGATAAAGGAAAAACAGGTAAAGTACTGAAAGTTTTTCCTAAAAAATTCAGAGTAATTGTCGAAGGAATTAATCTCAGGAAAAGGCATACAAAACCAAGTCAGAAAAGTCCACAGGGCGGGATAATTGAAAAAGAGGCATCCATAAATGCTTCTAATGTTATGCTTCTTGACCCGAAAACTAATGAACCTACCAGACTTGGTTCACAGATAATTCTGGATGAAAATTCCGGGAAAAAGAAAAGAGCACGTATAAGCAGATCAACTGGAGAAATGGTGTAATATTTTATAATCAACCAAAAGCGAATTATTAGAAATGGCCGAAAAGAAAACAAAAAAAGAAACCGAGACAAAACAACCAAAACCTTCAAAAAAAGGTAAAGAAGCAAAGGCTGCCCCTGCACCACAGCTTAAAATAAAAACGCGCCTGGCGGATACTTATAAGAAAGAAATTGTACCCGACCTGATGAAGAAATTCGGTTATAAGAGTGTAATGCAAGTTCCACATTTACATAAAATTGTCGTCAACATGGGTGTGGGGGATGCAGTCGCAGATCCCAAAATACTTGAAGAAGCCGTGAAGGAACTTGAAACTATAACTGGACAAAAACCAAGCATCCGGAAAGCAAGAAAAGCGATTTCGAATTTTAAGCTCAGAGAAGGCTTAAACATAGGTGCAAAGGTCACATTAAGAAAAGAGAGAATGTATGAGTTCCTTGACAGGCTTGTAAATATTGCGTTACCCAGAGTGCGGGACTTCAGAGGTTTATCTGATAAATCTTTTGACGGCAGAGGAAATTATTCTTTAGGCATTAAGGAACAAATTATATTCCCGGAAATAAACGTGGATAGAATAGTGAAAGTTTTAGGAATGGATATTACGATTGTTACAACTGCTCAATCTGATAATGAGGCTTATGAATTGCTTCAGTCATTCGGAGTTCCGTTCAGAAAAAAAGAGATTAAAACAGCTTAACAGGAGAATTAATGGCTCGTAAAAGTTTAATTGCAAGGGAAGAAAAAAGACGCAGAATGGTTGAAAAATATGCCAAGCTCAGAGAAGAGTTAAAAGATAAAGGCGACTATGTTTCATTGCAGAAGCTTCCCAGAAATGCTTCACCTGTACGACTGCATAACAGATGCATGTTCACGGGCCGAGCACGGGGTTTTCATCGTAAATTCGGAGTATCAAGATTGGTATTAAGGGAAATGGCATTAAAAGGCGAAATTCCCGGATTAAAGAAGTCAAGTTGGTAAAGGAGAAATAATGGCAGTAACTGACCCCGTAGCAGATTTTTTAACAAGGATAAGAAATGCATCAAAAGCCAGAAAACCCAGAGTGGATATTCCTGCTTCGCATATGAAAAGAAGCCTTGCAGAAATTCTGAAAGGCCAGAATTTTATAAAGGATTATTCAATTATTGAAGATAATAAACAAAATGTAATAAGAGTGGAATTAAAGTATACCAATGGTTCTCCGGCTATCAGCGGTTTAAAAAGAATAAGCAAACCCGGCCTCCGCGTCTATAAAAAATCCGGTGATTTACCGAGAGTTTTAAATGGATTGGGTGTCGCTGTTATTTCTACACCAAAAGGACTTTTGACAGATAAAGATGCAAGAACACAATCTGTCGGCGGTGAAATTGTTTGTTACATCTGGTAATTTATTGAATGGAGTTTGAAAAGTGTCAAGAATAGGTAAAAAACCTGTAATGATTCCTAAAGGAGTTACAATTAATCATAAAGGTAGCTCAGTTATAGTAAAAGGTCCTAAAGGTGAACTTGAAGGAACCTTTGATTCCAGGATCGGGATTGAAATTAAAGACAGTGAATTGACTGTAACCCGGCCGAATGATACAAAGGAAAGTAAAGCCCTGCACGGATTGAGTCGTGCTTTAATTCAGAATATGGTACGCGGTGTAACTGAGGCATACCAGAAGACTCTGGATATTGTTGGTGTAGGTTACAGAGCTGAACTTAAAGGAAAAAATTTATTGTTGAATATTGGTTATTCTCATCCGATTTATTTTATGCCTCCTGAAGGAATAACTCTTCAAACACCGACACAAACGCAGATAGTGATTTCCGGTATTGATAAACAATTGGTAGGCATGGTGGCCTCAAAAATAAGATCAATAAGAAAACCCGAACCTTACAAAGGAAAAGGTATTAAATATTCTGACGAACAAATTGTAAGAAAAGCCGGTAAAACTGCTGGTAAATAATTTTAACGGAGATAATTAGGAAATGATTAAAAGAAATAAGAATACCAGACTTCGTTCAAAGATTAAAATCAGGAAAATTATATCCGGTACCTCTGAAAGACCTCGCCTGACTATTTACCGGAGTCTGGACAATATTTACGCCCAGATTATTGATGATAGCACCGGAAAAACACTTGTTGCTGCTTCTTCTTTAACAAAAGAACTTGCAGACGATTTGAAAAAAGCAAAAGGGAAAGTTCAACGCAGTAAAACGGTTGGTAATTATATTGCAAAAAAAGCACTTGAACAAAACATAAGTACTGTAGTGTTTGATCGTAATGGATATCGTTATCATGGTCGTGTGCAGGCAGTTGCAGAAGGTGCCAGAGAAGCGGGATTAAAATTTTAATATATGTTGCCGGATCGTCTAATGGTAGGACTACGCCCTTTGGAGGCGTCTGTAGAGGTTCGAATCCTCTTCCGGCAGCAAGGAAATTAAATAACCTGGTAATTTTAGTAAGTAAATAAAGAAGTTCGGAGAAGAAATTTGAAATCTGTAAAGTCAAATGAAATTGAAGGCTTAAAAGAAAAAGTCGTTCATATTAATCGTGTTGCGAAAGTAGTGAAAGGCGGACGCAGGTTTAGCTTTAATGCGATAGTCGTCGTGGGTAACGGAGAGGGAACTGTTGGTGTAGGTCTTGGTAAAGCTAATGAAGTCACTGACGCTATTTCCAAGGGAATTGATGATGCCAAGAAAAGCCTCGTTAATATTTCGGTTATTAAAGGAACTATCGCGCACGAAATTATCGGTAAATATGGCGCAGGAAGAGTTTTGTTGAAGCCGGCCTCTCCTGGAACCGGGCTAATCGCTGGCGGTGGCGTACGTGCAGTTCTTGAAGCAGCAGGTGTTCAGGATATCCTTACGAAATCTCTTGGTTCAAGTAATCCTCATAACCAGGTTAAAGCAACTCTTAATGGTTTATTAAGCCTTATTGATGCCAGAAAGATGGCCCGTAAACGAGGAATAACTACTCAAGATTTATTTAGTTCGAAGTGAGGATGATTATGAAATTAAGAATAATTCAAACCGGAAGCGTTATTGACAGACCCAAAAGACAGAAATTAACTATTGAAGCTTTGGGTTTAGGAAGACCTAACTGGGTTAAAATTCATAATGATACCCCCCAGATTCGTGGAATGATTAATAAAGTTTCACATCTTGTTAAGGTAGAAGAAATTAAAGATTAAAGATTAAGGGTTTAATAATGGATATTTTAAGCAATTTAAAATACGCAGAAGGATCGAAAAAAAATAAAAAACGTGTTGGTCGGGGACCTGGTTCTGGACACGGTAAGACAGCCGCCCGCGGTATGAACGGACAGCTTTCCAGATCAGGGGCTAAAAAGAAGGCATGGTTTGAAGGGGGTCAGATGCCTCTTCAAAGAAGAGTTCCTAAATTCGGATTTACCAATATATTCAGGATCAATTATCAGGTTGTTAATGTTCAGGATTTACAGAAACTGGCAGATGCAAAAGAAAAAGTTATAAATTCTGAAACTTTGAGGAAATATGGACTGGTTAAGAAAAAAAGTCAACCTGTAAAAATTTTAGGTTCTGGTGAACTTAAAGGGAAATTGCAAGTTGAAGTTAATGCTTTTAGTAAGTCTGCTCAGGAAAAAATTGAATCAGCAGGCGGCTCAATAAAAAAGATTTAATCCGGTTTTAAATGGCAAAATTCACAGATACATTCAGAAATATCTTTAAGATACACGAACTTCGTCAGAGAATTATATATACTTTGGCGTTGTTGACAATTGTAAGGCTAGGTGCTCATATCACCATTCCAGGTGTTGATGCTGCGCTTGTTACAGAAAGCATGAAAAATTCAACATCGGATAACCTCTTCGGTTTATACGATTTGTTTGTGGGCGGTGCTTTCAGGAACGCTGCGATTTTCGCACTTGGCATAATGCCTTATATCTCAGCTTCAATTATACTTCAGCTTCTGGGTGCAGTGGTTCCCTACTTCCAGAAATTGCAGCAAGAAGGTGAAGAAGGGAGAAAGAAAATTACCCAGTTGACCAGATACGGAACTGTATTTATTTCAGCTCTGCAAGCCTGGGGTGTTACCGTAAGACTCCTTAATATTAATGTTCAGGGAATGCCGATTGTTCCTGTTCCTGTGCAGGGTTTCTTGTGGACATTTAGCACTATAATAATTTTGACTTCCGGTACCATTTTTATGATGTGGCTCGGTGAGCAGATCACAGATAAAGGAATTGGAAACGGAATTTCACTAATAATTTTTATCGGTATTATAGCGCGGTTCCCATTTGCAATGCTTGATGAATACCGGTTGATAAGTTCAGGACAGAGAAATATTGTTATTGAAGTTGTAATAATAGCTTTTATGGCTTTAATTATTGCCGGTGTCGTTCTGGTTACCCAGGGCACAAGAAGGATTCCCGTGCAATACGCAAAGAGAGTTGTCGGTAGAAAAGTATATGGAGGTGTGACACAATATATTCCTTTACGCGTCAACACTGCTGGTGTAATGCCCATAATTTTTGCTCAGTCGATAATGTTTATACCCGGTACAGTTCTTTCTTTTTTCCCCGATAATGAATTTCTTCAGAATATATCAGGATATTTTCATTATACTTCACCTATTTATTCAGTGGTTTATGCTTTAATGATAATTTTCTTTACTTACTTTTATACTGCCATCGCGTTCAATCCGAAGGATGTGGCCGATAATATGAAGAAACAAGGAGGTTTTATTCCCGGAATAAGACCCGGTAAACAAACATCAGATTTTATTGATAATATTTTAACCAAAATAACACTTCCGGGATCATTTTTCCTTGCTATAGTAGCAATTCTTCCGTCTTTTGTTGGAGCCTGGGGCGTGTCAGGGCAATTCGCCCAGTTTTTTGGCGGTACAAGTTTATTGATTATTGTGGGTGTTGCACTGGATACCCTGCAGCAAATTGAATCTCATTTACTTATGAGACATTATGATGGCTTCATGAAATCCGGAAAATTAAAAAGCCGAAGATATTAGTGAATTTGTGATTTATATAAAGACTAAGAAAGAAATAGATTTTATAAGAGACAGTTGTAAGATAGTTGCGGAAACCTTACAACTAATAAAAGCAAATGTAAGAGTCGGTGTTACAACTAAAGATCTTGATCAGATAGCCGAAGACTATATTCTAAGCAATAATGCAAAAGCCGCCTTTAAGGGTTATTCCCAGGGCGGTTCATCAGTTGATTATCCGGCATCAATTTGTTCTTCTATAAATGAAGAAGTAGTTCATGGAATACCGGGAAAAAGAGTTCTTAAAAATGGTGATATAATTTCTCTTGATGTTGGAGTTTACAAGAACGGATATTACGGTGATGCAGCACTTTCAGTAGCTGTGGGTGAACTTACAGAAGAGAAAAAGAAATTAATGGAAGTAACTGAGAAATCTCTCTTAATGGGGATTGAAGAAGCAAAAGCAGGAAACCATGTTTATGATATTTCCTATGCTGTTCAATCCTATGTAGAATCAAACGGTTTTTCAGTAGTGCGCGACCTTTGCGGACATGGCGTCGGCAAATACTTACACGAAGATCCGTCAATTCCTAACTTTGGCAAAAAAGGAACCGGCGCAAAATTAAAGAATGGAATGACATTGGCAATTGAGCCAATGGTTAATGCCGGCAGTTATCAGGTTTTAACAGCAGAAGACGGCTGGACAATCTTAACAATAGATGGTTCACCATCAGCTCACTTTGAGCATACTATTTTAATTTCTAATAATAAAGCAGAAATACTGACTGTTTGTTAAATGGCTAAACAAGGACCAATAAAAGTAGACGGAATAGTAACAGAAACTTTGCCAAACGCTCACTTCAAGGTCAAACTGGATAATGGGCATGAAATACTTGCGCATATTTCCGGTAAAATGAGAATGCATTTTATAAAAATACTTGTAGGAGATAAAGTATCTGTGGAATTATCTCCATACGATTTAACAAAAGGTAGAATTACCTATAGATATAAATAGCGGAGCTTCTAATGAAAGTAAGAGCATCAGTAAAAAAAATATGTGATAACTGTAAAGTAATTAAGCGTAAAGGCGTTGTCAGGGTTATCTGTAAAAATCCTAAACACAAACAGCGTCAGGGTTAATTATTTAAGGAAGGAGAATTTAATTGGCTCGTATATCAGGAGTAGATTTACCCAAGAATAAAAAGGTTTTATTTGGCTTACAGTATATATTCGGTATTGGTCCGACAATTTCAGAAGAAATCCTTTCCAAATCCGGTGTTAACCCGGATAAGAAGGTCTCAGATTTGACCGATGAAGAAGTAGCACAGATAAGAGCTACTATAACTACTGATTATAAGGTTGAGGGCGCCCTGCGCTCAGAGGTGCAGCAGAATATTAAAAGATTAATGGACATCGGAACATACCGTGGACTAAGACATAGAAGAGGTTTACCTGCACGAGGACAAAGAACCCGCACCAATTCACGTACACGTAAAGGTAAAAGGAAAACTGTTGCCGGTAAAAAGAAAACTCCGACGAAGAAGTAAAAGAGATAACTGGAGGATATTAATTGGCTAAAGTGGTTAAGAAAACTAAAAAGAAAACACATGTTGATGCAAGCGGAGTAGCTCACATTAAAGCTACTTTTAATAATGTGCATGTGACATTGACGGATATTTATGGTAATACTATTTCCTGGTCATCTGCAGGTAAGAATGGTTTTAAAGGATCCAGAAAAAATACTCCTTTTGCCGCCCAGGTATCCGCAGAGGCAGCTGCAAAGGAAGCTTATGACCTAGGATTAAGAAGAGTTGAAGTTCTTGTTAAGGGACCAGGTTCCGGAAGAGAAGCGGCTATAAGAGCATTAAATACTGCTGGTCTGGAAATATCATCTATAAAAGATGTTACACCGATACCTCATAACGGCTGCAGACCTCCTAAGAAAAGAAGAGTTTAATTTATTTTGGAGAATTAACTAAATGGCAAGATATACGGATTCAGTTTGTAAATTATGCAGAAGAGAAAGACAAAAGTTGTTTTTGAAAGGGCAGAAGTGCTATACTGAAAAATGTCCACTTGAGGTAAGAAATTATCCGCCAGGACAGCATGGAAATTCAAGAAGGGCAAAAGTTTCTGAATATGGTGTTCAGTTGCGCGAAAAACAGAAAATCAAAAGAATTTACGGATTACTGGAAACTCAATTCAGGAATTATTTTGAAAAAGCAAATAAAGCTAAAGGCATTACCGGCGATAACCTTGTTAAAATATTAGAAAGCCGACTGGATAATGTTGTATATCGTGTTGGATTTGCATCATCAAGAAAACAAGCCAGACAGCTTATTAGACACAGACATATAATAGTCAATGACACGCTTGTAGATATTCCGTCTTATATTCTTTCTGCCGGTGACATAATTAAAGTTAAAGATAAAAGTAAAAAACTTGACGCCATCCATGGGTCTTTAAGAAGGGTTAAAGATTCAACCTATTCCTGGCTGTCAATTGATAAAGCATCACTGTCGGGAACATTCTTGCAGGTTCCGGAAAGAGTTGACGTTCCTCTAAATGCTAATGAACAGTTAGTTGTTGAGCTTTACTCAAAATAATAATTAGAATTTAAAGATTAATCTTAGAGGATAACTAAATGAGTGTTTCATATTTAAAAATGCCCGAAGCAGTTGTATTAGATGAGTCAGGTTATTCGAATACATATGGTAAATTCTCATTACAGCCGCTGGAACGTGGTTATGGTGTGACCCTTGGTAATTCGTTGAGGAGAGTGCTATTATCTTCTCTTAGCGGGGCAGCCATAACTTCTGTGAAATTCAGTGGTGTACTGCATGAATTCACTACAATTGAAGGTGTCGTCGAGGACGTTTCAGAGATAATTTTGAACCTTAAACAGGTTCGAATGAAACTACTTAGCAAAAAACCTAATAAAATTGAAATCTCATTTAACGGAGAAGGAGAATTTACAGCCTCAGATATTCAGAGAAGCAGTAATGAAATAGAGATTCTCAATCCTGACCTTCACATTGCCACTTTGAATAAGAGTGCTAAATTCGACATCGAACTGAGAGTTGGTAAAGGAACCGGATATGTCCCTTCTTCGGAAAATATTTCTCCGGATCAAACAATAGGTGTTATTCCGATCGATTCCATTTTTACGCCTATAAAGAATATTAAATACGATGTAGAAAACGTGCGAATAGGCGATAAGAACGATTATGAAAAATTGACCATTGAAATTTACACTGATGGCTCAATTACTCCCGATGATGCTTTAACCCAGGGAGCTAAGATTTTAAGAGATCATATACAGCTGTTCATTAACTTTGATATTGAACAGGAAGAAGAGCAGGCCGTCAGTCAGAAGGATACTGAATTTGAGAGAGTAAGAAAAATACTTTTGACTCCCGTAGATGATCTTGAATTAAGTGTGAGATCACACAATTGTCTAAAAGCTGCAAACATTAAGAACCTGGCAGAACTTGTTAGAAGAGATGAATCTGAAATGCTGAGGTTCAGAAATTTCGGAAGAAAATCCCTTGCTGAACTAATGGAGATAGTTGAAAATCTAGGACTTGAATTCGGAATGGATGTAGATAAATACCTGAAGGAAGAAACTGAATCAAATTAATTTTGAATTAAAGGTTTATCAATGAGACACAGAACTAAAGGAAAAAAATTAAAAAGGACTGCGAGCCACCGTGCAGCTCTAATGAATGCGCTGGCAACGTCTTTGCTTAGACATAAAAGAATAAGAACTACTGAAACAAAAGCTAAGGAAGCCAGAAAACATGTTGAGGCCTTGATTACCAAGGCAAGGAAAAACGACCTTCATTCAATGAGACTGGTAATGAGTCACATCAGCGATAAAGCAGTTATTAAAGAACTCTTCAGTGAAATAGTCCCCAAAATCGGTGATAGACCCGGTGGATATACAAGAGTAATAAAGCTTGGTAACAGAATAGGTGATGCTGCCAGTATGGCTATTCTTGAGTTGGTTGATTATAATGATGTAATTAATGCAAAAGCCGAGGAACAAAAAGAAAAGAGAGAAGCACGAAAAGCGCAGAAAAAGGCTGAAAAGAAACAGGAAATTTCTGATGCCCAGGTTGTTGAAGAAACTCCTGTTGAAAAGAATAAGTAGAAAACAAATATTAACTTATGTGAAGAGTAACCGGTTATCCGGTTACTCTTTTTTATTATAAGCCCATGTTTGAGAATCAACAGTTTATAAAATCGGTTTACAAAGTCAAGGATGTACCGAAGATACGGCTTCCTGAAGTAATTCTATGCGGTCGATCGAATGTTGGCAAATCATCATTCATTAATTCATTATATAACAGGAAAAACCTGGCGAAAATAAGTTCAACTCCTGGCAAAACACGTTGTATTAATTACTACCGGATTGATGAAAAATTCTATATGGTAGATTTACCCGGCTATGGATACGCTCAAACAAGTTTAAAAGAAAGAGAATACTGGGGGAAAATTATTTCAGAGTTCATATCAGCTTCAGGTCACATATCTCTTGCTGTTCATTTAATAGACAGCCGGCACAATCCTACAGAACTGGATGTCCGGCTAAATTCTATATTAAAAGATAATCTTATTCCATACTTAGTACTCTTAAATAAAGTTGATAAACTCAATCAATCTGAAATTTCCAGGGTAAGAAAGAATATTTCAGAATTTTTCCCTGAACTAATACCCGGCGAAAACCTGTTTTTACATTCCGCAGTTAAAAAAACCGGAAGGAGAGAGATATTGAGTTGCCTTTCAAAATTGTTTTATTACTGAGACATTATCTTGCGGTTTGTTTGCTATTATTAAAGAGTAAGTATATATTTACTGCAATTTTTATCTTCCAATTTTTCACTCGAATATGGACAGAAGACAAAAGAAGAGAATCCTGATTTTCTCACTGGTGCCCGTTCTCGCTGCAATTTTATTTCTGACAGACGACCCTGTAATAAGGTTTATTACAATTGCTGTAATTATTATTTACGTAGCGTTTATAATATTTCTGCGTGATTCAATCCGCTTTGATAAATCTTTTTCTTCTTTGGATATCGAGGATGAGGACACAGATCTTATGGGAGAACCCAGGCACGATTATGAAGAATCATTCAAAATAATTTCCGGTAATAAACCGGAAATAATTACATCGGAGAATTATGTTCCCGAATATGGGGCTTCTAATACTACATTAAAACCCCCTGATCTTAAGGAAAGATTTGAAGAAATAGCTAATGAAGCATTACCTGAAGAAGTTGGACACGATGGCCAATTCGGTTTTGTATTAGCAAAGATGCTGACCGTAATTAAGGAAGCTTACTCGGCCAATACTGCGATTTTTTTCTGGTATAATAAGAAGAAAGAAAAACTTTCAATTGAAAAATATGTTTCTAATTCTGATGAACTTATTACCAGAAAACTTGATATTGAAGACGACATATTGAGCAAAATCGTTCAGAAAGGTGAGCCTGAGCTGTTGAGCGATATTTCTCCTGCTGCTGAAGCCGATGTAATAAGATATTATTCTTCTGTCCAGGGGATAAGAAGTTTTGTCGGAGTACCCTTGTTCTACGATAAATCGCTTATTGCAATAATCACTGTGGATTCAAAAGTCGGAGATGCTTTCGGGATTGAAACTATATATGCTCTGGGAAGGTTTGTCCGGGTAATAACGATGATAATTTCAATATTTGAAGAGAAACATTCCGATTCGGTTTCTCAACAGAGATTAAAAGGACTTCTGAATCTAATCGGACCGGAAAGCAAGTTTGATAGTGACTCCGATCTTATAAACACGATATATAATTCAGTTGGATTCCTGCTTAACTGGGATGCGTTTGCATTTGTCTATTTCTACCCATTGGACCAAAAATTTAAGACAGTTAAAATTATCAATAATACTTCGTTAAAGTATATCGGGGAAAGTCTTGAAATTGAAATAAACGGAACGCTTGTGGGTAAGAGTATAATTACCGGTATACCTGTTAAGATTGATGATACTTCAGGGGAACAATATAAAAGATATTGCAAGGCTGAGGACGTAAGCTTTGAAGGTTCATTCCTGGCTATGCCGTTAATCTACAACAATCAGAATTACGGGGTTTTGTGTTTTGAAAGTCTGAAGAAAAATGCTTTTTCCAATGCGGATGTCCAGTTCCTTAAAAATGCAATGAATATTTTGTCCTTTGTCATTTATTCTTATTCTACGCAGGCGCTTCTGAAAAGTTATCTTGCTGTTGATGTTGAAACAAAAGCATTAAATAGTGAAACATTTAGGGAAAGATTAAGTACAGATTTAATGAAGGCCGAGAAAGTTAAAGTTTCAGGAGCCGTTGCATTGATAAGGATTGATGATTTTCTGGAACAGGAATCGCTGTTTGACGGCAATCCGCTCCCTAAAGTACTGGTTACCGTTGCTGATACGATAAAACAGGAAATGACGCCTTTAAATTTATTCGGAAGAATAGGTGATAAGGTTTTTGCAGTATATTTCTTCGATTCTAATACAAAAGACGTCTTTTTATGGGCAGAAAAGCTTCGTGTCAAAATTGCAAGGAAACCAATTGCAGTTGTTTCCAAACAAACGACTTATACGATATCAGTAGGAGTTGCTTCTTCAACAGGTAAGGTTGATGCAGACGAGGTTCTGCACAATGCCGATTTGGCTCTGCAGAAAGCTTTGGAAAGAGGCGGTAATACTGTCAGGAATATCAACTAATATTCTTCATAATTCTTTTTTTTAATTTGGACAATCTATTCCTAATTATCCTTGATGGGGTTGGTATCGGTGAATTGCCCGATGCCGCTGATTATGGTGATTCAGGCAGCAATACACTACAACACATTTCACAATCAGTCGAATTAAATTTACCTAACCTTCAAAGACTTGGTCTGGGAAATATTGAAGAGTTAAAGGGTATTCCACCTGCTTCAAGTCCATTGGCTTCATTCGGAAAATTGCGGGAAATCTCAAAAGGAAAAGATTCTATTACCGGACACTGGGAGTTGGGAGGTTTATATGTTAATGTTGATTTTTCATACTTCCCTGATGGCTTCCCGGATGACCTCTTAGAGAAATTTAAGAATTTTACGGGCTGTAAAGGCATATTGGGAAATAAAGCAGCGTCAGGAACAGAAATAATTAAAGAACTTGGTGATGAGCATTTACAAACCGGATTTCCGATTGTTTACACATCCGCAGATTCTGTTTTCCAGATAGCAGCACATGAGAAAGTGATTTCGCTTAAAAGATTGTATGAAATTTGTGAAATCACCAGGGAGCAGGTATTAATTCCTCCGGTAATAATCGGAAGGGTTATAGCTCGTCCTTTTATCGGTCAATCCGGTAATTTTACCCGGACAACTAACAGAAAAGACTATTCAACCGATCCACCCGACAGAACTATTCTTGACCTGCTTCTTGAATATAATATTACCACAGTTGCAATAGGAAAGATTAATGACCTTTTTAATCACAGGGGCATTAAATATGCGCGTAAAACAAAATCAAACCGGGAAGGCTGTGAAGAATTATTGAAAGCAGCTGCAGAATTTAGAGGGAGTTTTATATTTACAAACCTCGTTGATTTCGATGTTTATTATGGTCATAGAAATGATTCTGCCGGATTTGCCGATGCTCTTAAATATTTTGATGATTTTTTACCGGACTTTTTGAATAAGCTGGATGAATCAGATGCGCTGATAATTACTGCTGACCACGGGAATGATCCGACAACAATCAGCACAGATCACAGCAGGGAATATGTCCCCCTTCTTTTTTACTATAAAAAGTCTGAAGTCAGGAACCTGGGTATACGTTCAACATTATCGGATGTGGGGAAAACGGTCGCGGACTATTTTAGTGTGCAAAATAATTTAAGGGGTAAGAGTTTTTTGCATATAATTTAGTGAATAAAGCGTAAATCAAACACTTTTGGATATATAAACAAATTGATAAATTGTATTTTTTAGAAATGAAAAGTATATTAACCTCGTTTATTACAGCAAATGAATCAAAGGATTAGTTTTTAATGTTTTTGGGAAAAGTTATCGGAACTGTCTGGTCTACAAGAAAAGATGAAAATCTTGTCGGTGCAAAATTTCTTATAGTAAGACAGCTTGATCTTGATTTAAAAGAAAAGGATCATTTTGTTGTAGCTGTAGACAGTGTTGGTGCAGGAGAAGGGGAGGTGGTTCTAGTAGCTACAGGAAGTTCATCAAGACAAACCGAATTCACTAAAAACAAACCTATTGACGCAGTAATTATGGCAATAGTCGATAAACTTGACGTTGCTCTTAAAGAATATCTTTCAAAACAAGAAGCCGATTAAAACCGGTAAAGCAGAATAAATTAACCAACCGAAGATTAATTTTAATGGTATAATAATTGTTTCTGGGAAAAGTAATTGGAAATATTTGGGCTACCCGCAAATACAGCGCCCTTAAAAACTTTAAGCTGATGTTTATTCAGCCAATTAACTCAGATTATGAAAAAACCGGTGAACCAATTGTGGCTGTTGATACAGTTGGAGCCGGACCTGGGGAAACGATAATTTATATAACTGCATCAGAAGCAGTAATACCGCTGCCTGTAGATATGGCTCCGGTAGATGCTTCGATTGTTGGTATAGTCGATACGATAAATCAATAATCATCGGGAGATATTGCTGTGAGAATAACCAAACAATTTACTAACCGCGAGAACCAGTCACTCGATAAATATCTTCAGGAAATTGGCCGTGTAGATCTTCTTACACCTGAGCAGGAAATTGAACTTGCAATCAGAATCAGGAAAGGCGATCGGTCGGCATTAGAAAAACTTACAAAAGCAAACCTGAGATTCGTAGTCAGTGTGGCAAAACAGTATCAGAACCAGGGGTTATCATTAGGTGATTTAATTAATGAAGGAAACCTGGGATTAATAAAAGCCGCAAACAGGTTTGATGAAACACGCGGATTTAAATTCATTTCCTATGCAGTATGGTGGATCCGGCAGTCAATTCTGCAGGCTCTTGCAGAACAATCGCGTATTGTACGATTACCACTGAACCGTGTCGGCGCCCTCAATAAAATCGGTAAAGCTTACAGTAACCTGGAACAGGAATTTGAGAGAGAACCCAGTGCCATAGAACTAGCACAGGAACTGGATATGGATATTAGCGAAGTTGCTGATAATCTTAAAATTGCGGGACGACATGTTTCAATGGATGCTCCGTTTGCACAGGGAGAAGAAAACCGGTTACTGGATGTTATAGAAGATGATCAGCAGCCTTCCCCGGATTATGTTTTGATGGATGAATCGCTTAAGAGTGAAATTGAAAGAGCGCTATCAACTCTGTCTGACAGAGAAGCTGAAGTAATAAAGCTTTATTTCGGTTTAAATAAGGAGCATTCTATGACACTAGAAGAAATCGGTGAACGTTTCAACCTTACCAGGGAGAGAGTAAGACAAATAAAAGAAAAAGCAATCCGAAGGCTGAGACACGCTTCCCGGAGTAAAAATCTAAAAACATATCTTGGCTGATTGCATGCGCAGAACTACGCATATAATAATATTTTCTTCAGCCTTATTTATTTCGGTGGTGGGATATGCGGGGTGCTCTTCTTCAACTTATACTTCAAGGTATGAAAAAGATAATGAAAAGAAAGATACTGATTCACATCAGAGATTCTCTGACCAGGAGAATCTGACTGCATCAGCCGATTCACTTTCTGAAGATGAGGATGAAATGCCTGAAGATCAGGGTATAGATATAGCTTCCGTAATGAATCAGCTTAAATCGGACAACTCTGAAACAGATATTGAAGCTGATAACAGCACGATGAAAGAAAAGCTGTTGATGGAGATAATCAAATATCTTAATACACCGTATAAGTATGGCGGGAATTCAACAAATGGTATTGACTGCTCTGCCTTTACACAGACTGTCTATCACAATGTTTTATCTCTGGACCTGGATAGATCTGCTAAAGAACAATTCAAACAGGGGACTGAGATTGAAAAACATGAGGACCTGAAATTCGGGGATCTTGTTTTCTTTAATACAAGAAGAAGAGTAAAACCCGGCCATGTAGGAATTTATATAGGGGATAATCTTTTCGCACATGCCAGCTCAAAAAACGGTGTAATTGTTTCCTCTATGGATCAGGATTATTATGCCAAACGATTTATGGGGGGAAGAAGAGTCGAACAACAAGATATTTTTTAGCAGTTCTTTTGTTTCTTATTAGCATCACTTACACTTTTTTTATGATCTTTGCTTGACTAAATTGAATGGCATTCCAGGTTATATCTTTAAATTTTATTAACTGATTCCCATAAGAAGGAAACAAATGATTCGCCATTTTGCAGTTCTTTTTGCAATCCTTTTTTGCTTTTCAACTTTTTCCTTTTCCAATACACCGGGCCCCTCTGATGAAGACTCAATTAAGCACAGTTCAGATTACCCGACAGCTTTTCAATTAATAAAATATGACTTTACCAAAAGTCTAGAGGATGGATTATATATTCTGAAAACTCCGGCCCACTTTTCGGGAAAAGACTGGGCTATAACCGGTGCAATTGTGGGAACTACCGCACTTTCAATGTTTTTAGATAATGATATCAGGGGTTTGATCAGAAGGAACCAGAATGAAACAATGGATCATATTACCAAAATCGGGCAGTACTATGGTGAAGTTCCACCTGCAGTTACCCTATCAGCAGGTCTATATGCCGCAGGATTAATTTTTAATGAGCGATCAGTATCTCTTACAGGACGGCTGCTTGCTGAGTCACTTCTTTATGCCGGAACAATTAATGTTTTGTTAAAAGTTTTATTTTCCAGGAGCCGTCCATATAATAATGATGGTAATATGGATTTTGGAAATTACGTTTTCGATAATGATTATTACTCAATGCCTTCCGGGCATGCTACTGTTGCGTTTACAGTCTCTACTGTTCTGGCTGAGAGAATTCAAAACATTTATGCAACTATTGGATTATACGGACTTGCCTCTTTAACTGCTTACCAAAGGATTTATTCAGATAATCATTGGTTTTCAGATACGGTTTTAAGTGCAGTAATTGGAATGGTGATTGGCAGAACTGTTGTTAAATTAAACAGTCCGGATCCTTATCAGAATAATATGCCAGAAATTACAATTTTCCCGATTAATAAGGGTTATTGTATAGGATTTAACTTTTGCTTCTAGATATAATCTTATTAACAGGTAAGAGCAACTGGAACAGGTTAGGAGGAGTGCGTATGTCAAGCGTATCTCGACTGAAAGAAGAACAGTCGAAATTTGAGGTTTACTTATGAAAATATGCCTAATAAACAGAAGAGGCTGATTCAATTCTCTTAAAAACAGATTATTGAGACAGCCTCTTTCTTAACCTTATAGAAAAGTTTCAACTACAGCCGGATGTTGAACCGCAGGTCATACATTTCAGACAAGTGCCATTCCGGACCATCGTTATACTTTGACACTCGGTACATATATCTCCCGTATAACCGGCTTCAATAGCCCTTCTTACTTTTGTTGTTATACTATTATTTACCTGCGCAAAACCTTCTGGGTGTTTTGAATATTTAGCTTCATTTGAAGAAAGTGAATAGTTGTACGAATCATGATTATTTTTGTCTAATTCTACCACTCTCTCGCTGATAACTTCTTCACTTTCAAATTCAGGTTCAATGATTTTTTTAACTATACTATGCGAAGCTTTGGGTTTTATTTCATTATCTGCATGTGAAAGATCATTTCTGCCAAGGTAAGTTACTGCCAGTTCCCTGAAAATATAATCAATTACAGATGTCGCCATTTTAATCTTATCATTTCCGGAAACAATTCCGCTCGGTTCGAAACGAGTAAAAACGAAAGCGTCAACAAATTCTTCCAGAGGAACACCGTGCTGAAGTCCAAGTGAAATAGAAATTGCAAAGCAGTTCAGTAAACTCCGGAAGGCTGCACCTTCCCTGTGCATATCAATAAATATTTCACCGAGCTGTCCGTTATCATATTCACCTGTTCTGATATAAACGGATTGTCCATTAATCTTTGCTTTTTGTGTATAACCGGTTCTTCTGTCTGGTAATCTTCTTCTTTTTGCAATATAACGATGAATGATTTTCTCGGCAACCTTAACAATATCGTTATTCTCTTTATCTTCAAGTAAGGCTTCCAGTTCTTCCTCACTGACTGAATTGAGAGGCTGAGATAATTTTGAACCATCGCGGTAGAGAGCATTTGCCTTAATTCCAAGTTTCCAGGATTGAATGTATGCATCTTTAATATCCTCAACTGAAGCTTGGTTAGGTAAATTAATAGTCTTGGAAATTGCACCCGAAATAAATGGTTGTGCTGAAGCCATCATTTTAATATGTGCAATCGGGCGGATAAATCTTGTTCCTTTTTTACCGCATTTATTAGCGCAATCGAAAACAGGGTAATGTTCATGTTTCAGGAACGGAGCGCCTTCAACAGTCATTGTTCCACAAATATAATCATTGGCCGAAGCAATTTCCTGTTTTGAAAATCCAAGAGCAGTAAGCAAATTAAAATCAAACGAATCAATATCATCTTCAGAAATCTTCAGTTTCTTTGTCAGGAGATCTAATCCTAAAGTGAACTTATTAAAGGCAAAACTTAGTTCGAAAACTGAAGGAAGCACACGCTCAATTTTAGCCAGCGCTTCGTCAGTAAAACCTTTTGCCTTTAGGGATTCGTGATTTATGTAGGGACATCCCTCAAGTGAACCCGAACCTTTAGCATATTTCACAATTTCATTTATCTGATCTTTATTGTATCCCATTCTCTCCAATGCAGGTGGAATAGATTGGTTGATGATTTTAAAATACCCTCCGCCGGCCAGTTTTTTGAATTTAACCAGGGCAAAATCCGGTTCCACACCGGTTGTGTCACAATCCATTACAAGTCCGATTGTACCTGTAGGAGCGATTACAGTAACCTGAGCATTTCTGAAGCCGTATTGATTTCCCATTTCAAGGGCCAGGTCAGCATCTTCCCTTGCAGCCTTAAGTAAATCTGAAGGACAATGTTTAGGGTTTATACCTACCGGATAAATTGATAATCCCTCATACTCTTCGTGGGGTACATTATAAGCCGCTCTTCTGTGATTTCTTATAACCCTCAGCATAGCATCTTTATTTTTTTCATATTTGCTGAACGGACCGGCTTCTTTAGCCATTTCTGCAGAAGCGGCAAAAGCAGTCATATGCATTATAGCCGTTAAAGCACTGCATATCGCGAATCCCTCATTGCTGTCATAAGGGATGCCCTGAAGCATCAACAGGGATCCAAGGTTGGCATACCCCAGGCCGAGAGTTCTGAAATCATAGCTTAACTGTGCTATTTCCTTGCTAGGGAACTGTGCCATAAGCACGCTTATTTCAAGCACAATCGTCCATAACTTTGTTGCATGACGGAAAGAATCAATTTGAAATTTCCTGGAATCCGAATCGTAAAATTTAACAAGATTCAGTGAAGCCAGGTTACAGGCGGTATCATCCAGAAACATATATTCACTGCATGGGTTCGAAGCCTTTATTTCACCATCATTTGGACAGGTATGCCACTCATTGATCGTAGTATGGTACTGGATACCGGGATCAGCGCAGGACCAGGCAGCATAACTGATTTCATCAAATAATTCCCTGGCCTTCAAAACTTTGCTTGGTTTTGCTGTACGGTTTTCTATTTTAGCTCTTTTCTTCTCTGTTCTCCAGTAAAGATTCCATTCACTGTCATTTTGCACAGCTTCCATGAATTGGTTAGTCACTCTTATCGAGTTATTAGAATTCTGCCCGGATACAGTAGCATACGCATCTGAATTCCAATCTACGTCATAAACCGGAAATTCTATTGATTTAAAACCAAGCCTGGCGAGATGTATAACTCTTTCAATATAATTGTTGGGTATTTGCGCTCTTCTTGCTTCCAGAACTGCATGTTTTAATTTCTTATTGTAGTTCTTATTGAACCGATCATTTTCAGGATGTTCATCATAGCAGGCTTTCATTATTGCATTAAGATGGTAGTTGCATAACTTCGATCCCGCAACAAGAGAGGCAACTTTTTGTTCTTCAACAACCTTCCAGTTTATATACTGTTCAATATCCGGGTGATCCAGATCTAGGGTAACCATTTTTGCTGCACGGCGTGTGGTTCCGCCCGATTTAATAGCACCTGCGGATCTGTCACCTATTTTTAAGAATGACATCAAACCCGACGATCTCCCTCCTCCGCTTAATGGTTCGTTCTCTCCTCTTATCTCCGAAAAATTAGACCCGGTGCCTGAACCATACTTAAAAAGACGGGCTTCACGTACCCAGAGATCCATGATTCCACCATCTTTTACGAGGTCATCACTGACCGATTGAATAAAACAAGCATGCGGCTGGGGGTGAGTGTATGCATCTGAAGAAGCTGTCAATTCTCCGGTTTTGTAATCAACATAATAATGTCCTTGTGAAGGTCCTGTTATCCCATAAGCCCAGTTCAGTCCCGTATTGAACCACTGAGGACTATTTGGCGCAGCCATCTGGTTAGAAAGCATATACATCATTTCATCATAAAATGCTTTGGCATCATCTTCTGTATCAAAATAATTTGACTGCCAGCCCCAGTAAGTCCAGTTGCCGGCCAGCCGGTGAAATACCTGTCTTGCGTCTGATTCGGATGTGACTCTTTCTTTTTCTGGTAACTGTTCCAGTTTCTCTGTATCGGCTTTAGACGGCTGAAGCCACGCAGGCACACCCTTTTCTTTTACTTTCTTCAGAAGTTTGGGAACCCCGGCTTTTCGGAAATATTTTTGAGCAATTATATCTGTAGCAACCTGTGACCATTGTGCAGGTACATAAACATCTTCCATATGGAATACGATAGATCCATCAGGATTCTTTATCTCACTGATTCTCTTCACAAAATCAATTGAGGATAAAGGATCATTCCCGGCTGTAGTAAACAATCTTTTAATCTGCATCAGGATACTCCCGCACTAAAAGTTAATATCGTAAGTTTAATTTTTTGTTCTGAATTGCAAATGAGTTGTTCTCTAAAAGAAATGTAACTGTATATTGAAGAAGTTCTCTGAAAATATTTCATCAAGCAATTATTTTTTTTCATTAAGGATAATTTGGATTGAATTTTTTTGTTCTAACTGAACTGAAACTAAAAAATTTTTTTCTGAAAGGAAATATGTGGGAGAAAAAAATTTTTTTATTAACTCATCCTGCTCTGCAAACATTATCATATTTTATTACAAAAACAAAAAAGAAATATTTTAAATTAATTTGCATCTGATACTATTTTTTTTACCGGTCTCTTAATAAAAGGATTCTTTATATATTTATACGTTAATTAACTTAGCTATTAAAGTCATATTTTAGTTCCGTATGCGTTTGTGTGATATTTTAACCGGTTATAATAATTAGCTGAATCATTTTTTTATCTTTTATATTTTTACATATGTGATTCGAACTATATTTTAAATCACACTTAAAGGAGCGATTTTGTCTGAGGAAAGAATTATTGAGATAAATAACCTTACTAAGGAATTTAAAGAAATAAAAGCTGTGGACAGCCTGAACTTAAATGTATTTAAAGGGGATGTGTTCGGTTTTCTTGGTCCAAATGGTGCCGGTAAAAGTACAACAATCCGGATGCTGTTATCTCTTATTAACCCGGACGAGGGAGAAATTAAAATCTTTGGAAAAACACTCAAAAATGATAGAATTTCTATCCTGAAAAGAATTGGAGCCATAGTTGAGAAACCTGATTTTTATGCATATCTCAGTGCTTATAAAAACCTAGAAATACTTGGCAGAATTTCAGGAAAGTACATTCCCGGGAAAAGAATAATGGAAGTACTGGAACTTGTAGGACTTGAAAAGAGATATAAAAGTAAAGTAAAAACTTTTTCACATGGAATGAGACAAAGACTTGGACTAGCCCAGGCTTTACTGCATGACCCTGACCTTATTATTCTTGATGAACCGACTACCGGACTTGATCCCCAGGGAATGAAAGAAATCAGGGAACTGATACTTCATCTGAGCAGGGATAAACATAAAACTTTATTTCTTTCTTCTCATATATTGTACGAAGTAGAACTTGTGGCCAACCGGATGATAATAATTGATAAAGGCAGGACGGTTGTAGAGGGAAAAGTAAATGAACTCCTGAATATGAATCGGCTTAAAGTGACATTTGAAGTGAACGACTCCGGAAAAGCAAAGCAGATACTGAGTGAGACCGGGTATATAAATGACCTGGAGTCAGTGGCAAATAACACAATGATATTCTCGCTTGAGGCAGATGAAATCGCTGCCCTAAATAAATATCTGATTGAAAATAATATTGAAGTGAGTGCGGTTATTCCTACAAGATCACTTGAAGAATATTTTCTTAACATTACGGAGAAAGTTTCGTAAATGCTGACATTGATCAGGATAGAACTTTATAAAATCTTTAAAAAATGGAGAACATATATCGGCTTTATGGTAATAGCCGTGATTGTTCCTGTCATTAACTTTGCAATGCTGGCGGAAGGAGAAAAATCGCTCGACTTTATGACGAGAAACCTTCAGCAATCATTTGTTTTCGTAGGGAACCTCCTGAACGGTTACCTGATTTCATATTTTATACTTACAAGCCTTGCTGTTCACATTCCTTTTTTGATTGCACTGGTTGCGGGTGATTTGCTTGCGGGTGAAGCCACTGCCGGCACTTATCGTCTTCTAATTACCCGTCCTGTATCGAGACTCAAGATTGTAACTTCAAAATTTATTGCGGGCTTAATTTATTCAAATCTCCTTGTTCTTTGGCTGGCAATTATAAGTCTTGGTTTGGGTATAATGATTTTTGGGGTAGGAGAGTTGATAGTGATTAAAAGCAGCGGGATAATAATTTTTGCCCGGGGAGATGTTTTCTGGAGATTTATAATAGCTTATAGTTTTGCTGCGCTAAGTATGACCGTAGTTACAGCGTTAGCCTTCTTTTTTTCTTCTCTTGTAGAAAATGCGATAGGTCCGATTATTTCAACAATGGCTGTAATCATCGTTTTTATTATTCTCTCAGCTATCCAGGTAGATTTCTTCAGAAATATAGAACCTTATCTCTTTACCACTTATATGTCGTCCTGGAGAAAACTCTTTGATGATCCTGTTGACTATGGAGGTTTTTTCAAATCAGTAGCAGTACTCAGCGGTCATATTATCGTTCTATTCTCTGTAACAGCTTTTATATTTAAACGAAAAGATATTCTTACCTGAAACTACTTCAGGACAGGAGTTAAAAAATGAAAAAAATACTAATCCTGCTATTATTCACATCTATTTGCTTTGCTCAGAGGCATAATCCGGAAGATATCCTTGAAAAAGTCAAAGAAAACTTCAGTAAAGTGAAAGATTATGAAGTAAACGTTAAAATAAAAGTTGATGTTAATTTTCTAAAAGTTCCGGATTCCCAGGCAAAAATATATTATAAACAGCCGGATAATATAAAGTTAAAATCGGAAGGATTTGCCCTCCTTCCAAAAGAAGGACTGAATTTTTCTCCTTACAGTTTTTTAGAGGGGGATTATACCTCCATCTTAGATAAAGAGCTGGAAGTTGAAGGGAATCCCTGTTACCTTGTAAAAGTTATTCCGCTCGGGGACAGAGGGGATCTGATTCTTACAACATTGTGGATAGATAAAGATAAATATATCATAAGAAGAATTGAATCTACAACAAAAACTAATGGAACATTTTCAATTGATCTGAAATATGATAATAATTTGAAATATCCTCTGCCATCATCGATGGTCTTCACGTTTAACGTGCAGAAGATGCAGATGCCAAAAGAACTGACGGGCGATATGGCTGAACAGAGCGGTGAAGAAAAGGAAAAGGGAAACATAGAAAAGACCACCACAGGCAAGGTGTATATTAATTATTCTGATTATAAAGTTAATGTGGGTTTATCAGATAGCATTTTTAAAGAGGATAAAAAATAGGAGGCTCATTTTCCTTCTGTACTGATAATCTTACATTTAATGCCAACCCATGATCAGTCTATGACTTAAATGATACCTGAATCCGGATAGGGAGATGAGATTGTTATCTGAAGATCACAAAAATGAAAGTTAGCCCGAATATCTTCCGAATATAACAGATGTATTATGACCGCCAAATCCGAAAGCATTACTCAAGGCGACATTTACTTCTCTATCCTGTGGTTTATTAAATGTGTAATTAAGATCACATTCGGGATCAGGATTATTAAAATTGATTGTAGGCGGAATACGGTTATTTTGTATAGCAAGTATTGAGGCAATTGCTTCCACGGCTCCGGCAGCCCCAAGGAGATGTCCTGTCATACTCTTTGTCGAAGATAAATTCACTTTGTATGCATGATCACCAAATACTTTTTTAATAGCTTTTGTTTCTCCAATATCCCCCAAAAGTGTTGATGTGCCATGCATATTTACATAATCAATATCCTGTGGAGTAATCCCTGCCTCCTTAATTGCCATTTCCATTGCAAGTACTGCTCCGATACCTTCAGGATGGGGAGCCGTAATATGGTAAGCATCTGCAGATAAACCCATACCAATCACCTCAGCATAAATTTTAGCACCTCTTTTTTTAGCATGTTCGAGTTCTTCAAGGATAAGACTTCCCCCGCCTTCACCCATTACAAATCCGTCCCTTGTGGCATCAAAAGGACGGCTTGCTGTTTCCGGTGAATCATTCTTTGTAGATAATGCTTTGGATGCATTAAATCCTGCTATCCCTATTTCATTTACAGCAGCCTCACTTCCGCCGGTAAGAATCATATCAGCTGTTCCCTGTCTTATAAGAAGGAAAGCATCAATCATATTATTATTTGCAGTGGCACAAGCGGAGACTATGCAGTAGTTAGGTCCCCGGAATCCATATAGTATTGAAATATATCCTGCAGCGATATCAGGGATCAGCATGGGTATAAAAAATGGCGATACCCTGTCAGGACCTTCATTATTGTTTATTATAGACTGTTTATAAAAGGTTTCGATTCCACCGATCCCGCTTCCGTATATAACACCGATTCTTGATTTTTCTTGTTCCGACAACTCGCCGGGTTTTATATTACTATCTGCAAGGGCCTGTCCTGCAGAAGCTAATGCATATTGTGCATATTTATCGAGACGGCGGATTGTTTTCTTATCGATAAAATTTAACGGATCAAAACCTTTCAACTCGCAGGCAAATTTCGTTTCAACGCGCGAAGCATCGAAACCAGTAATCAATGCGGATCCACTTTTTCCCTTCATCATATTTTCCCAGAATTCCACGGGAGAAAGTCCAATTGGGGTTAAAGCGCCCATTCCGGTAACGACAACTCTTCTCTTATTGTCTGCCATTCCAATTTCCTGTTTTAAATGTACTAAGATAGAAAATTAAGTAACAAAGATAAAAATTTATGGAGATATTGCTTGTGTTTTATTATCCCGGAAATGCATTTTCGCTTAATCGGAAAACTATCCAGTCAGCCATTGGTTTTGCCCCGATACTTCTATAAAAATCTATCGCCGGCTGATTCCAGTCAAGTACAACCAATTCAACTCTTCCACAATTTTTAGCTTTTGCCACCTCAATTAAATACATAAGAAGTGCTTTTCCGATGCCTCTTTTTCTAAAAGTCGGACGGACGTATAGATCTTCCAGGTAAATACCGGGTTTACCCTTAAATGTAGAAAAGTTATAAAAAAACAGTGCCTGACCGGCGATTTTCCCCTCATACTCGGCAAATATAACCTGAGCATATTTATTTTTACCAAAGAGATTCTCTTTAAGCAGTTTCTCATCCGCGGTGACTGAATCGCTGAGTCTTTCATATTCAGCAAGTTCCCGGATTAATGTAAAAATCTGAGGGGTATCTTGTTCGGAAGTTTCCCTGATTATAAGTTTATCATTTAATCGTTTCAATCAGACTCCAGTGTTTGGTGAGTTTTATCTCCATTACATCTTTTGTTTAACCGGATGACGATTTCAGTAAATAAATATCCAAAGACAATTCCAAGTAATGCCCCGCCTAGTATATCGGATGGATAATGCAGTCCCAGATACACCCTGGAAATCGCGATCAGGGATGCAGTAATGAACAGGATCCATTTAAGCTTTGGGAAAAGTCTGCAATAAAATGTAGCTGCAGCAAAATTATTAAAAGCGTGGTTGGACGGGAAGGAGTACGATCCTGTACAGCCTAATGGGGTAATGACATCTGCTAAAGCATTACATGGACGAATCCTCTGGAACAAATCCTTTATAATATGTCCGCCAGTCTGGTCTGTAATTATTATTAATATTATCACTCCTGCTGCGGCTAACTTACCCTTCTTACCGCCCCTAAAAAAACTTATGCCAAGAAGAATTATATATGCTATGTACCAATTGTTCACATTAGTAATAAATGAAAAGAATTTATCCAGAAACGGGGCTGAAAGAATATGGTTGAAAAAATAAAAAACAGAAAGATCAATTGAATAAAAGAGGCCGGTCATTTTTAAATGCCAAAGATATTTATTAGTGCACCTAAATATATCAATTAAGCCGATATTTGCAGAAAAAGATACTAAAATGATTTATTACTTAAAATATTTTTAGTAGATTTGCGATGAATTAATGGTAAGGGCACATGCCAGCAGGTAAAGATTCGCGTTTTGCCGATTTATTCAATCGTGCAAAAATAGTATTATCGCATGAACGTGAAGAACAGCTTAAGAAAGAATCTAAGGAACAGTTAATCACGCCTCTTAAAATTCTTGCATTTCTCATAGCCATTTCAGGTTTGTTTGCAATGATATTCGAGGTCAGGCACTTTTCTGATCTCTCTTATGAGGTTTACTTTACGAGACTTTCAGCCACATTATTGGCTTTCATCATTCTGATGGTTCTGAATACAAACTGGGGTAAGAACAATCCTGTAATTCTTGTGCATATCCTGCTCCTCGTAATAATTCTTTCATCAGGATATATGATCTACCTCATACCATCCACACTTGTTGTCAACGCTCAGATAGTAGCACTGATGATTTTCACCTCCGCACTTTTTCTAAGCTGGGATGTCAAAAACCAGATTATAGTTGCCATTTATTATAACCTTGTCTTTGCAACAGCAATTCTGATTAATAACTCAAAAATATATTTTCTTCCGAATATGTTTGAATCAGTTCTGTTTGTCCTGTTTCTGAGTGTCGTATCAGTTGTCGGGAGTGCAGTAAATTTCAGATTAAGGATGGAACTGGCAGACAGATCTTACAGAACTTCCCTTTCTGAGAAGAAGTACCGGTCTATTTTTGATAATTCACTCGAGGGGATGTTCCAGTCGAGTTACGATGGGAATTTTATTACTGTAAATAAAAGTTTTGCAGAGATGCTCGGATACGGCAAAGTGGAAGAATTGATGCAGCTGAGTCTCCTGAGTGATATTTATAAGGATCCGAAAGAACGGCTTAAATTAATTGAAATCCTTAAAGAAAAAGGAGAAGTGAAAAATTACACGGTTACATTGTTAAAAAAGGATGGTTCTGAGATTGTTGTAAGATTAAATGATCGGATAGTTGAGGATGACTTAACGGGAGATATTCATTTTGAAGGGAGTATTCAGGATATAACAAAGGAAATTGAGGAAGAAAACAAACGAAAAAATGTTGAAGTAAATCTGCTTGATGAAAAGAAACGTGCTGATAAACTGGCACTTGAAGCCCAAAAGTTAAACATTATTAAAAGCCAGTTCCTTGCAAATATGAGTCATGAGATACGTACACCAATGAACGGAATCATCGGCTATCTAACCTTGATTGAGAAAGATGTCTATGATTCTAAGGAGGAAATGAAACAATTTGCATTAGGTGCAAAACAGTCTGCCGAATCGCTTCTTGAAATAATAAATGACATTCTTGATCTATCAAAAATAGAATCAGGTAAAGTTAAACTCGAAGAAAAAGAGATTGATTTAAACAAAATAATAGATGAATCTGTTTCGATTCTTCTGGCCCGTGCTGAGGAAAAAGGTTTATCGATCAAAAAGATTATTTCCAGGGGTACGCCGCTGAATCTGATAGGTGACAGTACAAGGTTAAGACAGGTATTTGTCAACCTTATCAGTAACGGCATAAAATTTACGTCCCGGGGGGCAATAGAAGTTTCAGTTTATATGAAAGAAAGGGAAAAGGATAAAGTGGTTTTAAACATTGCCGTGAAAGACAGCGGTGTAGGAATTCCTGAAGAAAAAATAGGTGACTTATTTAAGCCTTTCTCCCAGGTTGATAATTCTCCAACCAGAAATTTCGGAGGTACAGGACTTGGACTTGTAATCTGTAAAGAATTTGTTAATATGATGGACGGGGAAATTGGAGTCGAAAGCAAGAAAGGTGAAGGAAGCACTTTTTACTTCACTATCAAGCTGAAATCACAAAAAGAGCAGAAGTTGTACAATGAAAATGAACTTGCTAAGATTTATGAGTTCCAGGGAGGAAAGAATATTAAAGCGGTCAACCTGAAAGCCCTGAACCCTATCAGAAAAAAATACAGAATTTTGCTTGCAGAAGATAACATTGTGAATCAGAAAATAGCAATGAAAATATTAAATGATTACGGCTTCAATGCACATGCAGTTTCGAACGGGTTTGAAGCAATCGGTGAAGCCGTAAAAGGAATTTATGATACAATTCTTATGGACGTTCAGATGCCGGGAATGGATGGATTCTCTGCAACTTTACAGATCAGAAGACTTGAGGGAAATGCGGGTAAGGTTCCTATTATTGCTATTACGGCACATGCCATGCAGGGAGATAAGGAAAGATGTTTTGCCTCAGGAATGAATGAATATGTTACAAAACCCATCTCAGGAGATGAACTTATTCTTAAGATTGACAGGCTCTTAAAAATTGACGATTCAACTGACGATGAAGATTTAACTATGGTTGTTCAGCCGGAAAACGACCAGAAGCTTTTCGATTTTAATCATCTTGACAAGATGAGTATGGGTAACAGGGAGTTTCAGGAGGAACTGATAATGACTTTCTTCGAGGATGTAATCATCCGGTATCGGAAGTTGGAGGAATGGATACAAAGTAAAAGTATTGATAAAATTATAAATGAAGCTCACACCATTAAGGGTGCAAGCTCATCAATAGGCGCAGTCAAAATAGCTGAAGAAGCCCTTGCAATCGAGCTTTCAGGCAAACACAATGATCTTGAAAATGTTCTGCAGCGTTTGCACAATATGGAAAAGCTTATCTCTGAAACTAAGCAGATTGTTGATGAATATCTGCTCAAACCATCTTAAGAACTCCGTTAGCATTTTCAATAACCCAGTCGATCTCCTCTTTCTTAATGACAAGAGGTGGAGCAAAGCGGATGACATCATCGTGAGTCTCTTTGCATAAGATTCCCCGTTTCATGAGTGCCTCACAAAAACGTCTTGCCCCGCCTGCCTCAGGATAAAGTTCAACTCCTATGAACAGGCCTTTCCCCCTTACCTCTTTAACATGTTTTGATTTTATTTCTTTCAGCTTGTTTTTAAAATATTCTCCAAGCTTTGAAGAATTTTCAACAAGGTTTTCTTCAATCAGTACTTTAAGACTTTCCCTTGCAATAGCTGCTGCCAATGGATTTCCCCCAAAAGTGGAGCCATGGTCTCCGGGATTGAAAACTCCCAGTACTGTTTTATTTGAGAGCACTGCTGAAACAGGATAGCATCCGCCGGAAAGAGCCTTGCCGATGATTACTGCATCAGGCTTAATGTTTTCATACTCAAATGCAAAAAGCTTTCCGCTTCTCCCGAGTCCGCACTGTATTTCATCAGCAATGAAAAGGACATTATTCTTTTTACAGATATCGTATGCTTTTTTAAGATAACCCTGAGGAGGTACAACTACTCCGCCTTCACCCTGTATTGGTTCTACTAAGAACGCAACCGTGTTGGGAGAAATAGCTGCTTCGAGTTGTTCGATATTGCCATAATTAATCAATTTAAACCCGGGTGTAAAAGGACCGAATCCTTCCTTGTACTGTTTTGTAGATGAAAAACTTACAATAGTGATTGTTCTTCCGCCAAAGTTATTATTGCAGGCAATTATTTCTGCTGAGTTTTCCTTCACTTTTTTAAAAGTGTATCCCCATTTCCTTGCAGCTTTTAATGCTGTCTCTACTGCCTCTGCACCTGAGTTCATGGGAAGAATCATATCGTAACCGGTTAAATCACTCAACTCTTTGTAGAGAAGAGGGAGCTGATCATTTCTAAATGCACGTGAAGTCAGAGTCACTTTATCAGCCTGTGATTTAAGAACCTTAATAATTCTTGGGTGGCAGTGCCCCTGGTTAACAGCGGAATATGCTGCCAGGCAGTCGAGGTATTTCTTCCCATCGACATCATAAACCCATACACCTTCGGCTCTTTCAATAACAACATCAAGCGGATGATAGTTATGGGCACCGTATTTTTCTTCAATAGTTATATACTCTTTGGTATTCATTAGATTCCTTGTTAAAAATTGGGTGAAAAGTGAAGCAAATTTATCAAAAAGGCTGCGTTGTTCAAAATGCATTTCCGTTGCTGTAAAGGCGCGGATTGTCATTCAATTACCTTGTATTTAGAATACACCTTGCGTAATTTTTCCTTCACGATATTTATATAAATTTGTGGAATATTTTACTTAAATGGCTGTTGAAACACATAGTTTTAAGGTAAATACCAAGGGGAATTCTGATCTCATTGATATTACAGAAAAAATATCGGGGGAAGTTTATGATTCTACTATAACTGAGGGGAGTGCTCTTGTTTTTGTTGGCGGATCAACTGCTGGAATTACTACAATTGAATTTGAACCCGGATTAAAAAGGGACTATCCTGAATTTTTCGAAAAATTAGTACCTTCGGACAAAAGGTATAACCATGATGATACCTGGCACGACGGGAACGGGCATTCTCACATTCGGGCGGCCTTACAGGGGGCTTCATTTACTGTTCCTTTTGTAAATAAAAAACTGCTCCTTGGAACCTGGCAGCAGATAATCTTAATCGATTTTGATAACAGGGCACGCAGTCGTGAAATAATAGTTCAATTAATTGGCAGAAAAGAAAGTGAATAAAAAATCAATCCAGATTTTGCTGATAACTTGTATACCAGTTGGGTTGATACAGACAGACCTGACATCGATGAGATTAATTTATGAAACAATATGTGGAGAATTATGAAAATAAAGTATTTACTATTTGCATTAATACTTACAGTTGCAAAAATCTTTCCACAGATTGTTGTTACTGTACCCGAAACTCCAACTGAAAATGACAGCATAACTATCTATTTCGATGCAACTCAACCGGGAGCGGAGCAGCTTCTAAATTATACCGGTACCCTCTATACTCATACCGGGGTAAACACAAATTTAGGAAACTGGCAGCATGTGATAGGAGACTGGGGAAACAATACAAATCAGCCTGCATTGACAAGAGACAGTGCCAATCATTACCATCTGAATATTGGATTGCCCAGACAGTTTTACAATATTACTGATCCTTCTGAACATATACAGGCTTTAGCTTTTGTATTCAGGAGTGCTGATGCTACCAAACAAACTAATCCCGATATTTTTGTAAATTTATATGATCCGGGATTAAATCTAATAATTAATTCGCCTGAAGTAAATTTTGATTTTGGTGATCCGCTTCGTTCACCGGTATTCAGCGGAGAGAATGATACTGTAAATATTTCAATAAGCTGCGTGGCAATTGGAACGGTAGTTTCTTCAATTACTTTATATTTTGACGGAATCTTTGCTGCGCAAACTACTACCAATGAATTATCCTCCCAGTTTATGGCATCGGAATATTCACCTGGCGCACACACAATTACTGCTGTTGCGGTAGATACTTCTGATCTTACAGATACATTATCATTTGTTGTTATGATAAATCCCCCGGTTACAAATCTGCCATTGCCTTCAGGGAATGTGCACGGAATAAACTATACAGGCACTTCAAGCGTTACACTTGCTCTATATGCCCCTTATAAAGATTTCGTTTATGTAATAGGTGATTTTAACGACTGGAAGGTCGATTCATCCTACTATATGTACAGAGATGAAGCTAATACAGACAGTGTAACCTGGTGGCTTACAATAAACAATCTTAATCCCGGTGAAGAATATGCGTTTCAATACCTGGTTGATGGGCAGATCCGTATTGGTGACCCTTATACAGAAAAAGTGCTTGATTCGTATAATGATTCATACATCTCTGACTCTACTTATCCCGGCCTGAAACCATATCCGTACGGTAAAACATCTGAAATGGTTTCAGTTTTACAGACTGATCAGCAGGAGTACCAGTGGCAGAGTACAGGTTTCCAGCGGCCCGCAAAGACTGATCTCGTCATTTATGAGTTATTGATCAGAGATTTTGTATCAACCCACAATTATCAGACTTTAAAAGACACTATAGGTTATCTTAAAAATCTCGGTGTAAATGCTATTGAACTAATGCCGGTAATGGAATTCGATGGAAATGAAAGCTGGGGATACAATCCAGCCTATCATGCCGCACTTGACAAATATTATGGGCCCAAAGATGATCTGAAACGTTTTGTAGATGCAGCTCACGCAAATGGTATCGCTGTCATTCTGGATATAGTATTAAATCATGCTTACGGACAGAATCCTCTGGTTCGTTTGTATTTTGATAATGTAAATAACAGACCGGCAGCCGACAATCCATGGTTTAATGTAATATCTCCGAATCCGATTTACTTCTGGGGATATGATTTTAATCATGAGAGCAGCGCAACAAAATATTATGTCGATAGAATAAATAAATATTGGCTGACTGAATATCATATCGATGGCTTCAGGTTTGATTTTTCCAAAGGTTTTACAAACACTCCTGGTGATGGATGGAATTACGATCCTGCAAGAATTGCCATACTTGAAAGAATGGCTGATAGAATATGGCAGACAGATTCAGGAGCTTACGTAATACTTGAGCACTTTACAGCAAACCAGGAAGAAATTGAGTTATCAAACTACGGAATGATGCTGTGGGGAAATCATAATTGCAATTACAACCAGGCAACAATGGGGTATCCTTCAGGACCATGCGGTACCTGGGATTTCTCAGGTATATCCTACAAAGTGAGAGACTGGACTAATCCATACCTGGTCGGCTATATGGAAAGCCACGATGAAGAGCGGCTAATGTACAAAAATCTTCAATATGGCAATTCATCCGGCGATTATAATATCAAACATTTCTCAACCGCAATTCAGAGGATCAAAGAAGCGGCAGCATTTTTCTTTACTGTTCCGGGTCCTAAAATGATATGGCAGTTTGGTGAACTGGGGTATGATATTTCTATTGACTATCCATGCAGGGTCTGCAACAAACCGATTCTGTGGAATTATTATGATAGTCCCGCAAGGCTGAAGTTATATAAGGTGTTTAAGACATTAATAAATCTAAAGAAAGATTACCCGGCTTTCAGAAGCAATAATTTTAGTATCGATGCAGCCGGTAATTTCAAAAAAATAAATATTTATGATTCCACAATGGATGTTGCTGTTGTTGGTAATTTTAATGTACAGCCAAGTACCGGGGATCCCGGTTTCACTCAGACAGGTACATGGTATGATTACTTCAGCGGGGATAGCATAATTGTCACAAGCACACAGGGTAGTATTTTACTGCTGCCGGGAGAGTTTCATATATACACAACTATAAGACTCCCTAAGCCGGAAGATGATATACTCAATGATATTCAGAAAAGTGAGAACCAGGTTGTTAGAGAATTTGGCCTTGAACAAAATTTCCCTAACCCATTTAATCCATCGACAGTGATTCGTTTTAATGTGGAAGAAAATTCGCATGTTATATTAAAAATTTATGATGTGCTGGGGAGGGAAGTAAAAACTCTTGTAAACTCAGAGATGAATAATGGGCAGTACAGTCTAACCTGGAACTGCGATAATAACTCCGGTGAAAAAGTCAGCAGCGGAATATACTTATACAGGATGGAAGCAATACCGGCCGCTGGACTGACAGGAAAATATATTCAGTCGAAGAAAATGCTTCTCATCAAATAGGAAGAAATTATAAAATTGCAGGCATAACCTGCGGGCGGGCCCGGATTCAAGATACTTATTGATTAAGGTGACATCTTCCATTTGCCGGCAGATGTCATTTTAAGTTTATTAATTAGTCGGAAGAAATAAAAACCGAAATTAAAATGTTTAGAACCATCATTAAAACTGAAAAATTTTAAGGGGAAGTCCTCCGTTAATATAAACCTGAAAACACGTCTCAAAATGATAATTTATAACTGGTTAGCGTATATCCAGAAGGGGAGATAAAGCCGAGATGGAAGAGAGATATACCTGAGAGAGAAAATCTTATTATGGGACAGTGCCGGAGGTCAGTATAAAGTATGCAGTAAGGCAGTAGGCAAGGGACAGCAGGCGCGGATAAACTACGTTTGGCTACGCCTCACTTCGCTTATCCTCATCCTTTACATTAACCATCTGCGCAAAATTATTTTCACTACATTTTTCTTCATAAAACAGATATTGAATCGGATGATGCATTAAAATGCATCATCCGTTATTAGTCGATAACTAAGGAATATATTCGAGTATGTTGATATTCGATATTATTTCCTTTTTTGTACCCTTCTG
The DNA here is from genome assembly GCA_963743325.1 of uncultured Ignavibacteria bacterium. Taxonomy (GTDB): domain Bacteria; phylum Bacteroidota; class Ignavibacteria; order Ignavibacteriales; family Ignavibacteriaceae; genus DATFVA01. Next base: position 272,307 of record CAVUOZ010000005.1, read on the forward strand.
TCCCTGCGATTCTAAATTAAACGAAAGGGAAACAGAAGTATTCAGTTTTGTTTTCTGCACAAGACCTTTAGAGATGTTAAAAAATATTTTTCCTCCGCCCGAAGTAACCGGATTCTGAAACTCATAGTTTACACCCCGATCAGTCAGTTTATTTTTACCGGTGATTTTTGTTTTTAAACCTGCTTCTATATCTGCTATTAAATCACCCTCTAAGTCCCTGATTCCTGTTATTTTAAAAACAGATGTATTTTGTGCCTGGAATACCATTAACTGTGTCGGGGGCTGCTCAACCTTCCAGGTGGAATCCTTCGTCATTTTTTCAGTTGGAAGTTTCCTGAAAACCTGGCTGATCATAGGTTTTAGTATGCCCTCAGTAATATCATTTTTTAATGTGGCTTTTTCTTCACTCTTAAGAGAATCTGCATAACCTCTTATATCAAGAAGTTTATTTACGATTCTGTCAGTACGGAAAACATCCAGCAGCTCACCTAACTTTGTGACCCTGATATCAAATGCATATTGAACAAGCGATTCATACTGAGCATACTTATTTATCTCTGCAGAATCTTTTGTTACTCCCGACTGATAATGAACCGGTTCATTACCAAATGTGCCATCGATCTTAATTGAAGTAATTACTGCTTCTATTTCCATTGTGCTGTCGGCGTCTATCTCTGTAGGTTTAAATCTCATATTATAAACCATTGTCTGATCTATTCCCTGAGTTAGAGTAGTGTCCTTTGAAGTTATAGTTTGTTCATCCTTTGAAATGGCTGTAAGTCTGAATGTGTAACTTATACCTTTTTGCAATTTGTATCTTAAATAAAACAACTGGTTTGGATTTTCAACAGGAATTGCTTTAATATCTGTTGTATCAAACGAAAACTCATCTTTTTGTCCCTCAGATTTTTGTTCCCCGTTTTTCCCACCGCATCCGTAAATGAGGATACCTGTTAAAACAATTAAGATTAATTTTTTCATTCTCTTTCCTTTAATAAAGTAAATATTTCGTTCTTTTTTTTATAAATTCATTTAATTCAGACTGCCATGATTGTATAATTTCGTCTGGTGTTTTTTTGCTGATCAGCATCTCCCTGACTGATCTTTCTCCTGCTAACTTATCAAAATATACTGAGTTAAATTTAAACTTTTCAGGATAAAGTTTTTCTAAGACAAACAAAAGTTTAATACCAAACTCAACGGGTTTAAATTCACCAATATCCTCCGTTTTCAAAACTATCCCACTACACTTTAGATTTTCGAATTTAGGATTCTCAGAGCCGGGGGTACTTAAAGGAACAAAATACGCAGGCTTAACTGATAACCCGGTATGATGAAGTGAATCCAGTTCTTTCATCAGTTCTGCCGGGTTAATAAATGGCGCCCCGATTTGTTTAAAAGGTTTGTCGGTTCCTCTGCCTTCCGAAATATTTGTGCCTTCAAGAAAAGCAGTAGCCGGGTAAATTAATGCTGTCTCTGCATCAGGAATATTCGGAGATGGATTTACCCAGGTCAGGCGATAGTCATTAAAAAAGCTCCCCCTTCTCCAGTTTTCCATTTTAATTATTTTGAATCCTGTATTTTCTGAGGCAATCCATTTTTCTCCTGCAAACATTTCAGCCAGTTCGCCAATTGTCATTCCGTGTATAACCGGAATAGGTGCTATCCCAACATATGACTTAAGATCGGGAGTAAGCACCGGGCCTTCAACTTTAAGGCCTCCGATTGGATCCGGCCGATCTAACACTATGAAAGGAATTTTATTTTCGGAAGCCGCCTGCATTACATAGAATAATGTTGAAATATATGTATAAAATCTGGTGCCAATATCCTGCAGATCGAAAATAATAAGATCAATGTCCTTTAACATTTCAGCGGAGGGTTTTGCATTTTTACCATATAGAGAATGAACGGGGATAGTCCCATATGATGAATCGTAGACGGTTTGCCCTGCAGAAGTATTGGCATTAAATCCATGTTCCGGAGCGAAGATGGTCTTAATATGAATTCCATCAATTTTTCTTAGTGTGTCGATCAGAAGAACACCATTTGATAGGATGCTTGCCTTATTTGCGACTATTCCGAGCCTTTTATTTTTAATCAGATCAATATTCTCAGATATCAGCCGGTCGCTTCCTAAAAACAGTCTGGAATCTATATTTATCTGTTTATCAGTTTTTTGTGTTTCACAAGACTGGAGTATTATTAGCAGGAAACCAGCTATATATAGTTTCAGTTTTTCCATTAAAAAAAGGCTGTCAGAAAGTTAAAGCTTTCAAGACAACCTCTGATTTTTCTCTCTTAAATAAAATTAATTTTCGTAATTATCGAGCAGCTCATTCCTGGAGAAGAAATGGAGGATCTCCTTTGCAGCATTTTCATCAGAATCGGAACCATGTACAGCATTTTCTGCTTTATTTGCAGCATATAATTTCCTTATTGTTCCTTCTTCAGCCTCAGCCGGATCAGTTGCCCCTATAAGTTTTCTGAAATCTGCAACCGCATTTTCCTTCTCGAGTGCAATTGGTATACAGGGTCCGGAAGTCATATATTCCACAAGGTCCCTGTAAAAAGAACGTTCTTTATGTATTTCATAAAATCCTTCGGCAGAATTCTTTGATAAATGAACCATCTTAATTGCTTTAATTTCAAATCCTGCCCTGGTAATCATCGAAATTATTTGTCCAATGTATTTTTTTTGAACAGCATCGGGTTTAAGTATTGCCAGTGTTCTATTACTCAAAATGGTCTCCTGAATGATATCTTGTTAGAATTAATGTTTCCTTTGCCCTTTAACAATCTTTTTAGTTCTTTTAGAAACTGATGTCGATTCTTTTTTTAAAGTGGTTCTACCTTTTTTAACAGAGATTTTAATTGTTTTCTTTTTCGGAGTTATTTTCTTTACTGCACTTTGCAGGGCCCTCAACATCGTACTGCCGATTTCAGCAGGACTTTCAGCAACCCTTATTCCTGCTTTCTTCATGGCATTAATTTTTTCTGCTGCAGTTCCCTTACCGCCTGAAATTATTGCACCCGCGTGTCCCATTCTTCTTCCGGGAGGTGCAGTTCTGCCTGCTATAAAACCAATTACAGGTTTTGAAACATGCTTCTTTATGAATGCCGCAGCTTCTTCTTCGGCGGTTCCGCCAATTTCCCCGATCATTACGATACCTTCAGTCTGTGGGTCATCATTAAACAGTTTTATGATATCCACAAACCTGGAACCTATCACAGGGTCACCTCCGATACCGACACAGGTAGACTGACCAAGTTTTACATCCGTTAATTGTTTAACAGCTTCATAAGTTAAGGTGCCGCTGCGGGAGACAACCCCGATTTTTCCTTTTTTATGTATGAAACCCGGCATTATACCTACTTTTGCCTGTCCCGGAGAAATAACTCCCGGACAATTGGGTCCGACAAGCACTACATCCTTATTTTTTATTGCATTATAAACTTTAACCATATCTCTGGCCGGAATTCCTTCAGTAATGCAGATTATAACTTTTATTCCTGAATTTGCAGCTTCAAGGATTGCATCTGCGGCAAATGCCGGAGGAACAAAAATAACAGAAGTATTGGCATTCTGTTCTTTCACAGCGTCAGCCATTGTGTTATATACCGGGATACTTTCGAAATCAGTTCCACCCTTACCTGGAGTGACCCCCGCAACCACTTTCGTTCCGTATTCAATCATTTGCAGAGAATGAAAAGAACCCTCGCCTCCTGTAATTCCCTGAACCACAAGTCTTGTTTTATTATTTACTAGAATACTCATTGGCTGTCCTGTTTTATTCAATAAAATGAAATTTTATCTCTAAAGTTAAAAAAAAGGCAGGATAATTCCTTGACTCCGGATTTTTAATCTACATAGGAATTTTATTGTCAGATCGGTTTACAGGTGTTCGTTTTCTGTCAAGCCAGAAAGAAATTAATATTACGAGCACAATTGAAAGCAATGCGGAACCAGCTACTTCATTTCCATTATGGGGACGAGGACTTAATAATTGGGAAACAATTGCTGCAGCAACGAGAATCATTGAAAATATATGCATTCCATATTTACCACCAAACCCGATTCCCTGGGTTTCCTTAAGGTAAATGTAAAGACCGGCAAAGAAAAGTGCTAATTCAACAATTAATGCGATATAGATATGATCCCATAATCCCAATCCTATTACTGCCGAATTATCGCCAAAGATGGTCAATTCGGGAGTATGGACAAGGAAATCAAAAATATAGTGTGAGAAAACACCTAAACCAAGAAGTATTGCAGTTATCCTTCGTTTTGTCCAGATTTCTACAATAATATAAACCAGAATGCTCCAGGCAATAGTTGCGATAAGGCTATGTGAGTATGGAAAAATAAAATTCAGATAATGAAGTTTTTCAAAATTCTCAGGCACTATGACTTTTTCAATTCCGGTCAAAATCAGAAACCATAGAAGCAAATCGAGAAAAAGCACTGATACAAAAAACCATGCAAGGTTGGTTTTTTTATCGAATTTTCTCATTGCCAATCCGGCGCCAAGGTGACCAATAAACATCAGCTATAACTGCTTTTTAAATTGGATAAAATAATCAAATCTGAATTCAGGAATCTAAACTGGTTTGAATAGAATTCAAAGTGCCGGTGATTTTCTGTACTGGTGAGAAAGTGCAAAGTATTGCTCACATATAACTACAGTAAAAATGATAATAAATTGAAATTAGAACCCCATGATTAGCTGATCTTTTTAGTTTCCGGCTTTTTAATATCATCATCTGTAATCGTAATCTCTTTTTTCAGGTCGTTTAATCCTTTCTTGAATTCACTTATACCTTTACCCAGGTTCTTTGCAACTTCAGGAATTTTCTTGCCTCCGAAAAGAAGCAGGACAACGACCGTAATAATAATTAATTCACCCATTCCTAAATTTTCAAACATTCCAGACCTCGCTTATATTATCAGTCTTTCTTTGATTCAGTCTTCTTTGAGTCGGAATCTGTATTTTTAATCTCTTCCTCAACGTCTTTCAATCCCTTCTTAAACTCACTCATTCCTTTCCCGATTCCTCTTGCCAGTTCGGGGATTTTTTTTGCGCCAAACAATAAAAGAATAACGAGAAGAATAAGAATTATTTCTCCTGCGCCTAAGTTTCCAAACATCTAATCACCTTTAATTAAAAATATTATTTATAATTGATCTTAAAATTAACTGTCCATCCGCATTTCCCAAAACAGGGTCGCATCTTCTTTCGGGATGCGGCATCATTCCAAGTATATTTCCCTGTTTATTTATAATACCAGCTATATTTTTTACTGAACCGTTAGGATTATAAATGTCACTGACAATTTTTTCGGGTGAGGAATATCTGAAGACAATTTGATTATTTTGCTCCAGTTCGGCCAGAGTACGTTGATCTGCAAAATAATTTCCTTCACCATGAGCAACAGGGATTTTAAGAACTTTATCCGGGCTAATGTCTTTAGTAAAAACGGTATTATCATTTGCAAGAGAAAGATAAACATCTTTACAAACAAATTGTAGCGATTTATTCTTCAACATCACACCGGCCAGTAAGCCCGCTTCAAGCAAAATCTGGAATCCATTACAGATACCCAGGACATAGCCTCCTTTAGTGGCGAAATCGATAACCGGGTTCATTATAGGGGAGAATCGTGCAATTGCTCCGGTACGAAGGTAATCACCATAAGAAAATCCGCCAGGCAGAATAATTAAATCAGAATCCTGGAGGCTGGTCTCTTTATGCCAAAGAAACCTGGTTTCGCAGTCGAGTATTTTTTTAAATGCATAATAAGCGTCGTGGTCGCAATTTGACCCGGGAAAAACTACTACTCCAACCTTTGGTTTCATTTTACTTCTTCCAGGGTGAATTCGTAATCTTCCATGATAGGATTTGCAAGCAGTTTGCTGCAATATTCGTTTACTTCTTTTTCTGCAGCTTTTTTATCAGAAGAATCAACCGAGAACTCGATATATTTATTGATCCTTGTATTCCTGATATTATTCATTCCAAGCAGGATGGCTCCTTTTTCAACAGCTTTTCCCTGCGGGTCCAGAATGGAAGGGCGGCGTTTAATTAATACTCTAGCTTTAAACAAATTAACTCTCTTATAAATTAGTAGCGGGTTTAGAAATTCTTTTTTATGAGAAAAAATATGTGACGAAAAATACCAAATACGATTATGAAAACAAACATCAAGAAGAGTGCCTGTGTAAAGGTAAAAAGGACTAAAAAGCAAACGGCACAAAGCAGCAAAAAAATAAAGTAAGGTCTTTCTTTTAATTCATTCAGCCTGAATTTGGGAACAGTGTCGTATTTAATTCTGCTTATCATCAGATAGGAAAGCACAAGAATCATAGGAATAATTATATTGGCGAAGGTTTCGGGATAACCGTCGGGGGGTTTATAGAATGCAAGGCAAAATGATGCAACTGTTATAGCCGATGATGGGATTGGTAATCCTTTAAAGAATGATTTCTCAAAACCTATAAGCTGAATATTGAATCTTGCCAGACGGAATCCCCCCGCAAGCATTAATAATGAACTGATAATGATTCCCAGCGTATCATATTGAAATAGATAGCTTTTATAAATTAAAAATGAAGGAGCGGCCCCAAAACTGATTATATCTGAAAGCGAATCAAGCTCAACCCCAAGTTCACTGCTAGATTTTGTCAGCCTTGCCATTGCACCATCGAGTGCATCGAAAATACCGGCAATAATTATGAGCCAGGCGGCATATAAAAATTCGCCTTTGCTCGCGCTTACAATTGAAAGGAAACCGCTGAACATATTCATAGCGGTAAAAAGATTAGGTATTACAGAAGGTGTAACTCTAAATCGGTTCATCAGTTTTTGGGATACTCAAACAAAATTGTCTCTCCTGCTCTGACTTCATCATCTTTGCTTACCTTAACAATCCATTTCTCCGGAACAATTACGTCAACGCGACTCCCAAATTTAATCATTCCAAACCGTTCTCCAATTTTTACCGAATCGTGGGCCGAGATTTCATAAACAATCCTTCTTGCTAGAAAACCGGCTACTTGTGTGAAAAATACCTTACCATATTTTCCTGAAATACCAAACTCGGCTCTTTCATTTACTTCAGAGGCTTTATCTTCAAAGGCTGCAACATACTTTCCCTTTAAATATTTCAGGTAGTCAACTCTTCCGTCAACAGGTATCCTGTTAACGTGAACGTTCAAAGGTGACATAAAGATTGAAACCTGTTTAGCCTTATCCATTAAAAATTTATTTTCAATCACATCTTTTACAAATAGGATTTTCCCGTCGGCGGGTGATACAACGACGTCATTACGATCAGGAGGGGATCTGTCAGGGTCACGAAAAAAATTCATTGAAAAAATCAGTAACAATAAAGGAAGAACAATTAGGGCGGCTTTTAAGTAACTATTCTGGGTAAAGAAGCTGAGAGAGATTAAGATAAAGGTTATTACTGAGATTACAGTAAGCGTGGAATATCCGTATTTTGTAAACATTTATGCACTCGTCATATTCAGAAGGAAGTCAGTGTACTTCCTTATGTCTGCAGAAGTATTCAGGCTGTAGGGATCGACCCATTTCCCGTCTGTGTTCTGAGGAATTACTTTCAAGCTTGTTGGGGTAAAATCATCGACAAGGTAAATTCTTTCTTCACTTCTACCAAAACAGCATATTACTTCTGAGAGCAGCGCATTTCTTCTTTCAAAAAAGAATTTCAAAACAGCATTGACTTTTGAACAAATTCTGTTCATTAACTTTATATCTTCATTCGTGCAGACATCAAACGTAATCAGATGGCTCTCCGTTACAAGAGTATCTTTTCCATCAGGGTAATGAATTTCAAAAACCGGGAGGTTCAGCAGATCACCTTCCTTTCTGCCAAAAACTTTTGCAGTTCTCTTATCTATTACATTGAGTATTTTAATAAAAAAAGGATAGCGCTCGTATTTAACAAATTTCAGAGAGGAACTGCCCTGAGTTTTAAGAAATGATATAGGAATATGATATTCTTTTAGGTAATCAAAAAAGAAGGCGTTGATGGAAGCAAATTTCGAACCAAGATCTTTGACTTTAACTTTCCTGTTATTGTCAGCAACCAGGAAATCAGAATACTTTATAAGCGAATAATTCTGGTCATCAAGCGGAAGATCTTTTTTTCCTATTTCTTCGTTTATTACTGCGTTATTGTAAAATTTAAGCCCCAAACTTTCCTTGGCTTTTTTTGATAAAGAAAATATGAAAATTAAATGTATAAAGTCAATTCTATGTATTATATTTAAACAAAAAAATTAAGAATTTTCTAAAAAAAACATCAATAAGTTGGAGGTTTTTGAATGAAAGGTGGCATGCAGGGAATGTTAAAGCAGGTTCAGAAGATGCAGGCAGAGTTGCAAAAGGTGCAGGCTGAGCTGGTTAACCTGGTTATTACTGAAGAAGCCGGCGGCGGGATGATTAAAGCCACTGCAAATGGTCATCAGGAGATAATATCGGTAGAAATTGACCCGCAGGTCATAAATTCTAATGAAAAAGAAATACTGGAGGATTTGGTAGTTGCAGCAGTAAATAAAGCGCTGCAGTCGGCAAAAAAAGCAGCAGAAGAGGAAATGTCTAAGATTACGAAAGGTATAATTCCTCCGGGCATGAATATTCCGGGATTATAGTTATGCAGATAGCTGAACCACTTGTTGCCGCTATTGAAGAATTAAGCAAACTGCCTGGAATTGGCAGAAAAACTGCTCAAAGACTCGCAATTCATCTCTTAAAAAGTGATACGAACACTGTTGAGAACCTGGTAAGATCTCTGAGAGATCTTAAACTTAGGCTTCGTTTTTGTTCACGATGTTTTAATATTTCAGAAGAAGAGCTATGCGAAGTTTGTAAAAGCCCTAAAAGAGATCAGTCAGTTATTTGTGTTGTGGAAGAAGCGAGCGATGTAATTGCTATTGAAAAAACTTCATGAGTTCAATGGATTATATCATGTTCTCGGTGGTGTACTTTCACCGCTGACAGGGATTAGTCCTGAAGCATTAAAAATAAAAGAATTGCTAAAAAGATTTGAAGGTGAGCAGATACAGGAAGTGATTTTAGCTTTGAACGCTGATACAGAGGGAGAAACAACAGCTCTATATCTTGCAAAATTAATAAAACCATTAGGAATCAGGGTTTCCCGGATTGCACGCGGACTTCCCATTGGCGGGGATCTGGAATTTGCCGATGAAGCAACTATCGGGCGTGCAATGTTAAGCCGAAGTATATTGTAATGACTGAATGGTTTGAAGAATGGTTTAATACGGAAGAATATCTGAATGTTTATCGTCATCGTAATGATGCAGATGCGGAAAGACTTGTTAACCTTATCCTGGCAAATATTGACCTTAATCAAAATGCCAATGTCATTGATCTTGCCTGCGGAACCGGAAGGCATTCAATTCTTTTTGCCGAAAATGGATTTAATGTCACCGCTGTTGATTTGAGTGAAAATCTTCTCAATGTTGCCAGGAAAACAGCTGAAAATCTTGAGCTTAAAATAAATTTTGTGAATGCTGATTTGAGGAATTTCTGCATCACCTCAAAGTTTGACCTTGCACTTAATTTATTCACCAGTTTTGGTTATTTTGAAACCGATGATGAAAACTTCTCTCTGTTTTTTGATGCTTCAGATCTATTAAAGAATAATGGTTATTTTGTAATTGATTATTTTAATACAAATTTTATCAGGAAGAACCTGGTTGCATATTCCGAAGATTTTATTGCGGGGAAAAAAATAATACAGGAAAGACGGATAATGGGAAACAGGGTAATAAAAGATATAACTATTGCAAAAAATGGGACAAGGAAGAGTTATATGGAATCGGTAAGAATGTATTCCGATTCAGAGTTGTTAACCGGACTGGAAAAAAGCGGATTAAAAATTTTCAAAATCTTTGGTGATTTTGATGGCAGTAAATTTGACCTTAATTCTTCACCAAGAATAATTATAATTTCATGCAAATGAAATATGTTTATTTATATATATTGTCTGCACTGGTTCTTAGCGGGTGTGATCTGCTTCAGACTCGAGATGCGGAAACTCCCAACCAGCCGCGATCAAATTATGAACAGGCTGTAACCCCCCAGCAGCTTCTAAGCAACCTCCTTAATTCTCTTAAAGATAAAGATGTTCAGAATTATATTAATTGTCTGGTTGATTCCTCATTCAGCGATAAAAAATTTTATTTCTCTCCTTCAAGCGCGGCTCAGGCTCAATATCCGTTTTTAATGACGGACTGGAGCATTAAGGATGAAGATCAGTACTTTAAGAATCTTATCACAAAAGTCAGCGATCAGTCTCCCATAACACTTTCTTTAACCAATGAACAATACAGTCCGCAGGGAGACAGTCTTATTTACACTGCAACGTATAGTATTAACGTACCCAATAATGAATCCGATCCAAAAGATTACCAGGGGGATCTAAGGTTTAATATGGTGCGTGACAGCAGATCTGTCTGGGTAATTTATTACTGGCAGGATACAAAGAGTACTTCATTGCCTAGCTGGAGTGAATTGAAAGGTAAATTTTATTAATAAAATTTTTTATTTACTTCCAGTAATTATTATTCTGCTTGGGGGTTGTAAAAATCCTTTTGCTCCTTCATTTGATGAAGAAGGAAGTAACGGCAATACCACCATATCAGATCAAAAAACAATTGAGGGAGTATTCCAGAATTTCCAGTATGCTTATACATTTAAGGACACTACAATCTATGGTAAACTTGTCTCCGATGGTTTCATTTTTACATACAGAGATTATGACCTTGGATTTGATGTTTCCTGGGGAAGGGAAGAAGAAATGAAAACCACTTACGGTTTATTTCAAAACTCACAAAGACTCGACCTCATATGGAACAATATTATACTTTCATCGGTGGACACATTAAGTGCAAATATAGTCAGGGGGTTTAATCTCACCATCACTTTTAACCCGACGGATGTTATACGAATTGACGGACGTGTAAACATGGCACTGGAGCGACAGACTGATAACTCAAAATGGCAGATTACAAGGTGGATTGATGAATCCAATTTTTAATCTTAAGATAGCGGGGTTATGAACTAACATGTTCTTTTCTGTAAAAGAAGCTTTCAGATTAATCAAAAGAGCAAAGATTTCATTTTTTCTTTCTCTCATCTCTCTTAGTATTTCAGTTTTTTTAATTACAGCATCACTTGCATTAATCCAGTCATCTGAAATTATTCAAAAAAAAATAAAAGAAGATGTCGGTATTAATCTTTATCTAAAAGATAATCTTCAGCCGGAGCAAATTAGCGAAATAGGCATTGCATTGAACAGCAGAAAATATATTAAGACTATTAATTACATTGATAAACAAAAGGCTGCCGATATTTTTATCAGGGAAACCGGTGAAGATTTCAGGAAACTCCTTGATTACAACCCCCTTCCTGCATCATTTACTATTACATTAAAAGATAATTATTTTAGCAAAGATTCTCTTGATACAATTATTACATCATTATCCGAAATTAACGGAATTGATGATATTGGCTTCAAAGATGTATTTATATATAAACTTATTTCAATTCTGAACACCATTAAAAAATATATATTTATTACAACTGGAATAATATTATTTATATCGGTTTATATCGTTTACAGTACTGTCAGATTAATTATTTCTTCCAGGTTTGAAGAACTGGAAACTATGAAACTAGTAGGGGCGAGACTCATTACTATTAAAATGCCTGTCATATTAAACTCAATGGTGGTTGGATTGTTTGCGGGGCTGATTTCTACTGCCATTTTTATCTTGTTTATTTCTGTTTTTGCTGATTATATTAGCACGATAAATTTTATGGGAACTTCAAAATATATTTACCTGGGTCTATTAATCTGTGTAGGACCCTTTCTGGGTTTGGTAATCAGTATTATCTCTCTGAAAAGACTTTCATTGAAGATTTGATGTAAATTTATATATTACTAACTTTATTTTTTATAATCTCTCGGAATATTGTTAATGAACTACTCTTTCAGATCTCTGATTGTCTCGTTATTTTTGAGTACAATGCTTTTTGCCCAGAATACAGAACTTCAGGTTGGCAGCAATTCAAATCAATTGCGGCAGAACCAGGGAGCCTTTTATGATTACTCTGATCCTGCTTCAATAAATATCAAAGTTGATGTGTGGGGATTTGTAAAATATCCGGGAAAATATATTATTCCTTCAGAGAGTAATGTATATGATTTGCTTTCCTATGCCGGTGGTCCTACAGACGATGCACATATGGACGATTTAAGAATTTTCAAAACGCTGGCGGATTCTTCTGAGTCAATGATTAAATTTAATTATAATGATTTGTTATGGGATGCAAACTTAAAGGAGTTTAAAAATGCCCCAGAGCTGAACGCAGGAGATATTCTGCTGGTTCCAGGATCCGATAGACTTTATTTTAAGGATTGGGCGCAGCTTGGGCTTTCGTTTTTGGCGGTATTAATTTCACTTTCAATTTTAATCATAGATATAGCAAAGTAGTTATGGCAATTGACACAATGAATGAAGACCTCAGGTCGATGGAAAGCAATTCTCTCAAGGATTATATAAAATTAATCCGTACAAATATTGTCCCTGTAGTAATTATAACCATTGTGAGCCTCATAGTTTCAATTATCTATGCAGTTAATGCAAAGAATATTTATAAAGCCACGACATCACTCAAAGTATCAATGCCCCAGGGAAATATACTTGAAGCCCCCCTGATGCCTGAATTTCAGGATTTCGGAAGCGACAGATTTATTGCAAATGAAATAGAAATATTAAAAAGTCATAATTTAAGAGCACGTGTCGCCAGGGCACTTATTGATAGTTTCAATACGGGAAGTAACAAAGACAGCTTTTACCTGGTACAGAGTCACGATTTCAGTGATAAGAAGCAAAAGCTTCTTAGCGTCGCCCAGGTAGCCAGGGTACTTGACAGCGATGTTACAATTGAGCAGAAGAGAGGACTCGATATTATAGATATTTCTGCCGAATCTCCTTCTCCCTATGAATCGGCTTTAATTGCTAATATTTATGCGAAAGAATATAAAAATCTTAATCTGGAAATGAATCGTAATCAGCTGACTATGGTTAAGACATTTTTGAATCAGCAGACGGAAGAAAAACAGACCGAGTTGAATGCTGCCGAAGAAAACCTTAGAAATTTTCAAGAGAAGGGGGGCATTATTGCTCTTGATGAGCAGGCTACGAGTTTGATCAACCAGCTCTCCGATTTCGAAGCTCAGAAAAATGCCAGGCAAATTGAACTAGCTGCGTCCAATAAGGTTTTAACGCAGTACAAAAAAGAACTTGCTGATCAGAATCCAAGGCTTGCTGATTATCTCGAGAGTGTTTCAAATGAAGCATATATACAAACATTACAGCAGCAACTTGCCCGACTTCAGGTAAACCGGGATATGGCGCTGGCTTCAAATGATTCTAAGACGAGTACTTCGAAAATCATAAAAGACTATGATGAAAAAATTGCTGATCTGAAAACCAAGCTTGACGATAAGATGAAAGTAATTAAAGCCGGAATTTTAGCAAGCAGCCCGGAGGAAGTTAAAGATCTTTCCCAAAAAATAATTGAAGAAGAAATAAAAAATCAGGCTTTACAGATTACAGTTTCCGAACTTGATAAAATTGTTAAAAATTATGAAGCTAAATTCAACCAGCTTCCAAAAACTTCTATAGAACTAGCCAGACTGCAGAGAAACCGCGAGGCACTTGAAAAACTATATACGCTTGTTGAAGAAAAGTACCAGGAAGCATTAATAAATGAACAATCCCAGCCGGGAAATGTTTTAATTATTGATAACGCAAGAAGGCCTGATTCACCCGGCAAACCAAACAGATTTTTAATTGTACTAATCGGGCTTGTTCTTGGTGCAGGTATGGCCTTCGGGTATGTATTTACAAAAAATTATTTTGATAATACTATAAAAACACCTGAGGATATTCAGAACATAAATATTAATGTACTGGCCTGGATTCCTCAGATCGAAGGGATTGGTCTAAATGGAACAAATGAATTTGAGTTTATTGTCGCTAAAAAACCTGATTCCATTCCAAGTGAAGCATTCCGGGCACTCAGGACAAGAATTCAATTTTCGCATCCTGACACAGGAATAATAAAAACTATTTTGATTACATCATCTGCCCCTCAGGAAGGCAAGACCACAGTTGCAATAAATCTTGGCGGAAGTTTTGCTCAGGCAAATAAGAAAACACTGGTTATTGATTGTGATTTAAGAAAACCGCGTATCCATAATGTTTTTAACTCCAATCGATTTCCAGGGTTAATTGATTATTTATTTGGTAAAGCTACATTGGAGGAAATTGTTCGTGAATCAGAGTCTCCGAATTTAAATTATATAACTTCAGGAACAATACCCCCAAACCCTGCGGAGATGCTGGAATCTAAAGCCATGAAAGAGTTCCTTGAAACAATCAAAGAAAGATATGATATCATTCTGATTGATTCACCACCGGTCATTGCCGTAACTGACTCAGAGATACTGGCCAGTCTTGTTGATGCAAGTATACTTGTTGTATCAGCTGAAACAACGGAAACAGAACTTCTTGAAAAATCCGTGGAGTTGATTAAAAGAGATGGTTCCTCATTTATCGGAACTGTACTTAATAATTTTAGTTACAAAAGTGGATATGGTTCGTATTATAAGTACTATTACTATTACTCTCGTCCTTCCGAAACAAAGAAAAATAAATTTTCACAGATTGAAAGAAAGGGCTAATTACCACCCACTCTATGATTAAAAAGACACGGTTATGGATTAATAATTTATTCACCTATCTATTGCTGATTTCAGCCTGCGGGATATTTTCTCCGGGTTATTCACAAATCTTACCTGATTATAGAGAAAGAGCATTGGCTTTGTCACCAGATTCATTGACTGCTCTAGTTGGAAATAAAATTGAAATGGAAGCAACGGAAGGCAGTGTAAATCCGGATGAATTTATTGTCGGCCCCGGAGATAAAATTTTTGTTTCAATTAATGGTATTGAAGAAATTCCACTCGATCTGTTCATAAATCAGGAGGGTATACTTTATATTCCCAAGGTTGGAGGAATCGATTTAAATGGATTAACGCTTACTTATGCAAAGGATAAAATCAAAAAATCCATAGATTCATATTACAAAAATGTTGATGTTTTCATCTCTCTAACTGATTTCAGAAAGATTAAATTATCTCTGCTTGGTGATGTTAAAAAGCCTTCAACATTTGTAATGCCTGCCAATTCCAGGTTAATGGATTTGATAATGAATTCCGCAGGCTTAAATAAAACCTCAAATTTTAGAAATATTCATATCATTCATCGTGATAGTACGGAACAGACATATGATCTTCTTTCTTTCCTGAGATTAGGCAGCAGGGATGCTAATCCTCTTATGAGGGAAGGGGATGTCGTAATAGTTGATCGCGTTGATGAGGTAGTTTCTATCTCCGGATTGATCAAGTATCCAGGTATTTACGAATTTATTGAAGGGGAAACTATTGATCATCTGATCACTATCGCAGGCGGTATTATGACAAAAGCACGAAAAGATTCGATTGAAGTTGTCAGTTTCGAAAAAGATGGCAAAACACAGAGTAGCAGATATTATTCTATTGATCAAATAAATAAAGGTGGTCAGCTTTTGCATTTTGAAGATCAAATAATGGTAAGAGAACTTCCAAATTACTTTGACCCGAAGTTTGTGCTAATAGAGGGATATGTAAAATATCCGGGTTATTATAAGATAAACGAAAATGAAACTACACTTTCTGAAATTATCAAGGAAGCAGGCGGATTTAGAAAAGATGCCTCTTTTATCGATGCTACCCTCACCCGGCATTCCGGAACTACGGAAATAGATCCGGAATATGAGAGATTAAAAAACATGCTTAGGGCTGATATGACTGATGATGAATACGATTATTTAAAAGCAAAATCACGACAAAGGCGGGGTAGAGTAGTAGTGGATTTTAATCAGCTATTTAACAATGGGGAAAAATCTGAAGATGTGATTCTGCAAAGAGGCGATGTAATAAGTGTTCCTGAAGCTAAAGATTATGTGATCTTGCTTGGGCAGGTTGTTAGTCCAGGTAATATTGTTTATGAGCCGAGGCTAACTGTAGACGATTATATACAGCTTGCAGGAGGATTTGGCTGGAGAGCTGAAGAAGGAGATGTTCGTGTAATCAAAGCTAATACCGGTGAATGGGTAGATGCTGAAGATGTGGATTCGCTTAAACCCGGTGATACTATCTGGATACCGGAGACCCCACCAGGTCCGAAATTCTGGGATGTGTTTACATCCTCACTCGCAGTTGTCGGGCAGGTTGCCGCGATTATTGCAGCAACGGCAGCTATTATAGTCGTTACGAGGTAGAAATTGAATTACCATGAAATTCTAAATACCATCATTTTTCACAGGAATAAAATTCTTAAGGTTACAATAATTGCTACAATTTTATTGTTCCTTATTTTGTTTTTCGTTTATCCTTTTTCCTACCAATCGACAATTTCTGTTATGCCACCGGAAAATAAACCTGAAACCGGTTCTTTAAGTTCTCTTTTAACCGGGCAGGATTTTTCCAGTATGCTTACCGGTGGTTTGACTACCGCAAATTCCCAATTATATGTTGAGATGCTGAAAAGCAGAACAGCCGCTTTATATGTTGTGAAAAAGTATAATCTCGTTAATTATTTCGATTCTGATAATAAATTTGAAGCTGCCCAAAAACTCCAGAACCATCTTGAAATCGATTTAACAAAAGAGGGTATAATAAAGCTCAATGTCGAAATTTCTACTTCTCTTTTCCCGCACATAACCTCAAATATCGATTCAGTCAAACGGCTGGCTGCTGATTTGTCGAATGCATATGTAGAAGCCTTGGATAAAATGAATCGGGAAAAATTATCTTCCCAGGCAAAACGCGCCCGGCAGTATATTGAAGAGCAGCTGATAAAAACAAAAAGTCAGCTAGATTCTGTGGAAAACAGGCTGGCCGAATTCCAGAAAATAAACAAGGCAATATCACTTCCGGAGCAGGTTAATGCAGCTATAGATGCTGCCGCTGGCTTAAAAACAGAGATAGTTAAGACTGAAGTTCAGCTGGGACTCCTGCAATCCAATCTTCGTGAAGATAATCAAACGCTCATTGCATTGAGAGCCAAACTTGAACAATTAAGAGATCAATATAATAAAATGGCTATGGGGAGTCAGGATTACCTCGTTGCATTTAAAGATGTTCCAGAGCTTGGAAAAGAACTGGCTTCATTATTAAGGGATGTTAAAATTCAAAATGAGGTTTATCTTTTGCTTCAGCAACAATATTATAAGGAAAAAATTCAGGAAAACAGGGATATTCCAACAATCCAGGTTCTTGATGAGGCGATACCTCCTCAACAAAAGTCCTCACCAAAGACAATTTTTTCAACTATAACAGGGGGAATATTTATATTTTTATTAATGAGTCTGATCGTTGTCCTGAATGAACGAAAAACATACTTGTATAAATCTAAGGAGTAAATGTGTCCGAAACTGTTGTCGTCACTGGCGGTGCCGGATTTTTGGGTTCTCATCTTTGCGACAGATTATTAAAAGAAGGTCTTAAAGTAATTTGCGTTGATAATCTTCTGACGGGAAACATAGATAATATAAATCATCTTGCAGGAAATGATAACTTCTCATTTGTAAAACACGATATTACAAATTATATTTTTCTTCCGGGGAAAGTACATTATATTCTCCATTTTGCATCACCTGCCAGTCCTATCGATTACCTGAAGCTTCCGATTCAGACATTAAAGGTTGGTTCACTTGGAACACATAAGGCTCTTGGACTAGCAAAAGAAAAGAATGCCAGATTCCTTCTGGCTTCCACAAGTGAGGTTTATGGAGATCCGGCTATTCATCCTCAGCCGGAAAGTTATTGGGGAAATGTTAATCCCATAGGACCACGCGGTGTTTATGATGAAGCTAAACGGTTTGCAGAAGCAATTACCATGGCTTACCACAGATATCACAACCTTGATACAAGGATTGCAAGGATTTTTAATACTTATGGTCCGAGAATGAGACTTGATGACGGGAGGGCTCTACCTGCTTTTGTAGGACAGGCATTGCGGGGAGAAGATATTACTGTGTTCGGAGATGGGTCCCAGACGAGGAGCTTCTGTTATGTAGAAGATCTGGTTGATGGAATATTTAAACTTCTGAACTCCGATGAAATCGAACCTGTAAATATTGGAAACCCTGAGGAAATATCCATCAAAGAATTTGCTGAAGAAGTTATAAGGATCATGGTATCTAAAAGTAAAATAGTATATAAAGAACTTCCGGTTGATGATCCCAAAGTCAGACAGCCTTCTATTGAAAAAGCCATGAGAATTCTGGGATGGGAACCAAAAGTAAAAAGAGCAGATGGTCTGAAAATTACCATAGAATATTTTAAGAAATCAATTTAGTCTGCACATTCCTGTCTAAAATAGCCTTTAATTGAACCATTTAATTAAATATTTATCTATGCAAGTAATATCTATTTGGGTTTTTAGCAGGAAGCGCTCAGCGCATGTGTGAAGCGAATCCGCAGCGTATAGCACATCTGTAAATGGTTTGAAGGTTTGGTGAATGCATTTATTAGTGCTGCTAATTCCGGATTGCAGGGAAAAATAATTGAATTAGCAGGGATCATATCTGTAAAAAATAGATGTTTTCAAAAACCTGAACAGCAAAATCTGCAGTTGCCCCTACAGTGCTCACTTCTCTGCCAGTCATTAATTATTTATATTTGTTTTTATTTTTAAACTAATCTAAAAAATATACTTACAGAATTATGATTGAACCGGAAGTAACATCTGAACTGGCGTATGAGCACGGACTAACCGAAGAAGAATACGAAAGAATAATTAAAATTCTCGGAAGGATACCTTCCTTCACGGAAATTGGGATTTTTTCTGTAATGTGGAGTGAACACTGCAGTTACAAAAATTCTATCGCTCTGTTAAAAACTCTACCCAGAGAAGGAGGTAAATTACTTGTTGGTGCCGGAGAGGAAAATGCCGGATTAATCGATATTGGTGATGGATTTGCTGTTGCATTTAAAATAGAAAGTCATAATCATCCGTCTGCTGTGGAACCATATCAGGGTGCGGCAACCGGTGTTGGCGGGATTATGCGCGATATTTTTACAATGGGGGCACGTCCGATTGCATCATTAAATTCTTTAAGGTTTGGCTCTCTTGATGAAGCGCATACTCGTTACTTATTTGAAGGTGTCGTAAAAGGCATCGGAGATTATGGAAATAGTTTCGGCGTACCAACCGTAGCAGGAGAAGTATATTTTGATGAATCATATCAGGGTAATCCGCTCGTAAATGCAATGGCCGTCGGGATAGTAAAAAAGAGCCAGGTAGCCAGTGCTGTTGCAAAAGGAAAAGGTAATCCTGTAATGATTGTCGGTTCATCTACCGGCAGAGATGGAATTCATGGTGCTACCTTTGCCTCCGAGGAAATATCAGAAAAATCCGAAGCCAAACGGCCTTCAGTACAAGTAGGAGATCCATTTACCGAAAAACTGCTACTTGAAGCAACACTTGAAATAATAAAAAATGACTGGCTTATTGGAATTCAGGATATGGGGGCTGCAGGGATCTCATGCTCTACCAGTGAGATGAGTGCAAAAGGTACATCGGGAATGAACATAAATCTTGATAAAGTGCCTCTCCGTGAAGAAGGTATGAGCGCTTATGAGATTATGCTTTCCGAGAGCCAGGAAAGAATGCTTTGTGTAGTTAAAAAAGGTTATGAAGCAAAAGTTAAGTCAGTATTTGAGAAATGGGACCTGCATTGTGAGATAATAGGTGAGGTAACTGAAAATAAAAATCTAATAATTTTCTATGAAGGTAATAAAAAAGCCGAGATTCCTGCATTTGAATTAGTTCTGGGCGGCGGTGCACCCATTTACAAAAGGGAAACAAAAGAACCATCTTATCTTAATGCTCTTAGAAATATTGATTTTACCAAACTGCCTGAGGACAGGGATTTAACTGAAACATTTCTGAAAGTCTTCTCTTCTCCAAATATTGTCTCTAAGCGATGGGTTTATGAACAATATGATTCAATGGTCAGGACTAATACGATAGTGGGACCAGGTTGTGATTCTGCTGTTGTTCTGATCAAAGATACCAATAAAGCTCTTGCTGTTAAGACAGATTGTAATGGACGCTATGTTTACTTAAATCCTGAAGAAGGAACTAAAATAGCAGTCGCTGAATCGGCAAGGAACATCGTCTGTTCCGGGGGAGTACCTCTTGGAATCACTAATTGCCTGAATTTTGGTAATCCGTATAAACCGGAGGTTTACTGGCAGTTTGCTAAAGCAATTAAAGGTATGGGAGATGCCTGCCGCTTTTTTAATACTCCTGTTACTGGTGGTAATGTTAGTTTTTATAATGAATCTCCCGGTAGTTCAGTTTATCCAACTCCGACTATAGGCATGGTTGGTTTAATTGAAAACCTGAAGGATATTACCACTTCTTATTTTAAGGAATTCGGCGACCTTATTTATGTCCTTGGAGAAGATTTTGAGGAACTGGGCGGCAGCGAGTATCTGAAAGTGGTACACGGTAAAGTCATGGGAGATTCTCCCAAGATAAATTTATCGATCGAAAAAAAACTGCAGGATATTCTTCTTGGCTTGATTAAAGCAGGGATTGTTCGATCTGCACACGATATATCTGAAGGTGGGATAGCTACAGCAATAGCTGAGTGCTGCATAATGAATAATGAAAAAAGAATCGGAGCAGACATAAATATTCCGATAAAAACACGAGCTGATTTTTCATTCTTCTCAGAAAGTCAGTCCAGGATAATTGTTTCTATTGATGAAAAATCAAGAGAAAAGTTCGAAAAAAATTTGAAGGATAAACAGCAATATTTTATTTTACTTGGAAAAACCGGGGGTGGTTCATTGAAGGTTAATAATAAAATGGAAATTGACATTAATAAATTAGCCGATATTTATTATAACACAATTTCCAGAATTATGAATGTTTAAAACTAAAAAAAAATTAAGTTTAAAAGACTCATCAGTATACGGAATTTTCAGAAAGTTTCGTTTTATTCTCCATTTTGCCCCGACCTTTCAAAAGAGCAAATCATTCGTTGTTTATTACTATAAAGGTCTTATAAAAAGAATTGATGAGCACCATGTGTTTTTATTTGCAGGCGGACTGGCGTTTTCCCTGTTTCTCTGCATCATACCTTTTGTATTGATAATATTTGCTGTGCTGGGTAATATACTTGACTCATCGTATGTACAGTTCCAGATAAATACCCTCATCGAAACAATAATACCCTATTCACGCTACTCAGAGTTTGTGAAGAAAATTATCTTTAATAGAATCAATGAAGTAATTGAATATAAAAATATTGCAGGACTAATAGGCGGGTTCGGTTTACTCTTTGCGGCAAGCAGTTTATTCAGCAGTATGAGGACAATCCTTAATAAAGTTTATGGAGTGGAAACTGATGTAAATATTCTGATTGCAAAACTCAGGGATTTTGCACTGGTTTTAATGGTAATTATAATATTTTTTTTGACAACTATCTCAATGCCTGCCCTGGATTTACTAAGGGAAAAAGCAGGAGAGTGGACATTTTTAGGATTTTTATCCAACGGATTATTCAGCCACCTTATATTTTCACTTCTATCACTTTTATTAATCTTTGTGGTATTTAATGTACTCTACTTCACCGTTCCTTTGAGGAAATTAGGCCGAAAAGCAACATTTATGAGTGCTATATGGGCAGCGATATTGTGGGAGGCAGCAAAACAATTATTCGGATATTACCTTTACAACTTTGCTGCTTTTAACAGGATTTATGGCGCATATGCTTTAGTTGTTGTTGTGGCATTCTGGATTTATTATTCTTCGGTGGTTTTTATAATCGGAGCCGAAATCGGACATCTCTATTTTGAGCGTAATTTCCTTAAGAACAATATAACTACATAAACCTTCCGGCAACGCAAACCATTTAACAAAGTAAAATTAATTTGACAATATTATTATTCCTTCGTAATTTTAATCAGACAAAAAAATCTGATATAAACTGAAACTTAAATATTTAATCAGGAATAATGATCTAAACCTTATGAAATTTAATCGGAGTAAAAAGTCTTATTATTATATATAGGAAAAAACATGAAACAAAGTATATACAGCCTGTTTATAATTTTCGCAGCTATTAGTATGGTTTTATTTTTAAATTCCTGCGGAAAGGATGAAAGCAACACTAATCAAACGGGGGATGATCTTCAGTCAATAGCTAAGTCAAGAGGATTAACTCCGGATGATTTGCTGGCTGCAGCAAAAACTTATTTACCCAGCGGTCAAAAAGATGAATATATGATGTTCGCTTCCGGAGGTCACTCAGGGCAGGTTTTTGTTATCGGAATACCATCTATGCGTCTCTTAAAGGAGATTGCCGTATTTACTCCTGAACCCTGGCAGGGATGGGGATTTTCCAAGGAGACGAAGGAAGTTTTAGATAGTGGCAATCCTGATGGTACCAAACTTACCTGGGGGGATACACATCATCCCGCGTTATCAGAAACGGAAGGTGACTACGATGGGCAGTATCTTTTTATAAATGATAAAGCTAACGCCCGTGTAGCTGTTATTGATCTGAAAGATTTTGAAACCAAACAGATAATTAAAAATCCTTTATCATATAGTGATCACGGTGGAACTTTCGTTACTCCCAATACAGATTATGTAATTGAGGGAGGACAATATGCAATGCCATGGGCAGGTACTTATGCTCCCATATCAGATTATAAAACAGAATATCATGGGATGATAACTTTTTGGAAATTTGACAGGAAAGCAGGCAAAATAGATAAAAGCAAATCTTTTGCATTGGAACTGCCGCCTTATTGGCAGGATCTGGCCGATGCAGGTAAACTTATAAGCGATGGGTACGTTTTTCTTAATTCTTTTAACACGGAAATGGCAGTAGGCGGTGCTATGGAAGGCAATCCTCCTTTCGAAGCCGGAGCTTCACAGAGTGATATGGACTATCTGCATGTAATAAATCTTAAACAAGCAGAAAAACTATTCCAGGAAGGTAAAGTCAAAATGGTTAATGGTTTCGCTGTTATTTCCCTGGATATATTAGCTAAAGAGAAAGTATTAACCTTTGTTCCCGAGCCTAAATCCCCTCACGGTGTCGATGTAACTCCGGACGGAAATTACCTTGTCATATCCGGCAAACTGGATCCTCATGTATCAATTTTTAATTTTACTAAGATTAAGAATGCAATAGATAATAACAATTTTGAAGGCAAAGATGAGTTCGGAGTAAATATAGTAAAGTTTGATGATGCTTTAGAGGCGCAGGTTGAATTGGGACTAGGGCCATTACACACTCAATTTGATGCAAATGGATTCGCTTATACCAGTCTATTCCTTGAAAGTGCAGTTGCACGGTGGGCTCTTGGGGGAAAATGGGCTGAAAATAATGGAACAAAGGGATGGACTCTTATAGATAAGATTCCAATAAATTATAATGTTGGTCATCTTGCTGTAGCAGAAGGAGATAATGTACATCCCGATGGCAAATATCTTGTTTCGCTCGACAAGTGGTCGATTGATAGATTCTCAAATGTTGGACCTCTACTACCGCAAAACTTTCAATTAATAGATATAAGTCATCCCAACCAAAAAATGCAATTGTTATATGATATGCCAATAGGTCTTGGCGAACCCCACTATGCACAAATTATTAAAGCTGATAAAATAAAATCCTGGGAAGTTTATCCGGAAATCGGATGGGATCCCGGAACACAAACAAAATCCAAATTTTCCACCACAGCCGGAAATGAAAAAATTCAACGAGCAGGCAACATTGTTGAAATATGGATGACGGCAATAAGAAGTCATTTTACCCCTGACCGCGTACTGGTAAAAAAGGGTGATAGAGTAATCTGGCATGTCACAAACATCGAGCGCGCAAAAGACGCAACCCACGGATTCGGTCTGCCGTATTACAATTATAATCTCAGTATCGAACCCGGCGAGACGCAGACAATTGAATTTATGGCAAACAAAGAGGGGGTTTTTCCATACTATTGTACTGAATTCTGCTCCGCTCTCCACCTGGAGATGGCAGGTTATTTCATGGTTCAGCCGTAAATATAGATTAACCGGATAAATTCCGGTCAGTCCTTTTGAAAAGACATTTGAATAAGGATGAAGAGAAATGAAGGATTTAGAATTAATACTGGGACCAAGAATTCCTAAAGGATTATTGTCAAAAGAAAGAAAAAGATTTTTAATGCCGACATTAATTATTGGTACGGCAGCATTTCTACTATTCGTTTCCATTTTTATGCCTTACTGGAAACTAACCCTCATGGCACCCCAATATCCCGGCGGATTAAAAATGGAGACTTATGTAAACCGCGTAACCGGAGATGTAGATGAGATAGATGAACTTAACCATTATATCGGAATGAGATCATTAAAGGAGGCTGCTGAACTTGAAAGAAGTCTCAGTATCCTTATGATCTTTGCTTTAGTCCTGCTTGTTATCGGAAGTATATATACTCATAGTCCTTTTGCGTTGGTTTTTACTATTCCCGCAATACTGTACCCGGCAATATTCCTCGGAGATCTATATTTCTGGATGCAGAATTTCGGTATGCATCTTAATCCCCATGCCCCGTTGAGCAGCGCAGTAAAACCATTTGTGCCCCCGCTGCTGGGAGAAGGTTTTGTGGGGCAGTTTAAGACTATAGCGACGTGGGAAGCAGGTCTGTTTATGTCGGTTGCTTCTACCATCCTAATTATTACCGGGTTATACTTTCACAGAAAAGCTTATAAACCATTACTGGAAAGTGAATTTAAAGGGAAAATAAATCCTTAACAATCATGAAAAGACAAATTCTGAATATACCGGTGTTTTTACTATCCTGCTTATTATTTGTCCCGATGCTTCATGCAAAAATTCTGAAAACAGGCCATGGCTATCGTTATGAAAATTTAAGTGAAGCATTATCTGCATCTGCAAGCGGTGATACAATTTTTATTTATCCGGGAAATTATACCGGAAATTTCAGCATAAATAAATCGCTTGTGCTTATTGGTAAAAATTATCCGGTAATTGATGGGAAAAACGAAGGTACTGTAATCACAATTGAAGCACCGGGTGTAATTATTGAGGGAATAATAATTCAGAACAGCGGTAAACTTCTGGATAAAGATAATGCCGGCATCCGGGTTACAGCTGATGATGTATTGATTCAAAACAATATTCTGAAATCAGTTTTGTTCGGAATTTATTTCAGTAAAGCTGATAAAGGTATTGTCAGGAATAATGTGATTGAAGGGAAGCAAGAACTCGATCTTCCGAGAAGGGGAGATCTTTTCAGGGCATGGTACAGTAATGAACTGCTTATTGAGAATAACAAACTGAAATATGGAAGAGACTTTATTATCTGGTTTTCCCACGGGACTACAATAAAAGATAATAGCGTATCAGGAGCAAGATACGGACTGCATTTTATGTACAGCGGTGAAAGCAGAATTATGAATAATAAAGTCACTTACAGCTCTGTAGGCATGTACCTGATGTACAGTCAAAATCTGGTTGTTGAAAAAAATCTTCTGGCATATAACCGCGGTGCAAGCGGATTCGGGATAGGATTAAAAGATCTTAATAATGTTGAGCTGAAGGAGAATGTTATAGCTGATAATCGTGTCGGAATATTCATAGATAACTCACCAAGGAATTTTGACTCGTATATGAAATATAACGGGAATATTGTTGCCTATAATGAAACAGGAATTGATATCCCTTCATCCCTTAAGAATAGTTATTTCAGAAAAAACAGTTTTATAGAAAATTATCAGCAGGCATCACTTACAAGGAGTCAAAATGCTGATAATGATTACTGGTCTGAAAACTACTGGAGTAACTACACCGGTTACGATCAAAACAAAGATGGGTTTGGTGATATTGTGTTTAAAGAAGATCAGGTTTTTGAAGATCTGGTTGATGAAAAACCCAATCTGAAAATTCTACTTTACAGTCCAGCTGTAAATACTCTAAATTATGCCGCTGATGCTTTCCCGATCCTGAAACCTCAGCCGCTATTGGTAGATAAATCACCGTCTGTAAGTCCTGTATTACCTTCTGGAGTGCCTTCAATAAAAATAGACAGGAATTTTGAATTTATGAAACTTACTATCATTCTTGTGGTTGCTTCAGGAGGACTTCTGTTTCTGTTTATTTTCGGAAACAGCATAGTCAGACAAAAAGTGAGCAAAAGCTAGGAAGGGAAAACCAATGATTAACATTAATGGACTGACAAAGAATTTTAAGAAAATAAAAGCGCTCGATAACCTGGTAGTTAATATTAATGACTGTGAAGCAACTGCGCTGTGGGGATCGAACGGAGCCGGGAAAACAACGCTTATAAGATGTCTCCTCGGGGTTATACCTTTTGACGGTGAAATCATCATTAATAATAAAAACCTGAGGAGTAATGATAAAGAAATTAAAAAATCAATTGGGTTCGTTCCGCAGGAAATCAGCCTGCATGATAATCTGACGGTCGGTGAAACATTAAATTTCTATTCACAGTTAAAAAAAGCAGGTATTGATTCTATCGGTAAATGGAGTGAAATTCTCGGCATAAATAATTTCAGGAAAAAGTTAATTAAAGAACTATCAGGCGGAATGAAACAAAAGCTGGCACTTGCAATAGCATTGCTCGGAAATCCGCCGATATTGTTGCTTGATGAACCTACGGCAAATCTCGATCTAAGATCGAGAGAAGATTTTCTGCACCTGTTAAGTATGCTGAAAAAAGAGGGTAAGACAATATTGTTCTCATCACACAGAATGGAAGAGGTTCTGTCGTTTGCGGATAGGGTTGTAGTGCTCGATAACGGAAAACTTATTGCGGATGCACCCCCTATGGATATCTATAAAAAAATCGGGAAGAATGGAATATTGAAAATATTTATCCAGCCAAAATTATACGAGAATGCGATAAGCCTGCTTGGTAAGAATGGATTTAAGAGTTCGATGAACGGAAAAGGATTAAGAGTAAAAGTTGACCCCGATCTGAAAATTGAACCTATTAAAGTTCTCCTGAGTTCAGGCATGGAAATAGAAAATTTCGATTACGAAGTAGAATTATTTTAAGTCTCTGAGGTATATATGAATATTGATTCAAAAACAATTAGTCTGATAGCACAAAAAGAAATTTTAGCTTCGCTCAGGAATAAATGGTTCCTTATTTATTCAATAATATTCACAGCACTATCTCTCGGTCTTTCCCTTATTGGACTATCCGGCCTGGAAATCTACGGCGTTTCGGGATTTGGAAGAACCACAGCAAGCCTGATAAATATGATAATTTTGTTCGTGCCATTAATGGGATTAACCCTGGGTGCAATGAGTATTGCATACGAAAGGGAGAGAGGAACTCTGCTTTATATTCTTGCACAGCCCGTCTCATATTTTGAGGTATTAATCGGTAAATATATCGGACTAGCCCTGTCAATTCTTGGTTCTCTCATACTGGGTTTCGGTTTGAGCGGGTTTATAATAGCCTTCAAAGGGGGAACAGCAGATTTATCGGGCTACGTACTATTTATTTTGCTGACTTTTTTGCTGGCACTTGTCAGTCTTTCCATAGGAATGTTTATATCGGGTTATTTAAAAAAATACGATACAGCTCTTGGGGTTTCAATTTTTATATGGCTGTTTCTTGTGATTTTCAGCGATCTTGGAATTATAGGCACTTCATTTCTGGTGAACCTGGATATCAGCCAGGTTTTTGTATTGACACTGCTTAACCCAGTACAGGTATTCAAGCTGAGTGCAATTTTTTCAATGAGAGATAATCTTGAAATACTTGGTCCGGTGGGAATTTATGCGGTCAGAAATTTCGGTGCAAACCTGCAGTTTCTTTTAATTGGTATTATGTTAGCTGTCTCTTTCATCTTTATATGGTTTACTCAGAAACTCTTTAAAAAAAGAGGTGCGGTATGACAAAAATACTAATTGTTTTATCTATTATTTTTCCCGTACTATTTATCGGATGCGGGGAATCTGCAGATGCTGTCCCTCCTAAGTTTATGCCGGGGCAGGATGCCTGTGATCACTGTTTTATGATTATTAATGAAATGAAATATGCCGCCGCAGTAACACTTAAAAACGGAGAAGAAAAAAGATTTGATGATATCGGCTGTATGCTTTCTTATACAGATGAAAATAAAGTGAATATAAAATATTACTGGGTAAATGATTTTAATTCAGATAATACTATACCTGCAGAAAAAGCTTTTTTTGTCAGATCAAAAAACGAGATAACTCCTATGGGCAGCGGGATTTTAGCCTTTGGTTCGAAAGAGAAGGCTGAAGAGTATTCATCCAAAGAAAATTCATCAGTTGTAAAATTTAATGATTTAATTACTAACAATATTAAATAAGCGGAGTAAAAATGTTGATAAAAAAAATGTACATAACGTTGACTGTTCTTGCATTGGGATT
The DNA here is from genome assembly GCA_963743325.1 of uncultured Ignavibacteria bacterium. GTDB lineage: Bacteria > Bacteroidota > Ignavibacteria > Ignavibacteriales > Ignavibacteriaceae > DATFVA01. The sequence goes on from CAVUOZ010000005.1 coordinate 300,932, forward strand.
CCTGTATCTCAACTGCGGAGGGAATGAGAGAGAAGATGCGAATCAAAGTCAGAATTTAAACAGTGAAACTAAAACTGAAAACGTCCTGAAAGGCAATGCTACTGACGGACAGAAGTATTTTGCTCAGACATGTTCTGCATGTCATGGAATGGATGCAAAAGGTCTCCCGAAACTGGGCAAGGATCTTACAACAAGTAAATTTGTCGTTGAAAAAACAGATCCCCAGCTGCTTGACTTTCTTAAACAAGGAAGATTGGCTACAGATCCTCTTAATACAACGGGCGTAGCAATGCCTCCAAAAGGCGGTAATCCTGCTTTTAATGATCAGCAATTAATGGATGTAATCTCTTATCTCAGACAAATACACCAGTAATATTTAATGGATGGCATCTTTGATGATGCCATCCGTTTATAACATCTACGGAATACCTTTTAATATTTTTATAAAATCATTGAAAAAAGTTGACACTAAGCTGACTCTTTAATATATTTAATCAGACAATTTAATCTGATTATTAAATATGACAGTAATTTTCTCTAAAAAGTGCGAATATGGATTACAGGCGGTACTTTACCTGGCTGCTCAGCCAAAGGGAGAGGTCATAGCCTCGGATGAAATTGCTAGGAAACTGGGCATACCGAAAGAGTTTATTTCTAAAATATTGCAGAGTCTTACAGAAAGCGGAATTATTGATTCTAAAAAAGGTAAAGCAGGAGGGTTTTTCCTCGCGAAAGATCCATCTAAAATCCGCTTGATAGATATCGTAGCTGCGATTGATGGTCTTGGTATGTTTAACAGCTGTGTGCTCGGGTTTCCACATTGCAGTCCTGATAATCCCTGTCCGCTGCATTCAAAATGGGGCGAGCTTAGGACGAAGACTTATAATATGCTCACAGATGAAACGATAGATAAATTTAAAGAGATCACTTTAAGAAAGGTTAGCAGCCTGTAAAAATTTTTAATATTAAATCAGACTTATATATCCGATATGGAAACTAAAAAGAAAATAGTAAAGAACACAGAAAAACCGGTTCAAAAATACCGCTTTGTAGTGCAAAGTGCTTTTGCTTTGTTGTGTATATGGATAGGTATTCAGTTTTATTTATTCAGCAAATACCTGGAAACAGGAGGAGCAACTTCATTTGTTCACAGGCCTCCCGGGGTGGATGGATTTCTTCCCATTAGTTCATTTATGAGTTTTTATCTTTTCATCACAACAGGGGAAATTCATTATGCTCACCCTGCAGGCTTGTTTATTTTTCTTGCTATAATACTTGTATCATTTGTTTTCGGGAAAGCTTTCTGCAGCTGGCTATGCCCGGTTGGATTTATTTCGGAACTTATTGGAGACTTTGGAGAGAGGGTCTACAAAAAATTATTCAAAAGAAGAATTCATCTGTGGCGCTGGATCGACTACCCGCTGAGAAGCTTAAAATATCTATTGCTTGGCTTCCTGTTTTATTCCGTCTTCTATCTGATGTCGACCATGGCGGTACAGGCTTTTCTTGACAGTCCCTATAACATAGCAGCTGACTTAAAAATGTACTACTTCTTCGCTGATATATCACAATCAGCATTAATCATAATAGCAGTTCTTTTTGTCCTTTCAATATTAATAAGAAATTTCTGGTGCAGGTTCATTTGCCCGTACGGTGCCATGCTGGGAATTGTTTCCTTTCTGAGTCCTAATAAAATTAAACGAAACCCGGTAAGCTGTATTGACTGCGGTTTATGTGCAAAAGCCTGTCCTTCATATATTAAAGTTGATGAGGTAAAGACTGTAATTTCGGATGAATGCAATACATGTCTGAGCTGCGTTGATGCCTGTCCTGTTGCAGAGACACTTGATTTAAAATCCATCCTTCCCGGCAAGAGAAAAATAAATAAAAAATATGCAGCCATAGGAGTTGTCTTAATCTTTATGCTGGTAACAGGGTATGGTTTGATAAGCGGGCACTGGGATAATCATATTACTAAACAGGAGTACCTGATACACTATAAAAACATGAATTCTTACGGTCATCCCACGGGAACAGCAGCGATTAAGAAATTTAATAAGGAAGCTGTTTCCAACAATATTAATGAAAAAAATAAATTAAATAAAACAAAGGAGAATTAAATGGAACAGAACAGCAATGGATATGTTAAACAGGACTATTCAAACCTGACGCTCTCTGAAATAGTGACGCATAATTTCAAAACAGCTGCAGTATTTGAAAAATACAACCTGGATTTCTGCTGCGGCGGTAATAAGCCGATCTCGGAAGCCTGTCAGGAAAAAGGTCTTGATTCAGCGGCCTTAATTGAAGAGCTTAAATCATTAAAATCCAGAAATGGTGAGGCGGAAAAATATGCTTATTGGAGTCCTGATTTTTTAATCGACTACATTGTAAATAATCATCATTCCTACGTGAATCGTATGATCCCGGTTCTTTCTGCACACACTCAAAAAATAGCTTCTGTGCACGGCAGGAATCACCCTGAACTAGTGCAGGTAGCGGTCAGTTTTGAAAGGGTGTATAAGGATTTAAAACATCACATGATGAAAGAGGAACAGATTCTTTTCCCATTCATTAAACAACTGGTAAACGCGAAAAACAATGGAGGCAGATCAGAAGCTCCGTATTTCGGTACAGTAAAAAATCCTATCAGGATGATGGAAGCTGAGCATCAGGCTGCCGGCGACGAACTGTATGTAATAAGAGATCTGACCAATAATTATCTGGTGCCTGATGATGCCTGTAATACATACAGTGTAACAATGAAGGAATTAAGAGATTTTGAAGAGGATCTTCATAAGCATGTTTATCTTGAAAACTATATCCTTTTTCCAAAATCGATAGAACTGGAACAGGAATTACTTTAAGATAATTATTATTTTATCTCAATAGAATTTGAAATATTGAGATGACGGATATTAAAAATATTGAAGATATAATTCTTCTTGTAAACAGTTTTTATAAAAAAGTTAATAGAGACCAGCTATTATCCCCGGTTTTCAATGATATTGCAAAGGTGAACTGGGAGGAGCATCTTCCGGTTATGTACAGCTTCTGGAGTGCTGTCCTTTTTGATACCAGTACATATAAAGGACAGCCTCTCACTTCACATTTGGAATTACCGATCGATACTGAACATTTTCAGAGATGGCTGGAGCTATTCAAACAAACGGTTGATGAGAATTTTAAAGGGGATAAAGCTGAGGAAGCAAAGGAAAAAGCAGATTCAATCGCCTTGATATTTCAGACGAAATTAGGTTTGATAAGTGATAACCTTAGGATTTTATAACCCGTCTGACTGTTTATTTACCAGTATTTCCGCCTCATAATCTTATATAATACAGATATAATCCTGAAGAGATGATAACCAGAGCGCATCTTAAGCGCATTTAGAGCGCATTTAGAGCGCATCTGGAAAGTATGTGAGACGATAGCATAGCGCAAAGTAGAGGGCATAGGGAGGGGAAAGGGTAATAATCTTACTCTTAAAATTCTTTTATACATATTTTATTAAATTAATCATTGAATTTATTAAAGTTTTAAAGGACAATACTCTTAACTAATTATCGGGGAAGAAAATGAAATATTCTTTACTAGTGTGTTTTCTCCTTTTACTGAGCTCTCAGGGTTTCGGACAGTATCAGAATGTTATGATAAACAGCCCTTCAAGCAGCGATCCTGAAGAAGTATCTATTACAATAGATCCCGGCAATCCAAATTATCTGGCTGCAGGTGCTAATATAGATTATTCATATTATTCAACTAACGGCGGATATAACTGGACGCAGCATACAATTTCATCAACACTCGGAGTTTGGGGAGATCCCTGTCTGGTTTACGATGACAGCGGCAATTTATATTATGTGCATCTTTCAATCGATCATTATTGGATAGATGAAATTATTGTACAACGTTCAACTGATCATGGAATTAGTTTTAATGATGGAGCCGGAATCGGTTTTAACAATCCAAAGAATCAGGACAAAGCATGGCTGGGTGTCGATATGACAAATTCTCCTTATCATGGGAATTTGTATGTAACCTGGACAGAATTTGACAGTTACGGTAGTTCAAGCTCCAGTGATAGTTCAAGGATCCGTTTTTCCAGATCAACCGATCAGGGGATTACCTGGTCTCCTGCGATCACAATTAGTGATGTAAGTGGTGATTGTATCGACAGCGACAATACCGATGAGGGAGCAGTTCCCTGCGTGGGTCCTAATGGTGAAATATATGTCAGTTGGGCCGGTCCTCTTGGATTAATGTTCGATAAATCCACGGATGGAGGGCTTACCTGGGGGAATGATATTTTCGTTTCGGACATACCGGGCGGCTGGGATTTTCCTATTTCGGGTATATACAGGGCCAATGGATTACCTATCACAGCCTGCGATACCGGAAGTACATCTCCTTATAACGGAGATATATATATAAACTGGTCTGATCAGAGAAACGGAGCAACAAATACCGATGTATTCTTTGTTAAATCAACCGATGGCGGGAACACGTGGACTTCACCATTAAAGGTAAATGATGATAACACAACAAGAGAACAATTCTTTACATGGATGACGATTGATCAGACTACCGGTTTTATTTACTTCTGTTTCTACGATAGAAGAAATACTACCGGTGCAGCAACTGAAGTGTATGTTGCAAGGTCAATTGACGGGGGCGAAACGTTCGACAACTTTAAAGTAAGTGAATCTTCATTTACTCCTACTTCGAGCGTTTTCTTCGGCGACTATACCAATATTGCTGCATATAACAGAATGATCTATCCGAACTGGATGAGACTTGATAGCTATACACTAAGTGTGTGGACAGCAATAATTCACGATACAACTTCTGTTATTCCCGTGGAGCTCTCATCTTTTGATTATGCAGTAACAGACGGGAAAGTAAATTTAAGCTGGCAGACGGCAACTGAAACAAACAATAACGGGTTTGAAATTCAGCGAGGCAGATTTACCAGCGACTGGGTCACAATCGGTTTTGTTGCTGGGAAAGGAACTTCCTCCGAACCGGCTGAATATAGTTTTACAGATGAGCCCTTAGTCAGCGGAACTTATTATTACAGGTTGAAGCAGTTAGATTATTCGGGCCAGTTTAAATATTCGAAGACGATTGAGGTGGATTTAAGAATAATCAAAGACTTTGTACTTGAACAGAATTATCCCAATCCTTTCAATCCGGCAACAACGATTGGCTATGAAGTACCCCGGGAATCGGATGTGGTGATTAAAGTGTTTGATGTGCTTGGAAATGAAGTTGCAACACTGGTTAACGGCAGGCAGCCTCCAGGCGTTCACGAAGTTAAGTTTGACGGAACCAAACAGGGAAGCGGAATTTATATTTATAGAATGACCATAAATAATTTTACAGCTACAAAGAAAATGATCCTTATGAAATAAGAATTTAATCCAATAGTTTAAATTGTCGAAGGCTGCTCTTAATATCAGGGCAGCCTTTTTTATTGGAATTAATTCAGCCGCTAATGCGCGAATAAAATTTAAAACGAAGATCATTTTATCTCAGCTCATTTGACCTGATTACAGCCAAAATTTTATGTTTCCGCAATGCGGTTCTTTATGTCATTCTTTTCTTAATCTCTACTAATGTCAGGCCGCTCTGCTGTTAAATGCATTAATAATAAATATTGTTTTGATAGAATTGGGTTTCCTGCCGAAGCGCGGCAGAGACCTTAGTAGATATGATAAACAAAAAATACAACAGAGCTGCAGAACAGAGAAGTGAATAATCCTTTGACAGTGACGAAATCCCGCCTTAAACCTATAATGGCAAGAGGGGGAAAAGATTAGAGCTCAGGACAGTATAATCTGCCGGGAAAGATGGTGTCTATATTTTGCAATCCCTACTTTACTAATATCATTTTGCCGTGTTCAATAGAAACATTATTTCCTTCTACAGGTCTGAATTCCAGACTATATAAATAGACTCCCCCCGAGACAGTCGTACCATTTTCATTTTTACCATCCCACCAGATACTTTTATATCCGGCAGACTGGGGGGCAAAATTAAGACTCCTCATTCTAAGCCCTGTGATATCATAAATCCGGAGCGTTACAGAAGATTCAACAGGCAGCTTATAGCATATGTTAGTTCCGGGATTAAACGGATTTGGGTAATTGCCCAGCAGCTTATATCCGGCGGCTATATTTTCCTCTGCAGCAGGATGTATTTTTGTATACACTGAAGGAGGGAGGCTGGGATCGCCGAAAAAGGTCAGACCGTTTGAAAAAAATTCCAGCCAGGGAGGATTATTAGTAAATTCATGCTTCATCATTTTGAAGATCTTTCCATAATTAATATCCTCGTCACTGTAAATCAACTCGTGTGCCATGCATAAAAAATAACCGTTAAAATGCTGTTCCGATCCTTCCGTGGGTGCAATAGCCCCGATAATTCCGCCTTCTGGGTATACGAGCAATTTCCGCATTGCAGACTGGTAATCAGGATTGTTTACTTCCCCCTGATGGCAATTAAGTGCCAGCAGGAAAGGGATTCCGTTATATTTATTGGTGATGTTAAATGCACTGGATTCCCAATACCATCCTCCCAGGTTGGCAGGACCTCCTATGGTTGCAAGAAGCGTAATCACTGAAGCTCCCTGGTTCAATGTCTCCTCAAAAAGTTTTTCCCTGTCATAACAATAGAAATGTGGACTGCATCCCTCAGTATGCTCAGATACATTTAATTCCGTATAGTATATACTATCAGGTATATAGTCATTCTTAAGTTTATTATTAAGATACTGAACAAGTTCCCCGGTACAGCCATTGGAATAAGTTACATCCAGGTTTAATAATATTTCCCTTTTTTTGAAACTGGAATAAGTATAAAGGCCGCTGTAATATATTTTTAGTTTCTCAACGTAATTTTCGGCTTCGGCTACGGAAATAACAGGTACTCTCCCGATATATACCTCGCCATGTTCTGTAAGTTTATCAACATAAGGATCATCTGAAGCTACATATACCCACCCATTGGGATTCCATGGATTCTGGCTGTAAACTGCATTAAAAGGAATGAAGGTCCCTTGTTCATAATCGGCTTTGTAATTTATATAGCCATGAGCAGTGTATTCGTATAAATAACTTGTATCAGGACTCCCCAGAGAAATATTCTTTGCACTTCCCATGAGCAGGACATACTGCAGGGGATTATTCTCATAAAAATCCTTGATAAGGTTTATCAGCTGAGCAGATGTCGTATTCTCCGTAATAACTTCCAATCTGGGCTGAAAACCTTTTGAAGTCTGCAAATCGATGAGATCATAATACCATAGAGTATTTTGAACAAATAGATCGGGGGTGATTATCAGATAGTCATAATTCTGAGGATAAGTTAACGCAGTGAAATTTAAAACTACAAGTAAACAGAGAGACCGGATGTTTGCCCTGCACATTTCTTTTCCCTCCTGAAGAATACAAGAGCATTCTTTTATATATTTCCCTGAAAAAAGTCAATGTTTTCTTCTTGTAAAATAGTATGAAGTTTAACAAAAGTAAACGCTCTAAAACTGAAGGTTGAAGCCTAATTTTCTTTTTAGGATTGTGGAGTAAGATCAAATTATTTTTACTTTTAATCCCGGATTAAAATTTATCCTAATTCACTCGACCTATTAAAACCATAATTTTATTCTCATTTGAGTAGAATCATTTTCCTTGTCTGAAGTGATTCTCTTGTGTACAACTGATAGAAATAAATACCGCTTGAAAGACTGCTTCCATCAAAATTCACCTCATACCTGCCTGCAGGTTCTTCTTCATTGACAAGAATTGCAGCTTCCTCTCCGAGAATGTCAAATACTTTTATTGATGTAAAACTTCTTTCTTTCAATTGATAACTGATTGTAGTTGTCGGGTTAAAGGGATTGGGATAGTTCTGAAAAAGTTTGAACTCCGGAATTTGAATTTTTCCTTCCACATTAACGGCTGAATTATACTCATAAGAACCAATATCATATCCGTTCCCCTGTGGCCGGGGAACATTATCAAGATCTTCTGTGACAACCGGTGATACATATGAAGTACCAATATCAATTGGTTGTGAATCCGACTTAAGATGAAAATCTGATGAAGCCGGGTTAACAAATATCAGATCTTCAGCATCGACCAAAAATGAGTGACCATCATAGCCAAGATTCTGCCATTCGGCTAATGTCATATTTGAATTTCCGTCATCGTTGCTCAGCCTGTTCTCCAATAGGTTATTATCACTGAAAAATTCTGCCTCTGAAGCCTGATCAAATGCAATACTTCCCCTGAAACTATGGTGATTGATTAAAATATTATTATAAAGTGTATCCCCGGTTGATCCGCCAACCACAAGAACAGCCCATCTTCCATCCGAAGGGACCAGAATTGTATTATTGTATACCCTATTATTTTTTGATCCTTCTGCACCGTCGATCATAAACAGAGCAATTCCGGTCGAATGGTTGTTATAAAGAAGGTTATTGTAAATTACCGATTCCTGTACGCCGTCCAGGTTGATTGCGGAGCCGCCGTTGTAGCAATTATCATGTAGAATATTTCCTTCAATTACTGCATTTGAAATTACTCCATCTCCGCCCTGGGATAAATCTGCATTCAGCTGTATACCGCACCCGTTATTTTCAAAGCAGGTATTATTTCTGACAACAGGTCTGTCGCCGCTGTTGGAAACATAAATCCCGTGCTCGGCCCCGCTGTATGAACAGGTATTATTTTCGATTAAAATATCGTCCGTAAATCCCGTAAAGATGCCCCAGCGTCCGTTCGAGTTACAAGTATTATTTTTTATGCTGACAAAATCAGAAACTGCTATCCTGATTCCCGCTCTCGGCTGGTTTATAACGTGAAATCCATCTATGATAATCCAATCAGCTTCTTCAATATTAATCCCATCGTTGGTGACGGTGTTCGGATTATCTATAATGACATTATTATCGAAAGCCTTAAAAACAATTTGAGAAGTCTGAGTTCCTCCTGTTCTCAGATCAAATCCTGTATAGCTGCCAGGTAAAACGAGAACAGAATCGCCTGATGAAACTATATCAGCTGCGTGCTGGATCGTTGCAAAAGCAGTATTTACTGAGAGCCCATCATTTGAATCATCGCCGTTGATTGAAACGAAATAGGTATGCTGAGGAAACAGGAATGAGGGTAAAAAAAGAAATATTATAAGAAATATTTTTTTGTTCATAGTTGTTCCATTTAAGGTTTTATGATAAAATCAGTTCAAAATGAAGGCCAGAATTAAGACATTATTTTTGAGTTTTATTTGTGCGCAAAGGTTAAAGGCGGTAAAAAATTTCGTGAATTAAGTATTTTATTCCGGGCATGTATAAAGACATAAACTACAGGCTTATTTTGTATTAGCCTATAAAGCCGTGAAAAATGAATTTGGTTACTCAACCAATATGGTTGAATTTTGAGTTTTTCAACCATTCTGGTTTAATTTATAAAAATTCAACCATTACGGTTGAGTTTTAAAAAAATAAAGAATAAATTATCGTTCATAAATGAAAAGAATAGTATTAATAGCGGATATAGTATCATCCAGGGAAATTAAAGACCGGGATAGAATTCAGAAAAAACTTAAAGTTACTCTGCAGGGGATCAATCAGACATCGCATTCTATGCTTTCACCGATGACAATTACGCTCGGGGATGAATTCCAGTGTGTGTATTCAAATGCGGATGAAATCTTTAAGCACATCTGGAAGATTCTCTACGCGAGTTATCCCGAGAAGATAAGATTTTCATTTGGAATAGGGAAAATTACTACGGGTATTAACAGATCCCAGGCTATCGGTATGGATGGTCCCGCTTTTTATGAAGCAAGAGAAGGACTGGAATGGTTAAAACAACACGATTATTTTTTTAATATAACAAGCAGTAACGATTCAGAGATGGTAAGCTTTACAAGAAACGCACTTTTTCTTGTTTCTCATAATATTGAGGGTTGGAACAGGAACCGGATAAGAATAATGAATCTGCTTACCGAAGGAACACAGGTCAGATCTATTGTAAAGATGCTAGGGATCTCTGAGCAGGCAGTCTATAAAAATATCAGGAGCGGAGGTTTGGAAGTTATACTTGACCTGACTAAAAATATTGCCGGAGCTTTAAATAATATGGTTAAGAACTAACATGTTTTTTTATCTTCTGCTGATAATAATGGTTTCCAGGCTTTATTCATTATTCAGCGATGAAAGTTTATCCGTATTCAAATTAATTCTGATGATGGGGATACAGTTTTTATTTCTTCTCATATTTTCAATCTCATTCCCTTTAATACTATTACTAGTTATTTTATTCATTATTGATATTCTTGAATACGTGGTTGAAAAGAAAGCTTTACGGTTTAATGTTATCAGGTTTATATCATTTCTTACATTGTTTCTTACTGCGATAATATTCAGTTCGGAGTCTGTCGCCTTGTTTTTTAATGATACCTTGTTGTCGGGGGTACAGAACCTGATTATTAATATTAATCCATTCGCAAAATTAAATATTACAGGATTTCACTTAATTATATTACTTGCGGGATTATTTTTTCTTCTCAATGAATCCAATTTTCTGATCAGGATGGTCTTTGAAATCAGTGGTAAAGTGCCCGTAACCAAAGAAACCAGGGAACCCGACAATAAAGAACTTAATGCAGGAAGAATAATCGGCATACTGGAAAGAATTATTATTTTATTTTTTATTATTATCGGGCAATTCGCTGCTGTTGGATTTGTAATCACTGCAAAAGGTGTAGTAAGATATAAGGAACTTGAAGACCGGAATTTTGCCGAATATGTTCTGATAGGAACTCTTATGTCATCCCTTCTGTCAATGTTCACGGGATTTATTGCCGCCCATCTTATAAACTGATATTATGAATTTAAAGCAGAGACTGGATTATCACTATAAAGTCTTCGATAAATCACAAATCTCACCGGATCCGCTTCAGTTCCTCCATTTATATTCTGATATAAATGATATAGAAGTAATGGGGTTTATCGCCTCAATCTTTGCTTATGGAAATGTTAAGCAAATAATTAATACCTTAAATAAATTTGTTGAAATCTCGGGGGGCAGGCCTTATGAATTTATAAGCACGTTCAGCAGACATAAAAAGGATGAAAGATTAGAGTTCCTTTATCACAGGTTTTATTCTTCTGCAGATGTCGTTAATCTTTTCCTTGCACTTGGGAAAGCATACAATGAGTATGGCTCACTCAAAAATCTTTTTTTGCAATTTTATAAGCCGGATGATAAGAATGTTAAGGAGGCGTTATCAGGATTTTCTCATCATTTCATCAGTGAAATAAAATCTTTTACACATAGACAGGAATTGAGCGTTGGCGCAAAGTTTATGTTTCCTTTACCTGAACTGGGGAGTGCGTGCAAAAGAAAAAATCTCTTCCTGCGATGGATGGTAAGAAAGGATGGACTCGATTTCGGGTTATGGAATGAGATTCCCAAAAACAAGTTGATAATCCCTGTTGATACTCATGTTGCCCGTATCTGTAAAAAGCTGAAATTAACCGCCAGGAAAAATGTCAGCTGGAAAATGGCAGAGGAAATAACTGAAAACCTGAAAAAGTTTGACGCTGAAGATCCTGTTAAATATGATTTTGCGATCTGTCATATCGGAATGAGAAAAATGAAATTCTGAGACACTTTTTAACTTATGCCAAACTGACTTTATTATCCTGATACCTTGAAGAATAACAACAATCCTCCTTATATTTAGACGTTTTATTTTAACTTACAAGTTTTATCCGAAACTTCTCAGGAAAAAAGGAGAATTATATGGCTGAACAAAAACCGTTCGTACCTTTTGTCTCTCCGCAGACGAACATGGCCGAATTCACAATCAGGGCTTTACTTATCGGACTTGTAATGTGCGTTGTTCTGGGAGCGGCAAATGCCTATCTCGGTCTTAAGGCAGGTATGACGATTGCTGCTACTTATCCCGCGGCTGTAATTGGAATGGCAGTATTAAGAATTTTTAAGGGCTCCATTCTTGAAGAAAATTTTGCACGTACAGTAGGTTCAATCGGTGAATCCGTTGCAGCCGGTACTATATTCACTATACCTGCGTTCATGATTGCTGGCGTATGGACGGAATTTTTCACATGGCGCCATTATTTTGAAGCAACGGCTATTATCTTAGTCGGCGGTGTTGTCGGTATTATGTTTGTCTCGATACTTCGCCGAGTAATGGTTGAAGACCGTGAACTTCCTTTCCCCGAATCAGTAGCCGCATCTGAAATTCACAAAGCCGGAAGGTCAGGAGCAAGCGGCGCCAAATTCCTTTTCTGGGCAATGGGACTCGGTGCTCTGATCCAGATTTTAAAACAGATACAGTTTTTTGCGGCATCATGGGAAAAGTTTGTTCCTTTTATGCAGAAAAAAATTGCAATATCGAGTGGTGTAGACGTTGAAGCAAGCGGTGGTGCTCTATTAAGTACCCCGGGTGTCAGTCCGGCATACATGGGTGTAGGTTATATTATTGGTCCCAATCTTGCCGCTTTGAACTTTACAGGCGGACTTCTTGCATGGGGACTTTTTGTTCCTCTGCTTCTTTATTTCCTCGGTCCCGAACTCATCGCTTCATTGAAGGCATCAGGTACTACGGAAATTACTAATGATACCTGGATAGCTTTAGCCACGAATGTTTGGCGTACCATCGTACGTCCGATTGCAATTGGCGGAATGTTAATGAGTGCCGCGTATACTTTATATAAAATGAGAAAAAGTTTAGGTGCGGGTTTAGGCAGAGCTATTAATGACGTAAGAAAAACAGCTGCAGGCGGAACTATCGTTGAAAACCGTACAGAAAAAGACATGAACTATAAATGGGTTTTCATCGGAATACTGCTCGCAGCCTGTGCAACATTCCTGCTTTATAATTATTTCTCCGGTGACGTAACGGCTGCCGCAGTTGCTACCATAGTAATGATAGTTGCAGGATTCTTTTTCGCCGCGGTTTCCGGATACCTTGTCGGACTCATCGGTTCATCAAATAATCCTATAAGCGGTCTTACAATTTCCACACTCATCATTGCTGCGCTTCTAATGGTTGCTTTAGGCGTTAAGGGAGTATCCGGTATTGCGGCCGTTTTGGGTGTTGCTGCCGTAATTTGCGTTGCAGCTGCTGTTGCGGGCGAAATGTTGCAGGATCTTAAAGTCGGACATATACTTGGCGGAACACCATGGAAAATGCAGGTCGGAGATCTTTTTGGAGTACTTTTGGCTTCCGCAGTAATGTTCTTCCCGCTGCTTGTTCTGCACCAGGGAGATATTAATACGGGAGGTACAGGATTAGGCGGAAGCGCATACCCGGCTCCACAGGCAAGCCTTATGGCCATTCTGGCAAAAGGTATTGTTGGCGGCGATATGGCATGGCCTCTTATCGTAGTCGGTATGCTTATGGCCATCGGATTCATTTTAGTAAAAGTAAAAAGTCCTATGCTTGTATGTGTAGGAATGTATTTACCGCTTGAGACCTCTTTCGCTATATTTATCGGCGGTTTAATTAAAGGAATTCTTGATAAAATTTCCGCCCGACGTCAGCTTAATGCAGCCCAGAAAGCGCGTAGTGAAAATAACGGTGTGCTTCTGGCATCCGGATTTATAGCTGGTGAAGCATTGATCGGATTATTATTTGCTTTTTTTGCTGTAGTTGAATTGCAGACCCCTATTGTATTTACCCAGCCCTCATTCCTTATAAGTCTGCTGGTATTTATAGTCGTCGGTTACGTTCTTGTTAAAGTGCCTCTGGCAAATGCGGGAAAACCTGATGAACCTGCACCGCCATCAGCACTATTTTAATAAATAATTTTAATCGAAGAATGAGGCAGTTCTTTACGGATGCCTCATTCTTGTTTCTATAATATGATTTTAGTGAAATGATGTCTTTTTTCTCCCTCAAAAAAAAATCTGATGATCTTAATATTCTGGAACTGACCCCTTACCGCATCTATTCCCACGAAACAGCCGATAACGGAACGGTTTCAGTTCTGATCCCCCGGTTTCATAACAAACTCTTAGCAAAAATTTTCAATCTCCGGTTGCGTGATCCTTTCGTCCGCGTAAAATTCGATGAGTTCGGTTCCAGTGCCTGGCTTGAAATTGACGGTCAGAAGAATGTTTATTCAATATCTCAGAATCTGATTCTAAAACATGGCGAAAAAATCCAGCCGGTAATTGATAGAGTATCAAAATTTCTTAATCAGTTATATATTTATAAATTCATAAATTTTAATGAAATGAAAGGAGAAGAGTAATGGGTGAAGTACTTGGTCATCTAAAGCCTTCTTTAGTGTGGAAACATTTTGAAGAACTTTGCAGATATCCCCGCTGCAGCAAACAGGAAGGAAAAGTTGCTGCATATGTTAAATCTGTCGGCGGGAGATTAAATCTGGAAACCGTTACTGATAATTTCGGTAATGTTATAATCCGCAAGCCGGCTACCCCCGGCAGGGAAAATCTGAAAACAGTTGTCCTGCAGGGACATCTTGATATGGTTTGCGAGAAAAACCGCGATGTACAGCACGATTTTGATAACGATCCTATTGAACCATATATCGACGGTGAATGGGTAAAAGCGAAAGGCACAACTCTCGGCGCTGATAACGGTATCGGTGTTGCTACCGCTCTTGCAGTCCTTGAAGACAATGAAATTGAACATGGTCCGGTAGAGTGTCTCTTCACTCTTGATGAGGAAACCGGATTAACCGGCGCCTCCAGCCTGTCACCGGATGTACTTAAAGCTGAAATTCTCATCAACCTGGATTCCGAAGAAGAAGGTACATTATATATTGGATGTTCGGGAGGTCAAAATACTGCCGCGACATTTACATTCCGCCCGCAGGCAGTGAATGAGAATTATTCTTTCTATGAAATAAAAGTTGCAGGATTAAAAGGCGGACATTCAGGTCTCGAAATCCATACCGGACGCGGGAATGCGATAAAAATAATTACACGTCTTCTTTGGGATCTTCAGGCACAGATGAAAATCAAGCTTGGAAATATTGAGGGCGGTAATAAACATAATGCCATTCCCCGTGAGGCGTTTGCAACTGTTGCAGTTCCAAAGGATAAGAAAAAACAATTTGAATCCTTTGTCAGCGGATTTAATGTTAAGGTTAAAACTGAACTCGCAACAAATGAACCTGACCTGAACGTTATCGCAGAGAAGCATCGGAAATCTGTAAAAGTGATGGACGGTAAATCACAGGAAAAAATACTGAATGCTTTGTATGCCTGTCCGCATGGTGTAATAACTATGTCCCCGGATATTCCCGGTCTTGTTGAAACATCAACAAACCTTGCTACTGTAAATACCATGGGAAATAAAGTTACCGTTGTAACGAGTCAGAGAAGTTCTGTAGCAAGTGAAAATGTTGACATTACAAATATGGTTACTTCGGTTTTCAAACTAGCCGAAGCTGAAGTCACAAGGGGGGATGGTTATCCCGGCTGGAAACCAAATGTAAATTCAGAGATACTGGGAATTTTCAAAAAAACCTATCAGGATCTTTATGGCAGAGAACCTGAAGTAAAGGCTATTCACGCGGGTCTTGAATGCGGAATAATAAATGAAAAATATCCCAGCATGGATATGATTTCCTTCGGTCCTACTATGTTCGGCGTTCACTCGCCGGATGAAAAGCTTAAATTTGATACAGTCCCGCTGTTCTGGGAACAGCTTACGACTGTTCTAAAGAACATTCCAGCAAAATAATTCAGATCGGGCCGCTCAAAGCGGCCCTTTCTATAATACTGCAGTCATACAATAATAATACAATAGTCATACAATCGTTTAGATAGCAAAATTGAACTTTTCGGAACTCTGCACTAAAGGACTTTCTCACTTTCACAGTTTTTCTTATTTTGATCAGACTTAATTTTTCAAAATAAACAAAATAACCTAATGTCAGCTGAAACCTTAAAAAAAACACCGTCTGCATTATTCAGATGGATGGTTCTCCTCTTTATAAGTTTTGCAATGTTCGGTAACTATTATATTTATGATAGTATAAGCCCTCTGGCCGATCTTCTTGCCAAACAATTACATTTCTCTGATTCGGATATCGGACTTCTGAATGCTATTTACAGCTTTCCGAATATCATTATGGTTCTAATAGGTGGAATAGTTATAGATAAATTCGGCACCAGGATTTCTGTTTTTATCTTTACAGTATTAGTCATGATCGGCGCACTGCTTACTGCTGTTAAAGGTGATCTGTACATGATGGCAGCAGGACGATTGATCTTTGGACTTGGGGCTGAGTCAATGATTGTTGCAATTACTACAATTATTGCCAGATGGTTTAAAGGTAAAGAACTTTCCTTTGCGTTCGGATTAAATTTAACTGTTGCACGTTTGGGTTCTTTCCTGGCACTAAATTCTCCCAGCTGGGGGAAAAGCCTTTACACTTACTGGCAGTCACCGCTCCTTATAACCGTTGCAGCCGGGGTTTTCTCTGTTTTCTGTATAAGCATTTACTTTTTTATGGATGGGTATGCAACGCGGAAATTCAATCTTCCCAAAGAGGGGGCCCAGGAAAAAATTGTATTTAAGGAAATTTTCAGCTTTGGAAAATCTTTCTGGTTTATAACAGCTCTCTGCGTCACTTTCTACTCTGCTATGTTTCCTTTTCAGACTTTCGCCATCAAATATTTTCAGGAAGCCCACGGAACGACACGGGAGGTCGGCGGAAATCTTTCAAGTATGCTCACTCTTGCAGCGATGGTGTTCACTCCTTTATTCGGACTTCTTGCCGATAAAATAGGGAAGCGCTCACTGCTTATGATGCTGGGTTCGTTATTAATTGTCCCGGTATATCTGATAATGGCATATAAAATAAATCTGGCTGCACCTTTGGGAATTACAGGGTCAATCTCCTTAAACATCGATTTCTTTGATATCCATTCCAGTATTCCTATTTATTTATTGATTCCTATGTCTATTATGGGTATCTCGTTTTCATTAATTCCCGCTGTAATGTGGCCTTCGGTAGCACTTGTAGTAAGGGCGGCAAAACTCGGAACTGCATATGGTTTAATGACGATGATCCAAAACATAGGTCTGTTTGGATTAAATTTATTAATCGGCTATGCAAATGATGTTTCAGGCGCCAGTGCCATGAATCCTTCCGGGTATACCCCGGGAATGTGGATATTTTCTTCGCTCGGATTTTTTGGTTTACTCTTTGCTTTTCTTTTAAGAAAAAATGAAAAAGGGCCGGACGGGCATGGACTTGAAAAAGGAATGAAAGAGAAACGGGATAATGAGCCTGCATTACAGGTCTAATTACTGTGATTGGCTTATCATCAATCACTGTCTTCTTTACTAAATAGTACCGTAAATATTAGCCTCCTTTGCGGATTCCCTTTTAGATATAATATTTGTAAGTTAAACTGTTGCGATACTCATGAGGTATTATGTTCATGCGCAAAATTTTACTATGCTCACTTTTCGTGTTTGTCACTATTAACTGCAATCTATCTGCTCAGACTTTCGGATTCGGCTGTCTTGGATTTGTAGGCGGTTACGGGGGATATTCCTATCAGAAATATCAGACGGGCGCACTTAATGATTATATTGATAATGTAAACTACACTTATGAGGATTCGCTCTCATCTCGTCTTGATAAATTCGGTAAAGCCGACGGGTACAGGCTGGGATTAAATTTTTTCCGTGCAAAGTATAAAGGATTTATAATAACGGCCAAAGGGTTCTATCAAAATCTATCGGAGGAGCATAATGCTACTGAATATCTGTCAGGCGGGAATGGAAGCACTACGCTTGAACTGAACATAATTAACTGGGCGGTCGGTATTGACCTCGGGACTGAAATTACAGGCGGATTGAGCTGGAAGGTTGTTGATGCTGCGGTTTTGTTCAATAGTGCAAAGTTTACTACTACTCAAAATTTACCAAATGCTGTTACGATAGTCGACCAGTACAAATCTGAATCTACCAGTATCGGGTATACGATCGGGACAGGATTTATATTAGAAGTTATTGAAGAATATGTTTCACTCGAAGGTGTGGCTGCATTTACTCAGTTCAGTATAGACAAAATGAAAACCGATGATGGTAAGTATTTTGTTGCTGATCAGAATATTCAATCTGCCGGAAAGAAGTTTATTGAAAAGGGGGGATTTAATGCAGTAATCCAGTTAAATGTGGGATTACCGCTTTAATATTTTTACACGCCCTGAACCAATTATATATGAAACTAACCAAATTAGATTCTGCTTCCGTAATAGCTATACAGGAATGTATGGCAGTCAGGAAAAATGAAAAAATTCTTGTGCTTACTGATGAAATAAAGAGAGAGATCGGGTATTCGCTATATTCAAATGCAATACGTCTTGGATACAAAGCTCTTTTTGTAGAGATGAAATCAGGAAAAATTAACGGGGAAGAACCTTCTGATGAAATTGCACATCTGGTGAAGCAGTTTGATGTAGTTTTTATCCTAACCGCTAAATCTTTAACTCACACTGATGCGAGAAGGAATGCTTCTAAGCAAGGTGTTCGGGTTGCAACTTTTCCCGGAATAACCAGGGAAGTGATGATTCGCGGATTAAATGCTGATTATAAGAAGATTTCAAAACTCTCAGTCAAGCTCAAATATATTCTGGAAAAAGGAAAAGTAATAAGAGTCACAGCTCCTGCAGGGACGGACATTTCCTTCAGAATTTCAGGAAGAAAAGCCTTTGCAAGCAAAGGGCTCTTTCATAAAAAGGGCGAAAGCGGAAATCTTCCAACAGGAGAAACTTTCCTTGCTCCAAGAGAGGGAACTTCCAACGGTATCTTTGTTGTTGATGGTTCTATGGCAGGACTTGGATTGATTAAGGGCTCAAAAATTAGAATAGAAGTTAAAAATGGATTTGCTGCTGGTATTACAGGAGGTGCTATTGCAAAGAAACTGGTGAAAATGCTGGATTCGGTTGGGAAAAATGCGAGAAATATTGCAGAATTTGGAATTGGAACTAATGATAGTGCAAAATTAAGCGGAATTCTGCTCGAGGATGAAAAAGTATTAGGAACTGTTCATATAGCACTTGGTAATAACGTTTCAATGGGAGGAAAGGTAAATGTCCCAATTCATTTGGATGGAGTAATTAAGGAACCAACAGTCTATCTCGATGGTAAAGAACTAATGAAAAGCGGAAAACTCCTTATAAAATAAGAGTTTGATATAAAATTGATACTTTTATCTTCAAAATGAATTATATATCTTTGAATCAATTAAAATAATAAGAGAAAAAGGATGGCAGTGTTACCTATAACAGTGTACGGAGATAAAATCCTGAGGAAAAAGGCAAGTAAGGTTACCGAAGTTGACCTTAAAACAATTGAATTGATTAAGAATATGTTTGATACAATGCGAAATGCAAACGGAATTGGACTTGCCGCAAACCAGGTGGGTGTGGATAAATCTATATTTGTGATCGATGTTTCACAGGTTGAAGAATATAAAGGTACGAAACCTATGGCCATTATAAATCCCAAAATTATAAAGCGTTCAGAAAAGAAAGTTATAATAGAAGAAGGATGCCTTAGCATACCTGATATCAGACAGGAAGTTGAAAGACCTGAATCTATAACAATAGTATACCATGATACCGATTTGAAAGAACATACTTTTGAAGCGGACGATCTGCTTGCCCGTGTAATGCAGCACGAGTATGATCATCTCCACGGAATCCTTTTTACTGATTTAATATCTGATGAATTAAGGAAGAAGCTTAAAAAAGATATGAATAAAATAAAAAAACGTAAGATTGAGATTGATTATCCGATAACAAATAATATTGATTACCAGCTGGCATGAAAATAATCTTCATGGGTACTCCTGATTTTGCTGTTCCCTCCTTAAAAAGAATATATGAAAGCCGTCATCAAATAACCGCAGTTGTAACAAGCCCTGATAAAGAACGGGGAAGGGGGCAAAAGGTTACATTTACTCCAGTTAAGGAATTTGCATTAGCCAATAATATTCCTGTCCTTCAGCCTGAAAAGTTGAAGGATGAAATTTTTATTAGTGAATTAAATAAGTTAAGCGCTGATTTATTTGTAGTGGTCGCCTTTAGAATATTACCTAAAGAAGTTTTTACAATACCACCTAAAGGCTCATTCAACCTGCACGGTTCTCTGCTTCCCAAATATCGCGGTGCAGCACCGATTCAATGGGCCGTAATTAAGGGTGAAAAAGAAACAGGACTTACTACTTTTACCCTTGCTGAAAAAGTTGATACAGGGAATATTTACTGCCAGGAAAAGATAAAAATAAAAGATGATGATAATTTCGGAACTCTTCACAACAAAATGAGTGAACTTGGTGCCGAACTGGTCTTAAAAACTGTTGAGATAATTGAATCAGGTAATTATACTTTACTGGAACAGGATAATTCAAACGCTTCACCCGCACCAAAGATCACAAAGGAAATTCAGCAGATAAACTGGAATAGACCGGCAGCTGAAATTCATAACCTTATAAGAGGCCTGTCTCCTTATCCGGGAGCATTTTTTTATAATAATGACAGGCATTTAAAGGTTTATTCTTCAAAACTCTCCGTTGAAAAATTAGATCCCGGTGAAATTAAACAAACAAAAACCCGACTTCATATTGGCTGTAGTGACACAGCATTAGAAATCCTTGAGCTTCAGCAGGAGGGGAAAAGAAGAATGAACACAGAAGAATTTTTAAGGGGTTATGACTTTTATATGAAGAAATAATCTCTTCGCTACGCACCGATGTTCAGACATCTTTTATATAAATTATTAAATTAGTTCTGTACCTTCTAAATTTGCTTTAATCATTCGCTACATTTGTTTAATATTATTTTTTTACTTTCACCAATTTAATTTTAATAGCTCCCTGGGGAGCTGAATTATGTTTAAGAATGCAGGATAATCTAAATGGAATATAAAAACAGTATTCTCGAAACAATCGGGAATACCCCATTAATTAAACTTAACAGGATTACAAAAGGATTAAAACCACAGATTTTTGCAAAGCTGGAATCATCTAATCCAGGCGGAAGTGTAAAGGACCGCATAGGCTATGCGATGATTGAAGCTGCAGAAAAGGCCGGGGAATTAAAACCGGGAGGAACAATAATAGAGGCAACCAGCGGGAACACCGGAATTGGGCTGGCACTTACTGCCGCTGTTAAGGGATATAAATCTATTTTTGTCGTAACTGATAAAGTGAGTTCTGAGAAAATAAATTACCTTCGGGCTTTTGGCGGGGAAGTAATAGTAGTTTCAAACGCTGTAGAACCGGATAGTCCGGAATATTATGTAAATGTGGCAAAGAGAATTCACAAAGAAACACCGAATTCGATTTTCGCATACCAGTATTCAAATCCTTCCAATCCTGAAGTGCATTACAGAACGACGGGTCCTGAAATCTGGAGACAGACCGACGGTAAAATTACCCACTTAATTTCGAGCATTGGTACCGGAGGCACCATCAGCGGAACAGGACGATTCCTTAAAGAAAAAAATCAAAACATAAAAGTGATTGGAGCCGATCCGCTGGGGTCTATATTCAGAACTTATAAGGAAACAGGGGAAATTATTAAAGGGACACCTTATCTTGTTGAAGGGATAGGGCAGGACTGTCTCCCGGAGAATGTTCATTTCAAGTATATAGATAAAATTATAAATATAAGCGATAAAGAATCATTTGCTGCAGCAAGAAGGTTGACTAAAGAGGAAGGAATATTTTGCGGCGGAAGTACCGGAACGATATTGCATGTTACCCTGGAAATTGCAAAAGATTTAAGTGAAAAGGATGTCGTTGTATTCTTTGTATGCGATACGGGTGAACGATACTTATCAAAAGTACACAACGTAGAATGGCTCAAGGTTAACCGGATGCTTGAAACCGAAATAAGAACATTGCGCGATATCTCTGATGTAAAAAAATCAAGAGGCAATGAAGACATTGTTTATGTTAAATCTGATACCCTGGTGAAAGATGCACTGGAGCTGATTACTAAAAAGGGCTATTCAAATATTCCAGTAATGCTGAACAGGAGAGCTATCGGGTGTATAAGGGAAAACAGACTGATGGCCAAACTTTTAAATAATAAAAATTTACTGGAAGCTTCTGTTAAGGATGTTATGGAGGAATGTGTCCCGGTTCTTGATGCAAAAACTGATTTAGCCAAAGTTAAAGAAGTGTTAAAAGAAAATACTGCCGTACTTGTAAGTGATTTTGGAAGAATCACCGACATAATTACCAGATACGATTTGATTAATTTTGATAATAAAAATTGAACGGGCAGCTCATTACCTGCCGGATAAAAGGTTTAATTCCGGATAAGTCCTTAAGTTAAGGCCTTTAGAAGGCCATCAGATGGCTGTTAGATGGCTGTTAGATGGCCGTTAGATAAGAATTAAACTTGTTAAGTTAGCGGATTCAAAGATAAAATTTAAATAATTATTTACAGGAAATGCATATGGGTTTTTCAACAGATGCAATACACGCAGGACAGATACCGGATCCTGTCACAGGGGCTGTAATTACGCCGATTTACCAGACTTCGACGTATGCACAGGAAGAGCTGGGAAAGAATAAAGGATTTGAATACGGCAGGACACACAATTTAACCAGGCAGTCACTTGAGAAAAATGTTGCCACACTGGAAAAAGGAAAATACGGAATAGCATTCGCCTCAGGATTAGCAGCTACTCAGGCTTTGACTACTCTTGTTAAGGCAGGCGACCATGTCATAGTTTCGAACAATGTATACGGAGGCACATACCGGTTATTCGAATTAATAATGAAAGATTTCGGTTTGGAGTTTTCATGGGTTAATACTTCCGACTTAAAGAATATTGAAGGTGCAATCAAAAAAAATACTAAAATGGTTTTCATTGAAACACCTACTAACCCGATGCTTAATCTTACTGATATTAAAGGGGTCGCAGATATCTGTAGGAAAAATAACCTGATATGCATAGTCGATAATACATTTATGAGTCCTTATTTCCAGAATCCTCTCACACTTGGTGCAGCTATTGTACTGCATAGTCAGACCAAATATTTAAACGGGCACAGTGATGTTATCGGCGGAATTCTTATTACAAATGATGAAAAGATCCACGAACGGTTAAGGTATGTTCAAAATGCAATCGGAGCTGTTCCTTCTCCATTTGACTGCTGGCTGATTCTCCGCTCAACGAAAACACTTGCCATCAGAATGGAAAGGCACAATCAGAATGCAAAGAAGTTCGCAAATCATTTAAATGAAAGCGGTTACTGTAAGAAGACTTACTATCCCGGGTTACCTTCTCATCCGCAGCACGAGTTAGCAAAAAAGCAAATGAGAGGCTTCGGAGGAATGATATCTGCTGATTTCGGAGATGTCGAAACCGCCAAAAGGATATTGAAAAATGTCAAGATTTTTACCCTTGGTGAAAGTCTCGGCGGGGTAGAAAGTTTAATCAGCCATCCTTCAAGTATGACACACGGATCAGTTCCCAAAAAGGAGAAAGAAGCGATGGGATTAACTGAGAGTCTTGTCCGGTTCTCAGTTGGAATTGAAGATATAGAAGATTTAATATCTGATCTTGAGCAGGCAATAAGGTAGAAGTTCAGGTAAGCTCACAGTAAAATGGAAAAATGGGGTAATGGAGTAATGGGGTAACTGAATAATGAGGAAATGGGATGGAATCTCACTTTCGGATCCGCCATAACCAGTTTGGCATTACTATTCATCTTTATTCTCTGTATTTTTGTTAAAGCACTATTTAATAATTAGACGGGGAATTGATATGAATACCGAAGAAAAAACCAATCCTGAAATGAACCTGGTTGATGATACCAAATACTCAATGGATACCCACCTTATTTATGGAAAGAATTTCACAAAAAAATGGGACTATAAACATCATGTATTACCTCCGATAACCTCATCAGTAATTTACAGATTGGATTCAGTTGAAAGGGGCGCCGAAGGTTTCCAGGAATTTGCCAACTCACCGGTAACAGGTGAAGATCCAATGCCGATATATATTTATGACAGACTCGGCGAACCTAATAAAGATATTCTGGAAGAAAACCTGGCATATGCAGAACGGGGGGAGATGGCGGTAACGTTCTCAACAGGCATGGGTGCGATTTCAGGAATTATCGGTATGTTAACAAAAACCGGGGATGAGATCCTATCTCATAAAACTTTATACGGATGCACATATTCTCTTTTTACAAACTGGCTTCCAAGATATAATATCAAAACGATTCTTGCTGATCTGACAGTTCCGATGAACTTATTAAACTTTGTTACACCGCAAACCAGGGTTGTTTACCTCGAAACTCCGGCAAATCCCAATCTTGATATCATAGATATTGCTGAAATAAGAAAGCTTGTTGATGATCTCAATAAAAACAGGGTAGAAGCGGAAAGGATTAAAATTGTCGTTGATAATACTTTCGCAACTCCTTTCTGTCAGAGACCCATTGAGCTGGGTGCAAATTTTTCGGTTAACTCTTTGACAAAAGGTCTTGGCGGTTTTGGAACGGATATGGGCGGAGTTGTTATCGGGAAAAATAAATATAAAGATATGCTTCTGCTCTACCGTAAGGATTTCGGTGCTGTTCTGAATAATAAAACTGCATGGACAATTACTACTTATGGACTTCCTACTTTACCCATCAGAATTAAACAACAGATGAAATCTGCTAACAGAGTTGCAGAATATTTAAGTTCTCACCCTAAAGTTGAAATCGTCAATTATCCCGGTTTGCCCGGTTATAAATATTATGAACTTGCCAGGAAGCAGATGAGAGATTACGACGGGAACTTTGCCCCGGGCAGTCTTATTTACTTTGTTCTTAAAGGCTCAAATCCGAATGAAAGTAAAGAAAATGGCAGAAAATTTATGAACTATGCGGCTGAACATGCTTATACCATGACGCTTGCAGTCAGTCTCGGACATACACGAACGCTGATTGAACATCCTGCTTCAATGACACATTCAATGATTGCGCCCGATAAGCTTATTGAATTAGGCATTGACCCGGGAGGTATCAGGATTGCACTGGGTTTGGAAAACAGTAATGATATACTAATGGATCTTGATGAGTGTTTGAGCAAGGTATAATTACTGCACTCTTGTGTCTTATTTAACGGTCACTCAATGGAATTTTAATTGAGTGACCTTTTTTTTTATTTTAGGGTATCAATTAAATCTTTATGCAGGAAATAGTTATGAAGATGAAGCTCTTTTTTATACTTTCAATGATCATATGTCTTTCAACTTTCCTTATTGCACAGAATGAAACTGATTCTGTGGAAGTTTTTCTCATCGATAATTTTGTTACACCTGAAGTACCTCATACTTTTATGCTTTCATTTTTCACGAGTGTTCCTGCTAAATCAAAAGTGGTAATTGAAAACAGCTATGTTTATGAAGTGTCCACTGAATTAAACGAATCTCATAAAATGAATATTGATCTTTCTGATTTAAGCTTTAAAGAGAAAGATGTCCCCTTTATCATAATAGTTGAGGATTCTCTGGGTCATCAGTACACAAGTGAGCAGTATGAATTCGAACTTCCCGTAGAGCCTAAAGTAGAAGGAGAATCTAATTTTATGCTTCTTTGTCTTTTTGGTGCTGCGGTATTCATTGTTCCATCTCCTGTATATGTTAAAGAAAAAGCAGAAGATTATTTCAGTCTCACCAAGGAAATCCCCTTGATTTCCATAAGAGGTGCTGGTTACAGGTATCCGGCAGGATATTTTTCAGCCGAATACTCGTATATCTTTGATGCTCATGTCAAAAACTTTTTAAGAATCGGGTATAAGCACATAATTGAAATTCCCGGAATTGAATATGTTTCTCCGGGAGTAAACGGGTTCACAAACTTTAACGGATTTAACGGAATTTCACCCGAAGTTTCTCTAGGATTATTTAGGATAGCAAATACTTTTACTTTTTATGCAAGATACCGGTTTAATGTAAAACCCGGAGACAGCGGAAGTGAGTTTCATGAATTTTCTATCGGGCTTTACTCCAGTTTCTTTTCACTGTATTTCTAGACATTCTCTTACATCATCTTCTAAAAACTGCACTTCCATTCGCAAATATTTTGATTAGATTAAATATCCGGTTAAGGAACGTTTATGCTGTACGTCATGTTTTAAATGGATAATAAGACACCTCTCAATGAAATTTGTTTTAGTCTACATAGTAATTTTATCTCCTTTGCTCAATGCACAGTCCGGCGGTATAACAGGGAAAGTCACAGATGGAAATAATCCTGTTCCCTCGGTTAATATACTTGTACTAAACACAGGTATTGGAACTGTTACTGATGAGGAGGGGAAGTATATACTGAAGGGAATCCCATCGGGCACACAAACAATAAGATATAGCTCTGTGGGATACAAAACTGAAACAAGAGAAGTTGATATTACTTCCGGGAGAACCATTGAAATAAATATAGTTCTGAATGAGACCGTAATTGAAGTGGGAGAGGTAAATGTGACCGGGATGAGAAGGCAGGAACAAAGGGATACAAGGACAAGCCTGATAGATCTTAACCCCAAAAGTGCAAAAATTTTACCAGGGGCAGGGGAAGATGTTATGAGAACTCTTCAGTCATTACCCGGAGTTCTTGCACCGAATGATTTTACATCACAACTGGTTATAAGAGGGAGCGGACCGGATCAGAATCTGATAATAATGGATGATGTTGAGATATTTAATCCTTACAGATTGTACGGTGTTATAAGTATGTTTAATCCTGATGCAGTAGAAAGGGTAAATCTTATTACCGGCGGATTTCCTGCACGGTATGGCGACAGACTTTCTGCCGTACTTGATGTAACCAACAAGGAAGGTAATGATAATAAATATATCTCAGGCAGTCTGAATGCCTCTATCATCGATGCAAACCTTGTCCTGGAGGGTAAAAATCCATTCAACCTGAAAGGAAGCTGGATGATTAATTCACGCAGAACGTATTATGATCTGATTATTGAACCGTTCGTAAAGAATGCCGGACTGGTAGACCAGAATGTAAGCTTCCCAAATTTTTACGATGTCCAGACCAAGATTGCTATAGGTCCTTACAACGGACACAAGTTATTTATAAATGGAATTTATTCGCGGGATGGTGTTGATATAGTCAGCGCAAAGCAGAGAAAAACGCCGGACAGTATAGGTGTCTCAAATGTTACATTAAATAATGTAGCCGGGATAGCATGGCATTACACACCAAACACGAAATTTCTAAATAAAGTTGTTGGGTCATATTATACCAACAATGGTGTTGCCGATTTAAATTCTGAAATTCTCGATCCTTCATTAAACCGTGAGAATTTTAAAAATATTATTTCAGATACTCTGGCTCCTTATCTGTTGTACTTTAAGTTCAATACGGATTTTACCTTTCAGAAATATTCCTTTGATGATTATACCACGTATCTGTGGGGGGATAATATTTTTGAAGCAGGTGCCGGTGTGGATTTCCTGAGAACGATAATCAATTTTCAATTTAATATTGATCCTGAACTAAGGGCATTTTTCTCCTCAAATCCCCAGTTTCGTGCGGTACTGAATGATCTTAAAGATACCAGGGATGATAAACGGTACCATGCGTTTGTACAGAATAACTTTTCAATTAGCAATAAATTATTTTTCCAACCTGGATTAAGGTTTGATTATTATGATATTCTTCAGAAAGCTTACGCCGCACCAAGGATATCAATGTCTTATGCTTTAGATAATTTAACCACACTAAGAGCAGTATGGGGAATTTATTATCAGTCACCGGGTTATGAGAAACTCAGAGATGAAAATGTTCTGTATGATCTGAGTGACATATATGCAAGAGAATTAAAAGCCGAACAGGCTGTTCATTATATCCTTGGGATCGAACGCTGGTTGAATGCAGAGTGGAGTGTAAAACTTGAAGGATACTATAAAGACTTTAATAATCTGATAGTTCAAAAAATTGTTCCGGGTTCACGTTACTTAACTTCACCGATTCCCGGCAAAGATCCCAGGTATCCTGACGGCTGGACTCAGCCGGTGACTGTGACCGGTGATTCCATTACTCAGATCCCTGTCAACAATGCTGATGGAAATGCCTACGGTGTTGAAATTTTTCTTGCCAGGAAAAATCTTGCGCCCGGTGAGAGATTTTCGGGCTGGATCAGCTATGCTTATGCTGTAGCAAACAGAAACGAGGATGAATTGACTCTTCCTTTCCGTTTTGATCAGAGGCATACTGTAAATATTGTCTTAAATTATCAGCTGACAGGTTGGCTTGATGTCGGTTTAAGATGGCAGTACGGATCAGGCTTCCCGATCAGTTCGCCTTCAGGAGTTAAACCGAGAATTGTTCTCGTTGATAAAAATGCTGATGGCATTCCCGAGACTCCTGAAATAGCCACACGAACACCATATTTTGGCGGAACCGGCGAGGTTATTTATGATGTGGACTATGGTAGCCAGAGACTGAACGCAAGAAAGCCGGCATATCACAGACTTGATGTCAGAATTACTGCAGTAACAAATTTCTGGAACCTTGACTGGTCATTTTACCTTGATGTAATAAATGCATATAACAGGGCTAATATTGTAGGATATGATTATTATGTAAATAATGACTTGACTCTTGGACGTGATACAAATACGATGTTTCCGATAATTCCGACTCTGGGATTTAGTGTAAAATTTTGATTAACTTATTTTATTATGATTAAATCAAAAATCCTTACAGTTTCAGAAATAACCAGGCAAATCAAATTAACTCTCGAAGAAGAGTTTTCAGAGGTATCTGTAATAGGTGAAATATCCAATTTTAAAGCACATAATTCGGGGCACTGGTATTTCAATTTAAAAGATTCAGAAGCGTTAATAAGCTGTACCATGTGGAGAGGTTTTAATAATTATGTCTTCTTTACCCCGCAGGATGGAATGAAAGTAATTGTGAACGGGAAACTCTCTGTATACCCTCCGAGAGGGAGCTACCAGGTTGATGTTCGTTCAATGAAACCCGCCGGGGTAGGAGAACTCCAGGCAGCTTTTGAAATGCTGAAACAGAAGCTTGATCAGGAAGGATTATTTGATCCTTCACATAAAAAAGAAATACCGGAATTTCCTGAAAAAATAGGGATTGTTACTGCTATCGATGGAGCTGCTTTTAAGGATATGATTAGTGTTGCAGAAAGACGCTTCCCACTGGTAGAACTGGTAATCACACCCGCCAGGGTTCAGGGAAGCGGTTCCGCCGAGACTATAACAGAAGGTATACAGCAATTGAACTATCGTGATGATATTGATGTTATTATCGTTGCCCGGGGTGGTGGTTCAATTGAGGATCTATGGTCATTTAACGAAGAAATAGTTGCACGGGCTATATATAATTCCAGGATTCCGGTAATTAGCGGCGTAGGTCATGAAATTGATTTTACTATTGCTGATTTTGTTGCAGATTTAAGAGCACCTACTCCCTCGGCGGCAATGGAATTAGCCACTCCTGATAAGAATGATATTTTTGCCTTTATAAACGAATTTTCCTATAATTCCACCATAAAAATTAATGAATATTGCCGAAAAGGGAGAAAAAGACTCAATTCCGTTCTTGGCTCTTATGGGTTCAGGGTTCCCTTGGATATAGTAAGAAATAAATCACAGTTTGTTGATAACCTTCTATATAAAGTGCTCCAGACGACCGATCACAGAATATTATTACACAGTAATAAAGTTTCACTTCTTACAAAAATTATTGAATCAAATAATATTCAGCGTACATTGAACAGAGGTTTTGCACTTGTGAGACAGGATAATAAATACGTGAAGAGACGTGTTCAGTTTGCATTAAATGCGGAAACAGAAGTGATTTTTGCAGATGGCAGTGTAAAAATTAAACCAGAGAATAATGAATAAAAAGAAGAATAATAATTTTGAAAAAGATCTGAAAAGACTTGAAGAAATTTCAACTTTACTTGAAGATGAATCAGTTGATCTTGAGGAAGCTTTAAATCTTTACGAAGAAGGAATCGGGCTCTCCCGAAGCTGTATTTCTGCATTAAAAAAAGCAGAGTTGAAAATTATTGAGCTGAAGAAAAAACTCGATGAACTGAATTTGGAAGAAGAAGAGGAAGAAGAGTAGAAGTATGGAGAATGAGAAAATGTCCGATGATGTTAAATACCCGGTTCTTTCGAAGATAAATGTACCGGAAGATATCCGCAAACTTGATCCTCAGGAATTAAAAACTCTCTGCAAAGATATCCGCGAATTCCTGATAGACACTATTTCAGAGATTGGCGGTCATTTCGGCGGAGGACTTGGAGCAGTTGAACTTGCTGTCGCTATTCATAAAGTATTTAATACTCCTTATGACCTGATTGTCTGGGATACAGGACATCAGGCATACCCTCATAAAATTCTCACTGGCAGAAAAGATAAACTAAATACCATAAGACATCTGCACGGGATCAGCGGCTTCCTGAAACGTTCGGAAAGCGAGTATGACACTTTTGGTGCCGGTCACGCTACAACTTCAGTTTCTGCCGCTCTTGGTATGGCTGTGGCAAGAGATTTAAAAAATGAGAAAAGAAAAGTCGTTGCTATTATCGGTGACGGTGCAATGACCGGCGGCATGGCCTATGAGGCAATGAATAACTCCGGCATTACCAAGTCGGATCTTATTGTAGTATTTAACGATAACCGTATGTCTATTGCTCCGAACGTATGGCAGGTCTCGAATTATTTTACTGAAATGATTGCTCATCCTGACTATAATAAGTTTAAAGGGCAGATCTGGGAGCTTACAGGGAAACTGGATCAGTTCGGTGACAGACTAAGAAAAATTGCTGCAAGACTTGAAAACGGAATTAAAGCAGTAATTACTCCGGGAATGCTGTTTGAAGCACTGGGATTCAGGTACTTTGGACCTATAAACGGGCACAACCTGCACCAGATGATAAGAATCTTTGAACAGGTGAAGGATCTTAAAGGTCCGATACTTGTTCACGCTACGACAAAGAAGGGAAAAGGATACAAACCCGCTGAAGGAGACGAACAGAAACTGCACGCATCCACTCCATTCGATAAACTCACCGGGAAGGCGTACAAAAAGAACGGCACTGCACCATCATATACATCAATATTCGGGAATGCGCTGGTTTCTATAATAAAAGAAAACAAAAATGTGGTTGGAATTACAGCTGCAATGCCTGATGGAACGGGTCTGGATATCCTTCAAAAGGAATTTCCTGAAAATTATTTTGATGTAGGTATAGCTGAAGAACATGCAGTCACTTTTGCGGCTGGACTGGCAACACAGGGCATTGTTCCCGTGGTAACCGTATACTCGACTTTCCTACAAAGGGCATTTGATCAGATTGTTCATGATGTCGGCATACAGAAACTTCATGTGGTATTTGCGATGGACAGAGCAGGTCTTGTCGGAGCTGACGGACCAACGCATCATGGTGCATTCGATCTCACATATCTGAGACTGGTGCCGGGAATGGTTATCATGGCTCCAAAGGATGAATCGGAATTAAGAGATATGCTTTATACCGCCGTGAATTATGAAGAAGGGCCGATTGCTCTAAGATATCCCAGAGGATCCGCGCTGGGTGTGGAATTAAAAGAAGGATTTGATGTCATTGAAATTGGTAAAGCAGAGAAGCTGAGAGATGGCGATGATGTTGCATTGCTGGCAGTTGGTTCTATGGTTGAATATGCATTAAAAGCAGCCGAAAAACTGGCTGCCGACGGTATTGTTTGCGAGGTCATAAATATGAGATTTGTAAAACCTCTGGATACCAGAATGCTCGACTATATATCGGGAAAGCATCCTAAGGTTGTCACTCTTGAAGAAAGCACACTTGTCGGTGGATTTGGAAGTGCTGTATTGGAGTATTTCAATGATAAGAACTATAAAAATGATATATTACGAATGGGTCTGCCTGATCATTTTGTTGAGCATGGAACCCAGAAGGAACTGCACCACATATTAAAAATTGACCCTGAAGGAATTGTTGAGAAGGTAAAATTATTTTGCAGCCATAAACACCTTAAACAGGAGATTAAAATTTGAGTGAATATACTAATGTTGCGATTATTGGTTTGGGAGGAATAACTCAACTTGTTCACCTTCCGAATCTTCTCAAAATAAATAATGTTAAGGTTACCGCAGTTGCGGAAATAAATAAAAACAGACTTAATACGATAGCCGATAAATTTAATATAAAGGGAAGATATACCGACTATAAAGAACTACTTTCGGAAGCAGAAGCAGATGCGGTCATTGTAGCCACTCCAACGCATCTTCATAATGAAACTGCTATTGCCTGCCTGAAGGCAAAAAAAGATGTGCTGGTTGAAAAACCTTTAGCCAGGACCTATGCAGAAGCCAAACCAATTATTGAAGCAGCAAAAAAATCAAAGAATAAAGTAATGGTCGGTATGAATCTGCGGTACAGACCGGATGCAATGATTTTAAGAAGCCTTATCAGTGCCGGTGAAATCGGGGAACCATTCTATGTAAAGTGCGGCTGGATAAGGAGACAGAGCAGCAGCGAAAAGTGGTTCACCCGAAAAGAAGAATCAGGCGGAGGAGTAATTATTGATTTGAGTATTCTGCTGCTTGACCTTGCTTTATGGCTTTTAAATTATCCTCCCGTAACAAGTGTTACGACCCAGAATTTTTCACTGAATACGAAAAATGTTGAAGACAGTTCCATCAGCATGTTAAGATGTAAAAACGATTCTGTCATCAGTATGGAAACAAGCTGGTCAATTCCTTTAGAGAAAGATCTATTTTATTTTAATGTATATGGAACAAAAGGTAACGCCTCTTTGAATCCGTTCAGAATTAATAAGAAAATTGATGATCAGTTTATGGACCTTACCCCATCACAGACAGAAAGTCTATCGAATTTATTCAAAAAATCTTACTTAAATGAGCTGAAAAGTTTTATTGGTGCTGTGAGAGGACTTAACCCGGTATTTTCGCCCGCAGAGGAAGCGCTTTCAAGAATGAAAGTTATCGATGCAATGTATCAGTCAGCAGCAAAAAAATCTGAAGTACAAATAAAGCAGACATGAAACCAAAAATTCTATTAGTTGATGATGAGAAGGATATTGTCGAGTTTCTCGAATACAACCTTAACCAGGAGGGATTTGAAGTAATTACGGCTTATGACGGCAATGAAGCACTTCAGAAACTGCCTGAGAAGCCCGATATGGTTATCCTGGATATTATGATGCCCAATATTGACGGATTTGAAGTTTGCAAACGTATAAGGGAAAATAAAGCCTATTCTGAAATACCGGTAATTTTCCTTACTGCAAAGGGAGCAGAGGCTGATGAAATAAAAGGACTTGAACTCGGAGCAAGCGATTTTATTATAAAACCAATCTCACCAAAAAAATTAATTGCAAGAGTAAATTCAAACCTCAGGAAAACATTCAAGGATGAGAAAACTTTTCCTGTAAAAATTAAGTCAGGACCTTTGGAAATTGACCGCGAGAAGTATGTTGTTTACATTGATGGCAGTGAAACAGTTTTTCCGAGAAAAGAATTTGAACTCTTGTATTTTCTTGCCAACAATCCTGGAAAGGTGTTTAGTCGCGATAATTTATTGAGAACAGTATGGGGAGCAGACGTTTATGTCGTCGACAGAACTGTAGATGTTCATATCAGAAAAATAAGAGAAAAGCTTGATAAATTTTCCGACCTGATTGAAACCATTAAAGGTGTAGGATATAGATTCAAAAGTGTGGAATGAATTTAAATCAAATCTGAATTCCTCAAGGTTTTTCCTGTCTGAATTGTTAATCTTCGATGCAGTTTTCATTTCTTTTGCGGCATTTATGATTGATACTCCTTCCGGTAAAATTATGCTCATCATCGTTATTCTTTTGCTTAGCATATTTATTCTTAACTTTATCGGGAATAAAAGGCTAAAAGAACTCGGAGAAATAAAAAATATAATCTCCAATATCAGGAATAACAATTATAAATCAGCAGATGAGATCCATCTCAGCCATAACCTTCTGGGAATGCAGGAAGAAATAAAAGAAATGTTCATAAAAGCAAGAAGTGATGTTGAGTATTTAAAACGACTTGAAAGAATACGCACTGAGTTTTTAGGAAATGTTTCGCACGAACTAAGGACACCCATTTTTTCAATACAGGGATATATTGAAACACTTTTAAATGGTGCAATAAATGACGAAAAGGTTAACAAAAATTTTCTTACCAAAGCTAACCAGCATACAATTAATCTGAATAATCTTCTTAACGATCTGATAGACATTTCGATGATTGAATCAGGTGAGATGAGGATGAGCTTCAGATATTTTCCTGTGAAGGATTATCTTGAACATATAGTGAACGAAATGAAACCTGTTGCAGATGAGAAAAATGTCGGATTAATCCTTGAACCGGTAATAAAAAAACTTCAATTATTTGGAGATAAAAATAAGCTGAAGCAGGTATTTGTTAATCTTCTTATGAATGCAATAAAGTATACCGAAGCGGGAAATGTTAAAATTATTGTTGAGGAAGAAGAACAATTTGGGAAAATAATTATACGCGATACAGGGATTGGTATTCCTCCCGAAGATATACCGAGAATTTTTGAGAGATTCTTCAGAGTAGACAAGGCCCGTTCAAAATCGGTAGGAGGCACCGGTTTAGGACTTGCAATAGTGAAACATATTGTAGAGGCTCATGGTTCTATAGTAGAAGTTAAAAGTGAACCGGGAAAGGGGAGCGAATTCTCATTCAGACTTAAAAAATAGACCAAAATCGCAATCCTTCCTATCCAAAATAATATTGAATGTGGCCATTTGTGTAAATATTCATCGTTTTACTTATGAAAGCAATATATATTCAGGTTAAGTGACGGATGTGCTCAAAGCGTCTCTGGAGCTTAAATGAAGCGTATGTGGAACTGATTTGAACACTTTGCAGGCACTTTTATTAGTGACATTAATTCCGTATTTAAGGGTAAAATAATTGACTTATCAGGGGGATGAGTATGGTAAAATCTTTATATTTTCCCATAATAAAGAATTGACAAGTAGAGTTCAAATTATTAACTTTATTGTCTAATTTTTCAGAAAGGTTATGTAAATGTTTGCTGTTGTTAATATCTCAGGTCAACAGTTTAAGGTTGAGGAAAAAGGAAAATATTACGTCCCGAAATTAAGTGCAGAACCGGATACGGAAGTTTCTTTTGATCAGGTACTTCTATATTCAGATGATAAAAAAGTAAAAATCGGTGCACCGTCGATAGCAAAGATGAAAGTGACTGCTAAAGTACTTGAGCATATTAAAGATGATAAAGTAATTGTGTTTAAGAAAAAAAGAAGAACTAATTACCAGAAAAAAAACGGGCACAGACAGCAGCTTACCAGAATTGAAATTACCAGTATAGGTTAACAGAAGGAGATTTTATTATGGCTCATAAAAAAGGTCAAGGCTCATCCAGGAATGGAAGAGACAGCAATGCGCAAAGACTGGGAGTTAAGAAATTCGGAGGTGAGCAGGTACTTGCCGGGAATATTCTGGTCCGTCAGAGAGGCACAAAATTTCACCCGGGTCTTAATGTGCAAAAAGGCGGCGATGATACTTTATTTGCTGTTGCTGACGGTATTGTAAAATTTGAAAAAAAACGGGGCGATAGACAATTTGTTAACGTTATTCCGTCTTAATAATATTTTTATTTAAAAAAAGAAACCCTCTTATTCAGAGGGTTTTTTCATTTTAAAGTCTTATGTGAAAATCAGAAGCCTAATCTTTCCATATCAGCCACAAGCGATTTAACTGCTGAAACAGAATTATCAAGCAGTGACTGTTCCTGTGCATCGAGAGAAAATTCAACGATTTTTTCTACACCTTTGGAACCAAGAACTGCAGGTACGCCTACATAATACCCCTTAACGCCGAATTCACCGTCCAGATATGCACAAACGGGAAGTAATCTCTTTTCGTCTCTTAAAATTGATTCTGCCATAGCTATCGCAGCCGCAGCAGGTGAGTAAAATGCCGATCCTGTTTTGAGCAGTTTAACAACCTCACCCCCGGCCATCTTTGTTCTTTCAACTATATTATGCATGACTTCCTGGGCTTTAGTTTTGTCATTGTATTTCTTTTCAAGTAATTCCATTGCAGGTATTCCGTTTACATTTGCATAACGAACTATCGGGACCATGGTATCACCGTGTCCGCCAAGCACCATTGTGTTCACATCTTTTACGGAAACTCCAAGCTCCCATGCTATAAAAGTAGAAAATCTGGATGAATCCAGCACTCCCGCCTGTCCAAGTACACGGTGATGATCAAACCCTGTAACTTTCTTAAATAATGTTACCATCGCATCCAGAGGATTAGAAATAATCAAAACTATGGCTTTAGGTGCATACTTCTTAACATTCTCAGCAACCGTTTTCATTATTTTTGCATTAGTGACAAGCAGATCATCTCTGCTCATTCCCGGCTTTCTGGGTAAACCGGCAGTAATTATCACTAAATCGGAATTTTCGATATCCTTATAATCATTTGTACCTGTGACATTTGCATCGAAGCCGTCAATTCTTGCTGCTTCGCCTATGTCAAGAGTCTTACCTTGGGGCATATCCTCCACAATATCATACATTATCACGTCGCCCAATCGTTTCATACCAATTAGTTGAGCCAGAACTCCGCCGATCTGTCCGCCGCCGATTAATGCTATTTTATTTCTTCCCATATTCTTTCCTCTAAGTTTTTATGAATTTGATATTTCAGATGGAAACTGAAACAATACTTATAAACAAAAATAATTATGTATGATTCCATTTGCAAAGCTTGGTTTATATTCTATATTTTGAAATCCATAATAAGAAGGTTATAATGAAAAAAATTACTGTAATCGGTGCAGGCAATGTGGGTTCATCAGCAGCACAGCGTCTCGCAGAAAAACAGCTTGCCGAACAGGTTGTACTGCTTGACATTGTAGAAGGACTTCCTCAAGGTAAAGCCCTGGATATCCGGCAGAGTAGTCATATTGAAGGATTTGATACTGAAGTGACAGGCACCAATGACAATAAAGATACTGCTTCTTCTGACATAGTAATTATTGAGATGAAAATGGGAGAAACGGGGCTTAATGCATTAAGGAATTCAGCAGATAGTGTTATTCATACAATTAATAAACTAAGTAATATTTAGTACAAGTATCGTCTCGGTTCCTTCAGGAGTAATATTGTATCGCAGATCATCCATATAAACCCGCATCAGGTATAGACCTCTTCCTGAATCCTTAAGAAGATTTTCAGGATTGGTTGGATCAGGAACTTCCTCAGGCTGAAAACCCGGTCCCTCATCTTTGATGGTAACATATAGCTTGCCTTCGATAACTTTAGCCGTAATCTGGACAAGTTTTGCTTTGTTACTTTTATTTGCATGGATAATTGCATTAGTGGTCGCTTCAGTTACAGCAAGAAGCAATGCAGATAATTTATCATCATCCAATCCGAGATCTTTTGCAAAATAGTTTATGAATTCCTCAACGGTAATGAGATTATTTGGATCGCTCTCTATCTCAAGATAGTATTTTTCTTCTGCCAAATTTATTCCTGAATTTGATTTCGTAAAATAGGAAATTTTTATTTTATTCCAATCAAAAATTCCAATTTACTTCAAATGAAAGATTCGCCTGCTGTCGCTTTGATTTATCGACAGTTACAAATTCATACCACCCATAAATTCTAAAATAAATGGAATTTTCTACCAGCCATAATATTTCAGTCAGCGGTCCTATGCTAAGATAATCAGAATCTTTAATTTTATTCCTGCCTTCGTAATTAAAAGTCACAAGTGAGAAAATCCTGCTTCCGAGACCAAAACTAACATTATCATATTTCAGGACAAGTTTCGGCTCCACGTAAATTTCCTGGAGATAACGTACAGGCTTTTCGGAGAAAGCAGACCAGTTGAGTTCTCCCTGCTCGGAAAGTTTAACGTAGCCGTAATTTTTAATAGAAAATTTAGTGCCAAGCCTGATTGTGCTTGAATCTGTTGCTGTAAACTGACGAAAACTGAAACTTCGCAGGTTGGGTACCACATCACGAAAATCATAAACGGTATAATTTGCAGCCACCTCAAATTCATTTATTGAACTGACATTTAAACCATGGTAATCACCACCTGCAGAAAATTTCAGGATACGGTTAATATTGTTATTTGAACTTTTCTCGGAAAAAATATAGACTATATGACTTTGTGTTGCCTCCCCGGTTAAAAACGCATTAAAGAAAGGAGTCAGAACTCTGATATATCTTAACCGGATTATTGATAATAGTTCGTCTCTGTCATCAAAATTGTCGGCGCTCGGCGTATCATATCTCAGTTTATTCTGGTAAACACTGAAAGACACTATATCTGCATCGGAAATATTCCAGTCGCCCAGTATTGAAACAGCGATTCTTGCTGAATTATTATTTTTTTGGTTCTCTATATCCTGACGTTCATCAAAAAAAACTGAACCGCTGTTAAGGAAATTTTTTGCAATATGTTTTTCATCTCTTTCTGAATAATTGGCTTTCAGCCTTCCGGAAAAAGATGGTGTATTATATCTGAAATTAGATTCCAGCTCGAATTTTAATTCTTCAATCCTGGTATCAAAAACCGAATTAGATAAAACCTGTTCCGGGTGATATCTTGTATCCCGGTTGATGTTCCTCCAATCCAGCCTGCCTGAAAGATCCAGTCCGAAATTATTTAAGAAATTATTATATGTTAAACCGTCCTGCAGCAGATATGCTGTTTCATTCCTGCTCTCGATATTGTTAGTTATATCATATTGACTTGAGATAAGAGAATCTGCAGAGTAATAAAAATCTTTTCTGTTTTGAGAGAAAGCCGTGGTAATTAAATTACTGACATCGTTGCTGAAAATGCTGTTTGCCAGCAGGTTAAAGTATCTTAATATATTTTTTCTTGGTGAAATATCATCATTCCTGAATCTTAATTGTGAAGACAGACTGAAATTCGAAAGGTCGTAATTATCAAGTACTCCCTCTCCGCCGTATATTAGACCGTTATCGCTTTCACCAATTTGCCTGTTATTGGTGTACCCGAAGAAAGGAGAAACATGAACTTTAGCACCTGGCGTTATATCACTAAAAATTAAGGCATTTGAAACCGAAGCCTGGTTAATCTCAATTTTCCGGTTATCTGAAAGGATTGTGTTATTGCTCATTAGACCTAATTTAATGAACTGATTGACTGTATATGCAGCGGAAGCTGAAAAAAATTGTTCATCCTTTATGCTTTTTTCGGCTGATTTAACGAACGTTGAATTATAATCTTCAGTAACATCAAAAGAAAATTTATCAAATACCTGGTTGTAAAAAAGTTTTGACGCTAAATAATATGTATTAAGATCTTTATTCAGTTTAGTGGATAAAAGATTTAGGGGGTTCTCAGCAAGGATATATTGAAGGCTATCAATTTCAGACTGCGCACGCAGATAGCCGGCAGCTAAAAAAGGAATCAGAATTAAGAGATAATATCTTTTCAAATGAAGAATGAAATATTAATCGGATGTTTTAATTTACATCAATAAAGTATTCAGGAAAAGAATTAAGTTCAATGGTAATTCGAATTTTATTCGGGCTGAAGAAGAAAATCAGAAAGGGGAGGAATGCTGTTGGGGACAGGACTAGCAGTATAAGTAACAACCCTCCAGTAATAATCCTCATTATAATTAATATAATTCCCGTCATAATCCACACGTACAGTATCATTAACTATATTTGTAGTAATCACTTTACCCCATACCTGACCAAAGATGGGGTTCGTCTGGAGTGAAACTTCATAGGTTGCAGGAATAGAAATTGCAATAAATTTAAATGTAAGGACGTTTGTTCTTACAGTTCCCACAGGATAGACAGCTTCAGCCATCGGGAGGATTTCATCATTCACCTCGCTGCTGGGACTACTTCTGAGATTACCTTTATCAACAGCCACAATTTTATAATAATAAGGCGTTAATAAAGAAAGATTTGAGGTATCTGAAAAGTTTGATCGGGTGGAGAATCCTGTCAGTGAGGCACTGTCAGGGGTAACTCCTGAGTTTGTGCTTCTGTAAATAAAAAAACCGGCTATATCAGTTTCGTAACCTGGATCCCAGGTTATGTAGACTGAAATATTTCCAACCCAGTTCCTGGCATTTATTTCCGGGAATCTGGGAGCATAAGGTTCATAGATATTTTGAGGAACAGCACTGACTATATTAGAAAGCGCACTTTCGAGGTTTTCGTTATCAAGCGCTGTTACACGATAAAAGTACTTAGTAGTATAATTTAAAGAATCATCCATATAATAATTCTGATCAGTAAAACCGGCCAATGTGAAATTTGTACTATCGGTGCATCTATAAATATTGTAACCTATCAGGTCTATCTCAACGTTAGCGTTCCAATCTATTTCTATTTCTCCGTCATACGCAGAATAGATTCTGACATTGGTCGGAACCGCAGGCGGTATGCCGCTGCCTGTAGCATCAACAGGAGCATTTCGTTCACAACTATCCAGCAGTATTGCAATCAAAAAAAGCAGTAAAAGTATTCTGAGTGTCCGCAATTTTCACCTTAAAATGAATTGAAAAATAAATTCATAAATATTAACAATAAAGTCTTAAAAACTGCTTACTCCCTTATAAATAGCGCATTTGATGCACTACGGTTTAAATTGACAAAATGGCTTTTTTTGGATAACTTTAACATTCAAAAATTATACGAAAAGTGATGATTGAACAATATATTCCGGTTTTTTTAGTAATTGGATTTGCAGTTGTGTTCGCCGTCGCAACCACGATGTCTTCGGATATTTTTGGTCCGCAGAGGCCCACTAAAGAGAAACTTTCTACCTATGAAAGCGGTATGAAACCTGTAGGAACAACACGCGAAAGAATTTCAGTTAAGTATTACCTTGTTGCAATGTTCTTTATCATTTTTGACCTTGAGGTTATTTTCGTTTATCCATGGGCGGTGGAATTTAAGAAACTGCTTGGTGAATTCGGATTTTCGATATTTTATTCTATGTTAATATTTTTAATTGTACTCGAGTTAGGATACTTATATGTATATAAGAAAGGCGGATTTAAATGGGATTAGAAGCTAAATTAAAAGAAGAAGGATTTATTACTTCAACTATTGATGCTGTGGTTGCCTGGTCGCGTAAGAATTCTGTGTGGCCTATGCCTATGGGAATTTCCTGCTGTGCAATAGAAATGATGGCATCGGGTGACCCGAGGTATGACATAGCAAGATTCGGATCGGAAGTAATGAGATTTACTCCCCGCCAGTGTGATTTAA
The DNA here is from genome assembly GCA_963743325.1 of uncultured Ignavibacteria bacterium. Taxonomy (GTDB): domain Bacteria; phylum Bacteroidota; class Ignavibacteria; order Ignavibacteriales; family Ignavibacteriaceae; genus DATFVA01. The sequence continues at coordinate 342,315 of CAVUOZ010000005.1, forward strand.
TGATTGTCGCAGGTACTGTAACTTATAAAATGGCTCATGTTGTCAGAAAAATTTATGACCAGATGCCTGACCCCAAATGGGTGATTGCGATGGGTGCATGTACCTCATCCGGCGGAATGTACAGATCATATAACGTGGTACAGGGTATCGATCAGTTTTTGCCTGTTGATATTTACCTGGCAGGATGCCCGCCCCGTCCTGATAATCTCTTGAACGCATTAATTCAGATTCAGAATAAAATCGGAAAAACCAAAGCAAGAGATTTCCAGGACAAAAAGCTTCCTGATTTAAACGTCTTGCAGAATAGTTAAATATGAACTTAAAAGAACTTATTCCTCAGAAACTTCAGGAAGAATTTCCAAAGGTAAACTTTGAATTTGTTGAATACCGAGGCGATTTATCCGTAAAATTTGAAAAAGAAAATGTCGCTGATATCTGCAGATTCTTAAAAGGGGACCCCGAACTGGAGTTTCGTTTATGCGAAGATGTTACTGCTGTCGACTGGGCTAAAAGGAAGAACCGGTTTACAGTTGTTTATCATATCTTCTCTTTGAAGCATAATTTCAGATTAAGATTAAAGGCCGACGTAGATGAATCAGATTGTACAATCGATACGGTATCTTCTATATGGAAAACAGCCGACTGGCACGAAAGAGAAACATATGATATGTTCGGGATAAAATTTAATAATCATCCTGATTTAAGAAGAATGTATATGCCGGAAGATTTTGAGTATCATCCATTGAGAAAAGATTTTCCTTTAATGGGTATTCCCGGAAGTCTTCCACTACCAAAAAAAGATTAAGAGAATATGCCGAAACTATCCAAAGACGAAGTTCATCCTAAAATAATTGAAGCACTGCTGGGAGCTGACTCCGATATTAGTGTTGACGATGCTCTTGAGAATGAAATGATTCTGAATATGGGGCCGCAGCATCCGGCAACACACGGAGTGCTGCGCGTGCTGCTAAGACTCGATGGTGAAACTGTTATAGCCAGTGTGCCTGAATTGGGATATCTCCACCGGGGATATGAAAAGATGGCCGAGAATATGAGCTATTATGAATTCATTCCTCACACTGACAGGCTTGATTATCTTTCCCCGATGGCAAATAATGTAGCGTGGGTTTTAGCTGTTGAAAAATTAACGGGAATAGAGGCTCCGCCAAGAGCACAGTATATCAGAATGATGATTGCAGAACTGGCACGAATTGCCTCTCACCTGGTTGCTATCGGTTCACTCGCGATGGATGTGGGTGCTTTAACTGTATTTCTCTGGACATTGCGTGAAAGAGAGAAAATCCTTGATATATGGGATATACTTTGCGGGGCAAGGTTTACAAACAGCTATACGAGGATCGGGGGAGTAGCAAACGATGCGCAGCCTGAAGCCTTAGCTAAAACAAAATGGTTTATTGATCAATTTGATGAGAATCTTGACGAATGTGAGCGGCTTGTCAATACAAACAGGATTTTTATTGAAAGATTAGAAGGCGCCGGAGTTATTTCCGGGGATGATGCAATTGAAATGGGTATGACCGGACCAAGCCTTAGAGGAAGCGGCGTTAATTTTGATCTTCGCAGAAATTCTCCCTACCTGTGTTATAACGATATGGATTTTAAAGTAATAACTTATTCAGAAGGAGATTCTCTTGCCAGGTACTTTGTACGTTGTGATGAAGCAAGGGAAAGCGCTAAGATAGTGAGACAAATTCTTGATAAAATGCCGCGTGGTGAAGTATTACTTAATCAGCCTAAAAAAGTGCTTCCCCACAAAACTGAGATTTATACGAAGATGGAAGAACTAATATATGATTTTATGATAGTGAATTTCGGAATCAATCCGCCTGAAGGAGATATATACCATGCAATCGAAGGTTCTAAAGGTGAACTTGGATTTTATCTTGTCAGTAAAGGTGAGGGCCGTCCCTGGAGATGTAAAATCCGCAGCCCTTCGATGATAAATCTACAGTCACTGCCTCATTTGATAAAAGGACAGATGGTATCAGATGTGGTTGCAATTATCGGCAGTATTGATCCGATAATGGGGGAGGCGGATAAGTAGTTATTGATTGGTTAGTCATTGGTCATTAGTCAATAGGAATTTGTAAGTTTGCAGAAAATTTAATCGGGTAAAATCAATAAAAGGAGTCTGCAATGCTTAAATTAGATGATCTTGAAGTTTATCAATTATCAATGAATTTGTCTGATAAAATTTGGAATCTGGTTGTTAACTGGGATTCATCCGAAAAGTATACAATATGAACTCAATTTGTAAAGGCAGCTGATTCAATTTCATCGAATATCTCTGAAGGATTTGGAAGATATTTTACAAAGAAAACAGACAATTTTGTTATTATGGCAGAGGTTCTTTATCGGAAACTAAAACCTGGCTGACCAAAGCTTTCAGAAGAAAATTAATTTCGGAAGATTCGTTTAGATGTTTAATCGAAAAACTGGATACAAATCATTTAAAACTTAACGCTTATATAAAATCAATTGACAGACAAAAAAATCTTTAATAAAATTTTATACTAATGACTAATTACCAATGACCACTTTCAAATTCACAGAAGAAAATATTCAAAAAATTGACGGAATACTGAAAAGGTATCCTCTTAAACAACCGGCTGTCATGCCTGTTCTGTTTCTTGCCCAGGAACAAAATGGATTTATATCTAATGAAGTAATGAAAGAGGTTGCCGAAACTCTTGAAATGACTCCGGAAGAAGTGCTAGGTGTTGTCACTTTTTATACTATGTACCACCAGAAACAGATGGGCAAATATCATGTACAGGTTTGTACAAATGTAAGCTGTATGCTCCGCGGGGGATATGAGCTTTATGAAAAGGTGAAAGAAAAACTCGGTATTGATAATATGCAGGTTACAGATGATAAAATATTTTCCCTTGAAGAAGTTGAATGTATGGGCTCCTGCGGCACTGCTCCCATGATCGCTGTCAATGAAGATTATTATGAAAATCTTACCAAGGAAAAAGTTGTGGAAATTTTGGATTCATTAAAGAATAAGAATTAAATGGAAAAAATAGTTCTTCCCGATATAAAAGACCTTCACCTGATAGATGTTTATCTCCGGAACGGCGGATTCACTGCCATTAAAAAGGCTTTCAGCCAGACTCCTGATGATATTATCGCCCAGGTTAAAAAATCAGGGTTAAGAGGACGCGGGGGCGCTGCCTTTTCTGCCGGCTTAAAGTGGAGCTTTATGCCAAAGACGACAGACAAACCAAAATATTTATGTGTAAATGGCGATGAGAGTGAGCCGGGTTCATTTAAAGACAGGCAGATTTTTGAGTTTAATCCGTATCAGCTTATTGAAGGGATTTTGATCACCTCTTACGCCATAGGTGCCAGGATAACTTACATATACATCCGCGGTGAATATCATAAATGGATAAAACTTATGCAGAAGGCTCTTGACGATGCTTATGCCAGAGGTTTTATCGGTGAAAGGATGAAAGAAACTTTTGGTACTGATTTTTCCTGTGAGATTTATATTCATAAAGGTGCCGGAGCTTATATATGCGGGGAGGAATCTTCCCTGATGAACTCAATCGAAGGCAAGAGAGGTTACCCGAGAGTTAAGCCTCCGTTTCCGGCACAGTTTGGTTTATGGGGATGCCCTACTACTATCAATAATGTCGAGACAATTACGAATGTTCCTCCAATAATAAATAAAGGCTGGGAATGGTTTTCTAAAATCGGTGAACCAAAACATCCCGGAACTATATTGTACGGATTAAGCGGCCATATAAATAAACCCGGTATTTATGAACTTCCTTCGGGTACTCTGCTGACCGATTTGATTTACAATTACGGCGGAGGAATTCCCGGGAATAAAAAGGTTTTATGCGTAATTCCGGGCGGTTCCTCAATGCCTCCGATAAGAGGGGACCAGATTGAGGGAGTTAAGATGGACGCTGAATCACTTAAAACAGTGGGTTCTGCAATTGGTACTGCCGGCGTTATGGTAATGGATGAAGATACTGATCTGGTAAAAGTTCTGGCGAGGATAACTAAATTTTATTATCATGAAAGCTGCGGACAGTGCACCCCATGCCGAGAAGGGACAGGCTGGATGCTGAAAATTCTTAACAGAATACTACGAGGAGAAGGTTCGAAAAGCGATGTCGATTTACTGATCTCCGTGGCATGCAATATTGAAGGAAATACAATCTGTGCTCTCGGTGAAGCTGCCGCCTGGCCGGTTAAATACATGGTGCAAAGATTTAGAGATTATTTCGAAGCAAGAGTTAATGACACAGTAGAACTACCTGTTGCGAATAAAGTTCATTCAATGAGACGCACCGCGAATCCTGTGGCTGACATAAAACATTAATTTTTTCTGATTATAAATGGAAAAGACGGTCATTTGGCCGCCTTTTCATTTTTAAATTCAGAATAAGGCAAATTAGTGTGCAGCTCTCATACCTAATTCTCTATCCAGAAAGAATAAACTATTCTTATTGTCACCGATTAATTTGATTTTATCCAGAATATTCATAGCTGTTGCTTCTTCTTCAACCTGTTCCGTTACAAACCATTGAAAAAAGGTGTTTGTTGCGTGATCTTTTTCAGTGATAGTCAGTTCAACCAGTTTATCTATAGCTTCGGTTACTTTTTGTTCATGCTTCAGAGTTTCAGTAAAAACTTCAGTAGCATCTTTCCATTCACTTTTTGGTGCGTCAATTTTAGCCAGGTTTATTCTCCCATTTCTCTGGTTTATATAGCCAAAAATTTTCATCGCATGCCCGTATTCTTCTCCTGACTGAACTTTCATCCATTGAGCAAATCCGTTAAGATTTACCGATTCAAAATATGCAGCCATAGCCAGGTATAAATATGAAGAAGATAATTCTAAATTCATTTGTGCATTTAAAGCTTTCTGGATTTTATCTTTTAACATAATAATCCCTCAGTATTTATTAGTTTAATTTGAAATTGAAATATAAATGTAAGAAATAAAGAAATGACAACAAATTTTAATATTTAATTCCCTTTATACTTGGAAAGTCCGCCCCCGTAAGTAGCAATCCATTTATAATTATTCTGATCAATTGCAACCCCGAATATCCGGTTTGAGGAAATGCGGGAATTTGAGGTTAAATATGTATGCCATGCTCCATTTTCATATTTTGTCAATCCATTATCGAAATTCCCAAACCAGATTAAATTATCCGTCTGGACAGCTATTCCCGATACATCTTCACTGGGGATTATCGGGAATGAAGTCCATTGTGTTCCATCAAACACAGCAGTTCCGCCTGGTGCTGATTTACCCATTGAATTAAAACTAACCCAGACAGTGGAGCCGTTGATAATGTCAATGTCTGTGACTTTATTACTTTCAGGCAGATTGGAATTTGCAGAATTGTACACAGTCCAGTTAATATCATCAAATTTTACTACCCCGCCTCCGGCTGTTCCGATCCACTTATTGTTATTATCATCAATTTTAATAGAACTCACATTATTTACGGGCAAACCTGAATTATTAATATCATAAACTATCCAGTCTGTACCATCGAAATAGCAAAGTCCGAGGTTAGTTCCCACCCACATACTGCTTTCATTTATCTTAAGTCCGCAATAAATATAATTCGACGGCAAACCTGACCGGGTATCTAAAATTTCGAAATTTCCGTTTTTGTATATTATAAGTCCGTCCGTTGTGCACACCCATATTTCAGTGCCAAAAGCAGAAATTGAGTTGACATTGCCGCCCGGGTAGGAAGAATTTCCGGGATTATATATGACCCAGTTCTGATCATCGAACTTAGTAAGATTGTAAGAATCAACAATCCACTTACTCCCGTTTTGGTCAATAACTATCCCGCTGATATAATCTGCAGGAATGTCTGAATTCGACATCCTGTAATTGACAAAAATGCTTGTATCCTCTAATGCGCCATAAACTCTGGTTGTACGGTCTGTTTTTACGACAGTTCTAAAATGCCAATCCCAGTATCCTGTTTTCTTAAGTACAACATTATATGTATCCGGGAGGACTTTGCTGAATTCAAAGGGGGTAATTTTGCCTGTTGTTGTATCATTAAAGATTATTGATGCACCCTGGGGAGACGAATCAACATTCAGATAACCTTTCATCGTTGGATTAATTGTATAATCGAGGAAAACAGAGGATAATGAGTCCTTCTTAATATCTACGATTTCAGATGAATCCTTATATAAATTTAATTTAGTTGTCAGTTTATAAGTTCCGCCGTCAAGATAGGGAACAGTATCCGGTGTAAGAAAACCTGTATTTTTATTATTTAGATATATTTTTGCTCCTGCTGGTTTGGAATCAACAAAGAGTTTTCCTGAGTTTTCCGGAACAGATTCAGGGGGGCTTGTTGAAACTTCCTTACTGCAGGAACTGAAAATAAGTGTTATTAAAATTATAATGGTTAAAGTACTTCTGATTATCATTAAATATATTTCCGTATTAAGGATTTGCCGGTATATAACCAAATGAACTGATATAATCTGAGGCTATCTTTGAGCCTCTTTTTTGTTTTATGTACGATCCGAATATTCCAAGTCCTCCGTTAACATTTGTATAGTCAGTCTCATCTAATCTGATCGTGTAATCATCAAGGTAACCATTCGTGCTTGAATAATATTTTGAAAGATTCTCATCAAATACCAGAAGTTCAAGTATACCCGTGTAAATTTTATAGTGAGATTTATCAGGATCTCCTGCAGATATTTGATGGAATACCGAATCTAAAGAACTATTTTGAAAACTCACGGTTGTATTTCTAGTCGGTGATGGATAAACCGGTTCATTATTCTCATATTTTTCCGGTACTAATACCTGGTGTCTATCTTCCACTCCGTTAACCAATTTAGAATAAATAAGTACATATCTTGGCAAATACCAGCCAAGAGATGAACCCTGGTACCAGCTGAAAGAAAAATAATCATTGGTCAATGACGGGATTCTGAAAGCATTTGTATCACTGGTATCAACGTTAGTATAGTTCCATTCGACTGCTTCCGGTAATGTAGTAGCAGCTTTCAATCTTTTACCATCAGGTAGTACAGCCTCAATTTCAAGTGCAGCACTGTTACCCGGCACAAAGTCTTTAAGATAAAAGAAATGAAATGGTCCGTTATATCTGGAAGTATCAATCCTTGATATGCTGCTGTCTTTCATGAAATAAACATTATCTCCGGCCCAGATTCTTATATAGGCATCTTTTAAAAACGGATCATCAGTATTTGCATAAGGATCATAACCATCCACATTATAACTTTTTGATATTGTCGCAGTCTGTACAGAAGTATCTCCGCGGATTACGCAGGTTAATATATACTTCTGCTGGAATTCTCCTTTAGGACTGAAATTTTCCTCGCAGGAATAATTGATCAATATACTGATTATTAAAAATAACAGACCGATTTTCTGTTTCATATTTCAACTCTGATTAAAGCAGTAGGTAATATGGGAAGCATATTTACACGTTTTCCTGTATCTCTTTCAAAGTAAAATATATTTTCCCGGTCATATACATTTATTACATTAACACTGATTTCTATTTTTGTAATACTAATATTAAATTTCTTCGTAAGCCCGACATCAAGCCTGTGATATGTAGGAAGGCGTCCGAGATTTGGATCACCAAGCAGAGTATAAGGGATATAATTTCCATAAAATCCGCCGTAGCCGTACAGGTCATTTAAATATAATTTATCATAATATCCGACTATTTGTGTAAAAGGTAATCCTGAATGGAAGAACCAGCTAATACTGGCTTCCCAGCCGGCTCCGAAATTAACTATTACGTTTGAATTAATTGCATTTCTCGAATCATATCTCGGGTAGGAAATCCATCCGTTTATATTTCTGTAGGCCCAGCTTAAAGAATATGAAGTTGTGAATTGAAAATACCGGTGAGAATATTTGAACATAAATTCTGCACCATAAGCCTCTCCACTAGCCTGCACAAGGTCCGGGTCATGATCATCTGCTTTATCCGGATTCAGCTCAACAGTGCGTTTTAAATCCTTATAATAAACTTCTGTATTAAATGAAATCCCGTCCGGCAATCTCAACTCCAGGCCGGTTACATAATGAATTGCTTCGGGAACAGATGAATATTTCGGCACAATAGACCACGGTTCAAATAAAGATATTATTTCATTCTCATTTGTTAATGTAATAAGTTCCTGGGTATATATACCCCAGGCACCCTTCAGAATGAGCCAGGGGAACACTGCGTATGTTAAATTAATACGCGGTTCCAGAACAGGGGCATGCTGTGTTGTAAGTGAAAGTAAATTAATTCTCGTACCTATATCTGCTCCAAAACTTTCAAACCGCAAAAACCTGTACTTACCGTATAAGCTAAAATGGAGTGCCTGCTGTGCCAGAGCAGATTTGTTTCCCTGCAAATTCTCAAAGTTGTAGTCTGTCTTAACCGACTTCAATTCATATCCAACTCTGATTTCATCACGGCTGTCATATACATTTGTAAAATCCGCTGCGAGGGTAATGTCTCTTATTGAATTTGTCCTTTCTTTGGCATCACTGAGTTTCGGAGATATTGCCCCGTCAAATGAACTTACTGAAAAATTTACTTCTGAATAAATTGGCACATCCTGCCATGCCTGGAACCAGTAAAATCCGTACAAATTATTTGTCCAGCTGTAATCGGCCTTAGTGGGATCGTCATTTATCAGGCCGTCGTGGCTGTTAAATCCCTGTACCGAAAATTTGGTAAGACTTTTTGTATCAGAAGTTGCGTAATTTAATTTAGCTGAAATATCGTAAAAAGTGAAAGGAGCATCTTTATAATTGACAAATCGTTTCAGTACATTGTCAAATAAACTTTTCCTGCCGGTTACTATAAACGAACCGCCGGGAATAGGACCCTCAACTGCAGCCTTTGCTGTAAGAAATCCTACACTTGCATTACCGCTGTAACGGTTTTTATTGCCGTCTTTAGTTATCATATTTAAGACCGAGGACAACCTGCCTCCATATTCAGCAGTAAATCCGCCTTTATAAAACTCTAATGCATTGATCATTTCGGGATCAATAATACTGAATAAACCCAGTGCATGAAAAGGATTATAAAGCGGGATCCCATTCAGCAGAACCAGGTTTTGATCGCTTGCACCCCCACGGACATAGTAACGGGCCGAAACATCACCGGTTGTTTGTACACCCGGAAGAAATTGAAGGGAACGGAAAATATCGGTCTCGACACCTTTAGGCAGCATCTCTAATTCTCTTATACTCAATTTCTGTAACCCCAGATCAGTTTCATTGACGTGATGTTTTTTTTCACCAATCTTTTCTATTTCCTGCAGCTTTATCGTGCTTTCGGCAAGAGGAATATTTACCTGGACAACTTCATTTGGCTTGATAAAAATGTTAATATATTTCGAAACATAACCTACATAAGAAACTCTTATATCATATTGTTTATTAGCAGGAATACCCGTTATTGTAAAGCTTCCCCTTAGATCTGTAGATGCTCCGAAAGAGGTTCCTTCAATAAGAATATTTGAATACGGAAGGACCTCACCTGAAAGAGAGTCTGTCACAAATCCACGCAAGGTACCGGTTTGTTGAGCAAAAGTCGAAAAGCTTATTATTAATAAGATGAGCAGTAACGGTAAAGCTTTGATTTTCATCTGGTATTTTCCGGAAAGAATCAGGTAAACAGGATTCAACTCATAATTTGTGAAACGGAGTGAAAGTTTATTTACTAACGTGAATACTCAAAATATCCCGTTTTACTCCATAAATTGTGAAGCAAAATTAAATTAAATCGTTCTTTATAACAAGTTAATTTAGATTTCCGGATCAGCATAAATAAACACATTGAATTTACGCTCTAATCGCCAATTCCACTTATTTCTTACCTTTTTATTAGGTATGCAAATATTTATATTTGCATCTTAAAAATCAGAATGGAAGTATGGTAAACCTAAAAGAATTAAATAAAGACCAAAAGTCAGCAGTCGAATATATCGACGGTCCGCAGATGATTGTTGCCGGTGCGGGATCGGGAAAAACCAAAGTATTGACATATAAAATCGCGTACCTTATAGATAAAGGATATCCTCCTGATTCTATACTTGCTCTTACATTTACAAATAAAGCCGCTGATGAAATGAAGGAAAGAATACGCGAACTTATAGGCACCAAGGCGGATTCACTCTGGATGGGAACTTTTCATTCCATCTTTGCTAAGATTCTGAGAATAGAATCCAGGCATATCAATTATGAAATCAATTTTTCAATTTACGATGCTGAGGATTCACTTTCTCTGGTTCAGAACATTATTTCCAATATGAATATTGAACTGGATTCCGTAACCCCCAATTCTGTCCGTCATAGAATCAGTTATATGAAAAACCATATGGTTATGCCTGCCGAGTTCAGGAAAAAACATAAGGGAGAATTCATAGAAGAGAAAATTGCTGATATTTATGATGAGTACCAGAAGAGGCTTGTTGCTAACAATTCTATGGATTTTGAAGATCTGCTCCTGATGCCGATCGAAATGTTCAATTCAAACCAGAAGATTTTGGCGAAATACAAAAAGAAATTTGATTATATCCTTGTTGATGAATTCCAGGATACTAATAAAGCACAATATGAACTCATTAAACTTCTCGTTACAAAAGATGGCAAGATTTCGGTTGTGGGAGATGATGCCCAGAGTATCTATAGCTGGCGCGGAGCAAACCTTGGTAATATGATTGATTTCCAAAAGGATTTTCCTAAGCATAAAATATTTAAACTTGAGCAGAATTATCGCTCAACAAAAACCATTCTTGCTGCTGCGGACTCAGTCATAAAAAATAATAAAGAGCAGCTTATTAAAACTTTGTGGACCGAAAATAACGATGGTGAGCTTCTGACCTTAGTTAAATGTGCTGACGAGAAAGATGAAGCATTTCAGATAGCAAAATATATTAAGCATGAAATTTCAAAAAAGAAGTTATCACTTAAGGACTTTGGGATTTTATACAGGACAAATGCACAATCCCGTGCGCTTGAAGATATATTCAGGCGGGAAAAAATACCTTACACAATAGTCGGCGGGATAGAATTTTACAAAAGGAAAGAAGTAAAAGATTTAGTTGCATATCTCAGGGTTATTGCAAATCAGGAAGACGAAGAAAGTTTATTAAGGATAATGAATTTCCCGCAAAGAGGTATCGGCAGTACTACAATAAAGAGGATGATAGCATTTGCCCGTAAGCATGACATTTCGCTGTTTGAAACTATGACAAGGGTATTTGAAGTTATTGATATCAAAGAAAGGATTCAGAAAAACGTAAAAGGATTTAAAGTGCTTCTTGACAAATACATCGAGCTGAAGGATAAATTATCTGTCGGTGAGTTATCCCGCGCACTTGTTGATGATCTTGGCATTCTCAGAATGTTCAAAGAAGAAAATACTCCTGAATCCATTTCAAGACTGGAAAACATAAATGAGCTTCTCTCTGCTTTAAGTGATTTTTCAAACTCCAATGACGATGCAAAACTTGAAGATTATCTTGAAGATGTTTCTTTAATTTCAGATATAGATATGTATGAGGATGAAAAGAATGTCGTTACAATGATGACAATTCATAGTGCTAAAGGACTGGAATTTCCCATTGTTTTTGTGAGCGGCTGTGAAGAGGATATTTTCCCGCTCTCAAACCGTTTCAGTACGGAAGCTACTGTTGAAGAGGAGAGAAGGTTATTTTATGTAGCGGTTACCAGGGCAAAGCAAAAAGTTTACATTTCACACGCAAGAAGCCGCTACCGTTTTGGCGAAGTTGCATACCAGAGCAGATCAAGATTTATTGATGAGCTTGCACCGTCAACATTTACAGAGGTTAACGGCGGAATCGGAAGGAAATCTTCAAACCGTAAATCTAAAAAAGAAATGTACTATGAATATTTTGAGAATGTTGATTACGAAGATTTTAACCAGGATAACAGATCATTGAGACCCGGAAGCAAAGTTATGCACGATAAATTCGGATTAGGAAGAGTTACTCAGGTAACGGGTTCAGGTGATATGCAGAAAGCGACGGTAATATTCGAAGGAAATAATGTTAAACAGCTTATGCTGAAGTTTGCGAAATTAAAAGTTTTATAGTACTCAGACGAAGATTGAAAAGGAGAAGGAAAGGATGACTATAGCACCAAAAAAACTGGCGATTCTTGTTGGAGGAGGTCCGGCACCCGGAATAAACAGCGTAATAGGAGCAGCAACAATCAGGGCAGGACTGGAAGGTATAGAAGTTATCGGAATCAGGGATGGTTTTAAATGGTTAATGCAGGGTGATATCACTCATGTAAAAAATTTAACCATTCAAAATGTTAGCCGGATCCATTTTAGGGGTGGTTCTTATATCGGTATTTCCAGAGCAAATCCGACCAAAGAAAGAAAGCATCTTGATAATACGGTTACATCTCTCCTGAGATTAAACGTTGATAAGCTCATAACCATTGGCGGGGATGATACTGCTTACAGTGCGTTAAAAGTTGATGAGATGGCAGCCGGGAGAATAAAGGTTGTACACGTGCCCAAGACAATTGATAATGATCTAGATCTTCCCCACGGTATTCCCACATTCGGTTTTCAGACTGCCCGGCATATAGGAGTTGAACTGGTTAAAAATTTAATGGTTGATGCACAGACTACCTCACGCTGGTATTTTGTCGTCTCGATGGGACGAAAAGCCGGTCACCTTGCTCTTGGAATTGGAAAAGCTGCAGGTTCAACACTGACATTAATTCCTGAAGAGTTTCCGGGACCGACAATCAAACTTTCTCATATGGTTGATGTGCTTGTCGGAGCTATAGTAAAGAGGATGAGTTACGGTAAAACGGACGGTGTTGCTATCCTGGCTGAAGGATTAGTAGAGCACCTTGAACAGGATGATCTCCAGGCTCTGGTAGATGTTGAAAGAGATGCACATGATAATATCAGAATTGCTGAAATAAATTTCGGAGAGATTCTCAAGTACAGAGTTCAGGAAAAACTTAGACAATTCAACTTGAAAACTACTATTGTAGCAAAAAATATCGGTTACGAACTTCGTTGTGCTGATCCGATACCTTTTGATATGGAGTATACCAGGGATTTAGGATTTTCCGCCGCACAATTTATGCTTAACGGCGGATCGGGTGCAATGGTTTCAATACAGAATGGGCATTTTGTGCCGCTTTATTTTAATGATATCCTTGATCCTGTCACTAAGAAAACAAAAGTCAGAATGGTTGACCCCACTTCGGAATCATTTTATATTGCCCGGCGTTATATGCTTAGATTAAGCCAGGCTGATTTTGAAGATCCGCATGAGCTTGCAAAGTATGCCGCCACCTGTGGAATTTCGCTGGAAGAATTTAGAAATCAGTTCTATTATCTGATCGAAAATGACAGGATGTACAAAAATCTGGAAAACGGAAAATTCAGCCTTGCAGCTCCCGAGACTAATAAAGCTTTTTCACCCGGAAATAAAGAAGGAAATGATCAGGAGGAAGTAAATGGTATTCTTCCGCATTAATTACAACAGTTACAACATCCGAAAGTTGTATAGAAAGCTGCATATATTTAATACTGATCAAATTTCTTGTTTTTTTTGTTAAAATTTATATTTTTAGAACGTTGATTACTGCTGCGGTCGCGGATATGATTTGTCTCACCTGTCTCTTTAATGAATTATAATTTTGTTAAATTAGCAACCAGTTAAAATAACAGTTTAGGAATACACAGATGTCTAAGAATTTCGTATCTAATAAGGACGAAACTGCAAGAATGTTCAAAAGTGATTTTATGGAGATGTTCTCACGTGTTCACTTTACTGTTCCTCTTTATATTTACCTGCCGGTAATATTTTATTTCCTGTTCAGATCCATTTTCCTTTATGGACAAACTGCAGTTTCTATATTGACATTGGTTATTTTTGGTATTGGTGTATGGACTCTGACTGAGTACACACTGCACAGGTTTATATTTCATTTTGAATTCAAATCGGAACTGGGGCATAAGATACACTTTATGTTTCATGGAGTTCATCACGATTATCCTAATGATTCAAGAAGGCTCGTTATGCCTCCATCTGTAAGCGTACCTCTGGCAGTATTATTTTACTTTGTATTCACTTTAATATTGGGTCCTGTAAATGTGGCATCGTTTTTTGTGGGCTTTATACTCGGATATCTTGCCTATGATATGACACATTATGCCGTTCATCATTACAATATGCATAACAGGATATGGCTGGCAATTAAGAATCATCATATGAGACATCATTATATGGACTCAACCAGGGGATTTGGCGTGAGCTCACCGATATGGGATGAAGTAATGGGTACAAATTTCCCAAAGAAAGAAAATACATAATAACATGATTGGTCCTTTATTCTTCGATAGTAGTCCAAAGCAGGAACGTAAAAGGATATTAATTGTTGAAGATAACACTGAAACCCAGCTGATTCTTAAGATATATTTGCGGGATTTTTATGAGGTTGATTTAGTCCAGACTGCGGTTGAAGGGTTAAAGAAAATTAAAAAAAATAAATATGCTCTTATCGTTCTGGATATAAATCTCCCGGGCGAACTAAATGGAAATGATGTAATAAAAAAAGTAAAAAATGACCCGGAATCCGATTCAATTCCCATTTTAGTTGTCACTGCTTATGCACTAAAGGGAGACAAAGAAAAATATCTTGCATTGGGTGCTAACGGTTACTTACCAAAACCGGTAGATAAAAAAGATATTCTTAAACTAGTCCGGGAATTAGTGGCTTAAAATCCCCTTCTATGTAGTTAAAGAAAATTTTTCCTGAATTATCAGTTCATTTTCCCTAATTATCTCATATTAATTCCTCACAAAATGCTGTTTCTGTTCGACGTAATCAAGGATAATTAACTAAAACAGTAGAAACAGCCTCAACCGGAATTAACACGTACTATAATATTCAGGGTTATTTTTTTATTAAATTATCCTGTCAATTCAGATATATTTATATCTGGATAATTTGCTGTCAAAAAGTTTAAAAAATCTAAATTAATTAAGGTTTGTTGCATTATAATACATCCCATTATCTTTTGTCTCTGTTTAGTCCAGAAAAATCCTCTAATCAATTTAATATTAAAGGTTTACGCACAATTATTAGCGGCATAATATTTGGCATTTTATACATAAACCTTCGTGGTACATGCAAAATAATTTACAACTGATATCCTGCGGGATAAGTTTAATTGATGAGGGATGGGGCGGACTTTACAAAGGTTCTAACTATCTTTTAATCGGCGGTCATAAATCCGGTAAAACTAATTTTGGCTTAAAGTTTGTTCTCGAAGGAGCTGCTCAAAAAGAGAGATGTCTCTATTTTACAAGTAAAACCGAGAAAGAGCTCACGGATCTGACTAACTGGATGAACCTGAATCCTAAGATTTTTCATAGCTCTGAACTTATTACAATCGTGAGAATTATCCCGCCGGATAAGGATTTTCCTCTGACTACTCCGGACCAGGACCTTGTAGATTATTTTGATGATGTAATTAAGGCAATCGATGAATTATTTCCATCTAGAATAGTTTTTGATGAAATAACACCTTTTATAGGATTTAAAGATACAACTCTCCTGGGATTAGTGCTTGATAAAGTTAAACATAACCTCGAAAACCATAATATCACCAGTATAATTATTTCAGCCGAACCGGTAACTGATTCAATGTCTGCTCTGTTACAACTCGTTGCGGATGTTAGTAACGGCCTGATTTATCTCGATAAAGAAATAAATGATTTATATGGCACGATCTCTTTATTACCTTATATCGAACATAAATCGGGTGAATTAAAATCAAATTATATATTTGACCGGGAAAGAGGTTTTAAGATTGATCTGTCGGTATTGAATAATTCAAATAAAAAAAGACAGTTAAGATTTTAAGTGAGGGAAGTAAAAGACGACGTTAAAATCGTTTTTATATATTATTAACACAACAGTAAATACGGTGCTGAAAATTATATGAAGAAAAAAATACAGCTGGTCTCTTCAGGTATCTCAATTGTTGATAATGCCTGGGGGGGATTTTACAGAGGAGGCACTTATTTATTAGTAGGTCCAAGGAAATCCGGCAGGACTCTACTCGGCTTACAATTTGCTAAAGAAAGTATTAAGCAAAAAGAAG
The DNA here is from genome assembly GCA_963743325.1 of uncultured Ignavibacteria bacterium. Classification (GTDB taxonomy): domain Bacteria; phylum Bacteroidota; class Ignavibacteria; order Ignavibacteriales; family Ignavibacteriaceae; genus DATFVA01. Next base: position 358,505 of record CAVUOZ010000005.1, read on the forward strand.
TTTGTCTGTACTTCACAAGTATGAGACCCAAAGATCTTATGATTCAGGCTGCGTCAATTGATTTTGATCTTCAGCATTATATGAACCAGAACCAGGTAATTGTTGTCCGTGTTGCCCCGCCTATGGATTTACGGGAAGTTGAAAATACTGATGAATTTCTTGTTGAGTATTTGAGAGACATTGTGACTGTGGTCAACCAGTATCAACCTAATAAAATGATTTTTGACGAACTTACTCCATTTATAAACTTTGTTAACCGCACCCTTCTGCAGGATGTTTTTATCGAAACAACAGAAGCGATAGAAAATGAAGGTGTTACCAGTTTATTTATTTTGGGTGATCCAGCTACACCTGCCGCTAATTCTATTGCTGATACTCTTGCAACAAATTCTACCGGCATTTTGTATTTAAATAAAGAAGAATCACCTGAAGGAACTTCAGGCGGTAAAATCACTATTACTCCGAATATTGGTCATACCCAGGGAAAGTTCAGTGCACACTATCAGCTCGAACCGGACAAAGGGATGACTGATGACTACTCAGCTAAAAAGAAAAAGACAAGAACGACTGCCGTCACTGAATCGGGGCTGCAGTATCAGTCCCTCGCCGAACTTGATATTCCGACAGAGAATTATACTTTTACAAGCTTCTATAACTTAAATGACTTTCAGCTGATCCTAAACAACCAGATTGCCCTTTACAGAAGCACTGGGCAGGTTTTTTCTCTCTTATCATTCAGGCTTGATCACGAGGCAGAAAAAGAGGAATTATTAACAATTAACCAGTTGATGAATAGTATCAGGTTGTCAGCAGATAAAAAGGATAAGATCTGCCTTATCTCAAATAATGTAGTCGTGATGATCACAAAAGAGGATACTGCCTCAATCAGTATATTCCTCAGCAGGATACAGGGTAATCTTCCCGGCACTGATCCCGCATATATTGATAAAGTTATCCCTTTAATTTCGGTTGTTGCGCTTAGAGTTGATGAGTCGATAAAGAATGCAGAAGATATGATAAACAGACTTACTTTAAATTCACATACACATAGCCAGTTATTCTTCTGATAAAAAATGAAATGAATATTAGAAATGTTATCCTTTTTATTTTATTCAATTTACTTTCAATTGCCCCTTCTTTAACTGCGCAGCCCCAGCCCTATATTCAGGATCTTAAATCAGAAGCCTTAAACCACATGAAAAACGGCCGTTACGGTGAAGCTATAAACCTATTAAATAATTATATCTCGGCCACACCTCAGCTGGCGGAGGGATATAACCTGAGAGGCCTGGCTTATGAGCACAGAGGACAGTTTGAGCAGGCTGTTTATGATTTCAGGTCGGCCAGAAAACTGGAACCTGAGAATTCTGATATAAAAGATAATCTTAATCGTGTAACTAGTGAATGGTACAAATTAATTTATAATGAAATTGAGGGTTATAAAAGAGAAATAGCTATTGATCCTTATAAAGCAGATAACTACCTGCAAATTGGCAAATCGTATAAAAATTTGGGAGAATGGGCTGAAGCGGAGATCTGGTATAATAAATATTTGTCAATGGATAAGGCTTCTCCGGATGAAATTATAAGGTACACTGAAATACTTGCCAAGAATAATCATCTCTCTAAGGGCGAAACGATACTGCGAAAATACACCGATGAATATCCCGATGACCAGAGATTATGGTCGCGGTATGGCTATTTCCTGCTATGGCTTGGCAGAACTAAACCCGCCGTGAATGCTTTTGAACATGCCCTTCAGCTGAAACCATTCTTTAAGGAGGCAATGGATGGACTGGCAAGAGCAAAGGGCAACGGATATATTTATACTTTTAATGATACCGCCAGCTATAAATACTATAAATATGGGATTAAACCTGCCGGGTACGTTATTGATAATTATTTTAGAACGTTGAAAAGAAATCCTGATGACAATCAAACGAGAATGAAACTCATTAATGCACTGATGGAAGCCGACAGATATGAAGAGGCATATCAGCAGCTGTTAATATTAAAAGATAAAGAAGGAAATACTGAAGAGATCAGAAAGCTTTCAGGTGAAGTAATTTCAGCGAGAGATAAATATTATCAAAAGCAGATAACTGTGTACGAGAAGCTGCTAAAACAGGAGCCCGGTAGCAGAGATGTTTTATTAAAGCTTGCAGGTTATTACTCCACAATAGGCAGTTACGATAAAGCAGTTCAGTTGTTCGGAGATTACCTTGCCTACAATCCTGATGATATTGAAATAAGATTTTTATATATAGAAAATGCTGCCTGGAATAATCAGTATCAACTTGCAGGTAATGAACTTGATGTATTAATTCTTCAGTATCCTGACAGCTCAAAATATAAATTATTAAGAGCACAGATTTACGTCTGGCAGAATAAGGATTTGATAGAAGCGGAAAAATTATTAATTGCGGTTCTCAGTAAAGATCCGAATAATTTTGATGCATTATTAACTATGGCTATGTTAAAATCCCAGCAGAACAATTTTAAAGATGCGGAATATTACGTATCTCTTGCCGGTGACATTAAACCGTCAGATATCGAGATAGCAAGATTAAAATTTGAAATAGATAAGCAGGAGAAAACTAACAAAGCAAATGAACTATATTCTATCCTGGAGGAAGCAAGAAGAAAGGTTACCCGGAAGGATTGTTACGGTGCTGTCAATCTGTATCAAAAATATAACAGCCTGACCCTCCCCGATAAAAACATCCTGCTGGAAGAAGCCGATGCTTATCTCTGCCTTAAGGATTATTATTCCGCAATAAAAATTTACGATGATTTGTTAAACCAGTCCTACGATTATGATTTAGCTAAACAAAGAGCGAAAGTAATATTCTGGAGTAACGACCCTCAGAAAGCTCTGAGTGAATTTAACAAACTTTATGCTGAGAACCCCGGTGACTCAGAAGTAAAGATGTACATTGGCGATTGTTATATGCAATTAAAGCAGTATGATAATGCGCGAAAGATATATAACGATTTGAGTGCGGAAGCTCCAGGCTCAAAGCTAATACAGACCAGGTTAGGCTGGCTCGGTGAAGGAAGCGGGGACTTTCTTTCATTCAAGTTCCCCTCATATTTTCTGCTCAACCCCGAAGCAAATTATTACTTCGATAACTTTGATTTTAAGTATTCCATAGCGGGTTTAATGTTTGAGACCGGGATAAATAATTATATATCCTTGGGAATCTCCGGTTACACAGGTGAGCTTGATTCTGCTTCTTCACGGTTAGACCTTTATACGGTGCAGGGTTTGATTTCATTAAGATTTAATAAAGCCTTTTCTGCAGGACTATCCGCAGGAAAAACTTTTTTTGAAAATAATGAGGATATCATAGTCGGTACCGCTTATTTCAAAGCTGAAGAAAAGAATTATATGGTTAAAATCGATTATATAGACCAGGACGCTGCTCAGATCTTCTATTCGCCGTTCCTTGTAAACAAGAGATTAAAAGTGGATATGTTCAGACTCAGTGTTGATTATCACGATGAATCGGGATTGACAGCTTTGGGATATTATAGTTACTATGCTGTATCTGATAAAAACCACGGAAACAATCTTCAGTTCAGACTTGGCAAACGATTCGATGAACTTGGGGCCGGTTATGAGTTTTATTATTTGGGATTTAAGAATTTATCCAACCTTTATTATTCTCCTGAGAATTTTCAATCACATAGTATCTGGGGAGAATGGTTTATTGTTGATAATAAGAGGGATGAATTAAAAATTAGCGGTAAAATCGGTATAATTCCTGAAAATAATTTTATCCCCAGGGAAGCCTCTATTTCTGCGAGGTTTTTGCTGGCTGAACATTTTACATTACAGGGACGGATTAGTACAGGCAGTACAGTCAGACAAAATTCAGGGTATAGTTCATCTTCATTTAACATTGCAGCTTTCTGGACATTCTGATTTTTTGAGGGGAAAATCAGACTTTTTTGAATGTGTTTCCTGTATAATTGATAAAGTATCCCTCTATCTCCTTGTATAAAAGTGATACAAGTTATTACGTTTCAGGGCACTTTTAAGTGTCGACCTATGCAAATTCTCTTTCATTGGTGTAATTATTAATGGCACCAAAATTGACTTTTTTAACAGTATTGAGGGTTTTTTAACTGTTATTCGTATGCAGATGAAAAATAAATTAATTAGAACACCTATCATTGTTGATAATAACGGAATTTCCGATAGCAGGGAAAATTTAAAGAAGAAATATTTTCATAGGATTCTGGTAAGCGGCGTTTTCTCATTTATCCTTTTGTTAATTATTGTATTCACAATTCCGCGAACGATTTTATCGGTTAGTTCTCTCATTGAATATGCAACAATAGTGGCTTTAGTGATATTTCTTTTCGTTCTGCTTATAAGATACTTTGGAATTCTTGCCCTGGCTTATCTGTATTTAAACGAATATACATTCAAAACTTCAAGAAATTATTTCCCATTCGTGTCAATAATCGTCCCTGTTTATAATGAATCCCGTGTTATCAGAGATTCTATAAAATCACTTTTAAGGCTTGATTATTCAAACTATGAAATTATTATAGTAAATGATGGTTCAACAGATAATACAAAAGAGGTTGCTGAAAGCCTGGTAGGATATCAAAAAGGAAAACTTACTAACATAAAAATTTCTCTCATCAATCAGCCGAACGGCGGGAAATCACGGGCACTTAACACTGGTATAAAACATTCTCACGCAGAAATTGTTTTATGCATGGACGGGGATTCACAGCTATCCCCTGAAGCAGTTAAACTTGCTGTAAGGCATTTTGAAATTCCTGAGATTGGTGCAGTTGCCGGTAATGTCAAGGTTCTTAACAGGAATAAATTTTTAACAGACCTGCAGGCGCTCGAATATATAGAAGGTCTTAATATGGCCAGAAGCGCTCAGAGTTATATCAGATTGGTTAATATTATACCTGGTCCGATCGGACTTTTCAGAAGAAAAGCATTGGTTGATTCAGGTTATTATTCAAATGATACTTTTGCTGAGGATGCCGACCTTACTTTAAAGATTCTGGCAAACGGATGGAAAATTTATTATGAACCTGCTTCAATCTCATATACGGAAGCACCAGCCAGTCTGCAGCAGCTCCTGAAGCAAAGATACAGGTGGACTAGAGGGATAATTCAATCCATAAGAAAACATAAACGTCTTATGATAAATCCCTCGATCAATTTTGGGGACACTTTTATTCTCTGGACGATGTTTTACGAAGCCTTAATCTGGCCGGCAATGAATATAGCAGCAAATGTGTTTTTCATCGTTGCAGCTCTTATGTTTGGCTTTTCGTATTTGATATTTTTCTGGTGGGCAGGACTTGCATTACTTGATTTGATTACTGCACTTTACTGTATCTCTGTTGAAAAAGAGGAATTTCGGTTGGTTGCATATGCAATCATTTACAGAATGTTTTTTATTCTTGTTATAGATATCTGCAAAGCAATGTCTACGATTGAAGAATTTCTTGGTTTTAAGATGAGCTGGGGAAAACTGGAGAGAGTGGGCACAGTAAAAGCATGAGTTAATTTAATAGTTTTATTGAGGGAAAATAAATGGAATTAATACCTATACTATCAACAATAATTCTGGTTGCAACTATATGCACATTTATACTTGCAGTCGGAGCATACATCCTTTATAAAATCAGGGAGAAGAGAGGTGAACAGATCCAGCATCATCCGCCTTCATCTGTTCACGCAGAACTGGTTACTCCTGAAGAATCTGAGTACAGACGTGAAGAGTTTGTCCGTCCTGAGCAAATGAATGTTCCTGTTGAACCACAGTATATAAAAACTTCCCCAAAATCAGGTGGGTACCCAGGAAGCCGGGAGCAGCGTGGTGGAAAACAGGGATATTACTCAACCGGTGAGGAGGAATCTGTTAAGTATGAAAGGCTAAAATCTAAAAAAACGACAGGAAAGAAATTCTTAAAATACACCAGTGAAGGCTACGTGCCTACAGAAGAAGATAAGGATACGGGTGCATTAAAGTGGCGGTAAAGGATAAAAAAAAGAGAAATATATCTCAAGCAGGACTTATTATTTCAGGAATAATAGTTCTTCTGGGAGCTATTCTCATTTATCTTTACATTCTGCAGGGTGTATTCGGAAGATTCGACGCGAAGGAATTAATACCGGATGCTGAGACGATCAAGAATATTTTTACCGCAAAAAAACCAGCAGCCGCTATATTGTATTCGGGATATACAGAAAATATTTTACCGGAAGGAAGTACCTGGCTGAGTGATAATATAAATACCTGGAAAAAGTTCCTGGAGAATAACAGACTCAGTTATGAAATAATTTCTGATGCATCCATTGAAACAGGGAAATTGACAAAATACCGGATGCTTGTACTCCCCGGTTCAAAATCATTAAGCGATAAAGAAATAATTCAGATAAAAAAATTTCTTCAATCAGGTGGAAGCGTTTTCGCTACAAGCGGAATAGCCTCATATTCGAATGATGGTAAGTGGCGTGGTTGGGATTTCCTGAACAATGTGTTCGGACTGGATTTTGCGGGTGAAATAAGTGATGAAAACAAAACAAGCACGCATACATTACGTGGTGGGTTACCTTTAACTGCTAATATTCCAACAGGTTTTCCGATGCAGATTGCTACGTGGGATAAACCGATGGCTGTTGAAGTGCTTGATCCGCGTACTACACAGGTTAGTTTCTGGTACGACTATAGAACCCAAAATGGACTCGTGAGACAGCAGATAAAGAGGTCAGCAGGTATAGTCTACGGCACATATGGGAGAGGCAGGTTTGTATGGATGGGCTTCGAAATTAATTCTGTGATTGGTGTGCGAGAGGATTATGTTTTCTTTGATAGACTGTTTAGAAACTGCTGCAGCTGGTTGACTTATATACCAATTGCATACATCCAGGAGTGGCCAGATGGTTATGCAGCCGCTGCTATTATTACCCCCATGTTAACTAACGAAATTCAAAATATTACCAATATTTATAAATACCTGGAAAAGGAAAACGTTAAAACAACATTTTTTGTGGATCCGGATCAACCAGAATATTATCCCGGTCTTCTCAGAGGTCTGACAAGGTATGGAGAAGTTTCGGTGATTGCTAATGTAGGCTACCTTTCCAGCATTGGTGACACTAATAATTCTTTGTATGATTATGCTAAGCAGTTAAGAATATTAAATTCGTCAAAACAGAAGCTCGAAAATGTTACCGGGGGAAAAGTGTATGGCTGCCTGCCATTTTACGGATTATTCGACCAGAATACCGTAAAGGCCGCTATAGATGCAGGTTATACTTACATTCTCACAGATTCATTAACTGACCGTTCTGTCCCGAAAACAGTTATAAGAGGGGATAAAAGATTAATCACGATGACAAAAACTGCCAGGGATGATTACGAAGTTATAAGGGATTTGGGATTATCAAGTCCCGAATATCAATATTATACTTACCAGGAGGATATTGACCGGATATTATTTGAGGGGGGAATGTACATCTTCAAACTTCATACTGAATATCAATGTAGACCTGAGAACGCATCGGTGGTTGGCGATGTGATAAAAGATCTAAGGAAAAAGAAATTCTGGATTACAACCGGATCAGAAATTCAGAAATGGTATTCTAAGAAAGATTATGTAGAGATCAGAGTCGAAAGAAGAGGGGAAACGCGTATCGTCCTGACTATATCCAACCCGGGAGACCAAAAGATAGATAATCTCGTAGTGGATGTTTTATTAAATGATGCGGCTGAAAATATCTCCATCAGCACTGAAATAATAGGAACGGAAATCCCTGTCATAAGGAATGACAAAATCAGCAAGAACCTTCAGCTTCTGATCAATAATCTGAAGGGGAAAGAATCAAGAATATATTATATAGATTATGATAAGGTGAACGTTTAACTTCACTGATTATGGCAATGAAACATCATATTATAATACTGTATTTAATATTAACATCTATATTTTGTGAGGTAAGTTTTTCACAAGTAAATTCGGAACCGGATATCGCACTGGTTTATCCTCAGCTGACAAAAGAAGTTTTATATAAAAACGATAATTCTTTCAGACCAACCGATTCCTGGGAGATCTTCTTTCTGAGCAATCATTTTAACTATGAAGTGCTGAATGATAATGCGCTAAGCGGGATTGATGAAAATATTAAAGTTGTAGTAATTCCTGAAATGCTGGTAGTAGACGAGGAAATGATTGAGGAAATAGAGCAAATACTGGAAGAAGGAAAAGGTGTGCTTATTACGGGAAGTTTTGCGCATTATGATGAAGATGGCAATAAAATGAACCCGGATGACAATAAAATCACTGGTTTCCGGATACTCCAATTAAAAGGAAATGATGCACTCTCAGTAAATCATTCTTTAAACGGGAATACTCCTATTGCTATAGGATTAAGACCGGGGCAGAAAATGCTTTTAGATAAAAAACGCGCTTTGTTTTTTGCTTCAAATTTATCACAAAACTGCAGTTCACTGGGGAGTTATATTCTCCCTGATGGCGGATTCTCCGGTTTAGTGATAAACTTAGCTTTTAATAAAAAACTTCTCTGGTTTGGCTTTAATTTCGATCAATTAATTGGAAAGTACCGGGATCGGGTTTTATTAAATTCAATAAGCTGGCTGTCTTCCGCAAAGGCGTTTATTAATGATTGGCCCGGAAACTTTTCATCAGCAGGTCTTATTTATAAGAATTTAGAAAAAAGTGCTGATACCTCCGGAATAAATATCGGCTCTGGTAAAATAAATTATTTTATTTCACATCAAATTTTTGAAAAATCCGGTTATAATCTGAAAGATTTAAAGGATCCGGGAAACATTAATATTCTCTGGGATGATTTCTTTTTCTCGAAACTGAACCAAAAAGAAAAATCAGACTGGTTAAATGATATAAAATCTTTAATAAAACAATACGGAGATCAGAAGTTCTACGGCATATCTACTTTTGGTGAATTTTACGATCCATCTACTTATAATTTGCTGAAAGGAGCGGGATATTCATTCATATTTTCTTCAGGATATTCTGAATGTTTTTCACTCAGTTATGACTGTACTTATAACCTTTATCAATTCACTCAGACATATGCGCCAGGTCCGGATCTGGAATCCCGGCTGAATTTCGTGATTAAATCCAACGGAATTTTTTATGTTAACATTGACAGCATTCAGGATAATATTTCTAATCTTTTAACGGATAAAAGATACTGGCTCACAACATTTTCTAATCTATTGGAATGGGAAACGAAACGAGAATATTTAGTATTAAAAACGGATTTTACCAAGATCGATAGTTATGAAATTATTATTAAGAACAATGGTTCATCTTCTGTTGAAAATGCAGGCATCTGGATATCAGTTCCCGATATAACAAGGAATATGGTACTTGAAGATTCAGAGTCGTCAGGTAAGTTAACTTTTGATACCGAAAAAAAGATGTATTTCTTAGATGTTTATTCAATCGGGGGATATGAGGAAATATCCTTCAGAATTTCTGCTGCGATGTGAAATTGAAATGAACAAAAGGTGAGAGTTTTTACCATAATTTGTGTATTTATTTTAAATTTTATTTCTGAAATTTTAATCTATTGTGGCTAAAGAAAATCCCAATATCGAATTATTAAAGATCCTTAATGAAAATATTAAGGATCCATTTTTAGCCATATCTGCCGAAGGAAATATATTATCATTTAATAAACAGGCTGCAAAATTATTCAATATTAAAGAAAAAACGGGGAATGTTTTTGACTATTTTGAAGGAGATTCATCTTTTGAACTGAGTAAGCTTATTGAAGATGTTTTATCCGCAAAAAAATCTTTAATAAAGAATATAATCCTCACTTTTACAAACGGTACAGATTTAAAGTGTCAGGCTACAATTACTCCATATAACCAGAACCTGATATTCTGCACTTTTAAACCGGAAGAACATAATTTCAGAATAAATGAAATAACTAAGCTGAAACTGAGAAGAGAGGAATTATCAGCTTTAATAGGGAATAATAAAATTGAAAAGATAATAGATTCAGTCAAGGGATTATACCCCTTCACTGTTCTGGGTAAAGAAAAAATAAGGAGAGAGATAGATCAGCTTAAAGAACTCTTCTGGGTAAAAAATAATAGAAGTGTTTTTATTATTGTAAACAAAGAGCTGGCTCAAAGTCTCGGTTTAAACAGCACACAGCTCGAAGGAAGATCCGAAGAGGAATTAATTCCCGGATATCTGAGGGAAGTATACAGATCACTGGAAAATTATATCAAAGATTCTAATAATGTAATAGTAATTGAAGGTATTCCAATCCAGGGACTGTCCGCAATAAGCAATTATCAGACAATAGAAATCCCTTTAAATGACAGCGAGGGAAATCTTGAAGCTATTATAGGAATATCACAAAAAGTTGAAAAATCACAGCCTGTTTATTCAAAAGAGCAGGATGAAAATATCCTTGAAACCATACCTGCTGCAATCGCAATACTTGACGGCACAGGTATTATTAAGCATTCCAGTAAAGATTTTTGTAAATTATTCTCGGATGAATTTTCGGATCTAAGGAATTTATCATATACGAATGTATTCCCGCTGGAAGTTTCGGAAAAGATAAAAAAGTTTCTTGATTCTCCGGCTGAAGATGCAGAATTTCAGGTGATATTATCAAAAACAGGTGAATGGAAAGACAGGGAGTTCAATGTACTGGTTAGAAGGAACTTCGGGGGAAATATTCCAATCGGACTTTCAATATATTTTGAAAATGTTTCCCTCAATACGGATCTTGAAAAAATTATAAATAAAAGAGGAAAAATGTACGAGGTCCTGATACAAAATAATCCCGAACCTATCTTTATATATGATAATGAGAATCTTAATTTTATTGAAGTTAATCAGGCTGCACTGAATCTTTATGGTTACCGCAGGGACGAATTTTTACAGATGGACTTAACTGATTTATATACTCCGGAAGATATTCAGACTTTACTGGATTCCTCCTCAGGCGGTATTAAGGAAGGTGTTTTTACCGGACCGTATCAGCATAAAAGGAAAAACGGAGAATCAGTTTTTGTTGAAATAAGTAAAACCAGCTTTCAGTTTAATAATAAAGCGGCCCATTTCAACGTAATTAAAGATGTTACCACCAATCTTGAAATTGAAAAACAAAATCAGTTATTTAAGGCTGCTTTTGATTACGCTTCAAACTTAATTATTATTACTGATTCAGCAGGATTCATTAAATCTGTAAACAGCGTGGCTGCTAATGAACTCGGTTTTACGGATACGGATTTAATCGACGCGGCCTTTGCTTCACTTGTCATAGATAATGACCGCGGATTAATAAACTCAAAAATATTTCAGTCACATAGTGCTGAACGGATTTCAGTTAATACTTCATTGAAAAAAGCGGACGGAATTCTGCTGCAGGTCGGGATCAGGGCTAATCCGGTTCTTAATTACAAAAAAGAAATTGATACATATGTGCTTGTTATTAAACCGGAAATTAAGGAATCTGCCAAATCTGAACAGAGAATTAAAGAAATTATAGTCGAAAAGATTGTTGAAAAAGAAGCCCCGCCCTCAGATAAAATTGATCCCGCATTTCTTTCGGGAATCTTTCACGAAATTTTGACCCCTATTAATGCAATGCTCGGGTTTGTACAGGAGTTGACTGAAAGTATTGAAAAATCTACACCGGAACAAATCGAAGCGAAGGAAATAATCGATCAAAACAGAAAAAGATTATTAAGTACGATGAATTCAGTTATTGAATATTCACGGATGGAGCAGGAACCTGTTAATCTTGAAATAAAAGATGTTTCTGTCACAGAAATCGTTGACAATACTCAAGAGGAAATAAGTGATATACTTAAAAATAAAGGGATCGAATTTGCCTATGGTAAAATTTCATCCTCACTTAACTTTAAGACTGATTCACAGAAATTTATATCATTAATTAATCTACTCTTTAAGATTGCCTCTCAGTTTACAAGTACAAAGAAGATTTATTTCTCGGCATACCAGCCTGATGACAGGAATTTCATAATTTCAATTCAGGATAACTATTCATCGATGTCTCCTTCGTTTTCTGAGAATTTCAACGGTATCTTTAACAAAAGAGAAATTAAAAAGGATTATGGGGTTTCGAAATTATCAATTAATCTTGCCAGGCATCTAATCGATCTGCTGCAGGGTAGATTTGTTGACAAATCCAGGAAAATGTCCGGTTTTATTTTCCCGATTGAACCTGAAATTCAGAAATCCGAAGCCGAAATTAAAACTAAGCCTGTAGAAGCTCCTAAAATAGAAAGGGAACCCAGCGTTCAGGAGCCGGAACCTTTCGTTGAGGGTTATAATGAAAAAAAATCAGAACAGGAGACCGAAGAAGAAACTGCTGAACTTGAAATGGAAGATACAGAGAGAGAAGAGGATGTCTCTGAAGAAGAAATTAAATTTATTCAGCATTTCAAAGAGAAGACAAAATCAGGAGGACGTTTATCCCGGAAAGAGGAGACTTCAAATAAAAACAGACTTGATTTAGCCCAGCTTTCATGTTTATATATTGAGGACCAGGTGGATTCGCAGATACTTTTTAAAGTTCAGTTAAAAGAACTGAATAAAATAAAATATGCCGTAAGCTTTGAGGAGGCTCTTCCGCTTCTGGATAGTCATGATTTTGATTTTATAGTGCTTGATATCAATCTTCAGGGTGAATACAACGGTCTTGACGCTCTTAAAATAATTCACCGTATGCCCGGTTATGAAAGCATACCTATTATTGCTGTGACTGCTTACGTTCTCCCCGGTGATAGAGAAAAATTTATTGCTGCCGGCTTTAATGATTTCATTTCCAAGCCAATTTTCCGGGAAAAGATGGTAGATTCACTCGAAAAAATATTCTACCAAATGCAGTCCTGAACCAGGTACTTTTATTTTTCTCAGTTCCTATAAGTATAAAGCTTCCCATTTATACCTTGTTTAATAACTCAACACCCAAATACACTGTAGCTGCAATTACCCCTACATACGCTCCTGATACGCTCTGCTCCCCTTCAGAACGGCATATAATTCCAGTCTAATACAATATCTGATGAATTCTTAAATAGTTAACTTAAAATCCCAATCTTACTCGTGACCCGATTAGCTAATGATAATTATGAAAAATCTTTTTATCGTTATTACATATATCTATTGACAAATTAAATTACCTTTTATATGTTACCATACAGATGTATGGTATTTTTTATGCAGCCGGAATTGGCGGTATATTAAAATTATTAAATCCCGTAACTCACTAACCGAAGGTGTATTATGTCTGCAGAACTAACAGAAATTCAAAAAAAAATACTTGAATTTCTTATTGAGCAAAAGGTTAATAAAGGGTTTCCGCCCACACTTGCAGAAATAGCAAAATTTTTCGGATACAGAAACAGGGCAACCGTTCAGCAGCATCTTCAGGCAATCGCAAAGAAAGGTTACATAAGACGAAGCCCCGGTCTTTCACGCGGAATTGTACTTACACTTGAAGATAAGTTTTTTATTCCGCGTCCTGTACTCGGGGAGGTTGCTGCCGGGAACCCATTAACAATTTATCCCGATGCAATTGATTCAATTGAACTTCCGACAATAGCAAGAATGCCGAAGGATTCATTTCTGCTTCGGGTTAAAGGTGACAGTTTAAAGGATGCATATATTTTCAGCGGTGATATCGTGATTGTTAATCCTAATTTGCAGCCCAAGAACGGACAAATAGTTGTTGCTATTCTTGATGATGCCGCCATGGTAAAAAGATTTTATAAAAAGCGGAATGAAATTGAACTTGTTTCGGAGAATCCCGAGTACAAACCAATTGTAATTGATAAGAAATATCAAAGCTTCAGGATTGTTGGAATAGTTGTCGGTATTTACAGAAGTATGGAAAAGAGAGCCGGTTAGATAAATTCCCCGGGAATAAATCAGGTTTTATTATTTATTGTTCTTTCTTTCGAATATAAATGATTAAGAATTTTCTAAAATATTATTATGCTCAAATATTATATAGGAACCGCAGGCTGGTCCTACAAAGATTGGGTGCCAGCATTTTATCCGAAATCCCAGTCTGGTAGCTTTGACTGGCTTAGATTTTATGCACATTATTTCAATTGCGTTGAAGTTAATTCATCCTACTATACTTATATAAGTCCCAAAATTGTTAATGGATGGATAGAAAAGGTATCTGATTCTGATGATTTTCTCTTTACAATGAAGCTTCACCGGGACTTCACACACAAAAAGGATTTTGATGAGCAGAAAATACGATCTGTTTATTCTAATCTTGAAATGCTTAACAAATCTGAGAGACTGGGAGGATTGCTGATTCAATTTCCTTATTCTTTTTCATTTAATGAGGCTTCTGTTGATTATGTCAGGAAACTTAAGGAAATATTTGAAACCTATAATTGTTTTGTTGAAGTACGCCATTCATCCTGGAATAGAAATAGCGTGTATGACCTTTTTAAGCAGCTTAATCTTACTTTATGCACAATAGACCAGCCGGAGATAGGAAAAGCGGTACAGTTTGAACCAATAATAACAAACGGTATCGCATACCTGCGTTTTCATGGAAGGAATACAGAAGCATGGAAAGAATCAATAAAAAACTTTGGAAAAGAACAAACATACGAGGAGCAGAGTTCGAGATACCAGTATCTGTATACTCCCGGCGAGTTAGTGGAAATTGAGCAGAAGATAAAGGAAATACAGGAAAAAGTGAAAGAGGTTTATGTAATTATGAATAATCATCCCCAGGGAGAGGCAGCTGTAAATGCCTTTGAGCTGATTCATCTCCTCGAAGAGAAGGAAAAAGTTGATATGCCTTCTACAATAATTAAGGCTTATCCAAGACTGGAAGAAATAGCTTTAGATTATTTTGATTCCAAATTGAAATTATAACTATTGAGGGGACAACAATTTAATTCCCTGAATAAATATAGCTAATGAACAAATGTGTTAATTAGGTTCTCACTTCTTTTTAATTATGCGTACAATCTTTCATCTTGATCTTGATGCGTTCTTTGTATCCGTAGAAAGGATACTCGACCCGTCCTTAAAAGGTAAACCTGTGATTGTGGGCGGTGATCCTCACGGAAGGGGAGTGGTAGCTGCCTGTTCCTATGAAGCCAGGTTTTACGGGCTGCATTCAGCTATGCCCATACGGCAGGCGTCCAAGCTTTGTCCTCATGGAATTTATCTTCATGGGCATTATGATGAATACGTCCGCTATTCTCATGCTGTTAAAAATATTTTATCCGTTTATGCTCCCGTAATTGAGCAGGCATCCATAGATGAATATTATATGGATTTTACCGGCTGTAAAAAGATCTACGGTTCAATGTTTGCATTTGCTTCACAGCTTCAGCAGGAAATCAGGCAGAAACTTTCACTGCCGTGTTCAATAGGGATAGGTAGTAATAAAACGGTGGCAAAGATAGGTTCTGATTGTATGAAGCCTATGGGAATAACCTATATAATACCGGGAATGGAAAAGGAATTTCTCTCTCCAATGCCTGTTGAGACAATCCCCGGCGTTGGTAAAGTTATGTTAAGAGAATTGAACAGTAAGGGATTTTATTTAATTGGAGATATAACAAAGCTCTCACCCGACTACTGGGGATCTGCCTATGGAAAATATGGAATCGATCTGTGGCATAAAGCTAACGGTGAAGGCACTGAATATCTTACAGTTGAACGTGAACAAAAGAGCATTTCGAAAGAAACAACATTCGGAAGCGATGTTACAAGCAATGAAAAAATTTATGAAGTGCTTTTTGAGTTAACGGGAAAAGTATGTCAGAACCTGAGAGATGAAAATTTTATTGCATCTACAATCAGTATAAAACTGCGCTATTCCGATTTCCAGACCCTTACCCGCGCCCGTACCATAAAGCCGACTGATGATGATAAAATAATCTTTGAAACTGCCAGTGATTTATTAATGAATTCTCATACAAGACGCATAGGGATTAGATTAATAGGTGTTGGAGTAAGCAAATTTTCGAACTTCTGTGAACAGGAAGTCCTGTTCGAAGACGAGGAAGCAAAGAGAAAGAAACTCTTCAGAGCAATAGATTTTTTAAGAAAGAAATATAGTTATTCTATTATAAATTTCAGCAGGTACTGATTTCCTGTCAGCCGGGAGGCCATCTCATCTGTCTGCCTCCAAGCAGATGCATATGTAAATGATAAACTTCCTGCCCTCCTTTTTGTCCGCAGTTCAACACCAATCTAAATCCCTCCTGGGCGATATTATTTTCTTTTGCAAGCCTGTTTGCAATATCGAACATTTCTCCCAGAAGCTGTGCGTGCTCTTTTCCATTTATATCTATGACCTTGGAAATTTCGATTTTCGGCACAATTAAGATATGAACCGGGGCCTGTGGATTAATATCTTTAAAAGCCATAACCGAATCACTTTCAAAAACTATATCAGCTTTAATCTCTTTGCTGATTATTTTGGAAAAAATTGTTTCTCCCATAATCTATTCTTCCTTTTCGATTTCATATTTTTTCATCTTATTATAAAGATGACTTCTCTGGATCTCAAGTATATCTGCTGTTTTGCTGATATTCCAGTCGTTTGCTTTTAACTGTTTAAGGATAAACGCCCGTTCTGCTTTCTCTTTAAATTCCTGGAAAGAATTACTCCCTTCAATTATATCTCCCATTGAAGATTGTGAGACCATAAACAGAAACTCAATATCTTTCCGGGAAATATCTCTTTTATCAACGAGGATTATTATCCTTTCAATCGCATTTTTCAGCTCCCTGACATTTCCGCTCCACGGTAAACCCTGTAAATACTTCATCGCATTTTCTTCAAATTTAACAGGAGGCTTTTTATGTCTTGAAATTATATCATTCGAAAAACTCTCCACAAGAATCGGGATATCTTCTGTCCTCTCCTTTAATGGAGGAATATTCAGGGGAATGACATTTAACCTGTGGAAAAGATCTTCTCTGAAATTGCCTTCCGCAATTTCATCCTTTAAATTTTTATTTGTTGCAGAGATTATTCTGACATCGACCTCAATTTTCTTATTCCCTCCGACTCTCTCTATCTTTCCGTCTTCTATTGCCCGTAATACCTTTGCCTGCGTCTGGGGACTCATATCACCGACCTCATCAAGGAACAGAGTTCCTTTATTGGCAAGTTCAAATTTCCCTATTCTTTGCTGAGCAGCGCCTGTGAAGGAACCTTTCTCATGTCCGAATAATTCAGATTCAATCAGTTCATTAGGAATGGCAGCACAGTTAACTTCAATAAAAGATTTTTCTTTTCTTTGACTCTTATTGTGAATTGCCCTTGCAACCAATTCCTTACCGGTTCCGTTGTCGCCTGTTATTAAAACACGTGTATCAAGCGGGGCAACCTTTTCAATCGTAAGAAGGATATTTTGAATAGCCTTACTTTTACCAAGAATTTTCTCATCACCAAGCAGTGATTTCTTATACTCTTTATTTTCTGTGATAAGCTTTGACTGCTCAACGGCATTCCTTATGCTGATTAATAACTTGTCACGGTCGATTGGCTTTTCAATAAAATCGAATGCTCCCAGACGTGTAGCTTTAATTGCATTCTCAACGCTTCCGTGAGCAGAAATCATGATGACAGAAAGTGCCGGATTGGATTCTTTGACCTTTTTAAGGACTTCAAACCCGTTCATCTCAGGCATTTGAATGTCAAGTAAAAGCGCTGCATAATTTTCACCGACTGCTTTTTCGACACCTTCCGTCGACTTCGTTGAGTACTGAACGGCATAACCTTCATACTCAAGTATCATTTTTATACTTTCACAGATTTCTGTTTCATCATCTATTATTAATATTGAATTCATATTTTTGTTTTATGGGGAATTGTATCTAACATAAAATAATGTCCTTAATATAAATGCATTTGACGGCTGAATTGTTTTGTTTTTCTTCAAATAAGTTCCGAATATATAACCCAGTTTGTTCGTCATCAAATCACGGTTATCAATTACAGATTGAACCTTAAATTCTTCCTCAAATACCTCCACAAAATAACCAATTAGGTCACCCAAATCAAAGATTGAGGAATTGTAGGCCAGGAATGCACTGCCGAAAAAGTGTGCGAGCTTATCTTTATCGCCGTAGCTATTCTTCGGAGAGTCGAAGTAAAAATCCTTTGGAAGGTTATTATTTTTTATTAAAAATACCGAATCATCAGCCGAAGTGAGGGGAAATTTTATTATGGTATTTGCCAGCGGGATATCAATAGGAACTTCCCGATAAGGAATTGCTGCAAACGTTAATGAAAGCAAAGCTTCGGAATAATCATATTCCCGGTACAGAACAGCACGATTAAATAATGTGTCGACGAGTGATAAATCATTTATACCATTTCCCAGATTTCTGAAATACGAAGAGGCTATAAATTCAGAGAGGTAATTAACTGATTTCGAAAGCTCACTCTGCTGAGCAATTGAGGTTAAACTGCTGAAAGTAATCATCAGGATTAATAAGAATAATTTCATTCAGGAAATGATTAATAATGAAAATAAAACTATCTCTGTGAAATTAAAAATGCCAGTCACTTTAATGTAACCGGCATTTTTAAGTGGTAATTCTAAAGATTTATGTTTGGATCACCCCGGGATTAAACCTGGGAATTACAGGATTATTATCTGCTGATTCCAGAGCCATCGAGATATATTCCCTTGAAAGAGCAGGATCTATTATCTCATCAATCCATAACCTTGCAGCTGCATAAAGAGGAGTGCTTTTTTCCTCATAAGACTGAATAATTTCATCCAGCAGTTTTTTCTTTTCAGCTTCACCCAGGTGTTTATCGCTCTTTTCGGCCTGTTTAATTTTTATATCTAGCAGAACGCTGCTTGCCTGGTTTCCACCCATAACAGAAATTTTTGCATTCGGATAAGCAAAGATAAAACGCGGATCATAAGCTTTGCCGCACATAGCATAGTTACCTGCTCCAAAACTGTTTCCGACAATAATCGTAATTTTCGGCACTGCTGAATTAGCAACAGCATTTACCATTTTCGCGCCGTCTTTAATAATTCCGCCATGTTCGGCTCTGCTGCCGACCATAAATCCTGTTACGTCCTGGAGAAATACAAGAGGTATTTTCTTCTGGTTGCAGTTTAATATAAAGCGCGTTGCTTTATCTGCGGAATCGGAATAGATTACGCCGCCGATCTGCATTTCACCTGTTTCAGTTTTTACAACCTCTCTCTGGTTAGCTACAATTCCCACTGCCCATCCGTCAATTCGTGCATAACCTGTAATAACAGACTTTCCGTAACCAGCTTTATATTCATCCAGAGATGAATCATCTATGATTCTTGCGATTACATCATACATGTTATAGGGTTTGATCGGATCCTCGGGCAGCAATCCGTAAATTTCTTTAGGAGAAAACCTGGGTTGTTTACTTTCGGCCCTGTTATAACCTGCTTTTAAATCCGGTCCGTGTTTCTCAACAATACTCCTGATCTGCTTAATACATTCTTCATCATTTTTCATGATATAATCGGTAACCCCGGAAATATTCGATTGAACTTTGGCACCGCCGAGACTTTCATTATCAATTACTTCACCAATTGCAGCTTTGACAAGATGAGCACCAGCCAGAAATACGGAGCCTTCACCCTCAACGATTAAAGCTTCATCACTCATTATGGGAAGGTAAGCTCCGCCTGCTACACAGGGACCCATAATAGCCGCAATCTGCGGGATACCCATAGACGACATCACTGCATTGTTCCTAAAAATTCTCCCGAAATGTTCCTTATCGGGAAAAATATCTTCCTGCAGTGGGAGAAAAACACCTGCACTATCAACCAGATAAATTATCGGCAGGTGGTTTTCCATTGCAATTTCCTGGGCGCGCAGGTTCTTCTTGGCTGTGATTGGAAACCATGCCCCGGCTTTAACTGTGGCATCATTAGCAACAATAACGTGGAGCTTGTTATGAATTTTGCCTATACCATAGATTGTTCCTGATGACGGGGCCCCTCCATATTCTTCATACATCCCATGTGCAGCAAACGTATTTAATTCATAAAAGTATTTAGGGTTATCAACAAGGAGATTTATTCTTTCCCGTGCAGTTAGTTTTCCCTTGGATTTATGTCTTTCAATAGATTTTTTCCCGCCACCAAGCTGAACAGTTTCCCTTTCGGCCTGGAGTTTTCGCAGAAGGTTTTTATAGTAATCTTCTCTCTTTAAGTAAATTTCATTCTCTATTATAGATTTGCCGATGTTTTTCATTGCATTTTAATTTCCATCCGATAAGAGTTCACGGGAAATGACAATTCTCTGAATTTCAGAAGTACCTTCTCCTATAGTAAGAAGCTTCACATCCCGGTATAGTTTTTCTACCGGATAGTCTTTGATAAATCCATAGCCCCCATGAATCTGTACAGCTTCACTTGATGCCTTTTCGGCGATCTCACTTGCAAATAATTTAGCCATGGCAGCTTCTTTCTGATTAGGAAGTCCTTTGTCCTTCATCGCTGCTGCCCGAAGTGTAAGTAACCTTGCAGCATCAATATTTACTGCCATCTCTGCAAGCTTAAATTGTGTTGCCTGGAATTCGCTTAGAGTTTTATTAAACTGCTTTCTTTCCTTACTGTATTTCAGCGAAGCATCAAGTGCCCCCTGGGCTAATCCAACGCTTAAGGCAGCTATAGAAATTCTCCCGCCCTCTAATATTTTCATGGCCTGGATGAATCCCTCACCTTCTTGACCGATTAAATTTTCATCAGGGACTTTGCAGTTTTCAAATGTAAGCTGGGTTGTATCACTGGCGCGCATACCGAGTTTATTTTCTTTTTTCCCGACTATAAAACCTTCCATTCCTTTTTCAAGTATGAAAGCCGAAATTCCTTTCTTTCCTTTTTCCTTATTTGTAATTGCCATTATTACGGCTGTTTCGCCGACAGTACCATGTGTAGTAAAGGTTTTACTTCCGTTAAGCAGATAGTAACCGGACTTCTTTTCAGCAAAGGATTTCATCCCAGCAGCATCGCTGCCGGAAGATGATTCAGTTAATCCCCATGCAGCAACTTTTCTTCCTGCTATTAAATCCGGCAGATATTTTTTCTTCTGCTCCTCATTTCCGAATCTGAAGATATGATTTGTTCCCAATCCGTTGTGTGCAGCTACAGAAAGCGAAATTGATGGATCAACTCTGCCGAGTTCCTCAACGATTATAGCGAACTCTACATAACCAAGTCCTGCCCCTCCGTATTCCTCAGGAAAAATAACGCCCATAAATCCGAGTTCTCCGAGTTGTTTTATGATATCCATCGGGAATTCCTGGGATTCATCATATTTCATAACAAATGGACGAATATTTTTTTCTGCAAATTCGCGTACCGTATTTTTAATAATCAGCTGGTTTTCCGTTAGTTCAGCCAGAAATGGACTTTCCAAAACTTCCATAAAAACTCTCCTAATTTTTATTAGCCCTGATTCTTATAATTTTCTATAATTTCTTCGGCAATATGATAAGGTGAAAGATTACCAAGAACAACCTTATCGATGGACGAATTTAATGATTTTTCACCAGTTCCGCCCCATAATTCTTCCCGTATTTTTTCCTCGACAATATTTCTTATGCGTACCTTGGTTCTGTCTTCCCTTTTTTTTAAGAATTTATTTTTTTCAAAAAGATGATTCTTATGTCTTTCAATCTCTTCTGCTATTTCCTTTATTCCTTTATTCTCCACCGCAACTGACTTGATAATATTAGGCATCCAGGTGTTTTCATCGTGATCTTTTATCATCAAAATGGTTCTTAATGCCGTAACCGCCTGCTCAGAACCCGGACGATCGCTTTTATTTACCACAAAGAAATCGGCAATTTCCATCAGCCCTGCTTTCATTGCCTGTACCGCATCGCCTGATTCAGGTACCAGAACAACAATTGTTGTATCCGCAGCATTTGCAATATCAAGCTCCGACTGGCCAACGCCAACGGTTTCAAGAATTATATAATCAAATCCCGCAATGTCAAGTACATCGGCAGCGTCTATAGCTTTTCTGCTTAAACCGCCAAGACTGCCCCTTGTTGCCATACTCCTTATAAAGACTCCCGGATCCTGTCCTATGTCATTCATTCTTACACGGTCGCCAAGTAATGCACCGCCGGTAAAAGGACTTGTCGGATCGACTGCAATAATGCCGACTTTCTTTCCGCTGCTTCTAAAATATTTAGTAATCTGATTCGTAATTGTGCTTTTGCCGGCACCCGGGGGCCCGGTGATACCTATTCTGTAGGCATTGCCGGTTTTCGGATAGATTGATTTTAGCAGCTCAGATGAACCACGGTCATTCGATTCAACGACAGAAATAGCTCTTGCAATACTCCGCTTATCACCTTCAAGTAATTTTTTCTGTAATAAATTAGCGGGCATTTATTTTATAGATTTTCTTTAAAATATTTAACTGTGTTTTTTAATCCCGCTTCTATCAACGTAGAAGGGGACCAATTGAATTTTTGTTTTAATTTTTCAGAAGTGATTACACTTCTCAATTGTTCCCCGGGCATTGCAGGTCCGTGTTTTTCTACCTGCCCTTTGCCGATTAATTTATTAATCTTATTGAAAAGATCATTTACATCTGTTTCCGTGCCTGTTCCTACATTATAGATATCTGATTTTTTATCATCTAAAATAAGAAGATTCGCTTTAACCACATCCTTTACAAAGGTATAATCGCGTGTTTGTTTTCCATCTCCATTAATTACTGGTTGTTCTCCTTTTAGTAGTCTTGATGAAAATATGGCAACTACTCCGGCTTCTCCGTGAGGATTTTGTCTGGGTCCATAAATGTTTGCATACCGGAGTATAGAATAATTCAGATTATACTGAGCCTTATAAAAGAAGAGATATTTTTCTACAGATAATTTGGATATGCCGTAAGGGGAAAGGGGGGATGTCGGGTGATTTTCATCTGCAGGGAAATATTCCTGCTCACCATAGACGGCGCCTCCGGTTGACGCGAATATAAATTTTTTAACTTTAGTCTTTACTGCGTTTTGTAAGAGATTTATTGTTCCGATTATATTTGTATCAGCATCAAAAGCAGGATCGGCAACAGAACGGCGTACATCCATCTGTGCAGCATGGTGATTGACAACATCAAATTTTTCCTTTTCAAATATATTGGAAAGAGATTTGTCTCTTATGTCCGAATTTATAAACCAAGCTTTCGGATTAATATTTTTTTCAAATCCCGATGAAAGGTTGTCCAGCACAAAAACAGAATGTCCTTCTTCAATAAACGCGTCAGCAATGTGTGAGGCAATAAATCCTGCACCTCCGGTAACCAGAATTTTCAATTTTATTCCTTGTATAAATTTAATTTATAAATATATTTCATTACTTCTTGCGGTACAAGGAAATCTATAGGTAAACCTTTTTTTACCCTTTCTCTTATTATCGTTCCGCTGATGTCAATTCGAGGAGTTTCAAGCATCACTGCTTTCTTAATAAAAATATTTTTACTTTCAGGTCCATTTTTTGTTCTTCTTAAAACAAGGAGTGTAGCAAGCTTAATTACCTCCTCCGATGATTTCCATGTGTCGAATGTTTCCAAATTGTCAGCTCCGATAATAAGTTCAATCTCGTCATAGTGCCTTTTCATTTCGAGCAGTGTGTCGATGGTATACGATATATTTTCTCTCCTGATCTCAAAATCAGACCAGTCGAAATAATGGACATTCCCGATTGCCAGTTTCAGCATATTTATCCGATGCAGGGATTCAGTAGGCTTCCATCCTGTTTTATGTGGTGAGATAAAGCTCGGAATAAAAATAATCTTATCCAGATTTCTGAGTTCTTTAACCGACTGCGCGGTAATTAAATGGCCATGATGAATCGGGTCGAATGTTCCCCCGTATATACCAATCCGGCTCATTTCAGCAGGTCCTTGTACTCAATAAAAAGGTGAGTGAACTTTTCATGAATATTCTGATTACAATAGGTAAGACTCTCTTTCCCTGAAAGTTCATTATATAGTTTTTTAAAATCTTCTTTCGTTTCTATAAGCATAAAATTACTTAATGTGTTAACAAAGTTTTCATGTTTACTGGCTTTGATCAGCATTTCATTATAGTGATTCCTGTCTTCAACGAGATTTCCCATAAGTTCTTCATTATAGGTGTTAAAACCAAGCAAAGCAATCCTTTCATCATTATCCCTTCCAATAAAGATTGATTCGTCCTCCATTTCAAGTAATGAAAAAATCTTTTTTACGTCCTGTGAACTTACGCCGATTGAATGCGAGAATATTATAAAATTATTATGAAAATTCTTAAAATATTTATCATTGAAATTTTTCAGTTCGGTATTCAGTTCAGTACTGTTAACCCAGAAAATATCAGATAATTTCTCATTGATATGAGGAGGGATTAAATTTTTATCTTTTTCATCAAGACAATAGATTATGGTGGAGGAATCGGTTATTTCTTTAAGAACTTCAATATAATTTTCATAAAGTATTGATTGCAGAAGTGAAGAATCATTTGGCGACATTGATTCAAACAAAGGTACATTGCCTGTATTAAATACCGGTGAAAGCGGGAAAAGACAAATGCACGAATTGGATTTATTCATTTAGACTGTCTGAGTACCTGATAATAAATTCCGGATAAAATTTCTGTAATGTTCGATGTCCTGGTCATAATAATTTTTACTTAAACCGCTTGAATTTCGGGCTTCCATTTTTCTGAATGCAAGAGTAGTAGCAGCTCTAATATATAATTTACGAATGCTTTCATCAATCCATCCCAGCTTATTTCTTCTGCTTGAATTTAAAATATACAGATGTTCCTGTGGAATGAGGCCAGTCTCAGTTTCCGGTAATAATTCTTTGTATATAATTTTCTTCTCACTAAGAAGGGAAATCGAGAATGCTGTAATAAAAATCGCAATAGTAAAAATCAGGAAAAAGAATCCGAGCATAGCGGTTGAGTCAAAACTGACGGATAAATTCCACATCGAGTGAATAAACATTGCAATAACCAGTCCTGCAACAAGGAATGTTATTTTAATATTTTTCGGTTTGAATTTAGCGTATCCGAGAAATGCACCAAGGGTTCCGGTAGAAACACAATGCATAACACCTGAAAAAAGTGTTCTAATTATTACAATACTCAGCCAGTCATTAAATGAACTTGAATAGAAAATAAAGTAAAAGAAGTTTTCTGTCATTCCGAAACCGAGCCCTATGGCTCCGCCATATACTATTCCATCGGTTATATTATCGAATTTTTTATTTGCCACCATCAGGAAAAGGAAAAATCCTTTTGTGGTTTCTTCTACAATAGGGGCGACCACAATGGTTTCAATCCGAAGCATCAATTGTTCATTATTTAATAAAAAATCAACCGTTGCAGAAATTATCCCGCTTCCGATAACCGCAAGTATTATTGCTCCCACTGCACCATATATGTAGTTAATTATTACGAGATTGAAAGGTTCCCGGTCATACCTGTCTATCCGCCAGATAATCAGCAGGTAAGTTAGCATCGGCACAAGAGCAGCGAAAAATGAAGCAATAAAAAGCACTATTCCTCTAGCTGTAGATTATTTTTCTTTTATCCATGAGATGAGTTCTTTAATTCCAGGTTTTTTGCCGTATGAGAGTATCCCGATTCTGAATATTTTAGATGCAACAAATATAGTAATATAAATTGACGCAATCATAATTATAATAGTTGATAGAATTTCTATCATAGAAACGCTTACAATATTGATTTTTAAAAGCATAATTGCAGGAATAGTCAATGGAATAAAGGATAAGATTTCAACCAGTACCGAATCAGGATTAAAAATTGCGGATGCTGATATAGCAATGGGCAGAACCAGTATCAAACTCAGATAACTTGTTATCTGCTGCGCTTCCTGCTCTGTAGTGACAATAGAACCAATACCGACGAACAGTGCTGTATAAAACAGAAAACCAAGAACAAAATATATCAGCATTATAAAAATATTATTGAATGCAGAAGCCGGGATCATTGAACTCCCTGCCAGTACGATCCCTATACATGCCCATATAAGCATCTGGAATAATCCAAGTGCACTTAATCCTAAGATCTTTCCGGCCAATAATTCTTCCGGGGTACAGCTTGAAATCAGAATTTCAATAAGTCTATTTGATTTTTCTTCAACAAGACTCCTTACAAGCATTTGCCCCGAGTAAATAATCATCATCAGGAGCAGCATTATAAAAACTATGGCATAGAGAAATTCAGTTAAAAAGTCTGATTGTTTAACTTCAATTCCTTCCTTTACGGTTATCTGGCTTACGGTGATATTTCCTAACGATGATTTAAGTAATTCAGGATTAATTCCCAGCTTTGTCAGTCCGATTTTTATTCTGACTTCTTTGACAGTGGTTTCTATTCTCTGGACATCTTTAAAATTGCCGGAATTGCTGCTTCTGTATTCAATATTCAGGGAATCACCAGGGAATCTTATTAACAGGATATAACCGGAAATTTTGTTTTTATATACCTCACGGTCGGCAGATTCAATATTATTTTCAAAATTCTCCATCGGCTGATAAAGGTTAAATACCAGGTAAGCCGGCTGTCCATTATCAAGTTTGTAATTTTCAAGGGTCTTCGACAGAGGGTAGAAATAGACCATTGACGAGTCCATTATCCCTATCGCCCTGGTAGTCTCCTGTTCTGTGGTAGGTAGAAAAGTACCGCCAATGGAAACAATAATTACAAGAGCTGGTGTGATTATCAGCGAGAGGATAAACGCTCTGGTTTTAACTTTTTCCAGGAATTCCCATTTTGATATTTCAAAAACTTTTTTCATTCAAATCAGTTGCTTTGTCTTATCATATCAATAAAAATTTTATTTAATGTCGGTTCAATAATTTTGAAATGATTTACTCTGATTTTATCAGCTACATCTCTCAGTAAAATATATGGTTCAATTGAGTCTTCTAGCTGAACTTCAGCAAAGTTATTATAATTATCCATTCCCTTTACATACCTTAAATCTTTAATGATTTCACTATTTCCTTCAAAGCCGATTTCCACCATATTTCCGCCGAAGTTTTTCTTTAGCTGGGAAAGGGAACCGCTGCAGACTTCCTTCCCTTTGTTAATCAGGAGAATATCTGAACACATTTTTTCAGCAATCTCCATATGATGTGTGGAAAGTACAATCAGTTTTCCTTCATTTATAAAAGAAAGGATTGTTTCCCGTATTATTTGCTGATTAATAGGGTCAAATCCGCTAAATGGTTCATCGAGGATTAATAGTTTAGGATTATGAATTACTGAAGTAATAAACTGAATCTTTTGCTGATTGCCTTTTGAGAGCTCTTCTATTTTTTTTGTCTTGTAACCGGAAATCTCAAGTTTTTTCAGCCAGAAATCCAGTTGTTCCTGAGCCCTGGATCGGTTCATATTTTTTAGCGCAGCGAAATAGAGTATAACATCAACCACCCTGCTTTTTTTATACAATCCCCGTTCTTCGGGCAGGTACCCTATTACATTAAAAAAATCGCTTGATATTTTCTTATCATAAAAACTTATTTCCCCTGACGTTGGTTTTATAATATTCAGGAGACATCTTATCGTTGTTGTTTTACCTGCACCATTAGGTCCAAGAAGGCCAAAAATTTTACCTTCACTTACCGTAAAACTCAGATCTTTTACGGCAACTACATCATTATATTCTTTTGTTAAGTTCCGAACAGCGAGCATATTATATTTAGAATTCAAAAAGAAACTATAATTTAAGTGATACAATCTTTATATACCATAGGTTTTAATTTCAGTTAAAATTAATCCTGCCGGAGCAGGCTAATTCTTTGGTGGATAGATAGTTTTGCCACCCTGAATATATCTGACAAATTGACAGAGATGAATTATTTATCAAAAACAAGACGATTTATTTTAGCTGATTTTAAGGGTTTTCTAATAACGCTATTATTTTTTATAGTGGTTTTATTTCCATTTATCTCCCGTCCATCTCTCGTCCATTTCCCCTCCATCTCACTTCTTCAATGCGGGCAGATCAGCCTGTATGACATTTTGTCATACTGCATCCTTTTCATCTTTAAATGAGTATAGCTTAATTTATTGACTATATATGGAACTATGGCTATATTTATAATCGTTTTTTTGTAAAGATTGTGAGAATTTACGATGAAAATCAAGATTTCGAATCTGAGCGAGGGAACTCATAAATTCAGATTTTCAGAACCGGTAAATACAATAGGATTGGAAGCACCGTTTGAAGGTAATGTTGAAGTTGAAGTTGAGATCAAAAAAACTCACAATCAGTTAATTCTGGATTCTTCTGTTTCTGTTAATGCAGTCTTTGAATGTGACCGTTGTACAGTTCCTGTGAACAAACTACTTCATGCCAATTATGAAATGGTTTATTTGTCAAGGATTGAACCGGTGGAAACTGAATCCGATAATATAACTTATATTTCATCTGAAGCGGATGTAATTGATATATCAAATGATGTCCGGGATTTTTCAATATTAGCAGTCCCCATGAAGAAATTATGCAGTGAAGATTGCAAAGGTCTTTGTACCAGATGCGGCAAGAATCTGAATGAGGGTGACTGTCAATGTAGTAAAGATGAAACGGATATCAGGTGGCTTCCCCTGATTGAATTAAAAAATAAATTAAACACTAATTAAGAACGGTAAAATTATGCCAAATCCAAAACGAAGATGGTCAAAGAGCAGGAGAGATAAGAGAAGAACACACTATAAAGCTACCGCTCCTACACTTGGAGTGTGTTCAAATTGCGGTGAAATGAAGATGACCCACCGGGCCTGTCCTTCCTGCGGGTATTATAATGAAAAATCAATGTTTATACCCAAAAGCTAATTTCGAATAGTAAACCTTTTTAATGAACGATTCTGAATCTGGCAGCAATAAATGCAGAATAATTGTTGACGCAATGGGGGGCGATTTCGCTCCCCGGAATGCGGTGCTGGGTGCGATTCAGGCCCTTAATGATATTAAAGAAATAGATTTATTTCTGGCGGGACAATCGGATGAAATTAAAAAAATTCTCTCACAGGAAAATATCTCCTTTAGTGAAGCCAACATTATACATACCAGCCAGGTTATAGAGATGGGAGAAAGTCCCACAAACGCCTTAAAGTTAAAACCGGACTCTTCAATCGTGGTAGGTGCTGAACATGTAAGAGATAGTAAAGCCGATGCCTTCATAAGCGCAGGGAATACAGGTGCGATGATGGCCGCTTCAACTTTAATAATGGGAAGAATTCCCGGTGTAGGCAGACCGACTATCGGGGCGGAGATGCCGAACGTAAACGGTATCTGTTATTTGTATGATGTCGGTGCAGGAAAAGATGCCAAACCCCGGCATTTGTTTGAATATGCGATTATGGGAACAATATATGCCCGGGATATAGGAGGAGTAAAAAATCCCTCAGTCGGAATTTTGAGTATGGGTGAAGAAGAAGGAAAAGGAAATGAAACTTCCGAAGCTGCGCTGAAATTGCTGAAACAATCAAAACTAAATTTTATTGGTAATGTTGAAGGAAGGGATATTCTTTCAGGAAAAGTTGATGTAGTAATCTGTGATGGTTTTGTTGGCAATATTATACTTAAATTTGGGGAAGCCGTTCCAAAGTTGCTAAAACATTTATTATCAGAAACTGCGAAAAAAAATTTATTAGATAAGATAAAAATCGGATTAACCCGAGGAACTTTGAGGAAAGCTCTTAAGGTTATGGATTATCAGGAACACGGAGGTGTTCCGTTGCTTGGAGTTAAAGGAATTAGTATAATTGGTCACGGATCGAGCACTCCCAAAGCTGTACTTAATATGGTTTTAAAAGCCAGGATTATGTATAATAAAAATTTGATAGGAAAAATTGAAAATTCAATTAAACAATACTCAGTATAAACCGGAAGCGAGTAAATGAACAGTAATAAATATAATGCGGTAATAACCGGTCTGGGAATGTATGTCCCTGATAAAGTAATGGATAACGCATATTTCGAACGAATCGTTGAAACAACGGATGAATGGATAACATCGAGAACAGGAATTAAGGAAAGAAGGCTTCTAGAAAATGGTGCTACGAGCGACCTGGCGACAGGAGCAGCGAAAGAGTTATTAGAAAAATATAATGTAAATCCCGAAGCACTGGATTGTATTATAGTAGCAACTGTCACTCCGGACATGTTCTTTCCAGCCACAGCATGCATTGTCCAGAATAATATCGGTGCCAAAAATGCCTGGGGTTTTGATTTATCTGCTGCCTGTTCCGGATTTCTGTTTGCATTTCAGACCGGCTGTTCGCTCATCGAGAGTGGAAAGTATAAAAAAGTAATGGTAATCGGTGCGGATAAAATGAGTTCTATTGTGGATTATACTGACAGAAATAACTGTATACTTTTTGGCGATGCAGGCGCCGCAGTTTTACTCGAACCGACTGAAGATAAAAATTTAGGTTTAATCGATTCTATTTTAAAGGTAGATGGTTCGGGTCTGGATGCTCTGCATATGAAAGGCGGAGGCAGTTTAAATCCCCCAACTCACGAAACAGTTGATAAAAAAATGCATTATCTCTACCAGGATGGAAAGGCAGTTTATAAAGTTGCTGTTAAAGGTATGGCCGACATTGCATATGAAATTATGCAGAAGAATAACCTGAATTCTGATGATGTTGCCTATCTTGTACCTCATCAGGCAAATCTCAGAATAATTGATGCGACAGCAGAACGTATGGGAATCGGCAAAGACAAAGTAATGATAAACATAGATAAATACGGGAATACAACAGCTGCTACAATTCCTTTATGCCTGGTTGATTATTATCGTGCCGGTAAATTAAAGAAAGGTGATAAACTTATTTTTTCAGCATTTGGTGCAGGTTATACCTGGGGTGCAACATATGTGGTTTGGGGAATGGATTAGATTTTTATATCATTTATAAAGATTGTTTAATGAGTAAAAAGGCTTTTTTATTTCCCGGTCAGGGCTCACAGTATGTTGGGATGGCTCGGGATTTATTTGAGAATTCTGTTGAAGCTAAGGAAATGATTAAAACTGCAGACAATGCCTTAGGTGTGAATTTATCATATATTATGTTTAACGGTCCTGAAGAACAATTAAAACAGACTGAATTTACCCAACCTGCAATATTTCTGCACAGTGTTATTCTGGCAAGCCTGATCCGTACGCTTCATCCCGTAGGCGGCCGCCGGTCATTCACTTGGTGAATATTCTGCCCTTCTGACTGCTAATGCAATCCAGTTTTATGATGCTGTTAAATTGGTCAGAGTGAGGGGAAAAGCTATGCAGCAGGCAGGTGAAGAAAATCATGGTACAATGGCTGCTATTGTAGGTCTGGATTCCGGAATAGTTGAGGAATGCTGTAAAGAAGCCTCATCAGCAGGTGTTGTACAATGCGCAAATTTTAATTCTCCGGGGCAGACAGTTATATCAGGCTCTGTTGAGGGAGTTAAAAAAGGAATGGAGATTTGCAAAAGCAAAGGCGCAAAGCTTGTCAAAGAACTGGTTGTAAGCGGCGCATTTCATTCTCCGCTTATGGCTCCTGCAAAAGAAACATTGAAGCAGGCTCTTAGTAATACGAATATTTATGATGGACGTTTTCCAGTGTATGCAAATGTTACTGCAAAACCTGTAACTACAGTAGAAGAAATTAAGAAGTATTTGTTTGAACAGGTTACTGCTCCAGTCAGATGGGAAGAAACTATAAATAATATGATAAATGACGGTATTGAAGAATTCTACGAAATTGGTCCTGGGAAAGTTTTACAGGGACTGGTTAAAAGAATAAACCCTGATGTTAAATGTTATAATATTGATGCATATTCTGATGTGGAGAAATATATTTGATGAGCGATAGATTTTCCAAAGAGATAAATGGCATAAAGATAGATCCTCAGATTTTTACTTTTAGTTTTAGCTGCAGTTGTTCCGGTGAATGCTGTCATTATGGTGTATATACAGATTTGAAAGAGCATCAATTAATAATGACATTAAAAGATAAACTCATCCCGTTGTTTGATGAAACTCAGGTGACCGATTCAGGGAAATGGTTCGAGGCTCCTGAAGAGGATGAAGATTTTGAATCAGGGATAGCAGTAGGAACGGAAATAATTAACGGGAAATGCACGTTTCTGGACAAAAACGGACTTTGTACACTGCAAAAATTAGCCAATCTTGAAGGGGGATATAAGTGGAAATACAAACCCCTTTATTGTATATTATTTCCTTTAACAATTTATGAAAATACCCTTACCATCGATGATGAACATATGGACAGACTTAGGAGCTGTAACTATAATCCGGGTGCAGCAAAAACCATTTATGATTCGTGCAAAGAAGAATTGAAACATTTCTTCGGAGAAAAAGGGTTCGGTGAACTGGAAAAATACAAAGTAGAATATCTTGAAGGGATTAAAACAGGAGAAACTGTTGGATGAACGGAAAAACTAAAAGAGCAATAGTAACAGGCGGAACCCGAGGAATAGGCAGAGCTATAGTGAAAGAACTTGCTGCAAAGAGTTGTTGTGGTGTATTATTTTCAGATGTTGCATTTATATATAACACTTGTGATGAATGCGCCGATGAACTGGAAAGAGAAATTGGAGCGCTTGACACAAAGATCTATGGATTTAAAGCCGATGCTTCTTCACTTGATGATGCACAAAGAACCGTTGATGCAGCCATTGAAAAATTGGGTGGGGTTGATATCCTCGTAAATAATGCCGGTATTACAAGAGATAACCTTTTACTCAGGATGACGGAAAAGGATTTTGATGATGTTATTTCTGCAAATCTTAAAAGTGTTTTTAATTATACTAAAGCAATACTGAAACCAATGATCCAGCAGAGATACGGAAGGATTGTTAATATTGCTTCAGTTGTTGGATTAATAGGAAATCCGGGACAGGCAAATTATGTGGCTTCCAAAGCAGGTGTGATTGGATTTACCAAAGCTATGGCCAGGGAACTTGCATCGCGGAATATTACAGTTAATGCAGTCGCTCCGGGATTTATAGAAACGAGTATGACACAAAAACTGGATGAAAAACAGCGGGAAGCCTTGCTCAGGAATATTCCTCTCGGAAGGATGGGAACACCTGAAGATATAGCTAAGGTTGTCGGTTTTTTATGCAGTCCTGAGGCCGATTACATCACCGGGCAGGTAATAGCTGTTGACGGCGGAATGACAATGTGAAATAATTATCTTATTTTTAATTACTTTATTAAATTACAATAACTGAAATAAACTATAGGAGTTAGAAAGATGGATGTTGAAGCTAAAGTTAAAGAAATCATTATAGATAAATTAGGTGTTGAAGAGTCACAAATAACGCCTGAAGCTTCTTTTACAAATGATTTGGGGGCCGATTCTTTAGACATCGTTGAATTGGTAATGGGTTTTGAAAGTGCATTCCAGGTATCTATCCCTGATGAAGATGCTGAGAAAATAAATACAGTGGGAGATGCAACCAGATACCTGAAAGAAAAATTAGGTTAGACTTTAAAGTCGGGGAAATATTTTTCTCGACTTCACTCCCTTTGAAAAAAATGAACTTTAAATCTTGTAAAGATTACCTCAATCTATTATTCTCCGGAGAACTTTATGAATAAAAGACGAGTAGTTGTAACCGGAATGGGTGCAGTTACTCCAATTGGTATAGGTTTGGACGATTTCTGGGAAGGCCTCACAAGCGGTCGCAACGGAGTAGCACCTATTACCAAGTTTAATACGGAGAAGTTTGACACCAAATTTGCTGCTGAAGTTAAAGACTTTAATGCTGAAAAGTATCTTGAGAAAAAAGAAATAAAAAGATTAGATCCATTTAACCAGTTTGCCCTGGTTACATCTATTATGGCTATGGAGGATTCCGGATTGAGTGAAAACGGAGTCGACAAAGAAAAATTCGGAGTCATTTATGGAAGCGGCATCGGGGGAATGATAACACTTGAGAAACAACACTGGCTTTACTTTGAAAATAAAGATCCGCATAAAATAAGTCCCTTTTTCGTCCCAATGATGATTTCCGATATGGCGGCAGGTCAGATATCTATCAGGTTTGGTTTAAAGGGACCAAATTACGCTACTACTTCTGCATGTGCGACATCCTCTCATGCAATCGCAGATGCTTTTATTTTAATCCAGAGAGGTAGTGCAGATCTCATGATG
The DNA here is from genome assembly GCA_963743325.1 of uncultured Ignavibacteria bacterium. Taxonomy (GTDB): domain Bacteria; phylum Bacteroidota; class Ignavibacteria; order Ignavibacteriales; family Ignavibacteriaceae; genus DATFVA01. The sequence goes on from CAVUOZ010000005.1 coordinate 392,742, forward strand.
TGCGGTGGTTCTGAAGCTGCTATTACAGAAATGTCAATTGGCGGATTCAATGCAATGCGTGCTTTATCCACATGGAACGACAGATATGCTGCAGCCTCCCGGCCATTTGATAGGGATAGGAATGGTTTTGTAATGGGAGAGGGTGCAGGTACTTTGATCCTGGAGGAATATGAACATGCAAAAGCCCGGGGAGCAAAAATTTATGCTGAGATTGCTGGGATCGGTCTTACCGGGGATGCATATCATATTACCGCTCCATCACCCGCCGGGGAAGGTGCTTCCCGTGCTATGAAGGCTGCAATGAGTGATGCAGGTATAAAACCGGAAGATGTTGATTATATTAATGCTCACGGAACCAGCACACCTTATAATGATGTTACCGAGACAAAAGCTATTAAGTCGGCATTGGGCGATCACGCATACAAGCTTATAATAAGCTCAACAAAATCAATGACCGGGCATTTGTTAGGTGCAGCAGGAGGAGTAGAAGCCATCGCAACTGTACTTTCTATATTAAATGATAAAATCCCTCCTACTATTAATCTTGATAACCCGGATCCTGAGTGCGACTTAAATTACAGTGCAAAGAAAGTGACTAATAAAAAAATAAACTATGCAATCAGTAACACATTTGGATTTGGCGGTCACAATGCATCGATCTTATTTAAGAAAACCGGAGACTAGTTTTGGGTCAGTTAATATCCTGGCTTGTTGAAAAATTAAAGCAGAGTCAGGCAAGAGAACAAACCCGGTATTTCTCGAAATTACTTACTCACCGTAAGTTTTCCGAACTGGAATCAGTTACAGGGGTTCCTATTAAAGACAAATCATACTATATCCAGGCACTAATGCACAGGTCATTCCTCGAGCAGAATCCTGACTTTGCAGTATCAAATGAAAGACTCGAATTTCTTGGTGATTCGGTATTAAACCTTGCTGTCGCAGAATACCTTTTTGAGATCTATTCTGATGAGGATGAAGGCTTCTTGACAAAAGTCAGGGCAAAACTTGTGAACAGGGTGGCGCTGGCAGAGGGAGCCGAAAGAATCGGGTTATCACGATTTCTACTGGTAAGTAAAAATCTTTCTTCTTCGTTTACATACGGATCGCGGACTGTTTTAGCTGATGCAATTGAGGCATTAATCGGAGCTATTTATCTCGATAACGGATTAGAGGGTGCCAGAAACTTTATACAAAAAAATCTAATCGAACCAAGCGCGAAAGAGGGTGAACATCTTATAGATGAAAATTATAAGAGTCAGCTTCTGGAGTATGCACAGGCAAATAAATTTGAAAACCCGATGTATGTAGTAATCAAGGAAGAAGGTCCTCAACATAACCGCTTATTCACTGTTCAGGTTGAAATACATGGCCAGATATATGGGGAAGGAAAAGGGGGCAACAAAAAATCCGCAGAACAAAATGCTGCACATGCTGCAATTACTAAAATTAACCAGAGCAACGGTAAGTCATAAGTATTTCAATTTAACGGTTAATCCCTGAATTTCCCCCTCCAGTTCAAAATAATATTTAAGCTATTTCTTCAGGTATACATCGTTTTATCTATGAAAGTAATATATACTCGGTAAAGGGCACGTAGAGTTTAGAGCGTATCTGGAAATGGTCGGAATAATTGGTGAGTACATTTATTATTGCTATTTATTCCGGATTATCGGCTAAAACAATCGAATCATCAGGGATCTGAATTCCATTTCTACTAAATAAAATTTTCAAAAAGTCCTAAATAGCATAATGCATTATCAAAATGGCTTAAAGAATCAGGATACAATGAAAAAACTTCATAAATCAACAGAATTTAAGTCTTTATGCTATGCTATTTACATCTGATGTTTTGGATTGGAATTAAAATCTGTTCATAGCCAATGTTATTATATGCCTTTCACGACCAAACAATTATTCCGGATTACCTGATTTTTAACATTTTATAGATATAAAACATTCGTTATTTTAGTAACTAGAAATATTTTTGATAATTCACTTCAAATGAGAAATAAAATATGAATAATCTTGAACATCCGGATAAATTTGTTAACAGGCATATTGGACCCAGCGATGCAGAAATAATAGAAATGTTAGGAGTAATCGGGGTCAATTCTGTTGATGATTTAATCGATCAAACAATACCTTCTCAGATAAGATTAAAGGAAAAACCTGACATAGGTGAACCTGTTTCAGAATATAAATTTCTTGAAGATTTAAGAGAAATAGCCAGAAAAAATCTTGTCTTTAAATCATATATCGGAATGGGCTATAATCATACAATAACCCCAGCCGTAATTCAGAGGAATGTTCTTGAAAATCCAGGATGGTATACCCAGTATACTCCCTATCAGGCTGAGATTTCCCAGGGACGGCTTGAAGCTTTGATGAACTTTCAAACAGCAATAATTGATTTGACTTCACTACCGATAGCAAATGCCTCTCTCCTTGATGAAGGTACTGCAGCTGCAGAAGCAATGAGTATGTTTCATACATTAAGGTCAAATAAAAAGTCCAACACCTTTTTTATTTCCGAGGAATGTTTTCCCCAGACAATCAGTGTGCTTAAAACAAGAGCAGAGTCACAGGGAATTAATCTCAAAATCGGAAATCATAAGAATATCCAATTGAATGATGAATTGTTCGGACTCCTGGTTCAGTATCCTGCGGATACCGGTGAAATCCATGATTACCAGGATCTATTTAATGAAGCTAAGGAGAAATATATTTATTGTGTTGTTGCGGCCGATTTAATGAGTCTTGCATTACTAACGCCGCCGGGAGAATTCGGAGCTGATGCGGTTGTAGGGAGCTCACAAAGGTTTGGTGTTCCTATGGGATACGGGGTCCGCATGCTGCATATTTTGCTACAAGGGATGAATTTAAAAGAAATATTCCCGGCAGGATTATAGGTGCAACGATTGATGCTCAGGGTAAACTTGCTTTCCGAATGGCATTGCAGACAAGGGAACAGCATATAAGAAGAGAAAAAGCCACAAGCAATATTTGTACTGCACAGGTTTTATTGGCAGTAATCGCAGCGATGTACGCTGTTTATCATGGACCGAAAGGTATAAAATCTATTGCCGAAAGAATTCGCCTTTTAACAGCTTTTCTTGATAAATCACTAAAAAATCTTGGATATAAACAGGTTAATAAAAATTATTTTGATACTCTGAAAATCAGCTTCTCAGATAATGAAAAAAATAAAATTGCAGTGATAAGGCAAGAAGCTGAAAAACGAAAAGTTAATTTCAGGTACATTTCTGATCACTCAATAGGTATTTCGATAGGTGAAACCGCAGATATCGGTGATATCATCGTAATCATTAATATCTTTGCTGAGGTTTCCGGGAACAAAATTGTTGCTGCTTCTCTACAGAAAGAAGCTGCTCAATTTACAGCAGAATATCCCGTTAATCTTAAAAGAACCAGTGAATATCTTACACATCCTGTTTTTAATTCTTATCATTCTGAAACCGAAATGTTGAGATATCTGAAGAGCCTTGAAAATAAGGACCTCTCGTTAACGCATTCCATGACCCCGCTTGGTTCCTGCACAATGAAATTGAATGCTACAACTGAGATGCTGCCGATTACCTGGCCGGAGTTCAGTAAAATTCATCCTTTCGCTCCTGAAGAACAAACCTCAGGTTACAAACAAATATTCAGAGAACTTGAGGATCACCTGGCCAGGATTACCGGGCTCGCCGCTGTATCACTTCAGCCTAATAGCGGTGCTCAGGGCGAGTATACCGGATTGATGGTAATACGTGAGTTTCATAAGAATAGGGGGCAGGGTCACCGGAATGTGGTAATTATCCCCTCTTCTGCTCATGGGACAAATCCTGCAAGTGCAGTGATGGCCGGAATGAAAGTGATCATTGCAAATTGTGACTCAAATGGAAATGTCGATATCGAAGATTTAAGAAAAAAGGCTGAGGCTAATAAAGAATATCTTTCTGCACTAATGATAACATATCCCTCTACCCACGGTGTATTCGAAGAAAAGATCCGTGAGATATGTGAAATTATTCACGACTGCGGTGGACTGGTTTATATGGATGGGGCTAATATGAACGCGCAGGTTGGTCTTACCAGTCCTGCAAAAATCGGTGCAGATATATGCCATCTTAATCTTCATAAAACCTTTTGTATACCTCATGGAGGAGGAGGCCCCGGTATGGGTCCGATCGCAGCCGCATCACATCTGGTTCCTTTTCTTCCTCAGCATCCTGTGATTGAACTTGGACATGAAAAGGGAATAAACGCGGTAGCATCTGCCCCCTGGGGAAGTGCTGATATCCTTGTTATTTCATATGCCTATATTAAAATGATGGGGACGAATGGATTAGCTAAAGCTTCAGAAATTGCAATTCTGAATGCGAATTATATTAAAGCAAAGCTTGAACCGTATTTTAAGGTCCTTTACACCGGTACAAGGGGAAGAGTGGCTCATGAATTAATTTTTGATATGAGGAGCTTTAAAAATACTGCGAATATTGAAGTCGAAGATATAGCAAAAAGAATGATGGACTATGGTTATCATGCTCCAACTGTCTCTTTTCCGGTACACGGGACACTTATGGTTGAACCCACTGAAAGTGAATCGAAAACAGAACTTGATAGATTCTGTGATGTTATGATATCGATCGGGGAAGAAATTAAAGAAATTGAAGCGGGAATAGCAGATCAAAATGATAATTTATTGAAGAATGCACCTCACACTCTAAATGTTTTAACAGCTGATGAATGGAATCATTCATACTCACGTGAAAAAGCGGCATTTCCTATGGAATGGAACAGAAAAAATAAATTCTGGCCAAGTGTGGGACGTGTTAACAATGCCTATGGAGATCGCAACCTCATCTGCAGTTGTAATCCGATTACAGACTATATTGAAGAACCGGTGTCCTGATTCTATTTAGTTGTATAATACGGTTCGCTGAAACAATATCGTTACAGCGAACCGTTTTTTTTATCATCAGATTAAAATTACCAGATGACAAAGTACTGCCTGCTCATCATTTCATTATATGCGTTCACTAATTTTGCTCAAACGCAGGATACTATTGTATATCCGGGGGATTACTCCATTGTAATTGACTCAATAAAAATCGTTGGGAATGCAAGCACGAAGGATTTTATAATTTTAAGAGAGTTAAATTTTGCAACTGGCGATACGTTGACTCCTGTCAGTGCAAAATATAACCAGGAGAGAATTTATAGTCTTGGAATTTTTAATCTGGTTAATATTTTTCCTGAAACAGTCGGTAATAATAATTATGCGGTTATTTTAGTAGAAGAAAGCTGGTATATCTACCCGGTGCCCTTCCTGGAGGTGAGAGAAAATGATTGGAGAAAACTTTCTTATGGGGCTATACTCGTTGTGAAAAATTTCCGCGGAAGAAATCAAACCATTTCTTTAAAGGGAGCGTTTGGGTACGATCCCTTTTTAAGTTTTATGTTTTACGATCCTTATCTGATCAGAGAAGAAGACATATCCTTTGGTGTTTCCCTGACTTATGGGAGCATGTCCAATAAAAGCAATATTGCTGCTTCCCTCTATGGACAAAACTTTGATCAAAAATTTATAACGGGAGCAGTTGAAAGCGGTAAAAGATTTGGTTTGTATAATAGATTATCGATGAGTCTCGGTTATTCAGTTGTTGAAACTCCGTTTTATATGAAGGGGATTTCGGCATCGGAATCAAGAATTGATCACATCCCTTTTATTGCATTTGCATACTCGTACGATACAAGAGATCTCATTCAATTTCCAAGAGAAGGTTTGTTCGGCGGTGCTACAGTAGAATTTAAGGGATTAGGGAATGATGGTATAAATTATAATATCGTTACATTTGATTTTCGTGAATACCGGCCGTTAACAAGGGATCTGCATGCAAAATGGAGATTTGCAACGAGGTTTACCGGAGGGAAACTTGTACCTTTTTACGATTTATCGTTTATAGGGTACGATGAAAGAATAAGAGGTCATTTTTATGAACAAATGGAAGGGAATAATTATTATCTTGGTTCGATGGAACTTTATTATCCTTTACTCAAAGATATTCATGTAAATCTTGATTTTGTTCCCGTGCTTCCCAGGGCGCTGCTTTCTTACAGAGTTGCGTTTTATGCTGAGTTGTTCGGCGATACAGGGGCTACAAAATTTAAAGGAGAAACACTATCAATCGACGATTTCAAAAGCGGCTATGGCGGAGGTCTCATACTTTTAATTCTTCCCTATAATGTTTTAAGATTTGAAGTGGGAGTGGATGAATATCAAAACACAGAATTTATCTTTAATGTTGCAGCGTCATTCTGATTAGCGTATGAATTATAAAAAACTGAGTAATATGGAACTATATTATTCTCCTTTTTCATTAAAGCAGAAGAACCAAATTAAAATTGAAGGAGAAGAATTAAATCACATTACTAAGGTGATGCGGCACAAAACGGGGGATGAACTGTATATTACCGACGGAGAGGGGAGAATTTTTAGAACTACGATTATTAAAATAACACCGGAATTTATTGAAACACGTATTAACCAGGAATATATATTTGAAAATACGAGGGAGAATATTTATTTCTGTATACCGAAGCTAAAAAGTATAGACAGATTTGAGACTGCACTTGAAAAATGCACTGAACTTGGTTTAACAAATTTTATTGTATTTGAATCCGATAGGACAATTACTAAAAGTAATAGGACTGAACGCTGGGAGAAAATTATTACTGCAGCTATGAAGCAATCTTTAAGAAGTTTTCTTCCGACTATTAAAATAGTTAATTCACTTAGTGAAATTGCGGAAATGGATGGTGTAATGATCCTTTTTGCACAGGAAGCAGAGCAGACTTTTAACCGGGATGTTATCACAAAACTAACTAATTATTATTTTATATTCGGCCCCGAAGGCGATTTCTCGGATAATGAAAAAAATATGTTTAACCGACACAGTTTTTATAATCTTGGTAATCACAGACTGAGAAGTGAAACTGCAATCATTAAGTGTGCCTCAATCATATCAGAAATATGATAAAACACGTATTCATATTGCTTATATTAATGTTTACCATCATTTCATGCGCATCAAGTACGCGCTTTCCAAGCAGGCATGACAGTGAAAATACGACTACAACTGAAGGAGAACAGGAGGGGGAAAATACTAAAGCAATTGATACCAGCAGTATTCTTGAATCCAGAGTTGGAGTGGCATCATATTATTCGGATAAATATGAAGGGAGAGAAACCTCCAGCGGAGAAATATTTAGTCAGGATAAATTAACAGCAGCACATCCCACTTACATTTTGGGCACAATAGTCAGAGTCAAAAACCTTCTGAACAGAAAAACGGTTGTCGTAAGAATTAATGACCGTATGAAAAACCCTAACGGCAGAATTATTGACCTTTCAAAAAAAGCAGCTGGAGAACTGGAAATGATTAAGAGTGGCATTGCTAAAGTCCAGGTAGATGTATTGAAATGGGGAAATTCGGGGAAGTAAACTTTTTAATAGTTCAGCTTCTTGTGGTCAGCGACTTTATTGAAAACATTAACAGATACGACAATCTCTTACCTACAGAAACCCCTATCAAAAAATTATTAGAAAACAAACTATTTAAAAAAAACAACCCAGTGTTGGGGAAACACTGGGTGCGATCCGTTTACCATCAAAGGGCAGGGGAGAACCCTTTGAAAGGATCAAAATCTATAAGTGTAACTTTTTAAGTTACCGCTAAAATAATATTAAGATGGATTTAAGTAAACCCTTAGCATGAGAATTTTATTAATTGGATTAAAGCTGTCTTTAGGTGAACAACTATAAAGTTTTTTCCTCAATCATAACTCGTTTTAGGAACTCGGAAAGATCTTCTGATTCATTGCCTGCATAAGTCCCGTATGCATCTATCAGGATTCCTTTTATCCCGCTATCTGTTTCCATGGCATATAAAACTGCCATATCATCTGGATTTGAATCTCCTTCGAACCTGAAGACTTTTCGGATTTTTATCTGATGAGGGAGCAGATTTTCACCCGAATTTTTGGCAGTAAAACCATGTTTTGTCATTTCAAAATCATCTTCGTAACCTTTCTTTCTTAATATTTCAATTACCTCCGAGACAGTGTCCATCTTATGTCCTTTCTGAATAACTTTTTCATTGCCTGTTTTTTAATATAAGAATTTATAAAGTTTGAGGACACAGGTAACGAAACTTGTCACTTTAGAAATTATTTAGGGAGTGTTTTGGTCCGAAACAACCAGACAAGAAAATTATTTGGGATGAAACCATTATACGATATCCGTATTGTTCGTATAGGATTCATATTTATTCTAATTCTGATTATTGGTATCGGAATCGAATCTTATAAAAATCTGGACGATGTTTATACAGCGTCGGAGAAAAGGGGCACTACTTATAAAATATTAAATAATCTTGAAGAAATTATTTCAGTTCTAAGCCGGGCAGAAGAGAGTCAGAGGTCTTTTCTAATTACAGGTGAAGAGCATTTTCTGCAGCCATTCCTTAATAGCCAATCAGCAATTTCATCTAATCTTAAAGAGTTAAATGCAATGGTTTCAGGGGACAATGAAAAGGTTAAATCTGTCGATACATTGACAAATCTCATTCACTCGAGAATGGATGTTTTATCTAACACAATTGAACTAAAAAAACTTGGAGATGATAAGGGGACTGTAAACCGTTATAAGATGAGAGTTGGCAGCGATATAATGAACCGTGTTTTTTCTTTTGTAGCATCGATGAAATCTGTTGAGTATAAAGCTCTCGAACGCTGGGATTTGATGATAATTCGTTCCGTACGGGAAACTTTTATAACTATCATCATTGGTACAGTTGTAAGTCTGATAATTTTCCTTGTGGTTTTTTATGCCTTAGTCCGGGAAATTCAGGAAAGAAGCAAGGCTAATGAGTTAATCTCCATAGAAAAAGATTTTTCTGAAAGACTTGTTAACAGCAGTATCGACGGGATATTTGCCTTTAACAATAATTTTCAACTCACCAGATGGAATCCCGGTATGGAAAGAATGTCCGGAATTAAAAAAAGTGAAACAATGGGGAAAACTCTTAAAGAGATTATGCCTTCTTTTTTTCAGGATGGAGAAGAAGAATTTTTCAGGAGTGCACTTAAAGGAAACCGAATAACTGCAAGGGGAAAAATCATAAAGGATATACAAAGCGATCAAGAATATTTTGTTGAAGCACAATATTCGCCGATATTCGATCAGGAAAGTAAAGTTGTAGGAGGATTGGCGGTCTTACGTGATAGTACACAAAGAAGGGCGGCTCTCATTAAACTTGAACAGACAAAAGCTCAGCTTGAAGAGATGGTTAAGGAAAGAACGAAAGAATTATCTGTTGCAAATGAAGAATTACAGAAAGAGGTATCTCAGCGAAAACTAGTCCAGGAACAGATAAATGAGTCTTTGAAAGAAAAGATTGTCCTGCTCAGAGAAATTCATCACCGGGTAAAAAACAATCTGCAGATTGTTTCAAGCTTATTAAATCTCCAGGCCGGTTATATTACTGATAAAAAGATTCTCGAAGTTTTCAAAGAGAGTCAGACACGCATCCGGTCGATGGCTTTGATTCATGAAAAACTTTATCAATCCCGCGATCTGGATAAAATAAATTTTTCAGATTATATCGATTCACTGATAAAAGATTTATTCAGGACTTACCGTTCACAACTTAATAATGTAAAAATAAGGTGTGAATCGGGACAGATTTTTCTTGAAATTGATCAGGCAATACTCTGCGGACTAATAATAAATGAATTGATTTCAAATTCAATTAAACATGCATTTATAGACAGGAATGATGGAGAAATTGTAGTTAAACTTTACAATAACGAAGATAATTATCAAATAATGGTTGTGGATAACGGCATTGGTTTTCCCAAAGAGATAGATATAGAAAATACAGATACACTCGGCTTACAGTTAATTACCTCATTAACCTCTCAAATGGCAGGTAAGTTAGAAATAACTTCCAATGGCGGGACTTCAGTGCAAATTTCATTTAAAAGTTTGACAAAAAAGAGAAAATTCTGATATATCCACCGACGTACAAATTAGGGGAAAAAATCAGGGTTTATAATCTAACCTCCGGCTTTTACTGCTTCCTTTTGAACAGTGCTCCACCAATCATTTTTAACGATATCGTATTTTGCTTTTTGTCTTTTATCTAAAATTGATTCTACTGATTTTTTTGCATTATCGAGCGAAGACTGGTTATTTTTTTTGAAATATACAGTTAATATATCCGTTACCTTATCAGTTTGATCTTTTGAAAGTAAAACTTTTTGCTGAAGCTTGACGGCCAAATCTGCCGCAGTCTGATTTTTAGTCTGACTATAAGAATTTAACGAGATAAGGAAAAAAGCTAAAATTAAAGAAATAAAAATTCTATTCATTTTCATCATAACCACCATAAATAATTATACAATTATTAAAGTAAAACCAAATAACCGAATTGTCAATGTCTTAAAATGCTCTGATAACAAATAACAGTTATTGTATTACAATAAATTACTTGCTAAATTCCTGCCACTCTTAAATACCCATAAATCTTAAAATTTTAACAATCAGGAGTTCTTAATGAGCACTAAAAACTACATACTTTACCTACTTTTTGCTACACTTCTTTATCCGTTGACATTATTCGCCCAGGGAACCGAAAGTGGTTCAGGATTCTTTTCTGATGTGAAAAATGATTTTAGTGAATCCCAGGAAAAAATTATTTCACTGGCTGAGGCTATACCAGCTGAAAAATACACCTGGAGACCTGAAGAAGGGGTTAGATCAATCTCTGAGGTTCTAATGCATATAGCGGGATCTAATTACTATCTGATGTCATTTGCGGGCATAAAAACTCCTGAAAATGCAGATGAAAATATGGGCAAAGATGTGACTGAGAAGGAAAAGGTAGTTACAGCATTAAAAACCTCTTTTTCTGACTTATATAATAATCTTCAGACACTAAATGAAAATATTCTTGATAATCGTGTAGAGATGTTCGGGAATAAAGTGAGTGTAAGAACCGTAATATTTACAGAAATGGGACATCTGCACGAACATTTAGGTCAGCTTATCGCCTATGCAAGAATGAACGGAATTATTCCCCCCTGGTCCAAATAATACGTTCCAGGTACGATATGGGAGATAGACGAGAGATAGACGAGAGATAAGAGTATCCGGAACTTATACGCAGTCTAAATTTAAGTTTAAAAAGCCTGAAGACTTACCGGATAGCTATGGATTTTTACCCCTTATGATTTTCAGATTTAACATTTTTAATTTTATTTTTGTTCCATTCTATTAAACCGGTAATTCATTGGCAGATTTAGAAAATCAGGCGGAATCAGAGATAATAAAATATCGTAAAATTCTGAAAAATAGCGGGTATGATTTGTCTCAGCCCCAAAAGGGGGAGTATTGTTTCGAAACAACCATCAGCGGAAACTCAGAAAAAGTTAAGCTGCTGGTATACTATGGGAAGAAAGGGATTAAAAAAATTTTACAGGGAAACCGGGATTCTGAATTCTTTACAGAAATTAATCAATTGCTGTTTAATGAACTTCCGTTTGAAAATGCTGCTTTTAAGGAACCTGAGGAATATATTGGTACTGACGAGTCAGGGAAAGGAGATTATTTCGGTCCACTGGTTATTTCCGGCGTATTTGTGGATGCAGCTAATAAAAGAAAACTGGCTGAAATCGGGGTAAGGGACAGCAAACTGATATCTCACGGTTCGATTAAGAAATTATCCGATAGCATTAAAAGGATTTCAGGCCGGGAATCGTTCAATGTCGTTGTAATTAATCCTCCCCGCTACAATGAACTTTACAAAAAGTTTGGAAATTTGAATAAGTTGCTGGCATGGGGCCATGCAAAGGTACTTGAGAACATTCTCAGTATAAAAGAAGTAAATACTGCGATTAGTGATAAATTCGGGGATGAAAAATTAATTATTGACTCACTTCAGGAAAAAGGAAAGCGATTGAACTTATACCAGTTTCATAAAGCCGAAAAGTATACTGCTGTAGCTGCTGCTTCCATACTTGCCAGAGACAGGTTCAATGATTGGTTCGATATGAAAAAAACTGAGCTGCGGATGGAATTGCCTAAGGGAGCATCAGGAACAGTAACGGAAACAGCGAAGCAGATTAAATCACAATATGGTGAAGAATTTTTACAGCGGCTTACAAAAACTCACTTTAAAACAACCAGGACACTCTAAAATAAATGAGTAAAAAATTTACATCAAAATTGTTTGCTGTAAAAAGACATAAACATATTTTATTTTATTACAGGGTATTTATTAGGGAGGGTTCTTCAAATGCGGTTAATTATGATCGTAAAATCAATCATAAATCAATTCCGAAAGGTTCTGATGTACTATTTTCAAGGATTTACCTCTTATTGGGATGAGCCATCATATTGCTTAGTCAGTAAACCGGGATTAATACTGAGTGAATACTACATGGATTTAAAATCAAAATATTATTATCCGGGAAATTTTGATTCCAGCGGTGTTCCGCTATATAAAGCTATGCTTAATGGTAAAGAAAGTTATCACCCGACAGTCATTTGTTTGTTTGCTTTGGCAGCTTTCTCATGGATGAATAAAAAAAAAATTAGTGATGAATTACTGAAAAAACAATTTCTTATTCAGGCCGACTGGTTAGTTAATAATCAAAAGAAATTAATTCACGGTACTGGCTGGGAATTGTATTATGATATTGATGAGTATTCTTTAAAGTCTCCATGGATTTCCGCACTAACTCAAGGTGTAGGAATTTCAGTTTTATGCAGGGCATTCAAAATTAATAAAAAAGAAATCTATATTTCTGCAGCTGAAAATGCGCTGATACCTTTTCAATATGGCGTTGTAGAGGGTGGTTTGTTAAATCACTTTGAAGATATATTGATATTTGAAGAATACCCATCAAAAAGAGCTAATGCCACTTTGAATGGATTTATCTTTGCATTATTAGGTATAAATGATTTATATCTTATTAATCATAATAATTTTGCAAAGGAATTATTTAAATCGGGTATAGAATCCTTAAAAAAGTTGATTGAGTATTTTGATATGGGATATTGGTCACAATATAATTTATACAATTTTCCATCCGAGTATCCCGCTTCATACCATTATCATATTCTACATATCGAACAAATGAAGGTCCTATATTTTTTAACACAGGACAATGTATTTTTAGATTATTATTGGAGATGGAAGTCTTACAGTAATAATTTCCACAAAAAAAATAAGGCCTTAATCAGGAGAATAATGATTGATATCAAGCTCAGGTTTCAGCTAAAAATATTATACTAAATCGATATAGATGAAAAAAGGATTTACTTCTACCATAGCAGGTGCCTCAGTTTTGCTGACTAGTGTCGGGCTAATTAGCAGGGGTCTAGGAATGATCAGAGAGATAATCTTTGCAGGATCATTCGGGTTGGGTGAAGAATTTGATATATATCTTGTAGGAGCTGTACTTCCTCTAACTATTCAAGTAATAATCTTATACCTTATCCAAAATTTCCTGATACCTTCATATAATAATGTTTTAACACGGCAGCCCGATCAAAAAGAAAGTTTTATAAGAAGCAACTTCTGGATATTTGGTTGTGCAGGTTTTGCTCTTGCATTATTACTGTATGCCTGTTCAGGATTTATCATTGATTTATATTTATCCGGTAGTTCCCCTGCAAAACAGGCTGCGGCCAGATTAATTTTTAATATTTTCCTGCTAACACTTCCATTCAGTGCTGCTAATTCTGTATTAATTTCTTTCCTTCAGAATGAACTCAATTTTTTCAAACCAGCTGTAGCGAGATTAGCAACAAATATAGCAGTAATAATTATCGTACTCCTGCTAAGTACAACTTTCGGCACGATTATTATACCAGTTGGCTATTTGGCAGGAGAAGTGATTCAGCTAATTATTCTCTCATTCCGGATTAATGTTAAATTACTCACCTTCAGTAACGCACCAATTATCAAACAACATTTGAGAGATTCACTTAGTATTAATTTCGTGTTAATAATAATAATCGAATCACTCAGCCAGCTTTATACTATTTCAGATAGGTATTTTATAAAATCGGTTCAGGAAGGAGGTATAGCTGCCCTTAATTACGCCCAAACTATATTCATTCTGCCAATTACCACCATTTCGGTTGCATTATCAACAGCTATATTTCCAAAACTTTCACAGGATTATTCTTCGGGGTCATTTATTCAACTAGAAAAAAATTTTTATTCCGGTTTGAGAATTAACATTCTACTTTTTATACCATTAATGTTTGTGTTTTTTTTTAATGGTGATGAACTTATTAAAATCGTTTTTCAGAGAGGAAAATTCAGCTCTGAAGATACTATAGTAACTGCGGCCGCATTAAAATATTTTTCCATTAGTTTAGTTTTTTATTCGATATATAGCGTAATTAATAAAATGATATATAGTGCCCGTTTAATAAATTCACTACTAATTCTAACTATATTGGGAATATCTATTAAAATTATCCTCAACTTTATTCTCGTTGCAACTTTTATGCAAAATGGTCTTGCCCTCAGTTCATCTTTGAGTTATATTTTTTTCTTTTTTGCCGGGTTTATCATTCTGAATAAGAAACTGCCATTTCTAAACGCTGTGCTTTTGACAAAAGAAATAATTCTGCATTTAGCAGCAGGAGGGATTTCATATTTTATTGCGCTTTTTCTATTCAGTATACAGGAATGGGACTCTAATTCCATTTTACTGCCGCTGACATTTTTAGCTATCTATTTTATGAACTTCTGGTTTTTAAAAACAGACTCTTTTAAGCTTATACTTAACTTAATTCCAGGTTATCGCAATAATGTAAGTTAACTTTACTGATGATTTTTTATAATAGATTTGGTGATACCTTATTTACAATATCCACAAGGGAAAACTTGGTTGAATCTTATGATGACAAGAACTATCTGTTTCGTCTCAGCGGCTGGAATTTGAAAATGTCTACAAAAAGATACTTAATTTATTAAAAAGAATATCATAAATGTTGCCTGAAATATTTTTTATCGGATCAATATTATCTTTATTAATCTATTTAATCATTCTTTATAAAGATCGATTTTTAATAGGTTTTGTTATAGTCACTTTACTTTCTTTTCCCTCGGAACTAAGCTCCAGTTTAAGAACTATAATACACATAACAGATTTTGTAATAATTGGATATCTATTTATCCGTCTTTATGGATTTGAGTTTCAGAATTATCCCAAAATTCCCGGATTATTATCTATTTTTTTCATAATCTTTTATTCAGCGATGATAATCTCGTCAGTGTTCTCTTCATATACGATAGAAGGATTAAATGTAATAATTCAGACGACAATTTTCTTTCTGATTGTCTATGCCATTTATGGGATAGTAACGACCCAGGAACACGTAAGAATTATAATATTATCATTAATTATCTCAGGAATTATCATTTCGGGCAGCATTATAACTGAATTTTTTGCATTGGGAGGTAATCTTATAAATCCGATCAGGTTCAGGAATTTCGGGTTTTACAGTAACATCAACACATCAGGATTATATATAATTATTTTATTTCCGCTAACTTTATCGACACTTTATCTAAAATTATTCCGTAGATATAAAACTTTATCAATAATTCTATTAATATTTCTATCAATCGGTGTTATTCTGATTTCCTCCAGAGTAGCTTTCTTTGGGGTTATATTGGGAACTGCGATAGTTCTATTCTTCCTGAATAAAAAAGCATTTAAACTCTTTTCCATTCTCTTCATTTCACTGGCACTTGTAAATATTATATTAAATCCATTTGGTCCTGCAATTGATATAGCATTAAGACTTGAAGAGGGATTAAGTCAGCATGATCACTTTTGGGAGCTGGCCATTAATATAATAAAAGCACATCCTTTACTGGGAATTGGTCCCGGGGCATATTCTTACGAAGAATTTAAATACATTCCCGTAATGCTAGATAGTTACTCAGGACAGGTTATGGTTTATATCAATAATGTAACCTTCGGGAGTAATAATTCCCATAATTTTTACCTGGTTTTCATTTCCGATATGGGAATACTTGGTGCGATTTCGTCAGTGTTTTTGCCGGTTGTGTTCTTCAGAATCTTATATTTAGTTAGAAGAAAATATAAACCGATCAACAGGGAGGTATATATTATCATTATAGCTATAATTGCTGTTGGTGTCTGTTTATTTATACGCTCGTTCGGAGAAAGCATTGGTCTGTTATCATACGGAGCTTTATCTACAGATCTCCCCTTCTGGTTATTATTTGTTATACTTATAAGTTACTATCAGGACAGGATTAGTAATTTAAATGTAGACCAGTGATGAAAGTGTAATGCTTCAGCGGAAAAGATACTTTTAGTAAAAAAAGAATGTGAATTAATATCAGCCATAAATTAAGCTGCCTGATTCTTTTGTTTCCAGTAAATCAGCCTTTCCTGTTCAGCCTTTTCAAATTTGGCTTCTCTTAGTTTTAGTTTTTCCTCTTTTCTATTAAATAGGTAATCTTCCGGTGTAAGATAATTCAGAGAAGCATGAAGTCTTTTAGAGTTATAAAAATTAATGTAATCTTCCACATAAACTTTATATTCATCTAAAGTAACCGGAGAAATAATTCTTAAGCATTCCTGGTTTATGGATCTGTGAAAGCGTTCTATCTTGCCATTTCCTTGAGGATATTTAACAGAAGTAATAATATGCTCAAGCTCTGCCTGTTTAATGAACTGCTTAAATTCTTTAGATATATATTGAGCACCATTATCAGTAATAATTCTTGGTCTTACGCCGGGAAATTTATCTTTTGCTTTCTGTATTGTCAGCTTTGCATCATAGGATGTCATTGTTTGCCTTATCTCGTGATGGACTATATAACGGGAGTAACCATCAATTACTGAAATAAGAAAAAGAAATGATCCATTAAAATTCAGATACTTTATATCAGTATGCCAGTGCCTGTGTGGTCCGTCTGGTTGTTTAAAGCCTGAACCCTTAAGGTTTTTCTTTATTGTGTTCCATTCATTTAGCAGCCCTGAACTTCTCAGTACCCTATAAACAGAGGACGGACTGGCTGCTACTATATCTTCGTCAAGCATATTATAGGCAACCCTTCTGTAACCGTCCCTAAGATAATAATCATTAAATGAATAATGTCCCCTGGCATAATCTTCTATCTTTTTTATTTCCTCCGGAGTAAGCCAGTGAGACTTTGGTATCTTTCCGTTATGCCGGTTCGGCTGGCCGGTTCTTTTTAACCATCTGTAATATGTGACTTTCTTTAAGCCGATTATTTTTAACATCACTTTAATTTCTATTTTACTTCTTTCATATAATTATGATATCCGTGAGACTACCGCATCTCTTATCTCCGGTTCTACCCATTGTTTGTTCAGTAGCCCCCATTCAGACTTTTTTTTAATCTTAAATTGTCTTCTATGATTTCACTAATAAGTGAATCCTTGTCTTTGAGTTTTTCCTCAAGACGGTTAATCTTTTCATCTTCCCGGTTGTTCTTTCTTTTTGAGAACATTTCCAGGGCTCCGGAGAAAAGTTCTTTCTTCCACAGCTATACTAAATTCGGATGTAGATTATACTGCTCGCATATTTTACCAATGGGCACCTGCTGCTCCAGATGTTCTTTTAAGATTTTTACTTTGAACTCTGCGCTATGTTTTCTTTTTTCTTCTTTCATTTTTATACTCCTGAAGTTTTGTTAATATAATTATTTTTCTTCAAAAGTATCTTTCCATCTTAAGCATTATAAAAGCATTACAGCTGTCTTTGAAACTCATCTATCAGCTCATCTGCAATATTATCCCAGTTAAAAAATTTATTTACAAATTCATAGCCTTTTTCTCCCAGTTTCAATCGCAGGGACTGGTCTTTGTATAAATGTAATATTTTTGTAGAAAGATCATTACTATTTTCAGGTTCATAAAATAAGCCGCAATCTCCCTGCTCAATAAATAATTTATAAGCTTCACCTTCAACACCCAATAAAATCGGTTTTTTTGATCCCAGTATATCGAATATTTTTGAGGGAATTGCTCCCTGGAAGAAAGGCATTTTTTTAAGAGGGATAATACCTGCAGCAGCTAATGAAACCAGCCCTGGTATTTCATTTTTTGGAATAGGTTCTTTAAAAAATAAATTATTAAGACCCAACTCACTTTTCAACATTAACAATCTTTCTTTTTCAGGTCCGCTGCCAACTAATAAAAATTTAATATCCTTGTAGTCTTTTAATTCATATGCGCTGTGGAGGATCGTATCGAGGCCCTGTGCATATCCAATAATTCCCGCATAAATGAGAATAAAATCATTTTTATTCAGCGGTTCAATAGCTTCAGGTTTGATCCGAAAGTCATAATAATTATTAATATCTATACCATTTCTGAGCCAATAAACAACACTATGTGGATTTCGTAGTTTAATATTGTTCACTATCCCCATTGTTTGTCCGGTTATCAGATCAGAATGACTGTAAATAAATTTTTCGAGTTTATAAGTAATCCTGAGAATAAATTTATTTGTGATAAGTCCAAGTTTTTCAGCTTGTTCCGGCCAAAGATCAGCAATATTCATTATTAATTTAGCTCCTAGAAACTTCTTTAGAACAATAGCCGTAATACCGAGAAACAAAGGGGGGGACTCACAAATGATTGCATCCTGCTTTTTGATTTTAAAAATACCCGTTATGAAGGATGAAATAACAAATGAAAAATAATTTACTAACCGAAATTTAAGTGATGTTGTTTTCCTGACAAAAATATAACTGCGATGAATTTCAAAATTTTGGGTATTTTCTTTGACATAAAGTTTGCCTTTGTATTGGGAAATAATTTCCATATTAGGATAATTTGGCATAGCCGTCAAAACTGTAACTTTATAACCTTTATCAACAAATCTTTTTGCCAGCTCCATATACCTTGTCTGTGGAGCTCCCACTTCAGGGAAAAAATATTGGGAGAGAATGAGTATATTTTTCATTAGGATACTAATTTTGAATGGTGATCAAGAATAGTCTTAAGGATTCGTTCACAGGCAACTCCCGTTCCGTAAAATGATTCATTAAAAGACTTAGAATGAAGGATCAGTTCTCTATATGCATTGTATATTAAATTTTCATCACTTCCGGCTAATTTATTATACCCATTTTTTATCAGTTCGGTCCATTCAGTTTCCTCGCGTAATGTAATGCAGAATTTCCGGAAAAAAAATGCTTCTTTTTGCAGGCCTCCGCTATCCGTTATAACTAGTTTAGAGTGCTTAATCAAATTCATCATCTCCCTGTATCCGACCGGTTCTTCTACCTTAAAGTTTAGTTTCAGTTTATGATCGGAGATTATTTTTTTTGTCCTTGGATGTAACGGTAAAACAATCTGTATTTCTTCAGCAATCTTATTTAATCCATTCACAATTGATATAAACTTTGTAATGTCAGTGGTATTTTCCTCCCTATGGATAGTACAAAGAATGTATTCGTTTTTAGGATATGAGTGCTCTGTTGATATATTATTTTCTGATTCCTGAAAATACAGGGCTAAGTCATACATAACATCTCCGCTATTCACTATTAAACAGGGAAAATTATCAAATCCCTCAAGTTTAAGATTCTGCAAGGCTTTCTCAGTCGGACAAAATAAAATATCGGAGATCCTGTCCGTAAGTATCCTGTTAATTTCTTCAGGCATTCGCATATTAAAACTTCGTAATCCTGCTTCCACATGAATAACTTTAATATGAAGTTTTTTTGCTGCCAGAGCACCGGCCAGAGTTGAATTCGTATCTCCATAGACAAGAACATAATCTGGTTTTTCATTACTCAGAATCTTTTCTATCTCAAGGAGCATTTTCCCTGTCATTGCCCCTTGAGAAAGGGAATTTATATTTAAGTTATATAATGGGAACGGAATTTTTAGTTCATCAAAGAAAATTTTATCCATATTAAAATCAAAGTGCTGACCCGTGTGGATAATGATTTCATTAACTTCATCCGATTCTTTAAAGGTTTTACTTAATATTGATGCTTTTATAAATTGAGGTCTGGCCCCAATAATTGTAATAATTTTTAACTGTGTCATTTAATAAAATTAAAAAATATGATTCTAAATTGATTAGTTTGATTTTCAGAAAAAATTTATTTATTGAATTCAATTAATGTTTGCTGATAAATATCTAACATAATCTGAACACTTTTGTCCCAATTATAATTTTGCATAACATATTGCCGGCCATTCTTGCCTAATTGTTTTCTTAATTGTTTATCCAAAATTAATCTGATTATAGCTTCAGCGGTTTCCTGAATATTTTTACTTTCGACTATAAGTCCTGTTTCTTCATTGCGAATCAGTTCTGTAAAACCTCCGACCCGGGAAACAATAACAGGAGTTTCGCACGCAAGTGATTCGAGGATGGAAACTCCAAAACTTTCATTTTCGGTTGAGAGTGCAAGAAAAATATCAAACATATTATAATATTGTGAAATTTCATCATGTGGTACATTACCGGTAAAAATGGTATCATATTCAAGTTGTAATTCTTTGACTAATCCTTTCAAATAGTGTTCGCGGGATCCGTTACCGACCAGCAGCAATTTCAACGGAAGCGAAGTTAGTTTATCCTTGACTATCCTGAATGCCCTGATAAGATATTCATTTCCGTACCTTTCCTCCAATGCTTTTGTAGTTCCTAAAATCAAAGAGCCAGGTTTAAAAGTAGTACGAACATGATTCGGTGTAAACTTATTTACATCGATTCCGAATGGTGTAATTGCAATTTCCTTCATTGTATATCTTTTGATTTGACCGGCCATAAAATTACTGGTTGATAAAATTTTATCCGCTTTAGCAAAGGAGCTTTCGATTAATTTTTTTTGTACCAGGTTTTTTTTTGGTACATAAAAAATATCCGATCCCCACACTGATACTATATAGGGATGAAAATTGACGAATGATCCTAATAATCCGTAGCTTGAAAGGTAATGAGCGTGTACAATATCAGGTTTGACTTTTTTAATAAAACTTTTGATTCTTTTTAAAGAGGCCAAATATACTATTTTGGAAATTGCAGCATCTTTTTTTCCTCTTATAGCTGATGGTATATTAAAAATTTCACTGACTATTTTTTTATGATAAAAATTCTCATCAAATTCATTCAATCCGAAAATATAGACATCAATATTTTTCTCTTGTAAAGCATTCACCCATTTAATAATATGAATTGAAGATGGATCGGCTAAAAATAAAACTTTCATTTAGGGTTTGCTTGCTGTCTAAAAACAATAATAATATTTAATTCGATTCAAAATACTAATATACCTTTCACATTAATATTATTCTAATTAAATTTAACAATTTAAAGATCTTATTTATATAATTTAAAATACTAAGTATATTTTTTATTACTAATTTTCAGGAGTAAATTAAATGGCTGGACTTAATATAGTCCTTAATGATACTGAATTGACTTCCAGGTCGGAAGTTATAGAACAAATTCAGAAATCTTTGAATCTGGACAGTTATTCCTCAGAGACTTTTGTCAAAAACGAAAACGTTTTTATTGGCTGGAATAAATATGCTGATTACCCAATTACCGGTCTTGAAACCGGGGATTTCAAAATAATTCTAGAGGGAAAAATATATAATAAAACAGATCAGGAACTTATCAAGGATATTGGGCAGATCTTTAGTCATTTTAATAATTTAGTATTACGGGATTGGCTTTTACAGGTTGATGGAGATTTTATAATATACATATATAATAAAAGATCCAATACATCATATGTTTTTAATGATATTCTGGGGAGACTACCCTTATATTTTAGTTTCACAAATCGGGGTATTATCATTACCCGGCATATAAGATTTGTCACGGCCCTTAAACAGAGACATGACTTTGATCGGACTGCATTGGCTGAATATCTGATGTTGGGTTATATGTTAGGGGAGAGAACTCTTTTCGAAAACATCCGGCAGCTCAGACCTGCTTCATTATTAACTATCGATAATTCCGGAATTGAAGTAAGTAAAATTCATGAATTCAACTTTGAAATACGCGAGAATAAAGATAAAAGCTTTAAGGAGAATGTGAAGGTTCTTTCAGAATTATTATCAAAAGCTTGTATTGATAGACTGAACAATAATAAATTGAATCTTCTTGCATTAAGCAGCGGACTTGATTCAAGAACAGTGGCAGGATGTCTTAGAAAAAATAATATTCCATACGAGACAGTAACGATGGTATATGAAAATGGGCACGGACAAGAGGAAGTAGCAGTTGCAGAATATATTGCCGGACTTTTTAATGTAAAATGGCAGAAATTACTTATCCCTCCTCCGACGGGAAAACATATGTACTCACTTCTTGAGGCAAAAGAAGGAATGAATTTTTTAGCAACTGCACCTATGCTTCCGTTTTATGAAAAATTGAGAAAAACTTTTGTCAATGATTTTAATTTTATTACCGGCGATAAATCTGATAAAATAGCTCTCTTATATGATATACCTGTAGGAAGAATAAAGAATGGAAAAGCTTTAATAAAGCATATTCTGTCTGAACATGCTATGGTTGATCTGGAGCAAGCCTGTGAAATTGCAAAAATAGATAAAGATGAAATACTTAATGATTTTTTATTATTACTAAACACTTACCCGGAAAAGGAATATTCTCAAAAATATATTCATTTCAGAGCAATCGAAAAATCCCATAAATTAGCTTTTCATGGAGATGACAGGCATAAAAGATACATCTGGAGTTACTGTCCTTTAACTTCATCACCTTTTGTAATCTATGCATTTAATTGTCCGGAGAAAATTAAGAAAATGCATAAATTATTTATAGCTTTGATGGATAGCTATTCATCTGATGCTTCTAAAGTATTATATACTAATTTCAAAGCTCCGGTTACTTCCTTAAGAAGCAAATTATTTATGGGAGGTGCATTTTATATTTATCCATTGCTATCTTCAAGACTGAATAATTATATTAAGAATGTTTTTTTTGAAGGGAACCCTTTCATAAATGAGGAGTCGGTATTTTATCGTTGTATAAGACGTCAATTAGAGAGAACCCCGGAAATAAGCAATTACCTCAATATCAATGATATATCGTATTTGAAAAAGTTTAGAATGCATATGCTAAGCACTTTCTTTACCTTGACTTCGGTAATTGAATATTTTAATAATGAAAAAAGTACTTTTTTTGAATTTCAGGACACCAAGTTCGATTATAGACACTGATTTAAAACGGTGCCAAATGTTCGTATTGGATTAAATCGAATTATAATCTCAATATTTATTGCCGAATGAATGAAACTGATTTAATTAAAGAGCGCTATTCCCGAAGAAATTTCGAAGGCAGATATTCACTTCTCAATCCAGATATTTATTTAAAATTTCAGGAAAGAGAACGTAAAATTATCAGGTTATTAAATAAGACAGGATATACAAATTTAAGAGAAATTAAAGTGCTTGAGGTTGGATGTGGTACAGGAACTAATTTATTAGAACTTATTGTATTAGGCTTTTCACCTAATAACCTCTGGGGGATTGATTTAATTGATGAAAGAATTACAGAAGCCAAAAGTAGACTGTCAAATTCAGTAAAATTGATCACGGGGGATGCTCTGGAAATTGAAATCGAAGAAAAATTTGATATTATATACTTGTCAACTGTTTACTCTTCAATACTGGATAACAATTTTCAAATTAGATTAGCCCTGAAAATATGGGAATGGTTAAAACCCGGTGGTGGAATCTTATGGTATGATTTTATCTATAATAATCCTCAAAATCCGGATGTTCGTGGCATAAAGTTCGCTACTATTAAGAAATTATTTCCAAATAGCAAAATAATAAGGTATAAAATTACACTTGCCCCGCCCATTGCTCGGGAAGTGGTAAAAATTAGCAAACATTTTTATACAATGTTAAATATAATTCTTCCACTTAGAACTCACTTATTATGTTGGATTCAAAAGAATTGATATTTATTTTATATCCTCAAAAGGAGCTGAAAATTGATTTTCTACCCGTAACAGGAAATGTGGGTATTTTTAGTGGAATTTTTATTCCAATAAATAAAATTTTTTTGTAGAATTTTGAATTAAAATAGCCTAAATTAGGCAAGCTTTTTTTATTATTCCGTAAAATATTTTAGCTTTACAGGGATAAACAATTTTAATAAACATCAAATTGTAAATCATATTTAAAGAACATACCAATAAAGCCTATGCAAAACGACTTCCTTTTATTCCATAAACCCTTTATTTCTGAAGAAGAAGTTGATGAAATCGTTGATACTGTGCGTTCCGGTTGGCTAAGTATGGGTCCTAAAACCATTAAATTTGAAGAATTATTCGGCAGTTATATCGGCTGCAAAAAGGGTATAGCTGTAAGTTCATGGACAGCAGCAGGACATCTTACCCTGGAAGCTTATGGGCTTAAACCTGGCGAGGAAGTAATAGTCCCAACTATGACTTTTCCCGCGACTGCGGAGATCGTCTGTTATTTTGGAGCTAAACCGGTAATAGTTGATGTTGATCCGGATACTCTGAATATCTCTCTTGAAGCTATAGAAAAGGCAATTACTCCCAAAACCAGAGTTATTATTCCTGTTCATTATGGCGGTCAACCTTGTGATATGGATGAAATAATGGACCTTGCAAAGAAATACAATTTGAAAGTAATGGAGGATGCTGCCCATTCTCTGCCCGCTACTTATAAGGGGAAAAAAATCGGAAATATTTCGGAAGTAACCTGTTTTAGTTTTTATGCTACGAAAACTCTTTCTACCGGAGAAGGTGGGATGATCTGTACGAATAATGAAGAGATTGCTGAAAGAGTCAAAGTGATGCGCCTGCATGGTATTAACCGGGATGCCTGGAAACGTTATACAGAATCGGGATCCTGGTATTATGAAGTTGTGGCTCCGGGATATAAATATAATTTTACAGACCTCCAGGCATCGCTCGGTTTACCTCAGCTTAAAAAAGTTGATCATATGTGGGAATGCAGACAAAACATAGCCAAAAAATATACTGAAAATTTTAAGGATAATGATTTAATCAGACTTCATGGATTAAAACCTGATCGTGAATCATCCTGGCATTTGTATCCTATCAGGCTCGAGCTTGAAAAACTGAGTATTAATAGGGCGCGATTTATTGATGAACTGAGAAAAAACAAGGTTGGAGCTGGTGTTCATTTTATGCCCGTCCATCAGCACCAATACTACCGTGAAACTTTCGGTCTAAAAGATGAGGACTTCCCGGTAGCCTCCGGCACATTTCCAAGACTCGTTTCACTTCCAATTTATCCCGGAATGACAGATCATAATGTTGATTATGTTATTGATGTTGTAAATTCCTTGCTTCAAAAATATAAAAAATAGTTCATTCTGAAATATGGGTAAACAGGGAAGCTGGATTAAACGCTTTACAGATATTCTATTGAGTATCTTCATTTTGATTTTGACATCACCAATATTAATCCTTGCGATTATTGCCATCAGAATAGAATCTGAAGGACCTGCTTTTTTCTTTCATGAGAGAACAGGCTATAAAGGGGAAAGATTTAATCTGATCAAATTTCGTGGTATGGTTAATAATGCCCTCGTAGTTGGTCCCGAACTTACCCAGGTTGACGACCCGCGTGTCACCAGGGTAGGCAGATTATTGAGGAGAACAAGTATAGATGAGATTCCCAATTTTATAAATGTACTTATAGGGGAAATGACTATAGTCGGACCACGTCCTGATATTCCTTTAATTACCGACAAATATTCAATTGAGCAGCGGAAAATATTTGACTATAAGCCGGGTGTAACCGGTATCTCACAAATAAATGGCCGGCAAATGTTGACCCCTGATGACCGCATTCACATGGAACTTGAATATTATAAGAATGCAAACTTTTTCTCAGATTTAGCTGTATTTTTCAAAACTTTTTTAGTCGTTTTCAATAATAAAGGAAACATCTGAAAATTGCATAGAATAAAATTATGTTTAATTTTCTTTTGCATAATTATCGTTCAAGTTCACTCCCAGGTTGAATCCATACCCGCAGATCACCAGGTTTATCCTTTTCTTAAACAAATGTATATTGAAGGGGCTATCAGCAATTACGATGATATAATATTGCCCCTATCTAAATCCCAGGTTGTCGATTATCTGAAAGAAGCGGAAGCAAATTCTTATTTGCTTAGTGGGCCTGAAAAAGAACTCCTCTGCAGAATGGAAGTTAAAATGGGGGTAAAAAATGAAACTCCCGTTTCGTATTTTTACAAATTCCCATCCGGATTTATCAGCAATTATCAGAAGTATGATCAAAAACATCTTTACTATTATGAAGATTCCACAGCAGATTTTAATGTCGATATTCTTGGTGATGCTACATATTTGTACTCAAGTCAGTATAAGGATTATAGTTTTCTTTTAAATATAGGCGGTCAGTTATACGGCTCTTACTCAGACTGGTTAGGTTTTTTAATTGAAGGATCAAATGGAACTCAATATCATAACAGACAGGTAGCAGAACTTGATCCAAGAGTTAAAACCAGCTATACATTTAACCACACAGGAATTGATTTTTTTGATTATACTCAGGGTTATGTAAGATTTCAGAAGGATGCTGTTAGTCTTCAACTTGGAAGGGAAAGAGTACTCTGGGGTAACGGTTATATTAACAGAATGATTCTTTCAGATAATCCGCCTCTCTATGATTTTTTGAAATTCAATATTAAATACAAATCACTAAGTTATGATTTTATGCACGCATGGCTTGTTCAGCCATTTGTGACAATTCACGTGGACTCTATTACCGGGGATATAAGGCAGAAGGGTTCAAAGTATCTGGCAATTAGCAGGCTGGGAATAAACCCTGTTCCGGAATTGAAATTTGGTATTTCTCAGATGATAATTTATGCCAATCGGCCTTTTGAAGCTGCCTATTTAAATCCATTTCTTTTCTGGGAATCGGCTCAAAGGTCACTTGGAGATATGGACAATTCTTTTCTATCAATTGATGCTCGCTATAAGATAACAGATGGCATCGAATCATCAGCATCTATGATCTGGGATGATATCTTATTCAGTGCTCTTTTTAAAGGAGAATTTGATAAAGTAAATAACCGTTCAGCCTGGCAGGCTGGTATCATACTAACAAATCCTTTATTACCCGCGAATACCATTTTTAAAATTGAATATTTACAAATACGTCCGTACACATTTTCCCATCCTGATATCGGCGAATCGCTAACTTATACAAATAACTCTTATATTCTGGGGACAAATTTACAGCCGAATTCTACTGCTTTGAGTGCAGAAATTAATTATCTATTCTCCTCTAATTGGAAAATTGCTCTGACTTATTCTCACATACTCCACGGAAACAACTATTATGACAGCAATGGGAATCTTATAAAAAATGTAGGCGGCAATATATTTGAAAATCTGAATTTGTATGATGCGGATACAGCCCCGCTGCTGGATGGCAATCTCGAGAAAATTGATGATATTTCATTGAACGTACAGAATGAAATTCTTTATGGAATCTATATTAATCTTATAATTAACTCATCCTTTACTGAATCAGAGTCGGTCACCGTATCTCAATTTTCACTATATTCTCAGTTGAGATTCTTCTTCAGATAAAATTTCTTTAAATAAACCACAATGAAGGTATTTTTTTCGACTTGCGTCGTTTTTTACAAAATTCTAAGTTAAATCTACAATATTTTAAACAACGGGTCTTTCATGAGGAAATTATTTTCGTTCTTTTTACCCTTACTTTTTTTGTCAAATATAACCTCCGGCCAGTCTTATAAAATCCTCGAATCGAATAATATAAGCTTAAAAATAGAATTCAATTTTAATGGTATCTACCTATTGAAAGATACTACAATTGATTCACGTGTTTACCAGATGATACAGGGCGGAGAGTTGGCGGCAAGAAATCCCGGGGAACCATGGCTGCCGGAATATAGCATTAATATTGCAATACCATTCAATTCAAATCCTGTGGTTGAGTTAATACATTCTGATAAAGCATCTTTAAACAATAAATTTATTCTTCCTTTTCCAGAAGAAGATCCACAACTAAGTAAAATAAATACGGATAAATTTGACAGAGTTATATACTCCTCAAATAAGTTATTCCCCGGTCAATCCGCAATGTTTGGTTCCGATTACATAACGAGATATTCAAGGGTTCTACCTTTAAAAGTTGCGCCATACCAGTATAATCCTGTTACTCACGAACTTGTTGCTAATAAAAAAGTAGTTGTAAGAGTCGTTTATAATGCAAAAAGTTCTGATAAAATTGCCTTAACGGATAAAATGACGAATGATTATTTGAAATCATCGGTAATAAACTATAACCAGGCTTTACAGTGGACAGGGAAAAATCCGGCAAAGGTTGTCTATGGAGGCGTGGGTTACGGAAATTATTGGTACAACCCCAATAAAAATTATTTTAAGATTTATTTAAAAGATAAAGGTGTATACAGACTTACATTCGATCAGCTCGTCAGTTCAGGTGTTCCTATTCAGGGAGGTGTTTCCAGTGATGCGCTTGAACTGGTAAATGAAGGAAACTCAGTTCCCTTAGATGTAGTTGATGGTGGTGACGGTATCTTTAACAGCGGAGATTATTTTCAGTTTATCGGAACTCCTCCTTCTCCCACTCAATATTGTACTATGAATATATATAACAATTCCAATGTGTACTGGTTTTCTTATCAAAGCGATACTCTTTCCGCCAGATATGATATCCAGAGTGGTTACCCTCAGAACTGGAGCAGAACTTTTGACACTGATTACTACATACAGCATTATGAAAAAGACTCTTTATACGAAACTCTCGGTTATGCTGGTAATGATCACAGGGATTTTTGGTTTTGGGGGAAAGCAACAGCCCAAAACGGGCAAAGCACAGGTGGATTTGAAACATCCTTTTCTGAGTTTAATAATTGGTTGAGCGATTCCGTTCATGTAAAATTAAGGGTCGGATTTCAGGGGATGACTTTGAGCGGTAATTGTGCGAATAACCATGATGCTGAGATACAGCTGACGGATCAAATAATTGGTCACGCTTTGTGGGGGGATCAGAATTCTATTATCTATGAAAAAAATCTCTATGTCTCTGAAGATAGTATTCACATATATCCGCAGGGGAACAGATTTACTGTTTTTGTAAGAGGAAATACCTGTGAAACTTCAGATGAGATAAGAATTAATTGGTTCGAATTTCAGTATTGGAGGATAAGCAGAACATCTCAGAATCATTATGAATTTTCAAGTCCACCTGGATATATCGGAACAAACAGATATTGGCTGACTCATTGGCAGAAAGACAATATGAAAGTATATATTCCCGGTAAAAAATTATTATTAAATAATCCTGAGATCAGGAATGATCAATACAATTCAGCATTATTTGTGGACAACGTAACCACAAACACTGACTATTTTTGTGTTGCCAGTGATTATTATCTTTCAACTGATTCAATAAAACAAGATTTATCTTCCGACCTGAGAAATCTGTCTAATGGGGCAGATTATATAATTATAACCCATCCGGATTTTATGGAAGCAGCCCAGAGATTGAAGATTTTACGCGAATCACAATATCCTGATTCAGGTCTTATAAATCCAAGAGTTCAAATCGTGGATATTAATCAAATTTATGATGAATTTTCATATGGACTTCTCAATCCCGAGGCTTTACGGGACTTTGTCGGGTATGCCTTTAACAACTGGACGGCACCTATCCCTGCTTATGTAGTATTATTTGGAGATATGAGTCATGATTATCGTCATCTCTTGACTACCAGTAGACCTAATTTTATACCTTCATTGCCTTTCTACGTAAGTACATACGGAAATGCACCCAGTGATAATCTGATAGTAGATGTAGCAGGAAACGATCTCGCTCCAGATTTAGCCATTGGAAGAATGTCTTGCGAAACCACAACGGAAGCTGCAATCCTAATGGATAAACTAGAGAATTACCCAGCAGATAATGGCAAAGGATGGAAACAGGATGTAATGCTGGCATCGTCAGGGTTAAGCGTTGAAGATGAATTACATTTTAATTTTAACTTGTACAGTAACAGGTTAGCCAATAATTTTTTAATTCCAAATGGTATTCATCCTTCACGCGTTTTTAATTTTCCATCCAACCATGAAGATTCTGTTTATGTAGGTGGGGGTCCTAAAATTCGTCAGGAAATAGATGAGGGAGTAGTTATTGGAAATTATTATGGACATGGAGGGGGATATCAATGGGATTTGATTTTTACGAATGATGATATTGCTTTACTGAATAATGGCGGGAGACTGCCTGTTATTATAAGTGTTACTTGCTATACTGCACACTTTGATGATCAGGATGTGTTTGGAGAACAGTTCAATAAAATACCCGCGAAGGGTAGTATTGGATTTTTTGGCAATACAGTGTTAACCTATTGGCCAATCGGAGCAATAATTGATGAAGCCATATTTCATGAAATATTCAATAATCGGAATTATACAATAGGAAATGCCATTTTTAATGCAAAAAATCAGGTAGGGGGTGGAGGATACTATGGTCAGCAAATAACATTGCTGACTTATTTAGGTGATCCCGGACTTAAACTTGCTTTACCCGATAAACCGGATTTTGTAATTAATCCCTCCGATATAAGTCTATCTAAACAAAATCCCTTGGTAAACGATACTTTGCAAATTCAAGCAAAGATTAACAATCTTGGTACGGTTTTTCCGGGAGACACAATTAGTGTTGAATTTCTTGCTGAGTCGGCTGATACTTCTTATGAAATTTCTACAGTCCGGCTTCCAAGTTTTGGAGAACAGGACTCGGTAAGTATAAATTGGATTCCAGAAAAAGCAGCACTTTATAATGTTAAAGTAAAAGTTAATGAATTGAATCCAATCCCCGAAGATGACCATTCAGACAATATTGCTTCAAATACCTTTGTAGTATATAACATTAGTGAAGCGAATATCTTATCTCCTCAGGATGGGTTTAGTTCTGCTGATCCTCTGATAAGATTTATAGTAATTGATATCGGAGACTATCTCGATTTAAATCTAACATATTATATTGAAATAGATACGAGTCTTAATTTTGTATCCCCTGTTTCAAACTCGGGGGTTCTATCTCCCAGTGATGGTTTATTAAATTGGACTACGCCACAGCTACCTTCCGGTGCCTATTTTTGGAGAGTTAGAATTTTCGATGGCTCAAATTATGGTCCCTGGTCGACAATAAGAACTTTTTCGATTCTTCCTGAATCAAAACCCGGATTTTATGCGTATCAGAGAGGATTGAAGATGTTCAATACCTATAATATAAATTATTCTGACTCCTCAAATTCATTATTATTGAATACTGCTCTATTACCCCCTCGTCCTTCTAATAAAACATTTATTGGAGATATCGGTGTAGATTCAGCCTTAGTGGATTCGGTTGATCTGGCAACGATCACTACCGATGGTACATATATTTATTGTGCAAATATCTGGTTTTTTGCCCAGTACAGGAATCCTGAACAGAAATCTAAAATATATAAAATAGGAACCGGGAATAACGGCACAATAAAAGGTCAATATTATGGTGAAATACCTAATTTCTTCGAACGAATAGCCAATAGTATATTCTACTTTAATGGTTACATCTATGTAGCCGAATCTAATCCCTATTTCCTTGTAAAGGTAAATCCCGAAACCGGGGATACGAGTCACTTCCCGATTCCTGACGGAATGCTGGAGTATGAACACGCTAAGCCTGTGTCAGGATCATTTTATATTAAATCTGATGGTCAATATGTTTATAATCTGACTACATTTGATTCATCAGGACATAGCAGATATGTATTAAGAACTTTTAATCCGGGAAATGGCTGGAATTTGCTGAAGCCGGATCTTACACTTGAAAGTTCCAGTTATGTAGGATTTACCGATTTCTTTGTAGCAGATGGATATATTTACCCTTCTGAAAATTATCAATCAAACTTTATGCGCAGAATTCGTGTTGAGGATGGATTTTATGAAGAAGAGTGGATTGTCTATCAGCCATTTCAGGGATATTATGCCTGGTGCTATGACTGGGTACACGATAATGTTTTTACCTCTGTTTTCAGGGCAGGCAGGACACCTAAGGTATCCCAGTTTAAAGGAAGATATATCGACGCCTCAGGTACTATATCGACAAGAGAAATTGGCCCTGCCTCAAAATGGAATAATATTTCTTATGGCGTAAATCTGAATTCAACAGGTTCATTCTCTAATATGCTTTACGGACTAAACAGGGTAACAAAGAATTATGATACTCTTGCTGTGAATATTCCTGATAACTATTCGCTGCAAAATATATCCCCTACAGATTATCAATATTTGAAAATATTTTTCGCATTTACAGATTCAACTTTTAACACAACGAATCCGATGCAGTTTAATGATCTCAACCTTGATTTTAATGGATTACCGGAAATCATGATAACCAGGAAAAATCTGAATGTTTTACCCGATTCGATATTGCAGGGTTTGAGTACAACCGCTCATCTTGATGTAAAAAATCTGGGGTTTGAACCTGCTGATAGTATCAAGGTGGATTTCTTTCTTAATAACTCTGACAGCATCTTTTATAGTAAGACAGTTAATATCCAGTTTGATAGTATTGTTACCATTCAATATCCTTTTTCAACCACGCCTTTAATTTTTGATAACAATATAAAAACAGTTATCAAATATCCAAAATCCGAGTATTTTACTTTCAATAATGTTACAGATCATAATTTTTATATTGTTCGGGATTCTACTAATCCGATCTTCAATATTACTTTTGACGGAAAAGAAATTATAAACGGTGATCTCGTATCTTCCAAACCAGAAGTAGTAATTACCCTTAAAGATAACAGCCCGTTACCTTTGGATACGAGCTACTTTACATTAATTCATACTGAGGGCGGATATGCCAACATACTTCACTTCAGCGATCCCGATCTTGATTACAGCTATACACAATATCCCAATTCAGAATCGAAGATTGTATGGCATCCGGATCTTAAAGAAGGTGAACATATCCTTGAAGTCCTTGCGAAGGATGCTTCGGGTAATTTTTTCGACACCACATCCTATCGTATAACTTTTGATGTTGTTACGGAATATGATCTTCGGGATGTTTATAATTATCCGAATCCTTTTAAAGATGGAACTTATTTTACATTTAAATTAACCGGTGACAAACCACCTGATGAATTGTACGTGAAAATATATACTGTAGCGGGAAGATTAATCAGAACTATTAACATTCCGAACTCAGAACTTGGACAAGACCTTGGGTTTAAAAAAGTATACTGGGATGGCAAAGATGAAGACGGGGATGAAATCGCAAATGGTGTTTACTTCTATAAAATGATATACAAGGTAAAAGATGTTGTAAAAGCAGTAACACAAAAATTAGCAAAAATTAGATAAATTTAGTAACCTGATAATCATTAAAGAATAATTTTATAAAATAGGTCAATTATGTGCGGTATAATAGGATATATCGGGGATAGAAATTGCGTCCCGATCTTAATCAATGGACTAAAAAGGCTTGAATACCGTGGGTACGATTCGGCCGGCATCGGTATTCTCAGTGATGGAATATCGAGCATTGTAAAAAATAAAGGTAAAGTTTCCCAGTTAGAAAAGAAGATAGAAAAACTGCACTTGAATGCAAAAATAGGTATAGGACACACAAGGTGGGCAACACATGGAATCCCAAATGAAATCAATGCACACCCGCATTCCAACGAATTGAACAACCTTTTTATAATTCATAACGGAATCATTGAAAATTTCAGAACTTTGAAAACCGGTCTTGAGAAGATGGGTTACAAGTTTATCTCAGAAACAGATAGTGAAGTATTTGCACATCTGATTGATAGTTTTATTAAAAGGGGATATTCATTATTTAAATCGGTTCAATTAGCTTTAAATGAAATTGAAGGCACGTATGGTTTGGCCGTAATTTACAATGGCGAACCTGATAAAATAGTAGCTGCCAGAAAAGGTTCACCACTTCTTATCGGTATCGGGGATAATGAAAACTTTATAGCATCCGATGTCTCAGCCATCCTTGCTTATACAAAACAGGTCGTGTATCTGGAAGATGGTGAAATAGTAGAACTTTATAAGGATAAATTCTATGCGAGAACAATAGGAGATTTGGAGATAGAGAAAGAAATTCATGAAATAAGTATGAACCTTGATGAGATTGATAAGGGCGGCTTTTCTCATTTTATGCTCAAGGAAATTATGGAACAGCCCGAATCGGTTCGGAATTCAATGAGAGGAAGAATAATTCTTGAACAGGGCACTGCAAAACTAGGTGGATTAGAACCTGTTTTGGATAAATTATCCGGAGCAAAAAGAATCATTATTTCTGCCTGCGGAACATCCTGGCATGCCGGGTTAGTTGGAGAGTATATGCTCGAAGAATTTGCCAGGATTCCGACTGAAGTTGAATATGCTTCAGAGTTCAGATACAGAAATCCTGTCCTTAGTTCCGATGATGCAATCTTTTTCATATCCCAGAGCGGAGAGACTGCAGACACTCTGGCAGCGATGAAGGAGGCTAAACTGAGAGGGGCATTTGTTTTAGGAATTTGCAATGTGGTGGGCAGTTCTATTGCAAGAGAAAGTGAGGCCGGGGTTTACACACATGCTGGTCCTGAGATTGGAGTTGCTTCAACCAAAGCCTTTACCTCCCAGCTGGTGGTTTTAGCTTTAATCACTTTATTATTAGCAAGAAAAAGAAATATGAGTCTTGGTGACGGCAAATGTATTGCTGAAGAACTTCAAAAAATTCCGGAAAAAATAAATAAGATTTTAGAACTGAATGAGAGTATTGAGAAAATAGCAGAAGATTTTAAGGATGCTAGAAACTTTCTTTACCTTGGGAGAGGATTTAATTTTCCTGTAGCACTTGAGGGAGCTCTTAAGCTTAAAGAAATCTCTTACATTCATGCAGAAGGGTATCCCGCTGCAGAAATGAAACACGGACCGATAGCCTTGATTGACGACAATATGCCCGCTGTATTTATTGCGCCCAAAGATACCAATTATGACAAAATAGTCAGCAACATTGAAGAGGTTAAAGCACGCAGCGGAAGAATCATAGCAATTGCAAGTGAGACGGACGGCAATATTGATCATCTGGTTGATTATACAATAAAAATCCCTAATACGATCAGAATGCTGACTCCGTTGCTGACTGTAATTCCTTTACAGCTTCTGGCATACCATATAGCGGTGAAGAAAGGTTTAAATGTAGACCAGCCAAGAAATCTCGCAAAAAGTGTCACCGTCGAATAAATTATTATAGTCGATTTTTGAGATTTACCGGGAAATATTTATTTTTGGGCTTCAATTTTCGAGGGGCAGATAGCTCAGTCGGTAGAGCAAAGGACTGAAAATCCTTGTGTCGGCGGTTCGATTCCGTCTCTGCCCACTTCAAATGAAGGCGATTATCAGGTCGCCTTTTTTATTTTTCTGATTAATTGTTTAATATATTTATATCTAATTAACCACTATGATACTTGAGAGGAATCTCAATAAATTTTTAAGAAAACTAAAAAAGTAAAATAACTGTTGCATTTATCTACAAAATTTTGAAAGTTTGTGCTAATTATAAAGTAATTGCGGGGACTTTATGGAAGATAAGTGCAGCAACGAAAAATTTGATACATGTGTTATTTGTGACTCATATGATAATTGCGTCCACAGATATTATGTAGAAGAAGGACGACATTATTATGTCATCCCGCTGGTATTTTTCGTGGTTCTTTTTACGATCTATTTTTTATTTATTTAGCCAATTAGGAATGCGGCATATACTGCTTTAGTTCCTGAATATAATTTTCGACACCGCCCTGGATATATCCCGTCTTAAGTATTCCCTGTCCATTTTTATCGAGTAAAATAATTGTAGGGAATCCATCTACACCATACAAATCCGCAAGCTGTTGATTATAATATTTTGTCGAATTTGATTGTTCAATATTTCTCGGGAAATCAATTTTCACCAGAACAAGATTTTTTTCGGCGAAATCTTCAAATTCACTTTTCGAAAATACTTCATCGCTTAATATTTTACACCACCGGCACCAATCAGAACCTGTAAAATTTATCAGAACAGCTTTATTTTCTTTTTTAGCCGTGGCCAGAGCTTCATTCAGATCAGTTTTCCAGTTCAGTGAGTCACTGGTACCGCTTTTACTGCATCCTGTGAATATCAGAATCATTATGACAGGCAGTACAAATAATTTTTTCACTTTATGCTCCAATAATGATATTTAATTATTTTCATATAATTTGATGGCATTAATTTAAATTAGATTCAGGAAAAATATTTACATAATTATGAAAAAAAAAGGAATGCCCATCCTGCTCAATGGAAATACCAGAAAGTGCCAAAGTCTGCCCGATATACTGCTATGAATTCCCTGAAAGGAATAAAATTTTCAGTATTATTATTATTCTGATGATAATCCTAACCATGCTTTATTTACTTATTTGAACTAATTACATTTATCTTTATTTTATTATGATTCACCAAATTTATATTTGCTAACAAATTTAAGGCTTATGAACTCTAAAGTTATTCTTCAAACAGATTTTCCGAATTTAAAACTGTTCAAAAGAGGGAAAGTACGGGATATTTATGATGTCGGTGAATATTATCTTATTGTATCAACCGACAGGCTTTCCGCATTTGATGTAATTTTGCAGCAGGGTATTCCTTATAAGGGAAAAGTACTTACCAGGATTTCACAATTCTGGTTTAATTTCTCTAAAAAAATGATCAGGAATCATCTTATATCTACATCCGTTGACGATTTCCCGCCTTCCTGTAAAGAATACAGGGAAGACCTTGAAGATAGAACAATGTTAGTTAAAAAAGCTGAAGTAATTCCGATTGAATGCATTGTCAGAGGATATATTTCCGGTTCAGGATGGAATGATTATCAGTCAAGTGGAAAAATCTCCGGAATTAAATTACCTGAAGGATTAAAAGAATCAGAAAAATTACCGGAACCCATTTTTACTCCATCTACAAAAGCAGAAATTGGGGCACATGATGAAAATATTTCTACAAAACAAGCATACAAGATTGCCGGGGAAGAGAATGTAAACAAGATTAAGAACGCTACCCTGCAGATTTACAAATCAGCCTCTGATTATGCACTTGAGAGAGGGATCATCATTGCAGATACAAAAATGGAATTTGGAATTATTGATGATAATATAATCCTGGTTGATGAGCTTTTAACGCCGGATTCATCAAGATTCTGGCCGGTTCAAAAATATGAAAAAGGGAGAGCACAGGAGAGTTATGACAAACAATTCGTCCGGGATTATCTGCTTTCTGTTAAGTTCAACAAAAAACCTCCTGCTCCGATTCTCCCTCAGGAAATAATCACCAAGACAAGTGAAAAATATCTTGATGTTTTATACAAGTTAACGGGTAAAAATTTATTCTGATGATAAAACCTGTTAAAATAAAATTAAAGGATAACAGCGGTTTATTAATAAAATGGGAAGATAATACAGAAGCCAATATCCCGCTGGAAAAATTGAGAAGATTATGTCCCTGTGCTTCCTGCGTAACAGAAAGAGAACGAGAGAGCAAAAACTATATCCCGATTTTTAATCAGAACCAGATTACTATAAACTCGTTAAATCCAGTTGGAAGTTATGCAGTTGCAATCTCCTGGCAGGATGGACATAGTACAGGCATATATGAATATTCATATCTTAAAATGCTTTCGCTTGAAAAATCTGCTGGCTAAATGGTACTTCCAAATCAATTAACGATCCTAAGGATTGTATTAACGCCGGTATTCTTGTTTTTTTTTCTTTCAGAAATTCCGGTATTCAAATTACTTTCTCTGGGAATTTTTATTATAGCAGCACTCACTGACTGGTATGATGGCTGGCTGGCAAGAAAATTCAATTATATAACTAACTGGGGAAAATTCTGGGATCCACTGGCTGATAAGATTTTAACTTCTACAGCATTTATTGGATTTGTGATACTTAATATAATTCCTCTCTGGATGGTTATAATCATTATTTTACGCGACCTTTTTATTACCTCATTAAGAGCTTATGCAGATTATAAAGATTTTTCTTTTCCTACAAGTTATTATGCTAAATGGAAAACTTTTATCCAGATGGCATTTCTTTATTATTTATTGATTGCTTATGTCGGCTTGAATACAATTGAAATATACTCTGGCAGAACAAATCTGTTCGGTGTTTTAATGAATGAAAATTTTATATACATAAGTATGCTTATTATTACTGCAATTACGTTTCATTCCGGGGTAACTTACATTTATGAGAACCGAAGACTTATAAAGGAGCTATACAATCGTGCGGCTTAATTTTATCGATAAACTTTTAGGTTCCGGCTTTTATACGGGGTATATTCCCTTCGCAAGCGGGACATTTGGTAGTGTTGCGGGACTAATTATCTACCTTATACCTGGATTTGAGCAACCTGTAATTATGATTCCTGCAATATTAATTTTTAGCTTATATGGTATTTATGCAGGTTCACAATTCGAAAAAGTATATGGAAAGGACCCCCCGCAATGTACCATCGATGAAATAGTCGGAATGTGGATATCACTTTTGTTCCTTCCCAAAATACTATGGATTTCCCTGGTTGTATTCCTGTTGTGGCGGTTATCTGATATAGTTAAGCCGTTTCCAGCAAGGAGACTGGAAGAATTAAAAGGTGGTCTCGGCATTATGATAGATGATATAATAAGCGCATTTTATGTTTTATTAATAGTTCATCTTTTTATATTATTTT
This sequence comes from uncultured Ignavibacteria bacterium, assembly GCA_963743325.1. Lineage (GTDB taxonomy): Bacteria > Bacteroidota > Ignavibacteria > Ignavibacteriales > Ignavibacteriaceae > DATFVA01. The sequence continues at coordinate 431,688 of CAVUOZ010000005.1, forward strand.
ATAGTACTGTTTAATTATAACTATTGAAAGAAAACCGGATGAATGCTCATATCATTACCGTTGGTGATGAGATTTTAATTGGACAGGTGCTTAATACGAATGCAGCTTTTATCGGCAAAGAGCTGGTTGAAAATAGTATTAATGTTACAAGCACTTCTGTAATAGGGGATAATGAACCTGAAATAATTCGGGAATTTAAAAAGGCATATGAAGAAAATGATCTTGTAATCGTTACAGGGGGATTAGGACCTACACACGATGATATTACCCGAAAATGTATAGTAGATTTTTTTAACACTGAGCTTATAATAAACAATGAAGTGTTGGATGATATTAAAGCGCTATTTAATAAACGCGGAAGACGCGTCACAAAAGTTAATGAGGGGCAGGCCCTGGTGCCGAAGATTGCAAATGTTATCAGAAACTCTCTGGGGACTGCTCCTGGTGTGTGGATTGAAAAAGACGATAAAATATTTGTAGCTGTACCCGGTGTACCGTATGAGATGAAAGAGATGATGACATCATACGTTATCCCTTCTTTAAAAGAAAAAATTGGTGTACCGGAGATTATTACAGTAAGAAAAACACTGCTTACGACGGGAATTGCCGAATCCACTTTATTTGAAAGACTCGGAGACTTAAATGAACTTCTGGGTGATTCAAAACTGGCATTTCTCCCGAGCGAGTTTGGAGTAAGATTGAGAATTACATCAGAAGGAAAATCAGAAGATGAGGCTCAAAACAAAATCAGTGAAATAGAACAAAAAATTCGAAGCAAAGCAGGACGTTATATTTATGGTAAGGAAGATGAGTTGATGGAGGAAGTGATTGGCAAAATATTAAAGGAACGGGGCCTTACTCTTGCTGTGGCAGAATCGTGTACAGGAGGATTGATCTCAAATATGTTAACAAATATCAGCGGGAGCAGTGCTTATTTTGAAAGAGGAATTGTTTCCTATAGTAATGTCGCAAAGGTCGAAATACTCAAAGTAAATGAGGATATGATTGTTGAGAATGGGGCAGCGAGTATTGAAGTGGCCCGGCAGATGGCTGAAGGAGTTAAATCGATCAGCGGTACAGATCTTGGTCTTTCAACTACAGGAATTATGGGGCCTACAGGAGCTACAGCAGATAAGCCCGTAGGTCTTGTTTATATTGGTATTTGTGATGAAAAGGTCTGTACAGCAAAAGAATTCCAGTTTGGTGATGACAGGATATTAAATAAGCATCGGGCAGCACAGGCCGCACTCGATATGCTTCGCAGGCACCTCCTCGGAATATCAGATGACTAGGCTCTTTATTGCTCTGGAAATACCTGAGGTCATACGTGAAAGAATTTCTGCACTTCGTGAGGAGGTAATAAAAGAAAAATTAAATCTTAACTGGGAACCCGGCGATAAAATTCATTTAACTATAAAATTTATCGGCGAAGTTAATGATGAATCAGTTGAATCTATTTCTGAATCACTTGAATTCCTTGAGAAGCACGGAAAGATTAAGTGCAAATTAACAAAATTCGGATTTTTCTTTAGATATGGGGTACCACAGATTTTGTGGATTGGGTTGTGGGTGGACGATATTTTATTTAATATTGTTGAGCAGTTGAATAATGAACTGACTAAATTTGACGTACCAGCTGAGGGCAGGAAATTCAAACCACACTTAACATTATTGAGAATAAAAAAGAGGTTTCCAGAGGAGTGGGTAACAAAATTTAACAGTTTTATTATGCCGGAGATTAATTTTACTTCCGATAAAATTTTGCTTATTAAAAGTGAATTATTATCTGAATCATCCAAATATACCGTTATAAAAAAGTTTAATTTAAAATGATGGAGGAAAAATGAGTACAGACAGGGAACAAAAATTAAAAATTATTGAAGATGCCATAATAAGTATTGAACGTACATATGGTAAAGGTTCAATAATGAAGCTTGGGGATGGTGTTATTAACCCGGTTGAATCAATCCCTACAGGGGCTTTGTCGCTGGATTATGCCCTTGGAATCGGGGGTATTCCCCGCGGAAGAATTACCGAAGTCTATGGCCCCGAATCAAGCGGTAAGACAACCCTCTGTCTTCATATAATTGCAGAAGCACAGAAGACGGGCGGTCTCGCAGCATTCATAGATGCAGAACACGCGCTTGATGTAAATTATGCTAAACGACTGGGAGTAGATACTTCTAATCTGCTCCTTTCGCAGCCTGACTTTGGTGAGCAGGCACTTGAAATAACGGATACGCTTGTCAGAAGTAATGCGCTTGATATAATTGTGATAGATTCGGTTGCGGCACTTGTCCCCCGATCTGAGATTGAGGGTGAAATGGGTGATGCAACGATGGCTGTCCAGGCAAGGCTAATGTCACAAGCACTAAGAAAGTTAACAGGAGCAATTTCCAAATCAAAAACTGCCGTTGTTTTTATAAACCAGTTAAGAAGTAAAATTGGTGTAATGTTCGGCAACCCCGAAACAACTACAGGCGGTAATGCGCTTAAGTTTTATGCGTCGGTGAGACTGGATATAAGGAGAATTGCAGCCATAAAAGACGGAACCGAGGTTATAGGTAACAGGACAAAAGTAAAAATAGTGAAAAGTAAAGTCGCTCCGCCATTCAAAGAAGTAGAGTTTGATATTCTATATAATGAAGGCATAAGCAAGACAGGAGATCTTCTTGATATGGCAACAAATATGGGAATAGTTAAAAAGAGCGGTGCCTGGTTTACTTTTGATGAAGATAGGTTCCAGGGAAGAGAGCAGTTCAGACAGAAATTGATCGAAGCTCCCGATTTTTATAAGAAACTCGAAGACCAGGTAAAGGAAAAGCTGAATATAAAACCAAAAAAAGAGGAAGATGAAACCGGCAATGGTAAAGATAAATCTTCAGGGAAAGAGAAAAAAACTACGAAATAATTGATGAAGATAGAAAGAGTAGTTAAGAAAAACGAAGCGAATGTAATAATCTATTTTAATAACCAGGAAAAGCTCTTCCTTTCGCACGAAGTATTTTTACAAAACCGTCTTAAAAAGGATATGGAAATATCCGAAGACGATTTTTCTTTTTTAATAAGGGAGAACCAGAAATATTTTATAAAAAAGAAGGCGTTTAATCTGCTCGGCAGAAGGCTGCATGCTTATAATGAGCTAAAACTGAAACTCCTTCAGAAAAAATACGATAAAACCCTGATCCAGGAGGTGCTTGATCAATTAAAAGAGAAAGGTTTCCTGGATGATTATCAGTTCGGGAAACAATATGCTGAAGAAAAGATCAGAATAAAGTCTTGGGGAAGAAATAAACTGAAGGCTGAGTTATTTAAGAAGGGAATATCCCCGGCTGTTATAGATAAAATACTAGGTGAGGAAGACTTGTCACCCGCTGAAAATGCTGCTGCACTTGCCGGGAAAAAGCTCAAGATGTTATCAAAACGTAATTACGATAAACACGAATTATCGTCAAAGCTCTATACATATCTTTACTCAAAAGGATATGATTATGATACAATAAAGGAGGTTTTATCAAGACTGGTGAACGACGAAGATTCTATTTGACCTTAGCCTGAAGAGAAGCAATCATACCGGGAATATCAGGAATAGTAACTTTTGAAGAGGCTTCTTCGGCATTGAACCATTTCCTTTTGCGTAATTCTTTTTCAGGGTAATCATCAAGAATTTTAATCACTTCCATAGAGAATATTTTCATATGAGTCAAGCCTATACCGGTATCCAATTCTACCATTCCAAGCTCATATGTCTCATTTGAACCTATGATACCGGCTTCTTCAAATGCTTCTTTCTTAGCTGATTCAAAAGGGGAGAGGTTAAATTCAACATACCCTTTCGGGATTATCCATTTCTGTCTTTTTATTGATGTTATTAGGAGTATTTCAAGAACCCCATTATTCACCCGGTAAGGAATTACTCCGGATTGTTTAAAATTAAATTCCAGTTTCAATCGATATCCTCTGGATCAGATTTATACTATTAATCCTCTAACCGGGTAAAACATGGTTCTTGCCAATGACTACGATTCCGCTTTCGGTCACAGTAAATTTCTTTTTATCTCCATCGAGATCAAAACCAATTTCATATCCTTCAGGGACATTCACATTTTTATCGATAATAGCTCTGCGTATCCTTGCATGCCTTCCGATATTACAATTGTTCATTATAATTGAATCAGTAATATACGTGTAGCTGTTTACTCTCACATTTGGTCCCAGCAGCGATCTTTCTACCAATCCTCCTGATACGATTGAGCCGTCGCATATTAAAGAGTTTAAGGTTCTTCCCACGCGTTCCCCTTCGTGAGATACTGTCTTAGCAGGCGGGAACTGGTACTGGTAAGTTCTCATCGGCCAGCTCTGGTCATACATATTAAACTCCGGAGTGATACTGATTAAATCCATACTCGCTTCAAAATAACTGTCGATAGTGCCGATATCTTTCCAGTAGGGTTTTTCTTTTTTATTTTCATCATGAAATCCGTACGCAAGAACATCCAGATCTGATTTAACCATATAAGGAATAACATCATGACCAAAATCATTATTTTTGATCCTTTTGTTCTCCATTTCAATCAGTATTTCACGAAGAATATCCGCATTAAATACATAGATTCCCATATTGATAAATGAGAATCCCGGTTTATCGGGAATTTCAGGTGGTTTGGGAGGTTTTTCTATAAATGACTGCACATGATAATTTTCATCAACGCCTACTATTCCAAATCTGTGGGCTTCATCTTTTGAGATATCAATACAGGCAATGGACATTGCCGCCTTGGTATCAACATGGTACTGCAGCATTTTCAGGTAATCCATTTTATAGATATGGTCACCGCTGAGCACCAGAACCCACTTTGCCCTCTTGTCGGCAGAGAATAGATTCATATTTTGATATATTGCATTGGCAGTTCCAAGGTACCAGTCGTTATTCAGTTTTCTTTGAGGTGGTACATTATAAATGAATTCGCCAAGTTCAGGATTAAAAATACTCCAGGCTTCATACAAATGCTGATTCAGTGAATCGGACTTATACTGGGTCAGTACATAGATCCTGCGGAGACCCGAATTAAGGCAGTTCGAAAGAGCAAAATCAATTATCCTATATTTTCCGCCGAATGGTACTGCAGGTTTGCTTCTTGGCTGAGTTAATGGGAAAAGCCTTTCCCCCTGTCCTCCTGCGAGCAGCATTGTTATTGTATCGCGAAGAATAGACGATCCGGGAAATGTCATATAATATTATCCCTCATATTTTACTTTGTATAAGCATTTAATATATCCAAATATGATTTGATTGGCAATTGGTGAAATTGTTAATTTTATTTATCTATAATTATATTACTAGTTATGTTAGACAAAACACTTTTATTGACCTCTGTAAATGCTGTTCAGATAAACAGATCGGGACGAATGAACACAGGAACGAAAATCATTTCAGCGGCTCTTTTCATTATATTCTTTGTTACCGGCTGGTATTTTGGTCTCACCCCTATTCAGCAGGGGATCAGGGCATCCATAGAAAACAGCACTAAAATAAAGAACAACCTTACAAGTATGCTTTCTGTATCTGTCCCTGCCGGGTATATTTCAGATTCCCAGTACAAAATGGATATCCTGCATTATGATATAAATCTGGATCTTCACTCGGAAGAACAGATGCTAAAAGGTCGGGTAGTCTTAACGGGAACTTTGAAGGATAAAAGCCTGAATGAGATAGATCTGAACTTTCATGATAACATGAAAATCTCGGCATTACTGGTTGATGGTAAATCCTCTGAGTATGAAAACAGCGGATCGCAATTAAAGATCAGGCCGGGAACCAATTTACCTGACACCTTCAACATTGAAATAAATTATGAAGGGAAACCCGAAAGGGAAGGATTCGGTTCCTTTACTTTTGGGAAAAAATACGGCCACTGGGTGGTATATAATCTAAGCGAACCCAATTATGCATCGACGTGGTTCCCCTGCAATGATATGCCGTCTGATAAGGCTCTGCTGGATATCTATCTGACCAATGATACCAGTTATGTTTCAGCATCCAATGGAATTCTGGTTGATAAAACAACAGAAGGCGCCAGAAGAACCTACCATTGGAAAACTCTTTACCCGATTTCAACATACCTGATCTGTTTGTACTCTTCGGTATATTCGAATTTTTCGGATACATATATTTCCCAGGATAAACAGGATACAATGCCCGTTGAGTATTATGCATTTCCTGAAGATGAAGAAAATGCTAAAGTAGACTACGGCGGACATGTCGGGATGATTGATTTCTTTGCAAAAACTTTCGGCGAATATCCTTTTATTAAAGAAAAATACGGTGTGGCTGAATTTCTCTGGCAGATCGGGGCAATGGAACACCAGACGTTAACGGGAATCGGCTCTAATTTTGTAAGCGGAAAAAGATTCTTTACAGATGTATATGTTCATGAGCTGGCACATCAATGGTTCGGGGATGCCGTGGGACCTGAAACGTGGAAAGATGTCTGGCTCAATGAGGGTTTCGCCTCGTACTGCGAGGCTTTATATGTGGAACATCTTGCCGGAGCAAAAGCTTTACGTTCCTCAATGATGAGTAAATTTGATGAAAATTTTTCAGGGACTGTTTATGATCCGGGAAATGACCTGTTCAGCTCCCTGGTATATGATAAAGGTGCGTGGGTTCTGAATATGCTTCGCTGGGAAATAGGGGATGATGCTTTCTTTAACAGTCTCCGGAACTATTATGAAAAATATAAATATATGAATGCTTCAACGGAAGACTTTAAAAAGGTATGCGAAGTGACCTCTGGTAAAAACCTGGACCAGTTCTTTAAGCAGTGGATATACGATGGAAATAATGTTCCCCGGGTGGATTACCACTGGAAGCAGAATCAGGAATCCGGAGCCTATGATGTTACTCTTGATCTTAAGCAGGTTGAAAAGGGGTATTCAGATTATGATTTGCCGATTGAATTCTTATTTAAATCAGAAAGCGGTAAAACAAAAATTGAAAAATTCAGGTTGAATAAAAATAACCAGGAATTTCACCTTAAGCTGGATTTTGCGCCGATTGAGGTTATTCCTGATCCAGAGAACAGGCTTCTGGCCTACTTCAGCTTAACAAATAGTGACTAAATTTGGTTTTTATTTTCAAAATACCATTCTGTAAATTTATGAATAATCATTACTCTTATTTGTGAAAGACGCATACTTCTTCATATCTGATATTCACCTCGGACTCAGGACCAGGGAGATTGAAAGTAAAAAAGAACGTCTTCTCGTCAGGTTCCTGGAATTTGCGAAAAGTGAAGCTGCTGAACTCTTTATCGTTGGTGATCTTTTCGATTACTGGTTCGAGTACAAAAAGGTTTATCAGAAAGGTTATTTCAGGACTTTAACGGCTTTGCAGGATATCACTGAAGCAGGTATTAAAGTTCATTATTTTATAGGCAACCACGATTTTATGCACGGCGATTTTTTCGAAAAGGAAATCGGTGCAAAGTTGTACGATGATCCTATTGAAAGAATGTTGCATGGTAAAAAGTTTTTTATTGGCCACGGCGATGGGTTAGTAAAAAATGATACTGGCTATAATATTCTCAAGAAAATATTACGGAACAAAATGCTGCAGACATTGTATTCATGGGTTCATCCCGATATAGGTATTGCTATAGCAAGCGGAACCAGTAAATCCAGCCGTGAATACACTTCTAAAAAGAATTACGGCGAAATTGACGGATTATTTGAAGCTGCCCGTAATAAAATAGATAACGGATTTGATTATGTGGTATTCGGGCATTTGCACGAGAGACAGTTTGAAAAATATAAAAATGGAATATATATCAATTTAGGTTCCTGGCTTGATGCGCCTTGTTACGGAGTATTTCGCGGCGATAAATTTGAAATTGTAGACTGGAAATAAAATGGCAAAAAAAAATTATTCAGATTCGGATATGAAAAAATACTTCAGCGATCCGAAATACCGTACTAAAAAACGAAAAAGTAATCCGGATGCAGGAAGAAACAGGCTGATTGCAGCTGGAATTATCTTTACTCTCTTTCTTGCTTTTGCAATATTCATTTTCAGCGGACTTCCTTCACTCGAAGAACTTGAAAATCCGAAACCGGTACTTGCAAGCAAAGTGTATTCTGTTGATGGCGAAGTGCTGGGTCAGTTCTTTATTGAGAACAGGATAGAGACAGATATTGACAGTATTCCAAAACCTTTGATACAAGCGCTAATAGCTACAGAAGACAGAAGATTTTATGTTCACTGGGGAGTCGACCTCTCACGTTTTGCAAAAGCTATGGTGAAAAATGTTTTCACTTTCTCACGTGAAGGAGCAAGCACTATAACCCAGCAGCTCGCCAAGAATCTCTATAAACTGAAAACCCGGAATGAGAATATTTTCGAAACGGGTGTGCGAAAAATAAGAGAATGGATAACGGCAATTCAGATTGAAAAAACTTACACGAAAAATGAAATACTGGAACTATACCTTAATGTTTCATACTTCGGAAGGGGAGCATATGGTATTGAATCTGCAGCACAGGAATATTTTGGGAAGGATGCTTCCGAACTTACGATTCCTGAAGCTTCACTATTTGTTGCACTGCTGAAGTCTTCAGCCAATTATGATCCCTTAACACATTATGACAATGCACTCGCCCGGAGAAACCTTGTGATGTCAAATATGGTAGATGTCGGATATTTAAGTGAAGAAAAATACCAGGAGCTTAAACAGCAGCCTATTGTTCTGACAACCGAAAGGGTAGGTGGTGTAAAATCCGTCGCTCCTCATTTTATGGAATATGTGAGACAGCAGATGACGGCAATGGCAACTAAATACGGGTATGATCTTTACAGGGATGGATTGAATATCTATACCACCGTTGATATGAGAATGCAGAAAATAGCCAATTCCGCCTGTGAAAAACATCTTGCCGATTACCAGAAGCTGTTTGATAAGAACTGGAACTGGAGCCGAAACAAAAGTCTGCTTGCAAGTCTATTGACGATGCGATTAAGGATACCCCCGAATACAGAAAAGCAGCATCGAAGGAACAGCGGGCAGCTATTTATAACAGCTTGAAAAGCAGTGAATCTTTTATTGACTCAGTAAAAAAAGATGCAACAAAAATTCAAGTGGGTTTTGTTGTTATCGATCCGAAAAACGGTCAAATCCGTGCAATGGTTGGTGGAGAAAACCAGATTTTTGGCAGAGGATTTAATCATGTTACCGGGATAAAGAGGCAGCCGGGTTCAGCATTCAAACCTTTTGTTTATACCACTGCAATCGATAACGGTTATTTTCCTGCCTATACATTACTCAATCAAAAATTTGATTATAAAGGATGGTCGCCGGACAATGCCGGAGATGAATATGGCGGGTATATGACACTCAGAGATGCCCTGGCAAATTCTGTTAATGTCATTGCGGGCAGAATGACAATTAGTGATATTGCACCGCCTGCACAGGTTGTTAAATTTGCTCATAAGATGGGAATTGAATCAGATTTAAGTCCTTATCCCTCTATCGCTCTTGGCACGTCTGAAGTTTCCCCGCTTGAGCTTACCTCTGCATTCGGTACACTGGAAAATAAAGGTGTACATGTTGAACCCATCTCAATTTTGAGGATTGAAGATCAAAATGGAATTTTAATTGACGAATTTACTCCTGAATATACTGAGGCTATTTCGCCCCAGACGGCTTCAATAATTACCGATATGATGCAGGATGTAGCTAATTATGGAACAGGTGCAGGGTTGAGAAGATATTTTCAGTATCCCGCTGCAGGAAAAACAGGTACCACACAGGAATTTTCAGATGCATGGTTTGTTGGATTTACACCGCAATTAGTAGCTGGTGCCTGGGTAGGTTTCGATGATCATAGGGTAAAGTTTACAAACTGGTACGGTCAGGGTGCCAAGGCTGCCCTGCCTATCTGGGCAATGTTTATGGAAGATGCCTATAAGAAGCTTAACCTTCCTCTGAAGTATTTTGAACTGGCACCGGGAATCGTCTCAATGGAATTTTGTAAGTCAACTATGGACCTGGGTGATACAAGGCTTGCAACTTCAGGCTGTCCCGAAGTGTATACAGATATTATTAATCAGAAGAATCTCCCCCCTAACTGTGAAATACACTCGGGAGGAGGCAGGATTAAGAAAGAGGAAGATAAGAGGGGGGATACGGGTTGGTAGGGTAGTGGACAGTAGGCAGGAGGAGACTTAGAGACAGAGGGACTGAGAGGGGGATAACAGATAAAGGAAGATGTGGGTAAGAAATCAGTTTCAATAGGAAAGCAAGCAACAGGGAGTAGGCAATAAGCAGTAGGCAAACGGGCAGCGAATAGGTATGAGACTGAGTGACTCAGAGGCTGAGAGAGGGTTGTGAGGATGAAAAGTGAAACTACAAATAACAAAAAACAAAGAACAAACCACAGACAACAAAGGAAAAAGTTAGGAATAATTTATTGTTAATTGTAAATTTGAAGAGTTAATTTGAAAATGTAGAGAACGAAAAAGGAAACATTATTTCTTAACTCACATATTCCATTTTAATCGTTCATTGATAATTTTGCATTTTTAATTTATTGATTGCCCGGATGGCGGAATTGGTAGACGCGCTAGGTTCAGGGTCTAGTGGGAGTACTCCCGTACAGGTTCAAGTCCTGCTCCGGGTACCATATAAAATAGAAGTAAAGCTGCGAATTTGAATAGAATTAGCAGCTTTTTTTATTAATAACAATTGCACTTCGAATAACTTCAAAAGCTGCTATTATTAAATTTCACTGATTCTCACATTACAAATGACATTACAAAATTTTTTATGGTGATTTGCTTCGAGGGGAGTAAATCGTATGTACTTATTAAAGAGGAATAAAATATTCCATCTTTTTTATAAGGGTGACGCTGGTAAGCTGCATAGCGTATCCACTAAATGTCCGAAGAAAGGAGAAGCAAATAAATTCGCAGTACACTACCTTCAGCATCTGAAAGAGAGTACAAAAAAGAAAACCATTCTTACGTGTGGCGAATTTAATACCTTCTATAAAACATATGCCCGCTACATATATGAGTAGGATATTACGGGTTGATCATTGTGTATAATTTTCTGAAATTGTTTGTATGAAATATAAAGTTACGCTGTTTCACCATTGGCCGCAATTTCATCGAGAATTTTGTAAATATCCTTGTTTGAATAACTCTGAATTATTTTTTAGATTATTAAATAAAATGAAAAGCAACATAAATTTTGGAAGACCAGAAGATATATAACAACGATTTCAGTACCGATCTTTATCAAAAGCATGTATCTACTTTTAAAAATTTTATTTACGAGGAACGGTGTATTGCATACTCCACTGAGCAAGGATTATTTTCCGGAAGGAATATCTCGGGCGATTTAACATATTTAACCATTTTTAATCCAAATTCACCAACCAAATATTAAAGATTACAGGTTTTGACAAATTAATTTTTATGAGACCAGGTCGATTCCCCAAATATTATCGGTATAGTAAGAATAATTTTATAGATGATAGTTAATATTTTTATCAAGGCAATTAGAATTATTGACGTAGGTAGCAAAGAAGATATTCTCAAATATGTTTTTATTTGGAGTATCGGGAAAACATAAACTAATATTCATTTCATTTTCATCATATGCCAGTCTCATACTTTTTAGCAAGAAATAAATCAATTAGAAATTTATTGGGATTCCTCATATTCCTGCTTGTTAAATTAGTAAGATTAAAAAATTATTTTTTAAAAGTGGAAGGGATGAATATTGCAGTAATTACCTTACACAAATTAGGTGATTCGGTCTTTACAATTCCTTGTATAAGAGAAATTCAGAAGTTAAGTGGAAAGGAAACGTACATTCTCTGTTTTCAAGAAACAAAACCGATCTTCCGATTATTTTTTAAAGAGGAATTTATTATTACTTTTAAGCATTCTGAATTTTATTTTAATGACAGGATAGCAAAAAGTTTTGTTAGAAAAAGATTAAACAAAATAAGGCCGTGCAAAATATATGATCTAACCGGTTCAATCAGATCAGCTTCAATACTATTTCCCTCAGCAGTAAAAGAAATTATCGGGATAAATGATAATTATTTTAAATCAATTTATTCTATGTTTGTACCTAAAAGAACTAATCCCCATTTAATTGATATTTATATAGATGTAATAAATTACATTATTCCTGATAATAGGGAAAAATTGAAGGAATTCCCCAGTGAGATAATTGAAAATGGTTATTTATTGATACATCCTTTTGCAGGTTGGGCAGCAAAAGAATGGGGTTTGAATAAATATATTGAACTTGCAAAGAAGCTTAACCGGGAGTATGAAGTTATACTTGCAACACAACCAAAACAAATCACTGAAGATATATATGAAGAAATAAAATCTAATGGAATCGATATAATTGAAACAGCAGATATCAATGAATTAATGGAAGTAATTGAGAAATGTTCAGTTATAATTTCTAATGATTCTGGTCCCATATATATAGCAAATATACTCGGGAAACCGACATTTACCATTTATGGACCTACGAATCCGAAATTTTCTTTACCTTATGGGAAAAATCATCAATATTTTCAAAGAATTATAAATTGTTCACCTGAACCCGGGAACCAATATTGCTTCACAGATGCCGGTAGAAATGGATGTCCTTCATTTGAATGTATGCATTCCATTTCTATAAATGACGTCGAGGAAAAACTTCTTGCCTTTATAACATCTCTGAAAATCAAACACAAAGAAGCTAATACTTGAATTTCAGCACTTTAAAATCTATTAAAGAGTTAATTTTAACTCGGATGATTTTATCCCTTGTAGCTGTTTTGTTTATACTTTTCGGATAGGAATTAGCCTGATGATATCCATTTTTATCTTCATTGTCCTTCTAGAAAAGGATATTATTGTTTTTGAGAGTAGCAGCCTTATATAAATAGGGAGTAGTGTGTTTTAGATAACAATAGCAGTGGAGGTGTTAAATCCGATATTGTCATAAACAGCCGGTAGTGATATTTTAAACAAAAATGCAAGCAAACAGATTTGTACATACTTTGAATTCGATTGCTTCAATGATATAATTAAATGGAGACACGATATGAATATAAATAACTTTGACCGGATTAAGGGCTCATTTTACATAATTACATTTCTTTTGTTTGGTTTACTGATTGGATGTAATTCTGATTCAACGGCACCACCTATAGGCAATTTTTCATTAAGTGTACAAAAAGCCGGCGGTCCGTCAAGTGTTGCTCAATCAGATACCTTATCTATTGAAACAGTTAAAATAATGATGAAAAACGTTGAACTATTCTCCGGCTCGTCCGATGAAGGAGAAGAACATGAAGATTCTGAAGAGGTTGAGTTAGGGCCATTTGTGGTAAATCTCAATTTAAATGGCTCAATTAATACAATTGCACTCTCTAATGTGCCCGAAGGAACTTATAATGGCGTTAAATTTGAAATACACAGGTTATATAGAACTGAAGCTTCTCTTGATTCAGAATTTATAGACAGTACATGCGGCGAAAGAGGATATTCAGTTATTGTGAAAGGTACTTATTTTGGTAATCCGTTTGTTTTCAAATCAAGGAAATCATTTAAAACAGCATGTATTGTTCACCGCTCCGATTACTGTCACAAACAACGGCCTGATAAATGTTACATTAACCGTAGATCCTTACAGCTGGTTTATTCACAATGGTACTTATATAGATCCGGCTGATCCAAACAATTACTGGTTGATTAATGATCTTATCAGAAGTTCATTTCGGAACTGTTTCAGAGATGATGATCGAAACGGCGATCACGATCACTAATATTATGCACCCTTTTTACCCGGTATCATCGCTGTTACCGGGTTTTATATTCTAACCTGGTTTGATAAGGCTTTCCCACATATGTCGTTTTGTGTGTAGCTTGTGTGAGGAACTAAAATTCTGTAATATGAAGTCGCGGCTTTTTGTTTATAGTGGATAATTACAAAAAGGTATGAAAACTTCAGGGAAACAATTTATATAGTCTAAAATTTTTAGCAATCATACACTTAGCTGCATTTGGACCCTATTGTATTTTACAGTGATTAAGGATATTCAGTATCCAGAATTAAAGAACTTCTTTCCATGATGTCAATAATTTTATTCCCCTTCAGATTTATATATAAAATATATCTTCTTGTATGCTTCATATTACTATTAGTCCTGTTATATCCATTCCTGCGTTTCTATTTATCAAAAAAGGAGCGATTTCCCTCAGCATTTTCTATTATGAAATTCTTAGGAAAATCATTTTTGTTTTGTGCAGGAATTAAACTGAAAATAAAGGGGAGAAAAAATATTATTGAAGATCAGCCTTTTTTAATCTGTTCAAACCACAGCTCTTATCTGGATATCCCATGCCTATATTCAATATTTGATAAATACTTTGTGTTTACCGGGAAAAAGGAGGTTGAAAAATGGCCTTTATTCCATATATTCTACACATCAGGGATGAATATTTTAGTCGACAGACATAATAAAATGGGACTAATAAAATCATTCAAAAGAATGATGGAAGTCGTTGATGAAGGACATCCCCTTGTAATTCTTCCGGAAGGTACTATTTCAAGGACGGCCCCCCGTCTGTCAGAATTTAAGCCAGGATCCGTTTCACTGGCTATTAACAAACAAATCCCGATTTTACCAATAACATTTACAACCAACTGGACAAGACTGCAGCGCAAAGGATTATTGAAAGGAAAAGCCGGTCCCGGAATATCGGAAGTGATAATTCATCCTCTGATTATGACAAACGGATTGACCAAAGATGAAACCGATGCATTACAATTAAAACTTCGTGATATTATCAATTCACCGTTACGGGAGAAATATGGAGTCTAGGAACTGTTTTACTGAGTCAGAATATCTAAAGATTCATTTTTTTATATATGCATTAAGTCCAACCACAACAGGCTGTCCCCCGATAATGCAGTCTGTAACAACATTTCCATGTGTAGTGGCTACCACCAGGGTTTTTCCCGATGCACTAGGTGTTGGTTCCTGCAGTTCAATGCTGATAATCAGTTTTCCATCTTCAATTTTAACTTCCATATTATTCTCCATTTCCGTTTATAAATAAAGTTCATGATCAGATTTATCATTATGGATATTATTCTATCCTGGCAAAAAGCTTCGTTTTATTACAAAACAGCACTTATAGTCGATTTCCGTGGAGCATTTTATTTGGGATTTTCATTGGAATAAAAATAATCTAACTTCTTCTATTGTTAATAAAAAGGATAAAATGAATTTCAAGTTAAAAAATTTTGCAGACATTAAAAGTCTTGCATACATATTTATTACCACGGCTATGTTTATAGTTCAATGGTTATGGATCGGAGTAAATCCGTTCATATACACGTGGTACTTATTTATGTCGGTTGCTGTATCCGTGATGACCCATAATCATAACCACCTGCCGATGTGGAACTCAAAGAAACTGAATATACTTACTGACTGGTGGCTGACGGTGTTTTACGGTTTCCCGATATTCGCCTGGATACCTACACACAATAAAAATCATCATCGCTTTAATAATCGGCAGGGAGATGACTCTATTACTTACAGGATAAGTGAAAGAAATAACTTCCTTACACTCATTTCATACCCGACTATAAGCGGTTATTACCAGCAAAGGGCTATCGTCGAATATTTGAAAGAACTGAAAACAAAAAACAGAGAGAAATTCCGGGTATGTATTTCGCAGTACGTTGTACTTGGCTTGTGGCTGGCGGCTGCGTTATTATTAGATTGGCAGAAAGCTCTGCTGTTCGTTATAATACCTCAGCAGGTATCACTCTTCAGCGTTTTAGTTTTTAATTACGTTCAGCATGTTCACGCCAATGAAGAATCCGAATGGAATCATTCGAGGAATTTTACCGGGTTTCTGAATTTCCTTCTTTTCAATAACGGCTATCATACGATTCATCATCACAAAGCCGGTCTGCACTGGAGTAAAGTGGCTGAAGCTCATAAAGAAATTGAACATAATATAGATCCCGTTCTTCTTGAGAGAAGCTTTTGGTGGTATATCTTAAGAAGTTACTTCCTCTCTATATTCATTCCAAAATTCAGAACGAACTCAATGAGATTGGAAAGAAAAAGAAAAGAGGAAAAGGAACATATAAATGCAGAATTATCCACAGAAAAATCACAACCTGGTGTTCAGGTATCCTGATTAAAACTTCAGTTTTCTGATTCAAATGCTATCCTTGTTATTTCCCGTGAGCATCATTATATAAGAAGTGAATGAGCACGAGTTGTAATTTATGATCTAATGGATTTAAATCGTTGATTTCCCGGTAAATCAATTCTGCCGTAATGTTTTATTTCCTCTGGTTCAGCGATATAATTCCCGCGATATCGAAAAACTCTATCCCCGCGAGTGTGAGTGATTATAATCTGCTGGTAAATCCTGTGCACGTGATGGATTTATCATTTATTCTTCCGGGACTCATTATAACTTCAGTTCTGCTGATTAAAGGACGGCCTATGGGTTTTGTGCTGGCCCCAATATTGCTGATCTTTACTGTATTAATGTCTCTTGCTTTAGTCGCAATGGCCGTTGCCTTAAATATCAAAGATGTAAGTAGCGATTTTTCCCTGGTGGTGATATTCTGTGTACTTGCAATATTCAGCATTATATATTTAATTGTATTCTTCAAGAGAATGAAAGTACGACTGCCTGATCAAAAATGTTAAAATATTTCAGAATTGTTTTACTATTTCTTCCATTAATCTTTTTTAATTGCGAAAGGGATGTTTCGTCATCCGTTAACTACAATAAGACAGAATCTTTGACCCTCGTTACTCCTGAAGGGGGTGAACGATTTACCATCAGTCAACCCTTAAATATTCAGTGGTCCTCTCTTAATCTAAGTGACAACCTCAGGTTGGAATTAATGAACAACGATACTTCTGTTTATTCGATAAACGATGTCCCGAATTCGGGAAATTATGTACTACTGGTTCCTGCTGAAATAATTCCTTCCAAGAGATATAAATTAAAAATCGAATCAATGGTGAATCCGGAAGTTTTTGATACAAGCAAAAATAACTTTGAGATTGCACCATTAGTAGACGGGCACTGGTACTATTCGAATTTGACTGAGCTCTCAGGTCTTGAACTTAATCTTGATCTTTTTACATTCGGTAATGATTCTTTTTTGGGACAGAGTCATTTCCATTTCCAGTATTTATTTTTCGGCGACCCTGTCAGTTATGAAAGAATGGATACCGTAGGAGGAGTAGTTGTTTTTCCTGATATACGTTTTGTAATGAGAGAACCCGGGAATAAAGAATTCGATTTTACAGGGAAGATGACTGCCAGTGATAGGATCAGCGGAAGGATAACCGGATTTATAGATTCCACATATGGAAATTTAAATGATACTCTTACGCTGGTCAGGCAGTAGGTGATAGAACACGGACAACATAAATGACACGGATCTGCACGGATAATGTTTAATATTCAATCATTAATGGTCAATATTCAATGCTCATTCCGGCTGGTGTAATTTATCATTTATAATTAAACCGGAGAACTCAATTAGAGTCCCTTGTGATTCAGACAGTGATTATACATTTTAATAGATATTCTTTTTAGTTATTATAAAAAAATATAAAGTAATTTTTTTTGAGAGTACAGTTTAATGAATAAATTAAAACTGGATTTCCGTTATTCAAATGATCCCGAACCTCATAAGGAGAGAACAAAAGCCATATTAAAAGCACATCCTGAAGTGAGAACTTTTATTGGAAGATATCCTGTGAGCTTTTTGTTAATCATGTTTGTTGTGGGATTACAAATAGTAATAGCTTATCTGTTAAAAGATCAGGGATGGTGGCCTGTCTCCTATCATAGCTTTTGTAGTCGGGGCTTTTGCCAACCACGCGTGTTTTGTACTGATTCACGAAGCAGCACATAATCTGATATTTAAGAACAGGAACCTCAATTATATCGCCGGAATAATTGCTGATATACCGAATGTGCTGCCCAGTTCTGTTTCGTTTAGAAGTTATCACCTTATGCATCACTCGCACCAGGGCGATTATTATATGGATGCAGATCTTGCCAGCAAGTGGGAGGCACGGCTGATAGGCAATTCAACTCTTGGAAAATCATTCTGGGAACTGATGTTTCCATTTTTCCAGGCTTTCCGTACACCGAGATTAAAAACAATTAAGTTTATGAACTTCTGGACATTTGTTAACTGGATAGTGGTGTTTGGATTCGATGCGGCGGTTATAATTTATCTGGGTCCTACGGCATTTCTGTATTTCGTCTTCTCATTCTTCTTTTCAATAGGCCTTCATCCGCTCGGCGCAAGATGGATACAGGAACATTTTCTGGTTGCTCCGCCGCAGGAAACATACAGCTATTATGGTCCTTTGAATATTCTGGCTTTGAATGTTGGGTATCACAACGAGCATCACGATTTTCCCTCTGTTCCCTGGAATAGGCTTCCAGGTTTAAAAGCAGCAGCACCGGAATTTTATGACAATCTTGTTTATCATAAATCCTGGGTGAAATTATGGCTGACATTTCTTACTGATCCGGGTTTATCATTGTACAGCAGGATGATCAGGAAAAATTAATCTCCAACATGCTGTTCCGGTGATGGTTGAATCAATAATGATTGTATGAGTGTACAGATGTATGGTTGTAGAAAACCGGGTTTGCGGCTACTGCGGATCGTTAAACAGTATGGTAGATTAAACTAATGGATAAAATGATTTTGAATAACTGCTTGCCTTGATTACCAATGACCAATTACCGTTGAATGACAACTATACTCTATCCGGTTTGTTTCATTTCCTCTGGGCTTACTTCAAACGGGACTTCACCAAGCTCTACATCAGGGTACTTGCTGTTGAAGTATCCCATAGAATACTCACTGGTAAAAAGAATTACCCGGTTTTCATCTTTATCAACTGCTATTGATGCGCCGGCAGGAAGTACAAGCTTATTTAAATCTTCATCTGTAATTTCTTTAGAAAACCATCTGAGCACTTTCCAGTTGGTTTGCTCCAATCTCGATTTTGCTCCATACTCACTTTCAAGTCTGTACTGGACGACCTCAAACTGGAGAGGACCAACAGCACCAAGCAATGGGATCTTTTGTGCAGCATTTTTGATATAAAAAGCCTGGATTACGCCTTCCTGAAGAAGCTGATCGAGACCATCCCGGAATTTTTTATAGTCAGAGGGATTGGGATTATGCATAAACACAAAATGTTCGGGTGCGAAATGAGGGATTTCATTAAACAAAATCGACTGATCATCAGTTATAGTATCGCCTATTCCAAAATTAGAATTGCCTACAAAACCTACAATATCACCTGCATAAGCTTCATTGACGGTTTCCCGTTCCTGACCAAATAATTTTTGAGAATTCGATAACCTTATTTTCCTGCCGCTGTTTGAATGGAAAGCCTGCATATCCCTTTCGAACCTGCCGGAGCATACTCGCATAAAGGCAATCCTGTCGCGGTGTTTGGGGTCCATATTAGCCTGTATCTTAAAAATGAATCCTGAGAAAGTGTCATCCTCTGGTCTAACTATTAAATCCTTACTTTTCCTGGGGGCAGGGGGAACGGCATAATCAAGAAATCTGTCGAGCAGAAGCTGGACACCGAAATTGTTCATTGCACTGCCAAAGAATACCGGAGTCAGCCTTCCGTCAAGCACTGCATCGCGGTTAAAGATTTCTCCTGCAGTATCAAGCATTTCGAGTTCTTCCACAAACCTTGAATAATTTTCTTCACTCAGTTTATCCTTAAATAAAGGATTCTGAAGATCAAATACCTCCACAGGAGCTTTATACGACCCGCCGGTTGTTCTCTCGAACAAATGAATCTGTTTTGTGATCCGGTCATACACACCGCGAAAATCAATTCCGCTACCAAAAGGATAATTCATCGGAAAAGCACCGATTCCAAGGATGCTTTCAAGCTCATCGATCAGTTCAAGAGGATCACGCGCGGGACGGTCCAATTTGTTCATAAATGTAAATATAGGTATCTCCCTTCTTCTGCAGACCTCAAACAGTTTCCTCGTCTGTGTTTCAATACCTTTTGCAGCATCAATTACCATCACTACTGCGTCTACTGCGGTGAGAACACGGTAAGTATCTTCAGAAAAGTCTTCGTGACCGGGAGTATCCAGGAGATTTATCTTAAATCCTTTATAATCGAACTGGAGTACAGTCGAACTGATTGAAATTCCGCGCTTCTTCTCCAGTTCCATCCAGTCAGATGTAGAGCTGCGCTGATTCTTCCTTGCAGTTACAGAACCTGCGAGATGGACGGCTCCTCCGTACAGAAGGAATTTTTCCGTTAAAGTTGTTTTTCCTGCATCCGGGTGCGATATAATTGCAAAGGTGCGTCGTTTATTTATTTCTTTAAGATTGCTCATTAATTTTCTATAAAGTTTTGATGAATAATTATTCGAAAAAGGTATAATAAAGGGGTTTCTAATAGAAGAAATGAATTTCTGAACAGTTATTTTTCCTGCAGAAATTATTATTTGATATTTTGTCTATGTGTTTTAACAAAGTTCGGTTATTTAATTAAATAATAACTTTAAAAATAAGTAAATATTTACAAATAACATATACTATTTTTTGCAGTACTAACTGCCTGTTCAGTCAGTAACCCTTAGACAGAAATGATTGGAAAATATTATTTATGAATCGGTCTCACGGTGGTCAATGAATAGAATTAATGAAGCGTACAACCTGGCGCTTGAGTCTGCCAGGAATCACTATGAAAACTTCCCGGTTGTTTCATTTCTGATTCCAAATCAACTGAGGAAACACATAGCTATTATTTACTGGTTTGCGCGCTCTGCCGATGATATGGCAGATGAAGGCAATTTACCCCGGGAAGAGCGACTCAAAAGATTAAATGAATTTGAAATTAACTTCAATAACATGTTGAAAGGTGAATACAAATCAAACTATGAATCAGCACTTCATAATACCATAAAGGAAAAAGAATTAAATCCTGAAAATTTTACCAATCTTCTGAAAGCCTTTAAGCAGGATGTGACCAAAATGCAATACGAAAATTACGGGGAGCTGCTTGATTACTGCCGGAATTCCGCTAATCCTGTAGGCAGGCTGATACTTGAATTGCATGGTATAAAAAATGATGAAGCAGATATGTATTCAGACAGTTTATGTACTGCTTTACAAATAACAAATTTTTTGCAGGATGTTAAACAGGACTTTGAAAAGGGCAGAATTTATCTGCCAAATGACGAGATGCGGATGCACGAGGTAAGTAAAAATATGTTTGAGAAGAGTGAAATAAACCTTAATTTTAAAAGATTAATTAAGTTCAATGTCGACAGGACACAACTATTATTTGATGAAGGCAGTAAATTACTTAAATTACTGAACGGGCGCCTGAAATGCGAAATAAAATGGACCATCCTTGGAGGAGAAGCCATATTGCGGAAAATCAGGAAAAATGATTATAATGTGTTTTTTCGTCCTTATTTAACTAAAAACGATTTTATTGTACTCTTATTCAAATCATTAAGATAGATGCAGGAAGCAAAAAAAATAGCCAAAAATAGCAAGAGCAGTTTTTATTATGCTTTTAACCTGCTCCCGGCGGCAAAAAGGGATGCAATGAATACAGTTTACGCTTTCTGCAGGGAAACCGATGATATAATCGATGAAGGCAGTGAACCGGATGAACTGAAATTCGCTAAACTGCGCAAATGGAGGATCGAGCTGGAAAAATCCATAAACGGTAATTCCGATTACACACTGCTTAATAAACTTGGTAAAACGATATCCGGTTTTAACATTCCGCTTGAACCTTTCTTTGAAATGATCAAAGGAATGGAAATGGATATTCAGAAGAAAAGATATAATTCCTTTGAAGATCTAATGATATACTGCTACCGCGTTGCTTCAACGGTAGGACTGATCTGTATTGAGATATTTGGTTATAAAGATAAACAGCATGCAAAAGATTTTGCTGTTAACCTGGGAATTGCACTTCAGTTAACAAATATTTTAAGGGACATTAGGAAAGATTCGGAAAGAGGCAGAATATATCTGCCGCAGCAGGACCTCGATATGTTCAATTACACTGACAGGGATATCATTATCAGAAATTATAATGGCGAATTCAGAGACCTTATGCGGTATGAAGTAAACCGGGCAATGATGTATTTTGATAAAGCAACGATGAGTCTTAATCTTGATGATAAGGCTGCAATGTTTGCGGCCAGAGCTATGCAGCATATTTATCATAAAATGCTCCAGAAGATTATTGAAGCTGATTATGATGTTTATAATGAGGATATCAGAGTATCAAAATTTGAAAAAGTGGGCATTTCACTTGGAGTCTGGGCTAAGTATAACCTGGTTTATTAATGTTTGATTACATAGTTATCGGCGGCGGTTTTGCCGGACTCTCAGCTGCTGCTCATCTCTCAGCTAAAGGTAAGAAAGTTGAATTGATTGAAGCCTCTCAAAAACCAGGCGGCAGAGCTTATTCCTTAACCGATAAATCAACTGACACTGTTATAGATAATGGTCAGCACATAATGATGGGCTGCTACCACGATACATTAAAATTTTTCAGAATGATTGGTGCGGAAGATAATTTAATCTTCCAGGAAAAGTTAAAAATTAATTTTCTTCTTCCTCATTTCCGCCTGGCTCAGCTGAGGTCTTTATCAAGGATCTATCCATTAAATCTTGCAGCAGGATTAATAAGGTATAAGGCCATATCAGTAAAAGACAGGCTTTTACTCCTGAAGTTTTTCCTGAAGCTCCCGCTTTTTTCAGACCGCGACCTGAGCAGAATGACTATATACGAATGGCTTGTACAGGAGGATCAAAATGAAAATATACGAAAAGCATTCTGGGAAATACTTACAGCAGGCGCGCTTAATACAAGCATGTACAAAGCATCGGCAAAAGTTTTTAAGGATATCCTTATAAAAATATTTTTTAATGGGAATAAAGCTTCATGCATTATTCTGCCGAAAGAAGGGTTATCAGAATCCTATTGCAATGATGCAGTAAGTTATATTGAAGGCAGAGGGGGGAAGGTAATAACAGGGGAACAGGTGAATCAACTTATCTTAGAGGGTAACAGGGTTAAATCCATTATTACAAACAGGAGAGTCATTTATGGATTTAAATATGTTATAACGGCAGTGCCCTATTTCGGATTAAAAAGAATTTTAGCCGGTGAGTACACAATTGCCGATCCGGGATTTGAATATTCTTCTATTCTTACTGTACATATCTGGTTAAAAGAAAATAAGCTTAATAAAACATTTTACGGATTGATAAATTCAGAGATTCAGTGGATTTTTAATCATGACTCGCATCTGACCCTGGTCAGAAGCGATGCTGACGGACTGATGGATAAAAACAAGGAGGAGATTTTCGGGATAGTAAAAAAGGAATTGCTTAAATACTGCTTTATTGAAGAAGCGGATATTGCCGATTACCGGGTTATAAAAGAAAAGAGAGCTACATTTATACCATCAAATGAGATATTGTTAACACGTCCCGGAACAGAAACAAAGCTGCGCAATCTTTTCCTTGCCGGGGACTGGACAGATACAGGACTGCCTTCAACTATTGAGAGTGCGGTGAAAAGCGGCAGAATGGCTGCAGAGACTTTTAACTGAGTGTATATTTTTTAAATTTCAAGTGAGGCAGTTTTTATCAGTTGAAAGAACATCTTATATATATGAAAGGTGTCGCCTTTTTTTATTTTATTTGTGGAGATTACAATTGAACAACAAAGATCCAGGATATGTCTAAAATGATAAATAAAAGAGAACTAAAAAAGAATTATAAGCATACGCTGCAGCCGATGGGGATATACATAGTGACGAATTTAGTAAATAATAAAATTTTAATAGGGAGAAGCAGCAATCTGCCCGGCAGGATTAACAGATTTAAATTTGGTCTAAAATACGGGACAGAAGGTAACAGAGAACTTTTAGAGGATTACAAGAAATACGGTGAGGAGAACTTCTCTTTCGGGATTCTTGATGAATTGAAACCAAAAGACGATCCTGCCTTTGATTATACTGAAGAACTGAAAGTGCTTGAAGGAATGTGGATTGAAAAACTTCAACCATTCAGCGAAAAAGGGTATAATAAGAAAGATTATTAGTATTTAAATATACGGGCAATTTCTAAAGGTTTTATAAATTCCTTTAATTTATTATGGTATATAAATTTATGTTTGTGAAATGTTTTAGTTTATCAGAAAATTATTAATTTTCGGATACAAAACAATTGAATTAAAAAATTTTTCTACAAATAATTGATTTGCATAAAAGTGCAGATTGATTATCTTTTAATGGCGTTATAATTAAAAATATTTAATTATAAAAAGATTTATAGGAGGAAAGAACTAAGGAGAATAACTACTGACTGCCCCCGGAATCAAACTTCAGTTCTAAATATTTCTCTAGACTTTATATTCAGAAAGAAATCAATCATATTTATTTATTCAAAAAGACAGGATTGAGTTAAACCATGCCTTTACTAAAATGTTCAGAAGATATGATGCCGTCGTGGAGTGATCTCGATTTTATAGACGTTATTAATTTGAAAGAGGGTGAACTCCGGAGTTTCATCTCGACTTCCGAAAGGGAGTTATATTTTATCGGGGATGGAATCTGCAGAATGATTATAAACCGTAAAATATCATATGCCCAGAGAGGGCATATTTTCAAAATCGAATCGCTTAATTCTACTATAAAAGTAAAAGCCGAAACAGAGTGCGTGATTATTGTAATAGGAGGTCACTGGGAAGGTCTTACCGGCACTCATGGACTCTTTAAACTTGATAACAGCGATGATCCAAAGAATAACGGAGACCCCACAGATTACCCGAGGAAGACCAACTTTGATAATCATTACCATGATTGTGATGAGTACTGGGTAATTTACCAGGGGTCAGGCCTTGCGATCTCAGAAGGAAAGAAATATGAACTTGAGCCTGGTTACTGTCTCGCCACAAAAATGGGGGATCATCATGATATACCCGAAGTATATGAAGAGATACATGCTGTATGGTTTGAATCGTCGCTAAAAGGTCTGATGAGGGAGGGACATTTATGGACTCATACTCACGGTGAACCGAAACTTGAAGTCTGATTATTATCCCCGAAAGGTGATTCCAGCTTAAAACAGTGTATTTAAAGCATTTTGATCTAGAAAAAATTGTCAATATATTAGTAGTAACTTTAATCTACGCTATCGAGGACCTTAAATTGTTCCCTATCTAATGATTGTTTCAATATTTTTGAATTAATACGGAATTATACAGTATCCGAATTTTCCTTTTCATTAATGAACAATCTTAGTGTTAAGATTTAAAGCAACATTGTCTACTGCATCGGTAAATTCCCTTTTAAGTAGATAATAAATAATAACTAAATAAATTAAAGGAATACTTAAATGAACATCTTTGTTGGAAATTTATCAAAGGAAGTTACCGATGATGATTTGCAATCCTTATTTTCCGAGTTCGGTACAGTTAGAAGCGTGAAAGTAATTAAGGATATGTTTTCAGGCGAATCCAAAGGATT
Source organism: uncultured Ignavibacteria bacterium (assembly GCA_963743325.1). Classification (GTDB taxonomy): domain Bacteria; phylum Bacteroidota; class Ignavibacteria; order Ignavibacteriales; family Ignavibacteriaceae; genus DATFVA01. Next base: position 457,330 of record CAVUOZ010000005.1, read on the forward strand.
CGGATTTGTTGAAATGCCTGGTCAGGCTGAAGCACAGAAAGCTATCAGTGAACTTAATACAAGAGACTTAAAAGGTAAAAAAATTACGGTTAATGAAGCCCGTCCGCGCAGTGATAACAGAAGAGGCGGCGGTGGCGGTGGCGGTCGTGGCGGACATAGAGGCGGCGGCAGCGGCAGCGGTGGCGGCGGAAACCGTGGCGGCAGCGGCGGCGGCGGAAGAAGAAGCTGGTAATAATTTAAGTTTTCACGTCCACTAGTTAATTTTTATGAAAGGGAGCTGCTTTAACAGCTCCCGATTTAATACCCACAACTGTTTTTTACAAAAATTTTCAAACAAAGTGCTCTTCTAACACAAAGTAATACCCAAAATTATCCTGTTTTTACCCATCTGATTTCAAAAAGACCTCTTAACATATTTTCGGAAAATTTCCATTCTCAATATGATGTACGTCAATTTGAACAAACGGGGATAATCTTAGTTTTGTCCCGATAAAACTTACAATAATAATGGTGTGTCATTTAACAAACCAAAATGAAAATAATCGGACAACTACTGCTGGTACTTACCATTTCGACATCTCAGTTAATTTCCCAATCACAGAATCAGGCGGATACTTTACTTCAAAATGCAACGCTTGAAGATTGTGTGCAATATGCACTTTCACATCAACCTGCTGTACAACAATCTCTGGTAAATGAACAGATTGCAGATAAAGAGATAAAAAGCAGTCTGGCAGACTGGTTTCCTCAGATCGGTTTTAATTTTTATGTCCAGCATAATTACCAGCAGCCCGTTTCTATTTCCCGGGGGCAAGTTGCAAATGTTGGATTAATAAATAGTTCCAGCGGTCAGTTTTCCGTAACCCAGACCATTTTCAATAAAGATGTCCTTCTTGCGAGCGCCACTGCCGGGGATGTGCGTCAACAGGCGGAACAAACTACAGAGGAAAATAAAATCATTGTGATTGTTAACGTCAGTAAAGCGTATTATGCGGTATTGATCATGCAAAATCAAATAAATTTAGTCAATGAAGATATAGCCCGGCTTAAACAAAGTTCAGAGGATTCTTACAATCAATATAAAAGCGGAGTTGTAGATAAAACAGATTATATGCAGGCAACCATTGCTCTGAATAATGCTAAAGCAGAACTTAAACAGGATCAGGAACAGCTAAAATCAGGTTACGCGAATTTAAGAGAGCAGATGGGTTATCCTCCTGAGGGTGAGATAAATTTAAATTACGATATGATTAAAATGGAAGATGACATTAATATTGATACCACCGAAATCCTGAACTATCAAAATAGAATTGAATATAAATTATTACAAACACAAAAAAGTCTTCAAAAAGCTAATCTTGATTATTACATCTGGAACTTTCTTCCGTCGTTATCGGCTTATGGCCAATACAACCTGAATTTCCAGAACGATCAATTTTCAAATCTCTATAATCAGAGTTATCCGAATTCTTATATAGGTCTGCAGTTGTCTTTTCCTATTTTCCAGGGAGGGAAGAGAATTCAGCAGATTGATCAGGCTAAATTAGAACTTAACCTGGTCGATTATGAACAATCAGCATTAGAGAATTCAATTAATACAGAATACACACAGGCTCTGGCAAATTATAAAAGTAACCTGAATAATTTCGGGGTTCAAAAGGAAAATCTTAAGCTGGCAAATGATGTTTATAATTTGATTCAATTGCAATATAAGTCGGGAGTTAAATCTTACCTCGACGTTATCACAGCTGAAACTAATTTGAAGACAACACAGGATAATTATTTATATGCTCTCTTCCAGGTTTTAATTAGTAAAATGGATTTACAAAAAGCACTAGGCACAATACACTATTAAATTTTAAGATTTCAACAAAATGAAAAACAAACTATATTTATTGAGTATTTCGATTTTACTGTCTGCCGTATTTGCATCCTGCAGCGGGGATAAAGGCGATCCCTCAAAATTTCCGTCCACTCCGGTCACTGCTTATACGGTAAAATCGGAAAAAGCGTCATATTATCTGACTTACCCGGGTACGGTAACCGCACTTAATCAGGTAGAAATAAGACCGGAAGTTTCCGGATATCTCACGGATATATTTTTTGAAGATGGACAGCGGGTGAACAGGGGAATGAAATTGTATGCCATTGATCCCCAGCAGTATAAAGCCGCTTATGATGTGGCAAAAGCTAACCTTGATAAAGCTCAGAAGGATTACGATACATATAATGAACTGGCAAAGAACGATGCTATTGCAAAACAGACTTTGGAACATTCCCTGGCTGATTTAGAAGCAGCAAAAAGTAATCTGAATGCAGTAGAAACCAATCTACGCAATTCGATTATATATGCACCATTTGAAGGGACAATAGGAATATCGCAGGTAAAGTTAGGTACTGCTGTAACTGCAGGAGTAACCTTAATGAATACCATTTCATCTGATAATCCAATGGCTGTTGATTTTGCACTTGATGAGAAACAAATAAATAATTTCACCCGGCTGTTAAATAAAAAAACTGATCCAAAAGACTCAACATTTACACTTATTCTTCCTGACCAAACGTCCTATCCTTTTACAGGACATCTAATTTTATTAGATCGTGCGGTTGATCCCCAGACAGGAACGATAACAGCCCGGTTAGTATTCCCGAATCCTAAGAATCTATTACGACCGGGACTTACCTGTGACGTAAAGGTTCTGAATAACAACACATCTAATAGCATCATTATTCCTTATGAAGCAGTAATCGTCCAGATGGGGGAATATTTTGTCTTCGTCATAAACGGAAATATTGTTACACAGAAAAGAATAGATATTGGTATGACAATAAATAACGATAAGGTCATTGTAAACAACGGACTTGCCGCCGGTGAACAAATTGTGGTTCAGGGTGTTCAAAAGCTGAAGGATAAATCATCGATTACTCTGATTTCCGGGGATAAAAAATGATTGCAGCCACATTTATCAAAAGACCTGTAACCGCCATCGTTATATCAATCGTGATTGTACTAGTTGGTGTGCTTTCAATATTCAATCTGCCTGTCAGTCAATATCCTGAAATAACCCCCCCGTCAGTACAGGTCTCAGCATCGTTTACAGGAGCCGATGCAACAACTGTAGAACAAACGGTAGTCACTCCGATCGAAACGCAGGTCAATGGTACTCCGGGAATGGCTTATATGACAAGCAGCAGCACCAGCAGCGGAAGCGCTTCCATAAATGTAGTCCTTAATGTGGGCACAAATCCGGATTTAGCAGCTGTCGATATCCAGAACAGAGTAGGTATAGCAACACCCAGATTGCCGAACCTTGTGAAACAGCTCGGCATTACGACAAGAAAAAGAACGTCCAGCATCTTAATGCTTGTTGCTTTATACTCTCCTAAGGGAACTCATAGAATCAGTTTTCTTGATAATTTCACCAACATTTTTGTCAGGGATGCATTATTACGTGTGCCGGGTGTAGGAGATATTTTTGCACGTGCCTCCGATTTTAGCATGCGTATCTGGCTGCAGCCCGATAAATTAGCACAGCTTGGATTAACAGCTGCAGATGTTACTAATGCTTTGACAGAACAAAACCTGCAAATTGCAGCCGGTACAATCGGATCTCCCCCTCAAAGCACGAACCAGACTTTTGAATATACTGTCTTTACGAACAGCCGCCTAAGTTCTACAGATGAGTTCGGGAATATAATTGTTCGTACGAATCCCGCTGACGGATCAATTGTCTATTTGAAGGACGTAGCAAGGATACAATTAGGCAGAGTTACATATGCAAGCACTTCATATGTAGACGGCAGACCATCATCTTTTTTGCTGATCTTTCAGGCACCCGGGAGTAATGCATTGGATGTAGCAAAAGGTATTTATAATCGGATGAATGAATTAAAGAAATCTTTTCCTTCAGATGTGGATTACAATGTGCCTTTCGAAGCAGTTTCAGTGGTTGATACTTCTATTGACGAAGTTGTGATTACGCTGCTTGAAGCATTGGGGCTTGTAGTACTGGTCGTATTTTTATTCCTTCAGAATTGGCGTGCAACGATAATACCAATTCTGGCAATACCGGTTTCAATTATAGGTACATTTGCATTTTTTGTTCCACTTGGTTTTACAATAAATACACTTACTATGTTTGGATTCGTGCTTGCAATAGGAATTGTTGTGGATGATGCAATAATTGTGGTAGAAGCAACGCAGCACTATATCGATAATGAAAAATTATCTGCCAGGGAAGCAACTAAAAGGGCTATGAATGATATTTCCGGACCTGTAGTAGCGATCGCATTGATTTTAACATCTGTATTTATACCTGTAGGTTTTATACCGGGAATTGTTGGAAAGCTGTATCAGCAGTTCGCAATAACAATTGCTGTATCCGTTTTAATCTCAGCTTTTGTGGCATTATCTCTGACCCCGGCGTTGTGTTCACTGATCCTGAAACCAACTACGTCGAGTCAAAGTTCAAGAGGACTTAACAAATTCTTTTTTAACTTCAATAATTGGTTCAGAAGAGCAACAGAATCTTATTCCCATGGAGTTAAAAAAAGTATAAAGATCACTCCTTATTTTCTGATAATTCTTATTCTTGTTTATGCAGGCACTGTTGGTTTATTTATAAATAAACCAACGGGGTTTATTCCCCAGGAAGATGAAGGCAGATTATATGTGACATTTGAATTACCCGAAGCATCCGCCACAACAAGATCAGTGGAAGTATTAAACGAATTAATGTCCATACTGAAACAAACTCCCGGAATCGGGCATTACGCCGGCATCAGCGGATTGAACGTTGTTACATTTGCCGCTAAATCAAACAGCGGGACTATTTTCGTTCAATTAACTCCATGGGATCAGCGCACAAGTAAATCGCTTCAATTAAATTCTATAATAGCTGCTCTCCAGGCAAAATTCTCTGCAATTAAGAATGCAAATATTATTGTAATTCCGCCGCCGGCTATTCCGGGATTGGGCGCTACGGGAGGTTTTACTTTTGAAATTGAGCAGCAGGAGAGTACTGATGATATTAAGCAGTTCGCAAATGTAGTGCGTAATTTTGTTGCTGCTGCAAATCAGCGTCCGGAACTTAACCGCGTCTTCTCATTTTTTACCGCAAACACTCCGGGGTACAATCTGAACGTTGACAGGAAAAAATGTGCAAAGATGGGTGTCAATGTGGCGGATGTATTCTCTACTATTCAAACTTTGCTGGGAAGCAGCTATGTGAATGACTTTACTATTTTCGGGCGTGACTTTCATGTTGTTGCACAGGCAGATTCCAGTTATCGTTCAACTATCCAGGATCTTGGTAAATATTATGTTAAAAATTCTACAGGCGGGATGGTACCATTAAGTACATTGTTCAGCTATACGGTCACCGAAAGCGCTCCATTGATTCCACATTATAACATGTTTCGTTCGGCCGAGGTTGACGGCAATGCAGCCACCGGATACAGCAGCGGGCAGGCAATAACTGCATTAAGAGAAGTTGCTGATCAGGTCCTTCCCGCTGGATACGGATATGAGTTTTCAGGATTGAGCCGTGAGGAAATAAATGCCGGAAGCAGCACTTTTTCAATTTTTGCACTCTCGCTTGTATTTGTTTTCCTGTTTTTATCCGCATTATATGAAAGCTGGTCGGTTCCGTTTTCTGTTTTATTAGCTGTTCCGATTGGTGCATTTGGAGCCATATTAGCTTTGACTTTTTTACCGCGTTTAAGCGATAACGTTTATGCACAAATTGGCCTTGTTGCCTTAATAGGTCTGGCTGCAAAGAACGCGATACTGATAGTTGAGTATGCAAGGGTGCGCGTGGATAATGGAATGCCGCTGCTGACAGCGGTAATAGCGGCTGTAAAGCTTCGTTTACGTCCAATATTAATGACATCCCTGGCATTTTTATTGGGTGTTTCACCATTAATTTTCGCTTCAGGTGCAGGAGCGCAGGCGAGACAGACTATAGGCTGGACAGTTATCGGAGGTATGCTTGCGGCTACAATGCTCGCTATTTTCATTGTACCTGTGTTATTTGTGACCATTACAAAGATTGCTTATGGTAAAAAGAAATTAGCAGAATTAGAGGCCGGCGGGATTAAAGAAATTGATCAGTCTCCTGTTGAACCTGTATGAAAATTTATTCCTTTATAAAACATCCTCCTGGGAATGCATTTCTAGAATTAAATTTCAGAAGCTGATTTCAAATAATTGATAAATAGCCCCAATCTTATGTTCGCATTCTATGATTAAACTGCAGGAAAGAATCATATAAAATTCTTAGAATATTAAAGCCTTATTTAGTATTTTCCTTTCTGAATGATTATTGAAATTCTGAAAGGAAGAAAAGGATGAAAGGATTATTATATTTCCTTTTTTTTGCAATAGTTGGTGCAGGTTTATATTTATACTTTCACAAAGCGGAAAACTTTAAGGTTAAAGATCAGATAATTGTATCTCAGGCTTCAGGCATGGATATTAGCGGACCGATTACCGCACCTCCTAAGTACGCTGTTATAAAGGGGACCATAACAAACATCAGCGATAAAAATTTTAGTAGTATTGAAGTGGTCTATCAGTCAGGTCTCGATACAATAAAGGCAGTTATAGGCAGTCTTACCAAGGGTCAATCATCAGAATTTGAAACAAACAGAATGATGGTGAGATCGGGTCATCCGGATTACAAACTTATTGATATTCCCTGCAAAGAGGAATAAGCAATACTATACCTAATTTCACGGCACGTCCTCAACCTGGTAATCCTTAAATGGGAAATCAAAAAAATAATGGTACTCGTCTTCTTTTTTAATTTTATCCTTAGTTAAAAAATATTTATCGACGTCAGTTTTATTTTTATAAATGAAATACAGGCCGTCCTCATATAGCCATTTTGGAATCCTTATTTTCTTATGACTGGCCAGAAAGGCCATATCCATCATAATTTTTCTTGTAATATTTTCAGAGTCTTTTCGCATATAGACCGGTTTCATAAAGTAAATCTTCTTTAATTATTTAATGTTAGAGTGAAAAGCATAATAATTAATTTATTGACGTTAAAGTTAATAAAGTTCTTCAAATATTATGATCCCTGATAACGCGGGAATGCCTATAGAAAATTGCCCAATCCGATCAAATAAACACCTTTCTTAATGTCATTAATAAAAACAATATTTTTTAGAGGTCATCTCATGGGAGATTATGAAACGCAAGGGCTTATAAGTTCATCAGTTTAGGCAGGAGTTGTGGGAGGAAATGCCATTTCTTAAAAGAATTTATCTTCCCGGGAAACCAACCTGTCTACTTAAGGAAAGGTACGGAATTAATCTATGATCATAGGCCGTTAGATGGCCGTTAGATGGCCATTAGATGGCTGTTAGATAAGAAAACAGTAAAGCTGTAGTCCTGAACATATTAAAGCTTTTCTGGAAACTCTGAATACACCGGGAAGTATTGAATCCAAATTAATTGCTATGGCAGGTGGGTATTAATTTCTAACTTTCGAGGTTAAGAAATGTACTATAAGTGAACCTCGAAAGTATTATGTTCATAAATTTCAAAAAGCCGCTTACAGGGGATGGACTTTTTTAATTTTGGTCTGGAATAACTATAAGAATGCCGGGTCAAAATTGCAGAATTCGAACAGACAAATAGCTTTCTTGCTTGTCATTAATAAAAACAATATTTTTTAGTGGTCATCTCATGGGAGATTAATGAAACGCAGGGAGTTTATAAGTTCATCAGTTAAGGCCGGATTATTAGGTGGAACGGCCTTGTCATTAGGAAATTTCTCGTCTTATTTTCCATCATCACTTTTATTTAATATTGATTATCAGCTGGCTGCAATTAAGGGTGCCGAACCTGATGTAATGTTCGACGAGGCGATTAGAGTATTCGGGGGTATGAAAAATTTTGTTAAAGCCGGCCAGACTGTCGTCGTCAAACCTAATATAGGCTGGGATGTTAGTCCTGAAAGGGCTGGTAATACCAATCCTCTGCTGGTTAACAGGATCATTAAACATTGCTTCGATGCCGGTGCAAAAAACGTTTACGTTTTTGATCATACCTGCGATAACTGGAGAAAGACTTATTCAAACAGCGGAATTGAGAGAGCCGTAAATGATGCTAAAGGCAAAATAGTCTCCGGGGAGAGTGAATCATATTATCAGGAAGTTAAAATAAATCATGGTAAGAAGCTGAAAAATGCCAAAGTGCATGAACTTATCCTGGAATCTGATGTTTTTATAAATGTTCCTGTCCTTAAGCATCATAGCTCAACAGATTTGACGATAGGAATGAAAAACCTGATGGGGGTAGTGTGGGACCGTGGTTACTGGCATCAGAATGATCTCAGTCAATGCATTGCAGATTTTTCAACTTTCAGGAAACCCGATCTTACAGTGGTGGATGCCTATTATGTTATGAAAAGAAATGGTCCCAGGGGGGTTTCAAAGGAAGATATTGTTACAATGAAATCTCTTCTTGTATCAACCGATGTGGTTGCCGCAGATGCTGCCGCAGCAAAGTTATTTGGAAAAAATCCTTCTGATATTGATTACATAAAAATGGCAGATTCTTTAAAAGTGGGCACTATGAAGCTCGATAGTATCTCCATTTATAAGAAAATATTTTAATTTGATAAGATCGCTGTCATTAGTCAGGATCAGGAAAACAGCGTCTATTTTCTTTTTTCTATTGACTACTGCTGTTTTCCTCGACATAACTCAAATAATTCCCTCCGGCATTATCGATTCCATATTATTCTTTCAATTTGTGCCGTCAATAATCAACTTTATCAGATTACCTGCTTTGATTGCCACCGGTTTTATTATTGTGGTAATTTCCTCCGTATTTGCAGGCAGGATTTATTGCTCAAGTGTATGTCCAATAGGGACTTTACAGGATTTTGTTTCAAGATTCAGAAAAAAGATTAAAGGCCGGAAGAAGTTTGATTATAGAAAAGAGAACAACTGGCTAAGGTATTCGGTTTTTCTTGTAACTCTGGCTTCCTTTTTATCAGGTTATATCCTTCTGATAAATATATTGGATCCTTATAGTAACTTCGGCAGAATTATTTCACATATTTTTAATCCAATCCTGGCCGTGATTAATAATTTATTTGCTTTTACACTTGAGAAATCAAATATATTTATCCTTTACCCGTTAGAAATAAAAAATATACCGAATCTATTTATTCTATTTCCAATTATTTTTTTATTCATAATTGTCTATTTGTCCTTCACCCGGGGGAGACTCTATTGTAATACAATCTGTCCCGTGGGGACTCTTTTAGGTTTAGTATCAAAATTTTCAATTTACAAATTAAGAATTGATGAAACATCCTGTGAAGGATGTGGAGCGTGCAGGCTGATTTGTAAATCTGAATGTATCGATGATGAAATTAAAGTTATAGATTTTGACAGATGTGTAAACTGCTTTAACTGCATTGATGTTTGTCCCTCATCGTCAATTTCATATCAAAGTTCTGTGAGGCAAAAATCATATTCGGCACAGGAGATTGATAATGCCAGACGTGATTTTATTTCAAAAACTCTATTTTATTTGATAGGATTAGCAGGTTTTTCTTATTCTCAAATCAAAATTATTCCTAAAAAAGAAAGTACTAAACCGGTTATAAGGAAATCGGTTTCAAGTCCTCCAGGGTCAGTAGCGATCAGTCAATTCAATGCAAACTGTACTGCCTGTCATCTTTGTGTTTCAGAATGTCCCACAAAAGTTCTACAGCCCTCTTTTCTTGAATATGGTTTTTTGGGAATTCTCCAGCCTTTTATGGATTACAAAGTCAATTTCTGCAATTTTGAATGTACGTTATGCGGTGATATTTGTCCTACAGGTGCTATCAGATCCCTCCCGGTAGAGAAAAAGAAGATCACCCAGGTCGGGAAGACAACTTTTATCAAAGAAAACTGCATAGTTGAAACGGAGGGGACTGCCTGTGGTGCCTGTTCTGAACATTGTCCCACGAAAGCTGTAACTATGGTCGATTATAAAAATAAATTAAAGATCCCGGAAGTAAGGAATCAGTACTGTGTCGGCTGTGGTGCCTGTGAGTTCGCCTGTCCAACCAAACCTTACAAAGCTATTTATGTTGAAGGGAATGAAGTTCATCAGGTTGCGGAAAAGAACATTGAGGAAAAGCTTGAAAAAAAATTAAACCTGAAAGAGGATTTTCCATTTTAAAAGTGAACTGATCCTGAATGAGTTAAATTTTTGCTTTGTCTGTATAAATTTTCCACGGCCATTTAACACAATCTCTAATTTCAGGAAATATAACATAATCGGCATTCCCTTTAAGAGTCAGAGTTTTAACTTCATTTCCCGCTAGCAATTGCCGGGCCTTTTCTAAAGTTTTACCGCTGACAGAAACATCGTCAACAACCAATATTTTTTTATTTTTAATTCCCTTTATTTCAGAAAGAATTATTGGCTCTTTAAACAGAGGGGTATTGGTTTCATCCCGGAAGCTGATTTTTATAACGGTTAAATTCGTTTTAAGCTTGTATGCGAAAAGGCTGGCCGGAACTAATCCGCCATCGGCAATTCCGATCACAAGATCAAAGCGGGGGAGACTGAATAAATTTATCCTCTCAACAATTTCATTAAACGATAAGTCCAGCATTAAATTCTGTCTTTGATATATATTAAAACAATATTCATCAATGCTAAAACTATGATTCCCGGGAGAGCTGTAATAATTGATGTGAGCAAAATATTAGTTGAGAATCCGGACGAATTTAATAAAGATAAAACAGACCAGGAAAACAGTTTTGCGGAAATAATAGATAATATAGCAGCAACCTTGTTTATTCTGTTATATTTAAGAAGAAGCGTTAAAATCAGAACGAATACCAGCAGTTCAAAAGTGACTAACGGTAAAATTTCAGGTTTAGGACTGCCTGTCAAAAAATAATTGAATATAGGTGCCGCAGCTGTTACAACTAAAGCAACATGTAATTTATAAAAAATAAGAGTGATCAGAGGTATGTAAAACATCGGTAAGAGAATTGCTCCAAGCGGAACCTGATTTCCTGACGGAATTAAATGTACCACAAACTGGATAAAAACTGTAGCTGCTAACAAAGCTGTAATCTCTAATACCTGCAGTTTTTTAATTAGAGGTTCAGCCGCAATTGAACTTAAATTATTCATCGTCTCGCCCTTCATAAAAGATGAACTAATTCTATTTAATAAAAATATACAATTAATGTTTTAGAATAAATACGCAATGGAGGCCCGCTGAACTACTTTTTGAGCGAAACACCATTCCTGTCCGTCCCCTGACGGATCGCTCTACAAAATGGAATGAATTTGGTTGTACTCAAAGTAATTCCTTGAATCAACGAGCTTTTGAGGGCATAAAAAAAGCCGCTCTTAAAAGAACGGCTCTTGTTAAACTTGTGGGGGCTGAAGGATTCTTCCGAAGGAATGCCTTTGGCAGAACCTACGACCCTCCCGACTTCGTCGGGATGCTCTAAACCAATCCGTCTCGACTTTGTCGGAACCAAACCTCGTCTTATTCCGTAAGCAGGACAGAGCTAAGCCCCAATTTACCTATACTTTTTTTAGTTTTTTCAGATGCTCAATTGCTTTAAGAGGATTCTTCAATTTTTTAAGATGTGATTCAAGATGAATTGCTTCGGATCTGGTTTTAACTTCATAGGATATTACCAGTACCCAGGGACCTTTGCCTTTTGTGTACTTATTCCGGTTATGATTATGCCAGAGTACTCTGTCTGTCAGATTATTCGTCTGGCCGATATAATGTAACCCACTTGCTGATCTGATAATATAGATGAAATAAGATCCCATAAAAAGAAATTGCCGATCTGTAATGAACGGCAATAAATAATTGGTGGGGGCTGAAGGATTCTTCCGAAGGAATGCCTTCTGCAGAACCTCCGACCCTCCCGACTTCGTCGGGATGCTCTAAACCAATCCGTCTCGACTTTGTCGGAACCAAACCACGTCTTATTCCGTAAGCAGGACAGAGCTAAGCCCCAATTTACCTATACTTTTTTTAGTTTTTTCAGATGCTCAATTGCTTTAAGAGGATTCTTCAATTTTTTAAGATGTGATTCAAGATGAATTGCTTCGGATCTGGTTTTAACTTCATAGGATATTACCAGTACCCAGGGACCTTTGCCTTTTGTGTACTTATTCCGGTTATGATTATGCCGGAGTACTCTGTCTGTCAGATTATTCGTCTGGCCGATATAATGTAACCCACTTGCTGATCTGATAATATAGATGAAATAAGATCCCATAAAAAGAAATTGCCGATCTGTAATGAACGGCAATAAATAATTGGTGGGGGCTGAAGGATTCGAACCTACGACCCTCTGCTTGTAAGGCAGATGCTCTAAACCAACTGAGCTAAGCCCCCGAAAAAGGAATTAAGTAAGAACAAACAAACTTAACATGTATGTCGGGCAGATGCTCTAAACCAATCCGTCCGACTTCGTCGGGACGAGACCTCGTCTTACTACGTAAGACGGGCTGAGCTAAGCCCCAGCGTCAAAATTTGAAGTGCTAATATAGTACAATAAGATTGTGAAAACAATAGGAAAAGGTTAATTTTAATCAATATTCAAAGCTTTTTTAGATTTAATAATTTATTCTACAATTAACAGGTACTTTAATTAAGTCGATATTTTCATCAAGGCTCAATAACCTCAACCATAGTAAAAGTGAATTCCTCTTATATCTTTTATTTGCACCAATTCACCTTAATCATTTGAGATTTATTTTGGACAGCGCTGGTTTATCTGGACTCTTTACCATTACTTGAAATCATCAAAACATTTTTTTTCGATAATAAAACCCAAAATGATTTAAAGTTTCCTTAACTTGAAAGATAAAAATCGGCAATATTTTATCTGAAAGGAGCTAATGAAAAATAAACCGGTTTCCTCTTCTTCTTCGGGACAATCCAGTTCAGAACCTTCCAGAAGCTTAAAGAAAGAATTAAAGTTAATCGATTCCACGATGATAGTAATAGGTTCTATGATTGGCTCCGGAATTTTTATAGTCAGCGCAGATATAGGAAGAACAGTAGGTTCTCCCGGTTATTTGCTTCTGGTATGGCTTATTGCCGGTGCAATTACTATTACAGCCGCTCTCAGTTATGGTGAGCTTGCAGGAATGATGCCGCATGCAGGCGGACAGTACATTTATCTTCGTGAAGCCTACAATCCATTTGTCGGATTTCTTTATGGATGGACATTATTCCTTGTAATTCAGACCGGGACGATTGCAGCTGTTGCTGTAGCTTTTGCAAAGTTTACAGCTGTAATTATTCCTTTCTTTGGTGAAAATAATATTTTGATCAGTTTCCCCGGATTCCGGATATCTGCCGCTCAGCTGTTGGGAATTGCAAGCATTGTATTTCTATCTTACTTAAATATGCTTGGTTTAAAAACGGGGAAAACTATTCAAAATATATTTACTTCAACAAAAGCTCTTGCGCTGCTTCTTCTTATTATACTTGCGTTTATTGTGGGAAGGAATGTATTCGCATCAGAGCAGAATTTTTCGGATTTCTGGAATCCGAGCTGGACTCATTTTTCAGGAGGGAAAATAGATTCGATTCAGCCGCTTTCAGGATTGATGTTATTAGCCGCTATCGGAGTTGCAATGGTCGGATCGTTATTCTCAAGCGATGCATGGAATAATATTACCTTTACAGGAAGTGAAGTAATTAATCCCAAAAGAAACATACCGTTAAGTCTGTTCTTTGGAACATTAATCGTTACAATCTTATATATTTCCGCAAATGTTGGTTACCTGATGCTGCTTCCTTTGAAGGGAAATCCTGATGGAGCAGATATTGTACAACGGGGAATTCAATTTGCTTTGAGCGACAGAGTGGCAACTGCTGCTGCATCAGTAATTTTTGGAAGCACCGCCGCAATCATTATGGCTGTATTAATAATGATATCAACATTCGGATGCAACAATGGCCTTATCCTTTCGGGGGCGAGGGTTTATTATGCAATGGCCAAAGATAAGTTGTTCTTTAAGAAAACGGGAGATTTAAATAAAAACTCTGTTCCCGGTTTTGCCCTGGCCGTTCAGGCGGTATGGGCTAGTCTTCTCTGCCTCTCCGGAACTTATAATGATCTTCTTGATTATGTGATCTTTGCTGTCCTCATTTTTTATATTTTGACTATCCTGGGGATTTTCAGGCTGCGTAGAATTCGCCCTGATGCAGATCGTCCCTATAAAGCATGGGGTTATCCTATAGTGCCTGCGCTTTATATTTTATGCGCGGCAGCTATTTGTGTAGATCTGCTGATCTTTAAGCCTATGTATACATGGCCCGGGGTTGTTATTGTACTGCTCGGAATCCCGGTTTATTTTCTTTGGAAAAAATTTACAGAGAAAAAATATTGAGATGGGATGGTAAATGAAATATGGCAGATGTTATCTTTATGACCCATCTGTCATAAAAAAACTTCAGCATTAATAATATTCTCACATTGAATAGGGAAGTTAGATGTTAATAACTAATAATGCTTCACCGGAAAAATTCAGATACCGCTGGTTCGTTGCGGGAGATATCAACGGTTTTTTTGGTTTAATGTTTGATAATCTTACTGTCCTTTCTTTCCTTGCCGGCATACTTATTTTTGTTTTCAAATATCCGGCCGAAATTGTGTTCGGCAAGATGTTTCCCGGTACTGCACTGGGTGTTTTGTTCGGGGATATTATCTACACCTGGATGGCTTTCCGTTTGGCTAAAAAGAACAAAAATCCTCACGTAACAGCTATGCCATTAGGCCTGGATACACCTTCAACAATCGGAATAGCTCTTACCGTTCTAGGTCCCGCATTTATTTATTTAAAATCGAAGGGTATGAATGGGTATGATGCTGCAATGATGACCTGGTATATAGGGATGGCGACAATGGTTATTATCGGGGTTTTTAAACTGCTGTTTTCTTTTATAGGTGGTTGGGTACAGAAAATTGTTCCGCAGGCAGGTTTACTTGGCAGCCTTGCCGGCATTGGTCTAGCATTAATAGGTTTTGTACCTTTGCTCGATGTTTTCGGACTCCCTGTAATCGGTATGATTTCACTTGGATTGATATTATACACTCTTGTTGCTAAGATCAACCTTCCTAAGAATTTCCCCGGAGTTTTTGCCGCAATTTTTATCGGAACAGCTTTGTACTATATATTAGCACCGGCAGGTCTTCTTTACAGTACCTTCACACCTCCCTCAATGCAGCTTCATTTCGGAGCACCAATTCCGACCTTAAATTTTTTAAATGGATTTGTAGAAGCTTTAAAATATCTTCCTATTGCTCTGCCTTTTGCAATTCTTACTATAGTCGGAGGGATAAATGTGACCGAGAGTGCAAGAGTTGCAGGGGATGATTTTAAGACAAGGGACATTCTGCTGACAGAGGCATGTTCGACATTACTAGCAGGATTTTGCGGCGGTGTTGCACAGACAACACCTTATATAGGACAGCCTGCTTATAAAGCCATGGGAAGCCGTGCCGGGTATACCCTGCTTACCGGATTATTTATCGGGATCGGCGGGATCCTCGGCTATATTTCTTTCTTTGTTGAGTCTATTCCCCGCGCAGTTCTTGCCCCGATATTAATATTTGTTGCACTTGATATTATCGTACAGGCATTTAAAGCTGTTCCGCCGGCGCATACAACAGCAGTTGCATTTTCCTTCTTCCCGAATATTGCAAGACTTCTTCAAATACAATTCAGCAATACTGATATTGTGCCTCTTGCCAGGTTTAATGAGCTGCTTACTTTACCGGGCAAGGCCCTTCCACAGATGCTCGTAATAGTGGCACTTGGAAATGGATTTATTTTAACTGCTATGCTGTGGGGAGCCTTTGCTGCAAAGCTGATAGACAGGAAACTAAAGCAGGCCTCCATATACCTTTTAATAATGGCCGGGTTTACATTCTTCGGGGTCATACATTCAGCCACTCCTGACGGCAATATGTATTTTCCATGGCAATTGTCGGGAATTTTTCAGCAAATACCATATCAATTTACAATTGCATATTTATTGCTTGCCATAATGTTTTTCTCTCTGTCCTACACAAAAAGCGCATCATTAAAACGTTAAAGCATTAACTGTACTTTTGGGCCGAATAATTGTGATCAGGTCATATGTCGCGATAATTTATTTCATCAAATAGGGGTGCGTTGTAAGAGGTAAGTTTGAAATAGGAAATTTTATAAATATAGAGAGATAACTGTATTCTTGAGCGAGCGACGGGGTTCGAACCCGCGACATCCAGCTTGGGAAGCTGACACTCTACCAACTGAGTTACGCTCGCAAAATCACTTTAAAAGAACTATCTGAAATTAACTACTCGTAATATCTAATTCAAGATTGGCTATTTGAAAGCTTCTTCAACTAATTCTTTCTGCTGCTGTCCGGAGATCTTTGCCGAACCAACTGCAGGACTTGCGCCTTCAGGACGTCCGCTGTATGTAAGTTTCTGTCCCTTTCCAAGGTCATCACTTATTCTTGGATATAGAAAATGCCATGCACCCATATTGCTCGGCTCTTCCTGCACCCACACTATTTCTTTTGCTCCGGTGTATGAATTAAGTATTTCTTTAACCGGATTGGACTTATAAGGATAAAATTGCTCAACTCTGACTATTGCAGTATCGCTGATTTTATTGTCACTCCGGAATTTGATCAGATCATAATATACTTTGCCGCTTGTCAGTAGTACTTTTCTTACATTATCTTTTTTATTGATTGAATCATCATCAATAATTTCCCGGAAACTGCCGCTGGTAAATTCTTCTTTAGGGGATTTAGCTTCAGGTAAACGTAGAAGACTTTTAGGCGTCATCAGAATCAGCGGTTTCTGAACGGCATTCTTCATTTGCCTCCTTAAAACATGAAAATACTGAGCAGGAGTGGATGGATAACAAACCTGAATATTTTCTTCCGCACAAAGAATAAGAAATCTTTCAAGTCTTGCACTGGAGTGTTCCGGGCCCTGTCCCTCGTAACCGTGAGGAAGGAGCAAAACAAGACTATTCGGTAGCTGCCATTTTTCATAAGAAGCCACGATAAAGTTATCAATTATAACCTGGGCGCTATTTGCAAAATCTCCAAACTGTGCTTCCCACAAAACAAGTGCGAGGGGATCTGCCGTGCTGTATCCGTATTCGAATCCTAAAACGGCGGCTTCGGAAAGGAAACTATCGAGAGCTTCAAGTTGTGCCTGGTTTTTTGAAAGATAATTTAACGGCACATACTCAATACCACTTTTTATATCTGTGAGTGCAAGATGTCTCTGGCTGAAAGTTCCTCTCACGCTATCCTGTCCGCTTAGTCGTACCGGGGTTCCCTCCAGGAGAAGACTGCCGAAAGCAAGGGTTTCAGCAAATGCCCATTCTGCCTCCGACTTTCCTTCAACAAGATCTTTCCTTTTTTCAAGGAACTTCTTCAGCTTTGGATGAATTGTGAAACCTTCCGGAAGAGAAGTAGTTTTTTCTACAATAGTCTTTAAGGTCTCTTCAGAAATGTTTGTATCTGTGACCGGTTTAATAGATTCAATTTTCTCCTTAGGTATAGCAAGTGGTACATCCGAGTTAAAACTGATACTCCTTTTCTTTATTTTATCGAACGCCTCACTTAAATCATTAGATATTTCTTCGTTCATTCTCTGAATTGTTTCTTCTGAAAGCATATGGCTTTTTAGCAGTGCGTTTTCATAGATCTCTTTTACGGAAGGATGGGATTTAATTATATCATAAAGCAGAGGCTGTGTAAACCCGGGTTCGTCACCTTCATTGTGTCCATGTCTCCTGTATCCGAATAAATCTATTACTACATCTTTCTTAAAGATTTGCCTGTATTCGAATGCCAGCTTTGTAACCCACAGAGATGCTTCAGGATCATCACCATTAACGTGAAATATAGGCGCCTGTATCATCTTGGCTACATCCGATGCGTAAACTGAAGAACGTGCATCCTCTGGAGTAGTTGTAAACCCGATCTGATTATTAATAATTATGTGAACCGTTCCGCCGGTCCTGTAGCCGCTTAATTGAGAAAGATTTAAGGTCTCAGCTACAATACCCTGTCCTGCGAATGCAGCATCTCCGTGTATAAGAACTGATAATATTTTACTGTGGGCTTTATTGTCCCCAAGTCGTGTTTGTTTTGCGCGCACAATTCCTTCAACAACCGGATTTACCCATTCAAGGTGACTCGGATTGGAAGCAACCGAGACAGTTATCATTTTACCATTATGCGTCTTGTATTTACCCGTCGCTCCAAGATGATATTTTACGTCACCAGAGCCCTCTATTGAATTCGGATCCTGTATATCTTCAAACTCTGAGAGGATAGATTCGTATGACTTACCTATGACATTTGCCAGTACATTTAACCTGCCGCGGTGAGCCATTCCTAAAACCACTTCCAGCACATTCGCCTGGCTTGCTTCATCAAGAAGCATATCCAGAACAGGAATAAGAGTTTCAGATCCTTCCAGAGAAAATCTTTTATGTCCGATAAACTTTGTATGCATAAAATGTTCAAAGATCTCAGCGTTAATCAGTTTGTTCAAAATCCTCTTTTTAATTTCAGAACTGAAATCAGGAATATTCTTTATGGGTTCCATTTTACTCTGCAGCCAGAACTTCTCCTCAGGATTCTGGATATGCATATACTCAACGCCAATCTTCTCACAATAAGTTCTTTGAAGTATTTCAAGAATCTGCCTGAGAGAAGCCGTCTTTAAACCACTGAAACCGCCGGTGATAAAGTGGCGGTCCATATCCCAGATCGTAAGGTTATACGTTGCCGGATCAAGTTCAGGGTGATAGGGGGTCTGGAATCCCAGCGGATCAAGATTTGCAATAAGATGACCGCGAACCCTGTATAAATTTATTAACTGCAGAACTTTTGCCTGCTTTTCAATTTCTTCTGTATTAGTCGCATTTTCAAAAATTCCCGGCTGGTAATCCGCCTTCCAGATAAACGGTTTATATGGAATTTTCAGAGCCTCAAAAATTTCATCATAAAAATTTTCTTTACCCAGAAGCAAATCATTTATTTCTTTAAGGAATAAGCCTGATTCAGCACCCTGTATTATTCTATGATCGTATGTGCTTGTAATTGTCATCACTTTGCTTACACCAAGAGCAGAAATAGTTGAAGGAGACATTGCCTGGTATTCCGGAGAATATTGGATAGCTCCTGTGGCTATAATTGCACCCTGGCCAACCATTAGTCTCGGCACTGATGCTGCAGTGCCAATTGTTCCCGGATTTGTAAGTGTTATTGTAGTTCCGGAAAATTCAACAGGATCAATTAATCCTTTCCTCGACCGGGTAACCAAATCTTCATATGTATCCCAGAATTGCTTAAAGTTCATCCGGTTGGCATTTTTAATATTAGGCACTATAAGTGAATGCGAACCATCTTTTCTTTCAAGATCGATTGCCAGTCCAAGATTAATGTTTTTCCTTTTTATGATATTCGGTTTGCCTTTGATGAGAGTAAAAGCATTATTAAGGGCCGGAACTTTTTCTGCAGCTTTAAGAATAGCCCAGCTGATAAGGTGAGTGAAAGATACTTTCCCTGCATTTTTCTTTTCCAGGAACTGATTTAATAATCTGCGGTTTTCTTCCAAAAGTTTTACAGGGACTGTTCTTTGTGAAGTAGCAACCGGTACAGTAAGACTGTCATTCATATTATCAAGGATTCTGGCCGAGCTTCCTGCAATAACCTGAGTTTCATCTCCTTCTCCTGGCAAAGGAAATTCAATATTTCCTAAATTGAATAACGTCCCGTTTTCTTTATTTTCCATATTAGCATTATCTTCGAATTTTCCGGTAACTTTTCCAAAAAATTTCTGCCATTGAACAGGAATCTGCGAAGGATTTTTTTCATACTGCTCGTGAAGATATTCCACAAACCAGGTATTTGCACCAAATTTTTCTAATTCTTCTCTTTGTTCTTTTGTTAACTCGTTCGGTTTCATTTATTAAGATTTAAATCTTTGTTTAGTAAAATATTCATTAAATTTAAGTGAGAAATAATCCACATCATAAAATGAGACAATGACCCTTCAGTCATTATTTTTAACATTAGTAATGGGATTTACATCGTATAATTTACTAAATATTTTGTATTCATTTAAGTTAAAAGAGCCTGTAACCAATTTATATGAAAAAAAGCAACCAAATTTACAGCATTAGGAGGAATTGATCATTGAATGAATTAACAGAACAAAATGTTGATCCAAATCCGATTATGCAGTTTTCACACTGGTTTAAAGAACTATTAAAATCGGAAGTGAAAGAGCCGAATGCAATGATACTTGCAACTGCCTCTGCAAAAGGGATTCCCTCAGTAAGAACCGTGCTGCTCAAAAAATTTGACGAAGAAGGATTTGTCTTCTTTACTAATTATAAAAGTCATAAAGCAAAAGATTTAATGAGGAACCCGGTTGCGGAGATTTTGTTTTTGTGGCTTGAGCTTGAAAGACAGGTCAGGATAAGAGGTTCAGTTAAAAAGGTATCATTGAAAGAATCAGAGGAATATTTTCATTCACGTCCTGTTGACAGCCAGATTGGTGCCTGGGCATCAAACCAGAGTAGTGTAATACCAAACCGTGAATTCCTCGAAGCTAAATTTGAAGAGACGGCTGGGAAATATAAGGACGGGAAAATTCCGTTACCTCCTTTCTGGGGAGGTTTTATATTAAAACCGGTTGAATTTGAATTCTGGCAGGGAAGAGAAAGCCGTTTACATGATAGGATTAGTTACAGGAAAAAAAAGAATAATTGGGAAATTGTAAGACTTTCTCCATAAAATATACTGTCCTCCTTAGCAATGAACATCGAACATCGAACATTGAATATTGGAGATTGACCATTGAATATTGAGCCTTTGTTTCGAACCGGAATAAATTTTCAATGATGTAACTAATCCTAAACCTTAAATCTGCCTTTAAACATCGGTGTTTCCATAACTAAAGTCCTCATCGTAATTGCAGATAGGATTATTATCCCTCCTAATATTGCCATGACGGCCGGAACTTCGCCATAACCAATAAACACCCAGACAGGATTCAACACAGGTTCAACCAATGCAATAATGGATGCTTCTATTGCGAGTACTCTTTGTAAGCCGTAAGAGAATACTGCATATGCCAGTCCAATCTGGAAAACTCCGAGAAAGGAAACCATCCATAAATTACTGAAATTCAGATCCTGTATTCCTGATAAAAAAGGGATACAAACAAGTGCGACAATTACGTTGCCGTAAAAGATTGAGCTCAGCTGATATTTGTTTTCATTTTTTCTCAAGCCAAGGAACAACGCTGCGAACATAATTCCTGAAAAGAGTGCAATCAGATTTCCTTCAAAATGAGCAGGGGAGATTTTTCCCATAAAGAAAAAGAACATTCCTATTGTACAAATCACTATTGTCATAATATTTATCCTGTTATAGGATGTCTTTAAAATGATTGGCTCAAAAATCAGAACATATATAGGCGCAGTCGATTGAAGGAAGATTGCATTTGCGGCAGTTGTCATTTTTAATGCAATAACGTAAGCTATAAGTACAGAGGCATAGAATAATGCATTTATAAACGTGAACCGGTTAACCAGCAGTAATCGCTTCCTGAAAAGTGCTGCAAACACCAGGGCTGCAATGGAGCACCTGAAAAATGAAATCTGCATTGCATCAAAAGTAACAAGCTTTACAAATAAGCCTCCTGTACTCCACATTAGTGCAGCAGTGAAAACAGCGAGCAATCCCACCTGATGTTCCTGAAGTTTTTTAATCATTTAAATCCTGTTAAAAGCATGCACCAAATTTACTAATTAAGGAAGTAATCATTTAAAAATTGTATAATGTATCCGGAACATTTTTATCTGATTGCAAATGACCTCCACTTATAAATTCATAGACCATACAGCGGATATAGCCGTCGAAGTTTCAGGAAACACATTTGAAGAATTGTTTCTGGCTGCCTTAAATAGCTGGAAGAGTGCTATAATTGAACCTTCGGATTATAATAGGGGCGAGCATAAAAGAAATATTATCCTGAAAGAAAATTCGGTTGAGGAGCTGCTAGTATCTTTCTTACAGGAATTGAATTACGTGTTCGAAATTAAAAAGATTTTCCCTGTAGTAATAGATAAAATTACCATTGAAAAAAAGAATGATGAGTACTTACTGGAATGCAATGCCCGGTTTGGAGTGATTTTGAAGCAGGATGATATTAAAGCTGAAATAAAAGCCATTACATTCCATCAGCTCGATATTAAAAAGGCGGGTGATGTTTATAAGACAATCATAGTATATGACATTTAATAAGAAGGAGGGGAATATGAATATTCATGGAATAGAACTAAATCAGTTAAGAGAGAATCTCTGGGAGATTCCCGCTAAGGGCAGCATGCGCGTTCCAGGTAGAATATATATATCAAAAAAAATGATTGAGCAGAATCTGCAGAATGATGATGCATTAAAACAGGTTGTTAATGTCGCGCACCTGCCTGGTATTCAAAAATATAGCCTGGCTATGCCCGATATTCATTGGGGATATGGTTTCCCTATAGGTGGTGTGGCTGCAACGGATGCTGATAAAGGAGTTATTTCTCCGGGAGGGGTTGGATATGATATTAACTGCGGGGTGCGGCTGGCTGTGACCTCGCTGGAGTATGAAAAAGTGAAGAACAGGATTGAAGCTCTGGTTTCGAAATTGTTTCAGAATATTCCAACGGGTGTTGGTTCTTCGGGTGCGATTAAGAAGCTGTCTCCTAAAGAAATGAAATCTGTTTTAGCAAAAGGCTCACTCTGGGCTGTCGACAATGGCCTGGGAGATTCCTCGGATATAGAATTTACAGAGGAGAGCGGGACATTGAAGAATGCTGATTCAGATGCAGTGTCGCCGCGGGCAATTGAAAGGGGAATTGATCAGGTCGGGACACTTGGTTCAGGTAATCATTTTCTCGAAGTGGACGTAGTCGATGAAGTATTCGATGAAAAAGCAGCTTCGGTGATGGGAATATTTAAAGGACAGCTTGTACTGTTAATCCATACGGGCTCAAGGGGACTTGGCTACCAGGTCTGTGATGATTACCTGAAAATACTTGTTAAAGCAAGTGTAAAATATAATTTTAATCTGCCTGACAGGCAGCTTGCCTGCGCCCCGCTTAATTCACAGGAGGGTGAGAATTATTTTGCAGCTATGCAGTCAGCCGCCAACTTTGCATGGAATAACAGGCAGGTAATAATGCATCTTGCTAAAAAGAGTCTAAAAGATACTTTTAAAATGTCCGATTCGGAACTCGGATTCAGATTAGTTTATGATGTCTGTCATAATATAGCCAAGTATGAAAATCATATAATTGACGGAAAAGAAAAAAGGGTTTGTGTTCACCGTAAGGGAGCAACAAGAGCCTTCCCTCCGGAAAGCAAATTGATACCGGAAAGATACAGGGGAATTGGTCAGCCGGTTTTAATTCCCGGTGATATGGGAAGATATTCTTATATAGCAGTGGGAACTGTGAAAGCGATGGAGGAAACATTTGGTTCATCGTGTCATGGGGCGGGAAGAAATCTAAGCAGGACTAAAGCTATGAAGGAAGCAAAGGGGAGAAACCTCGTTGAAGAACTGAAAGAAAAAGGAATTATTATTCAGGCAAAGGGATACAGAACAATCGCAGAGGAAATGCCCGGGGCATACAAGGATGTTTCCCAGGTTGTTGAAGTAATGCATAATGAAGGTATAACTAAAAATGTGGCAAAGCTTCGTCCAGTGGGAGTTATTAAGGGGTGAAAAATGAATAGCATTGCGCGGCGCAGAGGGGATAGTATTAGGGAAAAAGGAAGATAGGATGATAGGAAGATTGGAAGATTGGAAGATTGGAAGATTGGAAGATTGGAGGATGAAAAGGTAAGAAGGTAGGATGTACGTTGTTGAATCTTGATTGAAGATTATAGAATAAAATGATCATATATTATATTTCAATTGATGAAATACCGGTACAATCCGCCGTATCTTTTAAAGAAAATTTTCTCTTCATTCCAGTGGGAATCGAAGACAGATAAAGTACTGCTCACTTTTGATGATGGTCCGGTTCCTGAAACTACTTCAAGTATTCTTGATACTTTGGGGAAGCATAATATAGAAGCTGCATTTTTCTGTGTTGGCGAAAATGTGGACAAATATCCTGGTCTTTACGAACAGATTTTAAATGAAGGTCATCTTATTTGTAATCATACGTACAATCATAAACAAATATCAAATTCAGGCAGGAATGAAGTGGTTGAACAGATCGAAAAGTTTAATAATTTGATAAAACAAAAATCCGGCAAAGATGTTTTATATTTCAGGCCGCCATACGGAAAATTTAATTTATCAATAGTTTCTATATTGAAGGAAATGAACCTGAAAGCTGTAATGTGGTCGCTTATTACATATGACTATAAGAATAATATTGACACTGTTAAATTTGCCGTACAAAGATATTTAAGGAAAAACTCTATAATTGTGTTACATGACAGTATTAAGAGTAAGGAAATAATTACTGCATCCATTAATTATATCGTTGAAGAAGCTTCCCGCAAAGGTTTTCAAATCGGAGCTCCGGCCGAATGTTTGAGATAATCTTTCTTGTATTTTTATGCGGATATTTTATTCAGTCGGTTCTGTTTATAATCGGTAACAATAAAATATTTCCAAGGATTAAAGATGAGGAGTTGCCGAAAGCTGCTGTGGTAGTCGCTGTCAGGAATGAAGAAAAAAATATTCTGCGCTGTCTTAATTCTCTCGATAAACTTATTTATCCTGAAGGAAAGCTTGAGATAATTATTTCAGATGGACATTCCACGGATGCAACAATACAAATCGTTGATGAATTCATTAAAAATAAATCAAGATTTAAAAGAATAAGTGCAAATCCCGAGAGTGAGAACTTAAAAGGGAAAGCAAATGCTATAGATAGTGCAATCAGAATTACAAAGGGTGAAATAATTCTTACTACAGATGCTGATTGTGAAGTTGATCCTCAATGGGCCAAAACTATATGTTCTTATTACAAAGAAGACATTGGAATAGTAAACGGATTTACAACCCAGGCGGCATATAATGGTTTTAGTGGAATGCAGGCGATTGATTTTGTTTACCTGTTAATCATTGCAGCAGGAACTATAAATCTCGGTTACCCGATCAGTTGTATAGGGAATAATATGTCGTACAGGAAAAAAGTCTACTATGAAACCGGGGGATACGACAATCTTCCGTTCAGTGTAACAGAGGATTTTAACCTGCTGATGGCTGTTAACCGTCTCAGGAAATACAAAATAATTTTTCCATTAGATAAGAATGCTCTTGTTACATCTTTACCATGCACCAGTCTCCCGGAACTTTATCATCAGAAGAAAAGATGGGGGGTAGGCGGACTGGGAGTGCCGCTGAGGGGCTTCATCATCATGTCATTCGGGCTCATAGTGAACCTCTGTATTCTTTTGACCCCTGTATTTTTCTCAGGGGTATGGTTATATTTAGCAGTTTTTAAACTGGCAATCGATTTATTTGTTTTGTACCCCGTTCACAACAGGCTTGGATTAAAACCGCATTTAAGATATTTCATTCAGTTCGAACTATATTTTATAATATACGTACTTATTCTTCCTGTAATTGTTCTGAGCAGCAGAAAAGTAGTGTGGAAAGGCAAGGAGTATTAATGCTTCTTCTTTGCAATTACTATGTGACATACAAATGCAATGCTTTTTGTACTTTTTGTCATTTTGCTGAACACAAAAACTTTGCTAACACTCCTTATGCTAAGCTTGATGATTTCCGAACCAACATAGAGCAGATTTCTCAGCTTGGTGTGAAGTTCATCGATCTGACCGGCGGGGAGCCGCTTCTCCATAAAGAGATCCATCTTATGGCAGAATATGCAAAACAATTTAAAATGCAGACGAGTATTACTACCAATGCCTTGTTGTATCCGAAATTTGCAGAGAGGCTTGCAGGGAAAATTAACCTGCTTCATTTTTCGCTTGATTCCCCGGATGAAACAGAGCATAATCATATTAGAAAGGTAGATTGCTATAAAATTGTAATGGAGAGCATATCAATTGCCAAATCACTCGGTGAATTTCCCGATATTCTTTTTACTGTCACAAATGATACTTATAAAAAGCTCCCGCGGTTGCATGATATTGCAAGGAGGAATGATCTGGTCCTTCTCGTAAATCCTGTGTTCTCTTATTTCGGTAATCCAGGTCTCAGTAATGAGGCGATTGACTTTATTGAAGAATATGTTGAGGGCAAAATTGATATCTATCTTAACAGGGGGTTCATGAAATTAAGGCAAGACGGCGGGAACGATATAAATAATCCAAGATGTAAGGCTGTCTCCCGGGTAATAGTAATTTCCCCCTATAATGAAATCATTCTTCCATGTTATCACTTTGGACACGAACGTATAAAGATTAACCGGCCCATAAAAGAAATAAGAGCTTCTGAAAAAGTCAAAGAATTTAAGAGAATGGAAGGGAGATTTGATTACTGCCGGGGCTGCACAGTAAACTGTTACTTTGAACCCTCATTTGCGTTCCCTACAAATCATTATGCATTTGCCAGCCTGACTTCAAAGTTTAAGTATGGATTTAATAAATTTGTAAAACAAAAATTTAAGAAAAAATTTAATGCCACAAAGGCATAAAGGCACAAAGAAATTTGTTGATTAGGTTTTTAATGGTTATAAAGTTTTAAACTATAATTTATTAACAAAATATAAATATTATAACTTCCTCGTGTCTTTGTGAATGCAAAGGGAGAAAAAATGCTACATAGTTTTATGGAAACAAGGAAATTATCAGAAAGAGAAGAATTCCTTGCTAAACAGATTGTTGACGCTGCATTTATTGTGCATAAAAATTTAGGCCCAGGTTTATTTGAAAGGGTTTATGAAGTTTGTTTTTTAATATGCGAATTAAAAGCGGTTGATCAGGTAAATCCCGTCTGCAGGCCCAGGTAATAAGTCATTTAAAATTAACAGGTAAACGACTGGGATTTCTGATTATTTTTAATGTCGCTTTAATTAAAGATGGAATAAAAAGATTTATTTCAACTTAGTGCCTTTGTGGCTATTAAATTAAGGATACAATTACCACAAATATTTTAATGAACAAAAAATTAGAAAGAGGATTGGGGACTAACGAATTAGGAGGATTAATAAAATTAGCGAATTTGGCGGATTGAGCGAACTGAAGGGTTTGACGAATTCACTACATTTATAAATTATTTAGAATATTTGCTAAATTCGTAATCTAAAAATTCAAAAATCATATTGGGGAATTATTAAAATGAGGTACAAAAAATTAGCCAGAGAAATTGTTAACCTGATTTATAAGGTAATATGGGAGAATAAAGATCTGGAAAAAGATTTAAGATTAAAAGGTCAGCTTATCGGAGCAGGGATTTCAATTATGAATAATATTGCAGAAGGTTTTGATTCGGATAATAATACTGAGTTTGTCAGATTTCTTAGATATTCACAAAGGTCGGCTTCCGAAATAATGTCGATGACATATGTTTTGAGGGATGTATATAAGGTTAAAGAGACAACTGACCTGTTTCATAAATTGCTGGAAGAAAGAAAACAAGTAAAAGGCTTTATTAAATATTTAAGAGGAATATAGGAATTGACGTATTAACGAATTTGTTCGATTTATAATTCACAAATTCCGGGAACCTATTCGCTAAATCCGCTAAATTCGCAAATTCGAAATTTATTTATGAAAAAATATTTACTCATTAGTGTTTTATCAATTCTAACAATCCAGGCTTTCCCTCAGAGCAGTACAACCTGGTTTCCTTCAGATATTAACATTCAGCCCTTTACTACTAATTTCATAGAACCAAGAGCAGGGTTTGCATTTGAATTGGGCGGAAAGAAAATAAGGCTGGATATAAGCCGGTCGACAGATATAACCCGGATCGATTATAAAAACTCTGCATTATCATTCGGTGTAGATCTTTTTACATTTACCAGGTTAAGAGCTGAAAGTGAATTCCATTTTCCTGTTGAAGCAATTGACTACCTTTTTGGACTGAATTCAGGATACAAAGTAATTGATCAAAATACTGAATATGGTTTAAGATTCAGGCTGAGTCATATCAGCGCTCATTTCGTAGACGGACAATACGATTATAAAATTAATTTCTGGAGAGATGGAAGAACAGCGACTGTTTTTACAAGAGAATTTATCGAACTCTTTCCTTATTATAGGTATGATGGTTTGAGATTTTATGCGGGTTTCACCTATCTTTTTCATCATAAACCGGTAGAAATAGGCAAAGGAATTTATCAGATAGGTTTTGATTATTACTATACAAAATTTGAAAATGTCTACCCTTTTATTGCATATGACTTTAAACTGCAGGAAATTAATAAGTTCTCAGGGAGTAATATTTTAACAGCGGGAATAAAGTTCGGGAATTATAAATCACATGGATTAAGCCTTGCAATTACTTATTTTTCAGGGAAGAGTGTTCATGGAGAATATTATGATCTCAATGAATCTTACACAACTTTAGGTTTTAATCTCGATTTATAATGCAAGAATACTATCAAACAGATCAAACCGATATTTCTGCATACAGGCAGGTTCAGAAAAAAAATTCCGTACTTCTTCATATCGGTTTATTCATCATTACATTTATAACCACCACAATTGCCGGCGCTGAATGGACAACTGGAACAATGGGTCCCTATGAACTCAGTCATCTCGTTATCGGTCTGCCTTATTCAATTGCCATAATGTTTATAATTTCCTGCCATGAATTCGGCCATTATTTTGCTGCGAAATATCACAAAGTAAATGCTACCCTCCCTTATTACATTCCTTTTCCGAATCTCCCGGGATTTCTGAATTTTGGAACAATGGGCGCAGTAATAAGAACAAAATCTCCCGTCCCGTCAAAAAAAGCAATGTTTGATATCGGAGTAGCAGGACCTCTTGCCGGATTTGCTGCCTGCTTAATTGTTTTGATCTACGGTTTCCTGAACGTTCCCGGCAAGGAATATATACTTTCAATTCATCCTGATTACTTTTCCCCGGATTACGGGAAAACCGGTCTCCAACTTGAATTCGGGAACACCCTTCTTTTTGCTTTCTTCAAATTAATATTTGCGCATCCGGGACAATTCTTCCCGCCAATGTCTGAAATATATCATTACCCGTTTTTATGTGTAGGGTGGTTCGGGATGTTCATAACTGCGATGAATATGATTCCCGCGGGGCAGCTGGACGGCGGTCATATCGGGTATACAATGTTCGGCGCAGAGACACATTATAAAATCGCAGTCATTTCATTTGCAATTTTATTTGTCCTGGGAATTGCAGGCTTACTGGAAATCTTTATGCAGATCCATATAGCATTTGGTTGGATTGGATGGCTGGTTTGGGCAATTATCCTGTTTTTCGTGATTAAATTAAAGCATCCGAACATACCCGATTACAATGAACTTGATGGGAAAAGGAAAATTTTAGGTTATCTTAGCTACTTAATTTTAATAATTTCTTTTTCCCCTACACCATTTATGATTAGCGGGGGGATATAATTTTACCTTGAGAGACGCTAATTTCAAAACAATATTAACTTTATGAAAAAATTCGTTCTTTTAATCCTGTTTCCCATTCTATTCTGGGGATGTGAAAAAACTTACGATTCGGTTATAAATCCGAAACAGACAAATTCAATTCAGGTAACTGATATTTCACCAATAGATTCAGTTGATTACCTCACTGAGGATTCAGTGCTGACTTTTGCCGTAAGGTTCAATTCTTCAGAGCAGATCCAGTCTGTCTACTTTTATGTTGTCTCACCCGCGGGAGTGCCTCTGAACTCCTCTGCAATTAGTCTATACGATGACGGGGACTTTTCGGCTCACCGGGATTCGGCGGAAGGTGATAAAACTTTTTCGAATAAATTCACAATGAGTAATAGTTATATAAATGGTGTTTACATAGTAAATTATTATGTCACCGATATTTATAATACTTCCAGTTATATCTCGGCTCAGAATTTTGTTTTTGATAATGGTAAAGACAAATTTGCCCCTGTTCTCTCAAATCTGAATCTACCGGATAGTGTTTCGATCGGACAAACTTTTACTTTTTCAGTTATGGCAGTGGATTCAAACGGACAGAATGATATCGAAATGGTATATTATGAATTATACAGACCGGATGGCTCACAGGTAGTTAATTCTCAGGGGATATTTCAATTCCCGCTTTTTGACGACGGTCAGACGAGCACGGACGGTGACGAAGCTGCAAATGATAGTACCTATACAGTACTTTTAACATTTCCTTCCGGTCAGACTCCCGGGAGCTGGAGATTTGAATTTGAGGCAATTGACAGAACCAATATTCTTAGTAATAAAATAATTCAGAATCTGGAACTTGTTCAATGAAAAGTATAATCTTTTTATTTTTAATATTTTATCCGGTTATACTTTCCTCGCAGACACATCCGGATTCCTATAAACTTTTAAACGAAAATGGTGTTGAAAAATCACTTGAATCAAGGAATCCTTTAAGCAACAGTATAAGTGATATAATAGCGCGCGGTGACACTGTTTGGCTGGGTACTAGCAGAGGAGTAAGTCTTTCTACAGATAATGGTGAAAGCTGGATCAACTTTTATGGAAATGCTGCATTCGGATCTGAAAGTGTCCCGGCGATTGAATATGATAAATACCATAATATATTATGGGCTTCTACTGCTCATTCAAAAGATGTAAGCGGCTCAACGCTTCCCGAAGGTTCAGGTCTTCATTACACGAGTGATAATGGAGTTACCTGGCATTCTGTCCCGCAGCCCCTTGATGATCCGGAGGATTCAACAATTGTTTATGGTATTAATGACGGAATACAGCTTCCTAAGG
This sequence comes from uncultured Ignavibacteria bacterium, assembly GCA_963743325.1. Classification (GTDB taxonomy): domain Bacteria; phylum Bacteroidota; class Ignavibacteria; order Ignavibacteriales; family Ignavibacteriaceae; genus DATFVA01. The sequence continues at coordinate 488,288 of CAVUOZ010000005.1, forward strand.
TGCGGGCTTTACCGGTTACCGTAGCCATCCAGAATCTTACTTACGATATTGCTTTCACTCCCGATGCGGTCTGGATTGCATCCTTTGCAGGAGGATTAAGAAAAAGTACAGATATGGGACAAACCTGGCAGAGAGTAATACTTCCATCGGATAGTCTCAATTCGATCAGTCCGGATGATACAATTAATTTTGCCCTATCTCCTTCGTCAGGGAATTTTGGTACAGGCTGGCTTAATCACCGTGCATTTTCGGTCGTTGCAAAAGATGATTCAACTCTTTTTGTGGGAACTGCAAACGGTATAAACAAATCCACAGACGGGGGAGTTAGCTGGCAGAAATACAACCATCTTAACCAGGAAAATGCGATCAGCGGGAATTTTATCGTAGCACTGGGGTATAACTCTGCTGATAATTCTATCTGGGGTGCCTCCTGGAAAGCAGAAGGATATACGGAATATTATGCAGTCAGCTTTTCAACTGATGATGGTGCGAACTGGCAGGTTGTGCTGCCACACGAACAGGCACATAATTTTGGTTTTAAGGGTGATCAGCCGATGGCTGCAACAGATAATGGTGTTTTCCGCTCGAGCAATACCGGATTGACTTGGATCCTGCCTGGATCTATAATTGATTCCAAAACAGGAGGGACAATTTCAACTACTTCATTCTATTCTGCAGCCGCTTCCGGGAATACTGTGTGGATTGGTTCAGACCAGGGGCTTGCAAGACTTCTTGAAACGGGTCTGATGTGGGCTGGTGAATGGAAGGTGTATATTGCTGCCCCCTCATCAACTGAGGTCTATGCATTCCCTAACCCCTTCGCCCCGAGACTTGATGGGAGAGTTACCTTTAAATATGATACCGGTGACAAAGATGAAAATGTTACTATCAGAATATTCGACTTTGGAATGAATTATCTGAAAACAGTAATTCAGAATGCGCCAAGAAAAATTTCGGCTTCAGATCCGCCATATGACAGCTGGAACGGAACTGATGACAACGGCACCCTGGTTCCTAATGGTGTGTACTTTTATAGGATTGAAGTAGGTTCAAACGATCCTTTATTCGGAAAAATTCTGGTACTTCAGTAAGAGGAAAAATTGAAGAAATATCTTTTATTTATAATTTTAATATTAACCACCGCTGCCTCGGCTCAGCCGGAATTAAGTAAAATTGCTGCAATGCCCGGAGCGTTCAGCAGAATGGGTTTCGGAGCACGTGGAATAGGTATGGGGAATGCTCTTACCGCCGTTACTGAAGGTAATCTCGTTTCTTATTATAACCCTGCCTTAAGTGTTTTCCAGGAAGGGAATTCTTTTCAAACCTCCTACACATTTCTATCACTCGACAGATCACTTAATTTTTTATCCTTTACAAGAAGATTTGATGTCGGGGGCAAAAAAGAAAGAGCTGCTGGAGTAAGTGCCGGAATAATTAATAGCGGTGTAAGTAAAATTGACGGCAGAGATAACCAGGGATTGCAGACAGGCGAACTTTCAACTTCCGAAAATCAGTTTTTTATTGCTTTTGGAAAAAGAATTAATGAAAATCTTGCTGTCGGCATTGAAGCAAAATTTTATTATTACAAACTCTTTGAATCAATAACTTCGAGCGGTGTCGGAGTCGACATAGGTTTGCTTTATAAAATAAATGAACAGTGGAATGCCGCAATTGTTGTTGCTGATCTTAACAGTGCCTATAAATGGGATACCAGCACATTATACGGAACAGATGGGACCAATTCTACGGATAAATTTCCTAATTTGAGGAAACTGGGAGTAAGCTATTATAACAAGGAACTGGGTTTGCTTGCATCAGTTGATTTTGAGAACAGCAGCGGTGAAACGAATATAATAAGAGCAGGAGCTGAATATAACATTATAGAAGGTCTGTTCATCAGGGCAGGAATCGATCAATTCAACCTTAGTAACTCCGATTTTTTACCTAAACCCGCTGCAGGGTTTTCTTATGCAAGGAATTTTGACGGGGTAAGGATCGGCGTGGATTATGCATTTATGATTGAGCAGTATTCTCCCCAGGACCGGCATGTCGTCGGAATAAATGTTGTATTTTAGTGTGGGATACCGGAGAAATGGAATGATGGAAGATCAAGATCAAGATCAAGTTCAAGGCTTGAGGTTGAACCTGAACTTATATAATCATAAAACAATAAATTAATGAAAAAAATAGTTTTAATATTATTGGCTTTAACAACTTATACCTTTTCCCAATCAGCTGGAAATACAGGATTATCATTTCTTAAATTCGGATTTGGCGCAAAGAATATTGCCATGGGAGATGCCGGTGCTGTCTCTGCGAATGATGTTACGGCACTTTTCTATAATCCTGCCAGGCTTGCCGGTAAAGAGAATACAGAAATAATGCTGATGCATAATGAATGGATCCAGGACGTGAGAAGCGAAGTCATGGGAATCGGTTCTGAAATATGGGGTCTTCCCGTAGCTTTGGGCTTTAATGTTACAACTGTCAGCGATATTGAAGTACGCACAAAACCGGGTGAACCTGATTCAAAATTTAATGCAAATTATTTTTTCGGCAGTCTATCGACCGGGTTCGGAATTGTCGAAAATATTGATTTCGGACTATCACTTAAATATTTATATGAAGGAATTCTTTCGGATGAAGCGACCGGATGGGGTGTCGACCTGGGTTTAAATTACAACACCTCAGTTGAAGGTTTAACGGCATCTGCAGTCATTAAAAATCTTGGGACAATGAATAATCTGCGGAATGAAGCTACAAAACTTCCATCTGAAATCAGGATAGGTCCCGCGTATCATTTCGATTTTCCCGATTCTAAGCTCGGCGTAACTACTGCTGCAGAATTTCAGAAATATCTCTCAACTGAAGATATTCATTTTAATCTTGGCGCTGAGGGAGTTTATGATAAAACAATTGCTCTCCGCGCAGGATATCAGTCGGGATATGAATCACGCGGTTTTACAGGAGGAATCGGCATAATGTGGGGAAACCTGAATTTTGACTATGCCTTTCTGCCTTTTTCACTTGGATTGGGAAGTGCTTCGGTTTTCTCATTACAATTCAGTTTTTAAAAAACCTGACTGAACCTGGTGTGAATTTTCCTGATGATTTCTAAAGTAACCGGATAAAGTACTGCTCTTTCACCGTAACTTATAATAAGCATCCAGATACGCTTCACATAACCTCCAGATACGCTATCCCCCTACCTTCTACTGTATCAGGCTGAACCGGATTGAATTTCAAAATTCAAATTCATATTAAAATAAGACAGAATTCTAAATATTATATTGGAACTTTAATCTTAAACAGGCATATTTCAAGAATAAGGCCTTTTAGTTTCAATATTATATTCAGATGTAGTATTTTTCTATTCAAATATTTCTATTAATCTTAAAAAATAATCCGGAAATATGATTGATTATAAAACATACATCAAATCAGGGCTATCCACTGAAGAATGGGATAATTTTGTTGATAATTCAGATAACGGAACAATTTTTCATAAACGCGAATTTCTTGCTTACCATCCCGCAGACAGATTTAAAGATGCTTCATTTGTAGTATTTAAAGATAATAAGCTGCTTGCAGTGTATACTGCGGCTGTTGTTGAAAGAGAAGGAAAGAAAGTACTAGCCTCACATCCGGGAGCCTCTTACGGAAGCTTTGTATATAATTCAAATCTGAATTTTAAAGAAGCTCACGCAATGGTCGACATTTTGATCGAATATGCGGAAACACTTAAAGTTGACAGAATACAACTTACGCTTCCCCCCATTATTTATCAGACTAAATATTCAAACTACATCGATTTTGCCATGGTAAGGAACGGGTTCACATACTTAAAAAGGGATGTCTCAAGCATTGTTCAGCTCGATTTTAAGGCGGATGAACTTTTGTCGACCTACCGTGCTGAAGCAAGAACAGCAGTTAAGAAATCAATTAAGCAGGGTGTTGAAATTGTTGAATGCGAAAATTTCAGAGAGTATTACGAAATACTAAAAAAGAATTTAAAGTTGAGACATAATGTTTCACCTGCTCATACACGTGATGAATTAATTAAACTTAAAAAAATGTTTCCCGCTAAAATTCGCCTCTGGGGAGCTTTCTTAAAAGATAAATTAATTGCGGGAGTCTGCAATTTCAGCGCTAATCCGAAAGTTGTCCTTGCTTTTTACATCAGTCATGATGAAGAATACCAGGAGTACCGTGCAGTGAATCTTTTATTCTATGAGATAATGAAGCGGTATAAAGAAGAAGGTTTCCGGTTCCTTGATTTCGGGATTTTTACTGTAAATATGGAACCAAACTGGGGTCTTGGACGGTTCAAAGAAAACTTTGGCGCCCGGGGAATATTCAGGGATTCTTTAATTAAAGATATTTGATGTTGAAAATACTACATCTGGCACCGCAGAATTATGCCGGAGTGCCTTATGATTTTTTCAAAATGCACAACACTGTCGGAGATTATTCCCGTCTTGTAACATATCATAAAAATCCTGTTGTTTTTCCCGAAGATATTTGTCTGGATTTACCGCTTCCTGATTTCAGCTTTGCGAAACAATGGCGGAAGAAAAAGGCATCTGATAGAGAGGATGTATACGTAGAATCTGCTCCTTACTTTGTTCCGAAAAATACAATTGAAAAATTATATTACGATATAAGCGACAGATTAAAAAGGACAAAGATTGAAGAGGCAATTGAAAAATATAAACTTAATGATTTTAATATAATCCATTACGACGCAGGGCTGGATTTCTATCGTTATCCTCAACAGGCTTTAAAATGGAAGAGAGAGGGAAAGAAGATAGTATGTTGTTATTACGGGAGCGATTTGCGTTTAAGAGGACTTATAAGAGAACTCGATGAAATATCCGACTTAAACCTTACCTCTGAATATGACCACCTGGCCCTGAAGAAAGATCTTAACTATTTATTTTATCCCTATGATCCTTCCGAACTTCCGGAAAAAAGTAATTCTGAAAATGAGGTAACCACTGTTGTGCATTCCCCTACGAACAGGAAATATAAGGGTACAGAATTAATCATTTCTGTAATAGATAAAATCAAACAGCAAAAAAAGATCAATTTTATCCTTTTGGAAAACAAACCAAGAAATGAAGTACTTAAAGTAAAGTGTATGTGTGATATAGCAATTGATCAGGTCGGAGGGATTATGGGAGGCATCGGTTATGGGAAGGCAGGGCTGGAAACCCTTGCAATGGGAATTCCCACTATTACTAACATGACTAAAGAATATGCCGGATGGCTTCCTGAAAATCCATTTGTAGTCGCAAACAATGAGAAAGAACTTTACAATAAATTGATTGAATTGATAGAAAATAAAGAATTAAGGGAACAGATTGGTAATAACGGAAAGGAATGGGTGAATGAATATCATGGTTTCAAAAAAGTGGACTCCCGGTTAAAAGAATTATATAAGCTTAAAAACATTATATGATAGAGAAAAGAAGCAGTCTATCAAAAGCAACTGCGTGGTACACAGCTGGAAACCTGTTTATAAGATCGGTAAGTTTTCTGCTCCTTCCCCTATATTCCAATTTAATTTCTACCCAAGACTTTGGCGACTATTCACTTATTATGGCGCTTTACGCTGTCATAGCAGTTTTTTACCAGTCAGGCCTTCAGTCTGCACTCAGCAAATACTACCTGGAAGAAAAAAATGAAGACAGACGCAAAGAGATTTTCTCGACTATTATTAATTCTGCAGGAATAATAGGATTAATATTAACAGCAGTCATTTTTATACTTGCGGACTGGATTTCAAAAGAGGCAACCGGTGCGGTCAATTATGCGGATTTGATCAGGATAGTATTCGCAGCTCTCTTCTTTGAAACCATCACATTCATCACGCTTCATCTATTAAGAACAAAAGAACTTGCCCGCAGAGTTGTAATTTATTCATCATTCACTGCTGGCATAAATTTAATTCTGAACGTCTTTCTTGTCTATTATCTGAATCTTGGTATTTATGGAATAATCTGGGCACAGCTTATCACTTCTGTTTTAGTTTTCGCAATTCTTCTGCCATTCCTTAAGGAAAATTATTTAAGGGTGTTGAGACCGGACTTGATAAAAATCCTCTTTTCATTTGCATATCCATTGATTATTGCAGGTATTTTATCTGCCTCGGTGGATGTAATCGATCGATTTATAATTGATCATTTCCTCGGGAAAAGTGAAGTAGGCATTTACAGTTTTTCATACCGGATAGCATTAGTAATGAATTTATTCGTGATGTCTTTAAGAAGTGCATGGACCCCGTATTCAATAAGGCTTTATAATGAAAGTAATTATAAAATAGAATTCGGTAAATCATTGACCAAAATAATTGCAGCAAGTCTATTAATATTCCTTATCGTTTCAATTTTTATAGATGATCTTTTCAAAATTCAGTTCTCAGGTTTTAATTTATTTGATCCTCAGTATAAAGGCGGTTTACAAATTATTCCTGTTATACTAATTTCATATATATTCAGTGCTGTAGTGACCTACTATTCAGTTTATCCCTATATTTCGGGAAAAAGTGTTCATTTTCTTATAAGCGATTTTATTGGACTGGTTATAAATATTACGATGAATTTTATACTTATTCCTATTTACGGGATTATGGGTGCAGCGGCAGCAACTTTCTTCAGTTACTTTGGCTGTGCCGGTTATCTGGTAATTCTTTCTGAACGTAAAATCAAAATTACTTATGAACCCCTGAAGATTGTACTTATTCTGTTTTCTATTGGGATTTTTTATGTGGTTTCAAAGTTGCTTGATATTTTTCTTATGGATGTAATATTATCTATAATCGCATTTTTCCTGGTATATCGTATAACAGGATTCAAACTAAAACTTACTGGTAAAACATGAGCTGGATATTTGGTTTTTCGGGTAATTTAAATGAACAGAAGAAATTAAGTCTTTCTTCAATCTATCCTGTCCCTCAGATCAAAATTGATAATCCCCGTTTATTCATCGCTGCAGGTGGCACTGAATTTACCTGCAGTTATTCTGCAGATATGAAATGGATCATTATCGGTGTCGGAATCGATATGGGAATTGAGCATTCCCGGCTTATGTTAAAAAATGACTGGGAAAAAAAGATACCCGGGAACTCGTTCAGAGATCCTCAGGGACATTACCTTCTTATAAAATGGGATGATGAAAAGATAAATTTTTATAGTGATCCTATTGGTTTACGGACAATCTACTTTTACAAGGATAAGACAGGGGTATATTTTTCTTCTAATCTTGAATGGATTGTTTCTGTAATGAACAGAGTAGAAATAGATTTTAAGGAATTTGGCTCCCGGTGGATGACCTACAATCAGTTATCAAATAATTCTTTCATATTTGATGTTGAAAAACTCCCCCCGGCTTCCATAGCAGAAATAAAGACAGGAGTAGTCAGGATTGAAACTGAAAACTGGTTCCCGGAATTAAATATATCGAACTCTGAGAATTTATTTAATATTATTAAGAAATACCTTTCAATTAGTCTACCTGAAAATTTAAGAATGTCGTTCGGTCTTTCGGGAGGACTCGATTCCCGGTTTCTTCTATCCTTTTTGCTTCAGAATAAAAAACAAAAATTTAATATCCATTCATTCGGTTATAATGATGAAAGCGACTTACAGATTGCTAAAAAAATATCCGATGAACTGGCTCTAAAGTGTTTTTTTCTGCAGCCTCATGGGATGGGAAGCGGACAATTCCTTAATAAAGCCGGTGAATACATAGCCGCTACCCAGCTTATTGAACCGGTATCCTCTTATATGAAACTGGCAGTTCTGAATGACAAGTATTTTGAAGATAAATTTTTAATTGACGGGGCTCTTGCTGAATTTGCAAGAAGGCAATTCCTGAATCGGTTGTTGATTAAAGGAAAGAACGCACTGCTGAACAAGAAATTTCCGGAAGTTATTAAACATTTGATGGTACCAAAACCGGAGATTTTTAAAGCAGATATTGATGAGATAATGTTTGAAAGTACAGTAGAGCAGGTCAAGAAAATTTATGAGTCTTTCCCTGATCCGAAAGAAGTCGGTGCGGAAAACTTTGTTGATTTGCTGATTGTCAAATTCAGAATACCTAATTATTTTGGTCCTGAGCAATCAAGGCTTGATAATATATTTCCGGGTTTTATGCCATTTGCACAACGAAATACTATTTCTGCAAGCCTCGGCATCCCTGCAGAAGAAAGAAAAAACAGCCAGATTTTCTATAAGGCAATACGCGACAACTACCCGGAGCTTGAAGATTTCCCTCTCGTTAAGAATTCTACTATTTATCCTTATGGTTTATCGTCAGTAGCGTCGTATGCATACACAAAATTGAAAAAAACAATCACAAAAAATACAGATGCAGAAACAATATCAAGCTTTTTCAAAACTCATGAAAAGGCGATAAAAGAAATTATTACAAGAGATGAAGTTAGAGAATATAAACCATATGAAGAAGAATCGGTAATGCATATTGTAGATGATTTTTACAGTGGAAAGAATAAGAATACTGATGATCTGAACTGGCTGCTTACCTTTGAGATATTCCGAAAGAAATTAAATATTACGGGGTCTTAAACATTGAATTAATTATTTTGATCATCTTTGTTTCAATTGCTTCCCAGTTATATTTTTCCTTAAATAACCTGAACGCAGCAAGGGAATCCTCTTTAAGTTTTTCAGGGTTATCAAGATAAAGAGAAATTCTTTGCAGAGCTGAACCGATGTCATCGGGTTCAATCAGTATACCGGCTTTTCTCACATCTTCAAATCCTTTAAAAGAATCAAGGTTCGAAAATATGAATGGCTTACCGGAAGCCATATAATCGAATACTTTTATTGGTAAAGATTTATTGAATACTTTGTTCTTATCCCTTAGATCCACACATAGGTCTACATCTTTAAACTGAGATGAAAAATCTTCATACCTTACCCAACCCAGACACACAACTGTGATATTTTTAATCGCGGAGAAATCTCCGATCAGATTGGAAATACTACCACTGTTTGGCCCAATAATTTTTGCAATAATAATTTTATCTGTAAATCGTTCTGCTGCTTGTCTAATAAGGTTTAAATACCTTTTGAATCCATTAGCTTCTGCGATACTGCCCGCATAGCAAATAGTAAAATGTTTACCATCATAGCCTGGAGACGAATATTGAAAGTATTTTTGAGGGGGGTAGTACCCGATTATCGCTTTTTTAATAGCCGGAGCTATAATATTATAGAGTTTTGCTTTCCCTTCTTCGCCGATAAATAAATAATCAGCCAGGTTAGATGTGTAAGTGTTAAAAAAAGAAAGCTGGAAGTAACGTCCGATACGTGCGGCACCACGGTACTTTTTAAGTGTATTCTGATGAGGATAGTACTCTGTGACGTCATAAATTATTTTTACAGTTCCGGATTTTTCTTTTTTATATTTATACGCAGCAAGAATTGTCAAAGGTTCACAACAAATGATTAAAGACGGTTTAAATGAAGAAATATCATCAAATAATTTTCCTATCTTCTCATTTTTGGACAGGCCTGTGTCTACAAACCCTTTGATACTAATCCCCTCAAGTTCGTTGTCGATATTTTCAGTCGAGCAGACTATGGCAACAGTGTGGCCATATTTTTTTAAGGAATTGCCATATTTATAGAAGATTCGTTCATCGAAAGGGGGGTGGCCTGATGTAACTATAACTATATTCATTAAAGTAAAACAATAATTTCTTAAATTTAAGAACAATTTTTGATAAAAAAGCTTTCTATGAATTCAGCACAAAAGATTTCTGTAATAATTATTACAAAAAATGAAGAAATTAATATTGAAGATTGTCTTAGGTCTGTACGATGGGCCGACGAAATAATTATTGTTGATTCTGGAAGTAATGATAAAACCATTGAAATTGCCCGGAAGTACACCAATAAAATTATCCTCCGGGAATGGGAAGGTTATTCAAAACAGAAACAATATGCACTGTCACTAGCGGAAAATGAATGGGTTTTAAGTCTTGATGCAGATGAAAGAATAAGTCCTGAACTTGAGGATGAAATTAAAGGGGGATTGAACACAAATTTCAACGGGTTTAAAATATCACGAAAGAATATTTTTCTCGGTAAACACATTACCGGATGCGGATGGGATAATGATTTCCAGTTAAGATTGTTTAAAAAATCGAAAACAAGAATAACAGACAGCCTTGTACACGAGGCATTTGTTGTTGCAGGCAGCATAGGGCAACTTAAAAACCGGATTACTCACTATTCATACAGAACATTAAAAGATGCAATTATCAAAATGAATAATTACTCAACTCTTGAGGCTAATCAGAAATATAAGCATAAAAAAGTCACCCCTTTTGATTTTATTATCCACCCTGCCAGCGCTTTCTTCCAGTATTTTATCATAAGGAAAGGTTATAAGGACGGTAAGTACGGGCTCATGGTTTCTCTTCTTCATGCAATGACTAATATGCAGATTTATATGAAAATATGGGAGTTAAACAAAAGAGAAAAATCTAAATGAAGGTTCTCTTTACAAATGATGCTTCAGACATTGCCGGTGGGGAAAATTATGTTCTTCATCTGGCGGAAGGATTATCTCAAAGGGGTCACGAAATATTAATCGCCCCTTTAATCAATTCAGAACTTGAAGAAACTTCCCGTAAAAAAGGATTCAAGACTGTGGGAATTCCCTATGGTGCTCATGGTAAAGAATTTAACGCCATACGTATTCTGATCAGGGCATTTAAGGGCAACAAAATTGATATTATTCACACAAATTCGAATCTGGATAGAACTATTGCGGCAGCCGCGGGTAAATTTATAGGAGCCAAAAATATTTCAACAATCCACAGCTGCCTCTCCATTAACCGGAATATTGTTCACTGGTACAGAAACAAGTATCTGATTGATCACTTTACACCCGTTGGTCATTCAACTAAGAAAATATTGATTGAGCATGATAAAATAACTCCTCAAAAAATTACGGTTGTCCATATAGGGATACCGGAAGAAAGAATCATAAGGTCGGAACAGGGAAGAGCGAAAATAAGAAGGGAGTTTAATATCGAAGATAAAGAAATTGTCATAGGAAGTTTATCCCGTTTAGTTGAGTTTAAGGGGCATAAATTTCTGTTAGCGGCATTTAATGAATTAATCAAACATCATAATTTGAATTTAAGATTGATGGTAGTCGGTGAAGGAGAGCTTAAAAATGAATTAATAGGACTAACTAAAGATTATCACCTTGGGGATAATGTTATCTTGACCGGAGCAAGAAATGATATACCTGATATACTTTCTGGATTTGATATTTTCACACAATTTTCAATCGATGCAGGGGGAGAGACTTTTCCAGTTGCAATAATCGAAGCACTCGCTGCTGGTCTACCCGTTGTTGGGAGTAAAGTCGGCGATATTGAATACCTTATCAATAATGAGGGGAATGGTTTCTTGGTTGAGCCGGAAAATATAAATCAGTTTAATCAGTCACTATTAAAAATAATCGTTGATAATAAGATCCGTGATAAAATGGGAAAAGCATCCAGAGAAAAATATTTAAGCGAATTTACACTTGATAAAATGGTAAGTAATATGGAATCTGTTTACAGGAAAGTAGTTCCAGAGAAATGAAGAGAAAGTTACTAATTGCTCCTAACAGTTTTAAGGAAGTAGCAGACTCGGATAAGGTGGCTGACCTGTTTAATAAATATCTGGATAATAATTCTTCCTTATCTGTGTATACTCTGCCAATCTCGGATGGAGGAGACGGTTTTCTGAATGTGTGCAAATCAGCATTTAATCTTGAGCTGCGTAAATATAAAATTACGACACCTTATGATGAGTCTGCTTTTGAGTGCGAGGTTGGATATGATAAAAAGAGGAAAAGAATATATATAGAATCCGCCAGGATTTTGGGATTGAGAATAATCCCTAAAGAAAAACGAAATCCGCTGATATTATCATCAAAAGGTTTAGGCGATTTGTTTTTGAATATTGTTGATGATATTAGTTTAAACAAAATAAATGTGGAGGAAGTGATAATTGGAGTCGGGGGCACAGGAACTAATGATCTCGGATTGGGCGTATGCTCCCGTTTTGGACTTGAACTATTTGATATTTTTGGTAAAAAAGATAGAATTATTCCTGAATATTTTTACAGGATCAAGGATATCACCTGGGATGACCCTCGAATACCATTTAAAGTAGTCGTAGTAATTGATGTCAATAATCCATTGGTAGGTACAAAGGGAGCCGCCCGTACATTTGGTCCGCAAAAGGGAGCTGATAGAGGTGAAGTTGAAGTGATGGAACTGGGTTTTACTAAATTAGTTAACATATTGAAAAATAAATGGTTAGAGCATTCATTTGATGATCTTTCCGGAGCCGGAGGAGGTTTAGCGGCAGGTTTACATATATTTTTTAATGCCTCTTACATAAAAGCGGATGAATTTATCAGAAAGCAATTAAAACTGGAAAAGAATATAAAGGATATAGATATTATTTTAACCGGCGAGGGAAACTTTGATGAGCAATCTCTGAACGGTAAGGGGCCAGGGATAGTGCTAAAACTTGCCCGTGAATATAAGAAAGAAATAATTTTATGCTGCGGTAAGATTGAGAAAAAAGTAAGAGTGAAATTAGAGAATAATGTTAAAGTTATAGAGCTCATTTCTTTTTTTGACAGCGAAGCCGATTCGATTGGTAATTTTGAAAAAGGAATCGAATTAGCAAGCCGGGAAATAATATCTCTACTCTAATTGGGTTTTATAGCTTCATCATTTTTTAGTAAATTTCAATAATTAACGATTATTAAAAAAGAAATAGATAAATAAAAGATTATGCAGCAATATCTTGATTTGGTCAAACTTGTAATGGAAAACGGAGTCAGAAAACCTACCAGGACCGGTGTAGATACAATTTCATATTTTGCAGCTTTTTACCGTATAGATTTGTCGCAGGGATTTCCTTTATTAACTACAAAAAAGATGCAATGGAAATCCCTTTTACATGAAGTTTTGTGGTATCTGTCAGGTGAAGATCATATCAGGAATCTCAGACAACATACAAAAATCTGGGATGCATGGGCGGATGAAAAAGGTAATCTTGAGACAGCTTATGGATATTACTGGAGAAAATTTCCAAGTGCTCAGAAGAGTAAAGACGGAAAATGGGAAGTTCACGAAGTCGATCAGATTAAGTATGTGATTGATCAACTCAAAGAAAATCCGTACAGTAGAAGACTTGTTGTTTCAGCCTGGGAACCGGGCAACGCAACGACGAGTAAATTACCCCCGTGTCATTATTCCTTTGCATTTAATGTTTCCGACGGAAAATTAAATTGTCATCTCACTCAGAGATCAGGTGATATAGCCCTTGGAATTCCTTTTAATCTTGCCGCATATTCGATTCTAACACAGATTATTGCACAGGAAACAAACCTTGATCTAGGGTTTTTTGCTCATACCATAATTGATGCCCATATATATGTAGCGGATAAGGGGAGTAAAATGGAGCAATATGATCATATTCAAGGGTTGAAGGAACAGTTGAAAAGAAAACCATTACCATTACCCAAATTAATAATCGCAAAAAAGCCAATTGATCTTTTGACTTTTGATGATTTCGAACTGACAGAATACCAGCACCACGATCCAATAAAATTTGAGGTTGCCGTTTGAAGATTATTATCATTTCGGCGGTTGCCCGTAATGGAGTAATCGGACGATCTAACGGAGAAATGCCCTGGTATGATAAAGAGGAATTCCAGCATTTTAAGAACACTACTCTCGGTTTTCCTATACTCATGGGAAGAGTGACTTTTGAGACTCTCGGCAAACCCTTAAAGAACAGGTTAAATGTTGTAATTACCAGTCAGCCTGATTATTCACTTCCGTTCGAAAATGTGAAAATTTACAGAAATATTACTGATGCCCTGGATTCTGTGCGCAAGTTAAATCCCGAGAAGATTTTCATCATAGGAGGTGGTGAAGTATATAAGCAGGCCATCGCATTTGCAGATGAGATGATTATTTCCGTAATGAAATTTGATGCTGAGGGCGATGTGTTTTTCCCTGAAATAGATAGTCAAATCTGGAAAGAATTGACCCGGGATAAAAGGGAGCAGTTTGATATTATAACTTATGTTAAGAAATAAATGACAAAGATTAAGATACTGCCTGAGAATATTTCTAGTAAAATTGCTGCGGGAGAAGTTGTTCAGCGTCCTGAATCAGTCGTTAAAGAACTGATGGAAAACTCCATTGATGCCGGTGGAAATACAATAGAGTTGATGATTAAGCATGCGGGTAAAACATTGATTCAGGTTTGTGATAACGGTACAGGAATGAATGAAGAAGATGCACTTTTATGTTTCCAAAAACATGCAACGAGTAAAATATTTTCTTATGATGATCTTGAATCTATCTCGACACTTGGATTTAGAGGTGAAGCATTAAGTTCTGTTTCGGCTGTAGCCCAGGTTGAAATTAAAACGGAAACCAGGGATGAAGAAATCGGTACTTTAATCAGGATTGAGGATGGAAACAAAGTTATCAAGGAAAAGGGTTCATTTTCAAAGGGCACATGTGTTTCCGTAAGGAATCTTTTTTTTAACACTCCGGCAAGAAGAAATTTCCTGAAATCGGATGCAACGGAAATGAAACACATTGTTGATACTTTTAACAGAATTTCACTGAGTCACCCCGATTTATCCTTTAAATTATTTAATGGTGAACAGTTAATCTACCATTATGTTGCCGGAGATCTCAATAATAGGATATGCCAGGTTTTTGCAGATAATATGATGGAAGCGCTTCTTCCTGTGGAAGAGCGTACCGACTTTCTGAATGTTTATGGATGTATTGGTAAACCGGCTTTATTGAAAAAGAGTAAGGGAGATCAGTACCTCTTTCTTAATTCCCGGTATGTAATCAACAGGCAGATAAATCATGCGGTTTTTACAGCTTATGAAAATTTTCTTGAGAAAGGAGATTATCCTTTTTTTATTCTTTTTATAGATGTGGATCCTCATAAGACTGATGTGAATGTTCATCCTTCAAAACTTGAGGTTCGGTTCGAAGATGAAAAAGATGTATATAATTTTGTTCTTGCAGTAGTCAAGAAAAGTCTTGGTTCTAACGATCCAGTTACTGAAATGATGACAAATCCGGATCAACAAACAGAAAAATTAAAAACAGGTAATTCCGGGGTTGAAAGAGATGATTTTCCGGACAGGCCTGCATCAAATCAAAAGAAATCTTTTGCCACCACCAGCTTTTCAGATCATGAAATCGATCTGATCTTTAAAGCCATCCCCGATAATGTAAACAATATAAAACCGGGAGAACTGACTTCTCACCCCTTTGAAAAGGAACAAAAAGAAGTTTATCATGAACTGCATAAAGAAGCCGGAAGCCGTTTGATTGAAGAACCGGTTTTCATAATTCAGCTTCATAATAAATATATTCTGTCGCAGATAAAAACAGGATTGATGGTAATAGATCAGCATGCTGCTCACGAAAGAATCCTGTACGAAAAGGCATTGAAAAGAATGGATGCAAATCTTCCTTTCTCGCAGCAGCTTCTCTTTGCCAGAACAATGGAAATTGATCCGGGAAAACTATCAGTGTTGAAAGAAATTGTTCCGTATCTGGTGAAGCTTGGATTTGGAATTAAGTTTTTCAGTAAGAATGCTGTAGTAATTGAAGGGGTACCTGAAGATGTAAAGCACGGATCTGAAGAAATGGTTTTAAAGGAAATGGTGGATGAATTTTTATGCAACCAGAAGGAAAAGAATCTTGAAACAAGAGATAATATTGCGAAATCATATTCGTGTAAGGCGGCAATTAAAGCAGGAGATAAGCTTTTAGAAAAAGAAATGAGATTATTGATAGATCAGCTTTTTGCTACATCAATGCCATATATTTGTCCTAATGGCCGGCCCATAGTGGTAAAAATATCACTTGACGAATTTGACAGAAGGTTCGGCAGAGCATAAATTATACTTCGATAATGTCTTATATGTTGTTATCTTTGTAATAATCAATAGAAAGAAGGAATTAATATGCCGGATAAAGAGTATAAAGAAAAACGAAAAGAATTTGATAAGAAAGCAGCCAACCTAAAAAATACAGGAATGAAGTTCACTACTGTCAGCGGCAGAGAAATAAATGATTTATATGGACCTGATGATGTTGAGAATATAAATTATCTGAGTGAAATAGGTTTTCCCGGTGAGTATCCTTATACGAGGGGAATTCATACAAACGGCTACCGCGGAAGAATTTGGACTATGAGGCAGTTCGCCGGTTTCGGAACCCCGGAAGACACAAATGAAAGATTTCATTACCTTCTAAATCATGGACAAACCGGCCTCTCAGTAGCATTTGATCTCCCTACACTTATGGGCTGGGATTCAGATGCTCCATTAAGTGAAGGCGAGGTTGGTATCTGCGGTGTAGCTATTTCTTCTCTTGAGGATATGGAGATACTCTTCAATAAAATCCCCCTTGATAAAGTCTCAACATCAATGACTATCAATTCACCTGCGGCAATGATTTTCGCTTTCTACCTGGCTGTTGCTGCAAAACAGGGGGTTGATTTCACCAGCCTGCGCGGAACTCTCCAGAACGACATTCTTAAAGAATATATTGCTCAAAAGGAATATATTTATCCGCCTCAGCCGTCAATGAGGATCATCGTTGATATGATCGACTACTGTGCAAAGGAAGTTCCGCAGTGGAACCCTGTTTCTGTCAGCGGTTATCACATACGTGAAGCCGGTTCAACTTCAGTCCAGGAGCTTGCTTATACACTGGCTGATGGCTTTGCATATATTGAAGCCTGCATCGAAAGAGGTATGGATATAGACGAATTTGCTCCGAGAATTTCATTCTTTTTCAATTCACATCTCGATTTTTTCGAAGAGATTGCCAAATTTAGAGCAGCCAGAAAAATCTATGCAAAAAGAATGAGAGAAAGGTATGGGGCGAAAAATCCGCGTTCATGGTGGTTAAGATTTCATACTCAGACTGCAGGATGTACACTTACGGCTCAGCAGCCGGAAAATAATATTGTTCGGACAGCTTTCCAGGCATTAGCCGGAGTTCTTGGAGGTACACAATCGCTTCACACAAACTCAATGGATGAAACGCTTGCGCTGCCAAGCGAAAAGGCTGTTAAAATTGCTTTAAGAACGCAGCAACTAATTGCATATGAAACAGGTGTAATCAATACTGTAGATCCCTTGGGCGGGAGTTATTTTGTAGAATCTTTGACCGATAAAATGGAAAAAGAAGCAAACGATATTTTTGATCAGATCGATTCGCTTGGGGGGGTTATTTCCGCTATAGAAGCAGGCTATTTTCAGAAGGAAATTGCGGATGCGGCATACAGATATCAAAGGGAAGTAGAGAGGAAAGAGAAATTTATTGTAGGTGTTAATGAATTTATTGAGAAAGATGAGAAAATAGATATACCCATACTTTACGTTTCTCCGGAAGTCGAAAAGAAGCAAAGGAAGCGTCTTGGTGAACTAAAGCAGCACAGAAGTCAGGCTGCAGTTCAAGCAAGCCTGAAAGAGATCAGGGAAGCCGGAATTAATGGAAACAACCTTATGCCGGTATTTTTAAAGGCTGCTCAAAATTATGTTTCGCTTGGTGAAATGGTGAATGAACTTAAGGAAGTTTTCGGTATATATGAGGAAACCGCTGTTTTTTAATTAATGTTCACTCAAATTCTAAAACTTATAAGAATACCCCAGTGGATAAAAAACCTATTCGTTTTTGTTCCCCTGGTATTCTCTTTAAATCTTTTCAATAGGGACTACTTCCTTACCGTACTGCTTGGATTTTCAGCATTCTGTCTAACTTCAAGCTGCGTTTATATTATTAATGATATTATTGATGCCGAAGCCGACAGGGCACATCCAAAGAAGAAAAACAGACCAATTGCATCGGGTAAAATCTCCCCGAAACAAGGACTTATTATTACGTTTATTTTGGGAATCCTAGTCGTAATATTCTGTCTTAAGGTTAATATCCCATTCATTCTGTTCCTGATACTTTTTCTTCTTATAAACGTTATGTATTCATTAAAGCTGAAGAATATTGTTCTGCTTGATATTTTCAGTATTGCCGCGGGTTTCTTAATAAGAGTTTTAGCCGGTGCCGTAATTATAAATGTGGCAATATCAAGCTGGCTTGTTCTTACAACAATGTTTATTTCTCTTTTCCTTGCAGTAATGAAAAGACATTCTGAACTTGCGGTGCTTCCAGAGGCTACGACATCAGAAACAAGAAAAGTTCTGGCTTATTACTCTTTGAATTTTTCTGATCAGCTGGCTACTGTCGCCGCAGCAGGAGTTATTATCTGTTATGCACTATATACTGTATCTGAGAGAACAATTTCGGTATTTAAAACTGAAAATCTTATTTATACAACTCCTTTTGTGGTTTTCGGAATTTTCAGATATATGTTTCTTGTTTATATGAATAAACAGGGCGAAAATACAACGCAGATATTAATTTCTGATCTCCAGATGATTTTTACAGTAATTTTATATGCAGCAGGTACAATGTTAATCATATACGGACCCTTTTAATTAGTCTCAATGAATGGATTTTATCTGGAATCCGATAAAAATTTATAAATGGTTGATTTAATAGAAATAAAAATAGTTAACAGATGACCAATCAGCTGATTATATTGATTATTCTTGTTTGTATAAGTGCTTTCTTTTCCGGCTCTGAACTTGCATTTCTCGTTGCAAACAAATTAAAAATAGAAGTCAGAGCGAGAAAGAAAAATTTAGCAGCAAAAAGTGCTTATGCTTTTGTTAAAAACCCCCAGTATTTTTTCTCCACTATACTTATCGGGAATAATATCGTAAACATTGTCTTCGCTTCATTAAGCGCTTTAATACTTTCATTGGTTTTTGATTTAAGTGAATTCAGCATCTTAATTATCTCCACACTTATTCTGCTCATTTTTGGTGAACTGCTTCCAAAGTACTTTGCGAGAGAATTAGGCGACAGGGTAGTACTTTTTACTGCTATCCCGTTGCGGATTGTTTATTATGTCCTCTATCCCTTTGTAAGGATAACGACATCTCTTTCTTCTTTTATGGCACAGTCCTCAAACGTAAAAGCCGAGAATATTAATTTCCTTTTCAGCAAAGAAGATATTGAATTTCTCGTAAAGGAAAGCCATGAGGCCGGGGTTGTAAATAAAAAAGAAAGTACAATCATAACACGGGTTCTTGCCCTTGGCGACCAGAAGGTATATGAAGCAATGCGTCCTAGAACCGAAATTGTCGGAGTGGACATAGATTCCACAATAAATGAAGCAATAACGATTTTTATTGAATCAGGTTATTCCAAAATTCCGGTTTATGAAGAAAATCTTGATAATATACGCGGGGTTATCTTCGCATATGATATTTTTAAATCACCGCCGAATCTCCAGAGTATAATCAGAGAAATAATTTTTGTCCCTGAAACAAAAAGAAGTTTTGAGATGCTGAACGAATTTTTGAATAAACAGGTTTCAATTGCTATCGTGGTTGATGAATTCGGCGGAACAGCGGGACTGGTAACAATGGAGGATATAATCGAAGAGCTCTTCGGCGAGATTAAAGACGAATATGACATTGAAGAGGAAATATGCAGAAAAATTGCGAGCGATACCTTCCTTATTAGCGGTAAGGTAGAAATAGATTATGTTAATGAAAAATACGATTTGAACATCCCTACGGGTGATTATGAGACCATAGCGGGATACATTACAAGCAGAATAGGCAGAATTCCATTACAGGGTGAGACTGTCACAATAGATAATTTTAGCTTTTTAATTGCCCGTTCGACTAATATCAGGGTTGACCTTGTAAAACTCACTATTATCCCGGCTGATGATACTATTCCTGTAAAACCGATTTAGGAGATAAGTCAGATTTCCCTTAAATTTGTATGGTTTTTATCGTAGATTTAAGAATCGATTGTGATAAATATTGCTAAAATTTAATATTTCAGGTAAAGATAAGAACAGCAAGGCTAGAGCAGGTTCTTTTGAGACTGATCACGGAGTAGTTGATACACCCATTTTTATGCCTGTAGGCACACAGGGTACAGTAAAAGCGGTAAATCAGTCTTATCTTATTAATGATATAAAAGCCCAGATCGTTCTTTCAAATACTTATCATCTTTATTTAAGACCCGGAACGGATATTCTTGAAAAAGCTGGTGGTCTTCATAAATTTATGAACTGGCAGAAACCGATCCTTACCGACAGCGGAGGATACCAGGTTTTTAGTCTCCCGGAATTGAGAAAACTAAAAACTGAAGGGGTCGAGTTTAGTTCGCACCTTGATGGTTCGAAGCATTTCTTCTCTCCTGAGAAGGTGATCAATATTCAGCGGAGTATTGGCTCGGATATAATGATGGTTCTGGATGAGTGTACTCCTTATCCTTGTGAATATGACTATGCAGTGAAATCCACCGAACTTACTTCGAACTGGGCAGTATTAAATAAAGAAGCATTTGACAAAACTTCACCCTTGTATGGACACAACCAGTTTCTGTTTGGTATAATCCAGGGAAGTGTCTATAAAGACCTGCGTGAACAGTCAGCAAATCATATAACATCACTTAAATTTGACGGCTATGCGATAGGCGGACTTGCAGTTGGTGAACCGACTGAAACACTGTATGAGATGGTAGATTTTACAACTGATTTTATGCCTGAAGATAAACCAAGATACTTAATGGGTGTCGGTCGGCCGGAAAATATACTTGAGGCGATTAAAAGAGGCATTGATATGTTCGATTGTGTGATGCCTACAAGAAACGGACGGAATGCAAACCTGTTTACATCAACAGGTGTATTGGCTATGCGAAACGCACAATACAGGGATGATTTCAGAACAGTCGATGAAGAATGTGATTGTTATACATGCATGAATTATTCACGTGCATATTTGAGACATTTGTTTACATCAAGGGAAATTCTGGCACTGGAACTTTCGAGTATTCACAATCTTCATTTTTATCTTAATCTTGTTAAAGAGGCCGGGCGGAAGATAAAAGAAGGAAATTTTTCTGATTGGAAAAATGAGACGATTAAAAAAATATCAGCAAATAATAAAATGTTAACGGAGGAATAAATTGAACTATTTATTAGCAATGGCTCCATCTTCTGGCAGCGGCGGCGGAGGAGGATTTATAAGCACCATAATAATGTTCGGTGCTATTTTTCTCATATTTTATTTTATGATAATAAGACCCCAGCAGAAAAGGTCAAAAGAAAGAGAAAAATTATTATCAAACCTGCAGAAAGGTGATAAAGTTGTAACCAGCGGCGGACTGCATGGCACAATTGCCGGTCTCGACGAGAAAACAGCACTTATCCAGGTTGCTGATAATGTTAAAATGAAATTCGAAAGATCCGCTATCACTACTGTTCTTACTGCAAAGGATACCCAGTAGTTTTGGCGGATATTTTAGCCAAACCAGTTAAAGTGAAATATGGAAACAAGTATATTTTGTTCAGCAGAAGATGCGGTAGAAGAAATAAAAAATGGTAGAGTAATTATTGTTGTCGATGATGAGGACCGCGAAAATGAAGGCGACTTCGTTTGCGCTGCGGAATATATAACACCTGACATAGTCAATTTCATGGTTACTCACGGCAGAGGAATGCTTTGCACGGCTTTAAGCGGGAAAAGACTTGATGAATTAGGACTTCCTTTAATGGTTGAGTCCAACTCTGCATTACATGGTACTCAGTTCACGGTTACTGTTGATGCTATAGAAGGAACAACCACAGGAATTTCAGCAGCAGACAGGGCACTCACAATTAAAAAACTCATTGATAAAAATTCTACTTCTGATGATTTTGCCCGACCGGGACACATATTCCCCTTAAGAGCCTATGATGAAGGGGTGCTCAGAAGAGCCGGGCATACCGAAGCTGCCGTCGATCTGTGTAAACTCGCAAGTTTAAAACCCGCAGGAGTGTTGTGTGAGATTCTAAAAGAGAACGGTGAGATGGCCCGTGTTCCTGATCTTGCAGAAACAGCTAAGAAATTCGGCTTGAAAATCTGTACTGTACAGGATGTTATAAAATTGCGCTTAACAAAAGAAAAGCTCATTAATAAAATAACCGAGATTGACTTCCCTACAAAGCATGGTCATTTCAGGCTTCATTTATATCAGAGTCTTGTTGATAATAAAAAACAGATAGCACTGGTTAAAGGTGTAATTAAACAAAATGAACCCGTGCTCGTAAGAATGCACTCAGAGTGCCTTACCGGTGATGTATTTCATTCACTGAGATGTGATTGCCATGATCAACTGAATGCCTCCCTTGATATGATTGAAGAAGCCGGCAAGGGAGTACTCGTTTATATGCGGCAGGAAGGGCGGGGAATAGGACTGAGAAATAAAATCCTTGCATATAAACTGCAGGATGAAGGCAAAGATACCGTTGAGGCTAATGAGGCTCTTGGCTTCAAAGCTGACCTTCGTGATTATGGAATTGGTGCGCAGATACTTCTCGACCTGGGCGTCAGGAAAATTAAACTCCTTACCAATAACCCCAGGAAAGTTGTCGGCCTGAAAGGTTATGGGCTTGAGATCGAGGAAAGAATCCCTATTGAAATTATGCCGAATGAGAATAATGAGCGGTACCTTAAAACGAAGAGAGATAAACTCGGTCATATAATTCTTCAGGAAATATCACAAGAAAAAACGTAAACCGGATCTCTTATTGATGAATGATGATCGACGAACACTTCCTTGCCAAAACTTTTTAGAATATAGGGATCAGGGAAGGGTTTTACATGCCGCACCTGTACAAATCAGACGTTATTAAAAAGCCAGGAAAATCATAACAGCTTTAATAAGCATTACTTTAAGATCATTTCCTTTTTTGTTAATTTGATATTGAACAAAGGGAATAAAATTGTGAAATACAATTTATTTTTCATATTACTGCTGGTATCAGGACTTACAGCATCTTCGGAAGCACAAAAAGTATATTATGGTGACATTGACGGAGAAATTGATCTCGGCATGGCTCCTTATATTACCCGTGTTGTAAATGAAGCGGGAAAAAATGACGCTGATGCAATTATCTTCCGGATTAATACATTCGGAGGCAGGCTGGATGCCGCTACACAGATAAAAGATGCTATCATAGGGACAAAGATTTTAACAATAGCATTTATCAATAACCGTGCAATATCTGCAGGAGCATTAATATCATTATCCTGCAATAAGATTACCATGGTGCCGGGAAGTTCTATAGGTGCCTCAACAGTGGTCGATCAGGCAGGAAATAAGCAGAGTGAAAAATACCAGTCGTATATGAGATCTGAGATGCGCGCTACGGCAGAACGGAACGGTCGCAGAACGGATATCGCGCAGGGTATGGTTGATGAAAGGATAGTCATTCCCGGTCTGGTTGACAGTACCCAGCTTGTAACACTTACAACAGATGAAGCATTAAAGTATGGAATAGCTGATGTACAGGTGAATAACCTGAAAGATGTGCTTAAAGCATTTAATCTTCAGGGAGCAGAAATAGTCAAAGTAGATGAAAACTGGGCGGAGGAGGTTGTTAAGTTTCTGAATAATGCAATAGTATCATCCATTCTGATTATGATAGGATTTTTCGGGTTGATAGCAGAAATAAAAACACCGGGCTGGGGAGTGCCCGGAACAGTCGGACTTATAGCTTTAGCTTTATTCTTTGGTTCATCCTATATACTCGAACTTGCATCAATAATGGACATTCTGCTCTTTGTTCTTGGACTTATTCTTCTTGCTCTGGAAATTTTTGTTATTCCGGGATTCGGTATTGCCGGAATTGCGGGTATTATTCTGATCTTTGCTTCAATCTTTTTGTCTCTTACTCCGGGCGGGCCATTTCTTGATTTTGATACAATCTCAGTTGCAATAATTCAGCTGACCGGAGCGATATTAGCAGCACTTATACTTATTTTAATTCTCGCAAAAGTGCTTCCTAAAAGCACTACCTTTAATAAACTGATACTCGCAGATGAAGAAAGAGCGGAACAGGGATTTGTGTCCTATACTTCTGAAAAAGAATTGGTAGGACATGAGGGAATTGCACTCACAACTTTAAGGCCTGCAGGGACGGCTGAGTTTAACGGGAAACGATATGATGTTGTTGCCGATTGGGAATACATTGAACAGGGAAGCAAAATCGTCGTTTTGAGGGTTGAAGGAGTAAAGGTTGTGGTTAAGAAAGTTAAAATGCCTGTGTAATGAGGGTTGGGGATGGATCATTAGGCAGAGCGCATAGAGCATAGCGTTAGCCGGAATCGTAGTAAGTAGTAAGTAGTATGTAGTAGGGAGTAGGGAGCAGGAGGAGTCATTCAATGGTCTATTAAGAAAAAAGTCAAGAGACAATAGAATTCCATCAGTAAAATGTTTACAATTTTACTTCTCTGCTTTTGGGCTCGCTTTCGGCTCTAATTGAAGAGCTGAGTATTACTTTTTAACAACAGATTTAATAATTTTTACTTTAATCGATTTACTTATGATTCTCTTTTTCGACTCGTCTATTAGAGCCTCTAATGGGCTACGTTAAATTTAAGAGAATATTGGGAAGAGTTAACCGTCATTTTGGCTTTCTTTTATTTGAAGCACAACGAATGATGAACTTCATTCCCAGAGAATATAAAATTATTTTTATAAGTTAAATTAATACTCAAATTCCACTAAAAGAGTCTAATTATGTTTTCTATTATTATGCGACTTTAAGTTCTGATTTTTTCCTCCAGTAATAGGGCTCATATTTTGACTTATTTTTCATTACAGCATAGACTGAAGTAGCAAGATATCTGGTGATTGTGTTCCTTGCATCTTTTTCTGAATATCCCAGAGAAAGCAAATATTCATAATATTCCCGGATATCATTTTTACCGCCCAATGCAGCTTGTGTAGCCATCTTAAAGATGCATTTTAATTTTCTTGAATAGCTTTTAGCTTTCTTGTTCTTACCCATCTTACCACTTGACCTCTTGTTTTTGGCTAATCCGCAATAACACCATAACCGATATTTATTCTTAAATCTGCTTGCATCTATGATTATTCCGTATGCTTTTACTGATAATATCTCCCCATATCCTGAAATCTGTTTTATGTTTTTTATTATCTGATTGCTTTTTATAGTCTGTGAAAACAGATCCTTAAATTTTTCCTGTTCTTCATTCAGCATTTTTAATACTGCTATCTGATGCTCAACTATAAAATTAATGGTCTTGTCTTTTTCATCATATTTATCCTTTTCTGTCTTCTTTAATCCGATAGCCCGGTAAATTGCTGTATGCTGATTCTTTACTCGTACCCTGGCTATAGCCAGATCATCATAAGCACTGACCAATTTTCTGATCCTGTAATTATTCTCGTTATCTGTATGATAAACTGCTTTTAATAATCCGGCCCTTAATAGTTGGCATAACTTACCCGCATCTATTTTATCTGTCTTTGGACCCTCTTCCAATAATCGATTCCTGGATGGGTTACATATTATTATTTTATCAACACTGTCCTTTAACTCAACATATAACCATTGAGCCCCTGTGGTTTCCTCTATAGTTAAAATCTTGCTTCCTTTTAGCTCATTAAGATATGCTCTGATTGATTTAATATTAGAAGCAACATCAATTACAATAGGTTTGATACTGTTTGATTTCATCCTGGCTATTGATGCTCCTTCTATTGACCAGTCAATGGCTATATAATAATCATAGAGCTCTGTCTGCTGATTATTGTCTGTTTTAGATTTTTTGTTTATGTTCATCTGGGTCTCCTTTCTAATTTGATGTTCATTTTTACTATCTAATAGATACTCATCTAAAATAAGATAGTTAACACTTTTAGAAAGCGAGACCCTTCTTAATTTACCGTCATTCGTTGTCATTTATAGTCATTCATATCCATTCTTTGTTTAAATGGGTAGTAGTGTACCGAAGCTTATCCTATTTTAGTTGTCTAGATAATTTTCTCACTATTATTCGGAACACTCGACAACCACGGAATTTTTGACTATCATTTGCATTACTTGGATAACTCCAGCGGTGCCTGAGTAGTCCACTTTAGTTTTTATCGGGCGGGACGTACCGAAGGCACCGTTATCAATGAATCGAAGCAATCGGGATTGGTTGTGCTATTCAATAGTCATTTGTTGTCAATCGATAGTCATTCTTTGATATCTCCTTATTTATTCTTCCGTAAAGGTTTGCCGATTTCCCAGTGGTGACCGAAAGGATCGGCAATTCTTCCAAGTCGCCAACCGTAATTTAGAGTTACAGGGTTAATCACTATTGCTCCTGCTGATACTGCCTTATTAAATACTGCATCAGGATCGACTACGGTCACTATCATTCGCACCGTACCGCCATTGAGTGTTTCGGGTGAGAAGTTAAAATGTTCAGGACTTTCATCAGCAACCCAGAATTCAGCTCCTTCTACCGCTAACTGAGCAACAACTTTACCGTCTTCACTTTGTATTCGAAATAACTCTTCAGCTCCAAGCGCTTCTTTGTAAAAATCAACTGCCTGAATACCATTCCTCACTGAAAGCATCGGAGCGATAGTTACCTTTCGTTCTTTTGTTATTGTATCTTTGCTGCTCATAATATTTACCTTTCATCTTTGTAAAAGTGATGATTAATCCAATCGATAATGCAATCATACAATCTTTCAATAAATCAGTCAATCATTCAACAATCGTAAATCGAAAATCCGGGATCATTTGTGGTCACTCAATGGTCATTTAAGTAAATCAATCAGGATTCGACAATCATCAATTTAAATGCCACAGTTTTTATACCAGAGCAGGTGGTAGTCATAAATCAACAATCAGATTCGCTAATTCACCCTAATTAATCCTTTACAATTTGATTAGTTGCTTCTATCAAATAAATAATGCAGATTAAAGTTGGTAATTATTCTCTATTTGTCAGGGTGAGACTATAGAGTCAGGTTACAGTGTTTCTTCCCGGAGACTACATCCCCAGAACTCTCCCTCAACTTAATCAGGAAATAAATTATTTTTATTAATAATATCACCGGAGTGTGAAATGAAAAGATTATTTGTAATAACCATTTCTTATTTATTCATTTTTTCTGCTTTTATATCCCCCCAGAATCAGCCGCTTCCCCTTGATAAGGATGTAATTACCGGCACCCTGGAAAACGGGGTAAAATACTATATAAAGCAGAATAAGAAACCAGAAAAAAGAGCTGAGCTGCGCTTATTTGTAAATGCGGGTTCTGTGCTGGAAGATGATAACCAGCCGGGTCTTGCTCACTTTGTAGAGCACATGGCTTTTAACGGGACTAAAAATTTCAAGAAGAATGAACTGATCAACTACCTTGAGAAGCTTGGAATAAAATTCGGACCAGAAGTAAATGCATATACGAGTTTCGATCAGACCGTTTATATGCTGACTGTACCAACAGACAGCGCAGATATTCTGGCTAAAGGGTTCCTTGTGCTGGAAGAATGGGCTCATAACCTTTCTTTTGATCCTGTGGAAATTGATAAGGAACGCGGCGTAGTGGTTGAAGAATGGCGTCTCGGACGCGGTGCACAGATGCGCATGCTCGATAAGCAGCTGCCTGTGTTATTCAAGGACTCAAAATATGCGGAAAGGCTGCCGATAGGTAAAAAAGAAATAATTGAAACAGCGGACTACCAGACAATTATGGATTTTTATAAAGAGTGGTACAGGCCGGATTTATTTGCTGTAGCAGCAGTCGGAGATTTTGATGTGGGAAAAATAGAAAACTATATTAAAGAACATTTCAGCGGGTTAAGAGCACCAGAAAAGGAAAAGGAAAGAGCATATTTTAACGTTCCAAAACACAAAGAGACTTATTTCGCAATCGCCTCCGATAAAGAAGCCCAATATTCGACAGTGGCCGTCTACTACATGCAGGACCCGAAAGTCATAATAGATTCGGACGGTTACAGAAACAGACTAATACATAATATGTTCTACGGGATTTTAAATGACAGACTAAATGAACTGACTTCATCCGCAGACCCGCCCTTTGCTTTTGCATATGCAGGTAATCAAAGATTTATACAATCGGCTGATGTGAGTTTTCTTGCAGCAATGGTAAAAGAAGGGGGGCTGGAAACCGGGCTTGAAGCATTATTGCGTGAAGCCGAAAGAGTAAAACAGTTCGGCTTTACATTCACTGAGCTGGAAAGACAGAAAACCAGTCTATTAAGGATGGCTGAACAAAGCCTGGCGGAAAAGGATAAAACGGAATCTTCAGAGATCATCAGTGAATTTGAGAGTAATTTCATTTTCGGTGATCCCGTAATATCTGTTGTAGACAGATATAACCTTGCAAAACTTTTAGTTCCCCAAATTACTTTAGATGAAGTTAATGCTGTATCATCTGAACTGCTAAGTCATGAGAACAGGGTTATCCTGGTTAACTCTCCTGAAAAGGAAAATCTTAAAATTCCCGGCGAGGCAGAATTAGCAGGTGTTATGGCTAAGGTAGGTTCTGAAAAGATAACCGCTTATGAAGATAAAGTCGCAGCCCGGCCTCTGATTGAGAATATGCCTGTACCCTCCGGGGTAATCTCAGTAGTGAATTTGGATAAACTGAAGATGACCGGCTGGACACTCGGGAACGGAATTAAAGTTATTCTGAAGCCTACTGATTTTAAGAATGATGAGATAGTTTTTACGGCATTCAGTCCAGGCGGATCTTCATTGGTTAAGGATGAAAATTTCCTTTCAGCACAATTTGCACCTGATCTTATGGGGGAATCGGGTCTTGCCGGTTTCAGCAAAACAGAGCTGGATAAATATCTGCAGGGAAAAATTGTAAATGTACATCCATACGTTGATTTTTATTTTGAAGGCTTGAACGGCAGTGCCAGTCCAAAAGATTTAGAATGTTTTTTCCAGCTGATTTATTCATATTTTACTTCACCGCGTATAGATTCCACGGGATATTTATCCCTGAAATCCAAAATGAAATCGTATCTTGCAAACAGGAGTAGCAATCCGCAGTCGGCTTTCAATGACACTCTTCAGGTTACACTTTCAAATTATCATTTCAGATCGAGGCCGATGACCGCAGAAATGCTGGATGAAATTAAACCTGACAGTTCGCTGGAAATATATACAGACCGTTTCAGGGATGCCGCTGATTTTACTTTTGTTTTTGTGGGGAACATTGATACAACTGTCATAAAACCTCTGATCGAGACCTATCTGGGAGGGCTTCCTTCAATTAATAGAAACGAAAAGCCGGTCGATCTTAAGTACAGGAACGTCAAAGGTTCAATATCCAAAGAAGTCAGAAAGGGGATTGAGCCAAAAAGTTCTGTTGCAGTATCGTATGCCGGTAATATGGATTGGAGCAGGAAGAATGCGCATACTATGGAATCACTTGTAGACATACTTGATATTAAGCTGAGGGAGGCAATCAGGGAGGACAAAGGAGGCACATATGGCGTTTATTGTTATAACCAGATCTACAGGATACCTGAATGTCATTACGACATTAACTTTGGATTCGGTTGTGATCCGGCCAGGGTTGAGGAACTTGTACAGACCTTTTACAGCGTACTGGATTCAATAAAAACTTTCGGACCTGATGAAACTGTAATGACTAAAATAAAAGAAACCCAGAAAAGGCAGAGAGAATTAAACCTGAAAAAGAATGATTTCTGGAGCGGAACTATTCTAGATTATCTGGAGAATAACGAAGATCCTTCAGAGATGTTGAAATACGATCAATGGGTGGATGAGTTATCGGCAGATGATATTAAAAATTGTGCTAACAAGTACCTTGGAAATGATGTAGTTAAAGTGGTTCTGTATCCTAAAGCAAAGGAGTAAGTAGTAAGGAGTAAGTAGTAATTAGTAAGGAGTTTGAGTAGGCAGTAGGTAGTAAATAGCAGGGAGAATAGGTCATTCAGTGGCCATTAGGAGTCATTTATACTCACTCATGGTCATTTTTTGTTATTCTTTCGTCATTTATGGGAGCTCATAAGTGAGCATAGCGCATAGAGCAAAGCGCGGAGGCAAAGAAGATAAAAGACTAAAGTAAAAAGTAAAACAGGAAAATTGCGTGATTGCATGGTTGCAGGAAAAGGTATAGGCAGATTATAAAAACTGATAAAACTAAACTGTTAGAACCCGTACAGGCCAGCCAAAGGTTGGTAAGCCGGGCAGTCTGTGGTAATTTAATCTGTGAGTATCCGTGGCTGATAAAAATAAGCAATAAGCTATAGGCAGTACATAAAGATTCGGCTGTCTCGATGAGTTCCTCATTAAAAGCTCGGGGCACTCGATAACCGCTGAACTATCAACTTCTTTCTGAAAGAGTCTTTTAACTTCCGCGGTGCCTGAGTGTCCCGCTCTGGCTTTGTTCAGGTGGGATGTATCGAAGGCACCGCTGTCCCTTTATAATTTTGTTTCAGTCAATTATTAATTGACAATTCGAAGTATGTCACTTTTTCTTAAGTTTATGAACTATATTATTTAACCTGTTAAAAAAGATATATGAATTAATATGAGTAATTATAGGGATGGGTATGTATACTACTTTACCCTGCTTTTTACACTGATATTTTTTACTACATCAGGGGCTCAGAACCTTCCCGGCGGTAGATACAAAATGCCGGTCAAACCAAATGCTTCTTTAACTAAATCCATTGTAAATTCTCCTGTTCAAAGCTTTTCAGACAGCGCACAGATATCCTGGGTTTCAGTATATAACGATCCGATAAATGGTGACGATGAGGCTGAGGCAATGGTTCAGGACTCGTTCGGCAATCTCTATGTAACCGGGAATTGCAGCGACTCTGGAGCATCCTATGGCTGGGATATTACAACCATAAAATATAATTCGGATGGTTTGCAGCAATGGATTGTTTCTTATGACGGACCCGGTCATGGTGATGATGTTCCTTACGATATTGCTGTTGATCAGCATGGGAATGTGTATATCACCGGCTATAGTCAGGAAGGCGGAGGAACCGGTTTAGATTTTCTTACATTGAAAATTGATTCCTCGGGAATAATCGGGTGGTACAGACTTTTAAGCAATCCGGCTTTGACAAATGATGTTGCATTTTCTGTTGCAGTCGATAATAATGGAAATGTATTTTCTACGGGAGCTACATTTGTACTTGCATCCGGCAGTTTTGATCTGACAACAGTGAGATACAATTCCGAAGGGGTTCAGCAATGGATCCAGCGGTACAATAGTCCTTTCAGTGAGGAAGATACTGGGGATAACCTCGTTCTGGATTTGAACGATAATATTTACATTACAGGAGTAAGTCAGCAGGCTCCGGGAAACTACGATGCTATTACTCTTAAATATGATAATGGAGGAGCATTGCAATGGGTTCAGAGATATAATGGTCCGGGCAACAGCAATGACGGTGGATTCCGTTTGGCTCTGGATGAAAATTTAAATGTCATTGTTACCGGGCAGCAGACAGGGGCAGGAACACTGTTTGATCTGCTTACACTCAAATATGATAATGACGGTAATCAGCGGTGGGTGTCTGTATATAACGGTCCTTTAAACAGCGAGGACGCTTCTAATGCATTGGTTTTGGACGCAGCAGGCAGTATTTATATAACCGGGTTCGTAACCGGAACAAATAGCACAAGTGATTACGCAACCTTAAAATATACTCCCCAGGGCAAGCTTACATGGGCTTCCTTTTATACCGGACCGGCAAATGGATTTGAGCAGGCTTATGGAATTGCCCTGGATAATTCTGACGGTGTATATATAACCGGTTACAGTCCTTCAGTAATTACACCATATGTGCATTACGAATATGCCACAGTTAAAT
The DNA here is from genome assembly GCA_963743325.1 of uncultured Ignavibacteria bacterium. Classification (GTDB taxonomy): domain Bacteria; phylum Bacteroidota; class Ignavibacteria; order Ignavibacteriales; family Ignavibacteriaceae; genus DATFVA01. Next base: position 520,168 of record CAVUOZ010000005.1, read on the forward strand.
ACGATACTTCGGGACAGGAGCAGTGGGTATCCCGTTATGGCGGGAACTCGTCTTTAATCTATCAACCTAACGTTGCAACCGCAATTACCGTTGATAATTCAGGCAATGTTTATATAACCGGAGAGCTGGCAAATGAAGGAGTGGGAGAAGATTTTGGTACAATAAAATATGTACAATCTTCCGTTCCTGTGGAATTAACAAGCTTTACAGCAAATACGAGCGGGAGTACGGTAATTCTAAACTGGTCAACTGAAACAGAGACGAATAATCGCGGATTTGAGGTTGAGAGAGGTCAGAGGCCAGAAGTCAGTGGTCAAAGGTCAGATTGGGATAAGATTGGATATGTACCTGGATCTGGAACAACAACGCAACCTAAATCGTATTCATTCAATGATGAAGATATATCAGCTGGTACATATGAATACCGGTTGAAACAGCTAGATTTTGCAGGAACATTTAAATATTCAAATACAGTTGAAATAAATATAAGTATACCAGTGCAGTATTCATTAAGTCAGAATTATCCTAATCCTTTTAATCCGGCTACAAACATAAGTTTTAGTCTGAAAACCGATGCTAAAGTAACATTAAATGTGTATAATGCACTGGGGCAGGAAGTAGCATCACTTATCAATGGTAATATGAATGCCGGAGAACATAATTTAAAATTCGATGCCTCGGTACTGTCAAGCGGTATTTATTTTTACACACTGGATGCAAAAGGAAAAGACGGAGAGAATTTCATTACTTCAAAGAAAATGATTTTGTTGAAATAAGACGTGAAGGATAATAGACTAATGCTGAAGTGGAGACATTATTACAGTAGAACGAATACAGAGTTATTTTCCAAACCCTGAATGCCTGCCTGACGGCAAATGCCGAATGTCAGAGTTCTTCAAGAGCCTCGGGTATCCACTCTAATCTCCCAGATCTGCAACGATTATCATTTCAACCGGCAGATTATATTCAAGCATATGAGAATTTTCATCTGCGTGATCAATTCTGTACCTGGCAATCTCAAGGTTTATCCTTGGTATTCCCAGCACGTGCATCTCTTTGCCCTTATTTAGATTCCTGACCTTAATTTCTGCTACAGACCCCTTAGGAAAAACCATTCTCATTTTACTGTAAATCGTTTTTCCGTCATTATTTTTTATGCTGCACCAGACGAATCTCCCATCATTTGTGACCAGCTGATTGGAATCACGAATTTTTATCCGGAATTCAGCATAGTTATAACCAACACCCCGAGTCTGAATTAATATTTTATTTCCTTTATCCTCAAGTTTACAGACTGTTTTTGAATATTTGTCAAAAGCGTCATCAGCATCTTTATAAGTATAACCATCTATTGCTCTCAGTGAGCTTAGAATATCAATGTCTTTCACCATCGTGATTGGGTGAATTTCAAATACGTGATCGGGATTTGTATTAACTATCGGAGGAAATTCAGAGCCCTGATCCTCTCTGTCATTCCCTGAATGCTCGCACCATATTCTCCACACTCCTTTTATATAAATTGGCTTAGCGGTTCCTTCATATGAGCGCAGTGTATCTACTGCTTCATCCTCATATTTAGCATTCATAATTTCGGAGACAAGCGGGAGCCCTATATTTTTGCTGTAACCCGCAACGTGCATATCACCATCTTGCGACGGAGGGTTTGGATGTTTGTGCATCTTAACGACATAATAAACGGCGTCAATCATCACACGGCTTTTTATACTATCGATAAAACTTTTTCTTAATATTATATCGATTTGTGAAAATGCGCTTCCCGTAAATGACAGGAGCAGAAGGGTAAACAGATATTTGTGAAGATTTTTCATTCTGGATTAAAAGTAAAAAGTCGAAGAGTAAAAGTCAAAGTAAAAAATGTTAAAATACAGGGATGTATGGTTGTATGAATTTATGATATACATGACATAATGCACTGCTCATCAAAAAGGGGGTGGGGGAGGTTAATTCAGCGCCTTAACAATTTTACCTGTATCACAGATTAACCCTATTCGGGGAAAGATATATTTAACATGGTATTCATGTTCCTCTTTAGAGCGCGCTGCCATGGCATCGAGTGCAAAAATCTGGTTATATCCATAGTCATATGCAAACCTGGCAGTACTCTCAACTCCAAAGTTTGTGGTAATTCCGCATAGAATTATTGTATCTATTCCCCGTCTTCTAAGCTGCAAATCGAGTCCGGTTCCATAAAATGCACCCCATTGATGTTTTGTAATTAAGAAATCTGAAGGTTGTTTATTTAGTTCGGGTACTATTTCATACCAGGACGGATCGTATTCCCTTATAGGAATAAATGCCTCGGATACCGGATGCAAAACATCTTTCATGTCAGGAGAAGGAGAAACATTGACTAAAAATACAGGCATTATATTCTTTCTGACAGCCTTTAATATTCTTACTGAATTTTCAATAACAATTTTTGCAGGATAGGGTTCTGTTTGAATTTCGACAATACCTTTTTGAAGATCAATTACTATTAAAGCCGTTTTTTGAATATTTATTTTTAATTCTTTTACCATAGTATCAAAAGTTAAAAAGTTGCTGCGTGAAATCAAGCGGGGTAAATATTTTTCAATTTCACATGGTGAAAGTTAAATAAATCAAACGTAGGAATTAAACTCTACAGAATTTCCCCGGATACTGTAGGAGCATAACGATGTAACAGCATTATTCAGTATTTATACTCTTGATGAAATTGAAGCATTGAGGGGAAACGATCCGCTTCGTCAGCAGTTTATATCACTGAAAAATATTCTTGGACAGTACAACGACGGTACAATCGGACCGGGATGCTGTTACAAGGCTTCTGCTGATGCGCGTGTAACAGGAATATAAAGTATTTTATTAGAGCATTACAAGGCGGGTGCAGTATGCTGCCCGCTTATTTTATTAAAATTGACTTATAAACTTTTTCTACGAATACCATTTTTAACTTTTTACTATAGTCTTTAATCTTTGACCTGACAAGGTTTATCCGGAAATTTATTATTGGAATTCAACAATCCCTTTTCTATATTTATTCACCCTTGTTTTAGCATAGATATTTCTCTGCCGCTCTCGTTTTGTTTAATAATTAAGATGAAAGATAGATCCAGGGTACATTTATGGACAGGTCATTGACAAAAGAAGATTTAAGAAAGGTTATAGCTCTGCATGATCTACCTGACGCACACCTTGAATGGATAATAGCTCATTCAGAATATGCCGAGTATGAGGATGGACATCTGATGTACAAAACGGGTGATCCCATTGATATAATGTCAATTCTGCTTGAAGGAAAAGTCGACTTTTATATGAATGTAAACGGCCAGCTGGTATTTTATTTCAGTTTTGAAAATGATAATATTTCCGGAGGAGTAACCGGGCTGCTGCCGTATTCAAGGCTACGTACATCGCCGGGTAATACCATTGCAGTCGGTAAACTACGTGTTCTCAAGCTTCATAAAAAATACTTCCCTGAGCTTGAACAGCTTAATCCTGAATTTATTCAGCGTCTGATAGGATATATGACGGAAAGAGCCCGTGCTTTTGCAACCATGCAGATGCAGCAGGAGAAAGTCAGTGCGCTTGGAAAGCTTGCGGCGGGCATTGCACATGAAATGAATAATCCAGCCGCTGCGATCGACAGGATATCTGAAGAGTTGAGTAAAAGATTAAAACATAACATAGAGCTTACTGAAAAACTGCTGAGATATAATATCTCCCCCGATCTTATAAGGAATATCAGGGAAATAGCGGTAGATAAGAAAAATGGCCATACTGAAAAAACCAGGATGACCCCACTCCAGCGAATTCAAAAAGAAGATGAGCTAAATGAGTGGCTGGATGAAATCGGACTTAACGGTAGAAATGAAATAGCAGAAACATTAAACGAAACAGGTTTTTCAAAGGAGGATCTGAAATTACTAAAGAGCAATACCGACATTGAAGCGTTTCATGGCATAATTGATTGGCTTGAAAATTTGCTAAGTTCTGAGCTGTTGATAAAGGATCTTGAAGACGCTTCCGGGCGGATTACGAATTTAGTCGGCGCTATTAAATCCCACGTTCATATGGACCGTTCGGGTGCTCTTCATTACACAGACATTCATAAGGATATAGAGGATACTCTTATTCTTTTAGGATATAAAATCCGCGATAAAAATATACAGGTCAAAAAGAATTTTTGTGCAGATATGCCTGAAGTTGAAGCCTACAGCGGAGAATTAAACCAGGTATGGACCAACATAATTGATAATGCAATTTATGCTGTGGCGCAGAATGGTGAAATTGTAATTCAAACAGAATGTGATAATAAAAATGTAACAGTGAGGATTACTGACAATGGTACCGGTATTCCTAAAGAGATATTATCCCGCATATTTGATCCTTTTTTCACAACGAAGAAAGTAGGCGAAGGAACAGGAATTGGGCTTGACCTTGTAAAGAACGTAATAAACCGCCACAACGGAGATATTAAAGTAAATTCTATAAAGGGTAAAACTGAATTCATTATCAGTTTTCCTCTTGTTCAACATTTATCAACCGAAAAAACAAAAGATGAAACTTCCATTCATACTAATAATTGATGATGATGCACAGGTCCTGAGAGCCATCCAGCGTGATGTGAGGAATAAATTCCGGGAGGATTATAAGGTGCTTGCCACGGAATCGGCTGCAGAGGCACTCGAGGCTCTTAAAGAATTAAAAGTAAAAAATGAGACTGTAGCCCTATTTATTTCAGACCAGCGGATGCCTGAGATGGAAGGCACATTTTTTTTGGAAAAAGCCATGGAGATTTTCCCTGAAGCAAAAAAAGTATTGCTGACGGCTTATTCAGATATTGAAGCTGCTATAAAAGCAATCAACACTGTAAGATTGGATTATTATCTCCTTAAGCCCTGGAACCCGCCGGAAGAAAAACTGTACCCTGTATTAATTGATCTGCTGGACGACTGGCAGAATAGTTTTATTCCGGATCTGTCGGGCATAAAAATTATCGGTTACCAGTGGTCCCCTGTGTCACACAGAATTAAAGATTTTTTAACGGGAAACTTAATTCCTTATAAATGGTTTGATATAGAATTAAATAAGGAAGCTCTGGAATTATTAAATACTCATAATATCGATTCAAATGAATTACCGGCAGTTTTATTTGAAGACGGCACTTTGCTAAAATCTCCTTCCGAAGGAGAAATTGCCGGGAAGATAGGATTGAAATCAACTGCATTGGAAGAGATGTATGATGTTGTAATTATTGGGGCAGGACCGGCTGGTTTGGCTGCAGCAGTCTACGGCGGTACCGAGGGATTAAAAACTCTAATGATTGAAAGGAAAGCTCCCGGGGGCCAGGCCGGTACAAGCTCAAGAATTGAAAATTATCTCGGATTTCCTGCAGGATTATCAGGAGCCGATCTGACGAGAAGGGCATTAACACAGGCAACCAGATTCGGAGTCGAGCTTCTTTCACCCTGTGAGGTTGTCGACATAAATATAAAAGACAATTATAAAATTTTGTCTCTTTCCAACAGTTCAGAAATTAAAACACATACAATAATAATATCTACCGGCGTTGATTACAGAACACTCGATATTAAGGGAATAAATGAACTGACAGGTTCAGGAGTATATTACGGCTCGGCAACTGCAGAAGCTCATTCCTGTAAAGATAAAAATGTGTTTATAGTAGGCGGGGGCAATTCAGCAGGACAGGCTGCAATGTATCTTTCAGGTTTTGCTAAAAATGTAAGTATAGTAATCAGGAAAGACTCACTGGATTCAACAATGTCACGTTACCTGATAGATCAGATTAATAAAACAGGGAATATAACTGTGATAAATAAATCTAAAGTAACTGAAACCACGGGTAATAAGAGACTTGAGTGCATTACTTTAGAAAATATTGAAACCGGAGAATATAAAATCAGCGAAGCGGGAGCACTTTTTATTTTTATAGGTGCAAGGCCGGTAACAGACTGGATTCGGTTGAATATTTATAAGGATTCAAAAGGCTTTATTGAAACAGGGAGAGATTTATTGAAGTTTGGAAATTTTAAAAAGATCTGGAAGCTTGAGCGCGATCCTTACCTTCTTGAAACCTGCATTCCGGGAATCTTCTCTGCAGGGGATGTAAGAGCCGGTGCAATGAATCGTGTAGCTTCCGCTGTCGGTGAAGGTGCAATGGCAATCAAGCTTGTGCATGAGTACCTTGCAGCAGTTTAAATAAATTAAATAAAATATCGCAGGTAAAGATGAAAAAATATATTGTAATTTCCTCTCATACTCCGGAAGACTGCCGTATGGCAGTGAAGGAATTCAGACAGCACAATCCCGGATTCCTCACACATTTTGAATGGGGCTGCAAAGATAATGACCATACGGCTTACGCAATCTTTGAAGCTGAGAATCATGAAAGCGCTAAAATGTCTGTGCCTCCATTATTCAGAGAAAAGTCTAGGGCAGTAATGCTTACGAATTTTGATCCTATGAAAACCGAGGATCCACTGCATAAGTAGGGGCATTGAGCATAGCACAGGGGCCATAGTGTCGGGAGTGGGTAATAGTGATAAGGGTTTATTCAATTGTTATTAATAGTCATTCGATCATTTATTGTCATTTGTGGTCATTCAGTCATTTGTGGTCTTCGAAGTCAATTGGCTACCTCATATTCACATACAATTATACTCGAAGATGGAATCTAGTTTAGAAGGACTAAAAACTGGTGCCGATGCTTACTCCCGCATAGGGCATAAATTCCCCGTTAAATTTGAAAAATGGTGTGAAACCTATTCTAAACACTAAGCCGCCTGTTCTCTCCTGATAACGATAACCGATTGTGAGTGTTCCGGCTATTCCGGCAGCATCTTCTTTCTGATCACTAAAAATAGTGGATAATGTTGCACGGGCGTAAACAATACCTGCACCTAATTCCAGTTTGCTATCCCCGGTGCCGACAAATGTATTAATCATTACAGGTATAACAAATATATCTTCGGTTGATGTAAAAAATGCCGGGACTGACGGGAAATATGAAAAACCAATCCTTCCGCCTACACTTTCATTAAACATTCTGTCGTAATTAATTGAGTAAATTATTCCATTTCCCAATAGTTCAAGATAAATGCCATTAGGAGCTATGAGTCTCTGTCCGGAACACGTGGTACCTGCAATGAAAATACAAAGAATGGATGCAGCCCGCCCGAACATCTTTTTGTAATTTCTTTCTTTCAAGCTGCAACTCTATGGTTAGTTTATAATTGGTTGTTATCTAAGGACCCGTATATATTCAGGTTCCTGTTCCGGGTACCTGGCAAATTGTTTCAAAAAAATATAATCTATTTGTGAAGATTCAACATTGTTATATATTATTTTATCTTTGGTTGAGTTAACGAGACCAAACAATCCACCTATTAAGCCGCCTGTTACACCAAGACAGCAGGCACCGCTGGCTATATCTTCTTCTTCAGACTGAGGAAATAAAATTTCCCACTCAGCTCCGCTCATTGACGCACCTGCTGCAGCACCTAAAGCGGCTCCGATCCCTCCGCCTATTGCTATTCCTGTTAAAATATGCTTTTCACCCTTTATTACGAGAAGCGTTATTTGATTACTCTGCATCCCTTTAAGAGGGTAGACTCCCTTTGAAAGGTTTGTTTCACTAATCCCGTAAGTTTCACAAATGATAATCAAGGTGTCTTTTACAGCAATCAGTTCACCGAAATAGTGATCACCGTTAATAGTTTCAATGATTACCCTGGCTCCAAACCCGCTTTGCCTGTCAGTGTAGTTATCGGGATTTAAAGTTTCCTGAGCGGAGCACCCGGTTAAATATATCGGGATGATAGTTGAAAATAAACGTAGGGCTTTGATTAACTTTTTCATTTGATCTTTATCCCGCACAGGTTTTATTCATCTGAAGTCAGAAAATACCTGTAAAAAAAAGAATCCGATGTAAATATATATTAATCCCAATCGTCTTTTGTCAAAAAAGGATTATTAGTGTGCAAATAGTGTGAAAAGAGAGAGAGAAGCGGGAAACGAAGATTGTGATGTATGATGGATGATGTATGATGTTTGATGGGAGCTGGAATATAGCCGATAATATTTTGGCAGCCCGAACGGTTTAAAGAGATGCATAGTTATCTACTGTTAAAGATTGAAGCTTTACTTAAATAAGGTTATGTTATATTATATCTTTGGGAATAATTTCCGGAAACGGAGAGAAAAATAAGGCTTTGAATGGGTTACAAATTAAATATCCTGGAGGATAAAAATATTGTCCAGGTCAGGATTCAGGGAAGACTGAATTTCGGTATGGTTCAGCAATATTCATCGGCAGCACTTAAACTTGCACACGAAAATAATTGTTCTAAATATTTAATCGATCATACTAAAACCTTACCAGAAGCAGGCGGATATAAACTGCACACTGACGGTGACACATTAGAACGATTTGGATTCAAGAGTAATGATAAAATAGCCATCGTTATTTCGGGGGATCACGCAGATGATCATTATAATGAAGCAGCAAAATCAAATGTTAAATGGAGCAATACAAGATATTTTATTGATGCTGCTGAAGCGAGGGAATGGCTTCAGGAAGACTAAAAGCAGGTGCTGGATAAAAGAAGAGTATTGGCTATGAGAAATCCGGCATCCATTCCCGCTATTTTAATTGAAAATAACGTCCCTTCTGGGTATTTTTAACGTGTCTATTGGAGTTTATCTTTCATTAACTGTCAGGCTGGTATATGAAAGAATTTTTCAGTGTAGAGGAAGTTGCAAAACTTCTTGATATAACACACTCCGGAGTATTATATCATATAAAATCGGGAAACCTGAAAGCCCAGCAGGTGGGTAAAATTTATATTATTTCAAAAGAAAATTTCGGGGATTTCCTCAGGCAGCACAGGGAGGGTAAGAAGAAACCTGAAAAATCATTTCAAACCAAATTAAATTTTTAGGACAGAAATCAAAAATAATTTATTATAAATCTCTTCTTCATGTCTAATCATTTTCTGTAAAGCGGGGAGTGTCCTTAAACACCAGCAATCAAATCGACGTTATAACCAGGAACAAAAACGTTAACTATTGGTGTCTAATATTAAAGGATATTAATGGAAATAGTGATGAAAAAATTTAATAATTTATTTGCAATTATCAGCCTTGACCTGCTTGTACTTATATCTTTTATATTGACAGGCTGTGCAGCCTATCAGGGAGCAGGCACTGATAATACAGAATATAACAGTACTTATAATCTTGATGACCTTAATAATTATGGTGAGTGGCTGATTCTGAACCCCTATGGGGATGTCTGGCGCCCATATGTCGTTTCGGATTGGATACCCTTCTCTAACGGTTACTGGGCTTTAGCCGATGACCACTGGACTTGGATTTCGTATGAGCCTTTCGGCTGGATTGTTTATCATTACGGATACTGGTATGATGATCCGCTTTATGGTTGGGTGTGGGTTCCATCTGATGATCCTTGGTCCCCGGCAAGAGTTGAGTGGATAAACTATGGTGAGCCATGGGAGATATCAGGTAATCATTACTGGAATGTTGTGAGACAGAAGGATTTCACAAGGGATGATATCCGGGATTACAGAGTCAGCAATCCAATTCGTAATGAGGCCGGAGAGAGGGGAGTAATAAGTAAACCCCCCGGGAGGAGAGAAATAAAATCGGTTACAGGCGGTGGAGTTAATCAGGTTGATATCCATCGTGAACCTGTGAAACTTACACCCCGTGAAATTGAACGTATGAATTTACCTCCTGCGGAATCCAGGAAAATTGAACAAAAATCTACAGAAGTAAAGCGAAGAGATCTTGTTCCCCGCGATGAATATCGCAGGCAGCATCCTGAAAAAAGTAAAGAAAGTAAAAATGGAAACCGGAGATAATAAACCCGAGCGTTAGACGGATCCCGATACTTTATTATTAAAGTGATCAACCCAACAGGTTCTCATGAGCTTGCGTTAAAATTTAGTTCTGAAAAGCTGGTTACCAGATTGAAAGTAATGCGTATGTGAAGCGTATCCGGAACCTTATTTCTGTATTTGTATTTGATATATCGGAAAAGTGTAGATTGAGTAAAAACAATGTTTAATCGATTAGACAGGGAATAATAATCAATAATTACTAATCAATTGTTCAGACAGGGGGTCAATATTCAATAAAGAAATTGAACATCATAATTGAACATCATAAATGATGTTCCTACATAGTCAGCACAAATGCACCCTCAACCTTTCCATCCCGTAGATTGTCCAGTGCCTCATTCGCATTATTTAATGGAAGTTTTGTGATTTCTGTTCTAATGGGAACCTTTGGAGCGATTTTCAGGAGTTCTTCTCCATCAGTTCTTGTAAGATTTGCAACTGAGCGGATAACTCTTTCCTCCCATAAAATATTATATGGAAATGAAGGTATATCACTCATATGAATTCCTCCGCTTACAATAGAAGCTCCTTTATCCGATGCCCTTAAAGCTGCAGGTATCAGCGAACCTACCGGAGCAAAAATTAAAGCAGCATCCAGTTTTACCGGAGGGGATTGAGAGGAGTCGCCTGCCCAGACTGCACCAAGTTTTTTAGCGAACTCTTGAGCTTCAGTATCACCTGGTCGTGTAAAAGCAAAAATCTTTTTTCCCTGGTATACCGCTATCTGAGCAACTATGTGGGCTGCAGCCCCGAAGCCATAGATTCCAAGATTCTCAAATGAATCGCCCGCCATTCTGTAAGTTCTGTAGCCTATCAGACCGGCACATAGTAATGGTGCAGCCTCTGCATCTTCGTATCCATTCGGAATGTGAAATGTATAATCCTGGTAGGCCGCAGTATACTCAGCATAACCTCCGTCAATTGTGTAACCGGTAAACTCTGCATTTATGCAAAGATTTTCCTGACCCCTTTTACAGAACCTGCAGTGTCCGCATGTATACCCTAACCAGGGGACGCCAACCCTGTCATTCAACTTAAACTTCTTAACATTGTCTCCCGCTTTAACTATGTAACCTACTATTTCGTGACCTGGAATTAATGGAAGTCTGGGACTGGTCAATTCCTGATCAACTATATGTAAATCGGTATGACATACACCGCAGGCTTTAACTCTAATTAATACCTGGTCGGCATTGATGCCTGGAACTGGCACCACTTTCTCTTTTAACTTTTCACCCTTCTTATCCAAAACCATTGCATTCATTATTTTAGGGATATTCATTTATTCTCTCCTGCTCTCAGTTTTGTTAGTTCCAGACTTAAGTTCCATAATTTTTTACTGTCTGCCTTATTATATGCCTGGCTATGGGCATCAGCTTCCTTTTTGACATTAAAATATTTGCCGGTTACTCCCTCAAGTGTTTCAGAAACAGCCAGGAAGACTTCTGCGTCTGCGCCTGTTTCAGGTTTGCCCATGGGACTGATACCTCCATTTCTCACCATCTTTGTATCCAGGTATGTACCCGGATGAAGTGCATTAACAGTGATGTTCCCTGTTCTCAGCTGTTCAGCCAGTTCAAAGGTGTACATTATTAAGGCAAGCTTGCTTTGAGAATATGCCTGAACGGGATTGAAGCTGTTTTCCATCATTATATCATCAAAATTGATTTTATGCTGACCTGCAGAACTCACATTTACAATACGTGAGGGTGCTGACTTTCGCAATAAAGACAGAAGCAATTGAGTCAGAAGGAATGGAGCAAGATAATTCACAGCCAATCTTAGTTCATATCCATCTTTACTATAGCGCGGATCAGAATAACCAGCTCCTGCATTATTGATCAGGACATCAAGTCCGGTATATTTAAATTTTACTTCATCTGCCATATCCTGTACTTCTTCAAGTGAAGAAAAGTCAGCTAACAGACCTTCAATATTATGATTACCTGTCCCGGCCGATAACTCTTTGGCAGTCTGCATCAGTTTTTCTTTATTCCTTCCATGTATAATTACGTGTGCTTTCTTTTCCGCAAGTTTTAATGCAGTTAATTTCCCTATACCGTCTGTAGACCCGGTTACTAAAATTATTTGATCCTTTAAAGGCTTTCCCATTAATATTCCTTTTAATTAACTGTTATCAATTTTATTAATTTTTATTAGTTATTCAACTTTAATAATAAAGATCATGATTGAAGATACAGGGGAAGCCGGAATTCATTAAGTATACGCTTTTTTTTATATTTGACTTATTCTAAACAACAGAATATGACTAATGGTTGAAATTGGCAAAATAAAGGCGGGCGGTAACAATGCTTTCGTGCTTATTGCGGGGCCCTGTGTGGTTGAAAGTGAAAAGCTGTTAAGGCAGACTGCTGCGGAAATAAAATCAATTACATCCTCACTTGACATTCCTTTTATTTTTAAGGCGAGCTATAAAAAAGCAAACCGCACCAGTGCGTCATCTTTTATTGGAATAGGAGATAAAGACGCCCTTGAAATGCTAGGCAATGTGGGGAAAGAATTTGATGTCCCTGTTCTTACTGATATTCATCTTCCTGCAGAAGCAGAGATGGCTGCCGAATATGCTGAAGTCTTGCAGATACCGGCATTCCTTTGCCGGCAGACCGATTTGCTTCTGGCTGCCGGCGAAACGGGAAAGGTGATAAATATTAAAAAAGGACAGTTCCTTGCTCCTGAGGATATGAAGCATGTTGCGGAGAAAGTTCTATCGACCGGTAATAAAAAAATCATGCTTACGGAAAGAGGGACAACATTCGGATATCATGACCTGGTCGTTGATATGCGTTCGCTTATCATTATGAAGGAGCTTGGTTATCCCGTTGTAATGGACGCAACTCATTCGGTTCAACTCCCTTCCAAAGGAGATACAAGCGGAGGACAGCCGAAATATATAAAATATCTTGCAAAAGCTGCGGCCGCAGTAGGAATAGACGCTCTCTTCCTTGAAGTACATCCTCAACCCGAAAAAGCATTGAGCGATTCTTCAAGTCAGTTGCCGTTAAGCGAATTGAAACAGCTGCTGGAAGAAGTCAAAAAAATTGATTCTATAACAAAAGGATTGCATTGAACTCCGGCGTAGAACAATTCCCTAGAGAATTAACGAGACAGGAAAAATACCTTCTGTTTTCCGTGTTACCGGAAGACAAACCGGGCTATAAACAATACCGGGAAAAAATCAATACACTGCTTGTGACTGGCTTCGGAAGATTTAAGAACAGCAATCTTATTTTAGGAAAGCAGAACACAGTTCCTGATCTATCATATTCTTCGGCCCCGGTATTTGCCGCGGGCACAATAAAAATTCCCGGTGATGAAATTGATATCCTTATAAATGAAGAGGTTGATGATGAAATCGAATTTGACCTCACTGTAAAAAATTCAAATATAATTCCTGAAGAAATTAATGAACAGGAAAGATGGAGCTATTCAGACTGGAACCCTGGGAATAAATCCCCCTATGATAATAAAGATGTAAGAGAAGTTGTAGTTTCGAAGGGAGAGTATATTCTTGTTTTTGCCCCATCGCAAAAAAAAATATGGCTGCATATGAATGGGAGCGGTGTAAATTATCTTATACCACTTACTAATTATTATAATGAACTTATGCGTTCTAAAAGAATAAACGACCCTAGGCAGGCATTGAATCCAAGCCTTTTTTTTCAAAATATAGATGAATTTTCGGATGATGAATTAATCAATGCCTTCGTTTTGTATAATAAATATTTGAGAAGATTTTCAATAGATTTTTCAAAATATCTGAAAGCACAACAACAGATAATTAACAAAAGACGATTTATAGATTTGTTCAGGAAGGACAAAAATTGAATTCGAACGAAATAATTAAAAAGGGCAAAGAAGTAATAAGAATTGAAGCGGCTGCAGTCGCAGGTCTGGAAAACAGCATAGATGAAGAATTTGTTAAGGCGATTGATACCATTTATGAATGCAAAGGCAGGGTGGTTTTAACCGGAATGGGAAAGTCAGGACTGATTGCCCGTAAGATCGTGGCGACATTAAATTCAACAGGGACTGCCTCTATTTATCTTCACCCCACCGATGCACTGCATGGCGATCTTGGAATGGTAAGAAAGGAGGATGTTGTAATCCTCATAAGCAAAAGCGGGAACACTGAAGAAATTTCCAATCTTATTCCTATGCTGAAACGATTGAAAGTTACTCTTATTGCAATGTGCGGTTCCCGTGATTCAAGACTTGCAAAGGAATGTGACATTTTTTTAAATATAGGCGTAAAGGAGGAAGCCTGTCCCCACGACCTGGCGCCCACTGCTTCAACTACTGCGACACTTGCTATGGGAGATGCCCTTTCTGTAGCACTTCTTGAGAAAAGAGATTTTACGGCTGAGGATTTTGCTTTTTTGCATCCCGGTGGAAGTCTGGGTAAGAGGCTGTCACTTCAGATAAAAGAAATAATGATCAAAGGAGATAAAATCCCTTCCGTGCATGAAAAAGCCTCTATTAAGGATGTGATTCTCGAGATAACATCAAAAAGACTGGGAACCACCTGTGTTGTAGATAATTACGGTACGCTTACCGGCATAATCACAGATGGAGACCTGAGAAGGCTGCTAGAAAAAACTCTCGAGATAAAAAATCTCACTGCGAGAGATATAATGACGAAAAATCCGAAAGTGACAAAGGAATTCTATCTTGCTTCTCTGGCATTACAGCAGATGGAAAATTTTAAGATCACCACACTGGTAATAGTAAGCGAGGAGAATAAACCTATTGGAATTCTTCATCTTCATGATCTGATTAATCTTGGACTTCAGCAAAGATGAGATACTTATTGATATTGACTGCAGTTTTAATCTTTATTTATGCAGGCTGCGGTGAAGAAAAGGTTAAGCCCAATGTAAATCCGGATACTAATGAGGGGGAAATACCTGCACAGGAAAGCTGGGATGCAAAGGTGATATTCTCAGATTCAGGTAAAACAACCGCAATCCTTTATGCAGGTCATTTAAGGGTATTCGCTGAAAATAAAGAAACATTACTTGACAGCGGGGTGCAGGTGGATTTCTATAATCCCGGTGAAGTAAAGACAACCACACTTACTTCGAAGAGGGGAAGAGTTGAGGATGAAACAAAAAATCTTTATGCGATGGACAGCGTAGTGGCAGTGAGCGACAGCGGTGTGACAATAATGACTAATGAACTTATGTGGCGCAACAAAGATGCAAAGATTGTTTCTGATAAATTCGTCACGATCCTTACCGCTAAAGAAAGAATACAGGGCTATGGATTTGAATCAAACCAGAGCCTTACGAATTATGTTATTTACAATATCACTTATACAGCAAGAACTGACAGTCTGAAGTAATGCCTGATTTAAGAAATAGAACACGGATGATACGGATTACACAGATTTTCATGGATCTATCAGCTTTAAGAGAAATGAATAAACTTGTTCAAATATCATTATTAATCCTTATTGTTTCGCTTAATTCCTTTTCCCAGGAAAAAGGAGAGATGATTACGGTAGTAGGTGACAGTCTTGTTGGCAGGATTGTCAGCGGCGAAACCACGCGTGAGGTATACGGCAATGTAGTACTTACACAGGGTAATGTAGTGATCACCTGCAATAAAGCCATACAATACATTTCGCGGAATGATGCTGAACTTATCGGTGATGTTGTGGTAAAACAGGACAGTATGACTATCAAAACTCCCGCGGGATTTTATTATGGGAATGAAAGGCGTGCAGAAAGCAGTGCAGGCGTTCAGCTTGATGATAAAAAGGTTATACTCACAGCAGACTCCGGTGAATATTTTTTTAATGACGATAAAGCGGTTTTCAGAAGCAGGGTAACATTATTTGACACAGCCAGTACTTTGACATCACAAAAGCTTACATATTTTAAAAATGAAGACCGTGCCATTGCAGTGGGGGGTGTAAAAATTATCCAGAAAGATAATATAATTGATGCAGATACGCTTGAACATTTCAGAAAATCACGGATTACTTTTGCAAATTCCAGTGTCCGTATAGAAAACAGAATCAACGGGGTGCAGATTTTCGGAGAATATCTTATAGATTATGCTCAGGATTTCCATACAATAATTGATAAAAACCCCCTTCTGATTCAGGTAGATACAACCCGGACACGGCTGCCCGATTCCCTGATCGTAAATAATGACAGCATGGAAATAAAGCTGGACACCTTAATTATAAAGTCAAAAGCAATGGAATCCTGGCGTGATACAATAAATTTGTTTAAGGCACAGGATTCTGTGAAAATATGGAGGAGTACCTTTGCATCTTTAAATGATTATTCAATTTATAAAAAGAGTGACGAAAAGATTATCACATACCGTAGAAAGGAGAGTGACAGGCAACCGGTTTTATGGAATGAAGAAACTCAGCTTACCGGTGATTCCATTACTATATTTCTGAAAAACAATGAGGTTCAGGCACTGGAAGTGATAAAGTCTGCATTTGTTCTATCTCCAAATGAGAATTATCATAACAGGTTCAACCAGATTTCAGGGGATAAATTAATTATGTATTTTGATAGTGGTGATGTCAGCCGGGTTGAAGTCAAGGGCAGCGTTTATAACGTTTATTATATGTATACTGAAGAACAAAAACCGAATGGACTTACGCAATCTTCAGCTGAGTCTGCCACGATAAATTTTAAGAACAAAAAAATCGATGAGGTACGATTATACGGCTCCCCTAAAAGCGATTATTACCCGGAAAACATGGTAGCCGGTAAAGAACCGAATTTTGATTTACCGAGGTTTAATCTTGTAAAAAACAGGCCCGGGAAAAAAGATCTGTTAAAACAGATTAAACCTGCAGGAAGAATCTTTTCACCAATGGATACATTGCAATAATTATGCATGAAAAAACTCTAAGAAGCGAAGACCTTATTAAAATTTATAAACACAGGACGGTGGTAAATAAAGCCAGTGTAAAAGTTTCAAAAGGTGAAATAGTAGGATTGCTTGGTCCTAACGGGGCAGGAAAAACCACTACTTTTTATATGATAACGGGCATGATAAGACCGGACAGCGGGAAAGTTTTTCTTGATGATAAAGAAATTACCAAGATCCCGATGTACAAACGCGCAAGAATGGGAGTTGGTTACCTCCCCCAGGAAGCATCAATATTCAGGAAACTTTCAGTTGAAGATAACCTGATGGCAGTGCTTCAAATGATCAGGCTTTCCAATAAGGAAAGAAAAGAGAAATGCGAATCACTCCTGGAAGATCTGGGTATAAAGCATATACGCAAAAGCATCGGCTTCCAGTTAAGCGGCGGGGAGCGGAGACGTACTGAAATTGCACGCGCTCTTGCTACAGATCCCAGCTTTATACTTCTCGATGAACCTTTTGCCGGAATAGATCCTATCGCTGTTGAAGATATAATGACAATCGTTGCAAATCTGAAAAACCGGGGAATTGGAGTATTGATCACTGATCACAACGTACATGAAACATTAAGTATAGTCGATAATGCATACATATTAATCAACGGTGTAATATTCAAATCGGGCGGAGCGGAGATGCTTGCAGAAGATGAGGAAGTACGTAAACTTTATCTAGGTGAAAAATTCCGTCTCGATCGTTACCAGTAAACAATCTTATCAGTCAGCCATATTAATAAATGGAAATAGTAAAAAATTTCCCCCTAAAAAGATATAACACATTTGCGATTGACGCAGCAGCAAAGGCTTTTGTACATGCTTCAAGCGAAGATGAACTGTTTGAAATTCTATTCGATAAGGAATTAAAATCCTATTCTAAATTTATTCTTGGGGGGGGGAGTAATATCCTGTTTACCAAAGACTATAACGGACTTGTTATCAGGAATTCGATTCCCGGGATTGAAATATTAAACGAGGATGAACGAACGGCAACTATTGAAGCAGGCGCAGGTGTGATCTGGAATGATCTTGTAAACTATTGTGTGAACAGAAATCTCGGGGGAGTAGAAAATCTTGCGCTTATTCCCGGTACTGCGGGGGCGGCACCTATACAGAACATAGGAGCATACGGAGAAGAACTGAGCGAAACTTTTTTTAGCCTGCGTGGATTTTATACTGACACAGCAATGCCTGGTATTTTCTATAAAAACGACTGCCGGTTTGGATATAGAGACAGCATTTTTAAAAATGAGCTGAAGCATAAATTTGTTGTTTCTAAGATCAGTTTAAAACTGAATAAAAATCCTGAAATAAATACTGGGTACGGCAATGTGAAAGAGGAACTTGAAAAAACAGGCAAAGCCGATTTCACAATAAAAGATGTAAGTGAAGTAATTTCTAAAATCAGGAGGGAAAAGCTGCCTGATCCCTCAGTTATGGGAAATGCAGGAAGCTTCTTTAAGAATCCTGAGATCAAAGCGGATGAGTATAATCGTTTAAAGGAAAGATTCCCGGATATTAAAGGGTATCTCCTCTATGACGGAAACGTGAAGCTCCCTGCTGCCTGGCTGATTGACAGGGCCGGGTGGAAAGGTATCAGAAAAGGGAATACCGGTACTCATCCCAGGCAGGCACTGGTGATAGTAAATTATGGCAGCGCAACAGGTGAGGAAGTCTTTCATTTCGCAAAAGAGATAAAACATTCGGTTTATGAGAAATTTGAGATAATTCTGGAAGAGGAAGTGAATATTATCTAATTGAAAGATTGCAGGAATACAAAATTGCGAGATTACAATATCGCAAAATTTCCGGGAATTCCAGCTCCCGGAGTTTCTCTCCTTACCGTGTAACACAGCCAGTTGAAATTCATATTCATAATAATTATGTTCCCTTAAAAATCCAAACAAAAATTTATCAGGATGTTTAATATGAACCAACAGAAGGATGAGAAGATTATATCTGCTTATGAAAAAGCTGCACAGGAAGGAGTAGACCCTCGCTGTATCCCACAGAGATTAACCGGACGGGTTCCGGTTCATGATGAAATACCTTATCCCGACTATCCTGAATCCGATCACGAAATTTGGAAGTTTTTATACGACAGGCAGATGAAGTATCTTCCGGGAAGAGTATGCGACGAATACCTGAACGGAACAAGGAAATTAAACTTTACAGCTGATAAAATTCCCGCATTAAAGGACCTGAGCAAAGTATTCAATAAAACCACAGGCTGGAAAATCGCAAGGGTTCCCGGCCTGATACACGAACAGAATTTCTTTGAGCTTCTGCAGAAAAAAATATTTCCATCTACCGATTATATCAGAGGAAAAGAAGAACTTGATTATACCCCTGCCCCGGATTGTTTCCATGATATGTTCGGACATATGCCGCTATTGACGGACGAAAACTTTGCATCATTTTACCAGATGTTTGGAGAAGCTGCATTTCATGCTGAGGGTATCAACAGGAAATACCTTGAGACATTTCACTGGTTCACGGTGGAATTCGGTCTGATCAAAAAACCGGAAGGGATGAGAATATACGGAGCAGGTATCATATCCTCCAAAGAAGAAGTAACTCACGCCCTGTCTAATGACGTTGAAGTGAGAGATTTTGATCCTGAAAAACTTGTAAGACAGGATTATGATGTGTGGCATCTTCAGCCTGTTCTCTGGGCAATTGATTCATTTGAGCATCTCGAAGACGGATTTAAATTCTGGACTAAGAAGCAGGGATTATTATAAAGATTCTCAGGATAAGGGGTTTATCTTTCTATATGCAGTTAATACCTGCTTAATTCCTTTTGAATCTTTCTTACAGGAATCGTGTTTCAAATTACAGAAATAGATATTTACTTGAATGTACTTTTTATATTATATAATTTTAACATTTATTATCATAAACGTTTATAATCTAATTACTTACAACCATCTAAGTACAGAAGGAATATAGAATTATGCCTGTTGAAATAGGAAATATTGCACCAGGGTTTACATTAAAGAACCAGGATTCAGAAAATATATCTTTATCGGATTACAAAGGAAATAACATTGTAATTCTGTTTTTCCCATTCGCTTTCTCTTCTACATGCACGGCAGAAATGAGAAGGATGCAGGAGGATTTCAATAATAATATAGATCTGGATGTACAGGTCATCGGGATAAGTGTAGACAGTCCTTATTCATTGAAGATATTCGGAGATTTGAACAAAATTAACTTCCCCTTATTGAGTGATTTTAATAAAGAGGTTTCAAGACTGTACGATTCATTATATGAGATTTATTCTCCGGAGAAATATTCTTACCACGGTGTATCAAAAAGATCTGCTTTTGTCATAGGTAGAGACGGAAAAATAAAGTATAAAGAAATATGCCCGACCCCGGGTAATCAACCGGATTACAACTCTATTAAAAAAATACTGGAGAATAATTAATATGTTTAAAGATTCCGGAAAAGGAGCAGTTATGTACAGAGATCTGCATCCCTCGGAAGTAAAGAAAATTCTTGATAGCAAAAACGGGACAAGGCTAATCGATGTGAGAGAGGAATGGGAGTACAGGATTGCACATATTGAAAATACCGAACTGATGCCCATGAGCAGATTCATGAAATATTTAGATCAATTGAATGCAGATGATGAACTTATAATATACTGCCACACAGGGGTAAGAAGTGCTAATATATGCAGGTTCCTTGCAGACAAAGGTTTTAAGAATTTAATTAATCTCAAAGGAGGGATCGAAGCCTGGTCAAATGAAATCGATCAGTCGGTTCCGCGGTATTGATAATTTTAACGGAGAAATAAAATGTTGGAAGAAGGTAAGAAGGCGCCCGATTTCAAGCTTAAGAACCAGGACAGTAAAATTATATCTTTAAATGATTTTAAGGGAAAGAATATTATTCTGTATTTTTACCCGAAAGATAATACTTCAGGCTGTACAAAAGAGGCCTGCAATTTCAGAGACGAATTCCCCAGATTTAAAAACGTTGATGCAGTTATTCTTGGGGTAAGTCCTGACTCAGTTGAATCACATAAAAAATTCGCTGAAAAATATAACCTTCCGTTCAACCTGTTAAGCGATGAAAATAGGAATGTCCTGGAAAAATACGGCGTCTGGAAAGAGAAAAGTATGTACGGCAGAAAATATATGGGAGTTGAAAGAACGACGGTAGTAATAGATGAAAATGGAAAGATCAAAAAGATATTTCCAAAGGTAAATGTTGAGGGACATAATAAAGAAATTCTTGAAGCACTAAAAAATTAAGAGGCCGAAATGGTTTATGTAAAAAGGAGAGAAACCTTCAGCGCGGCTCACAGACTGTATAATCCTTCCTATAACGATGAAAAAAACCTTGAAATATATGGTAAATGCAGTAATCCAAACTGGCATGGACATAATTACGTACTTGAGGTTACCGTTGCAGGAGAACCCGATCCCGAAACGGGATTTGTAATTGATCTGAAAATCCTGAAGAATATAATCGATGAATATATTATGACGAAAGTTGATCATAAGAATCTGAATACAGAAACGGATTTTATGAAAAATATAATCCCTTCGGCAGAAAATATTGCAAAAGCAATTTTTAATGAGCTGAAAGACAAACTGCCGTCAGGCAAATTGTATTCTGTCAAATTGTTCGAGACAGAAAAAAATATTGTCGAATATCGAGGAGAATAATTTGGACAACGCAAAGGTTCAGAAACTCATTTCTGAGTTATTAAAAGAATTGGGGGAAGACCCTACAAGGGAAGGTTTATTGAACACCCCTAAAAGAGTGGCAAAAGCATACGACTTTCTTACATCAGGGTATCATAAAAAAATTGAAGAGGTATTAAATAATGCTGTATTTAATGAGAAATACGATGAAATGGTGCTGGTCAAGAATATAGACTTTTATAGCCTGTGTGAACATCATATGCTTCCGTTTTACGGCAAAGTACATGTTGCTTATATACCTGACGGAAAGATTGTGGGATTAAGCAAGATTCCAAGAATCGTTGAAGTGTTTTCAAGAAGGTTGCAGGTTCAGGAAAGAATGACACAGGAAATTGCAGATACTCTTGATGAATACCTTAAACCGCAGGGAGTAGCAGTGGTTTCAGAAGCATACCATATGTGCATGATGATGCGCGGTGTAGAGAAACAGAACTCGGCTGCAGTAACCAGTGCGGTGCATGGGGTATTTAAAGATGATGCAAGAACGAGAGCAGAGTTCATGACCCTGATAAAGGGAAAATTGAGCGATGTCTAAGGAAAAAGCAGCGATATGGATAACCGGAGCAAGCAGCGGAATCGGGAAAGCTTCAGCAGTGGAATTTGCCAGGATAGGCAGTAAAGTTTTTGTATCTGCTAGAAGAGTTACAGAACTGGAAAGACTAAACAGGGAATTAAAAAAAGATAAACTCTCGGTTGATATTTACCCCTGTAATGTTGCCTCTTCAGCTAATGTTGATCAGACTGTCAAAAAAATACTTGCAGAAAGTGATGTTGATTGTCTGATTAATAATGCCGGTATTACTTCCTGGAAACTCGCCGAGGAAAATACTACTAATGAGATCGATGATGTTATCAATACGAATCTGCTTGGTTCTATCTATACTATAAAATACCTGCTTCCGCATTTTATAGAACGGGGGGGAGGCACAATTATAAATATTCTTTCAGTTGTCACCAAAAAAGTATTTACTCACAGCAGTGCTTATGCTGCGTCAAAAACGGGACTGCTGGGATATACGAATGTTCTCAGGGAGGAGGTCCGTAAATATAAAATCCGTGTGATAAATGTAATTCCGGGAACAACAGAAACACCAATGTGGCCTTCAAAAGTGCGTGAGGAAAATTCTGAAAGGATGCTGAACCCGGAGGAAATAGCCAGGGTAATAGTCTCTGCATATCTTGAAAAAAGCAATATGGTAACCGAAGAAATACTTGTAAGACCGATCGAAGGAGATTTGTAATGGCCGAAAGAGAAGTCTGCATTGTAACCGGTGCGAGCAGGGGAATCGGGAAGAGAATTGCACTGAAGTTTGCCGAAGAAGGAAAGGATGTAATGCTTTTTGGAAGAGATATTGAAGCATTAAAACAAACTCAGAAACTTGTTAAGAAAGAGGACCCGTTGCGGAATATTATGCAGGCGATGTTGGTGACGAATCATTCGTATATAAATCTGTTAAAGAAATTATTAATAAGTACGGGAAGATTGATATCTTAATTAATAACGCTGGACTTGGAATTTTCAAAGAAATTACTGAAGCCTCCCTTGACGATTTTTAAAAGCAGGTTAACGCAAATCTTTACGGCATCTTTAATTTTTCTAAAGCTGTGCTTGGTAATATGATCGTAAGAAAATCAGGCACTATTATAAATATTGCTTCTCTTGCAGGTAAGAATGTATTTGCAGGCGGATCGATGTATTCAGCTACAAAACACGCTGTACTCGGTTTTACAGGATGCGTAATGCAGGAAGTGAGAAAATATAATATAAAGGTTGCAGCAGTCTGTCCGGGCTCGGTTGAGACCGATTTTCATTCTGACGGAAGTCCTGCTTCATCAAAAAAATTAATGCCTGAAGATGTGGCGGAAACAGTGTCCTTAATTATTAAACTGCCTCAGAGGGCATTGGCGAGTGAGATTGATATAAAACCGACAAACCCGAAATAAGACTTAATCCGTGGAAATATTATTTAGGGGAAATTAATAGATTTTCCGCTATCACCTGGTATATCATACTCAAAAAGATTATTAAATTATTTATTTCACAACTCTGCTGAATATTTCAACACTAAAAAAGGTGTGAAACCAAATTATTGTGAACCAGAAAGAGTAGGGAAATAGACGAGAGAGAGGCGGGTGTGAAACATATTCACAGCTATATTCCATGGATATTAAAGCCAGCTCTCGGAGTTGAAAGAGATGAATATTTATACAGTTTTTAATAAATGTGTTTGTACTCTCAAATCGTAGATTTTATCAAAAATAAGGTTTAAAAAAAAGTCACGATAAATCTCGTGACTTTTTGAATTATTTTACTAAAATGATTTAGTCCCGCTCCCCGTGATTCATTCCGCTATGGTGTCTTCCCATCGGGCATTGTCCGTTCATCATTCCTCCACGCTGACCTCCAGGACCCCCCATCATCGGCATCTCGTTAAATATTTTCTTCTGCTGATCATCGAGCAGTTCGTAAACATCCATCCTGTGATTTGCTCTTGCAGCAGCTATTTTATCTCTTGCAGAGCTTATATCATTTGCAAGGTTAAGATAATCCGAACGTGAATAGTTTCCTTTCCGCATCAGCTCTTTCAGTGCAAGACTTTTTTTCTGCATATCGGCACGGAGATCTATCATTGCTTTCTGATGCTCTATACGGAGCTGTTCAATTTTATCCTTCTGATCATCCGTCAGTTTTAATTTTTCAATCATTTTTCCACGGAATCTTTCACCCCGGGGTCCATCAGATTTCTGAGGATAGAAATTAACAGCAGCAGCGATTATTACTATGAGTATTAATCCGCCAATTATTGATACTTTTTTCAATTTATTCTCCCTAAATTTTATTACTAGCTTATTTGTAATTCGTAAGTTTGACACCTAATATTTTCATCAGGTTTAAATAAGTGCGATATTAAACCTTTAAGAAGACCTGATTGTCTAAAAAATGAGTAAAAACTGAAAAATGGCTGTTCCGAATCCTGATTTTGAATTAATAAAAAGATTTAATGCCGGTGATGAAGCTGCCTTTAATGATATTGTCAGGAAGTATCAAAAAAAGATATACTGGCATGCCCGCAGGATGACCGGAAACCATCTCGATGCTGATGAAGTTACCCAGGAAGTGCTTATTGTTATTTATGATAATCTTAAGAAGTTCAGGTTTCAGTCGTCTTTATATACGTGGATATACAGGATAACATTTACGAGAACATTAAATTTTCTGAACCGCAGCAAAGTCAAAAGATTCCTCGGTATTGATGAAAGCAGTGCAGCTGAAATGAGCGGGAGAGAAGATATTATCGAAAATTATGAACAGCGGGAAAGGTTTGCAGAACTTGAGAAAAAACTTCAACAGCTTCCGGCCAAGCAGAGAGAAGTCTTTATTATGAGAAATTTTGATGATATGAGCTATAAGGAAATCTCAGATATTACAGGCAGAAGTGAGGGCGGACTGAAAGCAAATTATTTTCATGCAGTTAATAAGTTAACGGAGCTTATGAAAGAAAATGAATAACAGGAAAGAGCAAATAATCAGATATTTAGACGGGAATATGAGTGAAGAAGAAAAACTTCATTTTGAAAAAATCCTGGCTGACTATCCTGATCTGCAAAAAGAAACAGGGCAGGTAAAAAACTTGCTTTCTTCAATGAAAAACGATGCCGGGCCGGATACGGATGAAAGGTATTTTGTAAATATGCTTCCGGAATTTTATACACGGCATAGCAAAAAGAAGAAATTTATTTTTTCAAAGCTTGCCTATTCATTATCAACAGCCGCTGCAATAATATTAATTTTAGTTGTTATTTTCAGACCTGCGGGCACAATAAATCATTCAAACCTGAATGAATTAAGTGCAAACCTTACCGAAAGTGAACTGAGTGAAACATTAAATCAGTATGCAGACCAGTATTCTTTAAACGATCTGATGAGTTCTGCTTCAGCTAAGACAGATTCGATCGTCAGCGATATGGTAGCCGATGAGCTGGATCTTTCAGGATCAGTTGATAAAACCGTTGCAGATAAGTATATAAATACAGACGAGCTGATTAGTTCTATTAATGAAACCGAGGCAAATGAATTATATTCACAATTAATAAATGAAGATATAATTAAGGGAGCAAAATAATGAAAATGAATTTTTCTCTGTTGTTAATCTTTTTACTTCTTTCGGCTGTAGTTTTTGCACAGGGAAAGAGGGATCATAAAGGACCGAGGGAAAAAATTGAACAGCTTGAAAAGTTAAAGCTTATTGAAGCTCTCGATATGGATGAGCAGACCACTTTGAAATTTTTTGCCAGAAGAAATGATTCACACGACAGAATTGACAAAATGAATGATTCACTCGATCTCATCGCTGATAGTCTCGAATCAAAATTCTCAAAAGGTGATGATTCAGGTTACAGGGATCTTGTGAACAAATACCTATCTATTGAAAAGCAAATTGCTGTGGAGCACACCCAATTTGTTAACTCACTCTATGATATCCTCTCAAATGAGCAGGTGGCAAAGCTGATTGTATTTGAAAAGAGGTTCCGTGAAGAAATCCGCCATCTTCTTTTAAGAGGAAGGCAAGGGCCTCCTCCCGATATGAGGTAGGGAACAAATCACGTCCTGAATAGTAAATAAAAGCGGATTAGATAAAAAATTGCGCCTATAAGGGGTTGATTTTCTGGTTTAACGGATATATCTTTTGCACCGAAAACTGCGGAAGTGGTGAAATTGGTATACACGCTATCTTGAGGGGGTAGTGCCTTAATTGGCGTACGGGTTCAAGTCCCGTCTTCCGCACTAAATCAATTAGGATAAAAATAAATAAAGGAAGTTAGTTATGAAGACTCCAATCAAAGTCTTGGGGGGATCACTATTGGCTTTTCTGATAACCGTTTCCGCATTTGCACAGGATATGAAACCTGAAGCTGCCAAACTATATAATGATGGAAATCAGAAACTTAAAGCCGAAAATTTTCAGGGAGCGGTCGACAGTTATGACCAGGCATTAGCGATCGAGAAGGACTACAGAATTTATTATCAGAAAGGGATCGCACTTAAAAAACTTGACAAGCTGGATGATGCAAAAAATGCATTTGAAGAGAGTTTAAAGCTGAAGCCGGATTTTGAAACCGGCTACAATACTTTGGGCGTGGTTTATTTCACTATGGGTAATTATGAAAAATCTGCAGAAAAATTCGAGAAAGTACTTCAGCTAACAAAAGACGCGAATATCCAGTCATCGGTTAAAAAGAATCTTTCTATTGCATATACAAAAATTGGCAGTGCTGCAGTAAAAGAAGGTAACAAAGAGAAAGCGGTAACCTATCTCCAAAAAGCAGTTGAGATTAATAATTCTGATGCAGCCTATCTTTCACTGGCTGACCTTTATAATCAATCGGGTGAATGGGATAAATCAATTTCCGCTGCCGAAAATGCTTTGAAATATCTCTCATCCATCTCTAAAGGCGGGCCATATTATTATATGGGTGTTGCTTATAAAGGTAAAGGCGATACAGCAAAAGCAAAAGAAATGTTCGGTAAGGCAAAATCTGATGCGACATACAAGAAAACTGCTGAATACGAACTTTCTCTGCTGAAATAATTCAAAATAAATAAAGAAAATTTATTACCCCCGCTGTTGTGGGGGTTTTTTATTCATGGGAAAATTCAGATCATTCTTAAGCTCAGCTCATACTAAAAAAAACTATGTTCATTCCGTACTTGCCTTAGTTTCCGCTTCTGCTGTATTGAGAAAAGAAAAGGAACTGAGGGAAATCCTCTTATTTCTGAAGGGAAAAAAGTTCAGCAGTAGAAAAATTTACGAGACACTTCTCCAGACTTATTTATTTGCAGGTTATCCTTCAGCGTTAATATCATTATCAATTTATTCTGAATATTTTAAGACAGATAAAGAGTTTACCGAACAATGGAATATTAAACTTTTCAAGGAAAGAGGGAAAGAAAACTGCCGCAAGATTTACGGTAATAGATCTGAAAAACTGATTAGTAATATTAGTTTTTTTTCTCCCGAATTAGCCGATTGGCTTGTTACTGAAGGTTACGGCAAAGTTTTAGGGAGGAAAGGATTATCGTTTAAGGAAAGAGAAGTATGCAATATTGCTGTTCTTTCTGCTTTGAAATTTAAAAGCCAGCTTTATTCACATATAAACGGAGGTCATCGATTGGGTCTTCACTGGAACGAAATAAATGAAATTATAGAATCTTTGTCATTACTCAATAGAAATGATAGCGTGAAATTCGGAAAAAAAGTTTTGGATACATTTGTGCAAAGAAAGAGTAAGTGAATGGATGAATGTGTATTTACCGTCCGCTTTAGCTGACGTATTAAGAGACCTTTGAGGGGAATCGGCTTTAGCATTATCGGAAAAAGTCTGTGCGGCTAAAGCCGGGGCTTGATTTATATTCACTATCCGTCGGATAAATCCGACGGCAATATTCCGGTTCTGAGATTTTATGAAAAAATCGTTGTTTGCTTTAAATGGCGGTAACAGCCGGCAAATTTAGTAAATCGGGTGCAGCAGCATTATTTAAATACTATCACGGAATTATTTTTACTCTGCTATTAAATATTAAAAGAAAACAGCGGCATTCAGATTAATAATTCCAATCGTTTCTTCTCCATCAGATTTACCCCACAAATTCATCATTTGGTATTTTAAGCTCAGATCAATATTAATTATTGGGAGTAATTCGAACATCAATCCTGCCCCGATTCCTAACCCTGTTCTTGAAGCAGACCCGGTACCTGACGGCTCAAAATCTCCAAAATTGTTAAACTCAAAATCCAATCCGAGGTAAGGACTTAATGGTCCGGGTATAAGCGATAATTCTCCTCCTACTCCTATTGATAAAATGTCCTGCTTTGTATCTACATTCCCCGCCGCAGTGCTCATTGAGCCGTTAAGAAAATGATATTCAACAAATCCGATTGGTGTAATAGGAAATGCGGGGAGGTTCAATTTACCTTTTATACCTATATGATATTCGGTCGAGAATCCGGCAACATCTGTATACTCAGCCGGAGACTGAACCAGACTTAATCCTCCCCCGAGACCGATATCTATACCCTGTGCCTGCGTACTTTGAAATGTGAAGACTGAAATTGCAATGAACAGAAACAGTACAAATGATTTTTTCATTGTTTTTCCTTTTTTATCGTTTGGAATTTCGAAATAATATGTAAAAATATTACCAATCTGAATTATACTGCTCACATACAGGACAAATATAATAAGGAAAAGGTGTCTTTAACAAATATCTTTAAGTGAAATCCTGTATGCCATTTTGAGTATTGACTTTATGAAAGTATAAAAACTATATTGGACTTCAAAACCGAGAAAATATTTTTTCAGGGCAGCAGCATTTGATATCTTTAATTCAACCGGTTAATTCTGTATCAATTTATCAATTTTTACTGGGATTGTTTCTTTCGCTGTTGATATCCGTTTTCTCTTTTAAAATGAAATTCCTGACAATAAGCGGAAGCCTGAGTACCTTTATTCTGGCTTTCCTGATTTATGGTTTCGGAGGATGGCAGTGGACCTTGCCGATTTTATCGTTTTTTGTATCTTCAAGCTTGCTTTCAAAAATCAGGGAAAAGAAAAATCCTTTAGTAAGTAATTATTTTGAAAAATCAGGTTCGAGGGATTTTTACCAGGTATTTGCGAATGGAGGACTCGGCGGCGTCCTGGTTGTCATTAATCATTTCTGTCCCAATATGATCTGGTACCTCACTTATTCGGGAATTATAGCTTCGACCTGCGCTGATACATGGGCCACTGAAATCGGAACTATGACAAAACATAAAACGTTTAACATCCTAAAATTCAGGCCTGTCGAGCAGGGATCCTCCGGGGGCGTTTCTTTTACAGGTTTTGCCGGTTCACTGCTCGGGGCATTATTTGTATCACTGATATCAGTTTTATGGATTGATAACAACCGGATAGATTTTATATTGTTAATTGTTTCTGCCGGATTCACTGCCAGTGTTATTGATTCTATTTTAGGGGCTTCTGTTCAGATTCAGTATAAATGCACAGAATGTAAAAGAATTGTAGATAAAAAAATGCATTGTGAAATTGAAACAGAATGGTACAGGGGGATAAAATTCATAAATAATGATTTCGTAAATCTGGCTGCCGGTTTAAGCGGCGGAATTATTGCTTTTTCTTTAAACGGATTATAAATACGGCTGAATGAAGAATTTAATATCAATATTATTAATATTATTTGCCGTCACCTCTTACCCGCAGACAACTGCAGACAAATATGATGAGGCAATGGCTGCATACAATACTCAGCAGTATTCAACTGCGGTTCGATTATTTGATAATTTCTTTACAGATTACAATTTAACGGATGAAGAATTCGCGACTGCCAAATATTATTACTCCGATGCTCTTTTGAATTTGAATGAAAAAACTGCTGCAGCATCCGGGTTCGAATTCATCGTGAACAATTTTAAATGGTCGGCGTTCAGGTACAAATCACTGTATAAACTTGGAACAATCTACTTCGAAGAGGAAGATTATGATAAAAGCAGGAAAAATCTTACGCAGCTTCTTGACGAATTTCCCGGAAATGAACATACAGGCTCGGCATATTACCTGATTGGTGAATCATATACCAAGCAGAACCGGCTGCAGGATGCAATAACCTTTTTAGAAGAAGCTGTAAATAATAAACGAAATAATAAGTACATGGATTATTCAATTTATACACTGGCCAGTACTTACGAAAAAACAGGTGAATTTGATAAAGCCGTGAAATATTATGATCAGCTTTTATCTTTTTATAAAGATAGTCCTCTCGCCTTATCTGCACAGATAAGGATTGGCGTTTGCTATTTCAAATTAAAGGACTATCAGTCATCTATTCTTGAACTTAATAACCCGAAGCTTACAAATCTTCCCCCGGAAATTTATTCGGAAAGTCTGTACATACTGGCTAACTCGTATTACAGAGTGCAGGATTGGGAAAATGCCGAGAAATCATATAAAGAAGTAATTGAGAGTTTTCCTGAATCGGATGTTTTCAGAGAATCGAAGTACGGTTTAGCCTGGTGCTATTTCCAGCAAAAGAAATACAACGATGCTTATAATGTATTCAATTCAGTATCGACCGGTGAGGATTCTATCGCCGTAAAATCATTTTACTGGAAAGCTGAGTCTAAAAGATATGCAGGGAGAGAAGAAGAGGCATTTCAGCTATATAACCAGTTTTTAAATAGATATCCCGGCAGAAAACTTGCTCAGGATGTAAGATTTCAGCTTGGAGGTTATTATTTCAATAATAAAAACTATCTGGTTTCGGAAAGTTATCTGAAAGCTGCTTCCGGTTCTGATGATCCGGCCGTAAAAGCAAAAGCTTTAACAATGCTCGGAGAAATTTCACTTAATGAAAAGAAATATGATGATGCGTTGAATTACTTTAATAAAGTAATTGCTCTGGATACGTTAAAACCTGAAATGATAAACAGGGCAAAACTCGGACTGGGAACCACATTCTATTACAAGGGAGATTATAATAAAGCGGTTGATTATTTAAGCACCCTGGATGAATCCGGGGCAGGAGTTGAAAATGCAAAAATCAATTTCTACCTGGCTGAGAGCTACTATGCCCTTGGTAATTATCAGGACGCACTTAAATCCTATAATAGTGTTAATTCCAATGATTCCTTACTGGCAGGGCAAAGTATGTACGGGAAAGCATATTGTTATTTTAACTTAAAGAATTATGATAATGCAGCGGAGCTTTTCTCAGGCTTTGTGAAAAAATACCCAGGCAATAAGAGGATAGTTGATGCCAAATTAAGATTAGCTGACAGCTACTATGGCAGTAAAAACTATGCAGCTGCCAGCAGGATATATAAGGATCTTTTTAGAACCGGATCATCTTCAATAAATAATCCTTACGGTTTCTACCAGTACGCACAGGCGCTATATAAAGCAGGGAATACCGAGGAAGCAATAAGTGAGTTCAATACCCTTCAGCAAAAATTTCCTGAATCGGAATATGCACAGGGGTCTATCTACACTATCGGATGGATATATTTTCAAAAAGAAAATTTCAACGAGGCGATTGCCAGGTACCGGAGCCTTATGAAGGTGTATCCGAATTCATCACTGGCACCCCTGGTCTATTATTCAATAGGTGACTCTTATTTTAACCAGGCTAAATATGATTCGGCAATAGCAAACTATGAAAAAGTTATTGGTCTTTATCCTTCGTCGAATTATGTTTTTGATGCTGTAAACGGAATACAGTACAGCTATGTTGCTAAGAATGAACCTCAGAAAGCAGTTACATTAATAGATAACTTTGTTTCAAAAAACCGGGGGTTAAGTTTTTCCGATCAGCTCTTTTTAAAAAGGGCGAGATCTATTACAGCATGCATGAATATGAAAAAGCAGAACTGAGTTATAAGGAATTTGTTTCCGATTATCCCTCAAGCAAACAGGTTCCCGATGCGTACTACTGGATAGGTAAAAGCGCTCAGAATCTTGGTCAGAATGAAGAAGCAATTTTCAACTTCAGTAAGGTCTTTAATTCGTATCCGAAAAGTGAAGCTGCAGGTGCCGCAGTGCTCGAAATCGGAAACATCTATAACTCAACCAAAGATTATGATTCTGCAATTGGTATTTATAATAAAGCACTCGATAAAATCCCGGATTCACCCCGAATCGCGGAAATCCTTTTTATGAAAGGGGTCACATACGGGAACAAAAAGGATCCGGACAATGCCCTCAGTGTTTTCCAGGACGTTGTTCAGTATTACAGCGGAACAATATTCGCAGATAAGGCAAAACTGGAATTGGGTTTAATTGAACTTTCTGCCGCCCGGTACAGCAATGCAGAATTCTACTTCAAGAATCTTGCAGATTCAAGGTCGGATGATATCGGAGCAAAAGCCCAGTATTACCTGGGAACTGCTTTTGCTGAAGAAGGTAATATGGAGGAAGCCATTAGCGCACTTGAACGTGTAAGGACAATTTTTTCAGCTTATGATGAGTGGCTCACAAAATCATATATGAAGCTGGGCGATATATACACTGAGCATGAATCATATGAAAAAGCAAAAGAATACTACCGTTCTGTTCTTTCAAAACACAGAGGTGATCCGTACGGGCAGGACGCACAGAGTAAACTGAGGAAACTGGAATGATGAATAAACTGATATTATTCCTTGTATTTATTTTTTCAGTACACTCCGCGGCGCAGGAGACAAAAAAATCCAATCCTAATGTGGAACTGCCTGATTTTATTATCACCGGGAAAGAAGTGATATCGGTTGAGCAGGCGAAAAAAATTCCGCCTGATTTTGTTTCAACAATTTCAGGAGGATTTATTAAACCCTCTTATTCACCTGAAGAACTGGAGCTGAAAGAATTTCCTAATCCTTTAAAAAGTAATTTGAATCTTTTTGACTCGCTGAACTATCATGACGGCTGGCTTGAAGCAGGACTGGGCTCGTATTATCTCCCCGTTGCCAAGATGATTTACTCGAGTCCTTTTACTAACGGGGTTTTTGAAGGAAGAGCTGGCTTATTAAACCAGAGAGCATATGTCGACCACAGTGAAAAGTATTCTCTGAATGGCGGTGCTACTTTATATTACTTCATAAACAGCGAAACACCTGCATTTGATGGAATGAAACTTAAACTTAACGGCGATCTTGCAGTTTCGGCTTACAGAACTTACGGGGCAGCTTATGATACCTCTGTCACAAGAAGGAGCCTGAGCACCGGGAATTTTTCATTCTTAATTAATAACCTTCAGAATGAAGATTTTATATATGAATTAAATTTCTCGGATCAGCTTGCCTCACTGGATCAGCCGGATTTTTCGGAAAACCTGTCTGCTTTTGACGGAATTGCAAAAATAAACTTTTCGGCATTTAATGTGAAAATAAATTTGAATTACAAGAGACAATATATTCTGAATAAGCTGCAGAATAATTCAGAATTTTATTTTATAAATTTTCGTCCCACTGCGGGGTTCAATTTATCCGAGATTTTACGCGCTGATTTCGGAATAACCTATGCACAGGACGGAAATCACACTTTCAGTGCACCATATGCGGCTGCGGCTTTACATCTTGAAAATAATCTTACTTTATTTGGCGAATTTGCACCGGCGGCTGAATTCATTACTGAAAACTACTTTATAAGAATAAATCCCTACCTCAATGTCAGCACTTTCACAAATCTTTTCTTTGAGAAATCAAACGTTTTAAAAGCAGTTCTTAAATATGAATACAGCAGGTATTTTGAAATTGACGGCGGCGTAAAATATTATACATCTGATGAAATCCCTTACTTCAAAAATGATATAATTAATGGTACATTTGACATTGCAACAACCGGAGGAAATAGTGCTGCCGGATTTATCAATATGTTATTCCATCTCGGACCCTACGGAATATTCTACGGGACTGCACAATATGAGAATGCAAAGGACGATAATGGCAAATTTATACCGTATTACCCCGAATGGACCGCTTCATTAAACTACGGTTATGATTTTGATATGGGGCTGAGCTCGGAAGCCTCATTATATTATAATTCAAAAACTTTTGCAGATTTGATCAATACACAAAAGCTAAATTCTTATATTGATGTCAGCTTAAATTTTTCTTATAAAATAATGTCTGGATTTTTCATCACCCTGAAGATGAATAATCTCATAAATAATGAAAATTATAAATGGCTCAGGTATAAAGATCTGCCGCTTGACATTACTGGCGGAATAAAGTTTACCTGGTAAATATTAAGAAACATAATAACCTGCATAATGAATAAAGCGGAAATAATACGAAAGATTTCAAAAAAAGCCGGAGTACCTGATACCGAGGCAAAGAAATTTTTTGAAATTTTCTTAAAGCATGCTTCGGATTTGCTTAAACCGGGGGAGTCATTAAAAATCCGCGGTGTCGGATTGTTCCAGCTGCGCGTCGGCCAGATTGAGAACACAGCCTCACAGGACTCCGGAGATAAATTTATTTATTCTGATCTTATCGTTTTTACAGATGATGAGGATAAAAATCTTAAAGAGGGAGAGGAAATAATCTTCAACGTTCCTTCCGGTGTTGAAGAGCAGTATCAGCCTGTAGATTCGTACTTCAGCTTAAGCTTCGGAAAACCCATTATTCCTTTAAAGGGAGTTAAAGAAACTGAATTTTTTATACCTCCATCCGGTACTGAATTAAGGAGTCTCATCGAATCCAAAATTGACAGGCTTCTGGATGAATCAGAAAAAACAGAAGGCGGAAAGGAAACCGAAACGATTCATCTTAAAACTGAAGAAGAAAATGCAGAGCAGCAATTCGAGCGGAAAGTATCAGGATCCGGTTATAGTTCTGAAGAAATCAAAGTTCCTTCTCGTAGTGATTTTCTGAAGACCCGGGAATTCGAGGATTTATCATGGGATTTCGGCGAGAATCTCTCGCAGGAAATTGAAGAAGAATCCATACTTGATACCGAAATAGTTAAGGAAATTGAAAGTCCTATAGCTGTCACAGAAAAAATTACTGAAGAACCCGGTGAAACAATGCCCGTGTTCGAGGAAGAAAAGAATGAAGAAAATCAGGATGAAGATATATTTGAAGAAATAATTGACGAAGATGCTGAGGAAACGAATATATATGAAGACAGCATAGAAGAGACAATTGAACCGGAAGAGGAAATTAGAACTGAAGATATAAGGGAAGAAATTCAGAAACAGGCTTTCGAAGCTGAAAAAATTATGGATAAAGAAATTCCTGAGCACGCAGTTGTTGAAGAAAAGCAGGAAGTACATCCGGAAAAGCCTGAATCTGAAGAGCCGGTACTGAAAAACTTTCAGCGTGTTAAATCACTTACAAAAGAATTCAACAATACTGAATTTAACGAAAGTTTAGAAATTGAAGAGGAAAAACCAAAAAAAATTACCGAAGTGCGGGGCGGGTATCAGAAAGTCAGGCGGACTACTGCAGAATTTGATTTTGATCTTTCAGGTATAAAGGGACTGGATGAAATAGAGGAACCCTCGGTAAAAGAGAAGCAGGATAAAAGGAAAGAATACCAGGGTTACCGGAACCGCAAAAGTCTTCCTTCATTAATTGTTGCATTCGTTGTTGTTATTGCACTTGCAGGTGTAATATTTCTTTACATGAAATTAAAAACTGCAAATAACGGGGTGACAGATGAAAACAAATCTGCTGCTTCTAAACAGCAGACTAAAGTAATTGAAAGAGATTATGATGTACCGGTGACTTATCCCTATGAAAAATCAGGTATCAAAAATTCTACTGGCTTTAATGAGAATGTTAAGGGACAAACGGGGCAAAATGAAGTCACGGAGAAAACCGCCGTTACACTTAGTAAGTCAAACGCGGATTTATCCGATATAAGGGATCCGGTAAACGCAGAAAGGATCGGAAATTATATTTTTAAGTACCCTGAAGGGATTGTTGTTCAGACATCTTCCTGGAAAAGCAAAACAATTGCTATTGGTGAGGTTAAAAAATACCGTGAAGCAGGTTATACTGCATTTGCAGAACACTCAGACATTGCAGGTATGGGATTATATTACAGGGTAAGAGTTGGATATTTCAAATCGCTGCAGGATGCTGAAAATTTTGCGGGAAAACAATAAATAATTAAAAGGAAAAGCAAACTATGCAGCTGATTTCAATATTTTTAAGAGGCGGGTCAATAATGTGGTTTATCCTGGCCTGCTCTATAATCGGATTAACAGTAATTATCGACAGATATATTGTGATCAGAAGAGCTAAAATTAATGTTCCGGCTTTTATGGTTAGAATAAGAGGAATGCTGAAGAAGAAAGATATTCCCGGGGCAATAAGCTATTGTATGGAAGAAAAATCTCCTGTTGCAAACATTATCAGGAAAGGCTTAACGAAATATAAGCTCGGGCACGAAAGAGTAAAAGAGGCAATAGAGAACGCCGGGCGGCAGGAAATCACCAAGCTTGAAAAA
Source organism: uncultured Ignavibacteria bacterium (assembly GCA_963743325.1). GTDB lineage: Bacteria > Bacteroidota > Ignavibacteria > Ignavibacteriales > Ignavibacteriaceae > DATFVA01. Next base: position 556,732 of record CAVUOZ010000005.1, read on the forward strand.
GGTCTTGCCGTTCTCGCTTCAATTTCCGGTATAGCTCCTCTGCTGGGATTTCTCGGAACGGTAACAGGAATGATTTCAGCTTTTATGACAATTGAAGATCTTGCCGGCTCAGCTAATCCGGGTGATCTGGCAGGCGGAATCTGGGAGGCGCTTTTGACAACTGCATTCGGGCTTATGGTTGGGATTCCCGCTCTTGCTTTTTATAATTATTTTCTGAGTGCAGTAAAAAAACTTGTCGGTGATATGGAAACTGTAGCGAATGATGTCGTTGATATTATACAGGACAGCTCTGCTTCGCCGGAATTTGAAGAAGAAATTGAAATTGACATATAGGTTAATCAATGAAATTTAATACCTCAAATGAACCCGTGGCGATGTTCAGCTATTCATCATTAACTGATATAGTAATGCTTTTACTTATTTTCTTTCTGCTTACTTCACAGTTTGTAATTCAAACAGGAGTAAAAGTCAAGCTGCCGGGATCCAAAACAAATGAACAGACTTCACCTTCTCAGCTCATTGTGACTCTCACAGCCGGAGGAGGCATTTATGCGGGTAAAGATGAAGTTACTATTGATGAGCTCCCTGCGAGACTCGCCCTGATGAAAAGTGAGGCTAAGGAGCAGAACCTTATTATACGGGCCGACAAAACAATAGCAATTGATCTTGTAATAAAAGTGATTGATGCCGCCAAAGCAACCGGGATAGATAAATTCACAATCCAAACCGAAAAAGAAAATCTGTAATCAATATTTAGAACGATGACATACAGCTCAATCAGACATATTTCATTTTCACTATCAATGATTATCCATATAATCATTTTTATACTTTTGCTGTTTATAAAGTATTCCCTGGATTATGCCCCCCGGGAATATGTTGAACTTTCCTTCGGTAAATCGAATCAGCCGGGCTCTTCCAGTGCAATTGGAACCCAGATAAACCAGGTTGAAGAAAATGCAAAAGCGGAAACAAATGAAACTTTGGATAAGAGCGAAGAGGTAAAAGAAGTAGAACTTCCAAAAGCAAAAAATACATCTGAAGAAAATGTTGTTAAGCCTGCCGATAAACAGAAAGAAAAAACTGAAGCTGCTAAAACTGAAACAAAAGAAAATACCGATTCAAAAGTGACGGCCTCAGGACAGGGAAATAAAGCCGAAGGTGAGGGGAGTTTTGGATATGATATAGAAGACTGGGGTGGTCAGGGCCAACGCAGAATTTACAGCTATATACTTCCGGCTTACCCGCAGGGGGTCAACAAGGAAATCGATATCAGACTGAGGTTTTCTATTTTACCTGACGGAACTGTCGGTAACATACTCCTTTTAACAAAAGCAGATACAAAGCTGGAGAATGCAGCAATTAATTCACTAAGACAGTGGAGATTTGAAGCACTGGCTCCCGGGCAGAAGCAGTCTGAACAAACTGCAGTTATTGTGTTTCCGTACCGGCTTCAATAGGTTCCCTGTAATAAATTCTATAAAAGAAGTACTCACCTAATGTCAGTAAAGTGAGGGAAAAAGTATCTCTGTCAAAATACAGACCCAATCCCTTTTCCTCCATGACGGCTTTGGCAATTATTCCTGTGATTGACCAACCGACTGCAAACAAAACGGCTATTAAACCGAGGTTCAAAAACCCTGATTTTAAATTATCACCCTGCCACTTCTTTGTAAAAATTACAAGGGCAAAAATAAAATGAAGAAAAAATATAAATGCAGATATCATGTGAAAATTCTCTTCTCAGATTGGAGTTCTCCGGTTGACAATTATTCTACCAAGCAAGCCGCCAATTAATCCGAAGACAGAATCGACGATCAGATTGCTCATCAGAATAAAAATTGTATAAAGGAGAGAAAACCCGGTTGAGATAATCTGATCGGCCATACCTTTCATTAAAACAATTGTTTGTTTAGCTGCTTCGCCGAGATTAAAACTGTCAAGCACTTCCTGAGTCTGCGGAAGGGTCCGAACAAAATCATTTGAATGTGTAAAAAATGTAATTATAATATCAAAGAATGTTGAAAATAGAGCCGCAAACAATCCGGTTAAGAACCCGAGAAATAAACCTGTATTAACTGAAATATTCGTATCCCTGTTCAATGTTTTCCTATAGAGGAGAAGTGCAGTAAATACAGCAAGCGGAACGATAAGGCAGCACCCGAATTCTCTTACTCCCGGAACAGTTGTAAGTACTGCCGCACCAAATCCTGCAACAAGGGGGGGTAAATACGCTTTACCGGACATCTGAGCTCAGTTTTAATTCTGAAAAATAATCTTCAATACCAGCAAAAATATAAAGAATAGATGCTGATCCCAAAATTACACCCGTAATAAATGCTGCCCACTTTGAATAATCATAAATTCCAATAGAGTTCAAAAGTACATCTGCGGCCATCGGAGCCATACTTAGTAACAGCCAATTTTTCGACCGCGGCAGGAGACGGGAAAAGACCAGAGCAGGCACTGAGAAAATTAATCCGCCGATGTAGATACCGGTGCATCTGGCACAAACCAAAAGTTTATTTCCGGAGATGAAAAATGATTTAGCAGTATCCTGGTGACACACAATGGAATAAATTTTATCAAGGAAAATTCCGGGGCATACCCTTGAATCATTACCGGGAAATAGGACGCGGGAGAAGATGCCTGCAGACCATATGATCATAATAATGATAAACAGGATTTTTATATAGAAGGCTTTAACATTCAAATTTTTGCCAGGCTGTATATTCTGATCTCATTTGGTTTAAGAATATAAAGCGTCCCGTTAAATATAAGACTGCTGACTATAGGGGTGATAACCTGCTTATCTTCAATTGTAATCTCTGAGAATTTGAATATCCCGGATTTGAGGTTTGACAATAATATTTTGCGATCTGTATTCAAAAGTAAATTATTAAACACAATGTTGATACTTTTCAGATCAAATTCTGTCTCTATTTCATTTACACCATTCCCGTACTGATCAAATACCTTTATATTCTTTCCGTCAAGTACGAAAAGATTATTCGAGGGGGAAACTACCATTTGTTTTGGGTTTACAAGTGCATAGGCCCCACCATCAAACCCTCCGAAGTTCATAATGAAATTACCGAACAGATCAAATTTTAATACTCTTTTATTTTCAGAATCCAGTATAAATAAGTCACCCTGGTTAGAAGTAACAGCACTTAGAGGGTAACCGAAACGTTCCGGGGGATTATCACTTTCTCTTGTGTATAATAAGGATATGAAGTTTAAGTCTTTATCGAATCTCTGAATGCGGTGATTATTTTTATCAGTCACATAAACATTCAGGGGATTAGCAAAAATATCGACGGGCTGATCGAATGTACCTTCATCCCATCCGTACCCGCCCACGTCTTTCAGATAAGTTCCTAAAGTATCAAGTTTAATTATTTCATCGGAAGCTGCATCTGAAACATAAATTTTCCCCGCAGAGGTTATTGTAAAAGCCGAAGCATTTTTAAATTTACCGATTGAGTACTGGTAGGTGAAAGTCTGAGAAAAAGCCAGACCCGAAATCAGCAGAAATATTGTGAAAGCTTGATAAATACGCATTTTGAAATAAAAGTAATTGTATAACAATTTAAAATATATATAGCCGGATAAAATTAAAAGGCAGATACGTCACAGCCGGCAGTCCTAATTCATCAGCTGACAATAAACCTGCTATCAGAGTGGCCAACTTAAAATTATTATAATTGTCACATTTAACAGAAAATATATACTATGATAAGCGGGATTGAATCTTAACAGAATCAATTTAATTGTAGTAAAATTATTTTACCAAAATCTTTCAAAAAACATATGAATAAAACAACACGAATATTATTAATAACGATATTGTTACTATGTGGTAGTCAAATATCTGCTCAATGGATAAAAGTCAACTCAATTCCAATAAACGATATTGTCGCACTTGTAGTCAACGAGAATAAAATTTATGCAGCTTCCGATTCAAATGAAATTTATAAGAGCAGCGATAATGGATTAACCTGGACTACTTTGACTGTGAGCAGTAGTCCCATTGATATAACTTCACTCATATTTTTAAATAGTAGAATTTATGCAGGCACTTACAGATCTGGTGTTTTTACCAGTCAGGACAATGGTGATACCTGGAACAATAGTGACCCGAACATCAGGTTCATATCCGACTTTGTCGAGAAAGATAATGTTTTATATACCTCTACTTTAGGCAATGGGACTGCTGTTCTGGATACAAACACAAATAATTGGGTATTTATTAATGATTCACTCCCGACTTATTCTGTTAACGTACAAAGTATAATCGGTTCACAAAACTTTTTAATGATCGCGGCAGGAGCAAATGGAACATTTTACAAATATAATTTCATCAGTAAAAATTGAAATGAAGGATTTTATTACGGTTTTCTAAGACCAGGATTACTTATCGATAATCTTATAAACAGTGCAGATACTATTTTTGCCGTCAATGGAAATAGGATCATTAAAAGTAGTGATGCAGGAGAGAGCCGGATAGATGATGAAACAGGGATACACAATGGTGTTTACCGCAATATATTTGCCGGTTCAATAAGCCATTATATTTTGACAAATTTGCTTACAGGTGGGACATGGATTCAGAAGCGGGATAAGCATGCGAATATCGGAACTTCCTGGGAAACCGATGAAGAATTTTTACCAGGTGGATTTTCCTATGATATAATTGAGTACGACAATAAATTATTTTTAGGAAGGAACGATGGTTTATATGTTAAGAGCATAGTTACGGGAATTAAAGACAAAATAAAAAATACTAAATTACCAAAAGAATATAGTCTTGATCAGAATTACCCTAATCCATTTAACCCGTCAACAAAAATTAATTTTCAGATACCAGTGGGTGGAATGGTCATATTAAAAATATACGACGTAATAGGAAATCAGGTTGCAACGCTTATTCATGAAGTGAAGCCAGCGGGAAATTATAGTATAAACTTTGATGCGAATGCATTAAGTAATGGGGTTTATCTTTATCAGCTAACAGCCGGGGATTTTATTCAAACGAAAAAAATGGTTGTGTTGAAATAAGGAAAATTATCCTAACAGTAAGTAAGAATCATTGATTACTTAAATTATCTAAAAGAATTTTTTAAGGTTATAGAAATCTGATTGGCATTGCATACAGGAACAATTTTCTTTTCCAGTTTATATATGCAGTACAGAGCTTCGGTGATGACCTATTGCTTGTATTCGGGTTCTGATTGGTGGATTTCCCGGCGGAATAATTCACTTTAGAATTAATATTTAGATATACTAGAATAGCTCAAAATATTTAATCTTAAATGGTAGATGTCTCTTCATACCTTGTAGCGCGTACGGGATTTCTCCGAAGGAGTCCCTTCGGGAGAACCCGTGATTTCCGCCTTGAGAGGGCAGTGGTCTCACGTTCTTCAGGGGCATCGAATTGGTAATTTTTCAAATTATTTTTTTTGATTTCAGCCAAACATATCCATCAATGGATTTAAAGTATCTTTCTCTTACAAAAGCTTCTTTTCGACTATTGAACAGTTCAAAATAATGAATCTTATATGGTCGATGCCCCTTTGTATACTTGATTTTTCCGGAGTTATGTTCTGATAGTCTTTTTTCAAGATGCTCCGTTGAACCATAATAATGTGTACGATCCTTCAGACTTATTAAGATATAAGTATAGAACATTTGAATACGTTTTTATATCTGAGTATTGAATTTTTTCCAGGTAGCCCTTTTAGAATTTCACCTTGTAGCGCGTACGGGATTTCTCCGAAGGAGTCCCTTCGGGAGAACCGGTGATTTCCGCCTTGAGAGGGCAGTGGTCTCACGTTCTTCAGGGGCATCGAATTGGTAATTTTTCAAATTATTTTTTTTGATTTCAGCCAAACATATCCATCAATGGATTTAAAGTATCTTTCTCTTACAAAAGCTTCTTTTCGACTATTGAACAGTTCAAAATAATGAATCTTATATGGTCGATGCCCCTTTGTATACTTGATTTTTCCGGAGTTATGTTCTGATAGTCTTTTTTCAAGATGCTCCGTTGAACCATAATAATGTGTACGATCCTTCAGACTTATTAAGATATAAGTATAGAACATTTGAATACGTTTTTATATCTGAGTATTGAATTTTTTCCAGGTAGCCCTTTTAGAATTTCACCTTGTAGCGCGTACGGGATTTCTCCGAAGGAGTCCCTTCGGGAGAACCCGTGATTTCCGCCTTGAGAGGGCAGTAGTCTCGTGTATGATCTTTCAGACTTATTAAAATATAAATATAGAACATTTGAATACGTTTTTATATCTGAGTATTGAAACCTTGTAGCGCGTACGGGATTTCTCCGAAGGAGTCCCTTCGGGAGAACCCGTGATTTCCGCCTTGAGAGGGCAGTAGTCTCGTGTATGATCTTTCAGACTTATTAAAATATAAATATAGAACATTTGAATACGTTTTTATATCTGAGTATTGAAACCTTGTAGCGCGTACGGGATTTCTCCGAAGGAGTCCCTTCGGGAGAACCCGTGATCTCCGCCTTGAGAGGGCAGTGGTCTCGTGTATGATCTTTCAGACTTATTAAAATATAAATATAGAACATTTGAATACGTTTTTATATCTGAGTATTGAAACCTTGTAGCGCGTACGGGATTTCTCCGAAGGAGTCCCTTCGGGAGAACCCGTGATCTCCGCCTTGAGAGGGCAGTGGTCTCGTGTATGATCTTTCAGACTTATTAAAATATAAATATAGAACATTTGAATACGTTTTTATATCTGAGTATTGAAACCTTGTAGCGCGTACGGGATTTGAACCCGTGATCTCCGCCTTGAGAGGGCGGCGTCCTAAGCCACTAGACGAACGCGCCTGTCTAAGAATCAGCAATCCACAATTTCTAATTGAAAAATGTCAATTGATCATTATAAAATGATAATTGATATTGTTGCCTCGCCAGGGCTTCCCGATTCGAAGACTCATCGGGATAAACTTCTCGCCCTGGGATGGGCTTATTAATTTTTTATTGGTTGCCTCGCCAGGGCTCGAACCTGGACTCTTCTGATCCAGAGTCAGACGTGTTGCCAATTACACCACGAGGCAGAATAATTTAGCTTCAAAAATAAGACATTAATTACAATATAACCAAATAGAAATACGGTACTGAATCATTTTTATAGTGAACTTTTTCCTGGTTTCTATATAAATGTAATTAAATTTTGGTTATCCTAAATATTGGATATCCGTTATTATTTGTATTTTAAAAATTGTTAATTATTAATTGATGATGAAACGTTACGAAAAGCATCTATTTGTGTGTGAAAATAAAAGACCGCCAGATGATCCGCGCGGTTGTTGTTCTGATAAAGGAAGTCTTGAGATCAGGGCGAAGATGAAAGAGAGGGTTAAGGAGCTGGGATTAAAATCCAAGGCCAGGGTAAATTCATCCGGCTGTCTGGATTCCTGTGAATTTGGTCCCAGTATTGTAGTATACCCCGAACAGATTTGGTATTGTCATGTGACTATAAATGATGTGGAAGAAATTATTCAGAGTCATATTTTAAATAACAAACCTGTCGAGAGACTATTAAACAAACATCCTAAATTTAACCAGGACAAAAATGGCGGCTAAATCAGAAAAGAATCGTGCTGAAAAAATATTCTCAGTTCTTAAAAAGGAATACCCTGACGTAAAATCAGCACTTAATTATTCAAATCCTCTCCAGTTATTAATATCAACTATACTCTCTGCCCAGTGTACAGATGAAAGAGTTAATATCGTTACCAAAACATTATTCAAAAAGTATAAGAAACCGCAGGATTTTATTAGCATTAAGCCTGAAGAACTTGAGAAGGATATTTTTTCAACCGGATTTTACCGCCAGAAAGCCAAAAGCATAAGACAGTGCTGCCAGGCTTTAATTGATGAATATAACGGAAAAGTTCCCTCAGATTTTGAAGCTTTAATTAAGCTGCCGGGCGTGGGCAGAAAAACCGCGTCGGTAGTAGCAGGGAATGCTTTCGGGATCCCGGCTATAGCAGTGGATACGCACGTGAAAAGACTTTCAAATCTCCTTGGATTTATCGATTCACCGGATCCGGAAAAAATTGAGTTTAAATTGAAAGAGCTTCTGCCGGAAAAAGACTGGGTAGAATCTTCACATCTGTTAGCTGAACATGGAAGAAATATTTGTATTGCCCGTAAACCTAAATGTCTTAAATGTGCGATTGGAAATTACTGCCCGTCTTTTAATCCAGCTAATGGCTGACTTATTCAGGAGGAAAAATGTCCGATAATATGAGAGACAGAGACTTCTGTCATAACTTATTAAAAGAATATACGCAGGGTGATAGTCTTCTGAAACATGCTTATGCTGTTGAAACCTGTGTAAAAGCATATGCCGAAAAATTTGGCGAAGATGTCAGTTATTGGGGAAATGTTGCACTGCTGCATGATTTCGATTATGAAAAATATCAAACTGCGGAGGAACATCCCTATAAGGGTTCCGAAATTCTGAAAGAAAAAGGTTTTAATGAAGAATTCAGAAATGCAATTTTATCTCATGCAGACTATACCGGTGTAGCCAGGGACTCACTGCTCGCAAAAACACTGTATGCCTGTGATGAACTTGCAGGTTTTATCACTGCTGTAACATATGTCAGGCCAAATAAAACCATTGATGAAGTCGAAGTGAAATCTGTAAAAAAGAAGATGAAGGATAAGGCTTTCGCCAAAAATGTTAACAGGGATGATATTATTATGGGGGCTCAGGAACTGGGAGTTGAACTTGATGAACATATTTCTTTCTGCATCCAGGCAATGAAAAAAAATAAGGAAGAGTTAGGGATGTAGATGTCGTCAGGCAAAGTTGAAAATTTTATCCTGAAAGATCAGTCCGGTAATGATTTTGAATTGTATAAAAAACTCGATAAAGCTGTTCTTCTCATTTTTTACCCCAAAGATAAATCAAGTGTATGCTCACGACAGCTGGAAAATTATCAAAAGAATATTAAATTGTTCGAGGCAGCGGCTATTCGACCTGTGGGAATAAACATTGAGTCTGTCGATTCTCATAAATCATTCTGCAATGCGAAAAATATTCAGTTTCCCCTGCTTTCAGATAAGGATGAAGAGGTAAGCAGGAGATTCAATGCATTGAATTTATTTAGAGTTAACAAGAGAAAGTTAGTTTTGATTGGTATTTCCGGGGAAATTGTTTACGAGAGGAATATCCCGGTATTCAAATATGATAATGCAGCTAAGATTTTAGATGATCTGCGAACCAAACATATTATATAATTGACTTGACAATTTGCCTGAAATAAGGCTAAATTGGGGCAAATTATTAGGAGAATTTATTAAGAGTATTTGCTACTGTACCTAAACTGGCTCTCGGAATATTAATAAGCTGAAGTGGGAAGCCTTTAAGAAACCGGTTAATCACAAATTAATTTAATGATAGGCAAATTCTCTTTAATAATACTGTCTTTATTCGCTGCTTCTCTATTCGCCCAGTCCGAAGTAAGAATAATCTCATCTGACAGAAATTCAATTACAATTGAGTATTCGCCTGTCTATATTGATACTACCACTGTTACAATTGAGGATCGTGAATTCCTGAATATCCGGTTGAAAGGCGGTTCAGTTCCCGAACCCGAAGTGTGGGGTGTGCCCGCTGTTCCTGTAACAGGTTTTAATATCGGTGTTCCATCTGAATTCGGAAATACGATTGAAATTTTAGGCGCCGCTTCAAAGACAATAAAAGGACTAATCATACCTAAACCAAAATATGTAAAGGAAGGGATTTCACCTTCTGCCGAATACAAGCTGAGTTCTGAATACAATGACTATAAAGATGTCTCAGAAATTGTCAGTTTTGATGAATTCGGATATGTCCGTAATATTCCGGTGCAGTCAATAAGAATAAATCCCGTAAAATTTGATCCTTTATCGCAAACTATCGTCCTATATAAAACTATAAGATTCAGGGTGAATTTCAGCAGGAATCAGAAAATATCATCTAAACCCTCCGATAATTTTACCGCAGCTTCAATATTAAATTTTGAAACTGCGAAATACTGGGTACGTGAAAGAAGAGGACAGTCACTTAAAAAAACAATTATCAACAGCGTGCTTGCAAACGGCACATGGGTGAAATTTGAAGCCCCGGAAGAAGGTATTTACAAAATCACTTACTCAATGCTTTCCTCATATGGAATTGATCCTGCTTCAGTTGATCCCCGCACAATAAAAATATACAATAACGGAGGAGAACCTCTACCGGAAAATCCGGATCAGTCCAGACCTGTAGACCTCGTTGAAAATGCTATATTCGTCTCCGGCGAAACTGACGGCAAATTTGATCAGGGTGATTATATCTTATTTTACGGAAGAGGAAATAATTTCCGGGACTACGATACAACCTCGCATACCTTTCAGAGAGTATTCAACATTTATACAGATCATAATTATTACTGGATTACCTCGGGAGGAGAAGCAGGTAAAAGGGCCGAAAATAAGACAGGTCTTGACCAGACAGGTGTTTATTCTCAGACCTCCAGCAAAGGATTTGTAAGCAGGGATGATGATAAAATTAATCTTATAAATTCAGGAAGGTTGTTCTTAGGTGATGAATTTACGAATGTGGTAACATCAAGAACATATACTAATAAGCTTGACGGCAGGATCGACGGCATTCCGATTGAGTATCATTTAAATTTTGTAACTGCCTCACCAAATCCGACATCCATCGATGTTGATGAAAATGGTGCTAATATCTGGCACAGAAATTTGCCAACAGGAGTTAGTGAATACATCGATGGGACTGCATACAGTACGACGGTTTTTTTTAACGGAAATCTTCCGGATAGCAGAAGTGACCTCAGGTTTGCGTTTACCCCAAATTCACAATCTGCAAAAGGATACCTGGATTATTTTGAAATAATATACCAGAAAGAATTAAAAGCATTTAATGATTTTCTGCTCTTCTATTCAAAAGACACAACTGCCGTAATTGATTACCACCTGACTGGGTTTACGAACAGCAATATTAAAGTTTATGACGTGACGGATTATTCAGGAATGAAACAGGTAACAAACTTCACCACGATCAGCGGCGGTGAATGCCATTTCCAGTTTAGCGAACAGCAGGGAAAAGTCTCCAGGTATATTGCTATTGCTGGCGACAATTTTAAAACTCCTGTAAATCCTGTAGAAGGTGAAAACTCAAATATCCATGGTATTTCCGACGGAGCCAGGTTCATAATAATTACACACAAAAATTTTATGGAAGCTGCAAACCGTCTTAAAGATTACCGCCAGAACCAGGCGAAGAATAAATTATCGACCATTGTTGTCGATATTGATCAGATTTTTAATGAATTCGCCGGAGGCCTGCCCGATATTTCAGGGATAAGGGATTTTATTAAATATGCTTTTGATAACTGGCAGACTTCACCCGAATATGTTCTGTTCCTGGGAAGCGGGAATTTTGATTACAAGGATATCCAGGGATATCATACTAATTTTCTTCCTCCATATGAAACACCTCAATCATTCGATGAAATTCATTCTTGGACATCGGATGACTTTTTTGTAAATCTTGATGCAGATCAGAAAGTTGATCTCGCGGCGGGAAGAATCACCTGCAAATCATTAGAAGCAGCAAATGCAGCGGTCGACAAAATTATTTATTATGAGAATGACAGTGAAAAAGGCCTGTGGCGAAACTTAATAACATTAGTTGCTGATGATGGTTACCAGGGTGCAAATTACCAGGGAAATGATTTTACCCGTTCTTCGGAAACCCTGGTAAATACATATATCCCTGCATCATATAATTTTAATAAACTTTATATGGCTGCATACCCGATTGTTTTGACCGGGAACGGTAAACGTATGCCCGCAGGCAATAAGGCAATTCTGGATGCGATGAATGAAGGTACTTTGATTGTGAACTATGTCGGGCATGGAGCGCCGTATGTGTGGGCTGATGAATTTATTTTTGAACAGGGCGTTTCAATTCCCCAGCTTCAGAATGATAAATACTTCTTCCTTTCTGCAGCTACCTGCGACTTTGGCTATTTTGATGATCCTGCTTTCGTAAGTGCTGCAGAAGAGCTGGTATTGAATAAAAATACGGGCGCTATCGCTTCTTTATCCTCCACCAGAGCCGTATTTCAAGGATACAATGAGGCTTTGATGGATGCATTTTTTTCTCAGCTGATGAGACCCGGCAGTGATTCCACCAGGGGTGTTCCGATAGGTAAAGCGATGTTCGGAACCAAACAGAATTTAACAGATGAAAATTCCAGGAAATTTTTTATGTTTGGTGATCCCACACTACGGCTTCTGAATCCCGAATATGATGCAGTCATAGATTCAATAAACGGCCGGGCGGTCATTGACAGTATTCAAATCAGAGCTCTCAGCCACACGAGAATTTCAGGAAGCATAATAAGACCTGACTCTTCTTTGTGGAATAATTTCAGCGGAGAAGGAACTTTAGAAGTTTTCGATTCCAGGAGAACTGAGACTCTTCAAAACCTGAATAATTACCAGGTGACACGCCAGGGAGGAATTATTTTCAGAGGACGGGTATCGGTAAACAATGGGAAGTTTAGTGCAGATTTTGTAGTTCCTAAAGATATTTCCTACCAGGATCAGAACGGAAAAATAGAATTTTACTTTTATGATCCATCGGTTGACGGACTTGGCTATACAAATAAAATAATTGTCGGCGGTACGGATACAAACTCTGTGAATGATGGAAAAGGACCTGATATTGATATTTTCTTTGATAATGCTTCTGCTATAAATTCAAATTTAATAAATCCGAATTCCACACTTGTTGTAAAATTATCTGATCAAACCGGGTTGAATACTACGGGTACGGGAATAGGACATCAGCTTGAAGGAATTTTAAATAACAAGGAAGATAATCCTATCGATTTTACCCAATACTTCACCGGCGACCTTGATGCAGGCGGGAAATCGGGCGAGGTGAATTATAAATTTAATAATCTTGAGCAGGGAGATTATTCTCTTCAGGTTAAGGCTTGGGATGTTTTTAATAATTTCAGTACGCAGACAGTTTATTTTTCAGTGGTCAGCGGAGATGATCTTGAAATAAGGGACGTTTATAATTATCCGAATCCTTTTTCAGGCAATACAACATTTACATTTCAAAGAAATCAGACGAATGATGCTGATGTAAGAATTAAGATATACACAGTAAGCGGCCGCCTCATCCGCGAGATCGAAAATTATCATACAACAGATAAATTTGTCAGAATTAACTGGGACGGGCGTGACCAGGATGGTAACGTTATAGCAAACGGTTCATACCTATATAAGATTATTGTAAAAAACCTTGAAGGTGATTTTACAAAAAGCGTTTTAGGCAAACTGGCCGTTATTCGTTAGGCAAATAATTTTGGATTTGTACAAGCTAAATTTTTAACTTTATTTTTGATATTTTTTATAACAGATAATAAGAAAAATAAGATCATTATTCATCGGAGGTAATATAAAATGAAAACCATATTCAGGCTATTGATGGTCAGCGTTATGTTTATGGGAATCCAACAAGCTACGCATGCTCAGGGTGAAGCCGCTGTACCATTTCTGCTTTTAGCACCAGATTCAAGAGCCGGCGGCCTTGGAGAATCAGGCGCGGGACTGGCAGATAATTCTGCAGCAATTTTCTGGAATCCGGCAGGGCTCGCATTTCAGACCGGAACAGAGTTAAGTATAACTCACAGTAACTGGCTGCCTCAATTTAATCTTGATCTCTTTTATGATTACCTTACTTACAGGGAATACATGGAAGAAATAAGCGGAACAGTTTCAGCCAGCATAACTTACATGAATTTCGGAGAATTTGTCCGTACCGGCGAAACTTCACCGGATCCGCTCGGAACTTTCAGATCATTTGATGCTGCGCTTACTCTTGGTTATGCTACCAAGCTGTCACCCGATTGGGGGCTCGGTTTTAACTTCAGGATCATTCACAGCCGTCTCGCAGACAAAGGTGCAGGAGAAGAACAGGGTAAAGGAGTGGCAACTTCAGTCAGCTTTGATATTGCGGCAATGTGGAGACCTACAAAGCTGGTATTACCTTTGATTGATTACGATATGGGTAACAAATTCAGCGTCGGTGTAAATTTAAGCAACCTTGGGCCAAAAATTTATTATATAGACCGTGCACAGGCAGATCCTATTCCGACCAACTTCCGACTTGGTTTTGCTTACAGATTATTTGAAGATGAATTTAACTCCCTGACTTACACACTCGATTTCAGCAAGCTGCTTGTCAGCAGGGACAGCACCGGTGCATCCAAGGAATTCTACCAGGCAATATTTACCGCCTGGGGTGATCAGCCTTTCAAAGAAGAGTTAAGAGACATTGTGACTTCTATGGGATTTGAATACTGGTATGGACAGCCCGGAGACTTCCTATTTGCTATTAGAACCGGTTTCTTCTATGAAGATCCTTCTTATGGCAACAGGAAATTCTTAACTTTTGGAGCAGGTATCAGGTACGATATCTATGGTTTTGATTTCAGTTATATTACTACCGATGTATTCCAGGGCGGAGAGAATCATCCCCTGTCCAATACTTTAAGATTCAGTGTCATTATCGGATGGGGGGGAGTTCCCGAGAGCGGTCATGGACTGCCGCGGGGAATCTAATTTAATATGCATAAAATAATCCGGTCAACGCTCCTGATTTTATTCAGTTTGAGCAGTTTATCTGCCCAAACATTTATTGGAAATATTAATCCTTTCCCTTCTTCCCGCCCGGTTGATATTATGGCCGGAGATACACTGAAGATTCTTGCCGTGATGGTAAATTTTCAGGATGACAGGGATGGGACAACTTTCGGCAATGGAAAATTCGGCTCCATATACTCGAAAGACTACGGTAACACAATACTCGATCCTTTGCCTCATAATAAATCCTACTTTGAAGCGCACCTGCAATTTGTAAAGAATTATTTCGAAAAAGTTTCGGGCGGAAGACTGTTTATCGATTTTACTATCCTGCCGGATACATTCTCCGTTTCTCAGACGATGCGGAATTATTCACCCCCGAATAATTCGGATGATTTTTCTTTGCTCGGTGCTTTTTCACAGGAAGTATGGCTGAAAGCAGATGCGATGAATCCGGGTTTTGACTTTTCGGATTATGATATATTTACAATTTTTCATGCGGGGGTCGGACGTGATATTTCGCTTCCCGGCAGCATTGGAAACGAAAAAGATCTTCCATCGGTTTATCTGAGTTTTACGGCTTTGCAGAATATATTCGGAAGTTCATTCACGGGGTTTCCTGTATCAGGCGGCAGTTTTAATATCAAAAATAGTATGATTATCCCTGAAACGGAAAGCAGGGAAATAGAAACAATTGGCGGATCAGTTTTATTCCAGATTTCCATTAACGGATTATTAGCAGCAAGTATCTGCAGCCACCTCGGACTTCCTGATCTGTTTGATACTGAAACGGGTTTGAGTGCAATAGGAAGATTCGGATTAATGGACGGACAGGCAATATTTGCCTATAACGGTATTTATCCTCCTGAACCATCAGCATGGGAAAAAATCTATCTCGGATGGGCTGAACCAACAGAAGTGGATCCCGGTAATTATTCGGTTAATATTGCGGCAAAACTGGCCGCAGCTTTAAATGACACGACAATCCTTAAGGTTCCGATTAATTCGAGTGAGTATTATCTTGTTGAGAACAGGGAAAGAGATGCACATAATGATGGATCAAAAATTACCTATGAGATAAATGGAAATACTTTTACAAAGACTTATTATAAAGATACAACAGGCTACTACAGTTTTGATGTAGATTCAGTCGACGGTGTTGTAACTGATGTTGATGAATACGATTGGGCGGTGCCGGGAAACGGAATTGTTATCTGGCATATCGATCAGAATGCCATTGATGCAAAGATAACCGAAAACAAAATTAATACTGACAAATATAACCGTGGTGTAGATGTGGAAGAAGCCGACGGAATCCAGGATATTGGAGAGCAATTCACTACTGTTTTCGGAGATATAGTCATTGGGGAAGGTAGTCCTGAGGATTTCTGGTATAGAAGTAATCCAGCGGAACTATATAAGAATAAATTTTCAAAAGATACAAGACCCCCTGCAGTGACAAATTCAGGAGCCAACAGTCTTATTACAATGTCTGATTTTTCCGAGATAAGTAATAAGATGAATTTTAAAATATCCTACGGGGACTCAATAATAACTCCTATATTCTCAACGGGATTATCAATTTCAGGAAGCAAATTTAGTCTTACAGGAGTACATCAATATTATTCATTTGCCTTGCTTGCGGATTCTTCACTTCATTTGCTTAATAACAGCGGAATAGAAACTTTCGGCCTGGATCAGTTCTCGGATAAAAAAATAGCGTCCTTTGCTGCAGGGAATACCCAGCACTTTGTCGGAAGTAATGGAAATCTGTTAAATGAATTTATCACGGATGGTAGCATACAATTTTATGGTTCTGTTGATGCCGGCGGGATAATAACAACTTCCCCGGTAATAAGGTATCTGCCTGATCCGCAAATTTTAATAGGTACTTCAGGAGGTAAAATCCTTATGTATAGTCCCGGCCATCTTCCTGCAGCAAATCCGGTCCTGCAGGATAGTATATCCCTGGGAACAGAACTTTCCGTACAGCAAATAGCGGCCGACAGTGGTTTTATCGCAGCAATTTTTTCCTCCATAAATAGATCGACCCCCTTTAAAGGATACCAGGATAACCAGGGTAACAGCGTAAATTTCCAGGATGAAATCCCATTAAGTCTCGGAATTACAAAGAACAAATCAGGAAATTATGTTGCTGTGGTATTAACCAGTACCAGAAATTTCTACATTATTTCAGGGAGCGAAATTCAGACTAAATGGAACGTTTCCTCTTTAGCAGATATTATGTCATTTGCAATTGCAGATTTGAAACAGGATGGAGAAAATTATGTAGTATATAATAACGGTAATACTATTGAAGCCAGAAATTTAAGCGGGGCACTGGCAGATAATTTCCCGTTTAAGGATCCTCACGATCATAATTTCACAGGAAATATCTTAACCGCAGATTTTGAAGGTGACAATAACTCAGAAATTATTGGTGCGACCGAAGACGGAAGAATATTCGCCATAGACGGTGGTACTGGAAAAACAATCTATGGTTTTCCGATTTCTGCAGGATCTGATCTTGCCGCAGCACCGATATTGTTTATGGAGAATGGCAAAATCTCTTATGCGGCTTTGAATAGGCACAAAAATCTTTCGGCATGGAGTATCGGGTCGACCGAAGGAAATGTTTTCTGGGGCGAAGAATATGGTAATTCAGGTAACAGCTCCTTTGTTAAAGCTGCTTCTCCCAATAATCAAACTGCGGGATTCTTTCCGGCAGACAGGACATATAACTACCCTAACCCTGTTTATGACAGCCAAACTTACATAAGGTATTATGTCTCTGAGGATGCAAAAATAAATATTAAAATATTTGATCTGGCAGGAGATTATGTGGCCGAGCTTAATGATGATGCACGCGGCGGATTGGATAATGAAACAGTATGGAATGTAAGCAGCATCCAGAGCGGAGTTTACCTGGCAAGAATTGAAGCTACCGGTGTAAGCGGAAAAACCGATTCAAAAATTATTAAAATTGCAGTAGTAAAGTAGGTTTATATATACATTTCAGCACTTAGGATTATATCTGAAAAACTTCTACAAAACTCATCAACATTCCTGATATGAGTAATGCAGTTTATTCTGTTCGTTAAATCCAAAAAATGAATTAAACTATTTATGAAAATACTTCTTTCCTTCACTTTTGTATTTTTCTTAATTTCCTCTGTCACTCTGGCGCAGTTCACCGAATTTCATCCTGAACTAAACTGGTATACAATCAAAGGCAAGCATGTTGAAGTTCATTATCACGAAGGTGCAGAACGGACTGCGCGCGTAGTTTGTAAAATTGCAGATGAGGTATGGGGTCCTATTACTTCTCTTTATGATTATGATCCGGGTACTGTTCATTTTGTCATAAAAGATATTGATGATTATTCAAACGGTGCCACTTACTTTTTCGATAACAAAATTGAAATATGGACAAGTGCTCTAGATTTTGATCTGAGGGGCGCCCATAACTGGCTGCGTAATGTTATTTCCCATGAGTTTACGCATATGGTACAGATACAATCGTCCATGAAAATGACACGCAGCATACCGGCAGTATTTCTGCAGGTCCTTAATTATGAAGATGAGAGAAGGCCCGATATACTATACGGATATCCTAATTATATAATTTCATATCCTTTGTCCTCGGTTAATATGCCTGCCTGGTTTGCCGAGGGGACAGCCCAGTATATGAGAAAAGAATTCAACTATGAACAATGGGACACTCACAGGGATATGATACTGCGCGAATATGCACTTGACAGCAACATGCTTACCTGGAATGAAATGGGTGAATTCGGCAAAACCAGTCTCGGCAATGAATCTGTTTATAACGCCGGGTTTGCGTTTACACGTTATATATCTCAGCGGTACGGTGAAGAAAAGCTTGAAGAAATAACACATGCACTCGGCAAGCTGA
The DNA here is from genome assembly GCA_963743325.1 of uncultured Ignavibacteria bacterium. Taxonomy (GTDB): domain Bacteria; phylum Bacteroidota; class Ignavibacteria; order Ignavibacteriales; family Ignavibacteriaceae; genus DATFVA01. The sequence goes on from CAVUOZ010000005.1 coordinate 575,356, forward strand.
CAAATTTTACGATTGATGCCGCATTCAAAGATGTGCTGGGAAAAGACGGGAACGAGGTATATAATGAATGGAAAGACTATCTTACTGCGGATTACAAAAAACGATCGGCGGAAGTTATGGATAATCTTACTCTGGGCGATTTAATTCAGGGAGAAGGATTCGGCAATTTCTATCCGACTTTTTCAAAGGATGGCAAAAAATTTGTTTACATTTCAAATAAGACATCTGATTATTTTGCGCCTGCCGGAATATACATTCATGACCTGTCAACCGGAGAAGAAAAAGAGCTTGTTCCCGGTGTAAGATCAACAGTGGGCTGGGTAGGGGATGAAAACAAATTAATCTATGCTAAATTGACTGATGACAACCCTAACTGGTATAATGTTCACGATCTTTATATTTATGACATTGATAAAGATGTAGAAACACGACTGACTCACGACTTAAGGACCAATCAGCCGGCGGTATCTCATGCGGGAAAGAAAGTAGCATTTCTTTTCGAAAAAGACGGAACAACAAACATTGGAATCGTTGACATAAACGGGAAAAACTTTAAGCGGTTAACTTTCTTTGAGAACGGGGAGCAGGTTTATAATCCCAGGTTCTCAAACGATGATTCGTATATTATTTTCGATTATTCATATACCCACGGACGGGACATTGCAAGTGTTGATACGAGCGGAAGCAATTATAAAAACGTTATTGCGACCACAAATGACGATAGAAATCCCGAATTTGCACCCAACGGCGATCTGATCTATTCTTCGGATGAAACAGGCATTTTTAATTTGTACAGGTACAACCTGCAGACAGGTGAGAAGACAAGGTTAACGAATGTGCTTGGCGGTGCTTTTATGCCTTCCATTTCAACCGATGGAACGATTCTATATACAGGTTACACTTCTACAGGATACAAAATATTTAAAATAACGCCTGAAGAACAGGATAAAGTCAAACCGCTAGAACAATATGTATGGCTGGGTAATCCTCCTCTCGGAACAGATAAGCCCAACGGAGACCTGGCAAATTTTGATATCGATAAGTTAAGGAACTTCAATGATTATGAAGTCCCTGATTACGAACAGGAGAAATACAGCGGGGCTTTTTCAAGGCTTTCATTTTTTCCTTTTATCCGGTTTGATAATTACAACACGGGGAATAGTTTTTATGAGAGAATCAAACCCGGTGCTTATGTGTCATCTAGTGATATGTTAAACAGATATTCTCTGTTTGCGGGCGGATCAATCAATGCAAGACTTGAGCGGGATCTTTTCCTGATCTTTGAATACAGAAACAAGCTCCCATTACTTTTTAATATTGGAATTAAACCCGAGTTATCTCTTGAACTATATAATATAAGCCGCAAATCTGATGCAGATATATTCTTTGGAGTTGATACTCTTCCTGACGGTACTATTCATTACGATGATGTCGTAAATACTGATATAACCTATAATCTTTTTGAAGTTGATCTGGCGGCAAAGCACCGGATTATTTCGAGAGATCAGAATGTTGAGTTCAGATTTGTATGGAGCAGATATACCGCCACACTCAGCAGCTTTATTTTCCCCAACACAGCGATCTTATATCCTACCACAAATGATGAGTATTTCATTGGAAGAGATCTTCGTTTCACTTACAATTTCGATTTAATTCTTCCCTCAAAGGATATGGAAATAAACCCTGTCGGGATTGAGTTACAGTTTCAATACGATTACGAATTCAACAAGTTCAATTCGGAAGGTCAATACACTGTGGAAGACGGTGTGCTGAAACCCAAATACAATGATTATGATTTTAATAAGGTTGAGGTAAACTCAAAATTGCATTTTCCGGTTCCAATTAAGTCACATACTTTGACTGCACAATTTCGTGCAGCTTCAATCCTTGGTCCCCAGGTGCCCGATTTTTTTGACTACTATCTGGGCGGGTTAATCGGTATGAAGGCATATCCTTTCTATGCAATCAGCGGGAACGAGCTTGCCTGGCTGAATCTGACTTACCGGTTCCCATTGTTCAGAAATATTGATTCAAGAATTGGTCATATTTACCTGGATAAAATATTTCTTTCATTATACGGGGATTTAGGAAATGCCTGGAGCGGTAAACTCCCTGCAATAAATTCATTTAAGAGAGGTGTCGGTGCAGAACTCAGAATACAAATGAATTCATATTACCTGTTTCCCACAGCCCTTTTCTTTAATGCCTCATATGGATTTGATACGTTTAAGAGAGTAGTAAATAATGAACTGATTACCTATGGTAAAGAATGGAGATTTTACGGAGGAATATTATTCGGATTCGATATTTGATTAATAATTAATTTAATGAGGATGTTATGTCAAAAGTAATTAAACCTTTCTTGTTTTTTGTTTTATTCGCTACAGAAATGATGTTTGCACAGGGTGAAAAAGCAGTAACACCTCATGAGCTTAGTTTTAACAGGATCAATAATTCTGAGATTTACTTTTCTGGAAACCTTCACATAGATAATAAACTTTCATTCGATGCGGTTAAACCGGAGTATTCACGTGTAAATCTGAACCCTGAATCCAAAGATGAAAAATCACCCTGGCTGGGAGCCTTATTTTCATTCGTCCTTCCCGGTGCCGGGGAAGTATATGCCGAAAGCTACTGGAAAGCAGGAATCTTCGTCGTTATTGAAGCAGCTGTGGTTACTACTGCGATAGTATATAACAATAAGGGAAATGAAGCGACAGATGTATTTGAAAATTATGCGAACCAAAACTGGAGCCCAGTTAAATATGCCAAATGGTTAAACAAATATCGTGGTGGAAATATTACAATAAATGAGAATCCCTCTTTACCACCTTGGCAACAGGTTAGCTTTGCAGAAATAAACCAGGTGGAAAATTTACCAGAGAATAGTGATCTTTCACACAACTTAGCTCCTTATGGGGAACAGCAATATTATGAAATGATTGGCAAGTACGATCAGTTTGCTTCAGGTTGGGATGATTTTAGTCTAGATCAGAGTACGACTCAACCTATATCCACTAATTTTAAATATTATTCAGGTTTACGTGCTGATGCAAATAATTATTACAGTATCGCATCAACGGCTGTGATAGGAATTTATATTAATCATTTTCTCAGTGCAATTGATGCTTATTGGAGTACAACAGTTTATAACAAAGAACTGGTTGCAAAGATTACCGTCGAGACCAATCAATTTGCTGATGTAATTGAACTCGTTCCTACGTTAAATATTAAATTCAGCTTTTAATAATCTCACCAAACTTAGAACCCGGGTCACGGTTCTCAGCCTTATTGGACTTATTTATTGCCCGTAACTAAATCTGTTCAACAATGATCTCATTTGGTAATTTATCCGGTAATTTATCAATATGACACTCAAATTGTATTTTAATTTTAAGATTGGTGAGTAGAATAATAGATAAATGGGAAAATATCGTATCTAAAGCATATGTCAATATGATTTAATTATTCCGTTCATCAGATCATAAATGTGAAAAATTGTCCATTCTGCCTATTTTTTATAACTGGTCATAACCCAAATAATAGTACCTGTTCTTTTAAAGGAAATAATTGGATGGTAAAGGGAACAATTTTATATTTTACATTCGAGAAATTCTAAACTTTTAATATGAAAATACCAATTGTTGTAATAGTAGGAAGACCTAATGTAGGAAAATCCACACTTTTTAACAGGCTTGTCGGTAAAAGGGATGCAATTGTTGATGATAGCAGCGGAGTTACCCGGGATAGAAATTACGGGGAGGTTGAATGGGCAGGAAAAAAGTTTCAGCTTATGGATACCGGAGGGTATGTTCCCGATTCAACGGATCTTTTTGAGACTGCCATACGTGAACAGGTAGAGATTGCTATTAACCAGGCGGATGCTTTGATCTTTCTGGTGGATGTACGGGCAGGTATAACTGCAATAGATGAGGATATCGCCATTATGCTCAGGAATTCAAACAAAAAATATTTCCTGCTTGCCAATAAAGTGGATTCAGAAAAATACGAACCGATGGCAGCCGAATTCTACAGGTTCGGTGTGGAAAAGATTTATGACGTATCTGCACTTGCAGGTAGAAAAATTGGTGATTTCCTGGATGACCTGACAGATGATTTCCCTGAAATGGAAAAGGATTCAGATGATACGCGTTTAAAAGTAGCAATTGTGGGCCGCCCCAACGTTGGAAAATCTTCTCTCACCAATGCGCTGCTTGGTTATGACCGGAGCATTGTTACAGATGTTCCCGGGACCACACGCGACAGCCTTGATTCGATACTAAAATATTACGGTGAAGAAATAATTCTTGTTGACACCGCAGGTTTAAGAAAAAAGAAACGTATTGAAGAAAGTGTTGAATTCTTCTCTATGCTGCGCACCCTTCGTTCAATTGGTGAATGTGATGTTGCCGTTATTATGATTGATGCAAAAATAGGACTTGATAAGCAGGATCAGAAAATAATAGACGAAGCAGTCCGATGGCGGAAAGGGATCATTATTGCTGTAAACAAATGGGATTTGGTTGAAAAGGACACCAATACATCAAGGCAATTTGAGCTGGAAATGAAAGATAAGCTCGGCAGAATGAATTATTTCCCTGTGATTTTCATTTCTGCATTAACAAAGCAGAGGATTTTCAAGCTGATTGAACTGGTCAGGGAAGTTAGTGCTGAAAGAAAGAAAAAAATTTCCACAAGTGAATTAAATGAAAAGTTACTGGCAGAGATTGAAAAAAATACTCCACCGGCGACCCATACCGGCAGAGAAGTAAAAATAAAATATATAACGCAGGTCGGGGAGCACTATCCCGTGTTTCTCTTCTTTTCAAACTATCCTAAAGAAATTCCTGATCACTATAAAAGATTTTTAGAGAATAAAATTCGTGAACTGTTCGGATTTAACGGCGTCCCGTTCACATTGAGTTTCAAGAATAAATAATTCATAAGCGTGTTTAAACCGGCAAAAATAATTGTTATTGGGGGTAATGCTGCAGGTCCTGCCGCAGCTGCAAAAGCAAAGAGAGTTAATCCCGGCGCTGAAGTCTTAATGTTTGAATCAGGAGATTTCATTTTAACAGGAACTTGTGAAATTCCATATGTGCTTTCAGGGGAAATTTCGGGATACAAAGAAATAATAACTTTATCACCGGAAGAATTCACAAAAAAAAAGGGAGTTAAGGTTTTTATTAACTGCGAAGTATTAAGCATAAACCGCCAAAAAAAATTAATAAGTGCTTATAATAAAAAAACGCATAAGGAATTCGAAGAAAATTACGATTCCCTGGTACTTGCTACTGGTTCAACTCCTAAACAAATCCAGGGTTTTCCGGAGTTTGCTCCAAATCTTTTCACCCTAAAAAATATTTCTGATTTAATACGTATATCAGACTATGTTCAGTTAAAAAAAATTGATTCTGTCGTAATAATCGGTTCCGGCTACATCGGCCTTGAGGCTGCAGATGCTTTTCACTATTCAGGCAAAGAAGTCACGATTATAGAAAAAGAAAAGCTACCTTTACCGTATACCGAACCCGAAGCAGGTATACTTATAATTGAGTTGTTGAAAAATAATGGCATCATATTTCATGATGCGTATAAAAGTCTACTGCTGAATACAGAGAACGGATTTATTCATTCAATTAATATTGACGGCAGGCTGATAGAACCGGGCGTTATATTATCGGCTGCAGGATTTATTCCCAATAATATTTTAGCTAAGAACGCAGGACTTCAGATCACACCGGGAGGAGGCATAAAAGTCGACAGGAACTTAAAAACATCCGATCCCAACATATGGGCATGCGGAGATAATATCGAAGTAATTAATGAGGTAACTAAAGAGAAAATTTATTTCCCGGCAGCCACCATCGCTCACGATTTTGCACGTGTGGCAGGAGAAAATGCCGCAGGCGGAAATGCCTTTACAAATCCCGTTGTAAAAAACATTGCTGTAAAAATCCTGGATAAATTCCTGGTCTCTGTAGGGATCACGGAAAAGGAAGCTAAGGATAAATCAATTCCCTGTAAAAGTGTGGGAGCCGTGACTCCAAATCTTGTAAAAGTAATGCCCGGAAGCGGGCAGGTATTTGGAAAAGTAGTTTATCATGCTGTGAACAAAAATATTCTGGGTGCTGTTTTCTTTGGCGGGAAAGAAGTATCTGGTTATGGTGACATTGTAGCAGCATTAATAAAACTGAAATCGCCTGCAGACACCCTGGGGGATTTTAATTACAATTATACACCGCCGCTTTCTCCTTTTATAAATCTTTTATCTATTTTGGGGAGAAAAATAAAATAAATTATCTGCCTGAACCGCAATTTTATGAAAGAGGAATTTAAAAATCTAAACCTGCTTGATTACCCGATTGTAAAAAGGGAAATAACACGACTAAGAGATAAATCAACCACCCCGGAATTTTTCCGTGAGGCGGTTAAACGATTGTCAATTATACTTGCGATTGAAATAAGCAAAAAATTTTTATTACAGGAAATCGAGGTTGAAACTCCTTTACAGAAGACCAAAGGCTACAGATTATTGCAGGACATAATACTTATCCCTATTTTGAGAGCCGGCCTTGGAATGGTGAATGGGTTTCTTGAAGTAATTCCGGAAGCTAAAGTTGGTCATATTGGAATGGAACGAAATGAACTGACCCTTGAACCTAACAGTTATTATTTCAAAATACCTTCAACTGAGGGAAAGACAAAAATAATTATTCTCGATCCTATGCTGGCAACCGGAGGCAGTGTTACTGCAGCAATAACCAGGCTTAAAGATAATGGAATTAATAACTGTGTTTTTGCTTCCCTGGTGGCTGCTCCCGAGGGCATAAAGCAGGTTTATGAAAAGCATCCTGAAGTTGAGATATTTACAACCGCGCTTGATAATGGATTAAATGAAAAGGGATACATTCTTCCGGGATTAGGAGATGCCGGGGACAGGACTTTTGGAACTCTTTAAAGTGAAAGCCGCTCATCTTTTTATAACATTATTTTTATTTCAATCAATCGTACTCAGCCAGATTTATCCGGATGACACAGTTGATTCAACACTTAAGGCCGGTATTCATCTGATCTTAATGCAAAATTATCCTGAAGCGGAAAAAACTTTCACCGGACTTGATAAAAAATTCCCTCAATTGCCCCTTGGAAAGATTTATCTGGCAGCAGTTCAGATCGCAAAGTCATACGATTACGGGGAAGAGTATAATGAATCACTTATAGATTCACTGCTTTACCTTGCCAAAGAGCGGTCTCAGAAATTATCGGAGGTGGATGGAATTAACATCTGGAATAAATATTTTCTCTGTCTCTCAGAAGGCTACCTGGCATATTTTAAAGCTCTTAATGGAGATTGGTTTCTTTCACTATCTGAAGGAATTAATGCTATCAGGGATTTTCAAGTTATCCTGGAACAGGACAGGAATTTTTTCGAGGCGTATATTGCAATAGGATCATTCAAGTACTGGAAGAGCAGAAGCACTGAATTTCTTGATTGGCTCCCAGGTTATGTTGATGAGAAAGAAGATGGTATTGCTCTTTTGGAAAAGGCTGTCAGGCATTCAACATATAATACTTATCTGGCAATAAACTCACTTATCTGGATTTATATTGATCAAAAGAAATACGTTAAAGCAGTTGACTGTGCCGAAAACGCATTAACAAAGTATCCCGGGAGCAGGTTTTTCAAGTGGGGACTTGCCAGAGCATATGAGGAGATTGATGCAGGAAAATCGCTAAAGATCTATAAAGATATTTTATATTCTCTGCCTGGAGACTCCAACCATTATGATGAAATTGTTCTTAAACATCTTATCGCACAGCAGTATGTCAGGCTCGGGGAAAACCAGGAGGCGCTAAAATTGTGTGATGACATTCTCTCAATTAACAACCTGGACCAAAATGTTCATTCCAAACTGGAAAACAGGTTAAAAAGGGTAGAGGAACTAAAAAGGGAACTTTCCAGGTAATCTACCGTTCTAATTACAGGACTGCTGACTTTAACTATTCAAAGAAATATTGTATGTTATCCCAAGATTAATAATTACTGAATTTTCACTGATGGGCAAACTGGATCCTAAATATCAAAAAATGCTTGATGATCTTCTGGTTGTTTGCCATAAAAACCTGCCGGTAGTTGATGAGGCATTAATACAGAAAAGCTTTGAGTTTTCACTAGAAGCACATAAGCATGATCTGCGTGCTTCCGGTGAACCATATTTTACCCATCCATACCAGGTGGCAATGATTGTAGCCGAAGAACTCCCCCTTGATGATATAACAATTGCTAGTACGCTGCTCCACGATGTAGTGGAGGACACTGAATTAAACCTTGAACTTTTATCGAAGGAATTCGGAAAAGAAGTTGCAGAAATAGTTGATGGAGTCACAAAAATCAGCGGAATTTTCAAAGGACAGGAAATCACCGTTGCAGAAAACTATAGAAAACTTCTTCTATCTATGGTGAAAGATGTCAGGGTCATACTGGTTAAATTTGCCGATAGATTACATAATATGAGAACCCTTGAGTATGTTAATCCGGATAAACAAAGAAGGATTGCCCAGGAGACTCTTGAGATATATGCTCCGTTTGCCCACCGGTTTGGTTTAGGGAGAGTCAAATGGGAGCTTGAAGATTTATCCTTTAAATATCTGAACAGGGAAGCATATGAAGAGCTCGTTGATAAAGTTAAAAATAAGAGAAAAGAAAGGGAGAGCTATATAAAGAAATTTACAGAACCAATCCTGGAAAAACTTAATGAATATAAATTTAAGTATGAAGTAAACGGCAGGCCCAAACATCTCTATTCGATATACAGGAAAATGGTTCGGAGGAATAAGCCTTTTGAGGAAATTTATGATCTGTTTGCGATCAGAATTATACTCGATACAGAAAATGCCAATGAATGTTACACAACTCTGGGAATAGTAAATCAAATATTTCTGCCTGTGCCCGATAGATTTAAGGACTATATTTCCATTCCCAAAACAAATAATTACCAGTCGATTCACACAACCGTTGTCGGTCCCGAGGGAAGGTTAGTAGAAGTACAAATCAGAACTTCCAAAATGCACGAGGTTGCCGAAAGAGGCGTGGCAGCACACTGGCGTTATAAAGAGAACAAAACGGCCAGTGATAAGGATATGGAAAACTGGGTAAATTGGATTAGGGATATTTTTGAAAATGCCTCAAGAGATGAAGCACGGAAAGATTTACTTGAAAGTTTTAAGCTAAACCTTTACCAGGACGAGATTTACATCTTCACACCAAAAGGAGATTTGAGGAGACTCCCGATATCTTCTACTCCGGTAGATTTTGCTTTTGAAATACATTCAAAAGTAGGGTATCATTGTATAGGAGCAAAGGTTAACGGCCGAATAGTACCTCTTGATACGATCCTCCACAGCGGGGATCAGGTTGAGATTATTACATCCAAAAATCAGCATCCAAACAAGAACTGGATAAAGTTTGTAATAACTCACAAGGCGAAATCCGCTGTACGCAAATGGATTAACAAGGAAGAAGATGATATTGTAAAAGGCGGCAAAGAAATCTGGGATAAAAAAATTAAAAAAATGAAATTATCCTTTACTCCTGATGATCTTTCAAAACTCACAACCGATTTAAAGTTTGAAAATACAAGAACTTTTTTCAAATCAATAGCCCAGGGAAAAGTCAACCTCGATGAAGTTCTGACAGCTACCAAATCCAGGGAAGAGAAAAGAGAGACTGCTCCCGCACTTGAATTCGAAGAATTCGCCAATACTGCAAGACATGACATCGGAGGTGTTCTGGTTGAAGGGAAGAAAACCAGAATTTTGTACTCATATGCAAAATGCTGCAATCCAATACCGGGTGATCCCGTTATAGGCTATATTACGATAGGCGAAGGAATAAAGATACACCGGAAAACCTGTCCTAATCTTATTCGTATTTCCGAAACTGATCCCAGTAAATTAATTCCGGTTCAGTGGCCCGAAGGTGAAGGTAATTTATTTGTGGCAGGACTTACAGTTATGGGAGAAGATTCTCCGGGATTATTAAATGAAATTTCTCATGCAATTGTGGCATATCAGAATACTAATATAAAATCGATAAACATCAACACGAGTGATTCAACTTTTGAGGGAAGTGTCACTTTATATGTACATAACCTGGATCATCTCTCCAGAATAATTGAACGATTGAAGAAACTGAAGGGAATTTATTCAGTTGAAAGGTTTGAAGGAGCCTGATGGCTGAAAATCTTTTCGATGAACCGGCCAGGATTTTAGGGATAGATTTTGGATATAAGAGAATCGGACTTGCCCTGAGTGATCCGCTGCTGATATTCGCCTACGCGTATAAAACTTTGAATAATGATAAAAATTTCTGGGACGAGTTCGGGAAAATTATTAAGGAAAAAAATATTAATAAAATTATTCTGGGGTATCCTTCAGACGACAACGGAGCTAAATCTGAAGTCGCCCGAAGGGTAGAAAAATTCTCAAAAGAGCTCGCCAAAAAATTCAACAAAGAAATTATATTGTGGGATGAAAGATATACATCTGTAATAGCGCAGGAAAAAATACTTGAATCTGTAACAAAAAAATCGAAAAGGCGAAACAAAGGTCTGCTTGATCAGAATTCAGCCGCCATTATCCTGCAGGAGTACCTTAATACTTTAAATTGACATTTATTTGCTGATAAGCTATTTTCGAACATCATAAATTCATTAATGGGAGCACGTTTATGTCACTTGATGCACTCGGAATGATCGAAACCAAGGGATTAGTCGGAGCCATTGAAGCAGCAGATGCAATGGTAAAGGCCGCCAAAGTTGAATTACTGGGAAAAGAAACTATAGGAGGCGGGTATGTAACCGTAATGGTAAGGGGCGATGTCGGTGCTGTAAAAGCAGCTACTGATGCGGGTGCTGCAGCTGCCCAGAGAGTAGGTGAATTAATATCAGTCCATGTAATTCCTCGTCCTCATATTGAAGTAGAAGCAATACTGCCAAAAAGAAAGTAAAATATGCCTAAAGCACTGGGTTTGGTAGAAACCCGTGGACTCGTCGCTGCAATTGAAGCAGCGGACGCCATGGTCAAGACTTCAAATGTTACACTCATAGGTAAAGAGGTAACCAGACCTGCCCTTGTCACAATTAAAATTGTTGGAGATGTTGCTGCAGTAAAAGCCTCTGTGGATGCAGGAGCAGCGGCAGCCAGGAGAGTGGGGGAACTTGTTTCTACTCTTGTTATTCCGCAGCCTGATTCAGAGATGATTGTTATTCTTCCGGAGATAGCAGATGATTACGATATCAAAAAAACAAAAGCATCCGGGGCAGTTGAAAAACCGGAACTCAGGGACGTTACGAACGCTGAAGCACAGAATTATGAAATAAAAGTCCCGGTTGAGAAAAAAGAGCAGAAAAAAACCGGTGTGAAAGAAACGCCTGAATTAAAACCATCAGGCAAGACTAAAGTAACCGAAATAAAAAAGTCAGCTGGAAATGAAAATCTCATAAGTGAAACAACGGATCATCTCGAAAAATTAAGAAGAGAAGCTCTGGGAATTAAGCCGGATAGGGAGGAACCGAAAAAGGAAAAGAAATCCGGGAAACCTCCAGATGCTTTATCTCTTGAAGAGCTGGAAAAAATTAATGTTCACGAACTGAGAAAACAAGCACGATCAACTGATGGATTTCCGATTCAGGGTAGAGAAATCTCCAGAGCAAACAGAAATGAACTATTAGATTATTTTAAAAAATTATTCTGAATCAATAGTACTATCGTGTTTAAAAAACTCCGCATTATCGTGGAGTTTTTTTATTTATATTTAAGAAATGAAAAAAAATCTGCATATAATAGTCTTATCTGTAATTTTCTCAATTATTCTATGGATATCAATTTCGTTATCAAATGATTATTATGCTACAGTTAATGTTCCCGTTAAACTGGTAAATTTTCCGGCAGGATATTCCACTGCCACGGATATTCCCGATGAGATATCAGTTAAGCTTAAAGGGAGAGGCTGGAAACTTCTCGGGGTTAATCTCAGCGCTAAATCTGATTATACGATCTCTGTTGAAGACAGCGGCAGAATTAATGTGAATCTATACAATTTTCTCGGAGAAAACCAATGGCTTTCTTCCGACATAGAAGTCATCGATATGACTCCTGACACTCTCTCATTTTATGTAGAAAAAGATTATATGAAAAAAGTATCCATCGTACCTGATTTGAACTTAAAGTATAAACCAGGTTATGGACTGGCATCACCAATTCAGATTATACCTGACTCAACTACATTATACGGACCAAAGAGTATTGTTAATAATCTCGGTTTTGTGTTCACTCAGAGGAAAACTTTTAAAAATCTTGATCATGGTGCAACAGGGCTGGTTGCACTGGAAGATTTACCAGGCGTGGTATATAAAGACAGAGAAATACAGGTAAATCTTGACGTTCAGAAAATAGTAGATAAAAATTTTGATGAAGTTCTCGTTAGTATAATCGATTTGCCGATTGACAGGGATGTTGTTCTGCTTCCGAATAAAATATCTGTCGGAGTTAAAGCCGGAATCGAACTATTAGGGAAAATGAACAAGAATAAAATTAAGGCATTTGTGAACTACCGTGACATTGTTCTCGATACACTTGGAAGCGTAGTTCCTAAAGTTGAACTGCCGCAGAACACTGTTCTTGAATATATCAAACCTGAAAGACTAAGATACATTATAAAAAGATTTAACTAAAAAGAGAGAATGTTCTTTATGTTTATCACTTTTGAAGGAATAGATTTTTGCGGGAAATCAACACAGGTTGAATTGCTAAAAAAATCTTTTCAGAATCAAAATAAAAAAGTTGAAATAATCAGGGAACCTGGCGGTACAGAAATATCGGAAATGGTCAGGTCAATCCTGTTGGATAAAAAACATTATCATATGGTTATGGAAACCGAAATTTTTCTGTTCTCAGCTGCCCGTGCTCAGCTTGTGAGGGAAAAAATTAGACCTTATCTTAATCAGGGAATCTATGTAATTTCGGACAGATTCCACGATTCCACAACGGCATACCAGGGTTTCGGCCGCGGGATAAATATAGAATCAGTTGAGCACATAAATAATCTGGCTATCGGTGAAACCATTCCTGATATCACTTTTTTTATCGATATTACAGTTGAAGAAGCCGAAATACGAAAAAAACTGAAGCGGAATTTTGATCCTGACAGGATTGAAGTATCAGACACTGCATTTTATGAGAGAGTTCGTGCCGGTTATTTATTTATAGCTGATCAAAACAGCAGAGTGAAAATTATAAATGGAATGAAATCAGTCGAAGAAATTCATAATGATATTCTTGAAGAAATAAAGACTTTAGAAAAGAAGGAGATCAGGTAATATGAAATTGAAGAATTGGAAATCATATATAACCGGGGCCCTGGTGATATTATTGTTTTCTGGCTTCTTCCCTGGCGAGGATGATGTTTATTTCCAGATTTCTAAAAACATAGACTTGTTTGGGAAAGTGTACAAAGAAATTTCCCTCAACTATGTAGACAACATTGATCCTGAAGAGTTTATGCGTGCTGGTATCGAAGGAATGCTTAATACGCTGGATCCTTATACAATTTTTATCGATGGAGATAAAAAGGATGAAATCGATTTGATTACTAACGGTAAATACGGCGGAGTTGGAATTTCAATCGGTGTAAGGGGAAGTTCTGTTACAGTGGTTGAAGTTCTGGATGGTTATTCGGCACAGAGACAGGGCATCAGGATCGGAGATGAAATTATTGCAGCAGACAGTGTAAGAATAACTCCTGAAAATATTGATGATGTATCCCAGCTTGTAAAAGGCGAGCCCGGAACAGCAGTGAACCTGACCATATTAAGAAATGAAGAAAGAGATACTATTAATTTTAATTTAATCAGAGAAGAAGTAATAGTTAAGAATCTTACTTACTACGGTTTTATACCTGAGAACAGTAATAATGTATATCTGAAACTTTCAAGCTTCAGTCGTTCTGCAGCTTCAGAAATTCTTGATGCTCTGAAGGAACTGAAAGCTAAAAAAGAAATAAAGTCGATCGTTCTCGATCTCCGCGGAAATCCCGGTGGATTACTGGATGTTGCAGCAGATATTTGTGATAAGTTTTTACCCAAAGGTGATCTGATAGTGACTACAAAAGGAAGAAATGATACGAATGTAAATCATTATTACGCCGAACAGGAACCCTTTGTAGGGAATGCAAAGCTTGTGGTGCTTATAAATCAGGGTTCGGCTTCAGCTTCCGAGATAGTTGCAGGTGCAATGCAGGATCACGACCGGGGAGTAATAATAGGAACCAAATCTTACGGAAAAGGACTTGTGCAGACAATTACCCCGTTGAACTATAATGCTTCTCTTAAAATAACAACGGCGAAGTACTATACTCCCAGCGGGAGATGCATCCAGAAAATTAATTATGCGGAAAACAATAAAGTTATAACCGGTGCCGACTCAATTCTAAACAGTAAGTATTTAACTGATAATAAAAGACCCGTTTACGGTGCAGGCGGCATTACTCCTGATTCCACTGTTGAGTACAAAATTGAGGGAGACGTGACACAAAATCTTCTTGCCCAGGGAATGTTCTTTAAATTTGCTGATCACTACTTCTATAATCATCCGGATGAATCATTTTCATCAATCAAAGAGGACAAATTATTTTCAGGTTTTGAAAATTATTTAAAAGAAGAAAAGTTTGAGTATAGTTCAGATGCTGAAAAAGCAGTGACTAAATTGATCACCGATGCCGAGAATAAAAAACTCGATTCCGCAATCCGTTCTGAATTACAAAAGCTTAAAGAACAGTTTAACCAGGTTGATGGAAGCGAATTTAAAATTTATAAAGCTGAAATAATCAGAGAATTGAAAGCTGAACTGGCAGCAAGATATCTTGGTTCTGAAGGAAGAGTTGAAGAAGCGCTTGATAATGATCCTCAATTTCAAACATCCATCTCGATTCTGTCAAATGAAAAAAATTATAACAGGCTGTTGAATTATCACTAAAAAAAATTATATTTTAATAATGGTAATGAAAGGGAGTAGTTTTACACTCCCGTTTATCCGGAACTGTTAACCTATGGAATTCTCAGGCAGGAAAATGAAATCCTTTATATTTATACAAAGGAGGAATCCGGTATTTGAAAAATGCCCTTCGTGCTCCTCTTCCGGCTCGGTATTCAGATCACACTCCCGTAACTGGCGGGAGAAACTGGTAAAGAGAGTTACTTTTCTGAAAATGTACAGATGTAAACAATGCGGCTGGAGAGGTTACCGTTCAACCGCAGCTTTCACGGTTAAATCATTACAAACTCTCCTGCTTTACACAGGAATCGCAATTATAATCGCTTTAATAGTAAGGATAATTTTGAGCAGAGTAACTTCCTGAAAGCCGACCACTGTGAACTTTTATTATAATTAAGTTATAAATGAATTCTTCAGTAAAAGAAAAAGTCAGGAATATAGTTGGAAATAAAAATTATTCTGATTCTGCTGAAGACAAATTAACCTATTCCTATGATGCCACCCCTTTATTCAGCCACCCTCCCGAAGCGGTCGTCTTCCCGCAAGATGAAGAACAGATTTCACAGCTGATAAAACTTGCAAATCATGAGCGGTTTGCCGTTGTTCCAAGAGGATCCGGAACCGGATTGAGCGGTGGTGCAATTCCTGTTGAAAATTCTCTTCTTGTGGTAATGACTAAATGGAACAGGATCCTGGAAATTGATTCCGCAAATCTCACTGCTCTGGTTGAACCCGGGGTAGTTACCGGCCTGCTCCAGAATGAAGTTGAGAAGATTGGATTATTTTATCCTCCCGATCCCGGAAGCTTAAATGTATGTACTATCGGCGGAAATGTGGCCAATAATGCCGGAGGTCTGAGAGGGTTAAAATATGGTGTAACGAAGAATTATGTGCTTGGCGTGGAAATGATTCTACCTGACGGCGAATTGTTGAAAACCGGCGGGAAAAACATGAAGGATGTTGCAGGTTATAACCTCAGAGATTTTATTGTCGGGAGTGAAGGTACGCTCGGAATAATTACTAAAGTACTGTTAAAACTTATTCCCAAACCTACTGTCTCAATTACTCTACTTGCATATTTTGATAAATTAAACGAGGCAGTCACTGCAGTAGCTGAAATTATTTCTGCGCATATCACTCCTTCGATGATGGAGTTCCTGGATAAAACAACTATTAGCTGCGTGGAAGAATATACTCATATCGGATTGCCTGTTAACAGCGAAGCAGTTTTATTAATTGAAGTCGACGGCAGAGGCAGTATAGTACAAGAGGATGCTGATACAATTCAGCAAATTCTTACAAAGAATAATTGCTCGTATGTGAAATCATCGAAAGATAAAGTGGAAGCCGATTCATTAAAAACAGCACGGAGAGCCGCTTTCAGTGCTCTCGCAAGGAAAAGACCAACTACCATTTTAGAAGATGCTACTGTGCCGAGAAGCGAACTTCCTGTAATGATTGAAAAAGTTAATCAGGCTGCACATAAATTTGACGTCGTATTCGGTAATTTCGGGCATGCTGGCGATGGGAATATTCACCCGACCTGCCTGACAGATGAAAGAGATAAAAATGAAATAGCAAGAGCACACCGGGCATTTGAATTTATCTTTAACGAAGCAATAAAACTTGGCGGTACGATTACAGGTGAGCATGGCACAGGGCTGGCTAAAAAGCAGTTCCTCGAAAAAGCAGCAGGTCTTCCCGGGATTGAAATGATGAAAAAAATCAAAGCTTCAATTGATGAAAATAATATACTGAACCCAGGGAAAATTTTCTCATTAGCACCTAAGTGTGAAGTGCTTTATTCTCCGCCTAAAAAATCAGCAGAATAAAAATCGTTTGGGTATACATAAAGCAAATACTTTAACAGAAATAAAAGATCTGACTGATATTTATACGCAATGCATACACTGCGGAATGTGCCTGTCTGCCTGCCCCACATATGAATTAACCAAACTGGAAACATCCTCACCAAGAGGAAGAATAAAATTAATAAAAGCCGTTGCAGAAGGCAGTTTATCTGTAACTGATACATTTGCTTATGAAATGAGCTTTTGTCTTGACTGCCAGGCATGTGAAACTGCCTGCCCGGCGGGAGTTAAGTATGGAAAAATGGTTGAAGCTGCAAGAGTTGAAGTTGATAAGCACGGATATGGTTCTTTCATAAAATCATTCTTTCTTAAAAGTATTATACCCTATAGAAACAGGCTTAAACTCGCAGCAAAGCTTCTGAGGTTTTATCAGAAATCAGGATTACAAAAGTCAGTTCGTGCTACAAAAATTCTGAACCGCTTTTTCCCGAAGCTTGCGGAAGCGGAGGACTTTTCACCTGCTGTACCCGGTAAATCCAGCGATACTTTTATTAAGGAAATAAATCATCCTTCCTCGGAAAAGAAACACACTTTAGCATTTTCATACGGCTGTCTGATGAATATTCTGCTTCCCGGTGTTAATAAAGACACAGTTGAACTACTGAATAAAATCGGGGCAGTTGTGATTTCTCCTGCCGGCCAGGCATGCTGCGGTTCTCTGAATGCCCATAATGGAGATATTAGAACAGCCAAAAAATTAGCAGAAAAAAACATCAAAGAGTTTGGAAGGTTTGAGTACGATTATTTTATATCAAATTCTGCCGGGTGCGGTGCTTTCATGAAACAATACGGTGAATTGTTTAAAGATGATGAAGAGTTAGCTGAACCAGCCAGGAAATTTTCTTCTCAAGTAAAGGATCTGACAGAGTACTTATCGGAGACAGATTTACCTCCCTTAAAATGCAAATTAAATCAAAATATTACTTATCACGATGCCTGTCACCTTGTTCATACACAGAAAGTATATAATCAGCCAAGAGGTTTGTTAAATCAAATCCGGGGATTAAATTATATCCCTCTCGAAGATTCAACAAAATGCTGCGGAAGTGCAGGTATTTATAACTTAATTCACAGCGATATTTCAAATCAGTTACTTAAAATGAAAATTGAAAATTTAGAAAATACTAAAGCAGATATAGTCTTGACCGGAAACCCGGGATGTATGCTCCAGATAGCTTACGGTGTTAAGAAGTTCAGCAGGAATATAAAAGTAGAACATCCTGCAACTTTTTTTAACAAATTACTCTGACTAATAAAACTCAAACTGGATAAAAAGGGAACAGCTTATTTCCCGAGCGTATCCTGAATACAGAAAGTTTGTAAGAGGCAGAGGCAAATAAAAATCATTAAGCATTTACTAAATCGTGTTGAATTATTAAACAGGTAATAGATAAAAATTTAATAGTTAAAAAAGAAAAGATTGTAGATCTGATTTTTTTGTTTTATATCTATAATTTTATAATTTTAATAATTAATTAAATTTACTTTGTTTAAGTTATACTTTCTCTCGGCACAACATATGTGCTGTGCATAGAGCTATTTTTACCTTTATATAAATTAAAAAGACGAGATTTTTTTCAGGTACAGATTACTGTATGAGGATTCTTTTTGTTCAAAATTTAACCTGCAATTTCAGGAATAACTAATGAAAAAATCTTTACTTGATTACACGCTGCGGATTCGTGTTCCGGTAACTATATTTGTTATACTTGCCTCTTTTACAATTACATATTTTGCCGGTAAAGCTGAACGAGATGGAGTAGGGTATCAGCCGGTTCAGCCGATTAATTTTTCACATAATCTTCATGCAGGACAAATGAAAATTGACTGCCAGTACTGCCATACCGGTGTGGAAAAGTCAAGGCACGCAATGGTGCCGCCGGTTAGCACCTGTATGAATTGTCATAAAATTGCACGTAAGGACAGACCGGAAATTCAAAAGCTTACAGCGTACTATAATGAAGGTAAAGCACTTCCCTGGAAAAGAATTCATCAAACTCCCGACTTCACGTACTTTAACCACAGTGTCCATGTAAATAAGGGCATAGATTGCGTGAACTGTCACGGTGAAGTGAAAAATATGGATAAGGTTCTCCAGGTGAATTCATTTACTATGTCAGCTTGCCTTGATTGTCACAGAAATGCTCAGGAACGATTACCCGGTGTAAAAGGCATAATAAACGGTCCGGATAACTGCTGGGCATGTCATCGTTGAAAGGAAATGAAATGGAATCAGAGAAATTAAATTCGAAAAAAATAAATCGTAAAAATTTTTTTTCCTCATTGGGTGCAGGAGTTTTTGGTTATTTCATAATCAAGTCTATCCCTTTTTCCTTTCTGAGAAAAAATATTACAGATAAAAAGGTGACGATAGAGATAAATCCTGATGCCGTACGCAGAACAAAAATAGGTGAAAAGAATGTCTGAAATTCAGGACAGTATCAAGAACAACACACCGGAGAATACCCCTGATGTAAATTACTGGCGTAGTCTTGAGGAACTTTATAAAGATCCGAAAAGGATTGAAGCGACTCATCACGAATTTAAGGGAGGCGTGACCGAAGATTTCAATCCTTTAAAATTACCAGCACTATCGAGAAGAAAATTCCTTGCACTTGTCGGTGCTTCTGCAGCCCTTGCGGGTACGGGCTGCTCTGATTATCGTGATAAAGGCGACATAATTCCTTACATAAAAAAACCGGAAGAAATTACGCTCGGGAAAGCAAATTATTATGCTTCGACGTGTAATGCATGCGGCAGTGCCTGCGGTATTTTAATTAAAACGCGGGAAGGAAGACCCATCAAAGTCGAGGGTAATCCCGATCATCCGGTAAGCAGAGGAAAGCTTTGTGCAAAAGGACATGCCAATATTCTTAATTTATATGATCCTGAACGACTGCAGTCACCAAGGAAGAGAAATGGGGGTACGTTTGATGAAATTTCCTGGCAGAATGCTGATAAAGTAATAACCGCAGCACTTTCAAATCTAGGGAATAAAGAAATTGCAATTGTATCCAAAAAGATAAATTCTCCAACTGCAAAAAAAGTACTGGATGATTTCAAAACCAGATATCCCCTGGCAAATGTTTATTCATACGAACTGTTTAACAATGAAATTAAAAATTCAGCCTGGCTGAAGAGTTACGGTAAAGGATCATTCCCGTTAATAAAATGGAATGAGGCTAAAATAATAGTTGCACTCGAATCAGATTTTCTCGGTACTGAAGGGAATACTGTTGAAACTACAAGGTTATTATCTGAAGGAAGAGAAGTATCTGATTTAAAGAATTTTAACAGATTGTATGTGCTGGAAGGGAATATGTCGCTCACGGGAAGCAATGCTGATTACAGGATGCGCCTAAATCCGGAAGCACAATACGAGTTTGTATCCATGCTTATAAATGAACTCAACGGAGGTGGTGAGGGAGGCTCAGTTGATTCATTTGCGAATAAATATGACTTGTCTGCCGCATCGCTTAAGCATTTAATTTCGGACCTGAATAAATACAGAGGAAATTCCATTATTTATTCCGGTTATAGTCTTCCTGAAGAAGTTCATATTGCCGTAAATCATCTTAATCATATGCTCGGTAATGATACAATGTACCGCGCTGGTGAATCGGAATTTTCAGTTCTGCCTCTGTCGTCTAAAGAAGAATGGGCAAGCCTGGTTAATAAAATGAATAATAATAGTGTAGGAATGGTTATTCATTATGATAGCAATCCGGTTTATCATCTTCCGGATGATTTTGGTTATAAAGATGCTTTGAATAAAGTTACTTACGTTGTAAGTCTTACTGAAAGTGAAAATGAATCATCTGAATTCGCTCATTATGTTCTTCCTATAAACCATGCTTTTGAATCCTGGGGAGATGCTAAAACAAGAACAGAATTTTCATCACTGCAGCAGCCTGTAATCTGGCCGATTTTTGATACAAGGCAGAAAGAAGCTGTGCTGCTCAACTGGATAAACGGGGAGCCGGATAAATTCGATTTCAAAGTTTATCATAAATATCTTA
Organism: uncultured Ignavibacteria bacterium; assembly: GCA_963743325.1. Taxonomy (GTDB): domain Bacteria; phylum Bacteroidota; class Ignavibacteria; order Ignavibacteriales; family Ignavibacteriaceae; genus DATFVA01. Next base: position 596,300 of record CAVUOZ010000005.1, read on the forward strand.
TGAAAAACTGGAGAGAGAATGTGTATCCCTCACTGAACCCGAAGCTGGACTTTGATCAGTTCTGGTATGGTGTTCTTCAGGACGGTGTTGCATTGACAAATGAAAATTCCGGTTTGATAGGAAACTTCAATACATCTGCTTTTCAGACAACCGGGAATAAATCGAAGGATACTAACGGTTATACGGTTGTGCTTAGAGAAAGCTATGCAACAGGTGACGGTTCATTCGCAAATAACGGCTGGATGCAGGAATTGCCTCACCCCGTTTCAAAAATAACCTGGGATAATTATGCAGCTGTCTCAAATTCGACAGCTCAGGAATTAGGTGTAAGCTCCAATGATCTTATTGACATTCAGATAGGTGATAGAAAACTTCAGATCCCTGTATTCATACAACCCGGAGCTGCGGATAAAACATTGACTATTGAATTAGGCTATGGTAGAACAAAAGTTGGAATTGTTGGTTCAGGCGTGGGATTCAATGCAAATGTACTGCTTTCTAAAGACAACAGTTTTTCTCCATGGGTTTACAGCGGAGCTTCTGTAAAAAAATCAGACGGTGTATATAAACTTGTTACAGCGCAGGAAGATCACGCGTTCGATAAAGATTTAACACATGACGCAGTAGAAAAAAGAAAGATTATACGTGAGGGTACAGTAGAAGAATACAGGAGAAACCCTGATTTTATACGTAAAGAAACTAAAGAAGAAAATAAGTCTTTGTATTCTGAATATGAATACACAGGTGTAAAATGGGGTATGGCAATAGATTTAAATAAATGTCTCGGCTGCGGCGAATGTGTTATTGCATGTCATTCAGAAAATAATGTGCCTATAGTTGGAAAGGACCAGGTGGATAAGGGAAGGGAGATGCACTGGTTAAGGATTGATCGTTATTATTCGGGATCAATTGATGAACCTAAAGTCAGCACGCAGCCTATGCTTTGTCAGCATTGCGATCATGCACCGTGCGAAAATGTATGCCCTGTTGCAGCAACAAACCACAGTCCTGATGGCTTAAATCAGATGGTATATAACAGGTGTGTAGGTACACGATATTGTTCTAATAACTGTCCGTATAAAGTCAGAAGATTTAACTTCTTTAATTTCAGAGATCATTTCAGAGATTCATACCAGGAAAACAATCTTTTCAATCTGGTTTATAACCCTGAAGTTACAATCCGCTCACGTGGTGTTATGGAGAAATGTACCTTCTGTATTCAGAGGATTATGGAAGCAAGAGCTGATGCTATTCACGATAACAGACCATTAAAAGGTTCTGATGTAAAGACCGCATGTCAGGAGGCCTGTAGTACAAATGCTATTAAGTTCGGTGATATTAATGATAAGAATTCGGATTTTCATAAATACAGGAATCATGAATTAGGTTACTATGTTCTTGATTTTCTTAACACACGTCCCAATGTCACATATATTGCCAAATTAAGAAATACTCATTCGGAGGAAGTTTAATTGAAAGATCCAGAAGTTACAGATAGTACGATTATAGACTTCTCGATAGAGATGCCTGTTATTGAAGGCGGTTTAACCCGTGCCGAAATCGATCAGATTGTGGCAAAACCGATGGATACTAAACCGACAAAGAAGTATCTGATTGCGCTGAGTGTATCAGTCAGTTTCCTTCTATTTGGAGCCTACTGTCTGGCTATACAGCTTTTATTACGGTATCGGTATGTGGGGTAATGATCAGCCAGTCGGATGGGGATTTGCTATAATTAATTTCGTTTTCTGGGTAGGTATAGGACATGCAGGCACGTTAATTTCAGCAATTCTTTTTCTATTAAGACAAAGATGGAGAACAGGAATTGCCCGGTTTGCAGAAGCAATGACGATTTTCGCAGTGATGTGTGCCGGATTATTTCCGATGATTCACGTCGGACGTCCCTGGCTTGCCGGTTATTTAATACCTTATCCTAATCAGCACAGCTTATGGGTTAATTTTAATTCACCGCTCGTATGGGATGTCTTTGCAGTTTCAACTTATTTCACAGTTTCTCTAATTTTCTGGTACATAGGTTTAATTCCTGATTTTGCAATGCTTCGTGACAGGACTACATCACAGGTTAAAAAGCTGATCTACAGAATTTTCAGCCTGGGATGGAGACATTCAAACCGTCAGTGGCGGCATTATGAAAAAGCTTATATGATTCTTGCAGGTCTTGCTACCCCTCTTGTTTTATCAGTCCATACAGTTGTTAGTTTTGACTTTGCTGTTGCTGTTCTTCCCGGCTGGCATTCAACCATATTTCCTCCATACTTTGTTGCCGGTGCAATCTTTTCAGGGTTTGCGATGGTTGTAACTGCTCTGGTCTTTGTCAGGAAAGTGTTCGACCTTGAAAATATTATAACTATCAACCATCTCGATAATATGAATAAGATAATTCTGCTTACCGGGTCGATGGTTGGTTATGCTTACGGCACTGGAATTTTTTATGGCATGGTACAGCGGAAATCCAATCGAGCAGTTCGTATATATTAACAGGGCATTTGGTCCTTTTGCCTGGTCTTACTGGACTATGATCAGCTGCAATGTACTTTTCCCGCAGTTATTTTGGTTCAGAAAAATCAGGAGATCAATTCCGATAATGCTTATTATCGCAATACTTGTAAATGTTGGAATGTGGTTCGAAAGATTTGTTATTGTTGTTACATCGCTTCACCGTGATTTTCTCCCTTCAAGCTGGGGAAATTATATTCCCACTATTTATGATATAGGGATTCTTGTGGGAAGTTTTGGTTTATTTTTCACTTTAATAATTCTCTTTACAAAAACATTACCTGTAGTTTCAATGTCGGAAGTGAAGGCAATGTCGGAGGGTGCGCAGCCTTCTCACAACGGAGGTCACGAATAATGGATAGAACAGGAAAATTATTCGGGATAACAGCTTTGTTTGATACTCCCGATTCCATCATAAAGGCGGCAAAGAAACGTTGTCAGCGAAGGTTACAAGAAATTTGATGTAAATACTCCTTACCCGGTCCATGGAATGGATCCTGCAATGGGATTGAAGAAATCAAAACTTGGATTTGTGACTTTATTCTTTGGATTTTCAGGAACTGCATTCATACTATTATTTATGTACTGGACCATGTCAGTCGATTATCCTATGGTGATAGGCGGTAAGCCGTATTTTGCCTTACCGGCATTTATTCCGATTACATTCGAATTTACAGTTTTACTCGCTTCTCTTTCAACTGTGTTCGGAATGATAATGGCATTCTTTAATCTGCCGTATAATGATCATCCCCTACACGATACCAATTTTATGAAGCGGGTCTCTGTTGACCGTTATGGACTTGTAATACTTGCTGAAGACCCGATATTTGATGAGAATAAAGTTCAGGGATTGTTTAAAAATCTTGGAGCTACAGAAATTGAAAAAGTATATTTCCCTGAAAAAGTGACTTACCCGGTTTTTGATTTAAAGTTTATCACTTTTCTGATTATCGTTGCCCTGGCGGTTTCAGGATTGACATATTTTACTCTTAATAAATTTATGGATATGGTTCCTTTTAACTGGATGGCTGAACAGGATAAAGTTATACCCCAGGAAAAAAGTGTATTCTTTGCTGATGAATTCGGAATGAGAAAACCAGTTGAAGGCACAGTTGCCAGAGGCTTTCTGCCTTATCCTTATATGGGAATAGCCGAACCCAAAGAGTATCTTGTTAACCCGGTTCTTCCAACTAAAGAATCGCTTGCTCTTGGTAAAAGAAAATTTCTGACCTTCTGCTCCCCCTGTCATGGAAATTATGCCGACGGCGACAGCAGGTTAAGAGGTCAATTTCCCAATCCGCCTTCTCTTCATACAGAAAGGGCAATTAATTTCCCTGACGGAAGAATTTATCACGTCATTACTAATGGTCAGAATGCCATGCCTTCTTATGCGGCTCAGATTACAAGAGATGAGAGATGGTCAATTGTTAATTATATAAGAGTTCTTCAGCGTGCTAAAAATGCAAGTGACGCTGATGTACAAGAGATTAAAAAGGAGTCTTCCAGCAATGTCCAAAAATGATTCCGGCTATGTAATGCGGGCTTTACCGCAGAAATTCTTAAACATCGGATTTGCTCTGCTGGGGATCGGGCTGATATCGGGAATTATTGCCTATATGATTGATCCACTCAGAGCATCCTACAGTTATCTTACATCATTTATGTTTTTAATCAGCCTGGGTGTTGGGTCGCTTTTCCTGGTATCTCTGGAATACCTTGCAGGTGCAGTCTGGAGCACTCCCTTCAGAAGAATCAGCGAGTTCTTTGCAGGCACAATTCCTTATCTTATTATAATCAGCATACCATTACTATTCACGCTGCATAATGTTTTCGAATGGACGCATTCGGCAGCGGTTGAGAATGATGCCATACTCAAAGGAAAAGAAGCATACTTAAATATTCCGTTTTTCCTGGTAAGAAATGTTGTAATCTTCCTGATCTGGACATTGTTTTACTTTTTAATCATAAAAAGATCGAGGATGCAGGATGAAACCGGAGACCAGTCCTTAACACGGGCAAACATAAAATTATCAACCGGCTTCATTTTCATCTTTGCAATTACTATTACAATTTCCGGTGTTGACTGGATGATGAGTCTCGAACCTCACTGGTATTCTACGATTTTCGGGGTTTATTATTTCTCAGGTACTGTATGGTGCGCACTGGCGGCATTAACGCTTGCAGTTGTTCTGCTTAAAGAAAACGGTTACCTTGTTCCTGGTTTAAAGGAGGATCACTATTACAGTCTTGGAACCCTGATGTTCGCTTTCACCGCATTCTGGGGATACATAGCTTTCTCCCAGTATATGTTAATATGGTATGCCGATCTTCCTGAAGAAACTTCCTGGTTCTTTCACAGATGGGAAGGCGGATGGATGTATGCTTCAATAGTTTTAATTATTGTTCATTTTATTGTACCATTTTTCGCGCTGCTGTCATTCCCTGCAAAAACAAATCCGAAGAGACTTAAATTTGTGGCTGTATGGATTTTAGCTGCACACTTTTTTGATCTTTACTGGGTGATAATGCCGGGAATGGACCAGGTCGGGAGAGCATATTATTTCAGCTGGATGGACATAGTATTCCCCATCGCCATGGTTGGTTTTGTTATGATAATTTTCAGGATGCTGACAAATAAATATAACCTTGTACCCGTAAAAGATCCTAAACTGAAGAGAGGTTTGGATTACAGTCTTTAATAGATGAATTTTTAGGAACCCGAGAAATGAGTAATCTGGAAAAATTTATAAAACAAAAAAAAGAAGAGATCAGAAATGATCCCGGAAAAATTTTCGGATTGGTTTATCCCTATCTTTTAATTATTGGTTTAGGTATTGGATTATTCTATATAAATAAAATGAATTTTATCGGAAGACAGGAAATCCCGGTTGCGGTTCCGGATACTTCTGGTATGCACGCGGATTTAAGCATTCAGATGTCTCAATCAGTCCCGGCTGCCGATGTTATGAAGTTATCGCAGCCAAATGACTCGTTAGTGCAGATAGGAAAAAGGATTTTCGAAACAACCTGTGTTGCTTGTCATGGGACTGACGGAAAAGGAGACGGACCTGTTTCTGCGGGTTTAAAACCGGCTCCCAGAAATTTTACCAGTAAAGAGGGATGGGTTAACGGACCGAAGTTAACAAGCATCTACCAGACTCTTCAGGAAGGTATTAAAGGCAGTGCAATGGTAGCATACCAGCAGTTTTCGCCCGCTGAAAAATTTGCTCTTGCACATTATATTAGAACGACATTTGTCCCGGATCCACCTCCACCTGCTAAGGAGGATTTGGCAATGCTCGATCAGCTTTATAATCTTTCCCGGAAACAATATATCCCGGCACAAATACCTGTTTCTGATGCTGAGAAATTAATTATTGAGGAAAATCAGAATAAGGTAAATGAAGTTACCGAAATAATCGGAAAAATCGGAAACGATAAAAACAGCCCTGCTGCAGATCTGTTTAATGAAATTACAAGTAACAGGGAACGTGCTCTGACGATTCTGTTAAATTCTAACGACTGGAAAAATAATGAGCAGGAGTTTATAAATATTATTGTGAATAACGTAAACCAGGATGGTTTTACCGGAAGGGTATTTAACCTTACCGAAAGTGAATGGAATGAACTTTACAATTATCTGAAGAGTATTATTGCCTGAGGGCATCAGTCATGAAAATGAAAAAAATATTTCAAATTGGTTTAATATTATTGATGGGTATAGTGCAGGTTTCCGCTTCGCAAAATGATGTTGATATCGAAGAACATTTAGGTACGAAATTACCACTAGGTCTGACATTTTTTGATTCAGACGGTCAACCGGTAATATTGAAGAACCTGATAAATAAACCTACCATAATTGATTTTGTTTATTATGAATGTCCGGGGATATGCAGCCCGTTAATGACCGAAGTAGCACATGTTGCTAATATTTCTGATTTAACTCCCGGGATTGATTACCAGATTTTATCTATAAGTATGGATGAAACCGAGGTTCCGGCAATTGCACTAAAAAAGAAAAAGACATTCTTAAGTTTAATTAATAATAAACCTTTCCCCGATTCCGCATGGAGATTCCTGACCGGGGATAGTGCAAATATAGATCAACTCACAAAAGCAGCCGGATTCTTTTTTAAGAGAACCGGAAGGAATTTTATACATACCGGTGTTTTAATTTTTGTTTCGCCGCAGGGAGAGATCTGCAGGTATCTTTATCCCGATTACGCGCAAACCAGAGGTTTCGGAATTCTTCCTTTTGATTTTAAGATGGCAGTACTTGAAACTGCACAAGGGAAAAAGACTCCTGTCATCGGCAGAGTTCTTCAGTTTTGTTTCAGTTACGATCCACAGGGTAAAACATACGTATTTAATATACTCAGGATTTTTGGTGCAGGAATACTTCTGGGTATAATTGTATTTGTAGTGATTTTAAAAGTTAAACCTAAGAAAGATAAGAGAAATAAGAGGTAGATATTATGGCGAGTGATGCTTCTGCTTTAAATCAGAACGGCCATCCAAGCTATCTGGTAAATACTGGTAAACACCGTGGAATAAAAGCCTGGATATTATCCACTGATCACAAACGGATCGGGATTCTTTACCTTATAGCTTTGTTATCATTTTTTGCTGTTGGTGTAACGTTCGGATTTTTGATAAGGCTTGAATTACTGACACCCGGAAGAACGATTGTAGACGCACAGACTTATAATGAATTCTTTACGCTTCATGGCGTAATCATGATTTTTTTATTTGTGATTCCGGGATTACCTGCAGTCTTCGGAAACTTTTTCCTTCCAATCATGATTGGAGCAAAAGATGTTGCTTTTCCGAGACTTAACCTCTTATCCTGGTATCTTTATGTAACCGGCGGACTGCTTGTATTGCTTTCTATTCTGTTACCCGGCGGTCCTGCTGATACAGGCTGGACATTTTATATACCTTACAGTGTGCGAACAGGTACAAATGTTATTTTTACAATGTTTGCAGCCTTTGTACTTGGTTTTTCTTCGATTCTCACAGGATTGAACTTTGTTACAACTATTCACCGGTTAAGAGCCCCGGGAATGGGCTGGTTCAGAATGCCTCTCTTTACCTGGAGTTTATATGCTACTGCATGGATTCAGATTTTAGCAACCCCGATTATCGGTATAACTTTACTCCTCGTGATTGTTGAAAGAGTATTCGGTGTGGGATTATTTGATCCTGCTTTGGGCGGTGACCCCGTGTTGTTTCAGCATTTGTTCTGGATATATTCTCATCCTGCGGTTTACATAATGATTGTCCCTGCAATGGGTGTAATTTCTGAAATAATACCTGTCTTTTGCTCACAGAACAATTTTCGGATACAAGTTTATAGCTTTTTCAAGTATTGGTATTGCATTATTCGGATCACTTGTATGGGCTCATCATATGTTTGCAGCCGGAATGAGTGATACAGGACAGTTTGTGTTTTCATTATTAACTTTTCTTGTTGCAATTCCGAGTGCAATAAAAGTTTTTAACTGGACAGCTACATTGTATAAAGGTTCTATTGAATTAGAACCACCCATGTTATTCGCCCTGGCATTTATATTTCTTTTTTCGATCGGAGGATTGACAGGAGTAATTCAGGGTGCTCTATCAGTTGATATTCAAATAACAGATACATCATTTATTGTTGGTCATTTTCATTATGTAATGTTTGGAGGAACGGGTTTCGGTATTTTTGCAGCTCTTCATTACTGGCTGCCTAAAATGTTCGGGCGAATGTATAATAAGAAAACCGCAAAGATAGCATTCTGGATAGTCTTTACAGGATTCAACACCCTGTATTTCCCGATGTTTGTCATGGGCTGGCTTGGAATGCCGAGAAGATATTACGATTATCTTCCCCAGTTTCAGCCTTATCACGTTATCTCAACAGTCGGTTCCTGGATTTTAATTACCGGTATGATAATAATGTTTTCTAATCTTATTAAAGGATTAAGAAACGGGCCTGTCGTCACCCAAAAGAATATCTGGGGCGGGGAAACTTTGGAATGGACTATAGACACTCCCCCAACACATGAAAATTTTGATGAGATTCCTATAATAGCTGATGGTCCTTATGAGTATAAGGAAAATGATGAACCCGCATTAAAAGAGGAGGTGAAGTGAGTAATACGCAGGAACATGCTGTGCCTCATGTACACAGAGATGATATCGGAGCAAGAATGGGAATGTGGTTGTTCCTGTTCACAGAGCTGCTCTTATTCGGAGGTTTATTCTTTCTTTATTCTGTGTACCGTTTTACTCATCAGCAGGATTTTCATATAGCCGCCAAAGAACTGAATACTCTTATCGGTACTTTTAATACCGCAATTCTTCTGACAAGCAGTTTAACCATGGCTTTATCAATAGCAGCTATTCAGAAAAGAAATATCAGGTTATCAATATTCTTCCAGTTCTTAACTATCCTGCTCGGTGCAGGATTTATGATTAATAAATATTTTGAATGGATGCACCATATCAGTGCCGGTCTTTATCCGGGTTCTGATGAATTATTGTCTAAAGGTCCCGGACAGGTATTATTCTACGGTTTGTATTATACTATGACCGGTTTACACGGTTTACACGTTGTTATTGGTGCAATTGTTATTGCAACTATGACCAGGTTTACAATTAAAGGAGTTATTACTCCTGATAATTATGTTAAACTCGAAGCCGCCGGGTTATACTGGCACCTTGTGGATATTATCTGGATATTTCTTTTCCCATTATTTTATCTTATTACCTGAGGTCTTGACGGATGGAAAAACATGCAGAACATCAGCATGAAAAACATGTAACAAGTTATGGTATTTATATTTTAGTATGGTTTGCCCTGATGATACTTACCGGGTTGACTGTGACTGTTGCGGGAATAAATTTTGGACGGTTAACTGTGACTACTGCACTGGTTATTGCAAGTATAAAGTCGTATCTGGTACTGACAATCTTTATGCATCTCAAATCTGAGCAAAAAGCCTTCAGAGCATTTATGGGAATTGCTCTGTTTTTTATTATTATTTCATTCATTCTATTATTTGCTGATTATTCCTTTTATGTAAGGTGAAAAATATATGTTCTCCGGAGCTTCAAATTTTGTAAGTTCGACAGATACTACTTTCTTTTTTATTGTTGCGGTATCGGTCTTTTTTCTTGTTGTAATAACTGCAAGTATGATTTATTTTGTTATAAGGTACAGCAGGAAAAGAAACCCAAAAGCCAAAAATATACATGGCAACATCCCGTTAGAGGTGACCTGGACTGTGATTCCGACGATACTTGTTTTAATTATGTTCTGGATGGGCTGGTCAGGCTACAAACAGCTGGCTGATGCACCGGCGGATGCAATGAATATTGACGTAACAGCTCAGATGTGGAGATGGACATTTACATACCCTAACGGCGTTTCAGCTGATACTCTTTTTGTACCTCTTTACAAACCAGTGAAAGTATTGCTTCATTCAAGGGATGTTAATCATTCTTTTTTTGTTCCCGCATTCCGTGTTAAGAAAGATGTTATACCGAACAGGCATAATTCGGCCTGGTTTATTGCAGATAGGGTAGGAACGTACGACATATTCTGTGCTGAATACTGCGGACTGAATCATTCACATATGCTGAATAAAGTCGTAGTTATGCCTCAGAATACGTTTAGCACCTGGTTAAAAGAACGGTCAGGTCAGGATTCATCGAAATCAGATAAGACGACAATAAAAGATAGCTCAACAGCGGTGACGGATACAACAAAGTCAATGTAATTTTAGTGAAAGAAAAACTGAACATATTATTTGAACTCACAAAAATCAGGATAACAATTTTTGTCACTGTTACGATGTTATTCGGGTTTATTTCTGCAGCAGGGGAAATAAATGCCTCGGCAATTCTCCCCACTATCGGGATACTGCTGCTGGCATGCGGATCAGCGGCAATTAATCATTACCAGGAAAGAAAAACTGATGCCCTGATGAACAGGACGAAAAACAGACCAATACCATCAGGAAGAATCTCACCGGATAATGCATTAAGAATAGCATTTGTCCTTTTATCAGCCGGTTCCTTGATGATCTACTCTGGTTCCGGATTTTTGGCACTTGGGCTCAGTCTTTTAAACCTTATATGGTACAATGGAATTTATACACCGCTGAAGAAAATTAATCCTCTTGCAATAATACCGGGTTCATTGGTCGGGGCCATACCTCCAGCGGTCGGCTGGGTTGCCGGAGGCGGGAACATTTTGGATCCGCAGATATTTATTATATCAGCATTCTTTTTTATCTGGCAGATTCCTCATTTCTGGTTACTACTTCTTGTGCTCGACAAGGATTATGAAAGAGCAGGATTTCCTACTCTTACCCGGATATTTAATCCCGATCAGTTAGCCAGGATTACTTTCACCTGGATTGCCGCGACAGTAGTGACCTGCCTGATGATCCCGTTTTTCGGAAAACTGCAGTCTCCGTTTATCGGCTATGGATTGTTCCTTGCCGGTTTCTGGCTTGTAGGGAATTCATTTAAATTAATAAGATTTACTAAAGAGAGAATTTATTTTACAGCAGCTTTCAGAGAAATTAATATCTTCGCAATTTTAGTAGTTGTTCTGCTTGCACTAGATAAACTTGTAATTATCTTTTAATCAATAAGGTGAGAAAAATACATGGATTTTCTTGATAAACTGGTTATACCCCAATCGTCGGAGCATATTCAGTTATTGCACTATTTATTGATTCTGATCCTATTCCTTTTTATTCCTTTTATAAGCGCTGTGTTTGGATCAACAATGTTATCACTCTATTACAAGATCAGGGGTATTAAAGAATCGAATAATATTTACCTTAAATTCTCCAAAGATGTAATTGAAACTTTAACGATTAATAAAAGTATTGGTGTAATTCTGGGAATTGTACCGATAATTTCAGCTTTGCTGATTTACACCCAGCTTTTGCAGGGTACGGATTCGAATGTAAGTATATATTTTATCTTTTCCCTATTCTTTATGACTATAGGCTTGATTTTAATTTATACATACCGGTATTCGATGACATTTATGGAGATATATGACGCCATGAAGGAGTTTAATCCCGGAGATGATGCCATTTCGAGGGAAATAACAAAATTCCGGAAAGCAAATATTGGATTGAGCGGTAAGTCAAGCAGGTACGGTTTAATATTTATCTTTATAGGAATCTGGTTATTTATTTCATCTGTGACACTGGCTGTTTATCCTGCAATGTGGGGTAAGGATAATATCATATATCTTATGTTCTCCCGGGAAGTTCTGATACATTTATTAAGCTTCATTTCATCTTCGGCTGCATTAACCGGAGGGGCAATATTTTTTGCTTTCTTTTACTGGGAGGGGGGAAACACTTAGAGACAGGTCCGTATCAGGATTTTGTGAAAAAGACTGCAACCAGATTTTCCTTTACCGGGGCTTTATTAATGCCAGTATTCATTTTGCTTGATATTTTTGTGTTACCATCCTCATCGCTATCCGGCGCAATTTTCTTTTTTGGTACGCTGGCTCTTATCTTATTATTTATTGCTTATCATTTTCTGTACTCAATGGTAAAGAATTCTGATGTAAAATACAGCGGTCCTGTTTTTTATATGATACTCTTTACTCTGCTGACATTGATTATTAAAGATCAGCTTGCCATGCACAACTCAACAGAAATACAATCTGCAGCTATGAATCTTAAATTTGAAAAAATGATGACAGAGTTAACAGGTACAGGTAAAGAGGTCAAGGCAATCAGCGGTGAGCAGATCTATAAAAATATTTGTTCATCCTGTCATTCTTTTGATCATAAAGTGGTCGGGCCGCCTTATCAGGAAACTCTTCCAAAATACGAAGGTCATATTGACCAGCTTATCGCCTTTATAAGGAACCCGGTGAAAAAAAATCCCGGTTTTCCTCCAATGCCTAACCCGGGTCTGACTCCGGTTGAAGCAGATTCGATCGCTCATTATATAATGGCAACTTATAAGAAATAAAATTTATAAGTATATTTTTTTTGTCCATTGTGTAGACAAAAAGTCAATCCTGATTTTACCAGCTGAATTATCTTTTAATTTTAATAGGATATATGTATTTTAATTCATGATATAGAAAAAGTATATTCGTTTCACAGCAATTAATTAAATTTATAAAATAAAATTGAGGATTGAAATGTTTAAGAGAATTTTTACGGTATTTCTTCTCTTAACAGGATTTGTTTCTTATGTATATGGTCAGGCTTATTCCGGACCTGCTCAGGGAAGCATTCCTTCAGGGGCTGTTATATCAACTGATGATTTTTCCAAGACTTCCGCTATTCTGAATCCTAAAGAACTTATAGGAAATGAAGAATCCGAATATGTTGATCAGGCTCATTATCTAGATTTCGGATTTCCAACACCTGAAGAAGGATCAAATTATTATTAGGATCCCAGTCTTAACGGGGTCGAGCGGAAATGATGGACTAGTCCTTTGTTATTGAGAGATTTTGAGGGTATACCTGATCAAGGCAAATTCTATTCCTCCGGATCCGCATTGTGCGGCTAGGTCCCGATAATATTCATAGCCGTTGTTAATACTTCGTTCAGGATTTATGATAAAGAAGGAAATGATATTAAAAACAATTCCAGCAGATAACTGGTTCAGCAATGTATTTCCAATGCCGGCGCTTTTGATCCTAAGGTAGTCTATGATGATGATTGACCAGAGATGGATAATGGTGTGGCTTCAGCCAAGTGATGCAGCACAGACAGCGACAATTCTTCTTTCAGTTTCAGATGATTCAGATCCATTAGGCACATGGTACAATTGGGCGCTGCCTGCAAACCGGGTACGGCACAGTTGTGGCTAACTGGTCTGATTATCAGGGAGTCGGCTACGATCAGGATGCTATTTATGTGACCAGCAGTCAGTTTTCTTTTACCGGAAATTATCAATACACAAAAATAAGAATCATCCCAAAAGCACAGCTTTATGCTAACACTGCCGGTGCTGTTACCTGGACTGATTTCTGGAATATAGGTCTTCCGCCTGGAGCCTCAGGAACGCCGTTCCATATCAGACCTTCATATATGTATACTTCTGCATCAGAATTTTATCTGGTATATGCACCCAATGGAGGTAACTTTTGTATCATTATACAAATTACTGATCCTCTGGGTTCACCCACATTATCGGGTGTAAATATCCCTGTTACTGCATACTCATTTGCTCCCAATGCAAATCAATTAGGCGGAAGCACAATGCTAATTGAAACCGGTGGCAGCAATTTACAAAATGAACCTAAATTCAGAGATGGATATCTATATGTTATACATGCAATTAGAAATCCTTCGGCCTCTGTTTATTCATCCATCCATTTTCTGAAGTTAAATGTCAGTACTAACACCGCTGATATGGATTTTGTATTCGGTGAAACAGGTTACTGGCACTTTTACCCTGCATTAGAGGTTGACCAGGATGGAAATGTTGCAGTATCATACAGCCGTTCAGGTGATACTGAGTATATAGGGGCATTCTTTACAACAAGATTAGCCGGTGATCCGGCGGGATTTAACGGAAGTGTAGTATTGAAAAACGGTGAAGCTAATTATGTTAAAGATTTTGGCGGTGGAAGAAACAGGTGGGGGGATTATAATGGTGTCCAGCTAGATCCTGTTAGATCAGAATAATTTCTGGATTTTTACAGAATATGCCAAGAGTCCCGCCAATACCTGGGCAACGCTGGGTTGGTGAGATCAGGGCAATGCCGTTTACCGGGCCTCATATCTTTACACGTGTAAGTAATTTCAATCTTGGAAATATCGAAATCGGCAGCACAAGCAATCCTCAGCAGATAAGATTATATAATTACGGTTCTGAAGATTTAGTTATTACAGGGATTCCTGCTACTGTTGGCCCTTTTCAAACTCTAAATGTTCCTCCCGGAACAATCACAATTCCTCCTTATGATTCCTTAAGCTTCGATGTGGTATTTTCTCCTGTTGATCCCGGGATCTATAGTATGACTCTGAATATAACCAGTAATGACCCTGACTTCCTGGGATTAGATCTGTTTGGAAATGGGTATATAATAAATCAGGTTGTTCAGGGCACAATGTATGCATCCTCAGGTATACACAGCGATGGTGTTTTATTTAATGTGAATACTCTGACCGGTGCAGCTGATTCTATTGGCTCAAGCGATTACGATGATGTTGATTATATTTCTAAAATTGCTATCAATCCTCATACAAATATCATGTACGGGTTGTACACACAAACAGACAGTTCATACCTTCTGAGAGTCAATCCTGCAGCAGGAGATGCATACTTTTTATATACTTTAAATTTAACAAATGTTCAGGCAATCGCTTTTGATACATCAGCTGTTCTCTATGTAGTGAAGAAATCGGGTGAAATTTATACAGTTGATTTATCAGACGGATCATATACACAGGTTGCTTCATCGGGAATTAATATTGCTTCAATAGCTTTTGACCCGACTACAAATGAGTTATATGCCTCTGCTCTTGTAATAGTAGGAAGTAATAAAGATCGTCTCTACAAAATTGATCTGCCTTCAGGAACTCCAACTGTTATTGGTAATACGGGATTCGGTGTAGTTACCAACTCGCTGGAATTTGACGGGCCGGGTAACTTATACGGCACGATCGGAGCGGCTACAACTTTAAGTGATTTTATCCAGATTGATAAAATTACGGCAGCCGGGACAATCATCGGTTCTTCAGGTGTAATGGAGATTACCGGTCTTGCTTATGCACGAACCGGTCCTACGGGTGTAAAACCAACCGGTGATTCACAATTACCTAAGGATTATAGTCTGGAACAGAACTATCCTAATCCTTTCAATCCTTCAACAAGGATCGAATATTCACTGCCTGTTTCAGCCGGAGTAAAAGTAACCATTTATAATCTTCTCGGGGAGGTAGTAAATGTACTCGTAAATACGCAGCAGAATGCAGGTTTCCATTCAATAGTCTGGAACTCTGAGGATATGCATGGAAGTAAAGTTGGAAGCGGTGTTTATTTCTATGAACTTAAAGCAAACGGTTTCAATGGGTCTGATTTTACAAAAATCAGGAAAATGATTCTGCTAAAGTAATATATTAGTCATACGCACATTTTGAAAGCCGGATTAAAACGCCGGCTTTCTTTTGTTTAAAGGATACACATTTATCGGTCATAATTTTAAATGCAGTTTAGTTTATTTATATTTCATCATTAAATTTTAAATTAGCCTATTTTAAGATAACGGAGAAAGTATGCATAAATTCCTGGGTACATACAACGTAGTACCATCATTACCTGAGAATCTTGAAAAACTCAGAGAGGTCGCATATAATCTGCACTGGACATGGCACTCGGATTCAAGAGAACTCTTCCGGAGACTCGACAGGGAACTATGGGACGACACAAATCATAATCCTGTTATGATGCTGGGAAATGTAAGCCAGGAAAGACTTGAGGAAGTTTCACACGACGATGGATTTATTGCTCACCTTGAGCGCGTTTATAATAAGCTTAAGGAATATCTAAATGAGAAAACCTGGTATCAGAAAAATTATAATTTTTCTCCATCGTTTAATATTATATATTTTTCCGCGGAATTCGGACTCACCGAGTGTCTTCAGACTTATTCGGGAGGCCTGGGAGTACTGGCCGGTGATCATCTTAAGGCATCGAGTGATCTTGGTATTCCATTGGTAGGTATGGGTTTACTGTATAAAGAAGGATATTTCCAGCAATATTTAAATTCTGACGGATGGCAGCTCGAACGATATGAACTTAATGATTTTGATAATCTGCCTATGATCCTTGTCAGGAATGATAAAAATGAACCATTAACGCTTTCGGTATCCTTTGCTAACAGGGAGGTTTTTTTTGAGGTCTGGAAAATTCAAATAGGGAGAATCCCGCTATATCTGCTGGATACTAATATACTTCTGAATTCTGAAGCAGATCGAATTATAACAAGAACATTATACGGAGGAAATGTTGAGACACGAATTGAACAGGAGATTATTCTTGGAATAGGGGGGATAAAAACATTACAGGCTCTGGGAATTAGACCGATGGTTTGTCATATGAATGAGGGTCACTCTGCCTTTTTATCTCTGGAGAGGATCAGGTATTTAATTCAGAATGAAGGGCTAAGTTTTACTGAAGCAAAAGAGATAGGTTATTCATCAAATATTTTTACCACACATACGCCTGTTCCGGCAGGAATTGATGTTTTTTCAAATGAGTTAGTTGAAAAATATCTGGGAAATTATTACAGAAATGAATTAAAAATCTCCGATAAGGATTTTTATTCACTGGGAACCATTTTCAGGGATAAAGAATCGAGTGTATTTAATATGGCTCACCTGGCTATGAATACTGCCGGAAATATCAACGGGGTGAGTAAGCTGCACGGCAAAGTATCAAAAAAAATGTGGGTGAGCGGCTTCAGGGATGTTCCGTTTAACGAAATACCTATCGGCAGTATAACCAATGGAGTTCATATCCGGTCGCATATCTCAAAAGAGATGGAAGAACTACTTGTTCAGTACATAGGCGAAAAGTGGCTGGAAAATCCGGCATCACCTAGTCTCTGGCAGAGAATAGATAAAATACCAGATGAAGAACTCTGGAGAACACATGAAAGAAGACGTGAGAGGCTTGTTGCCTTTGCAAGAAGAAGGCTAATCAGACAGGTTAAATCAAGAGGAGGTAGTCAGGCTGAGCTTACAACGGCTGCCGAAGTTCTCGATCCCGCCGCGCTTACAATTGGATTTGCCAGGAGATTTGCAACATATAAAAGAGCTACATTATTGTTCAGGAACCTGGAAAGGTTAAATCAGATTATAAGCAATAGAAACCACCCGGTACAATTTATAATTGCAGGAAAAGCTCACCCCAAGGATGAAGAAGGCAAAAAGCTAATTCAGGATATTTGTGAAATTTCTAAAGATGAAGTTTTCAGGAGAAAGATAGTTTTTATTGAAAATTATGATATAAACGTTGCCCATTATCTTGTTGAAGGATGCGATGTATGGTTAAATACTCCCCGTCGTCCTCTTGAAGCAAGCGGTACTTCCGGTATGAAAGTTATTGCAAACGGGGGACTGAATTTCAGTGTGTTGGATGGCTGGTGGGACGAAGGATATGATCCGGAAGTTGGCTGGAAAATAGGCAATGGTGAGGAATATACCGATCCTGATTACCAGGATGAACTCGAGTCAAGATTATTATACAATACGCTTGAAACTCAGATTATCCCGCTTTATTATTCGAGGGGTGAGGACGGACTGCCGCGCGAATGGATACAAAAGGTAAAACAGTCGATGAAAAAGCTGGGGCCCTATTTTAACACACATCGCATGGTTCAGCAATATTTTGAAAACTACTATAAGGCTGCATTAGAAAAGAGACAGCTTTTCAGTGAGAGAAAGTGGAGTAATGCAAAAGAACTCGCAGGCTGGAAAGAAAATACCAGGAAAAACTGGAACAGCATAAGACTGGTTAACCTGGTTACTCCTGACAATTCAAAACCTATTTATGTGGGTCAGGAAGTTCCTATTGCTGCTGAAATCTCACTCGGTGAACTTTCTCCGCAGGATGTTGAAGTCCAGGTTTATTATGGTCCCCTTGATCAGCAGGATAATCCTGAATATAATGAGACGATCGTACTAAAATCTGAATCACGAAAGACTAAAGATGGTAATTATAAATTCACGGGTAGTATAACCACAAGAAAATCAGGACAGCAGGGATTTACAATAAGAGTATTGCCTAAAAATCCATTACTCTTAAATTCTTTTGAGCTTGGATTAATTTACTGGGCCGGCTGATTTGTTTCATTTAATATCTGTTCAAATAGTTCAGGCAGTTTGTTGAAATCACTTTCCGAGAGTTGCCTCTCAATATTTGATTTGAAGTCGATCTTATTGCTTACTTCGAAGTAGCGGGTAATACCCCTTGAAATTGCTTCAGGACTTCCGGGCTCCACAATTATACCTGTAAAGTTATCTTTTATACACTCACTTAATCCGCCCACATTTGACGCGATCACCGGTTTACCGAAACTGTATGCTACGTTTAAGACTGCACTTTGCGTTGCGCTTCTATACGGAAGAACAAGGACATCCGATGCATTATAATATTTGCCGACTTCCTCGTTAGGCACAAACTTATTAACGAGTATAATATTGTCTTTCAGTCCCAGCTTTTCTATCTGATCTATATATGAAGAAACTTCATCATAAAATTCTCCCACTATTAAAAGCTTGAGTTCAGGAATCTGTTTTAATGCTTCCGGCAGGGCTGATATCAATAAATCAAGTCCCTTGTATTTTCTTACATATCCAAAGAAAAGTAAAACCTTATCATTCGATGAAATATTTAATTCTTTTCTACTCGAGTCCCGGTTATAATTATGCTCAGTACTATAACAGTCGAAAGGCGGAAGGGTGGATCTGTATATTTTTCTTTTGGAGGAAATCTTTTTTAACTCTGAGGAAACTGCTTCAGAGAGTGCAAGAAAAATATCTGCATTACTTAATCCTAATCTTGTCAAAAAACTGTCTATGAACCGCGATTCGTGAGAAATAAAATTTTCAGTTATAAATAATATTCTTCCTTTGTACTGTTTTTTCAATAATAAGGAAATGGTGAAATGGCAGGGGCCAAAAAATGGCTGCCACCAGTCAAAAATTACAAGATCAGCTTTTTCTTTCTTTAGCTTTGCGGCAGTTTTGAACCAGTTAAAAGGAGATATAGAATTAATCAGTCTTTCGTTAGGTACTTTTAAAGTAATTGATTTGCTTTCATCATACTGTGTTGTTCCCGGGAAAAGGAAACCGGGATAGAGGAGTGTGTAATTGAATATTTTAACATCAAACTTACTGCTGAGAGTATGATAAAGGTAAGAAACATAAGCAGCCGGTCCGCCCCTGTAAGGATAAGCAGGACCGATTATAATAATTTTCTTCCGGCGAATATCTTTCATACTAAATGATTTTATTCATTTAGCTGAAGTTACATAAAAATGAAATGATGGAAAAATCTTCAATTTTATCCGGTCAACGATAAAAATCTGTATCATTGCCGGGTTCATCGTTATCTTCATCAGATGACATAGTGAACATTGAGCTCAGCATATCCTTGAATTGTATACCGGTTTCCATTTTGAATTTACTCAACAGGGAATATTCGGTTAAACCATGCAGCACAAATTCCATTAATAGCAGATGATTCTTTTTATCGGCTTTAGGAAAGAATTTATTCACTATATCTGAAAGTCCGGGCACTTTATTTAATGCCAGTTCATACTCTTTATCATTAAGCTCATTTAGTATATCGACAAAATTTCCTTTGTTAAACCAGTTTGTGATTTCCTGGTAAATATTCGCGTCCTGGGTTTTCTTGAGCTTATCAGGAGTCGGGAAATATTCTGCAAAGGTATTCCTGATTGCTTTACTAATGAGTATATGAGCAACTTTTGAGGGGCCTTCCTGCTCGCCCTCATAAACAAGTTCAATCTTTCCCGTTATTGAAGGGATAACACCATAGAGATCTGAAATTCTTGCAAAGGTGCCGGCTTCTTTGTTGAGTATAACCCTTCTTTCTGCGGTGCTGAAAAGGTTTTCATATGCTGAGATCGTCAGCCTTGCGGAAACACCGCTCTTCGCATCAATATACTCGCTCTGACGGGCTTCAAATGCAATCTGCTCAATTAAATCCTTCAGAAGATCGTGAATCATTACCGAGTTCTTTTGTTCTTCAGATGACCGTGCTTCCTGTTCAGTAATTGATCTTGAAACCTGGATCGATTTAGGATAATGGGTAAGTATCTGGCTGTCGATTCTGTCTTTTAGGGGAGTGACAATAGAACCGCGGTTTGTATAATCCTCGGGATTGGCAGTAAAAACAAATTGAATATCCAGCGGAAGGCGGACTTTGAAACCGCGGATCTGGATATCGTTCTCCTGCAGAATATTGAATAAAGCAACCTGTATTCTTGCCTGTAAATCCGGTAATTCGTTTATAACAAAAATGCTCCTGTGCGACCTGGGAATTAAACCGAAATGTATTACTCTTTCATCAGAGTAAGGGAGCTTTAATGCTGCGGCTTTTATCGGGTCTACATCACCGATAAGATCTGCGACAGAAACATCAGGTGTAGCTAATTTTTCTGCATACCGTTCAGACCTGTGAACCCACTCTATCTTAGCGTCATCACCTTCATTTTTAATAAGTTCCCTGGTTATTTTTGAGATTGGATTGAAGGGATCCTCATTGAGATCACTTCCTTGAATTACAGGTATATATTCATCTAATAAATTTATTAATAAGCGCGCAATTCTGGTTTTTGCCTGGCCGCGCAATCCCAATAATATGATATTGTGGCGGGAAAGTATGGCTGTCTGAATATCCGGGATCACTGTTTCATCATATCCGATAATTCCGTTAAAAGGATTTTCACCTTTCTTGAGCGCACAAATAAGATTCCCTCTCAGTTCATCCTTTATCGACCTGGTTTTATAGCCGCTACTTTTCAGTTCGCCCACGGTGGAAATTGAAACTAAATCCATTAAAGCTCCTTTATTTTGTGGAAAAGAATGAAGAAAGTCATCTCATTCTGCGTCTCCGGTTCCTGATATAATCTTCAAAAATATATTCTCCAAGGCCTGTAAGGCTGCTGTAAAATGCACGCCCTTTATTGGTGGAAGTGAACTCCCTTACAAATTGTTGTAAATATGGATCACGGGCAATCATAAAAGTTGTAATCGAGATCCCAAGCCTCCGGCATCTTGCTGCCTGGTCCAAAGTTTTATTTACGATTTTCCTATCCAAACCAAAACTGTTTTTATAATAACGGGCTCCTTCCTTCAGGCAGGTTGGCTTTCCGTCCGTAATCATAAATATCTGTTTATTAGTTGTCTTTCTCCTGCGCAAAATATTTAATGCCAGCTCTATTCCTGCTACAGTGTTTGTATGATAAGGTCCCACCTGCAGAAAGGGAAGATCCTTAATGGCAATAGGCCAGGCGTCATTCCCGAAGACTATAATATCCAGTGTATCCTTTGGATATTTAGTTGTGATAAGCTCCGATAATGCCATAGCGACTTTCTTTGCAGGTGTAATCCTGTCTTCGCCGTACAATATCATGGAGTGAGAAATATCAATCATCAATACAGTTGAAGTAAGTGCCTTAAAATCTTTCTCTTCAACCTCAAGGTCGTCTTCTGTTAATTTGAAATCTTCTATTCCATGATTAACCTGGGAATTCTTAATCGAATTGGTAACATCAATCTGATCCATTGTATCACCAAAACTAAATTCACGCCTGTCTGAAGTGAGTTCATCACCACTGCCGGAATAAGGAGTACGATGATTTCCCCGCTTTGACTTCTTCAACTTTCCAAAGATTTCCTCAAGAGACTGTTTCCTGATAGACTGTTCGCTCTTTGCGGTTATGACGAAAATATTTTTCTCTGAATTTTCCTCGATATACTGCTTATCCCTGAGTTCATTAATAAAATCACCAATCCCATACTTATTATCAGTGAGATTATACTTCTTATCGAGTTCATTCATCCAGTCCAGCGCCTCACTGACATCACCTGAAGTAATCGTCAATAACTGCAGGAATATTTTAAGAAGATCCTCAAAACGGTTCTTACCGCTGCTTCCCGGAATAAATTCCGTAAATCTGTGTCCGATCATAGTAAATTTTAGTATTGTTAAGCTCTTAACACTAATTTGGAGACTAAAGTTCAGGAATGCAAGGAAATAATTTCAGGTTTACTGCAGGTCACTTTGTTTTTGTGATTTTCTGTATCATACTTAAGGCATAGGCATTTGATCTTTCAATTTTGAAGGCCAGTCTGTAATGATTCAGAGCCATTCCAATATTTCCATCCTTATAATAAGCATCGGCAAGGCCAATGAATGGTTTTGCCTCCCCCGGGAACCTGTTAATCATAAATTTAAAATACTGTATTGCTTCCGGTGTCTTTTTTATTCCGATTAAATCATATCCGAATACCGAGATTTCGCTGAGAGAAATATCAAATTTATCTGAAGAATCCTGCTGTATTTCTTTGTACTTCGAGATAACCGAATCAATTCCCGAAGAAATAAAAATCTCCATTAATCTGTCTGAAAGCTGCGCTTTTGGGTATTCAATTTTATTATCAAGCATAATGGAAGCAAGATCAATCGCAGGTTTACCGTTATTTCTGTCCCTGATATTTATCAAATCAACTGCCGCCAGTTTTTCTGCGGGATAGACAATAAGAAGGGAAGTGCCGCTATATCCTTCGTGAGCAAAATATTTTCTTCCTGATTTATCAGTGCCCAGAGTAAACCCCAATCCATAACTAATCTTTGTTCCGTTTTTCAATTTGGTCGGAATCAGCATTGAATCGAGGGTTTCCGGTTTTATCAGCTTTCCCTCTAGGAGGCGAATAGAAAATTTCAGAAGATCTTCAGATGTTGATAGCAGTCCGCCTCCCGGATATTTAATACTTAAATCCGACAGGGGTCCATTCTCAAGAATTCTGTATTTATTCCTTGTATATAATCTTGCTCTGTCATTTATGATTTTTTCCTGGTAATCCGGAAAGGTTGAATTCATATCAGAAGGTTCAAAAATGTTTTTTTTAAGGTATTCTTCGAACGACAGACCTGAGATATTTTCGATTACGGAACCGAGAAGATTATAGCCAAGAGTTGTATAGAGATATTTTGTGCCGGGTTGATAAACAAGTGAGTCCTTTGAAATTATTTCCACAGCATCTTTTATAGAAGTATAATGATCCTTACTATCAAATTCATCTGTGGAATAATTCCTTATTCCGGAGGTATGATTCAGGAGCTGCCTGACAGAAAATTTCCATCTCTTCCTGGGAAAATATGGAATATAAGTCCTTGCATCTGCATCCAGCTTAATTTTTCCCCTTTCAACCAGCTGCATTACGGCGACGGCAGTAATACATTTTGATAATGATGCGATCCGGAAATGAGTCCGGGACGTGGCAGAAGAATTGTTTTCAACATCAGCAAGGCCGCAGGCATCCAGCCAGAATATTTCGCCGTCTTTAGCAATTCCTGCAGATATACCGGGAATAAGCTTATTCTTCTGATATTCTTTCAGATATGAACCAAGTTCTTTTTTAATCGCCTGAGGGTAAGTTTGTGCATAAAGATTGACAGCAAAAAAGAATACTGTTATGGATACTAAGAGGAAAGTGAATCTGATGTAATTAAATATTCTGTTCATTTTAAATAAGAAGTGAAAACACGGATAGTAATATAAGAAGGAAAAGGGATTGAGATTAATCAATCCCTTCAATAATTACTTTTTAGTGTCGGTAAGGGGAATTCTTTTTTCGATAATATTATCAATCAGTTTATAATCTTTAGCTTCCTGTGCTGATAGAAAATAATCCCTGTCGCAGTCCTTGGTAATCTGTTCAATAGTTTTACCGGTATGCTCTGCAAGGATCTTATATAGGGTATCTCTTGTTTTCAACATTTCTTTGGCGTGAATTTCGATATCGGATGTTTGTCCCTGCAGACCGCCGACCCAGGGCTGATGAATCATAATCTTGGCATTGGGAAGGGAAGTCCTTTTCCCGGCGGCACCACCTGCCAGGAGAATTGCACCCATGCTTGCGGCCATACCGACGCAAATGGTAGAGATATCCGGTTTTACGTATTTCATTGTATCATAAATTGCAAGTCCAGCAGTTACGCTTCCTCCTGGTGAATTAATATAGACATTAATATCCTTTTCAGAATCTTCAGCTTCCAGGAAAATTAATTGTGCAATAATTAAGCTTGCAATGTGATCATCTATGGCTGTTCCTATGAAAATTATTCTTTCCCTGAGAAGCCGGGAAAAAATATCCATTCCGCGTTCTCCGCGCCCTGTTTGTTCGATAACATAAGGGACCAGCTGGTTATAAATTGTGCCCGTCTGCTGACGGGATTCAGGATGATATATCATTTATTTTCCTCAGTTTTAGTATTTGTTAATTTCGACGGATCCACTTTATTAATCTTATTATTCTCTTTAAAGAATTCCAATAACTTCTGATCTCTGAGTCTTTCGGCAAAATTAGAAGATTTGTAATAGTTAAGCAATTTATCTTCCGGTAACCCGGTTTTCTCTGCATCTTTCTTCACGAGCTCCTGTAAATCGGCATCAGTAACATCGATATTTTCTTTTTTCTCTATCTCATTCTTTATCAGGTACCATTTTACCTCGTGCTCTGCATAATTTTTTAATCTTTTTGCAGCTTCTTCCCGATCATATTTGCGGTAGCCCTGTTTCTTAACTTCCTTTTCCTCCCGCTCGATCAGATCGTTGAGAAAATTTTTAGTAAGAGATGCAGGCGGTATAAAATCATTTGCTTTGACTATTTCCTGGATCAGTTTATCTCTTGTAATTTCTTCGGTTCTCTGATCATAATATTTCTGAATATCATTTTTAATATTTTCCCTAAAATCCTTTTCGTTATCAGCTTTATTGTTCGTTATCTTTTTAACGAATTCTTCTTCAAGCTCGGGGAGGATATATTTCTTAATCTCTTTAACCCCAGCTTTGTATAGATATTCTTCTTTAACATTTTCCTCCTCACCTTTATCATTCTTGATTTTTCTTTCATCGGTGAATGTAAATTCAAATGTATCACCGACTTTCTTGCCTCTTGATTTTTCAACGATATCCTTCTGCACATTTTCATTTGAAAGATCTACATCGAACGTCTCAGGTTTACTTCCCTCATACGGCTCGCCTTTGTCATTCACTCTCTGGAGATTTAATTTAATATTATAATTATTATCCTCTCCGACAATTTCTTCCTCAACCTGTGTTGCATTAGCTTTCCGGATATGCTGTATTTCATTCTCAACTTCCTCTTCCGTCACGTTGAAATCGGGGATATCTATGCTGATGTCTTTGTATCCTTTAACATCGAGCCGGGGAATAATTTCATAGTGAACTTTAAAATGGAAATCCTCACCGGGATTGAATTTTATATCGGATAATACAGGCTGTCCGATGGGTTGAAGGTTTTTATCCTTTACGATTTTCCAGAAACTGCTGTTGGCTACCTTTTCGGATGCCTCATATTCAAGAGCATCACCGTACATTTTTTTAATCATCGATACGGGAACCTTACCTTTTCTGAAACCGGGAACCAGTATTTTCTTTGTCTGTTTTTTAACCTCACTATCTATGTCATCTTTGATTTCATCATATGTCATTACTACTTCGACTTCATTCTCAGAAGCTGAAATTTCATTTATTTTTACTTCCAATGTTTCCTCTGGGTTCTTTGAAAATTAATAAATTTTAGGTAATAGAGGGCATCTTACAAATAAATTACCCGGCCCTCCGGCAGATTTTTTCTGCTAATTATATAATTAATTGAATTTCAAAGATAATAAAAACTCATAAAATTGCATATTATTCAGGGTAATGAGTAAATATAGGGTTTCTCATGGAATTCAAAGTGGTTGATTGCAAGTTTATAAGTCCGATGCACATTTTACTAAGGGAATCTTATCCCGGTGATCTGTATTGTCAGCCTGTCAGCCAGTTTTCTAAATATGTGATAAAGGCTAAGAGGATAACTTCAGGCCGGGAATAACCCCGGATTAGAACGCATTCAAAACGCATTCAAGACGCATTCAGGACGAAAGTAAGAGTACGGTATGGTTTAAGATATTTTTGTATCAACGGTTGTATCAACAGACTTGCCAACATATTGTCAACGTACTTCTTGGTAGTATAAACTATTAACTAATAGCAATTAATAAAATTAACTTAGAATGACGGTTTAATCTAAATTCGAGGAATTGGCGGGACTATATGTTTTATCTGAATAATATATAACTCAGTAATGCATTATAGACTTATGTCTGCAATAAAAGTAATAATAACCTATGGCTTTAAAATTATAATCGAACCTGCATCATCTGGTACATAACTAGATAGGTTCTGTGATATATAATTGAATAGTTGAATATGAACTGTAACCAATAAAGTAATAATTGAATATTGTTTAAAAAGTGTATAAGTGCTTCAATTTTTTATTTTGAATGTTGTTAAAATGGAATATAGATGAATAAAATTTGCTTCATACAATTTTATTAAAATGTATAAGGGAATAATGGTCAGATGTGTTCCACTTACATACCTGTGACTTTACCTTGACCCCTATAAAAAAGATGTGACGCAAGCTAATTGGTTAACCATAAAGTAAAATTATATAAGAAACCGAATGGTTAGTTGGTTAATGTTTTGTTCAGTTTCTTACGGTTCTTCATTTGGTTGGGTTTAACAGATAAGTTCTTTATTGACTTAACCCACGTAATTTTACAAATGGTGGCAAATAAATTTCTTTTAATACCAATATAAATTTTATTACAAATACTACTATTGCATACTTCCAATTCAATAAAAATAAAATTAAAAACAAAAACCAAGATGCCAGATAAAAGAAATTAACCCAAGTAGGTAATTGTTCTACGTCTTGGCCGGCTTTCTTTGCTTGGGTTAATCTTAGGTCAAAAGTTTCTATTGAAGAAGTAATAAAATAAATTATAGTAATGATTATAATAACAGGGGATTCAATAGGCGTGTTAAATAATTCCATAAATTAACCTGTTATAATATAAGTATTTATAAAAGTAATTTTATTTCTTTTTTATTGTGGCACAGAATTGGCAGACGTGATAGACTTAGACTAGTTTACAGGTTATACATTTTTTATACACTTTTTATGCAGGAAATCATTTCATTTCGGTAAGATTTTAAGGAAGGGAAGTGTTTATAAGTTATTGAAATTAAAATACTTTATATTGATTCAGTGCGAGAACGGGGACTCGAACCCCGACACCTTTCGGTACTAGATCCTAAGTCTAGCGCGTCTGCCAATTCCGCCATTCTCGCAGATAATTATGTTGTAATTTAGCAAAAATCAGAGAGCAAAAATACGCGTTTTACCATAGAAAAAAAAGAAATGAAGTATGCTTACCACTAGGATTAAAGCATACACTTTTGGTGCATTGACTAAAACGACCCGGATGTAAGAGGGGATTATTATGTTAAGTGGATGAATCTGTCGGTTGGACAGTCAGCATTGAAGTCTTTATGGAAAACATTATCATTTCGAATAGGGACTCCGAAAGGGTGACTTTATTATAGAAAACATTACAATTAGTTAATAACCCGAAGGCCATAGACAAGAAGAATGGTTTGGATTAAACCATTAGGATATAATTATGAACTCACCCTATAATCCCTCTCTTAAGAAGAGAGGGATGTATTATGCGTAATGGCATAAATTTAATTATTCTATCATTTGATATTGGCATTACAAAATGAATATGCATAGAGCCCAAATCTGATTGGGAACTTAGGATTGATTTATGTACTTATAATTAAAACGGATCCGATTAGAAGATAATCGGCGGGGAGGAGTTCGGCGGCCTGCCTTCTTCTCTGCATTGAACTTGCCAGATTGTCCTTGTTAATTCCTTCAATGAATCAGGGATCCTGCTTTTTTCATAGACTTTAAAAGCTATTTCGGATCTGCTGATAAAAGACCAGAAAACATCAAGATTATTCACTCTTATTTCAAAGTAGAGGATCATTCCCTCGAGCTTTTCAAGAACTTTTGTCCTTGTTTTGTCCGGTAAATTCTCAGCTGAAGAGATATTTTTTTGAAGAATTGTGAATAAATTAAGTATTTTCTCATATTCTCTCTGGGTGAAGGAATAATTTTTTTGGAGTGAATTTTCCCTTTCTGTCATAGTAATTGCCCTTAATGATAATTAACTCGCCCTGTTACATTGCAAAAATAAAAAAATATCATAACAAAAGCCGGAGATAATGAATTATTTCCGCCTTATTTTTAATTAAGAGAATTACCTGGCAAGTATCATCTTTTTAACTGAAGTAAATTTTGAACCATCGATACCCGCAGCTTCAAGCCTGTAAAAATAAACGCCGCTGTTTAAGCGGGAAGCATTAAAAGTTATTTCCTGTCTGCCCGCTGCAATCTGTTCGTTCATCAGGGCTGCAACTTCCTGCCCCAAAACATCAAAGATTTTTAACGTTACTTTAGAATCTACTGCGAGACTAAAATTTATCTTTGTAGAAGGATTGAATGGGTTCGGATAATTCTGTGCAAGGTTAAATTCTACAGGATTACTAATACTGACTTCTACTACCTGTGAATATTCACTGGTTCCATCAAAGTCGACCTGTCTTAACCTGTAACTGTAATTTCCGTTTTCAACTTTTTGATCTGAGTAGGTATATGAGTGCTGTTGTGTTGATGTTCCGTTGCCCTGTACAAATGCTATTGTCTGGTATTCTCCGCCGTTGCTTCTCTGTACTTCAAATCCCTTGTTATTGGTTTCTGTAGCTGTTGTCCAGTTTAGTACGACGTTACCATTTGATGTACTTGCTGTGAATGATGATAATTCAACAGGAACAAAATCCCATCCTGTTACCTGCAGGTTGTCTACTGCCCACCACCAGTCCCACGCGGGCTGTACTGATACTAAACGAAGCATAAAGCTTTGCAATCCTACCATCGATGATATATCGTGATATTCGTGTGTGTCTCTTACATCAATATCAGTGAATGTTACCACGTTCATCCAGGTTGCTCCACCGTCTGTACTGACATCCAGATAAGCAAAATCTGAAGAGCTTATTGCCTGCCAGTCATTATCCCATTCTACTGCAACTGAATTATAATTTGAAGCATCAATCGGGCTGTTTAGAGTTATACTTCCCGAAGAACCGCCGCCGCTGCTTCCGCAATTGTCGGCATCAGCAGCAAGAATTCCACCGGTCGCAGTTGGTGGCATTGTATAACGGCCAGTTATAGCAGGATCAGTAAATATTTGCCAGGGGCAGCCGCCGGTTGTATTTACTGTGTAAGCTCCTAAACCTGATTCAAAATCATCCAGGTAAAGTGTGACAATAGAAGGATCCTGTTCAGTAGTGAAGCTCCACGAAGGACCAGTTGAACTGCATGTATCTCCAATTTCAACAACCTGCCAAAAATATGTAGTCATATATGACAGGGATCCGAAAGTGATTGGCCAGCTTGTTGAAAGTGAACCGCTCTGTACCAACGTAAGTTCACCCGGATCAGTTCCGAAATAAAGTTCATTTGTCACTGCTCCCGCACCATTTGTCCATGATATCCCGGAAAGAATGATAGGAACATTTGTAGATAAATTTGCTGGAACAGGATCCGAGGCAAGCTCAACACCGCATCCGCCGCTGCCTTGTTCTACTGCTTCCCAGAATGCAGCATGGAAAAGACTTGTACCATTATTATTTCCGCCAGATGCATCGCAGCCACCATGGGTATGTACGCCTACGGCAAAGTGTGTATTGTCATCTATAACAGGGCTGCCGGAATTTCCTCCCTCCGTGTCAACAACATATCGCATGGTTGTACCTGAAGAACCGGCATTCGGTCCTGAATGAGTCTGCTGCGTCTGATTAGCTGTTCCATCATCCACTCCAAAACCGGTTATCCGGATTGGATCAGAAGATAAGTCCTGCACAAGGGTGAAATAAGACTGTTGTGCTTCCTTAGGCATTAAACCTGTAACTGAATTTGGAAAAACTTTACATACACCAAAATCGTTACCTACACCGCCATTTATAAAAATTCTGCTCGACTGATCAATTGAGTATTGATCTTCAGGTCCCGGGTGCTGTATTGTTCCGCCCGGTGTTGATAGCGGAACGTTAAATTCCAGGATGTTGGCTGATGTTGCATCAAGACAATGTCCTGCCGTCACTATATCGCCATCGGGGATAATCCATCCCGTGCATCCTATATCCACAATTCTTCCTACTGCAGGATCCGATGAAGCCACCCTGTCGTCGGTCGGTCCACAAATGCTTTCAGTCTGTGAATACCAATCACCGATGACCAATTCATCAATAATAAAAAAGACATTCTGATCGCCGGAAGCCGCATAAAGTTCGATTTTAACGGCATCACCGTTAAAGAAAGCCGAATAATTATACCATTGCGCCAAAGCTACTTTATCCTGCCTCTGCCATTTATTATCATAAAGCGAAGTCATAACTATGTAACTGTTTTTACCTAAACCATAACTGCCGAAATGTATTTCCAGCCAGGGGGCACCTTGAATACTAACCACCATACTATAAACAAGCTTATCGCCGCTCTGATCGCCAATGTAATAGCCTGAGCTAAGCTCATATTTCTCGCGGTGCAGGGGTATTTCCTGAATCTGCGCCAGTAATTGAATCGGGACGATCATATAAATTAACATGAAAAGAAAATGGATCTTTATGAAAGAATGGGTGTTAGATTTTTCCATATTTCTACCTTTAGATTTTGTATAACCGGTTAGATTAAAGAAAAGATTTTGATTTTATTAATGCTCACCCTACAATTCTCTCCAATTAAAATTTAACATACTTAAATATTCTTCTGTAATCAACTTTCCTGAAAAAATATCACATTTCTATTAGGATTAAATCTTAACTTACAGTCTGCGATTCAAATTAGTTCTTTTGTAAGATTCAGAGAATACAGAAATTTAATTTTTTTTAGGTGTTTTTTTAATAAATTTCTTCTTTGTTTAAGCCGGATATGTACTATGATTGCGGTAAAAACAACTAATATTAAAAGATTTAAATAACAATTATTAAAAAAATGATAGTTTTCTTAATTAAGACAGGGCATTAAAGCAGGTATGAAAATTGATAAGTTTAGCACAAATAATGCATTAATAAATAAAATTTGGATAGTACCATTTTCAAATTTCTTATTCCAAACAATCAGCCGGCCGGGGAAACAATGAAATATACCCATAAATCTGTATCAAAGACCGGACTTCGCCGCTATGAAAATGAAGATTCATTCGGGGTATTTGAACTTGAAGATGGATTATTAACAGTATTATGTGATGGACTCGGGGGCAACCGCGCAGGCGAAGTTGCATCCAGTCTAACAGTAGAGACTATTTATAATTCCTTTACAAGGTCAGACAAAGTTGATTATCTCGAACGGATTAAAGATGCTATACTGAATGCCAACAAAATGATTATAGAAGAATCGACTTCAACGCCCGCTTTTAAAGGGATGGCAACAACCGTTGAGGTTCTTTTCCTCAACTCAAGCAATGCCTATTGGGGACATATTGGTGATTCCCGCATTTACAAATTTAAGGACCGGAAAATAAAGCAGCTTACAAAGGACCATTCCTTAGTCCAGCGTCTTGTTGATGAAGGTTATCTTACTCTGAAGGAAGCCGAAAATCATCCGAACAGAAACATCATTATGAAAGCATTGGGAGACACAACCGACGTTGAAGCAGACCTGAGTAAACTCAAACTTAATTCTAAAGATGAGCTCAAATTTTTTATCTGTTCTGACGGCGTAACGTGTGTAGTAAACGATGATGAACTGGAAGAAATTATAGGTAATGCCGACTTAAATCTTACTGCTGAAAAGCTTTCTAAATTAATTGAAGACAGGGGTGCTCCGGATAATTATTCATTCGTATTAATCACCCGGGATGAATGATGTTAGGCACTAACATAGAAAATTATAAGATAGTTGAAGTAATCGGCGAAGGCGGTATGGGTGTTGTCTATAAAGCTATAGATTTAAAACTTGAAAGATACGTTGCAATAAAAATTCTGAATACAAGCAAGCCCCCAAATCCCCAGTTTATCGAGCGATTTAAGAGAGAAGCCCGCAACCAGGCTAAGCTTAACCACACAAATATAATTCCGGTTTACGGTTTCACAGATGCAGATAATACTCTCGGTATAGTGATGGAGTATATCGAGGGCGAAACTCTTGAGGAAATTATCAGGAGAGAAGGCAGGCTTGATCTAAAGTTTTCTCTTGATGTAATGAGACAAATTCTAAGCGGTATAGCATTCGCTCATCAGAAGGGATTTATACACAGGGACCTTAAACCTTCAAATATTATTATAAGCAATGAGGGTATTGCAAAAATAATGGACTTTGGAATATCCAAATCAATTAATGAGACCAAGGATATTACAAAGGCAGGTACCAAGATCGGGACGATCTTTTATATGAGTCCCGAACAGATAAGAGGCAAACCTCCTACAACTCAGAGTGATCTGTATTCCCTTGGTGTCACATTCTATGAAATGCTTTCAGGCAAAACTCCTTTTGATTATCCCACAGAATTTGAAATCATGGAAGCCCATATCAAAAGAATGCCTGCAAGATTATCTACACATCTTCCGGATATCCCACCGGAAATCGACAGGATAATTTCCAAAGCTCTGGAAAAACCTGTTCAAAAAAGATATCTGACTGCGGAGGATTTTCTTATAGATGTTGACCGGGTTTTTGAAGATCTGACCACGGTTGAAATTGAAGAACCCGAAGTCTTTCAAAATAAAAGAAAAATACCCAGGCATTACTTCAAAAAAATTGCATACACTTTCGGTATTTTGCTTTTTGGTGGTATTTTATTCTATTACTTCTATAGTAATATTTCAAGTCTTATGAGGGATAAAAATCCGGTTACAGTCAATGGTGATGGCGGAGAGGCAACTTTGACTTCCAATTCTTCCGGAATCATTCATTCGGGATGGATACCGGTTACTCTCTCGACCGGGACTACTCTGAACTCTATAAATTTTGTTACCCCTATGGTTGGATATGTATGTGGTTTTAATGGTTTAATCTTAAAAACAGAAGATGGGGGAAAAACCTGGCAGAAAAATACTTTCGACAGCCGTGTAAATTTGTTTAATGTTTTATTCCTCACAACAGAAAAGGGATTTATAACCGGCGACAATGGAACAATAATTTCTACAAACGACGGCGGCAGGAACTGGAAAATTCTGAATACCTATGTTAAGGAATCTATTTTTGATATTTGTTTTTTAAGCAATAAACAGACCGGTTTTATGGCCGGAAGTCACGGAACGATCCTTAAAACCATTGATGGCGGAAACAGCTGGTACCCTGTTTTTACACCAACGAGGGAATTACTTTACAGTATCAGCTACAGGGATGATAAAAACGGATTTGCAGTAGGATGGAATGGCACTATGCTTAAAACCACGAATTCGGGCCGGTCATGGAAACTGATGGAAAAGCTTACGAACAATTATCTCCGGGATATTACTTTCCTGGATGAAAATAACGGCTTTATATCAGGCGGCGGCGGAATTGTTTTAAGAACGACCAATGGCGGTGAAAACTGGAGTGAGGTACCGTCGAATACCATGTCGGGATTATATTCTATTCATTTTGTTGACGATAAAGACGGGTTAATTTTAGGCAGCCGTGGGGAAATACTCGTAACTGATGATTCCGGTGCTAACTGGAAAATAACACAATCCGGAAACTATGCCACATTAACAGACGCTGCTGTTACAAATTCCGATAAAATTTTTGTGATCGGTTTTAACGGCACAATGCTAACTAATCAGGCTGTACAATAACTTCTTCAAAACCCAGATCTATTTTTCCCTCCAACTTTAATTTAATATTCCAACCCGACAGGGATTAAACATGAGGAGTAGTTAAACAATCCTTCCAACCCCGAAGAGTTAAACATTGAAGTAGTTAACCCGGTTCAACACCTGAACCCCGGTAGGGTTGAACTGAGTTTCTATGTCATCAAAAATAAATTTTTCATTATAAACGATTTCAATCTTTTTTAACATCTCGAGATAGGAACAGACTTGTCTGCCTTTACTACTATAACAACCTGGATATAGATTGTGTGTATCGCCATCCCTTGACCCTTTTAAAGTTATGGATAAAAATAAGACTGTCAATAATAAAAAAATCCGGTTCAATCACTACGTGATTGAGTTCTGTATTAGGGATAGTAGGAGTTATAAATGTTCATTCCCGATGGGAATGATTGATACTTGTAATGGGCAGGTTGGTGTTACAAATGTTTATTCCCTACGGGAATCCCGGTAGATGGATTTGTGGATTAAGCGGATTTGTCAAAATCACTTCTGATTTTCCCTCCAACTTTAATTTAATATTCCTAAATTCCTTAGTATAAATTTTTCTTTTTGTGAGGATAAAGTGGATAAGTTTGTAATTAACGGCGGCAGAAAATTAAGTGGGACTGTTGAAGTAAGCGGAGCGAAAAATGCCTCGCTTGCTTTAATGCCGGCATGTCTTTTAACCCGGGGGATCTCATCCCTTTTGAATACCCCGGAGTTGAATGATGTTTACACAATGATGAAACTCCTGACTTTCCTCGGGGCAGAAATTTCATTTGAGAAACACGTGCTGAAAATAAATACTGAAAAGATCACTTCTTATGAAGCTCCTTATGAGCACGTCAAAAAAATGCGTGCTTCAGTCTATGTCCTTGGACCCCTATTAGCCAGGTACGGAAGTGCAAAAGTATCGCTGCCCGGAGGATGTGCCTGGGGACCGCGGCCGATTAACCTTCACCTGGAAGCATTAGAAAAAATGGGCGCAGATATAGAACTGGATTCGGGTTACATACTTGCTAAATCCAGAAAACTGAACGGGGCTAAAATAAATTTCGATATCTCTTCGGTCGGCGCAACAGGAAATACCCTTATGGCTGCTGTACTTGCAAAAGGATCTACAGTAATTAATAATGCGGCCATGGAACCTGAAATTACCAACCTAGCTGAATTCCTGGTAAAGATGGGAGCCAGAATAAGTGGTATCGGAACATCTGCTATCGAAATTGAAGGTGTGGATGAACTTTCGCCTGTCAGTATGGAAACAATCCCGGACAGGATTGAAGCAGGCACTCTTCTGGTTGCCGGAGCAATTACGGGGGGAAGCATAACTTTAAGGAACATTCAGCCTAAGTATCTGCAGGCAGTGATTTCTAAATTGGAAGACAGCGGCTGTAAACTCGCCCCGGATGGGAGTTCGATTAGTCTAACCGGAACTGATATAATTCAGCCTGTAAATGTTTCTACCTCAATATTCCCCGGTTACCCGACCGACATGCAGGCTCAGTGGATTGCTTATATGAGCCTATCAAAAGGGGTTTCAACCATTACCGATACAATATACCTTGACCGGTTCAAACATGTACCGGAACTTTTAAGACTCGGTGCAAATATTTCTGTAAGCGAAAACAGTGCAGTTGTGCTGGGTGTAAAACAGCTCGATGGGGCAAAAGTAATGTCCACAGATTTAAGGGCAAGCGCTTCGCTTGTACTAGCAGGTCTGGCAGCCAGAGGCACAACCGAAGTCCTGAGGGTTTATCACCTGGACAGAGGCTACCAGAGAATTGAAGAAAAATTAAAGTCGCTCGGGGCTGATATAGAAAGAATAGCTGGGGCAGAATATTAAATTATCGCTTATGAAAAAAATAATTACCTGGAGAAATTACCTGGTATTTTATCTTATCCTGATTATCCTTTTTAATTTATTATTACTGGAATTTCCTCTTGCTAAGATATTCGGTTTTGAATTCTCAGTCCTCAATTCTTTCCTGCTGGTTATTCTGTCCGGTTTTTTTACACTTTCAGTCCTTAACAGTGAAAGTGAATATCAAACATTTCTCAGGATAAATTTATCATCTTTCATACTATTCCTTATACTCCCTTTAACGATTTCTATAACTCACGACCTCCTTACCATAAGCTGTTCAATATGGGACGGGATGCTGTATTACACATTTATAACGTTGCCGTCTGTTATTATTGGTGCTGTATTTGCAATCCTGTCGTTTTTTGTTTCCCGTAAATTCAGGCACGTGATTTTTATTTTAATATTCCTGGCAGTTTTATCAATCACATTTTTTGAGCTGTATTATAATCCCCAGATATATTTTTACAATCCCCTTTACGCATATTTTCCAGGGACAATCTACGATGAAGCCTTAAGCGTTGATTTAAAATTAATGATATATCGTTCACTTAACTTTATATTCTTCGGATCACTATATTTTATTTCCGCATATGTCTATTATAAAAAGACCATTATATCAAAAAAGTTAGTCATTCTTATAGCATTACTTATTTCTGCTCTGTTTCTTTATATATCCCCCGGTTTCGGTCTATCGACCACTCAGACCAAGCTTAAAAATGTGCTCGGCAGCCTGGTAAGAACCGAACATTTTGATATATACTTTTCACCCCGGATAAGTAAAGAAGAAATTAAAATCATCACCTTAAATCATGAATATTATTATCAGCAGCTTGTCAGGTTTTATCAAACAATTCCAAAGGGAAAATATATTTCATTTATTTTTAAGGACGATGCAGAAAAAAAGGAATACTTCGGTTCTGAAAATGCCGATGTAGCAAAACCCTGGCTGAAAGAAATTTTTACAATTGCTGACAATTACAATAGTTCGTTAAGGCATGAAATTGCTCATTGTTTTGCCGGTGAATTCGGCTGGAGTATATTCCGGGTCGCCGGTAATTTTAATCCTGCGCTTATAGAAGGAGCCGCAGTAGCCGGTGCTCCCGAATATGATCTGAACAATGTTCATTACATGGCGTCGCTTGCTTATCATAACGGTTTCAAGATAAAACTTCAAAACCTGTTTGAAGGATTGAACTTTTTTGGTCAAACTTCAGGCTTATCATATATATACGCAGGTTCTTTCTGCAAATATTTAATTGATAATTACGGTATTACTAAATTTAAGCGGCTCTATTCTGAGCCGGATTTCGGGAAAATTTACGGGGTAGATTTAGCCGGGTTAAGTAAATCGTATTTCGGTTTTATTTCAGGAGAATACAAAGCCGAAAACCGCTGTGAGGCAGAATATTATTATGGAATGAAGCCGATTATTTATAAAACCTGTCCAAGGTTTATAGCTTTCAGATTAAAGGAAGCCTGGAATTATTATGCAGGGCAAAATTATCCCGAAGCACTGAGGCTATTTAAAGAGATCCTAAAACTGACAGATAATTATCCGGCATTGATGGGATATGCAAATTCATTATTTAGTGCCGGGAAAGAATCTGAAGCAATCAGTTTTTTACAGGGTAAGGTCGATGATTTCAAACACACCTCCTATTATTATAATATTGAATTCAGTCTTGCCGATTTCTGCTCCCAGGTTCGGGATACTGTATTTGCTGATTCACTTTACAAAAAGATAATTTTTGAAAATCCCAGCCGTACATTGTACTATCTTTCAAACCTGCGCGAAAAATTACTTGAATCAGATTCCCTTATAGTTCCTTATCTTAAAGGGAGTGATGTTGATAAATATTTAATCATAACAGGGTTAAACAAAAATACTTATAATTATTATAGTATCCCGGTTATGATTGATCTTGCGCATTCACTTGGTGAGAGTTATGATTTATTCCTGAATTTGTTTAATCAGACTATTACGGTGGATAGTTATCAGAGCAGCTTTGCTGTATACAGGTTATCAGTTTACTTACTCTCTAATCTCGATTTTAAAAAAGCGCGGAAAATGGCTGCTCTCTCGATGAGGTATATTAAAGATAAAAATTTTAACTTTATTTTAAGGGAAAATTTCGATAAAACCGAATGGCTTTATGAACATGGAAATGAGATTCTTTCATCTTTAAATTTTAAGTGAGTTTTATGGACCCGGAAAAATCTGTAAATAAATATATGAAAGCCGCGGCATATTTTCTTGGATTCATATCATTTGTCTTATTCGTTTATATCCTGATGGCATTGAGTGATATACTCGTGCCAATAACCATTGCAGTATTTCTGACATACCTGTTTCATCCCTTAATGGCATATCTTCAAAAGAAAGGGATACCTAAATGGTTATCACTGATTCTGATATTATTTTTTGTTGCAATAATAGGATATTTGACAGGTCTTTTGCTAATCTCGGCAGTAAGTGATCTCCCCGATAAAATTCAGGCTTACCAGAAAAATATTTCCTCTTTTCTTTCGGAAATACTTAAACCATTCGATTTAACCTTAAGAGAATTTTCATCATGGCTTAAGATTGATGTAAGGAGATTAAAATTTTCCACGTTGTTCGAAAAATTATTTGAAGCAGGTGTAATTCAGAATTTGTTTAACTCACTTTCATCGATGCTCGGTGATTTCTTTATTTCACTTGTGTTCTGGCTCTTTATGATGCTGGGAAAAGAAAAATTTGAAGAAAAACTTGGAGTTGCTTTCGCCGGAAAAAAATCACTGGTTGATGAAAACCTTCACAATATAAATGCTCAGCTTCAGTCATATCTGATTATTAAAACAATTCTCAGTCTTATCGCCGGTATAATTGTCACTGTTGTATTGATTATTTATGGTGTAGATTTTGCGATATTGTGGGGGGTTTTAACCTTTGTATTTAATTTTATACCTAATATCGGTGCGCTGATAGCGACACTTGCACCGATAATTATTGCACTTCTTCAGTATGGATTGGGATTTACTGTAATATCTCTTGCTGTTGTACTGTTCCTGGTGCATAATATTATTGGCAGCCTGATAGAGCCGCATTATCTAGGCAGACGTATGGATCTTAGTCCGGTCTTTGTACTTTTCTCGTTGATATTTTGGGGATGGATCTGGGGAATCGTGGGCATGTTCCTGGCGGTACCTATAGCAGCTGCTGTAAAGATTCTCTTCAGCAACATTGGGCCATTAAAACCGATTGCCGTATTGATGGGAAGCAAAGTGAATAATCCGAATTCTTTAATTAATGAACCTGAGAATATTAATGACCGGTAATAAAGAAATATTACAGGATCCTGCAAACTTTGAAACTGAACTCAAAAAATACCCATTCATTAAATCAGCCGCGGAAACAGCTCAGGATAAAAATTTTGAGGTATTTATTGTAGGGGGTTTTGTCCGTGATCTGATTATCAAAAGGGAAAGAAATGATATTGATTTTCTCGTAGTTGGTGACGGGGAAGCTTTTGCAAAATCATTTTCTGAAAAACTGGGAATAAAAAAGATTGATGTTTTCAGAAATTTTGGGACAGCTCATTTCAGGTACGGCGACTTTGATCTGGAATTTGTGAGT
Source organism: uncultured Ignavibacteria bacterium (assembly GCA_963743325.1). Taxonomy (GTDB): domain Bacteria; phylum Bacteroidota; class Ignavibacteria; order Ignavibacteriales; family Ignavibacteriaceae; genus DATFVA01. The sequence continues at coordinate 635,829 of CAVUOZ010000005.1, forward strand.
GCAAGAAAAGAATCATACAAAAGAGAGAGCAGAAAACCTGAAGTTACTGCAGCCACTTTTGAAGAAGATATTTCAAGACGTGATTTTACGATAAACACAATGGCGTTATCAATCAGTAGGAAAGATTTCGGTAATCTGATTGACAGGTTCAATGGTTATGAAGATATTAAAAATAAAATAATTAGAACTCCCCTTGATCCTTTAAAAACATTTGATGACGATCCATTAAGAATTTTAAGGGCATTCCGGTTTGCTTCACAGTTGAAATTTAAGGTCGACAATTTAATTAATGAGGCTGCCGGTGAAATGAAAGGAAGACTGAAAATCGTATCACAGGAAAGAATCACGGATGAATTTCTTAAGATACTGGCTTCACCGCGGCCATCAGTAGGATTAAAACTATTATTCAACTCTGGTGTAATGGAAATCATCTTTCCGGAAGCAGCAAAACTTGGCGGGGTTGAGCAAAGAAAGGACTACCATCACAAGGATGTTTTTCTCCATACCTGTGAGGTAGTGGATAATATATCAAAAGTTTCGGACAATGTCTGGCTTCGTTTTGCTGCTTTAGTGCACGATATAGCAAAACCACAGACAAAAAGATTTGTTGATGGTACAGGATGGACCTTCCATGGACATGAGGAGACAGGTGCCAGAATGATGAAGTCAATCTTCAGAAAAATGAAATTACCTTTTTCAGAACTTGATTATGTTGAAAAACTTGTCCGGCTTCATTTAAGACCAATTGCTCTTGCGAAAGAACAGGTTACTGATTCGGCAATAAGAAGATTAATAGTTTCAGCCGGTGAAGACCTGGAGGATTTAATCACTCTCTGCCGTGCGGATATAACGAGTAAAAATCAGGACAAAGTAGATAAATATTTAGAAAATTATGAAAAAATTATGAGGAAGGTATGGGAAGTTGAAGAGAAGGATAAACTCAGGGCATTTCAGTCGCCGGTCAGGGGTGAAACAATAATGGAAGTTTGTAATCTCAAACCCTCAAGAAAAGTCGGCGAAATTAAACAGGCAATTGAAGATGCAATTCTTGACGGTATAATAGGGAATAATTATGAGGAAGCTTACAGGTATCTTCTTATGATTAAAGACAGGTATATTGGATAAGCATTTCTGATTTATTCAGCTAAAACGGATACTTCTCATTTACCGTATATGTAATTATTCTGCCGTTTATAATTAATATAGATTAAATAAGGTCGAATAACCTATTTTTGAACTGGTTCTAATGATAAAAATGTAATAAATTTTTATTGAATCAAAAATTCAACTTTTGGAGCAAATAATGAAGTTATTCTTAATTTTCACAATTTCCTTAATAATGGTCATAAATGTTTTTCCTCAGAAAGAGCTTACTCTTGATGAGGCAATAAAAATATCACTGCAAAAAAATACCAGTCTGATCTCAAATGAAAATGAATTATTAAGAAGCAATACTAATTTAGATGCTGCTTATGGTAATTTTCTACCTGATTTGAATGCATATGGCAGCTGGAATTGGAATAAATCTGATAATGCTGGTTATACCACAACTTATAACGGACTTACTGTTCAGGTTCCTGCAACGACTACTGAAACCAGGTCATATTCGGTGGGTTTAAATTCAAATGTTGTCCTTTTCGATGGGTTATCAAATTTTGCAAATCTATCGAGAAGTAAAAACAATGTGCAGGCAGTAAAATATGCGATCGAAGGGAAAAAACAGGAAGTGGTTTTTCAAACCATTAACCTTTATTATGACATCGTAGAAGCTGATCAGCTTCTGAAAGTCGATGAAGAAGATGTTAAGCAGCAGCAAAAAAATCTTGAAACAATTGAAGAGAGAAATCGATTAGGATCTGTAACAATGGCTGATGTTTATCAGCAGCAGGTACAGGTAGGCAATTCAGAATTGCAGGTAATTAAGCAAAAGAATATTCTGGAAACCGCCAAGAGTAGTTTACTTTACTACTTAGCTCTGGACGTGCTGCAGAATTATACGTACTCTGATACCCTGACTCAGAAGGAGGTAAATATTTTAAATACCGACATTAATACTGACTTTGACCGTTTGAGTGAGCTGGTAAATGAAGCCTTAGTTAATAGAAGAGATTATCTTGTTCAGGAATTAAATGTGGAATCGAGCTATGACAATGTCACAATTGCAAAATCCGGTCATATACCAAGGCTTTCAGGTAATCTTGGATACAATAGTTATGCTAATTCTTTTAAAGAGATTTTCAATTCAAATACCTATACCATAGGCTTAACAATAAGTCTACCTATCTTTTCAGGATTTTCAACTCAAAACGCAATTCAAAGTGCAGAAGTTGAAGCAATGAATTCTGAATTACAATTACAGGATACCAAAAGATTAATCGTTCAAAATTTACAGAAAACTTTTCTTGATCTTGAAGCCGCTAAAAAAGGGCTGCTGGTCACTCAGAAAAATGTAAAAGCTGCTGAGGAAAACTTAAAAATCGAACAGGAAAAATATAATCTTGGTTCCGGAAAATTATTAGATGTATTAATTGCAAATACTGCCTTTCAAAATGCAAAAACAAATTACATTAATGCGCAGTTTCTTTATATACGTCTTAGCGAAGAGTTAAATTATAATCTTGGTATTCTTGATTATACTCAATACGAATAAATTTTAATTATAGGAGTAAGCACTCATGAAAAACGGGAAACAAAAAAAGTCAAAAAAGAAATTATATATTTTTGGAGGAATAGGAGTATTACTGATTGCTTTAATTCTGATTGCCCTGATAGGAGGAAGTAAGGAAGAAATAATACCTGTTCAGACCGAAAAAGTTGAAAGGCGGGATATAACACAGACGGTTGCTGCAACAGGCAAAATTAATCCTGAATTCCAGGTAGTAATCACCCCGGAAGTAACAGGTGAGATTGTTTCTTTACCCGTTAAAGAAGGTAATCATGTTAATAAAGGGGATCTTTTAATAAAGATTAAGGCTGATTCCTACATTGCACAAAAGGACAGGGCAGATGCTAATCTTCGGGAAGCTAAAGCTACACTTGCGATGAGAAAGGCTGAGCTTGATAAGCTGACATCCGATTACAACAGGGTAAAAGAGCTACACGCGAAAGGATTATCAAGCGATTCAGAGCTCGAAACAGCAAAAAGTTCATATCTATCTTCACAGGCATCTTACGAAGCTGCACAGGCAAATGTTTCACAAATGGAAGCAGCATTAAAGGAATCCATCGAACAGCTGAACAAAACCACTATCTATTCGCCTATGACCGGAACCATTACAATATTAAATGTTGAACTTGGAGAAAGGGTGCTCGGGAGCGGATTCAGCCAGGGAACAGATATGATGACAGTATCCGACCTGGGAAATATAGAAGCCAGTGTTGATGTTGATGAAAATGATGTAGTTCTTGTTTCGATCGGTGACACCGCTTCAATTAAAGTTGATGCTTTCGGTGACCGGGTATTCAAGGGACAAGTGACAGAAATCGGCAACAGTGCAATTTCTGAAGGATTGGGCACACAGGAACAAGTCGTGAATTTTGATGTAAAAATAAAATTAATCAATCCTGATGATCAGTTAAGACCTGGTATGTCGTGTAATGCGGATATTCAGACTGAAACAAAACACAATGTTATTTCGGTTCCGATCCAGAGTGTTACGGCAAGAAACCCGACTGAAATTGCTGCAAATACTGAAGAAGAGACTGCTGTAAAAGAAGAAAAGAAAAATGGATTCGATCAGAAGAAGCTTCAGGAGATAGTCTTCATTATAAAAAATAACAAAGCTAAAACGGTTAATGTTGAAACAGGAATCAGTGACGATAATTTTATCGAAGTGAAAACCGGTCTTGATACAGGCCAGCAGGTTGTAAGCGGAAGTTACCGTGCTATATCAAAAGAACTTGCAGATGGATCTAATGTGAGGCTTGAAGAAAAGAGCAAAACTTTCGGTTCAAATAATAAATAAAACGGATTTGCAGAATGAATATTATAAACATTGAACATATAGCCAAGATTTACCAGGTAGGCAGTGAAGAAGTTCATGCTCTGAGGGATGTTTCGATCAAAATAGATAAAAACGAGTATGTCGCAATTATGGGACCATCGGGCTCGGGGAAGTCTACTTTAATGAATATGCTTGGCTGTCTGGATACACCGACTTCCGGTATTTACGATTTCAAGGGCAACAGTGTCAGCGAAATGACAGATAATCAGCTTGCACAGATCAGGAATAAGGAGATAGGTTTCGTTTTCCAGACTTTTAACCTTCTGTCAAGATCTGATGCAATACATAATGTAGAACTGCCTTTGATTTATGCAGGTCTGCCGTATACAGAAAGACGTGAGAGGGCAGAAGCTTCTTTAATTGACGTCGGTCTTAAGGACAGGATGCATCATAAACCGAATGAACTTTCCGGAGGACAGAGACAGAGAGTTGCCATAGCCAGGGCTCTTGTCACCAGACCATCTATTATTCTTGCTGATGAACCGACCGGGAATCTCGATTCGAAAACCGGCGAAGAAATAATGATCCTGTTTAATGAGATATATGAAAAGGGGAATACAATCATCCTTGTAACTCACGAGGAGTATATTGCCGAACATGCTGCCAGAATTGTAAGGTTAAAAGACGGGTTAATCGAGAATGATAACCCGGTAGTAAAGAGATTTATTCCAAAACCAAAAGTTGCTGCAGGACTCTGATTAAGACTTAAAAAAGTAATATGGATTTATTATGAATACATTTTTGTTTGAACTGAAGGAAAGCATGATGATTGCTCTCAGGGCGATAAGGGCAAATAAAGTAAGGTCAATCCTTACAATGCTTGGAATAATCATAGGTGTTACTTCTGTTGTTGTAATGACAACTGCAATTAAAGGAATCGACAATTCCTTCCAGAACGGGATCAGCGCACTTGGTTCAGATGTTTTATATATAGATAAGTGGGCGTGGTTTTCCAATGAAGACTGGTGGAAGATGCGTAACCGGAAAAATCTCACAATGGAGCAATATGAAGAATTTAGAAGTATGGTGAAACTGCCTTTAGCCACTGCCCCTGTTGCTAATACGCGTCAGACCGTTAAGTATGTAGACAGAAGAACCGATGGAGTAAATGTTAATGGTTCTTCAGCGGATTATGTCAGGACTACAAATTTCACTTTTTCTGAGGGAAGGTTTTACAGTGAAATTGAAAGTAAAAGTTCCAGGCAGGTTGCAGTTCTGGGTAGTGAACTTGCAAAAAATCTTTTCCCCCGCGAAAATGCAATTGACAAGACAATTAAGATTGGTGGAGTTAATTATAAAGTTGTCGGAGTTCTTACCGAGCAGGGAAGTTTTATGCTGGGTGATTTTAATCCCGACAATCAGGTTTTTGTTCCTATAGGAACAATTTTTAAAAATTTTTCAAATCAGATGCATGGTTCGGTAACATTCAATGTCCGTGCTGCCAGCCCGGCTTTGCTAGAAGATACAAAGGCTGAGGCAGAAGGAATTATGAGAAAAATCCGCGGCCTGACTTATGATGAGGAGAATGATTTTTCCATTAATCAGCAGGAAGGGTTAATGGATAACTACAATCAAGTTGTCGGGGTCATCCAGATTGCCGGTTTATTTATTACGGGTTTATCACTGTTTGTTGGAGCGATCGGAATTATGAATATAATGTTTGTGTCGGTTAAGGAAAGGACAAAGGAAATAGGACTGAGGAAGGCTATTGGAGCAAAAAGACGGACAATTATGGGACAGTTCTTACTTGAATCGTCGACAATTTGTCTGATGGGGGGACTGATTGGATTGCTCCTGGCAATACTGTTAAGTATGATGGTTAACCAGTTTATTCCTACTTCTGTGCAGTACGATGCCGTGATAGTTGCTATTCTGATCTCGTTATTGACAGGAGTTATTGCAGGACTTGCACCGGCTTATACTGCAGCCAAAATGGATCCTGTTGAAGCTTTGAGATATGAGTAAGAGACTAAAAGCAGAATGATGGAGTAATGTATGAGATTCAGAGAAGTTATAACTGTTGCATTCGGATCGCTCAGAAGTAATAAGCTCCGTACGATGCTGACTGTGCTTGGAGTAGTTGTAGGCATTTTTTCCATCATTGTGATTATGACAATTATTACTATGCTGCAGAAAACTATAGAAAGCGGTTTTTCCCAATTAAATAAAAATACATTTCAGATTCAGAAATTTCCACTAATGATGGGGGGCGGTCCCGGCTGGAGAGATAAATTTAGAAACCGGCCTGATTTAACACTCGAAGAATTTTACAGGCTCGAAGATATGCTTACCCAGGCAATGTACGTCGGCGCTGAACAGTGGCAGTTTGGAAAACAGGTTACTTTCGGGAATAAAGAAACCAATCCCAATATTAGCATTGCAGGAATTACTCTGGGTGCAATGAGAACTAATAACTGGAATGTTGAGCATGGAAGGGACCTGAGAACGTCAGATGTTAAATATTCAAATGATGTATGTATTCTGGGGCAGGAAGTTGTTTCCAAGCTTTTCATAAATATGGATCCTGTCGGGCAGGTGATCAGAGTCGATGGAAAACCTCTTCAGGTAATCGGTGTGCTTGAGAAGCAGCCTTCAATGTTTGGAGAGACAAGAGATTCCTACATAGTAATGCCGATTTCAACCTTTCAGCAGCAGTATGGGAAATATAATAATAGTATAAATATTACAGTTATGTCCCGCAGCAAAGAAGATTACAATGAGGTAATTGATGCTGCAACAGGTCATATGAGAACCATAAGGAAAGTACCTCCCGGGGAGGATGATAATTTTTATATATTCAGCAACGAATCCTTGATAACACAGGTAAATGATATTACTTCAGGAATTAAAATAGGTGCATTGGTTGTATCTATTATTGCACTGCTTGCTGCCGGTGTGGGAATTATGAATATAATGCTGGTTTCTGTCACTGAAAGGACAAGGGAAATCGGTATAAGGAAGGCAATAGGAGCACGGAAAAGTAATATTTTGTTCCAGTTTTTGCTTGAGGCAATAACCTTGTGTATTGTCGGAGGTTTTGTCGGTATCCTTCTTGGAGTCGTGGTTGGGAACATAGCAGGAAGTTTTTTAAATGCAAAAGCTGCTGTTCCTTTTGATTGGGTTATAATTGGATTATCTTTGTGTGTATTTGTCGGGATTGTCTTTGGGACTTACCCTGCGTACAAAGCAGCAAATCTTGATCCGATTGAGGCATTACGTTATGAATAGGAAGAGTAAATATAATTTTTATCGAAGATTGAATGTTTAATGACTTCCGCTCTCTATAGGGCTGCTTAAATAGTTTCTTTAACAGAGGAGTTTTCGGCCTTTCATATTTCTGGGCCGGCATTTAAATTTTAGTTCAACAATTATAGAAAATAATGCAGATCAGCCAGATTCTTTCTCTCTCATTCGATTCACTCAAAACCAACCGTTTAAGGACAATATTAACAGTACTTGGAGTTGTAGTAGGGATTTTTTCGATTATTGTCATTATGACTGTAATAACAATGCTGCAGAACACCATTGAAAGCGGGGTTTCATTCCTTAATAAAAATACTTTTCAGATACAGAAATTTCCGGCAATACATACCGGTGGTCATGGATCTTGGGAAAAATATCGTAACAGAAAAGATATAACATTAGATGATTTCTATAGATTTGAACAGATGATGAAGCAGGCGAAGTATGTCGGCGCTGAACAGAGTATGCATGGAAAGATTGTTAAATACGGAAGCAGGGAAACAAATCCGAATATTTCGGTAATCGGAGTTACAATGGGGTCATTTAAAACAAATGCTGTAACAATAAAGGATGGAAGAGAAATTAATGAATCTGATGTTCAGCATTCGAACGATATATGCGTGCTTGGAGATGATGTGACTCAAAAACTGTTTCCGAATATTAATCCGGTAGGTTTAACAGTTCGTGTCGATGGGTATCCTTTAAAGGTTATCGGTATCCTTGAAAAACAGCCGGAATTCTTCGGACAATCAATGGATAATTACATAGTAATGCCTATTACTTCTTTCCAGTCAATGTACGGAAGAAGAACCCGCAGCATAAGTATAACAGTGCAGTCTTACGGGAAGGAAGATTATAATTCTGCAATGGATGCTGCTACCGGCTATATGAGAATAATCAGAAAAGTCCCGCCGGGAGAGGATGATGATTTCGATATTTTCAGTAATGAATCTCTTGTTGGACAGATAAATGATATTACAGGCGGAGTCAGAATTGGCGCACTGGTTGTTTCAATCATTGCCCTTCTTGCCGCCGGCGTCGGAATAATGAATATAATGCTTGTCTCTGTTACTGAAAGAACAAGAGAAATTGGAATACGAAAAGCTGTTGGTGCAAAAAAAATAAATATTCTTGCACAATTTCTGTTCGAAGCAGTCGTTCTTTGTATAATCGGAGGTTTTATAGGAATTGTACTTGGAATCGGATTAGGCAATTTTGCAGGCAGTTTTCTTAATGCATCAAGCGCTATCCCTGTGGATTGGGTATTGATAGGTCTTGGCCTGTGTATTTTTGTAGGGGTACTTTTCGGTACCTACCCGGCATATAAGGCAGCAAACCTGGACCCGATAGAGGCTTTAAGATACGAATAAGACAAGTTTAGCGCTTTTCTTTATATTAATCCCCATCCTGTACCAGGAGAGAAATTCATAAAATTTAAAGAACCTGAACCATCTCTACCTTTTTTGCAATGCTGTTCCTATGTTTGAATCACCTAATCCCGGTTTTTCTGTGAGGGGAAAGAGAATGCTATAATCAATATAGACTTGATAAAAGAAGTATGTAAATTTAGATTGTTACTTCACAAATCTTGTCATCATTTGAGATTCAAACTTTTTTTAATTATACCGGGTTTACTCTTTTTTTTGACAATTTCTTTAAGGGCACAGGACCAGTACCTGGTAAAAACCGTCATGGACACTATCCCCGTAAACCTGGATAATCATTACAGTCTGTCCGGTGTCTCAATCATACCGTTTTCAGAAAAGATAATATTACGAGGACAAAAACTCAGCAGAAAGGACTATACAATTTCCTATGAAACTGCTTCATTTAAGCTTTCCGATTCTTTAGCTTATTCAATTTTTGATACTCTCTATGTTTCATACCGTTCATACCGGCTGTCGCTTCAGAAAGAATATAAAAAGAGAAGCCTGGTCATTAAAGTTAATGAGGGAGGGACTGATACAATACAGGTTGTGAAAAATGAAGCGGGGGAATTTACTTCGGAGGATATCTTCGGCAGCAGTATAGAAAAAAGCGGAACCCTAGTAAGAGGTTTCACCGTTGGGACTACGAAAGATTTTACTTTAAATAGCGGATTAAGACTTCAGTTGTCGGGTAAACTTTCAGATGATATTGAAGTAGTTGCTGCCTTAACCGATGAGAATACACCTATTCAACCCGAAGGGAATACAGAAAGACTCGAAGAACTGGATAAGGTTTTTATTCAGATAAAACATCCAAACGCTGTGGGCACTTTTGGTGATTACCAGTTGACGCGCAGACAAGGGGAATTCGGAGTGATTGACAGAAAACTGCAGGGGTTAATGGGTGAGTTTAATTACAAAGATCAATCAGCATATATTTCGCTTGCGAGCTCCCGCGGAAAATTTAATACAAATAACTTTAACGGACTGGATGGTGTACAGGGACCTTATCAGCTGGCAGGAATTAATAATGAAAAAGATATTGTGATAATAGCCGGAACCGAACAGGTATTTCTTGATGGAGTTCCGATGAAGAGGGGCGAAGCGAATGATTATACCATTGAATACTCAAATGCACAAATTACCTTTACGCCGCAAAGATTGATTACTTCGGCCAGCAGAATATCGGTAGATTTTGAATATTCAGACAGAAAGTTTACGAGAAATTTTTTCGGAACAGGCGTCAAATCTTCCCTGATAGATAACAAACTTGGAATCCAGCTTCAGTATTTGAGAGAAAGTGACGATTCTAATGCACCGATAGATGTTACACTTTCAAATTCGGATAAAGCTATACTCCAGAATGCAGGGGATGACAGGAACAAAGCAACAAAAAGCGGTGTAAGTCTCGCCAAGCCCGATTCACTTGGAATTGTCAGAGGGACTTATTTCAAAGTTGATACACTGATCGATAATGAACCCTTTTCATATTATGTATATAATCCGGGTGATTCTGCCGCCATTTATGATGTTGCGTTCAGTTACGTCGGGGATTTGCATGGGGATTATAATAAAGTAAGTCTTGGAAATTATCAGTTTGTTGGTAAAGGGCAGGGGGGTTATCTTCCAATAATTTATCTACCTGTACCTGAATTGAAACAGGTCGGTAATATTGTTGTTGATGTGAATCCGCTCAAAGATTTTTTTGTTAGTCTTGAATATTCCGGTAGTCTTTGGGATCAAAACCGGTTATCGACTCTAAACGACGGGGATAATTATGGGTATGCAAGAAATATCCTTATGAAAATGGACCCGAAGAAAATTGATTTGGGCAGCATTAACCTGGGCAGAATTGGTTTTTCAGTTAAGGACCGATTCATTCAAAGCAAGTATACTTCCGCGGACAGAATAAATGAAGTTGAGTTTGACAGGTATTATAATGTCTCACAGACTGAAGCCAAAGTTGATGAAACATTACGTGAATTCAATCTCAATTTACTTCCGGTTAGTAACATGGTGGTCACATCGTCTTTAGGATTATTAAAAAGAGGAGATGATTTTAAATCTACAAGATATAATAACATCTTCAATTATACTGATAATACAAATTTTTCTCTCTTTTATAATTTTGATTATGTAGAGTCTCAGAATAATAACATTAAAACTGACTGGCTCAGACAAAAGGGAAGCGGTTTCTATGTATTCTGGTATTTAAAACCGGGTATTGAATTCCTTGCTGAGAAAAAGAAAGACAAGTATGATTTCTCAGATTCACTCCTGAGCAGCAGCTTGAAATATTATGAAATCGATCCGTTTCTTGAAATAGTGAATATTGACGGTTTAAGGATCGGGGGCAAATATTCTGTCAGGGATGATTATCTGCCGTTAAATGGAATTATGTTGAAACAGGCCAGAGCACTGACACAATATTATGACCTGACTTATAACGGAATAAAAGAAGTAAATACGACACTTAATTTCACATTCAGGGATAAAAAATATACCGAGCAGTTTAAGGAGAAAGGTTACCTTGACAACCAGACGATATTAATCAGGTCACAATCCAAGTTTAATTTCTGGAACCCTGTCCTGAACGGAGATTTATTTTATGAGGTTTCTACGGAAAGAACGGCAAAACTGGAGAAAGTATTTGTGCGTGTGCCGCAGGGGACGGGAAACTACCGTTACCTGGGGGATCTGAATAATAACGGAATTGCCGATGAAAATGAATTTGAACCTGCAATATATGATGCTGATTATGTACAGGTTACCATTCCGACGGATCAATTGTTCCCGGTAATAAATCTTAAAACGAGCACCAGGTGGAAAGTGCTGTATGGTGATATTTTTGAAAACGGGTCACTTGCATATAAAATTCTGAAACCTCTTTCTACCGAAACCTTCTGGAGAATCGAAGAAAACAGCAGGGAGGAAGATTATAAGAAAATTTATCTCCTTAATTTTTCTGCTTTTCAGAATCCTGAAACCACAATAAACGGATCCAATTATATTCAGCAGGATATTTTCCTTTTTGAAAATGACCCCGACCTTTCTTTCAGGTTTCGCTACGCACAGACAACGGGATTAAACCAGTTTAGCGGGGGAACTGAAAAATCCTACAACCGTGAAAGAAGTCTCAGAATAACATTCAGAATGGTAAAAGAACTAAGTAACCAGACTGATCTTGTCAATACGAAAGATGCGGTTACAGCTCCTGAAGAATCTAACAGGAAAAGAGATATTGACGGTAACAGTGTGGCATCTGATTTTTCGTACAGGCCTCAGAATAACATTGAAGTCGGTTTTAAAATTAAAGTAGGCGAGAATAAAGATTCGTATCCCGAGATTCCTACTATAGTGGATCTTAATTCCCAGGCTTTAAGATTTAATTTATCTTTTGCAGGAACGGGAAGGTTGAGAATTGAACTGGAGCGGGACGAATTAACAGGAAATACTTCAGAAAATTTCTTACCTTTTGAATTAACCGGAGGTAACCAGATAGGGAAGAATTATTTCTGGAGACTAAATTTTGATTACCGGATAAATACATTCCTGCAGTCCACTATTAGTTATGACGGCAGACTGCAGGGAACAAGCAGTGCAATACATACTGCCACGGCAGAAGTAAGAGCTTATTTTTAAAAAAGAGGATTTAAATGAAAATAATTTCCAATATGATCGAGGCCCACGTTTTCAGGGAAACAGAGAATGGTCTGGAATTTCTTCTGCTCAAAAGGGCAGAGAAAGAAATTTATCCGGGCTTATGGCAAATGGTAACGGGACAAGTTGAAGGCGAAGAGACAGCCTATCAGACTGCCTTAAGGGAAATAAAAGAGGAGACAGGGTTAAAGCCCGAGAGATTATGGGTTGTGCCGAATGTAAATACGTTTTATTCTCATGAAATGAATGTAATCTCCCTCCTGCCTGTATTTGCCGCTAAAGTTAAAGGTAATGAACCAGTTAAAATCTGTGAAGAGCATACTGAATCCTGCTGGTATAATCCCGAAAAGGCGAAAAGCCTGCTGGCCTGGGAGGGTCAGCGCCATTCTGTTGAGCTTATAACCAGGTATCACTCAAAGGATAGAATTTTCTGGGATTATATTGAGATAAATCTGCGTTAAATCCCCATTTTATTATGGTTTTCAAAACGTAAATCCTTATTTTTATAATTCTTAATTAAAATAAACAGGAGAAAATTTGAGTTTACTTGTCGTAGGATCACTCGCTTTAGATACCGTTGCCACGCCGTTCGATAAAGTCGATGATGCTCTCGGAGGATCGGCTACTTACATTTCACTTGCTGCAAGTTATTTCAGCGGACCGGTCAACCTTGTTGGAGTAGTTGGAAATGATTTTCCCAAGAAGTATATAAAACTTCTGGAAGACCATAATATTGATACTGATGGTCTGCAGGTTATGGAGGGAAAAACGTTCAGGTGGTCAGGCAAATATCATTATGATCTTAATGTCCGAGATACTCTTTTGACAGAACTAAATGTATTTGAAAAATTCGATCCTGTAATACCGGAAAAATTCAGAAATGCCAGGTTTGTTTGTCTCGGCAATATAGACCCCTCGCTTCAGCTTAAAGTATTAAATCAAATGGTGAATCCCCATTTTGTGGTATGTGATACTATGAATTACTGGATTGAAGGGAAGAAGGAAGAATTACTGGAAGTGCTGAAAAAGACAAATGTCTTAATCATAAATGATTCAGAAGCAAGACTTCTGGCTCATGACCCGAACCTGATTAAAGCTGCAAGGAAAATAAGAGAAATGGGGCCTGAAATACTAATTATAAAAAAGGGCGAACACGGCGCACTTTTGTTTATGGAAGATATCGTTTTTTCGGCTCCCGCTTATCCTCTCGAAATGATTTATGACCCTACAGGAGCAGGGGATACATTTGCCGGCGGATTTATCGGCTATCTTCACAAGACCAACGACCTGAGTGTGGAGAGTGTTAAATCAGCTGTTGTATTTGGAAGTACACTGGCCTCATTTTGTGTGGAAAAATTCAGTGTTGATGGTTTACGCGATCTTAATTATTTAAGAATTCACGACCGGTACCGTGAATTTTTTAATATGACCAGGTTCGATGAAAAAGAGTGAATATTTTTCGCTTAAGTTTGAGGGTAATAAGCTGATTTTTCTTGACCAGACAAAACTTCCGTTTAAAGAAGAGTACATTGAAACTGATGACTATAGCAGAATTGCTGAAGCAATAGAAAGACTTGAAATAAGAGGTGCTCCTGCAATAGGAATCAGTACAGCCTACGGGCTTGCTCTGGCTGTTAAAAATTCAGATGCATCCGCTGTGACACAAACCTTTAAAACCGCCTATAAAAGACTTGAGAGAACAAGACCGACTGCAGTAAACCTTTTTATGGCTCTGGATGAGATGCAGAACGTTTTAGATAAACTGAATCCGACTGAAAATCACTATACTGTTTTATTACGCAAAGCTAAAGAACTGCATAATGACGATATTGAAAAATGCAGAAAAATCGGAGAGAATGGTTTAAATATTTTTCAAAGAAAATCTACTATTATTACCCATTGCAATACGGGTAAACTTGCTACGGGAGGGGAAGGGACTGCCTTTAACGTGATAAAAACCGGTTTTGAAAAGGGATTTGTGAATTATGTGTACGCAGATGAGACGAGACCACTTCTGCAGGGACTAAGACTGACAGCTTTTGAACTTGAGAAGAATGGGATTCCTTTTTCTGTACTGAATGATTCAGCAGCAGCATCTTTGCTTAAAACAGGTAAAGTAGACTTTGCCATTGTGGGAGCTGACCGGATTGCCCTGAATGGCGATACAGCTAATAAAATCGGAACCTATAATCTCGCTGTAAACTGTTTCTATCATGAAGTTCCTTTTTATGTTGCAGCACCCACCACAACGATTGACAGAAAAATAGCCAGCGGCGATGATATAATTATCGAATTCAGGAATAAAAATGAAATAACGGAACCCAATGGAATTCAGCTTTCACCCGGAGTTAATGAAGCATACACTCCGGCCTTTGATGTTACTCCTGCTCACTTAATCAAAGGCATTATTACTGAAGAGGGTGTTTTCAGCTTTCCTTATAACTTTATAAAATGAGTGAAATAATAAAGACTGAAGCTATTGTGTTAAATAAAATTAACTATGGCGATACAAGCATAATTGCTACTTTCTATACAAAAGAGTACGGCAAGCTGTCTGGAATACTTAAGGGAGGAAGGAGCACGAAGAGTAAAACCGGTGCAGCTGTAAATCCTCTTAATCATATTGAAATTGTGCTGTATAAAAAGGATACTCGTGAGGTTCAGCTGGTATCCGGTGCGTCCATCATCTCTCACTTTCCAAATATAAAAGATGATTTTGAAAAGATTCAATATGCATTCGCTGTAATTGAATTATTAAAAAAATTGACCCTTGAACATGAGACCAATTACAAGCTTTTTACAGGTACCGTTAGAATCCTTTCCCTGCTCGAAACATCAAATGAAGAACCCCTGGTTATATTCGGCAGATTCTTTTTATTTTTCCTGACGGAAATGGGTTATGAAATTCAGTTTGAGAAATGTATATCGTGCGGCAAATCAAAGTTAATGAATGAAAATTTGGCATATAACTTTGATTTAGGTATTTTTTGTGAACAGTGCAGCCGCGAAAAATCCTATTCTTTGTCAGTTGAAATGGAACTTTTTGACTACCTGCTGTGTCTAAAATACAATAAACCAGCAGAAAAATTAAGCAAATCAGTGAAGGAAAAGGCGATTGGTTTTCTGGAACGTTTTACTAAGCACCATATCCCAGACTTTAAGGGTTTGCAGTCAATCCAATTACTCAAATGAGGCCAAATAGATAGTTGATACAAATGCAGCAATGCAGTCTTAAACTAATAAATGAATTTTAATTCGGAGGAATAAAACATGAAATCTAGAAGATTATTTGGTGCATTTGCATTAGTGTTTGCCGGAATCCTATTCGGGGCGCTGCTTGTTTCCGGGTTTGGACTCGTAAGGCCGGGTTTGGCAGATATAAATCTTGGAGCAAACAATCCTCCCGTAAACCTTGATGCCGATGCAACTTCTTTCAGTAAAGCTTTTATAGAAACCGCCGCAAAAGTTACCCCGACTATTGTACAGATTACGGTAGTTTCTACGGCTGAAAATCCCCACAACGACTTCTTCTTCTTCCCATTTAAGGACATGCCGCAGGAAGAAAAAGGAACCGGAAGTGGAATTATAATTTCTGATGACGGCTACATTCTAACAAATAACCATGTTGTTGAGAATGCAAGTCAGGTAACCGTCAGCCTATCTGATAAAAGAACTTTTGATGCGACCGTGGTTGGAACCGATCCTTTAACAGATCTTGCAGTGATTAAAATTGATGCCAGGAATCTTCCCGTTGCCTACCTTGGCGATTCAGATAATTTAAAAGTTGGTCAATGGGTAATGGCAATCGGAAACCCGCTGTCCCTTTCATCAACTGTTACAGCCGGAATTGTAAGTGCAATCGGGAGAGGGTCTTTAGGATTGATAAAGAACAGCTACGGAGTGGAAAACTTCATTCAGACTGATGCCGCAATAAACCCAGGTAACAGCGGAGGCGCACTCGTTGATTTATCAGGTTCGGTAATAGGAGTGAATTCCGCAATAGCTGCCGGAAGAACAGGAACGTACATTGGATATGGTTTTGCAATTCCCATTAATATGGCTAAATCGGTTGCAAAAGACCTGATAGCTCATGGTAAAGTAAGCCGAGGATACATCGGAGTTAATATTGGTGAAGTAGATAACGCTATGGCTAAAGCGCTTGGCCTTGCTAAACCGGAAGGAGTGATTGTCCAGGGTCTGGTTGAAGGCGGTGCTGCCAGCAAAGCAGATATTAAAGCAGGCGACGTTATTCTCAAAATAGACGGAAAAGAAGTCAACGAGCCTAATGCACTACAGAGTTATATAGCAGGCAAGAGTGCTGGTACAACGGTTACATTGACCATTTACAGGGATGGCAAGGAAATTAACAGGGATGTCACCCTCAAAGCCAGGGAAAGTGATCAGACAAGTGAGCCGGTAGTAAATAAAGAAAAAAATGATAATGAATCCAACGGAAAAAGTTCTTCAACTTCTTTCGATAATCTTGGGATTACTATCAGGAATCTCAACTCACAGGAAAAATCAGCCTACAGTACTGATTATGGCGTAATGGTTACTGATGTGAAACCGTACAGCAAAGCAGAAGATCAGAGATTATTCCAGGGACTTGTAATTCTTGAGGCTGATAAAAAACAAATTAATTCTGTAAACGATTTTAAGAGTGTAATAGATGACAATAAAGGCAAATCCCTAATGCTGAGAGTTGCAGATTCCCAGGGAAATAAAAGATTCATTGCACTGGAAATACCCGAATAATCTTAAAAAAATATCTAAAAAGAACGCCCGATATATTCGGGCGTTTTTTTTATATTAACTCATCAACATTTTACAGGATTTAAAATGATACGGTTCTTAACGGCAGGGGAATCCCATGGCAAAGCTCTTACTGTTATAATTGATGGCTTTCCCTCCAATCTTAACCTCGAAAACAGCTACTTAAATTATCACCTTAAAAGAAGACAGGCCGGATACGGAAGAGGGCACAGGATGAAAATAGAATCCGATACAGCAGAGATTTTATCGGGTATACGGTTTCAGAAAACCATCGGGTCGCCGATTTCATTAATGATAAAAAATAAAGACTGGGAAAACTGGAAGAACCAGATGTCTCCAGAAGCTGAGAAGAAGCATATTGAAAAGGTCACTGTTCCGCGCCCGGGACACGCTGATCTTGTCGGAATATCAAAATACAACTACAATGACATCAGAAACTCGATCGAACGTTCGAGTGCAAGAGAAACTGCGGCCCGGGTAGCGGCAGGTTCTGTAGCACGAAGACTGCTTGAAGAATTTGATATTTACACAGGCAGTTGTGTTGAAAGCATCGGAGGAGAATATTCGGATCATAATATATTTGAACAATTGACTCAGAATACTATATCCAAGAACTTTTCTGCATGGGATTTATCCCTCGAAGCAGATAAGAGTGACGTAAGAGTACTGGAAAAGGACCACGAAAACAGGATAATAAACAAAATCAAGCAGGTCAAGAAAAAAGGAGACACGCTCGGCGGAACCTTTATAACTGCTGCTACCGGTGTACCAGCAGGACTTGGAAGCTTTATGCAGTATGATCTGAAACTTGATGCTGACATTGCTTCTGCTATAATGTCTATAAATGCCGTTAAAGCCGTATCGATAGGAACCGGATTTGAATCAGCTGAAAATACCGGATCCGAATCTCATGATGAAATTATAAAATCAGGTGAAAGATTGAAAAGGAAGACAAACCGTGCCGGGGGAATTGAAGGGGGAATCTCCAACGGGATGCCCATAATCATCCGTTCTGCTATGAAACCTATAGCCACGCTTATGAGTCCGATTGAAAGTGTTGACCTGCGGACCATGAAAAAAATCATATCAAGGAGGGAAAGGAGCGACTTTGTAGCCGTACCAGCCTGTGCAGTCATAGCCGAATCAATGCTTGCATGGGTACTGGCAAAGCATTTCCTTCTGAAGTTCGGAGGAGATTCATTTGAAGAGATCAGGGATAATTATAATAACTATAACAAGAAACTATTTTCAAGAATAAGAAGAAATTTTAAATAATGGTTAAATTAAAAAAGTTCATTTTCAATGCT
This sequence comes from uncultured Ignavibacteria bacterium, assembly GCA_963743325.1. Taxonomy (GTDB): domain Bacteria; phylum Bacteroidota; class Ignavibacteria; order Ignavibacteriales; family Ignavibacteriaceae; genus DATFVA01. Next base: position 654,243 of record CAVUOZ010000005.1, read on the forward strand.
TTTAACGAAAATACTTTTATTGTCTGGGATGATCAGACAAAAGATTGTGCTGTAATTGATCCAGGCTGTTCTGATGAAGCTGAGGAGAATGAACTCTCGGAATTCATACACAAAAACGATCTTGTACCGAAATATTTAATAAATACCCATTGTCATCTCGATCATATCTGGGGATGCAGATTTGTTAAAGAAAAATATGATCCGGAATATCTTATTCCTGAAGACGACCTGGCATTGCTGAAAAATGCCGGAAGCCAGGCCGATATGTACAACGTTCGGTTTAATGAACCGCCCTTACCCGATAATTTCATTTCCGAAAAATTGAGTATATCTCTCGGGAAATCTGCCATTAAATTTTTATTCACCCCAGGGCATACACCGGGTGAATTCTGTCTGTACTTTCCAGATGAAAACTTCTGTATAGTGGGCGATGTTATTTTTAAAGACAGCATAGGAAGAACAGACCTTTGGGGAGGGAATTACGAGACGCTTATCAATTCAATAACCAGCAAACTGCTTTCACTTAGTGACGATGTTATAATTTACCCTGGTCATGGCGTGGAAAGCACCATAGGAAGGGAAAGAGCAATGAATCCTTTCCTCAACGAAAAATAGGTGCAGTCTTAAATACGTTAAGCCAATCAGTTAATCATACAATCACATTCAAAGTCAATTTAAGTTCAAGTTCAAGTTTAAGGTCAGATCAGGTTCAGGATTTGTGAGAAGGTAAGGATCAGAGCGTATGTGAAGCGTACGTGAGTTGAAAGAAGGATGAAATAAACGGAATATGAACTGATGACCTGCAAATTTGCTAATAAGCAATATTTACGATTTTGGTTGCCTCTTTAATTGAATTATACTAATTTGAATCGGAGAAGAAACTTTGAAATTCTGGGGAGATGAATAAGCATAATTTCCGGTTTTGAACACGCTAACTACAGGATATGATTTGTAGTGGAGAAATTCCTGAGTAACTACTTCTAAAATTGTGCATATAGCTCTTAATTATTGAAAAATAGAATTTTTGGTTTAATTAAATGCAGTATAGAACATGCACTTTTTTATTATTTAGGGTGAAAATCTTTCATCCTAATATCCCATTTTTGATTTGATGTAATATATCTGACTCATCAGCCGTAGTAATACTAATGTTTGATCGTGAGAATACATTGTCTTTTTTACTAGAATAAACGGGAATATAATTAATCCACATTTAATCATTTTATGAGGTTAGATATGATAAAAATAACTACTATTCTATGTGCAATATTGTTGTTATCCATAATGGTTTCATCAATGGTATCTGCACAAACAATTTTTACAGAGGATTTTGAATCCGGTTCTCCCGATCCGGGCTGGGGGGTTTTTTATGCAAATGAAGATCAGTTAACCGCTGTTCCTATGGCGAATGCTCCTGAAGTTCTTCCGGATGGTGGGGATTATGTCGGCTGGATTCAGGACGTTGATGGATCATATACCGGTTCTGCAGTTGCAATGTACGGATCCATTAATTTATTTGACTATTCTATTGAAGCTGATGTTTATTGTTACGTAAATAATGCTGGTGGTTCAGCCTATACAGGTCTTGTTGTATATGCTGATAGCAATAATCATGATTTTTATAAAATGCGTGCAGATTTTGATGCAAACGACCGTATTAATTTTTCCGGTCTTAAATCCGATACAATCACATTCCTTCCTTTATACAGTCATAATTTTTTGGGATCAGAAAATCCGGGATTATTCCCTACAACGGACGGCTGGCATAAAATGAAAATTGAAGTGAAGACTCTGAATGCAGACAGTACGGCATTCTGGTGTTATTTCGATAACCAGCTTTTAAATGGATGTCCCATATACGATACAAATTCAACAAGAAATATGTCCGGCAGTTTTGGATTATATACTTTCCAGATGGATGCCGATGGAATTCCGGGTTACTTCGATAACATTGTTGTAAATTCTCTTGCAACGGCGCTTGATAATAATTTGGCAGATGCACCTGGAAGTTTTTCTCTTGAGCAGAATTATCCAAATCCATTCAATCCTGAAACCCGAATTAGTTACCAGCTTGCGGGCAGCGGATTTATTTCCCTGGGTATATATGATCTGCTCGGACGCGCGATTAAAACGCTTGTAAATAAAGATCAGCCTTCCGGCAGATATACAATAGACTGGAATGGAACTGACAATTTCGGAAACAAAGTACCTTCCGGTGTTTATATGTATTCATTAAGAACAGGGAATTATTTTATCAGCAAAAAGATGGTTTTGATGAAGTGATTTAGCATTCGATTATATATAAAACCTCTCGATGACCGGTCTTATAAAATCGTTTTGTTTGATACAGTTAATTTAAAACTGTATTCTATCCTGTTTTCCAATCCGGGAATTCAGGAGGTTTTATAATTTACCTGAGATATTATCTCCGTGATTATTAATTGAATTTAGGAGAGAATTCTATTGAAAAATTATTTACAAAAAATTATTGTTACCACTCTTTCGGTTTTGCTGTCTTCATTATCAGTTTCGGTATTTGCAGGGACGACAGGGAAAATCGCCGGTAGAGTGATAGATGCAGAAACAAAGGAACCTATACCCGGATGCAACATTATTATTGAGGGGACTACACTTGGCGCTGCGAGCAACCCGGATGGTGAGTTTTTTATTATAAATATACCCCCCGGTTTATATACCATCCGTGCAAGCATGGTTGGATATAAAGCTTACCGTATCCAGAATGTAAAAGTTCTGATGGATCTGACCACCACACTGGAATTCAATATGGAAGTGCAGGTGCTGGATATTGGTGAGGAGGTTGTAATCACAGCAGAACGTCCGCTTATTCAGAAGGATGTTACTTCCAAACAATCAATAATAAGCTCGGATGAAATATTAAATATGCCGGTTAACAGTGTGAAGGATATTTTGACAACGAAAGCCGGGTTTACTACTGATTCAGAGGGACAGATTCACGTACGGGGAGGAAGGACAGATGAAATAGGTTACCTCATCGACGGCGTAAAGGTTGACGATCCCCTGTACGGCAGTTTCAATAATACTCTTAATAAAGATGCAATCAATGAAATGGAGGTTATCAGCGGTACATTTAACGCCGAATACGGTGATGCCATGTCCAGTATTGTAAATCTTGTTACCAAGGATGGCGGTTCTTCATTTCACGGTAAAATTGAATACACTTCACCGATGATTAATAGTTCTCCGTACAGACAGGCAAATCCATTTCCGGGTGTTACAGATGAAGGCAGCTATGTTAGTAAAACTATGTATGATAAACAGGTGATTCCTGTTCCGGGAACAATTAATTTATCACTGAACGGTCCGGTCATTTCACAGCTCACCTTTTTGTTATCAGGAATTTACAGGAATGAAGATAGTTACCTTCCTCATGGGTATAATGTTGAAAGTGACGGTCTGGCTAAGCTAACTTATCATTTTACTCCGAACGTTAAGCTGGCGCTGTCAGGTCAAATGACTGGACAGAAATTCCAGATGTACAATCATCCATGGAAATATCTGAGTGAGAATCAGACGCACACTGAGATCCTTTCAAACAGGCTTGGTTTAGTGTTTACTCATACGCTAAGCAACAGTTTCTTTTACGTCGCAAATCTATCCCGCTTTGAAAATCACCAGCTGGTTCAAGTTGGGGACAAATTGCCTCAGGATTATGCAATGGGAAAAACAGGCGAATCGGTCTATTTTTATGTCTCAGGTGATGATGCACAATATGCAGATAATACCACAGTGACATACAGGGCAAAATTAGACGCTACATACCAGACAAATTTTGATCATCAGTTTAAAGGTGGTCTTGAGTTTGTTAGTCACACCCTGAATGTGCATGAAGAATCAGAACCCTGGCCCGGTGGTACACAGTTTAAAGATCAGTATGTTAAAAAACCGATTGAGTTCGCAGCATATATTCAGGATAAAATAGAGTATAATTACCTTATTGTGAATATCGGATTAAGGTTTGATTATGCAGATCCTAAAGCAACCATGTGGCCGGATATCTACCATTTCGGTTCTTTTGATGAGAATAATAATTGGGTCCTTGCAGAGGAGGTACCGGTAAAGCCCAAGACCCAGTTCAGTCCTCGTATAGGTTTAGCTCACCCGATCACTGAAGATGCAGTATTTCATTTTGCATACGGACATTTTTTCCAAAACCCTGATTATAATGCTCAGTATTATAATCTGGATAAAAATATAAATACCTCGCTTCCGTTAATTGGAAATCCTGATGTGAAACCGCAGAAAACTGTGTCTTATGAAGCAGGTATTAAATACAAGTTAAGTGAAAGCTGGGCGCTTGACTTGACGGCCTGGTATAAAGATATAACCGATCTTTTATCAACTCTGCAGGTAAGTTATCTTTCACAGGACTATGTGGTTTTCTACAACTCGGATTATGCTGGTGTTAAAGGGATAGATTTAACTTTGCAAAAGCGGTACAGTAATTATTTTTCTGGTTCAGTTGACTACACCTATATGGTAGCCAAAGGGAATAATTCCCAACCTTTAGGAGGATATTTTGATGCATTTGCAGGGGAAGAAATACCACATCAGGAATATTATCTCGATTTTGACCAGCGGCATAAAATTGCCCTAAACCTGAACTTTAATATACCGCAAAACAGCGGACTGGATATCTTCGGAATGGATATTTTATCAAACTTTAATCTGAACATTCTTGTCAGAGCAAACAGCGGATTACCATATACACCTTATGTTGATCCTACTGTACGTATAGATATAAATTCAGGAAGAAAACCCTGGACATCTACAGTAGATTTACGTGCGGTTAAAACAATACCATTCAACTTTATATCTGCTGCACTTGTTTTAGAAATAACAAATCTCTTAAATACTGAAAATGTAGTTTATGTGTATTCACGAACGGGGAAACCGTATGATACCGGGGAATCGGGACTTGTAGGTTCATCGCCGGATGCTGATCACAACCCTACACATGTGGGACCTCCCAGGATCATAAAAATGGGAGTACAAATTATACTGTAATCATAGGGAAATTTTATGTTTAACTATTTAATCAGATATTACATTCTTTTTGTTCTTATAATCATATTATCCGTTTCTGTGTTCCCGCAAACACCTGCTTGTGAAAGCTGCCATAGGGAGAATAATATTAAAAACATGATCCCTCTTCATAAACCTCTATCCAATGAGGAAAGAGGAATCGGAATTATGGATAAGGGACAAATTGCAAACTATCTCGGCAACTATGGCGTTCTTTCAAATTTCCATGAATATTTTAACGAAGCTATCCGCTGGCCTGCTGCAGCAGGAGATCAGACTCATTATTGTTTTGGACTGGGATTAATTGTAGCATCGAAAGGCAACGTCATAACCTCAGTGATTGGAGCCGGAACCGATAAATACGACTGGTCACCAAAAGACGGTTCACGAGGACAGGTTTTTTCGGGTGACGTAACAGCACCTCCCCCGGATGAAACTCCCTTCCTCGCGATGAGTGATAATCCTGAAACCTGGCCTGAAGGTTATTTTAATGAAAGCGGAGGTTGGGTAAGCACTCCGGGTGAACGTCACTGGCCGGGAAAATTCAGAATTAAATATCGATGAATCATCTCCTGACTTTGGTAAAGAGGTTAAAGGTGAATTTGTATCTGATCGTGATATTTATTCCGTTTTTGATGATCAGGATAACTCGAATCAGATGGGATCGCTCGGGATTGAGGTTGAAGAAATGGCATATACTTACGGACGTCCATATGCCGAAGATATGTTGATCTGGGATTTTACCATCCATAACAAAAGCGGGAGACAATTAGACAGTGTTTATGTTGGTTACTATGCAATCTTCAGACCTGATTTTGACAATCAGGATTACATAAACATAATTGACAGTAATCCTCAGGATAACCATTCGAACGGTGATTTCGTTTATATCTGGGATATAAATAACACCAAGGATGGGGCCTGGGCGACTGATCCGACCGACCTGGGTATAGTCGGTTTAAATATTCTGAAGACTCCTAAGGATATGGGTGTTACTGACTTTCATTATTTCAGCAGGGACGTCGCTCCTTCAATTGATGAGCAGATGTGGCCTATAATAAGCAGTAATCCGAATGATCCAAACCTTCTCGCTGCTTACTATTATTTCCACGGTAATGACAGGAGGATGGATAACACCAGTCCCGATAGTCTCCGTCAGTATTTCCCGGAAGGGGCTCCGATAAATTATTTTATAATGACAGGACCTCTGACGCTGGCTCCGGAAGAAACTGTTGCTTCTTCAGTGGCAGTAGTAATGGGTAGTGCCGGAAGGATCCCATTCCAGCCTGATACTTCGGATCTGATGAAAAATATGAGAGTAACACAGCGTATGTACCAGAGGGAATACCAGGGTTCCGGTCCGCCTAAAACTCCCGTAGTACAGGCACATGCAGGGGATAAGCAGGCACGGATAGTATGGGATTCTGAAGCAGAAAATTCCAAAGACAATCTCACAGGTAAGCAGGATTTCGAAGGTTATAAGATTTATCGCAGCGATGATCTCGGGAAGACGTGGGGGACACCTATTACTGATTCCTACGGCGATGTAATTGGTTATAAGCCTATAAAAATATTCGATCTGATAGATGGAATAAAAGGACCTGATCCGGCATTTAATCAATCATTAGGTGATGATACAGGATTAAAGCACAGCTTTACAGATGACAATCTTATTAATGGTATTGAATACTGGTATTGTGTAACCTCATATGATAAAGGAAATCAAAATCCTGACAGTCTCGAACAATCCTACCAGTCTTCATTAGGACATTCGTTAATGGAAAGTCATACTGTATCCGTAATTCCCGGTGTTCTTCCTCAAAATTACAACGATGCAGCTTATGATCCCGTTCTGAACCCTGATGGTTCAATCCCACCTGTAGGCGGTGTCTGCCAGGGAGTAGTGAAAATTGACATTGTTAAACCAGAGCTTATTACGGATGACCAGTATCTGGTCACATTTGTTGATTCAACTCTGGAAATAACCGGTTCCGATACCAGCTATGTACTGGGATTTAACCTTTACCGGGTATCTGCCGAAACAGGTGATACAACCCTGATACTCGATCATCATTTATTTTCAAATGAAACAGAAGATAACCTCCCGGTGACTGATGGATTCCGGTTAACAGTTTTAAACTCTCCATCCGGAACTGAATTTGCCGGATGGACGAAAGTAAACGGCGATACCTCCACCTTCTACTGGAATACCAAACCAGTTGACAAATATATCGGGGATCCCGCAGTTATCCAGGAGGATATTTATACTGTAGATGATTTTCGTGTAACGATTGATACGACGCCATCCGGAGGGCTCAATGCGCGCTGGTATGATTTCTTCACTGGTATAACATATGATACAACTTTTCATCTTCCTTTAAAAGTTGAGGTTATCACGGATCTCGACAATCCGGTTGATGTAAGCAATAATACCTGGCTGATGGAATATGCCGTTCAGGCTCCATGGGAAGAATACCGCCAATATTATTATAGCCAGCTTGGGTGGGATTTAGTACCCGGCGGTCCTGGTTTTACTAAAGGAAGTCCCGGATTTTATGAAAGATATCTTGATATCCTGAATTTCGAAAAATATGATATTCATCAGGCAACCGGGGATACAACTTTTACAGGACTGCTTCTTCAAACGAATAATATGCCCGATACATACGTAAATGCCTATGGCGATACAATGCACATAAATGCAGTTGTTCCATCTCAGGGGGATCAGTTTACAATAAGAACATATAAACCCTTCAGGAAAGAAATTTATTATAAGTTTAACACGAGTAGTGCAAATTATGCCAACACCGGTGAAATTGACCTGAATAAAATTCGTGTTGTTCCGGACCCATACATAGTATCCAATGAATGGGAGACAAATCAGTTTGGAAAGAAACTGATGTTTAACCATTTACCCAGCCAGTGTAAAATATCAATTTTTACTGTTGCAGGAGACCATATTGTCGATCTGAATCATGAGGATAACCTTGGCTACATGTTCTGGGATATGCGTACTTATAACCAGCAGTATGTAGCATATGGTTTATATGTTTATGTGGTTTCGCTGCCGGATGGGCGTAAGAAAGTTGGAAAATTTCTGGTCATAAAATAATTGCCGGATAAATTGGAGATAAATTAATGAAAAAACATATACTGATAATAATCATTTTAGCTCTTCAGACTGCAGGCTATGCTGGTGATTTTTCCAAAGTGGGGACAGCAGCAGCACAGTTTTTAAAAATAGGAGTGGGAGCAAGAGCTAATGCATTAGGCGGATCATTCACTGCTATAGCAAATGATGTAAGCACTATTTATTGGAACCCGGCGGGTATTACTAACCTGAACGGATTTTCATTAGCCGTTACTCATAATGAATGGTTTGCAGATATATCGCATGATTTTGCCGGAATTGTTTATCCCGTAAGTTCAAGTGATGTGCTTGCTTTGCATGTTATTGCGCTGAACACGGGTGAACAGGAAATTACTACCGTGACTCAGCCGGACGGCACCGGTATTTATTATGATGTTAGTGATCTTGCCATCGGGTTAAGCTATGCACGGACGTTAACAGACAGGTTTTCAGTCGGGATTACTGTTAAATATATCCAGCAGAATCTTTATAATGAATCCGCAAATACCTTTGCTCTTGATTTGGGAACATATTTAAGAACGGGTTTCCACGATTTGATAATAGCAATGGATATGTCCAACTTCGGCGGGAATATGCAGCTGGAAGGTCGTGATTTAATTACGATTACCGATATAAATAACCAGGTATCGGGCAATTATAACCCGGATGCCACGCTTAAAACTGAACCATGGCCATTACCGCTAACTTTCAGAGTAGGAATTGCCATGGATGTTGTCGGGGGGAATGATCCGGTTGTGGAATCTTCTCAAAACCGGTTTACAGTCGCAGTTGACGGAGTACATCCGAATGACAACACAGAGAAATTAAATATTGGCGGTGAATATGCCTGGAGTGAAATGGTATTTGCGAGAGCCGGTTATAAAATTAATTATGATCTTGAAGAATGGACATTCGGTATAGGTTTGAGAATGAATGTTGTCAATCAGCAGGTAGGTTTTGATTATGCCCTTGTTGATTACAACGACCTGGGGAAGGTATCCCAGTTTTCGCTCGAATTGAGATTCTGATTGTGATTCAATACTCACATTCTCAATTAGATATATACTTAATGTAACTCAAAAAGTTTTTACATCCAGGTTCAATGAAGGATCTGACGAATTTTTATAATGGTTCATTTAATCTACTTAATTTAGAATACAGGGAGAATCCGGTCATGCGAAAGAAATATTTTATTTTAATTAATCTTCTAATCATTTTCCTATCCGTCATTCAGGTATCCGGTTTGTATGCACAGGATAAATTCAGTCAAAGCCAGTCAAAGACACGAATCCGGACTCTGCCGAAAGGTGTTTCTATTTATCAGCTGGATAACGGGATGCAGGTTTTGTTAATCGAAAACCCGGCACTGCCGATGGTTGGGGTAAATGTTGCGGTGAAAGTAGGTTCAGCGTATGAAACATTCTCAACCAGCGGTATGTCACATATGCTCGAACATTTACTTTTCAATGGCACTACTTCACGAACCCAGAAACAACTTTATGATGATGTTGACCTTATCGGAGGGTACAATAATGCACATACAGATTTGTTGTACACCGATTATATGATGGTAACCCCTTCTGAAAATATTCTGAAGGGAATGGAAATACAGGCGGATATGCTGTTTAACTCAACTTTGCCTCCAGATAAATTCGAAAAGGAAAAAGGAATAGTGCTTGAGGAGATATCCAAGAGTCTTGCTGATCCTTATGAGCAGCTGGAAAGGAATGCAATTTCTATTCTTTACAAAGGACACGCACTTTCCCTGCCAACTCTTGGCACTTATTCAACAATCAGCTCTCTTGCCCGTGATGATGTATATGCATTTTATAAGAACAACTATGTACCTAACAATATGATCCTTACTGTCATTGGTAACTTTCAGACGGAAGATATGCTTAAATCTATAAAGGATATATACGGACAGGCTGCACCGGGAATGGTCAGGCGTGATTTGATCTCCGGGTGGAGCACCGGATTTGAGAAAATGGATTTTTCAGTCCGGCAGGAAGATTTAATATATAATCGTTTTTATGATGGTAAAGACATTGTGATGCAGTTATTTTATGAAATTCCCCAATATAAATCTTCTAAATTTTCAGAACTATTAAATCTGGTTCTGAATAAAAATAAGGATGAGATTCAAAATTCTCTGAAAACGGAATTTCCCTCGGGAATAAAATCTGTGAATCTGTCAACCAGACTGTTACCAGTTAAGAATTTTATTGAGGCAGATATAACTCTTGATCAGTATTCTGATTATAGTTCGGTTGCAGGTTCAATTACTAAAAAGATGACAGCTTTAAGTTTCGCTCTGTCAAATGAGACTGTTATATCGGAAGCTACAAAAGCACGTACAGAATTTTTAAGGAACATAGAAAAACCCCATATGTTCGGGATTTATAATTCAAATGATCTCGTAATTAATGGTATTGAATCAGTTCTGGCATCCTATTATAGTGAAGAATATTTTAAAGCTGCTGCGGAACTGGACACTCTAAAATTAGCTGCTCGGCCTGTTATTATTCTCGAGTCTCCTGCGGTAAAAAATGAGATGGCAGTCACTGACACTTCTAATGTTATTAAACAATTTAAGGATGACCCTGCCGGTGCAGACATTATAGCCGTTCAGAATGATGTAAGCAATCTTCTGGCTATTCACTACCTGATTAAGCATAAGGCATTTTATGAGTTAAAATATGGTAAAGATGCCGCTAAAATTCTGCATGATTGTATCGAGCAGAGGTTGAATTCTGATGTCAACCAGAATTTGAGTAATCAATACGGGCTTACATTTGTTTTTAATGACAATCCGTTTATTCCAATGGATAACATCTATCTGGATCCTGACTTTGGTTATATCAGGGTTGAGGGCCTTGCTGAAGATCTGACGGGAGCCATCGGTTACCTGAATAATCAGTTCAGGAATTTTGTGCCTTCTGAAGATGAGTTTAACAAAGCTGTGGAAAAATTTAAAAATCCCGGAATGATGGGAATGGGTGGCGATAAAGCAAAAAAGTTATTTGATAAGACCTTTGAATCACTGGTTTATGGACCGGAACCGTCTTCTGAAGGTCAGCCCGAACTTACATATGCTAATTTAGCTGCTTTTTCAAAAGAATATTTACAACCGGTGAATATGATTATTTCTGTAGTCTCACCTGCCTCACCGGACAGTATTAATTCTCTCTTTCGCGGCTTTATAGGTAATCCTATTGCCGAAGAACCCCCTGTTTATTCAAGAGGACTGCTTATGGCGGCAAAAGACACTACATTTGAAAAGGATCTTCAGGGAGAACGCTCATATTTATTCTGGGGATTTACAACTCAGATTGATCCAAAAGATGCTCCTTCATTACAGGCACTTTCCTTAATTCTTGCAGATGATATTATTTTTGATATACGCGAGAAACAGGGGATGGCTTATAATATGAGTGCGGGTATTGATGTAAATCATGATAAAGCACTTTTCTATATTTCCCAGGGAACACGTCCTCAGAATGTTGATACACTAGTTTCACAATATCCGAAATTTTTTACTTATGCAGCGGTCGATACTCTTACTCAGGATGAACTTCAGAAGTCTGTAAATATGTACATTGGAAGAATGATGTTCAGAAGGCTCTCGAGTATTAATAAAGCCTACTATCTGGCGCATTCAGTTTATTTCAACAATGATTTCAATTATGATAAACAATTTCTCGAAGAATTAAAAAATGTAAAATTAGCTGATGTAAAAGAAACTGCGAAAAAATATATGCATGCCAAAAATCCTGTCCTGGTTATTGTCAGGTAAAAGGGATTATGTGACAGCGGGATAGCGTTTATCAGAATCGATTAGTTTGTTCTGAATATTTTAGAGCTATCATAATTGTAGAATTTTAATTGGAGAATAAGATGCAGAGAAAAATTGTTCTATTATTAACGATTATATTATGGAGTTCGGCAGTTTTTGCAGTTTCCATGATCCATCACAATATATCTGTGACAATTGATCCGGGCAAACACTATATAGAAGCAACAGACCGGATCACAATACCGGCAGATGAAATGAAACCGGTATTGTATTTTCTTCTCAATAAAAATCTTAATGTTATATCTGAAACGCGGGGCGTTACACTCAAACTCGATAAGAGCGGGATCAAAGCTGAAGATTTCGGAATGGACAGGGAAGATTTTAATCTTTCTTCAGATAACAGCGAGAATAAGTACGCTCTGACATTTACAAAAGAATACAAAGGTGAAGTTACTTTTTCCTTAAAATTCAGCGGCATAATTGATTATCCCATTAAACAATTGGGAGAGGAATATGCCAGGGGATTTAGTCAGACCCCCGGAATAATTGATCCGAAAGGAGTTTACCTTGCGGGTTCCACTTACTGGGTCCCATGGTTTAACAATCACTGGATAAGCTTCGAAATAAACGCCGCAGTTCCAAAATCCTGGGATGTCGTAAGCCAGGGCAAACGAACTCTTAATGAAGTAAAGGATGGGAGCCATATAATTCGATGGGATTCCCCTGAACCAATGGAAGAAATATACATGATTGCAGCTGAATTTACTGAGTACTCAAAATCAGCAGGGTCTATAGATGTAATGGCTTTTTTGCGGACACCGGATGAAGCACTTGCAAATAAATATCTTGAAGCTACTGCTCAATATCTGGAGATGTACAGGAAATTAGTCGGTCCATATCCATTTACAAAGTTTGCCCTTGTGGAAAATTTCTGGGAAACCGGATACGGTATGCCCTCATTCACTCTGCTGGGTGAGCAGATAATCCGTTTTCCATTTATACTGAATTCCTCATATCCCCATGAACTTCTACATAATTACTGGGGAAACAGCGTGTATGTTGATTTTAAGTCAGGCAACTGGTGTGAAGGTCTGACTGCATATATGGCCGACCACCTGATAGCTGAACAGAGGGGGCAGGGAGATGAATACCGCCGTACAACTCTTCAAAAGTACACCGATTATGTAAGGTCATCCAACGACTTTCCTCTGAAGGATTTCGGGTCTCGCTATAATGCCTCATCCGAGGCTATCGGATACGGGAAGAGTATGATGATGTGGGATATGCTGAGACAAATGATTGGTGACGAGAACTTTATCAAAGGATTCCAGAAATTTTACCGCGATAATAAATTCAGGGCTGCCTCATTCGATGATATCCGGTTATCAATGGAATCTGTTACCGGTAAAGACCTTAAACAATTCTTCAGTGAATGGGTGGATCGGAAAGGTGCCCCTGAATTAAGTCTGTCCGATGTTTCAGTAAACAGCGAAAATGAGGGTTACCGTCTTAAGTTCACTCTTAAACAAATTCAAAGTGAAGATGTATTTGATCTGGAGGTACCGGTTGCAGTTTCATTTGAGAATAAAGCTGACATGAAAAAAGTTGTTATGAACCGGAAAGAGCAGACCTATGAAATGACTTTTACAGAAAAACCGCTTTTGATACAGGTCGACCCTCAGTTTAATCTGTTCCGTAAACTTCATTATAACGAAATTCCACCTTCACTTTCTAAAATATTCGGAGCGGAATATGTACTCATTTTACTGCCTTCGCAAGCGGATAAGCTGAAACAGGAATTTTATAAGAGCCTGGCTGATATCTGGTCTGCTGACACGACGAAAAAGATCACTGTGTTATCGGACAATGATATATCTGAGCTTCCTGCAGATAAAAGTATCTGGATTTTCGGAACAGAGAATTTATTTGCTGATAGAGTTAAGAAAGCATTAAAAGATTATGATGCAGAGTTAACGGGTGATTCAGTCAGATTTGCAAATACTTCCTTCCAGAATAATAAAAATAGTATTGTTATTTCAGTTCGACATCCTGAGAATCCTGCTGCGGTAATTGTCCTTCTTTCAGTCGATAATAAAGATGCAGTTCAGGGTCTTGCAAGAAAACTACCTCATTACGGTAAATACAGTTATCTGGTTTTTGAAGGAACTGAACCGGCAAATATCGCAAAGGGTGAATGGGAGGCGGTTAATTCTCCGCTTGTAGCCAGGGTAGGTACCACCGGGAAATCGGCACCGGCTCCTGTCTTTACAGATTTGCCAAAACGCGAAGCTCTGGCAACCCTTGATCCTGTCTTTTCATCAGAAAGAATGATGAAAACTATAAATTATCTTGCAAGTAAAGAACTGGCTGGAAGGGGGCCGGGCACTGACGGGATAAATAAAGCAGCCGATTACATAGTTGAACAATTTAAAAGTGCAGGACTGCTTCCCGGTTCAGATGATGGTACATATTTTCAAACATGGGAGGAAGTAGTCGATGCTAAAGGTACCAAAGCGTTAGTAAAAAATATAATCGGTATTATACCCGGAACAAATCCGGAACTGAAGGATGAATCGGTAATTGTCTGTGCTCATTACGATCATCTAGGTTTAGGCTGGCCCGGAGCAAACACAGGAAATGAAGGAAAGATACACCCCGGAGCGGATGATAATGCCAGCGGCGTAGCAGTTATGCTTGAAATGGCTGAATTGCTCGGCAAGTCATTAAAACCGCAAAGGACTGTGATTTTTATTGCCTTCACCTCCGAAGAAAGCGGTCTGCTCGGATCAAAATATTATGTCAAAAATATGAAACGGTTTCCAGCCAAAAATGTCATTGGTGTGCTCAATTTTGATACTGTCGGGAGACTTGGGGAGAAGAAGCTTCTGGTGCTTAACAGCAACAGCGCAAGAGAATGGAAATTTATTTTTATGGGGGCTGGTTATGTTACAGGTGTGGAATCTGAGATGGTGACCCAGGAACTTGATGCCAGCGACCAGAAAAGTTTTATAGAAGCGGGTGTTCCCGCTGTTCAGATATTCTCCGGAGCTAATGAAGATTATCATAAACCCACAGATACACCCAACAAAATTGATGGGGCAGGGCTGGTTAAAGTGTCTATGTTCGCCAGGGAAGGTATTCTTTATTTAGCCGACAGAATAGAGCCGCTTACTTTCCAGGGTGAAGTGACTGGTGAAAAAGAAAAACCCCCGACGCAGACAGGGGTACGCAAAGTATCCACGGGTAGTGTTCCGGATTTTACTTACTCAGGTGAAGGGGTACGATTGGATGATATATCTGCGGGATCTGCGGCTGAAAAGGCAGGCTTGCAGAAAGGTGATATAATCATAAAACTGGGAAAATATAAAGTAACAAACTTACGTGAGTATTCAGATGCACTAAAGAATTTCAATCCCGGTGATGCTGTTGATATTGTTTATTTACGTGAAGGCAAAGAAAATCAAACTCAAATCGTGTTAATGGCAAAATAAGAAAACATTCACTAAAAGTTATGACCTTTTTATAAGGAAATAAATTGAAAAAATTATCGGCTTTGCAGCAGATTAATTCAATTGCCCGGGTGATTTTCTTAGCGGCAATTCTAATCGGCATTTATCAAAAAGCTGACCAGGCACAATCCGAGGTAAAAACAGAATTAAATGTCTGGGAAGTGCCTAATGTGGATGAGGGAGCAGAATTTTATTTCTCGCCTGATGGTAACAGTCTGATAGGTAATGCCAGATTTAACGGTGATACAGTTCATCAGGTTTACACATTTACAATTGACGGTGAAGAAATTCATCGTATAAATGATAAAGGTGAAGATGCCTGCTCTTATTATTTCCCGGATGGCAGCCGTCTGACATTTACATCGACCATGGATAATATGGATATACCTCGCGGTAATTTTTCCAATCCATTTAATTATCCGCAGGGAGCTGAACTATATTCATGTAATTCCGATGGCAGCGATTTACGAAGATTAACAAATAATAAATACTATGATGCCGAAGTTTCATTATCTCCTGACGGGAAATGGATGTTGTTTACACGGCAGATAAATGGGAAACTGGATTTATGGAAGATGCATCCCGATGGATCCGGTCAGCAGCAGATTACATTCACACCTGATTGGCAGGAGGGGGGATCGTTTTTCCTTAATAATGAAAGAATTATCTGCCGGGCATGGGAATTAGAGAAGCAGGCACCGCGTGGGATGCCGATGAGTATTTTTACTATGAAAAGCGATGGTTCAGACAGAGTGCGGGTTACCACTGATTCAGGTACTAACTGGGCGCCTTACCCTGCTCCTGATGGCGACCGTTTTGTTTTTGTAAAAGTTGTTCCACCCCATAATTATGAAATATACTTAATGAGTTTAAGTACGGGGGAGCAGAAGCGATTGACTTACAATGATGCGTTTGACGGTTTTCCGGCAATCTCCCCTGATGGAAAACTTTTAACTTTTGATTCGAACCGGAATGATAAAAACGGAAAGATGAAATTAAGACCTTTTCTTATGGATATTTCTTCGCTGAACCTTGGTCATAAAAACTAGCAGATAAATATTTAAATATTAACCAGGTACTATAAAGACAAAATTAGAGCGCATTCAAAGCGCGTTCAGAGCGCATTCAGAGCGCATTCAGAGCGCATTCAGAGCGCATTCAAGATATAAGTAAAACGAAAAAAGATTGGAAGTAGAGTATTTATGAACCGGAAAGGGGACTAAAGCAGTGCGAAGCACTTTGGAAATTAAAAATCAATTTAGATCAGAAAGTCTTAAAGGATAATCAGGGAGTAAAAAACTTAATCTTCTTTTTGAGGAGTTTTTAATACCTTTATGAAAAATTTCAGGGTAAAATAAATTATAATACTCCATGAACAGAACATCATAATCAGGGCTGACAATCTCACTTTAAGAACCCTCCGTTATTTCTTCTTTTCATTACCCAGGCTTTATGCACTAAATAACCAAATCCTATAAACACAATCATTAATAATATTCTTGTACCATCTTTAACAAATTCCCTCGTTGGTTCGCCGTTTTCAAACCACACATATTTTTTTATACCAAGATGAAAGATTACACCAATTACACTGTCGGAAGCAAATGGCCAGCCATTCCCGTTTAATAGGCTGGAAAATGCAGTGATCCAATCTGTACCGGGTTTAATAATTGAACCAATGAAAATAACAGCAATGAATACCGGTGTAATGTATTTGATGCAAAATTTAAAAATTTTTGGGACAAACATATCTGCACCTCTTGTGATTTCATTCCAGCCTTTTTCAACACCGAAAATATATGAAAATACTATTGTTTCTAATAAAGCAAACATTACAAGAGAAAATGTTCCTGTCCAGAAATCAAATTCATCAAATGCCCCGCCAGGATAAAGCCAGACACATATAAAGCCTAAAAGCAATGTTGCTGCTCCAAATGTTAACGCACTTTTATAGTGAGAAATCTTTAATTCATCTTTTAAGAATGCTAATATTGGTTGACCCATCGCAAGAGAAGATGTTATACCGGCAAAAAACAGAAGTCCGAACCACATTGCCCCTGCTAAAGGAGCGAACCATCCCCAATTGTTAAATAATGTCGGGAGAGTTAAAAATCCTAGTCCAAATCCGCTTCCACCAATTGTTGCAGCTTGCACCGTCTGAAGTCCGAGATAGGCTGTCGCAATTGGTATTAATATTGAGCCGCCAAGGATTACTTCAACAAATTCATTCATCCACCCTGCAGATGAGGCGTTCAGAGCAATATCCTGCTTCTCTTTTACGTATGAAGCATAACAATGAATCGATCCCATTCCGACTGAAAGAGTAAAAAAGATTTGACCTGCTGCTGCGAGCCAGGTGGTCGGATTCGTAAGACCGGAAAATTTCGGTTCCCAGACAAAGTTCAGACCATTCAGCGGGCTTTCAATTACACCGGGATCACCTGTGTTTAGTGTGAGCCCTTTTATCGCCAGAATAATTCCAAATAAAATCAGAAGAGGCATGCCGATTTTTGCAGCGATCTCTATTCCCTTAGCTAATCCTTTTGAAAGTATCCATACATTCAGTCCAAGTGTAATTATAAACCAAAAGACTGCTTCCAGTGGTACCGCGAAAATGGAGTTTTCATGCAGTCCTAAATATCTTGGAAAAAAAACAGTTGGTTTAATTTCGAAAAATGTTCCCGTTATTGAATGAAAAACATAGGAGAGTGTCCACGATTCTATATAGCAATAATATGCAGCAATTGTAAGGTTGGTAAATAATCCGAAGACACCGATGTATTTTAAGAATCTTGATTTTCCCATGACATCAAACATTCCCGGTGTCGAATGATGTTCATATTGGCCGCCGTGTCTGCCGATTGCCCATTCAATATAAAGCAGCGGAATCCCCATCAGCAAAAATGATATCAGGTATGGAATAATAAACGCACCCCCGCCATTTTGGGCCGCCTGAGCAGGAAAGCGTAGAAAGTTGCCTAGTCCAACAGCATTACCGGCCATAGCAAGAACTAATCCGACACGAGATCCCCATCTGTCTTTAGAGGCCATTATAATCTATAATAAAAAAAAAGTTGCAGGAAAATAATCGTTTCCCAGAAATATTACAATAAAAATTTTGAAAAAATCTTGTTAGCATATGACAGAGGTTTAGGGACATTATTCGGTTTCATTCCGCTTTTGGTGAAGATTTTTTAAACCGGACAATTAAAAACTTTACAATTCCCGGTAAGATTGAAAGGAAAATTATCCCAAAAATTACCAATGAAAAATTATTTCGAACGACAGGTATATTTCCAAAAAAATAACCGCCGTAAATAAATAAAGCGCACCAGATCAGGCCGCCTATAACATTATAGAATAAAAATTTCGAATAGGTCATTGCCCCGATTCCTGCAACAAAAGGAGTGAAAGTTCTGATAATCGGAATAAACCTGGCAATAATAATGGTCTTTCCGCCGTATTTTTCATAGAATGCATGAGTCTTTTCCAGATTTTCCTTCTTAAAAAATTTTGTGTCCTTATGAAATGCCTTTGGTCCTATGTAATTGCCAATCCAATAGTTTACTGTATCCCCGAGGATGGCCGCGCCCGCCAGTAATAATGCTAAAATATTGACATTGAATGAGCCTTTTGCAGCAAAAGTTCCGGCAGCAAATAACAAGGAGTCGCCCGGTAAAAACGGTGTAAACACAAAACCGGTTTCAGAAAAAATGACAATAAATAATATTATATAGGTATAGGTTCCATAATCCATTATTAACTGATGGAGATGGGAATCAAGATTAACAAACAGGTCAAATAAATAACTGAAAAATTCCAATATGCTTTCCCGTTCAAATATTTTCTAAAAAGTTCAGATCTTTACTGAAGGTTTCCCTGAGATTGTAAAGCGCAAAGTAAGCCAGCAATAAACAAACAATCCCGACAATAAATGCAGAATAAATCATTCCGGTATATTCCCTTAGAAATTCAAATGCAAGTGTAATTGGTATAACTGTACCTCTTATAAAATTAGGAACTGTAGTGGTTACAGTCGAACGTAAATTTGTCCCGAACTGTTCAGAGGCTGTAGTTACAAAAATTGCCCAATAACCTATCGATATTCCTATTAATATGCAAAGAGTGTAGAACAAAAAGAGGGACAATCCATGCACAAACAAATATATAAAAATGAATCCGGCAGTCATACTTATGAAAATCAGAAAAACTTTTTTACGGCTTCCGATAATCTGGCTCAGGAATCCGCTCACAAAGTCTCCTATAATCAGACCCAGATAAGTGAACATTATAGAATTGCCCGCCTCAATATCTCCGCCAACTCCAAGAACTTTTCCAAACTCGGGTGAAAAAGTAATTAATACACCGACGACAAACCAGATAGGCATTCCTACTAAGATACAATTCAGATATCTGAAAAATCTGTCCTTTGAAGTAAATAGAGAAAAGAATTTCCCTCTGCCGACATTCAATGATTTCAGATTTTTATAAAGACCTGATTCAAACATTTTAATCCGCAATATCAGCAATATAAAGCCAAGTATCCCGCCGATTATGAAAGCTGTTTTCCAGTTAAACAGGTCACCGATAATAGCTGCGGCAATTGCCCCACTTACGCCAATTGATGCAACGATGGCAGTAGCATACCCCCTGGATTCTTTCGGCACTACTTCGCTGACAAGAGTTATAGCTGCTCCAAGTTCACCTGCAAGTCCGACACCTGCGATAAATCTTAACACAGCATAAGCTTCGGTTGAGGTAATGAAGGCGTTCAATAAATTAGCGACTGAGTAAAGAAAAATAGAGCCGAAGAGCACTGAAAGTCTGCCTTTTTTATCTCCTAATACTCCCCAGATAATACCGCCTATCAGCATTCCTCCCATCTGCATGTTCAGGAGAAACACGCCAGTGGTTATTAATCCTTCTCCGCTGATGCCCAGGTCCCTTAAGCTTGGAATTCTTACAATACCGAATAATATTAAATCATATATATCAACAAAATATCCCAATGCAGATACAAGGATTGTTATGTTAAAAAGACTTTTTGTAATAGCAATTTGATTTTTAATCATATCCGCCCGGTACTTTTATAAAGTTTCAACTTTCAGAACTCGATCTGTGAGTATTTTCAAAAGATTATATTAAATTGGTGTGAAAGTTATCTATTTATTAAGAAATAAAACACAGCAAAAATATTTTAAAATAATATGAAACTGCATTCAAAAATTCTGTTGGGTTTATTTGTCGGGATAATTCTTGGATTACTGTGCAATCTTTTCATAGAAGATAAGGACAGGATTCAATGGCTGGTTAATAATATCTCAAATCCTTTAGGACAGATCTTTTTACGGATGATCTTCATGATTGTAGTTCCACTCATTTTTGTTGCAATAGTTTTAGGTGTCGCTGATTTTAAAGATATACGTAAAATAGGCCGTATAGGAGGGAAGGCAATTGCATTTACTCTTGTCATAACAACTGTTTCTGTGCTGATTGGAATTATTGCTGTGAATGTTATCGAACCCGGAAGACAAATTTCTGAATCGGGACGTACGGCTCTGATCCAGACAATTTCAGGCGGTGAACCGGTAACTCAAGTACTTAATACCGCAAAAGAATCAAAAAACATTTTGCAGATAATTATCGATATAGTTCCAAGGAATCCTTTTGCTGAAGTTGTCTACGCTTTTGATCCCAAATATCGCGGCGGGGGTTTACTCTCATTAATGTTCTTTGCGCTTGTTTTCGGAGTTGCGATGTCGATGGTTAATCCTCAAAAGACAGAAGTGTTGAATAAAACATTACAGGGTATATATGATATTTTAATGAAGATAATAGATTTCGCAATGAAGATTGCGCCTGTTGGGGTTGCCGCTCTCATTTTTACAACAACTTCCCAGCTCGGATTTCAGGTGATATCAGTGCTGTTGAGTTATGTTTCAATTGTACTTGCAGCACTTTTGATTCATATGGCAGTGACATACAGTATAATTTTAAAATATCTGGTCAGGATGAATCCAGTCACCTTTTTCAGAAATATTTCCGAGGTGATTATAACTGCATTCTCAACAAGCTCCTCAAATGCCACACTGCCTACTTCAATCCGTATAACAAATGAAAAATTCAAGCTTGATAAGGACATTACTAACTTTGTTTTAACTGTCGGATCAACGGCTAATCAGAACGGAACCGCGTTATATGAAGGAATCACAGTTTTATTCTTAGCCCAGTTTTATGGGATAGATTTATCACTCTCATCACAATTAGTAATTGTACTGCTGTCAATACTCGCCGGAGTCGGAACTGCAGGAGTGCCCGGCGGTTCACTTCCTTTGGTGGTTGTTGTCCTTCAAACCATTGGAATACCTGCTGAAAGCATCGGAATCATTATGGGAGTTGACAGAATCCTGGATATGTCAAGAACTGTGGTTAATGTTACCGGGGATATAGTACTTACTTGCTGGGTTGATGTATCCGAACGTAAGCTGGCACCTCAATAAACGTAAATCATTAGATTTTTTGTTTGATGATACTTAACCGTCAATATTATCGGATTTCTACCGGATAAAATTAAACACAAAAAGGATATTGCGAAAACGGTAAAAATGGGCGGTGCAATTGAGATGAATCTTAATAATATATATACCTTTTGTCACTTTTCAGTACAGTTATTCTACTATATTTTTAATTAGACCTGATTTCCCCTGATTATCGATATAAATAATGTTATACCCGGGGAAAAGGTTAAGAGTGTCGAAGTTATATCATACAGACAAAATAAATTTTATTCATCTATAAGGACTTTAATGAAATTTAAGTTATTCCCCCTGGTCATGTTTCTGATTATTGGAAAAACATTTGCAAGCTGCGGTTCGGAGAATTGTCCGCTCTATCATTTTCAGTACAATTTGCAGGGCGGGCTTCATTTAAGATTATACGGTGAATATATAAATCAGGATAAAATTTATGCCGGTTCTACTCTCAGTTCTATCGGAGCATTGCCTGAGGAGCATGATGAAGTAAGTACACTTAATTTAATTACTGCATTTCAGCTTCAGTACGGTTTAAGCGATAGACTTGATATAGGTTTTACATTACCTTTCATCCATCGGGAGCATAGTCATATTCATCACGAGGATGGACAAGCCCGGCTGGAAAACTGGAACTTTAGCGGGATGGGGGATGTTCTGATCACAGGCAATTACACCCTTATTACTCCTTCAATGGAAAAAGAGATTTACCTGGGACTTTCTGCAGGAATAAAATTACCCACAGGAGTAACTAATGCAGTTAATGCCGGGGGTGAACTTGCAGAAGTTACGCTTCAACCGGGAACCGGTTCGCTTGATGAGCTCCTTGGAGTAAATTTCCGCTATCCTTTGTTTACGATTCAGACTACTGACGCTGAAGAATACTCGACAATTCCGTTAATATTGGGATTAAATTATAAAATTGCCGGAAAAGGTACTGATGATTATAAATTCGGAAATACTTTGCTGCTGACTGCCGGAACTGATTACCAGTTTACGGATAAAACCAGTATTACTATGCAGTTTAATGTTAGGACCCAGGGTTATGCTGATGTCGGCGGGACTGGTGAACCCCGGGAAAATACCGGCGGAACCTGGTTGTACCTGAGTCCCGGATTAAATCTAAATCTTCTTGACAACCTGTCATTCTTCGGGATTGTACAATTTCCTGTGTATATAAATGTTCATGGACTCCAGCAGGCATCTGCCTTTAATGCTCAGTTTGGAATATCAGCAAATACAAGTTTTTTGTAGTACAAGTATTCAAACAGCAACACTGTTTATAATTTACAAATCCCGATGATCTGGTATATCATAACTTTCATGTGTAAATAAATCCCTCCGTTTTATCACATTCAAAAATTTTAATTGCCTATTTAGGGTAGTCGAACTAAATTAGCAAAGTAAAGTATCTCAAATGCGAGAGGTTATGTCTCCGGATAGGATCATTTATATCCTTATTGGACAAAAAGGAAGTGGAAAATCTTTTATCGGCACAATTATTCAGGAAATATATGGGATAGCATTTGTAAGGGTAGAAGATATAGCCAGGCAGTCAAAAAAGAATCGTGCAGTAGACGATGAATCATATCATAAGGAAGCATTCTTTCAAATCGAATCTCATTTGCGTGAGGTTCTAAAAAATATTCCTGCTCTCGTCTTTGAATCAACGGGACTAACATCTCATTTTGATAACATGCTTGAAAGTCTGAAAAGAGACTATCGTGTAATAACAATCAGTGTAAAAGCAAAATCTGAATTATGCCTGGAGAGAATTAAAAACAGAGACAGGGTAATTCATATTAATGTTTCTGATAAAGAGGTTATGCATATTAATTCATTAGTCCTTCATAAAAATCGTGTGTGCGATCACGAACTTGGCAATAATGGAAGCAGGGAAGAACTGATTAATGCAATAGGTAATATTTTCAAACAGAATCAATTATAATGCTAATGGTGGATTTAGATAAAGTCGGATGAGACCAGGGAGGTTCGAGACTTTATTATAGGTATAGACTCATCTCCATCGATAAATGCAGAAGATTGGCATTCAGTAAATAAAACAAGTGGATATCTCAGAATGAATCTATTTATTAAGGCGGAGGGAACACAATGGAGATTGTAGTTCGGGAGGCAGTTATCACTGATGTTGAGGCTCTTATCCGATGCCATAATCGGTTTATGGAGCATCACATAACCGGGGATAAGCGTTTTACTTTAAGAGCCGGGGCTAAAGAAAAATGGCGTGAGCAAATCTCCGAATGGGTAGGTAATCCTGATACTCTTGTGCTGGTCGCAGAGAACAAAACCATCGTAGTAGGATGCGCATATACGATTATCAAATCTGGGGCGCTTGATTTCGGTCCGGAGAAGATCGGATATATATGTGATGTTTATGTAGATCCTGATTATCGCCGACAGGGTATTGCAAAGCGCTTTCTGACGACTGCCCAGAACTGGCTGCAGAAGAGAGGGATTACTATAATTGAAGCGAGCTGGTCGGTTCATTCGACCGAGGCACAGAAAACCTGGCCCTCCCTGGGTTTTAAACCTATGAGCATCAGCGGGCAATTGGAGTTTTAATCTGACAATGATATTACCAAAAATCTTAGTTATAATCGTTTTGATTCTGATCATTCTAACCGGCGCAGGGTGGTCATTCTTCAGAAATAAATATATCCTCATCGGTTTGATTCTTCTGATTACACCTGGAGTAGTTTTCCCGGACTCTAGATGAGATGATGCATCATAAGATTTCAGGTAACAGCAGGAGCATAGTTATTAATCTTCCGGGTAATCCCGACAATTCAAGGAACTTACCCGGGTGGAATATGGAATATTATCTGGGACCTGCACAGCGGCGGAACAGGTCGGGATCAGACTGGCTGGTAATTAAATTTGATGAGAATGATGTAGTTGAAGATTATATTATTTTGAACAAATAATATAACAGTCTTAAGAAGCAGATGACTCACAAAAGATCATACATGATTGAAAAAAAGAAGGAAATAATCCGGAGGTTTATCAGTGCATATAATTCTTTTGATGTTGATACCATGCTCGCTCTGCTGCATCCCGATATCCATTTCAAAAATATATCCGCCGGAAAGGTTAATGCTGAGACAAATGGTATCAGTGAATTTGAAAAACTTGCAAGACAATCATCTGCGTTATTCATGGAACGCAAACAGAAGATAATTTCATATAAAGAATTAAGTGACAGAATAAATGTTGATATCCGTTACCAGGCAATTTTAGCTGTACATTTACCCGGTGGTCTGAAAATTGGGGACACCATTGATATGAAAGGGAAATCAGAATATATCATTAAAGATAATCTGATAATATCTATTATTGATGAAAGTTAAGTTTACTTGTTGAATAAGAGGCAGCGTTCAAGTTCAAGATTAAGTTCAAGATCAGGTTCAAGATATTTCCTTAAAAATGTACTCTTTTATCCGTTTTTCTTATAGCGGAATAATTTTAACTTTACGGCAATCTATTAAGTTAAAAAGGATAAATCCCCATTTGATGCAGAAAATTATCAGAATTTCTCTTTTCTACATTCTTATCTTTATTTCCCTTACTTCATTTATTTCAGCACAGGTTGATTCCTCGGGAAATGTTAAGAAAACTTATTATCCTGATGGTACTCTGAAAGCCATGGGAACGTACTGGAATGGCCAGCTTCATGGCGAATATTTTGAGTATTACCCGAACGGTAAGGTCTGGAAAAAATGGCATTACTTTCAGGGGAAAGAGGAAGGTTTGCAGACCTGGTATTTTGAGGACGGGATTGTAAGCATAAAGTGGAATTATAAGGATGGAATTAAAGAGGATACCTCTTACTGGTATTATGAGACAGGGGAACTCTGGGCCAAGCAGAATTATTACCAGGGAGTACTGGATGGAATAACTTACACATATTACAAAACCGGTGAACTGCAAGGAGAGTGGAATTATTCAATAGGTCTTCTTCAGGGAATCTCAAGAACTTTTTATAAATCCGGCGCATTGGAGGTTGAAAAAACTTTCAACAACGGAGTAATGCAGGGGCCTACTAAAGTTTATCACGAAAACGGTAAGGTCGCTGTCGATGCTTACTTTAAGGAGGATAAAATAGTTGGCGAGGTAAAATTGTATGATTCTGCCGGTGAGATCAGGGTTATTGATACCTATGATAACGGAGAAATTAAAGACAGAATCCGGTATGATTACCTTGGTAAAATTGAGGCAAAGGAAAAAACCGACAGAGAGTATTATGATAACGGCTCATTAAAAAGTGAAATTTTTTATAAGGACGGTAAGAAGGAAGGTTTCGCAAAATTCTATTATGACAGCGGTTTTATGAAATCCGAATATCATTACGAAAATGATACTCTGCACGATCGTTCTTTTACGTATTATGAGAATGGTATAGTGGAATCTTCCATCGACTACATACATGGAGCCCATACAGGTATAACAAGAAACTATTATCCAAGCGGTCTGATTGAATCGGAAGTTAGCTACAACAACGGTATTAAAAATGGAATCCGCCTGACATACTATGAAACAGGTAACGTCAAATATGTAGAATATTATAAAAATGATATACTGACAGGCGAATACAAGTCATTTTATGAAAAAGGGACGCTTGAATCAAAATGCAAATATATTGACGGTAAACCGGAAGGACCCAAGATTTACTATTATGAGAACGGTGCATTGAAAAGAGAAGAGAATTATGTTGATGGTAAACTGAACAACTGGGTAAGGGATTACTTTGGAAACGGAAAGTTAAAAAAAGAAGAATTTTATAAAAGCGGAGTCATACAAACCAGTAAAGTTTATGACGAGGGAGGCAAACTTGTTTCATCAATCGGAAGCTAAAATATTAATTCTTATAATCTTTATAACAGTAAGCAATGTTATATATTCTCAGGATGGTATAGTCAAGCAGAACTACCCTGACGGAACAATTAAGCAGTCAGAATCATATAAAAACGGAATGCTTGACGGCGAGTGCAGATATTATTATGAATCCGGCATATTGAAGGAGATTGTAAATTATGATAAAGGCAGAAAAGAAGGATTTTACAGGAACTATTATGATTCCGGTATTCTGAAAGAAACTATGAATTACGATAATAATAAACTGGATGGTGTCTATTCATCATATTATCCGGAAGGAGTGCTTAAAGAAAAAGGGATGTATAAACAGGGTGTCTTTGAAGACACTATAAAAACCTGGTACGAAACCGGAAATCTGAATTCCATCTATTATTATCAGAATGGTTTGCGTGAAGGAACCGCCAGGGAATTTTATCCTGCAGGCAGTCTGAAAGTTGAAGCTGAATATGTTCACGATGCTCAGAATGGGGAAAGCAGATGGTATTATGAAAATGGAACTCTCAAAGGTATTTATAATTATTCAAATGGGAATATTGAAGGTCCGGCAAAGGAATATTACCCTGATGGCAAACTAATGGCCGACAAGAATTATAATTATTCCCAGTTAACAGGTATAATTAAAAACTATTACGAAAGCGGTAAACTGAAATCGGAAAGTAATTATGAAAAAGGCATGAAAGATGGTATTACAAAATCATACTACGAGAACGGCACTCTATGGTCAGAACAACATTATGAAGAAAATAAGCTCGTGGGAGATACAAAGATCTACCGCGATAATGGAACTTTGTGGTACATTGAAACTTATGAGGAAGGTACACTAATAATTAGCAAGGAATATTCTGAAGACGGTAAACTGGTTTCGGAGAAAAAAATTAGTGAGAAGGAGTAGATTAAAGAATTATATTCCCTGATTTAAAAACCGTTGTAAACGGTTAAGGTTACATTTTTATTACATTAACCCGGGATTTAATCCCGGGGAGAACATTTACGGATCGTAGGGAAATTAAATTTAAAATGACGGTTATTGAAAAAAATTATAAATATCTTAATTAAATATACGTATGAAAATCAAATCCGAAATCCCTTTAAAGTTTACGATCGGGCTTCTTCAGATGTCGATGTCAAAAAATACTGATGATAACCTGAAGAAAGCTGTTGATCAGGTTGAAAAAGCCGCAAAAAAAGGAGCACAGGTTATCTGCCTTCCGGAATTGTTCAGATCTGATTATTTCTGCCAGAGAGAGGATATAGAAAATTTTAATCTTGCAGAAACCATCCCCGGACCAACAACTGAAATTCTCGGTAAGACAGCGAAGAAGCATAAGATCGTAATCGTCGCCCCGCTTTTTGAGAAGAGAGCACAGGGAGTTTATCATAATACGGTAGCAATGATAGACACTGAAGGTGAAATTGCTGGTCTTTACCGGAAGATGCATATCCCCGATGATCCTGCCTACTTCGAAAAATTTTACTTCACTCCCGGTGATCTGGGCTATAAATCATTTAAAACCAGGTATGGTAATATCGGAACACTTGTCTGCTGGGATCAGTGGTACCCTGAAGCTGCCCGCCTTACTGCATTAAAAGGCGCCAGTGTGATCTTCTATCCTACAGCTATAGGCTGGCACCCGCACGAAAAAGATGAACACGGTAAACCGCAGTTTGATTCTTGGAGGACAATTCAAAGAGGACATGCTATCGCTAACGGAGTGTATGTTGCAGCTGTTAACAGGGCTGGTCTTGAAAAACCCGATAAGAACTCCAGTGGAATTGAATTCTGGGGATCATCTTTTGTTGCTGATCCACAGGGAATTATTATTGCTGAGGGTTCAGCCGATAAGGAGGAAATAATTCTTTCTGAAGTTGATACAGAAAGAATTGAATACATAAGACGGAACTGGCCGTTTCTGCGGGATCGAAGAATTGATTCATACGTTGATATCGATAAAAGATTTCTCGATTAAGAATCCTTGAATGAAAAATCAGAAAACTACCATAAATATTTCGGAATACCGGCTTCCCGCCGAATGGGAGATGCATTGGGGAACCTGGCTAGGGTGGCCGCATAATAAAGAAGACTGGCCTGGAAAATTTTCCCCGATTCCATGGGTATATGCAGAAATAGCCAGGTATATAGCCCGCCATGAAAATGTAATGATTATTGTCGAAGATAAAGAACATCAGCAAAAAGCTGAACGGATCTTAAAATCAATCGATATAAATTATGAAAGGGTAGAATTCTTCAGATTAAAAACCAACCGCGGATGGATGAGAGACTCTGGTCCCGCATTTCTTAAAAGTAATACAGGAAATGATACAGCCTTAATCAATTTCAGATTTAACGGCTGGGCAAAATATGACAACTTCAAAAAAGATGAAAAACTTCCGGCATTTATTTCACGAAAATTCAATTTAGACAGAATCATCCCCTTTCATAATAACCGGCAGGTTGTGCTGGAAGGAGGCAGCATTGAAACTAATGGTTCCGGTGCACTGATCACAACTGAAGAATGTTTATTAGATGAAAATGTTCAGGTTAGAAATCCCGGATTTTCTAAAAAGGATTATGAAGAAGTTTTCAGGAATTACCTCGGAATTACAAATACAATCTGGCTTGGGAAAGGAATAGCCGGGGATGACACCCACGGACACGTGGATGATCTGTGCCGCTTTGTAAATAATAATACCGTGGTTCTAGTACAGGAAAAAAAGGAATCTGATGACAACTATAAAAGGTTAATAGAAAACACAGAAAGACTGAAAGATGTAAAGCTTGAAAACGGATCATCATTAGCTGTAGTGGAATTGCCAATGCCCGCCCCTGTTGTATTTAAAGGCGAAAGACTGCCCGCAAGTTATGCGAATTTTTACATATCAAATTATGCTGTATTGGTGCCCACATTTAATGACCCTAATGACAGAAATGCGTTGGGCATCCTATCCGATCTGATTACAGACAGGCCCGTTATAGGAATTCATTCTTTGGATCTAATCTGGGGACTTGGTACACTCCACTGTCTTACTCACGAACAGCCTCACTAAGATCGTATTACATAATATCCTTTTTTGAACATAAAACTTACTAATAATTCTCAGAGCTGAATCATTCAGGTAAGTTTGAATTTCGTCTTCAAACCTTTTAGGTTTGCTAATTAAATTTGAATTTATAGCAGGAGAATTATATTGATTATAGCAGTTCCAAAAGAAATACTTGCCGGAGAGAACAGGGTTGCAACTGTTCCGGATGTTGTTCCCAAACTCATAAAAGCAGGATTTGAAGTACATATAGAAAAAAATGCCGGAATGAATGCAGGTTTTACAGACGATAAATATAGATCGGCAGGAGCAAAGATAGTTGATAATCTTCAGGAACTTTATTCTGCCTCGGATATAATATTAAAAGTTCAAAGACCAATGGAGCATCATAGCCTGAATAAGCATGAACTTGAGCTGATGAAAGAAGGAACCTTACTCGTAACTTTCCTCTATCCGCTAAATTATCCTGATGCAGCAAAGAAATGTGCCGAAAAGAGAATAGATGTGATTTCGATGGATATGATTCCCAGGACCACTCTTGCCCAAAAAATGGATGCATTAAGTTCACAGTCTAACATAGCTGGATATAAAAGTGTGATTATGTGTGCTGATACGCTGGGCAAAATCTTTCCTTTATTGATGACAGCGGCCGGAACAATTTCACCGGCTAAAGTTGTTATAATGGGCGCCGGTGTTGCCGGCCTTCAGGCGCTTGGTACAGCAAAAAGATTAGGTGCCGTTGTGGAAGTATCAGATGTTCGTCCTGCCGTAAAAGAAGAAGTGCAGTCCCTCGGAGGAAAATTTATAGAAGTTGAAACAGATGAAAGTATGCAGGATAAAGGGGGCTATGCAAAGGAAGCCTCGGAAGAGTTCCTCAGAAAACAAAAAGAATTAATTTTCAAACATATCACGGAAGCTGATATTGTAATTACCACCGCACTTGTTCCCGGCAGGAAAGCTCCGGTTCTTGTCACAGAGGAGATGGTTAAAAATATGAGACCAGGGAGTGTTATTCTCGATATGGCTGTTGAGTTTGGCGGTAACTGTGAACTAAGCGAAAAGGGAACAGCCGTAAAAAAGTATGGGATTACGATTATCGGAGAACCAAATTTACCGAGCCTCGTGCCAACTCATTCAAGTGAAATGTATGCCAGAAACTTATTAGCACTCATAACGTATATAGGTAAAGACGGGAAAATCGACATAGATCTTCAAAATGAAATTGTGAAAGGTTCGCTAATCGTGTACAAAGGCGAAGTTGTTCACCCGAGAATTATTGAACTTCTTAAATCATAGAAAATATAACCGGAGTTTTAATGTTATTAAAAAATAAATTTCTACTGTTGACATTATTAGTTTTTCTTGCAATGCAGAGCGGAGCTCTTGCTCAGAATGAAACAGCTGCGGCAACACCCGACTTCTTTTCAATGCTTTTTGTTTTTATGCTTGCCACTTTTATCGGACTTGGAGTAATTGGGCGCGTTTCCCGTCTGCTTCATACTCCTTTAATGTCCCTTACCAATGCTATATCTGCAATTGCTGTAGTAGGATCCCTTATGCTTACCGGTCACGATTATCCCGTGTATATCACAATATTAGGAGGAGTTGCTCTTTTTGCTTCTATGACAAATATAGTCAGCGGATTTTTAATTACAGACCGGATGCTGAAAATGTTTAAGGTCAAACAGGGTAAATCTTCAGCAAAGGGGGACAAAAAATCATGATATACACCCTGGTTCAAATTTCATATATAATAGCCACAGGACTCTTTGTATTTTCACTTTATTGGATGAAGGATCCTAAAACTGCAAGGCAGGGCGTGTTTGCAGGAGTTACTGCTATGACCATAGCAATTGTAAGCACGGTCCTTGAGCCGGGCATAGTTAACTGGGAATGGATAGCAGTTGCTATTGTTTTTGGATTTATTGTCGGGATCCCGTTATCAAGAGTACCTTTAACGGCAGTACCACAGAGAACTGCTCTTTCACACGCGTTTGGCGGTCTGGCAGCAGGTCTGGTTGGCACAGCAAAATTTTATTTATGGCTTCAGGAAGGACCGGAAAATCTGACAACATTCCGGATGGTGGCAATCGCTGCTGAGATAATATTAGGTTTCCTGACATTCACCGGAAGTCTTATGGCCGCAGGAAAACTTCAGGAAATTAAATGGATCCCCCAGCGGCCTGTTACCTACCGTGGGCAAAATGTAATTAATCTCGGGCTGTTAGCAATTGCAGTTTTTCTGGGAATTCTGCTGATAATTAATCCGGTTGAATACGGATATCTTTTCCCGGCTATAATCTTTCTCGCTCTACTTTTCGGTATTTTATTAATAATTCCTATCGGCGGTGCTGATATGCCGACAGTTATTTCGCTTCTCAATTCATATGCAGGACTTTCGGCTGTAGCAATGGGTTTTGTTCTGGATAACAAACTTTTGGTGACTGCAGGAGCGCTGGATGGTTCATCAGGTTTAATTCTTTCAATCATTATGTGTAAAGCAATGAACCGGTCGTTTACAAATGTTTTGTTTGGTGCATTCGGCCAGGTTCAGGCTGCCAGAGCAGGCGTTGTGCAGAGAGAAGCCAAAAGTGAAACTCCTGAAGGAGCCGCTCAGATCTTAGAGCAGGCGAACTCTGTAGTGATCATCCCGGGATATGGAATGGCTGTAGCCCAGGCGCAGTACAGGGTAAGGGAGTTATATGATTTGCTGACGAAACTGGGTGTCGATGTTAAATTTGCAATTCATCCTGTTGCCGGAAGAATGCCCGGTCATATGAATGTGCTCCTTGCAGAAGCGAAGATTCCTTATGAGCAGCTGGTTGAAATGGATGATATTAATCCTGATATGCCGCAGATTGATGTGGCTATTGTAGTCGGTGCTAATGATGTCGTAAACCCCGCTGCACGGAATGACAAAACGAGTCCCATTTATGGTATGCCCATTATAGATGCAGATAAAGCAAAAATGTGTTTTGCTATCAAGCGTTCTATGAATCCCGGTTTTGCAGGGATCGAAAACGATTTGTATTATGCAGATCATACATTTATGATTTTCGGTGACGCTAAAGCCGTTATAGGAGAACTCGTAAAACAATTATCTGCTGTTGTGGCTGAAAAATAAAGTAAGCTTTTGTATTTGAACTGTTAAATTATTTCAATTAAAGTATATTAGGAAAGGAAAAAATTCCCGGTTATAATGAATAAACTTTTCTTCCTTATTTTATTTTTACTTTCCTTTAAGGCTGCATTTCCCCAGCGTGAATATACATTCGACTTGTTTACCGCCCGGCTGCAGGATTCTCTGCTTACCGTTAAAGACAATGGAGGTATAACTGTTTTTGAAATGACTTTTAATCATCCTCATGATTACACGGTTGACCTTGACGGCGACAGCGTGGAAGAATACATTGTCATCGATTCAGCCGGAACAAGTGATCTCCCTGATTACTTTATCTATATTTTTAACACGATTGATGAATTTGCGCTGGCTGATTCCATACACAGCGGAACCACGGAACCTTACGATATGTTTTCAAACGAGGAAGGCGGCAAAATTATCGTAACCGGTAATGTCTATTTTGAATCTTTTAACACCAGCGACAGCGATATCTTTCTTCCTATAGACTGCTGGAAGTACGACAGCGGTCAGATATATTTAATTAATACTGATATTTATGATCTGTTTATCCAGGAAAATGAAGAAATTATAGATTACCTCGATTCATTTTCAGAATCGGGTGAATTTTCATGCGATATGAGCCGGAGAAATAAATCAGCGATCTCTGCTGCTTATGCTAATTATGTCAATGCGGGAGAAGTTACCATTGCTTCACAATTCATTAAAAAGTATTATCTCTGTGACGATATAGATGATTTTATAAAAAATATTAACCAGATTTTAAACCAGGAAGAGACAAAATGAAAATGGAATGGAAGAAGTTCGAAGGCAAGACTCTCCATGTTACGCTTTATGAAAACTATGGTCTCACAATTGATCCTCATTCGGACAGCCCGATATATGAAATTGTATTTAAATCAGGCAGATTAACTGAAGCATTTGATGACGGACTTCTCCTTGAAACGTGAGGGAAAGTGAACAGGTAAGAATATTCATACCTTATCAATCAATTAAATGCGTGGAAATCTTTAACATTTAGGGGAAACTTTGTACAAAATAATATTTCTTTTATTCGTAATCCTGCCAGCGGTTTTAAGTGCCCAGGAGGATATCACAGTAAAATGGCTTCGGGCATATCCGGATGATGATGAAACTGCATTACCGGTGATCTTAGGCAACAGGCTTACAATTGAATTTGATCTTGCAGCAGATCATGTCCCTCAATTGAGTGTTGTATTCCGTTTTTGTGACAAGAACTGGAATCCGACCGGTAATTTATTTCTTGCTAATCATGGTTATAACATTTATTCAAATCTCGACTATGCTGTGCTTCCGGTGAACGTGAAAGAAGCCAGGTACCATTTCAGGGAATCATTCCCGGACAGTAGGGGAATGATCTCTTTTCCTTTTTCAGGTAAGTGGAGGTATTACATAACCGATACTTATGACACTTCCAGGGTATATGCTTCGGGAAAATTTGTAGTGATAACTGAAGAGGTATCGATGCAGGTAAGTTTAACGAGAGAGAAACTGGAAGATAAAACATATTTCCCTACAGAACTTGCATATATATTCAACATAACATCTGAATTTGATCTTCCTGAAAAATTTTATCCTTCATTCGTAGATCACCTTGAGGTTATTGAAAATCATAAAACCGAATATCCCTACATTGTTGAGCGGACATTCAATACGAATGAAAGACAGTTTTACTGGAACGGTGACAGGAAGTTTACTTTTACTATACGAGATATCCGGCCGGGAAATGAGTACAGACAGACAGATATCAGAGATTATAATATATTTACTGGGGAGACTGTTAAAGCACAGCTGGATGGACTTGAATACTCAAGATTTTTTAAGGAGGAACCGCCTGATTTGAATGGAGGTGAAAATCTGTTAAACTTCAGGAGCGATTATGCTACTTATATGAATGTGGTTTTTTCAATCCGTCCGCCGGATGAGAATTATAATGATATTTTCCTTGTAGGGGCTTTCAATAACTGGGAGGTACTTCCCGGATATAAAATGAGTCAGTATGGTGGAATATATTCAATCACAATTCCTCTTAAAAGAGGTATTTATGATTACCAGTACGTAACTGGCGAAATCACAGGGAATTCTGTGAAAGATATTGACTGGTATACACTTGAGGGAAACAGTTGGGAAACATCAAATTATTATTATGTATTTTTGTATTATAATGATCCCGATTTAGGCGGATATGATCATATTATTGGTTATGCAAAAATATACAGTAAACAATAACAGGTAAATATGGAAAAATTAAAAGTTGGAATAGCAGGTGCAGGGCATCTGGGGAAACTGCACGCTAAAATGTTTACTTCTATTCCTGATTGCAGGTTAACCGGTGTTTTTGATGTTCATCAGCCTACATCAAAAACTGTAAGTGAGGAATTTGGTATAGAAACATTTGGTAATCTGCAAGACCTTCTGAAACAGGTGGATGCGGTTTCAATTGCCGCTACGACAAGTTCTCATTATGATCTTGCCAAAGAATGTATCAGGGAAGGAAAGCATTTATTTATAGAAAAACCTATTACTGCAACTATTCCCCAGGCAGAGGAAATTGTCCGGCTGGCTGCAGAAAAAAATCTTATACTGCAGGTGGGCCATATCGAAAGGTTTAATCCCGCACTTGTTTCACTTGAGCAGTATATACTTGAACCAATGTTTATCCAAACTGACAGACTGGCTCAGTTTAATCCCCGCGGGACAGATGTCGCAGTCGTTCTCGATCTTATGATACATGATATCGATATTATTTTAAGTCTGATTAAAAGTAAAGTAAAGCAAATCGATGCCTCCGGAGTCGCTGTTGTGTCGGATTCAATTGATATTGCAAATGCCAGGATTCAATTTGAAAACGGTGCTGTGGCTAATGTTACCGCCAGTCGTATCTCACAGAAGAAAATGAGAAAAATGAGAATATTCCAGAAGGATAATTATATATCACTGGATTTTATTACAGGGCTTTCTGAAGTATACAGGCTAGTTCCAATGGATGAAGATACCGGCCACACAACCTTGTCATTCGGTGAAATCGGAATAGGTAATAAGAAAAGAAGAGTGATTTATGAACAGCCCGAAGTTAAAGAACAGAATGCTCTGCAATATGAACTTCAGCTTTTTGTTGATTCCGTAATTACTAAAATAAAACCTGTGGTCTCGGGTGAGGATGGTTTGCGGGCACTGCGGGTGGCAGAATTGATATTACAAAAAATTGAGGAGTCTCAGAAAACGATATTATCTCATTAAACGGAGTAGCAAATGAAGAATAAGTATTTATATATTCTTATGCTGTTTATTACTATGAGCGGGTGCAGTGTATATCAGTCGATAGTTAATTTGTCAAGACTCCAGTTTAAGCTTGGTGCAGTAAACGGTTTTACAGTGAACGGAGTAAGTCTGTCCGGTAAATCTAGTTTGTCAGATTTTAATTCAATAGATATTCTGAAAATCTCTCAGGCTGTAGCAAGTGGCACACTACCCGTTTCCTTCGTATTAAATGTACAGGCAAAGAATCCGAATGATGGTACAGGTGGGTATCCAAATACGAGTGCCACAATCACAGAATTTCCCTGGCGGCTCCTGATAAATGATAAAGAAACAATTTCCGGAAGTCTGAAAAACGGAGTAACCATTCCGGGAACAGGACAAATCAGCAATATTCCACTGCAAATGAACCTGGATCTCGTAAGATTCTTTCAGAATAAAGGTTATGAAGATTTAATTAATCTGGCGCTTGCAATAGGAGGAAATAAAGGTTCGTCTTCCAACTTAACTTTGTATGCTCAACCGACTGTATCTACCTCATTAGGCCCTATTAAATATCCTGATGAGTTAAGAATTGTAAATGTTCAGTTTACAAATTAATAATGACTGCAAACAGCGAATAATATTTTTATCATACGTATTCATTCGTTTAGAGATAAACTTTTTTCCTTGTCAATTTATAATAAAATCTGGCTGATAGCAGCTTTTCTTTTTATTTGTGCAGCAGGTCTTCTAGGAATAAACCATTCATACTGGGGGGACGAATCCCATTTTGTAGAAACCATAAGATTATTTAATTCATCTCCATACTCCCATGTCATAAAAGATTACCCGGAAGTGACCACTCCTCTCGTTTTCATCATTTATTCATTGTGGGGAAAATTATTCGGCTTAAGTTTAATTACATTAAGGTTTCTTTCCCTGATAGTCTCATTTTTATTCCTAATTGTTTTATTTCAATTTGTTACAGCTTATATAAAAAATGAGAAACTAAGCTTAATTTTATGCTGCATTACGTTAATTAATCCTTATACCTGGGGATTAAGTGTATTTGTCTTTACAGATATGCTGACGCTCTTATTTGTTTTTATAGCACTTTATTTATTCAAATTAGACAGAGCAGGTTTAACTTCATTTTTTTTGGGATTATCCGTATTGTGCAGACAATATGCGGTTATTTTCATCGCGGCAGTCTGGCTTTTTGTGCTAATAAAGTCTATTTACAAAAATGAAATAAAATATTTCTCAAAATATACTCTACTTCTGTTCCTTTCTTCCCTGCCTTTTCTCTTTCTTGTAATTATGTGGGGAGGTCTGTCTCCGCCTTCAGGAACTGAAAGGTTTATCCCGGTAAATACATTTTTCTGGAATCCGCATGCGTTAACAACGTATGTTTCATATTCAGCTTTATATATTTGTCCGTTGATGCTGGTATTTAATAAAAGATTACTTACCTATAGAAAACTTTTAATTCCTGCGTTTATACTGGGATGTAGCTATTTCTTTTTCACGGTCCAGGTTTCAGAAGTTACAAGATTACAGAATAATATATTTACAGTCGGTCTGATCCATAAACTCTTAATTTCTTTAGCTGGAAATGGACCAATTTCGGATATTATTTTATTTGTTTTTTTCTCTCTGGGTGTCTGGATGATAATGATCTTCCTGACGGAAGATATTATTGCGGTCAAATCCCGAAAAATTCCTTATTCTATTCTGCTATCAGGAATTTTCTACCTTTTTTTAATTGTTATGCCTTTTTCATATCAGATCTGGGAAAAGTATCTATTAATGATAATCCCTGTTATTTCCCTGCGTCTTGGATTTTTATTCCCTGAGTTTTTACAGAAAAAGTGTCAGTCACCCGGGAATTCTGCTGCAGATTAAAATATTTTCTTAAATCAGCTTTTTACAACCTAACTTTTTAATAAATTTATGACTGTTTTATACACAAATTTAAGTTAATGTCCATTTCCTCAATTGAGGAAAGCAATAATACAAGGTAGTTATGGCTAAATCAGAAAAATATACTCTGGGTGTCGACCTTGGGGGCACAAGTGTTAAAATCGGAATAGTTTCAGAAAGAGGGAAAATAACAAAAAAACTATCAATTGAATCGAAAGCGGAAAATGGTCCTGACGCTGTAGTTGGACAAATTAAAAAAGGAATAAATGAAATACTCAGGAAATCCAAAAAGAAAATTTACGGTATAGGCATTGGTGCACCGGGGGTCGTTTCTATAAAAAAAGGAACGGTGGAGAACCCTCCTAATTTCCGGGGCTGGGAAAAGATAAATCTTGGCAAGCTTATCGAAAAGGAATTTGATAAAAAAGTATATGTGGAGAATGACGCTAATGCTGCGGCTATCGGTGAACTTATGTTTGGTGTAGGGAAAACATACGATTCTTTTGTGATGGTTACACTCGGTACAGGCGTCGGGGGCGGGATAATTATTAATAAAAAAATATACAGGGGAGAGTTTGGCGCAGCAGGGGAAATTGGTCATGTCACGATAAATAATGAAGGTCCCCAATGCAAATGCGGATCCAGAGGATGCATAGAAGCTTATATAGGCAACCATTACCTGGTCAGCAGAATTAAAGAAGAACTTCCCGATCATACGGGATCAAAAATCTGGGAGCTGATAGATCACGATCTTGAAAAACTTTCTCCCAAGATTATTGACACGGCTTCTGAAGCAGGAGATTTATACGCACAGTCAATTGTTAAAAAGATGGGCTATTATCTTGGGTGTGCCTTAGCCTCGGTGAGCAACCTGCTGGACGTAAGTACTTTTATTATCGGAGGAGGTGTTTCAGGCTTCGGGAAGCCTTTATTTGATTCCATTAAAGAAACAGCTTCATTGCGGGTTTTAACCCCTTTGCGTGAAAGAATTGAAGTTCATCCGGCAAAATTAAAAAATGATGCCGGTATAAAAGGGGCGTCTGCTTTAGTGTTTTATAAATCCTGAGGACAGATATATTTTTGAAATATTATTCTTCATATCAATTCTGAAATGAGAAAGTTCTTACTGATATTAATATTATTCTCTGCTCAGGAATTTGCTCAGCAAATTGATTCAACCGGATTATATCATCCGGATTCTTTGTATTTCTCCGCAACTGATTCACTACATACTCCTGATTCAATTAAAACCAAACCCGGCGATATTGACACAGTTATTAACGCAAGCTCATCTGATTCATTAATTTTTGTAATAGGTAAAAAAGAGATGTACCTGTATGGGGCAAGCGAAATTCAATATAAACAAACAGACCTTACCGCAGCCAACATTAAAGTGGATTTCAAAACGGGTGGAGTGGACGCCGAAGGTGTACCAACTGATACATCCGTAAAATATGCTGGTACCCCTGTATTAAAGGATAAGGGAGAAACATACGAAGGTTTCAGAATGAAGTTTAACTTTAAAACGCAGAGGGGATTTATTGCCACTGCTGAAACCCAGAATGAAGGAGCTTATTATACCGGCTCAAAAATAAAGAAAGTTGATAAGGATACTTATTTTATTGAAGACGGCATTTATACTACGTGCGAAAACAAAGATCCTGACTATTATTTTTATTCTCCTAAAATGAAGGTAGTGCAAAAACAGGAGGTGATGGCTGAGTGGATATGGATGTTTGTCGGAGACGTTCCTCTGCCCCTGCCTTTACCATTTGCCATCTTTCCACTTCAGTCCGGGAGACGCTCAGGAATAATCCCTCCCGTTTTTGGTGATGATGCCACGTACGGAAAATATTTTGCACGGTTCGGCTATTTCTGGGCAATAAGTGACTATATGGACTGGAATTTAACCGGTGATTATTATACTCGCGGAAGTTACAGGGTCAATTCCCGTTTTCGCTATGCGGAACGTTATAATTATACCGGAACCCTTCAGGGGGATTACTCCGATCTGGCAACAGGCCTGCCGACTGATCCTGACAGAACCCAAAACATCGAATGGAGCCTCAAGTGGAGCCATAACCAATCGTTTACACCGACTATGAGATTTGATGCAAACCTTGAGTTTACTTCTGGAAATTATCTTCAGCAAAATACAACAGATTTTAATGAACTTCTGAGAAACGAGATTATGTCGAATGCTATGTTCTCAAAAACATGGGATGAATCCGGCAACAGTCTTTCGGCCAGTTATACAAGGAATCAGAATCTGCAGTCAGGTGATATTCACGAGATTCTCCCTAATCTGACTTTTGCAAAAGCCCAGAGTTATCCGTTCAGGGGAAAAGGAATTGGTGAGCAGAAATGGTTTGAATTATTTGGTTATAGTTATACCGGGCAGTTTGAAAATGACAGAACGAAAACAAGCGGAAACCTTAATACAAGAGGGGGATTTAATCACCAGATTTCTGCCGGTCTGTCGCCTAAGATCGGATATTTGAGCATTGCTCCATCAGTCCAGTATCAGGAAAAATGGTATAACAAAAGAGTGGTGTATAAAACGGGGATTTCTGCTAAAACAGGACATGATACAACCTTTATTAATGATGAACACGAAATAAATTTTGTAAGAACTTTCGGATTGGGTGTGACTGCATCGACAAAATTTTACGGAATATTTCCTGTGAACAGTCTGGGCGTTAATGCTGTACGGCATACAGTCAATCCCAGCATTTCTTATAATTATAATCCTGATTTTTCAAAACCATTCTGGGGATATTATGATACTTACACGGATCCTAATAACAGAGTTATTCATTATGATAAATTTCAGCGTGAGATATTCGGCGGTGTTCCATCCAGCGAATCACAAAGAATCACTTTTACTCTTGGAAACCTATTCGAAATGAAAACGCAGCCCGATCCCACAGATACGACCTCAAAAGAGAAAAAAATTCAGCTTCTTAATATTTCTGCTTCTATGAGTTATAATTTTGCAGCCGACACTTTGAAACTTTCTGATCTTGGTCTACAGTACCGGACCCAGGTAGGTGAATGGTTTAATTTTTCAGGCAGCTCAAATTTTACTCCATATGACTACCAGGGAACAACATCAAGAATAAATAAACTTCTTGTGAATGAGGGAAAAGGATTTCTGAGATTAACCAATTTCAGCTTCTCAGTTTCTACAAGTTTATCCGGAGAGAAACTAAAATCTTCTGAAGGGAACAAGACACCTGCACCGGAAGGGGAATACGAACTTCAGAACCAGGATAACGTTTATAAGGGATTATATTCGGAAAAAGACCCTGATTTTACAATTCCCTGGGATCTTTCCTTAACTTATAATTATGCTTTATCCCGGCCGGTACCGATACAAAAAAGTGAAGTTTCAAATTTAAGCGGGGCAATAAATTTCAATATTACACCGAACTGGAAATTTTCGTTCACGGGCAGTTATGATTTTCAGCGAAATGAATTTGCAGCTCCACAGATCAGAATCTCAAGGGATCTGCACTGCTGGTTAATGAATTTTACGTGGAACCCGATTGGTACTTACCGCGGATACCGGTTTGAGATAAGAGTGAAAGCACCTCAGCTGCAGGATTTGAAAGTCACCAAACAGGCGCAGTTCTATAGCGGAAAGGGGTATTAGAAATGCGGAAATATATCATAGATGGCAACAACCTGATAGGAAAAATCAAAGGTCTGCAGAAGATTCAGAATAATGATAAACAGGCTGCAAGAGAAAAACTTGCTTTTTTAATAGATAATTTTTTCCAGAATAAAAAAGTTAAAGCATCCCTTCATTTTGACGGCTTTCAGAACATACCCATTAGAATAACTTCAGCAAAAATAATTTACTCTGAAAATAAAACTGCTGACGATAGAATTAAAGCCGAAATTATGGCATCTCAAAATCCAAGGAATATTACTGTAATTACTTCGGATAATAATCTGAGACAGTTTGCACAGGTGTGCAGTTCGGCAGTGATATCCTCTGAAGAGTTTGCGGCGGAAATTAATAAAAGAAATGAAACTGATGAGGAAGAGAAACGGATCAGGGCTATCAACAGCGTTGAAGAGTTTAAGAGAATTTTCAATGTGAAAAAATAATTTCTTTCCTGAAAAAAATGTTCCATTTTACAAAATTATTTTATATCTTCACTTTGGAACAATACATATTTGAAAATAAATCATTCAACGACAATTAGATTATTCTCACCGGAAATTTGATAAGATATTAAACCATTTTTAATCAATTAATTAACCAGTCATATTAACTTATAAAGAGAGGTGTTATGTACAGGGAAGTATACGGGAAATCCTCGTTTCTTTTAATGTTACCTTTACTGTTTCTTTTTTCAGTAAACATTTATTCACAGGGGGAAGACGATCCCAGGGTAGATCATTTAACACAGCAGATGATACAGTCATATTTTCCCATGGAAATAGAAGCGGATGTCATCACGGTAGATGGTTTTGATAATTTCAATATTGGAGTCGATTTCGCTGAACCGCATATGTCAGTTAATCCAAATGATCCATTGCAGTATTTTAATGCCTTCAATATTAATGGTGCCCACAGAACTTATGATGGACACGACTGGCTGGCCTCAACACCGCCTTTTGGCACTTCCGTTCAGGGAGATCCAGTTACAGCTTATGACAGTCTTGGAAATCTTTTTTATATGCAGATGATAGGCAACATAACAAACGCAAGGGTGATCCGTTCATCAGATAATGGACAGACCTGGTCTGCCGGTGTTAACGCTGTAAGCGGAGGTGACAAATGCTGGATGGCTGCAGATCAGACAAGCGGTCCGTTCGCAAATTATGTGTATGCAACGATGACAAATACCAGTTTTACAGGTCACATAACTTTGCCAGAAGCACTGATCATGGCGCAACTTTCAGCCAGACATTTTCTGTGAATAATACTCCTTTGCCCGGAGCCATGGTCGCTGTAGGACCAAATGTAATCG
This sequence comes from uncultured Ignavibacteria bacterium, assembly GCA_963743325.1. Classification (GTDB taxonomy): domain Bacteria; phylum Bacteroidota; class Ignavibacteria; order Ignavibacteriales; family Ignavibacteriaceae; genus DATFVA01. The sequence goes on from CAVUOZ010000005.1 coordinate 697,512, forward strand.
GAGGAGATGTACCTGGCGGATGTGTCTATTTTGTAACTAATGAAGGCAACACCTTTGCCGCAACATATAGATTTTATCGTTCTACGGATGGCGGTGCTACTTTTACATTAATGTCTTCACAGAATTTTGCCGGAACGATCGGAACGAATGTAAATAGCAGACACTCGGTTGAAAACATGCGAACTAGAACATATCCTTTCATAACTGCAGATAACAGCTTTGGTCCGTATAGGGGTAGACTTTACCTGGTATATGCTTCAAATACACCAGCAGGAAGCGGAAACAAACCCGATATATTCTGTTGTTATTCAACAGACCAGGGGGTAACATGGTCATCAGCATTAGTGGTTAATGATGATCCGAATACTACTACTCACCATCAGTGGCATCCGTCAATGTGGTGCGATAAAGAAACCGGCAGGTTATTTGTTAAATGGATGGATACACGTGATACACCTACCTCCGACAGCGCTTATATTTATGCAAGCTACTCTGATGATGGTGGTCTGACATTTGCTCCGAATCAGAGAATTTCAAATGCAAAAATGAAAATAAATTGTTCCACGTGCGGAGGTGGCGGTACACCAAGATACCAGGGTGATTATGATGCAATCACTTCAGCAGGCAATATTTCAATGATGGTCTGGACCGATTTCAGAGCCGGAAGTTTCGGTAGCTACACCGGATATTTTCCTGATTTTGCCATGCTGGCATATCCTCCATCAAACACAGTGGGAAATACAAATGATCAGGCGGATTACACCGTAGAAATTCCCGCTGTAACTCTATATGATCAGGAGGCAATGTTTACTGCCGACATTAACCCGGCACCCGCAACTGGTTCCTTCGACATTACTTTCAACCCGGGAAATACAATTACATCATTCCCGGGAAGCATTACTATGACAGTTCACACTGTTGGTACCGTCCCTAATGGAACTTATACAGTAAATGTTCAGGGAGAAGGTGTCACCGGAATACCTATTCACAGAAGGTCTGTGACACTTGAAGTTATTGATAATGTTCCTGTTGAGATCGCCTCATTTACTGCGGCTATGAACGATAATAGTGTAATGCTGAGCTGGATAACAGCCACTGAATTAAACAACAGCGGATTTGAAATTCAAAGAAGCCTGAAATCAGATAATGAATCAGCAGTCTGGGATAAAATTGGTTTCGTACAGGGAAGCGGAAACAGCACTGAAAACCACGCTTATACATATACAGATCAAAATCTTATGAGACCAGGCCACTATACATACCGGTTGAAACAAATAGATTTCGATGGAAAGTATGCTTATTCACCAGTTGCGGAGATTGATGTAAATAAACCTACAATATATTTCCTCAGCCAGAATTACCCTAATCCTTTTAATCCAAGCACTACGATTGAATTCTCAACTCCCGAAAGGAGTCATGTTTCCTTAAAGGTATATGATGTGCTCGGAAATGAAGTAGCTACACTGGTTGACGGATGGATGGAATCCACAAATCACAAGGTAACATTCAATGCCGGCAAACTTGCAAGCGGAATCTATTATTACACATTGGCAGCAGGTAATTTCACTTCTACTGAAAAATTAATACTGCTTAAGTAATTTATTACAAATGTAAGGAGGGAGTCACGAGACTCCCTTTTTTATTTTAAAAAGAGGTTCTTTAATAGTATTGGTATAGATAATAAAAAAAGAAGCTATCAGGCAGTTAATCCCTGAGATTCAATTGCATCTAAATTAAAGTGAAGTTTGAAAATTAAGTACGAGAGTTGTTGGAGGATCAGTTTTATTGGACAATCCCACAGAAACATTCCAGCTTAAATCAGCATTGAGGTTTTTATTATATGCTGATACAAGCCGCACAGCGTTTATCGCACTGACAATCCTGTTAACGATTAAAGCTCCTACCACAAATCTGATATCATTATAAGTCTGCTCACTTGAAGTCCACATCCCACGATAAGTTTTCCTCTGTTCTGTGGTCGGCCAGCTCCAGTAATGCGTTTCTACATTATACATTGCCCCAAAATCACGGTTAAGAGCCTGTTCATCATTGTACTGATTAATACTAGTAAAATCACCTATTGTAGCATAGTAGTTTGCATCCTTACCTGAAGGTGTTATCCCTCCGTTAGTCACGGCATAGGCTTCATATCTGTCTTTTTGCCATCCGGCATAAGTGTTCATTCCTATAAGAATACCCCAGAGGGCTCCATCTGCGATTGTAAAATATTTTCCGCTTGAATAACCGTCTGCATATAATTCCCCCATACCGGGCAGCAGTAAAGAATATAGGATAGCTAAACCGGGATTCTTTTTTGTTCTTTCTACTGAAAGGGACAAATCAGTTGTTTGACTTTTTAGATTTTCAATTACAATGTTCTTTAATTCCAGGGAAGATTTGGTTTCAGATATTTGTGCAAATGTTAATGAAGTAATGAAAAGAAGAGACAAAAGGGAATATTTCATATTTTTTTAGTTTTAATTTTATAATTAAGATGCTAATGAGTCAACTGATTTTTTTATCGCTGTTATTTCTCCTGAACAAATAGAATCACCGGCTTCCTTTACTTTTACTCTGGCCAGGGTATTGACTAAACCCGGATCATAATTGCAGGATACTCTGATATAGTTTGATGAAAACCCTTTCATCAGTCCGTCATGGTTTTCAGTTTCGAAAAGAACATCTACATTTTGTCCGACATTCTTAGTATAAAAAAGATTTTTCTTTCTGCTGCTCAGGTTTCTTAAAAGCTTATTTCTTCTTTTCCTTTCAAAAACGTCAACCTGATCAGGAATATCAGCAGCCGCAGTATCAGGCCTTTCAGAATATGTAAATACATGCAGATATGAAATGTCTAAATCTCTTAAAAAATTATATGTTTTTTGGAATTCTTCCTCAGTCTCTCCCGGGAACCCTACGATTACATCAACACCGATGCCTATATCCGGTATTCTGGAATTAAGTTTATCAATAAGATTTTTATAGTCCTGGACTTTATAACGACGCCTCATCATTTTAAGTATATCCGGACTCCCGCTTTGCAATGGTATATGAAAATGTCTGCATATTCTTTCGCTTGAAGCGGTCAGTTCAATAATATCATCATTTAGTAGATTAGGCTCGATTGAACTTACCCTGATACGAAAATCCCCGGGAATATCAACCATACGAAGAAGTAGATTGTACAGATCGGTCTGATAATACTTTCCATAATCTCCTACGTTCACTCCGGTTAGGATGATCTCTTTATATCCCTGGTTAAGCAAGGACAAGAAATCTTCAATTACTTTATCAGGATTCATGCTTCTGCTTAATCCCCGCGCTTTGGGAATTGTGCAGAATGAGCATTTATAATCACAGCCGTCCTGTATTTTAAAATATGCTCTTGTCCTACTGTCCGCATCTGTGGAATGAGCGGGACCGAAATCATCGAGCTCTCCATTTGGAGAGACAAACACACAGGCAAGTTCTTTCTTTCGAAAATCACCAAGGATATCGAATAATCTGAATTTTTCTTTAGTCCCAAGTATTGCATCTACACCCTCAATGGCAGCAATTTCATGCGGGCGAAGCTGAGCATAGCATCCTGTAACTACGACAAATGCCTCGGGATTCTGCCGTAGAACTCTCCTTACAAGCTGCCGGCATTCTTTTTCGGCATTTTCAGTCACAGTGCATGTATTAAAAACATATAAGTCTGCATTCTCCCTGAAATCCACAACCTCAAATCCTTTGGATAAAAACTGATTACCAATGGTTGAAGTCTCCGAAAAATTCAGCTTGCAGCCCAGGGTATGTAAAGCGACTTTATTCACATTCACCGATTCTATTTAAAATTAAAAGAGCGGGATATGAATCCCGCTCTGTTATTATCCGGGAAAACCTGTTAAGAATTTTCCTTATGATTTTGGTGCTGGTCTTCAGGAACTTCAAAGATAGGGAAATCAGACGAGTCAATTGCTCCTGTTTCAGCATTCATTATCTCTTCAACAGAAACTCTGTCGAGTTTATGTTTATCAAGGTATTCTCTTATATCCTGTTCAGGTCTTTCCTTTAAGGCGGCGATAGTACTGAGAACAATCTTCTTATTCTCCTTATCGAATTCAATAACCTTAAGAGGAATGATATCATCAACAGGGAAATGATTTGCAATGTTCTTTATTTTATTTGTAGCAAGCTGATTAGATGGAACAAATCCATCAACTTTTTCAGGAAGTTCGGCAATTAGATCCTTTTTCGATAATTCTAACAACTTTGCCTTCGGTTACGGTACCGATGTTATATACTTTTTCGAAATTGTTCCAGGGATTTTCCTGAACCTGTTTATGACCAAGTGAAATTTTCCTTTGTTCGACATCAACGCCGAGGACAATTACATCAAGCTTTTCACCTTTTTTAACTACTTCACCGGGATGACGTATTTTCTTAGTCCAGCTGAGATCAGAAATATGAACCAGCCCGTCAACTCCGGGTTCAAGTTCTACGAATACTCCGAAGTTCGTAAGGTTTCTTGCAATGCCTGAATGCTGGGAGCTGACGGGATACTTCTGCATCAGCGATTCCCAAGGATCCGGTTCAAGCTGTTTTATACCAAGTGATATTTTCTTCTCCTCTTTATCAAGGCTAAGAATAACAGCTTCAACAACTTGCCCCATCGCGACAACCTGAGAAGGATGTTTGATGTGCTGTGTCCAGCTCATTTCAGAATTATGAATTAAACCTTCAATGCCTTTTTCGATTTCTATGAAGGCGCCGTAGTCGGTTAGTGAAACGACCCTGCCTGAAACCTTATCACCAACCTTATATTTTTCATCAATATTTTCCCATGGATGGGGAAGAAGCTTCTTTAAGCTTAAGGATATTCTCTTTTTCTCCTCATCAAAGTCTGTAACGACTACCTTTATTGTTTGGTCAAGCTTAACGACTTCATTAGGATGATTTATTCTGCCCCAACTCAGATCAGTGATGTGAATTAAGCCATCAACTCCTCCAAGATCGACAAAAACACCAAAGTCTGTAATTGCTTTAACTGTGCCTTCAAGAATTTGTCCTCTTTCAAGTCCTTCGAGTATCGCATTTCTCTGATCGGCGATTTCTTCTTCTACAAGGACTTTATGAGAAACAACAACGTTTTCAGTGGGGATATTTACTTTGACAACTTTGAAATCCATAATTTGTCCCACAAACGCATCAAAATCTCGTATTGGACGGATATCAATCTGGGAACCCGGAAGGAATGCTTCCATACCCATAAGATCTACGACCATACCTCCCTTAATACGTTTGATTATCTTACCCTGAAGTATTTCACCTGTTTCATGAGCTCTGACAACTTTCTCCCAGATTCTGAGAAAATCAGCTCTTTGTTTACTTAGTACGAGATTGCCTTCCTGATCTTCAACACTTTCAAGAACTACTTCAACTTCATTCCCGATCTTAATTTCTTCATCTTCGCGGAATTCAATCTTGGGAACTGATCCTTCCGATTTGAATCCTACATCAATGATGACGTTATCGTTCTGAATTCGTACAATCTTGCCTTTTACAAGTTCACCTTCTTTAACATCTCTGAACGAATCAGCATAAAGTCTGGCAAGAGTAAGAAATTCTTCCTGGGAATATTCCTCATTCTGAAAATTTCTCTTGGCCTTTTCGTAATCATCAGCGGTTACCATACCTCTGGTCTTTTCTTTCGTCTCTTCGGACATTAATCCTCCTGAAATAAATAAATGTTCTGCAGTCAAATGTTTCAAGTCATCTCAAAAAACACAACTGCAAATTTTTAATTTAACATAAATTAATTATGATGACTTAATAATCTTTTCTTTTTTCCTTACTTCTCTCAAAATCAGTTCAACCTGCTGTTCTATCGTAACAGATGATGTATCTATTTCCACGGCATCGGCTGCTTTAAGAAGAGGGCTTACCTCCCGGGTTGAATCAATCCTGTCACGCTGTACAAGGTTCTTTTTAATATTTTCAGCAGGGATATTAATCCCTTTGCTTTCATATTCCTTGACCCGTCTGTCTACTCTCCGGGTCAGTGATGCTGTCAGAAAAATCTTTACATCGGCATCAGGGAAAACAACAGTTCCGATATCCCTTCCTTCCATTACTACTCCGCTGTTCAGGGATGCATATTCTCTCTGCTTATTAACAAGAGCTTTTCTTACACCCTCAATCTTACTGATATCACTGACCTGTGCATTAACCTCGTGTGTTCTCAGTTCATCGGTAATATCGGTATTATCAACGAATACTTCGGTTAATCCGTTATCGAACTTCAGTTTGATGTCAATCGATTCGGCAAGACGGACAATATCATTTTCGGCAATTAACTTTTTTTTTATAGATAAAAAAGTAACCGCTCTATACATAGCGCCTGTATCTATATAAAGATAGCCCAATTTTTGTGCAACCAGCTTAGCAGAAGTGCTTTTACCGCTTCCAGCCGGACCATCGATAGCAATAATCAAATTTTTGGACATCAATTAAAATACGAATAATCAAATTATTTATCAAAAGTCAGATAGTATTAAAATGGAGATATAATGTGTTAAATCTGGAATTTCCCTCACTAATTAAAACTGTTAACTATTCTTCAGACCAACTTCGCTTACGCTTCACACACTCTCTGAGCACGTCCATCTTTTAACCCGAATATATTATTTTACCAGGATAGAACAGTGTATATATAAACAATTAGTGCAATTAGCGGTTATTATGGACAGGAATGTGGGGAATTTCTTATTTTTTAGCACATCAATCAATAATTTCTCCACCCAGTTCGGATATTATTGCCTTTACATAGGGATCGTCTTCTGCATCATTTGCTTTGCTTATTTTAAGATGGTTTTCTTCTTTTTGTTCACTATCACTTAATTTTACAATAAAGTTCAGTTTTTTTCCGAAATATTCGAGGGTTTTCTTCGTTATATAATCCCTATCATTCTGGAAAAGATTTACAGAATGAGAATCTGTTGTAATTAATTCAAGATTGTTTGCCTGAAGATTATGTACTTTAACGCTGCTCAGAAATGGACCGAAGATTAATGCTTTTTCCTTCATCACTGAATTGACAAAACCATCCCATTTAGTTTTAACTGATTCCAGATCAAGACCGGAAGTTGATTCAGATTGTGAAATCTTATTTGGTAATACTGTAGTTTTTCTTGTCGCAGGTGTTTGCTCACGAACCGGAAGCGGATCCATGGGTAAATTGACTTTGAATGAAGAGGGGACATCTCTGTTTATTTCAAGGCTTTTTTTTTCACTGAGGCCGGTTATTATTTCAGATATAGTGGCTGATTTTTCAAGACCAATTAAATGGCTTAGCGATATCTCAACTTTAAGTTTCTGATTTTGTGAATAGCGCAATTCCTGCTGTGCCTTATTTAGAAAATTAAGAATCCTCAAAAGATCTCCCTCAGAAAAGTTGCCAAGGTAGTTAATATATTTTTCCCTGTAAACCTCAGCGGTTTCTATTAACTCGGTTCTTTCTGTTAGTATAACTGTAAGTATATTTCTGAAATGTTCAGTGAGACCATCTACAAAATCAACAAAATCCCAGCCGTTTTCATAAAGCAGCTTTGTAACTTCAAAGACACTCTTAAAGTTCTTCTCCAGCACAGCATCAGAAATCATAAAATATAATTCATCATCGACAAGATTCAGCAGATGTGAAACAGTCACTGAATCAATATTATTTCCGCAAAAAGAAACTACCTGATCAAAATAACTTTCGGCATCCCGTAGTGCACCATCTGCTTTACGAGCTATTATGGTGAGAGTCTTATCATCAATCTCAATCTTCTCATCCTGAGCGATTTTACGAAGAAGTTCCTTAATTGTGTTCATCTGGATTCGTCTGAAATCAAAACGCTGGCATCTCGATATAATTGTCAGAGGGACTTTATGAACATCTGTGGTAGCAAAGATAAACAGCGTATGCGCCGGCGGCTCTTCAAGTGTCTTAAGGAATGCATTAAAAGATTCACGGGTAAGCATGTGGACTTCATCTATAATGTAGACTTTATATTTCCCTTTAGTAGGGGCATACTTCACCGATTCCCTTAATGTCCTTATTTCATCGATACCTCTGTTTGAGGCTCCATCAATCTCAATAATATCTAGCGACTGTGAGTTGAGAATCGATTTGCACATTTCACATTCGTTACAGGGCTCGGCGTCTCTGGGATTCAGGCAGTTTAATGTTTTTGCAAGAATTCTTGCTGTTGTTGTTTTACCGACTCCTCTTGGTCCTGTGAACAAATAAGCGTGTGCAATACGATTTGTCTTAATTGCATTCTTCAGAGTAGCGGTTATATGCTCCTGACCAACTACCTCACTAAACTTTTGAGGGCGCCATTTTCTTGCAGTTACTATATAAGTCATCCGGGGATTAACACTATAATTAATTGATTATCTTAAATTATTTCAGAAGAAAGAAAAGAACAATATTCTTCAAAATATTTTTGATCTGTTTTATTGAATGAATTTAACTCTTTGCTGTCCAGGTCAAGGACGCCGTACAGGTCGTTATTTTTAATTATCGGAATTACAATTTCGGATCGTGATTCGGGATCACACGCAATATGTCCCGGAAATTTATCCACATCCTCAACCAGGACTGTCTGCCGTCTCATCGCGGCAGTGCCGCAGACTCCTTTACCCATATCTATTAAAGTACAGGCAACCTTTCCCTGGAAAGGTCCAAGAAAGAGTTTTTGTCCATCGTATAAATAAAAACCGACCCAGCTTATTTTATCAAATGTCTGTTTAATTGCCGCAGTGAAATTGGATAAATTTGATAAAATATTCTCTTTTCTATCCAGCAATGACCGCAGCTGCTTTCCCAGGAGACGGTATTTCTCTTCAGGAGAAAGCTCATCATTTACAATTATGGTATCGGTCAAACTTATCTCTTCTTTTTCTTATGCTTATCGGAACTTTTCATTTTCATCTTCGTTCTTTCGCCTGTTTTAAGCGATGGAAAGACATAAGGAATAGCATCCTCAATATGATCAATGGTTATTATTTCCAGACCTTCCTTTACTTCACCGGGAATTTCCTTCAAATCGATCTCATTATCCTTTGGAATAAGTACTTTTTTGATATTATTTCGTTTAGCGGCAAGAAGTTTTTCATTTAATCCTCCGATTGGCAGAATATTTCCGCGTAAGGTTATTTCACCGGTCATTGCCACGTCATTAGTCGCAGGTTTCCCGCTGACTGCAGAGAGAAGAGCCATTGACATTGTTATTCCTGCTGAAGGACCGTCTTTGGGGATTGCTCCCTCAGGCAAATGGATATGAACTTCCTTTCCTTTAAAGAAATCAGGATTAAGCTGTAATTTTTTGGCATTTGAACGGATATAGCTCAATGCGGCCTGTGCTGATTCCTTCATAACATTTCCAAGCTGGCCTGTAAGCGTGAGTTTCTCAGCGCCGTTCATTATTGTTACATCTACATTCAGCAGTTCACCACCTACACTTGTCCAGGCAAGACCGGTAACGCTCCCGACTCTTTTTTCCGAAATGTGCTTCTGATGACGATAACGAGGGACTTTCAGATATTCTTCCAGCTTATCCTCATCTACCACAAACTTTGTTTTCTTTTTTGCTTTACCGTTGGTTGACTCACTTAAAACAATATCGCGTGCAAGTTTTCTGCACACTGAAGCTATTTCTCTTTCAAGGTTTCTTACACCTGCTTCACGGGTATATTCCGAAATAATCTTCTGAAGCGCTTCATCCTTAAATTCAACGTGCTTATTTGTCAAACCGTGTGCTTCCAGCTGTTTTGGAAGAATGTGCCGTTTCGCGATTTGTACTTTATCGTGCTCAAGGTAACCAGGCAGCTCTATTATTTCCATCCTGTCCTGCAGGGGAAGGGGAATATTATACCTTACGTTCGCAGTAGTTATAAACATCACCTGGGAAAGATCATAATCTACTTCAAGATAATGATCATTGAATGTATGGTTCTGTTCCGGGTCAAGCACTTCCAGCATTGCAGAGGATGGATCCCCGCGGAAATCCATACTCATTTTATCAATCTCATCAAGCAGCATAACCGGGTTTATTGTTTCAGCTTTCTTCATAGACTGAACAATTTTTCCAGGCATTGAACCTATATAAGTTCTGCGATGTCCTCTTATTTCTGCTTCGTCTCTCACACCGCCCAGACTTATTCTAACAAACTTTCTTCCGAGCGCTCTCGAGATGGATTTGCCAAGGGAAGTCTTCCCGACTCCCGGAGGTCCGACGAAACAAAGTATCTGTCCTTTCATCTGTTTTACCAGGTTCAGTACAGCTATATGTTCAATAATTCTTTCCTTTGGTTTCTCCAGTGCAAAATGATCTTCATCCAGGATCCTTCTTACGTGTTTTATATCCAGATTATCCTTAGTTCTCTTAGACCAGGGAACCTCTGTAAGCCATTCGAGATAGTTCCTAATAACGGTGGATTCAGGTGACATTGCCGGAGTCTTCTTTAGTTTGTTAAGCTCCTCCAATGATTTGGCTTCAGCCTCAGGAGACATCTTAGCTTTCTTTATCTGATCCCTGAGCTTGGCAATTTCAGGAGATGTATCTTCATCATCCCCGAGCTCATCCTGAAGAATCTTTATTTGTTCCTGAATTATAAATTTCCTCTGGGTCTTTGCAATATTTTCCTGAACCTTGCTGTCAATCTCCTTTTCAATCTTGAGTATATCAATTTCTGAATTGAGTATCTTTATAACTTCATATAACTGTTCCTTAAGAGTAAACTTCTGCAGAACTGATTGTTTTACATCCATTGCCTGGTTGATATTTGCCGCTACATAAAACAACTTTCTATCGGGTTCCTCAATGTTTTCAAACGCTGTAACTGTTTCATTGGGTATGTTCCTGCTTATCTTCACATACTCTTTAAATAACTGAGACATTTGTCTGACCAGTGCATTCATTTCGTGGTCATTATCCACAATCGGAATAATTACTTCGATCTTAGCTTCAAAGAAATTATTATTCCCGGTAAAATCTTTTATTCTTCCCTGCAGAAGACCGTCGACAAGAATCTTCATCAGACCATTGGGAAGTTTGAGAATCTGAACAATTTTTGCGATAGTTCCTTCTTTGTATATATCTTCTTTCTTGGGATCCTCAATATTCGATTTCCTTTGTGTTGCAAGGAATATATACTTTGTATTCTCCAGAGCGTAGTTAGCTGCACGGATTGACTGCTCCCTTCCAACAAGTACAGGGAAAATCATATAAGGAAAAATTACTATATCTCGTAAAGGCAGAACCGGAAGTATTTCCGGCATATTATCAACGATCGAATTATCTCCTGATTCAGAAATTTCTATCTGATCAATTTTCTTCAAAGTTAAACTCCTTCTTATCTCAAATTCTATTCTAGTAGAGAAATATACCAAAATGCAATTGGGCTATCAAGGAAGTAAAAATGACATTCGGCTATGCAATCGCACTTATATTACCTTCTTCTTTTTATATATTTGCGAATAAAAAAGAATAATATGATTCAGGATATAATACTTATTTCACACGAAGCAGGAGAGATCGTAAGAGAAGGTTTCGGGAAAAATTTTGGGATTGAGTATAAAACCAACGAATCAAACCTGGTAACTGATATAGATAAGGCTTCTGAAAAACACATAAAAGAATATATTCAAAAGAAATATCCTTCCCACAGCATACTCGCTGAAGAAGGAGGGGAGACCAAAAATGAATCAGAGTATTTATGGGTTGTTGATCCCATAGACGGGACTACAAATTTTGCACACGGTCTTCCGATATTTTCAATTTCAATAGGACTTCAGAAAAGAGGCAAAACAATTGCCGGTGTTGTATACGATGTTATGCAGGATATTACCTACTCGGCAGAATCGGGCAGCGGTTCATTTGCCAATTCGCAAAGAATAAATGTTGGTAAAAATGATAATCTTGCTCATAGCGTTTTGGTAACAGGATTCCCCTATAATATATCCGATAATCCAGAGAATGCGCTTGAAAAATTTACAGCATTAACAAAAGCATCAAGAGGAATACGAAGGTTGGGCTCCGCTGCTATCGATTTTTGTTATGTTGCCAGGGGAGTATTTGATGGATTCTGGGAAGTCTATCTGCATCCATGGGATATTTGTGCTGGTAAATTAATTGTAGAAGAAGCCGGGGGAAAGGTTACAGGTTTTGCCGGAGAGGAAATAGATATCTTCACCCGGCGTATTCTTGCAACAAATGGCCGAATTCACAGCTGGATGATAGAGTATCTGAAGTAGTAAAATATAAACGTAACCCTACCGGGCATTATTGAACGCAAGTTTTAACCAGTCTAAATCAAGCAGATTCAATTGCTGGTTTTAATTCAGGATTAGGATCAGGGCTTAAGGCCTGAGTACATTTCTTCAATCTTATCGCTGTAGAGCTCTTCAACTACCTTTCTCTTAATCTTAAGACTTGGAGTTATTTCTCCGGTTTCAAGTGAGAATGGTTTTTCCAGCAAAGTGAATTTTCTAACTCTCTCATAGTTAGCGAGATTTTTCTGAATCTTCGCTAATTCTTTTTCCATTAGATTCAGTATCACTTTGTTATTTGAGAGATCTTCAATATTAGTGTAAGGGATTTTATTGGAATCAGCATATTCTTTTATTGCTTCAAAATCGGGTACAATCAATGCGCTCAGATACATCCTGCGGTCGCCAATAAGTACAAACTGATCAATATATTTGCTGGACAGGAACAAATTCTCTATGGGGGTAGGGGCAATATATTTGCCGGCAGTCGTTTTGAATAAATGTTTTTTTCTGTCGGTAATTCTGAGAAATCCCTCTTTATCAAATTCACCTATGTCTCCCGTGTGAAGCCAGCCGTTCTTAAGCACTTCATCTGTTTCTTTTTTATTTCTGTAATAGCCCAGCATAATATTCGGGCCCCGTGCAAGGATTTCACCATCGGGGGCAAGCTTAATCTCAACTCCGGGGAAAACTTTTCCTACAGTACCGAATTTATAATCATCCACGTGGTTAGCCGCAATTACGGGGGATGATTCTGTTAATCCGTAGCCTTCAATAATTTTGATACCTGCCGCTTCAAAGAACTCACCAAGCTCGGGAGAAAGTGCTGCGCCGCCTGAAATAAAAAACCTGAGTTTTCCGCCTGTTCTTTCACGTAATTTAGTAAATACAAATTTATCAGCTAATTTATGTTTTACTGCCAGAACGGGACCAAGTATTCCTTTTTTTCTTGCTTTTGCCGCCTGTTTGCCGATCTCAATTGCCCAGTAAAAGATTTTTTGTTTAGCAAGGGACTGTGTTTCAACATTCTTTATAATTTTTGAATGCATTCTTTCAAAAAGCCGCGGGACACTTGTTAAAATTGTAGGCTTTGTTTCTAAGAAATTCTGAGCAACTGTTTCGATACTTTCTGCATAACATATTACTCCTCCTGAAGAGAAACCGGTGTAGTAACCTGCCATTCGTTCGAAGATATGACAAAGTGGGAGGAAGGAAAGGAAAATATCATCCTTGGATATCGGAAATGATTCAAGTGCTGAATTAACGTTCGATAATATATTTTTATGCGTTAACATTACACCTTTGGGTTCACCAGTGGTACCGGAGGTATATATGATAGTGCAAAGATCATTTTCGTGGACATTTCTAATGCACTCTTTTAAATATCCCGGATGCTTATTCTTATAAATGTTTCCCATTTCCTGGACTTCTTTAAAAGAGTAAAGAGACTGCTCATCGGAAACCATATCCTTATCATTCATCAAAATGATAAAGGTAAGATGCCTTAGTGTAACCTTGTACTTTAATATTTTATTCAATTGAAACTTATTTGATACAATTACTCCGCGGGATTCAGAATTATTCAGAATAAATTCTATAGATGAAGCAGTCAATGAGGGGTACATTGGTACGTCAACAGCACCGATGGAAAGAATTGCCATATCAGAGTAAACCCATTCGGGTCTGTTCTCTGAAATGATTGCGATTTTATCTCCTTTCCTTATTCCGAGTGCATGGAGTCCGTTTGCAAAATTATCCGTTTCTTCTTTGAATTCTTTATAAGTTATTCCCTGGTACTCACCATCAATCTTTCTCATCATAACAGGACGGGTCATATTCCTGCCGTACTCTTCAGTAAGAAAAATGTAAAGTTCGGGTATGGTTTTATTGTTCCTTAACAGTGCCATCAATACTCCGCCAAATGTATGATGGAAAATATGACCGTATTTAAAAATTATCAATAGGGGAAAGGAAGAAAGATTATAAAAGTTAAAGTGCAAGTTCAGGTGTAAGTTCAAGTGCAAGTTCAAGTTCCAGTGTAAGTTCAGGTTCAGGAAGGCTGATTGATAGTTTTATATGGTTGTATAAGAAGATGATAATACTGATTTTATGACAAAATGGCAGACAGTCCGAAGCATGTAATACCTGATAGTTTTCCATGTTAGCTGTTAAAAATAAAACTATGGGGAGATCGAACCAGTGGAGCCGACTTCTTATTCATAAATGTATTACAGTAAACCCGCAATTCTGATTCAGGTGTTCTGCAGCCAGTGATCTGTGGCAGGCTGAGGGATTTTTTTCAACACAGAAGAGCACAACACGCTTCGAACCAATAAGTTTAAACTGATCAATAAGACCTTCAAAATCAAATTTCCGGAGTATTTCCTTCGTATATGTTGAGATAAATTCTTCGGATAATTCCTCTCTTTTACGTTGTTTAATGTTCCTCTCTTTATCTGCAGCATATTGAATTTTTCTTATATAATCAGTAGGGGAAAGATCCAATATATGGAGATAATTTATATTTAATTCCGACAGTCTTTTCTGCAATTTTTTACTGTTCACAAATGAATACTCAGAGCCCCTTACAGCACGTCTTCTGCGAATATCACAAAATGTATCGATCTTATTATCTGTCAATTGTTTAAAAAATGTTTCTGCGCTGGAACCATAAACTCCGATGGTATAGACCCGGATCTTTAACATAATATATTTCTCCTGATAGCCAACTAAAATTTATATACTAAATGTTAACAATTAAAATTAATAAAATTATTTTAGTGGCGCGCTGCTTATCACCCCTCATTAATCTTCACGATTATTCCGGTCATTTAAAAGACCGATCCCCAATAAATTCTTTAAATTGATTCTATATATCAAAAACCGTAATTTTTATATTCTGTTTTTAAGAATTTATTTTAAAATCCGGGTATTATATAAAGTTACAGAGGCTGCAGTAGAATTTTTATCGGCAGCTTTAGTTTATCAAAATTAATTGCAGGGATATAAATGAAAATACACGAATATCAGGCAAAAGAGATACTGCGTAAATATAATGTTGCTGTTCCCAATGGCAAAGTCGCTTTTGATGCTGCCGAAGCCGTAAGAATTGCCCGGGATGAATTAGGAGGAAACGTATGGGTTGTAAAAGCACAGATTCACGCCGGCGGAAGAGGAAAGGGCGGAGGAGTTAAAGTTGCCCGGAGTATAGATGAAGTAAGAGAGATTGCAAATCAGATGCTGGGAATGAACCTGGTAACCCACCAGACTGGTCCTGAAGGAAGGGTAGTGAAACGTTTATTAATTGAACAGGGAATAAATATAGCAAGAGAATTATATGTTGGTATTACACTTGACAGAGCAGTCTCAAAAAATGTAATTATGGTCTCAACTGAAGGTGGGGTGGAGATTGAAAAAGTGGCAGCTGAAAGCCCTGATAAAATTATTAAGGAAACCGTTGATCCCGCTGTCGGACTCCAGGCATATCAGGCAAGAAGACTCGCCTATGCCCTTGGTCTGGGAGGGGCGCAAAATAAGAACGCTGTGAAGTTCCTTACAGGATTGTATAAGGCTTATCAGGAAATGGATGCATCACTCGCGGAAATAAATCCTCTTGTTGTTACTCAGGAAGGCGATGTGTTAGCTCTGGATGCCAAAATGAATTTTGATGACAATGCTTTAGACAGGCATCAGGATATTGTTGATTACCGTGATCTTAATGAGGAAGACCCGCTCGAAATTGAAGCTTCAAAATTCAACCTGAATTATATAAAGCTTGACGGAAATGTCGGCTGTATGGTAAACGGAGCGGGACTGGCGATGGCAACAATGGATATTATAAAATTGGCCGGTGGAGAACCCGCAAATTTTCTTGACGTTGGAGGCGGTGCAAATAAGACAACTGTAGCAAATGGATTTAAGATAATTCTTTCCGACCCAAATGTTAAAGCTATCCTGATAAACATATTCGGCGGAATTGTCAGGTGCGACAGAGTTGCCCAGGGCGTAATTGATGCAGCAAAAGAAATGGATGTAAATGTCCCTATAGTAGTGCGTCTTGAAGGAACAAATGCCAGAGAAGCGGGAGTATTACTAAATGAATCAGGATTGAATTTTGAGGTTGCCGGGAGTCTAAAAGATGCCGCCGAAAAGGTAACTTCTGTACTTTCCAAATAAACTTTTCATAAAAAAAGCTGAAAATCCTTCGATTTTCAGCTTTTAACCTTTTGGCCCAAAATTTTATAGACAGGGCTTATATTATACGCATAAGGTTGATTAAAATCATCTTGATTTTATATTTAATTAGTAATAGATTTTTGCGGAATTTTTAATTATTTGGAGACCGCTGAATGTCATTTTTCGAACCAGATCACAGTTTTGATGACAATCCCGATAGGAATAATGAACTTTCAAAAGAAATAGAAAGATGCAAACAGCTTGTAGATCAAGACGGTGTTTACAGCTGCATGGAGACACTTGAAGAAGTAATTCAGACGTGTATAGATAATTATTTATATGAAGACGGCGTTTATTTAGTAGACAAATTACTCGAAGTTTCTCCCTACAATTCCGAATACTGGGTTAAAAAAGGTGCTCTCTTAAATGGATTATTTAAGTTCCGTGAATCAATAGAATGTTATAATAAAGCTCTTTCCCTGAATCCCGGAGATTCTGATGCTTTGATTGAAAGGGCTGCAGCCGAGGAAAACCTTGGTTTAATGGATAATGCCAGGGAATCTCTTGAAACTGCACTCGAGCAGGAACCCAATAATGAGGAATCACTTTTCAGTCTGGGACTATTGTACCAGAAAGGCGGTAACTATGATGTTGCCTGTGAATTCTTTACAAGGGCTATTCAAAATAATCCTGATTTTTCGGATGCTTACTTTGAGCTCGGATTCTGTTACGAAAACCTGGATCACAATGAGCGTGCACTTGAATTTTATGAAAAATTTCTGGATGCTGAACCCTATAACGCAAATGGCTGGTATAACCGCGGAGTAGTTTTAACAAAATTAAACAGGCTTGAACAGGCAATAGACAGTTATGATCTGGCAATTGCTATAAAAGAAGAGTTTGCCGGGGCGTGGTTTAATAAAGGGAACCTGCTTGCTGATCTGGGCCGTTACCAGCAGGCGATAGAATGCTTCAGGGAAGCGTTTATAATCGATAAATTTGATGAAGCATCCTGTTATAATATTGCTAACATATATGAAGAGCTGGGAGAAATACACAAGGCCATCGAATATTACTCAGAATCAATAACAATAAATGATAAGTATTATGAGGCTTACCTTGCTAGGGGTTTCTGCTATGATTCGGCAGGAAAATTTCAGCTGGCATTAAAGGATTTCAATAAAGCGATTTCACTTTCACAGGACAGAGCTGACGCATGGTATGCAAAAGCCGATCTTGAGTACTCTCTTGGTAAACTGCAAGAGGCAATCAGAAGCTACAGAAAAGCTGCTAAAATAGAACCAAACAGCTATGAAATCTGGTTTAATCTTGCTGAAACACTTTTTGAAATGGGCGACTGGCTCGAAGCACAGAAAGCATTTGATCAATGCATAAAGATAACTCCGGATGATGCTTCATCTTACTACGGTAAAGCAAAGATAAATTTTATATTAAGCAGAACACAGGAAGCAGTTGAATGTCTTAAAAAAGCATTTGTAATTGACCCTGAAATTAAATCAGAATTTGCTAAGGAGTACCCTGAGATTAAATCATCAAAACTCTTTAGAAAATTGTTAGGGGAAATCTGATTCCTGATATAATTTACCCGGTTTGTCATTTCCGGGTAAACGGCAATAACATAAGTTAATATCCCGGAAAAACGATTTATGAAAAACACCCTTCACATGAATACTATGCTTGTGGGTTTAATAGGGCATCCCATTAAACAAACATATTCTCCATTCATTCATAATATAGCATTCGATATTAAAAAACTTGATTATCTCTATCTTCCTTTTGATGTACCTGCAGCAAATCTTGGAAATGCGGTGAAAGGTATGGTTGCACTGGGAATTAAAGGCTTTAATGTTACTATTCCCCATAAGGTAAATATCATGCAGTTATTGAATAATATTTCGGATGAGGCAGCCGGAGTTGGTGCGGTTAATACAGTGGTTAACGATCTCGGAAGGTTAAGCGGATATAATACCGATGTATACGGAGTATTAAAATCACTTGATAAATTCAAAAGCAGCTTATCCGGAGCAGAGGTTACTGTTGCAGGAGCAGGCGGAAGTGCACGCGCCGTAGTTTATACTTTAATTAAATACTTCAAACCGGCAGGAATAAACATTGTAAACCGCACAGAGCAAAAAGCGGAAGCCATTAAAAAGTATTTCTCGGAGAAAATGAAATTTGATGCTATAAAATGTTATGAATTATTTCCTCAGAACCTTTTTGAAGTTTTTCAGAAATCTAAACTCATCGTTAATGCAACACCAGTTGGAATGTACCCCGAAACGGATGATGCTGTAATTTCACCTGAAAAATCATTTAATAAAGATCAGATTGTTTTTGACCTGGTCTACAATCCGTCTAACACCAGGCTGCTCAGGATTGCATCCAGGCAGGGTGCCCAGGTAATTAATGGAACCGAAATGCTGGTCAACCAGGCATCAAAATCTTTTGAATTGTGGACCGGTGAAACGATGCCAGTTGCTGAAATAATAAGATCAGTTGAAATGATGATAGATGGATAGTCAGTGAAGTTTATGCAAAGCCTCTTTTAGCCTGTTTACGGCATCAGATAAATTTTCCATTGAAGTTGCATAAGAAAATCTCATAAATCCTTCTGCACCAAAAGCGCTGCCGGGTACGAGAGCAATTCTGGCTTCATTCAGAAGATACATTGCAAGGTCAAGACTGTTATTCACGGTACTTCCGTTGTAAGATTTATGCATAAAATTTGAAAAATTAGGAAACAGATAAAAGGCTCCTTCCGGTTTGTAACACGATAATCCTCCTATAGCGAGCAGCTGATCAAAGAGGTAATCTCTTCTTTTATGAAATTCAAGCTGCATCAGTTTCAGATATTCATGGGGACCATTTAATGATTCTATCGTGGCTTGCTGGGAAATTGAAGACGCATGAGAGGTACTGTGGCTTTGAATTTTGTCCATTGCCGTAATTACTTCTTCAGGTCCTGCTGTATATCCTATCCTCCAGCCGGTCATTGAATATGTCTTGCTTACACCGTTAACAAGGATTGTACGTTTTTTCATTTCATCACTTAATGAAGCAAAGCTGATGAATTCAAAATTATCGTATAACAGTTTTTCATATATCTCATCAGAGATAACAAGAAAATTGTGCCGCTTAATAACTTCAGCAATTTCTTCCAGCCGTTTCCTGTTATATGCAGAACCGGTTGGATTAGAAGGATTACATAATATAAAAAGTCTGGTTTTTGGAGTAACAGCTGCCTCAAGCTGCTTAGGAGTAATTCTAAATCCGCTTTCTTCTGAAGTTTCAATTACTACGGTTTTACCTTCTGCAAGAGAAATCATTTCCGGATAGGATACCCAATAAGGAGCAGGGACAATTACCTCATCATTTTCAGAAACGGTTGAAAGGATTGCGTTGAAGATACTTTGCTTCGCCCCGCTGGACACTATGATTTCACCCATTTCGTACTCCAGATTATTATCCTTTCTGAATTTATCAATAATAGCCTTCCGTAACTCCACCGTTCCCGCATTTATAGTGTATTTTGTATGGTTTTCATCGATCGCTTTTTTTGCGGCTTCTTTGACGTTATTCGGAGTCGGAAAATCGGGCTCGCCGACGCTTAAATCTATTACATTTATTCCATCTGCCTTTAATCTTTTTGCTTCAGCTGCAACTTTCATCGTAGGGGACGCAGTTATCCTCATGACTCTGTCTGATAACAATGATTACTCCTTTCCCAAAGAAAAAATTGTTAAATAATGAGCCGGAAAAAATATTTGTGAGTGTTTCCTAAATCCGGTGGAAATATACAATAAGAAATTAAAAATGAAAAGATTAAGAATTCTGTACTAAATAATTTATGCCGGGTTTTTATGCGGGATTCTGTTTCGATGAAAATTATTTTTATGTCGCTGTGTAATACTGCTTCCGGCAGAATAAATGCATTCAGGCATTATAATGGTGAAGGCCATTCAATCGGGGTTGAATTTTTCCGGATATATGAAGATTGATAACTATGTTAAACAGCTATTTCTTTTTCTCAGTTTTATCTTCTTTAACCACATAAATATGTTTTATTTTCCTGGGTCGGCGTCTTCCAAAAGTTCCCCGATGAATTTTTCCTCTTTTGGATTTTATGTCTCCCTTTCCCATAATAAACCTCCCGTTAAATAAGAAGGATGAAATAAAATATCAGGATTTAGCTATTGAATTTCTTTTTTAATGATTTTGCAACTACGGGCGGAACAAATTCACTTATATCGCTCTGCAGTCCCGCAAGATCACGGACAATCGAAGAATTTAAATATGTGTATTTTTCACCTGGCATAAGAAAAACTGTAGCAATATCATTTGCAAGTTTCCTGTTCATCAGTGCCATCTGAAATTCATATTCAAAATCACTAACTGCTCTCAAACCTCTTATAATTCCTATCGCACCGACCTGGTGAGCATGTTCCACAACCAATCCGTCGAAAGAATCTACAATAATATTTTCATAATCCTTTAGACTTTCTTTCAACATAAAAACCCGTTCTTCAAGCGTGAAAAGGGGGGTCTTCCCCGGATTTACTGCTACCGTGACGACCACGGCATCAAACAACTCCTTTGCTCTGTTTATTATATCTATATGTCCATACGTTACAGGATCAAATGTTCCCGGATATATTACTTTTTTCATTTAATTCCCTCTGAGGTAAACGTTAGAAATCTATATAAGTAAAATATAATTTTTTTATAACAGATGAAGAGTTCACCTGAAATAAAATAGCCGGGAAGTCCCCGGACTTTTGGTAGAGATGGAGTAAGATTAATAATAAGATTTTTTATTCTTTTATTGCACGGACGATCAGTTGACGGCAATATGCGTCCTGAAAAGCCTCAATTTCTTATGCCCCTGATTTCTTTTACATATATTCTACAATCTTTTTACAATTTTTTGACAATTTTATCTCTACTTACACTCACATTGGCATATGAATCTGGTGAAATTTATTCAGTAATATAAACCAATCACCTTCAAGTTAAAGGCATACAAAAGAGATGATTTTTTTAGGTTAAATCAGACCGGCCTGTCCAACTATTTGATTGCTAATGAATAATGTAAGAATTAAATTGAATTCAGCTATTATCAAGAATCTGTACCGGGGAATAAACTTGAAAAAGTCAGTCAGGCAGCTTCGGCTATTTTTACTTTTCGATGCATTCTTAATTCTTTTCTACATACCCGGAATTTATCATATAAATCAGAAGGCTGATTTACCTTTTACAATTATTAAAAGTAAAAATTTCTTTGTTGTTGACAAGACCAATGATTTTGTGGAGCATATTCAAACCGGTGATACTCTCATTTCAATTGACGGCGAACATTTCTCCATGAGGGAGGAAATTGAAATTTATCTAGACAGTAAATCTATTGGTGATCAAGTCTCAATTGTTTTTTCGCATGAGGATTCCCACAAGTCGTCACAAACGAACCTGATTGAATTTTATATAAAAAAGTAAATATTAATCAAAGCTATTATTACTGCGATTGCGTAAACCGTTTTTATCAGATATTTGAAACGCCTCTCTCTATCTTTCGGAAATGCAAGCGAGAACTGAAAAAATGCTGCGGGTGCAAGAACGTAGGCAAAATGAAATAAAACCCTTACAGCGACACCAAGCCCGGTAGGGGTTATAGTGTACTAATCAGGATGCTTCCCTCATTGACTGAACGGGTGATCAGCAATTACCTCATTGCTTTCGATCTCAACCGGGTATTTGCTATTCTTAATATCCTGGCTGCAATTTTAATATTTATAATATCTTATAAAAGGACTGTTGAAGCGATGGGGTATGGATCTTGTAATTCCGGTGAAATCAGCCAGCGGTGAAATTTATGCATTCATGGTTCTCGGCGGTAAGAAATCCGGTAACAGGTTTTCTATAGAGGACATTGATCTGCTTAATAATGTAGCCTCAAGTATTGCATCAACACTTTCCAGAGTTCGTCTACAGGAGGAATTAATCAGAAAGAATCTTGAAGCGGAAAGACTCGAGGAACTTAATAAGCAAAAAACAATATTTGTTTCAACTGTCTCACACGATCTGAAAACTCCTTTAGCTTCAATAAAGGTATTTTCGGAAATAATGAAGAATGACCGGCAGATATCAGAAAAACAGAAAAACTATCTTGATATAATTGAGGGCGAAACTGACAGACTGACAAGATTAATAAATAATGTTCTTGGGTTTGCCTGGATAGAGAAGGGGACAAGAGAATACTCTTTTGAAAGCATTTCGCTGAATGCAGTGGTTCAAAAAACTTTAGATACTCTGAGTTATCAGATAAAAATGCAGGGGTTTACTGTCAAAAAAGAGTTAAGTACTGTTAACTGGATTATTTCTGCAGATCCCGATGCAGTTATGGAAGTTATGATTAATATTATTTCCAATGCCATAAAATTTTCGATAAAACAAAAAGAACTACTTATTTCAACGTTCCGTTCTACGGATTATATCTGTGTTGAGGTAAGAGATAAAGGAATCGGTATTAAATCTGAAGACCTTAAAAATCTTTTTAAGCCGTTCTTTCGTTCACAGATTGCAGGCAATAAAAAAATAAGCGGTACAGGTCTGGGGTTATCAATAATAAAGCATGTAATGGATGCTCATAAAGGAAGGATTGAGGTTGAAAGTATCCCGGATGAAGGCACTTCATTTATATTGAAATTCCCAATCGAATTCTATGATAACACAAATTTTCATAATGAGAATTTAATCAGCAGTTCATTACAGGAAGAGGAAGGTCAAAATGAAAAAAATATTAATAATTGAAGATGATCCTGCTTTATTGACGGGTTTATCGGAAAGTCTCACCAACGAACAATACTCGGTAACAAAAGCTGAAGAGGGACAAAAAGGATACACTCTTGCATCTCAGAATGATTTTGATTTGATACTGCTTGATTTGATTCTGCCGCTAAAAGATGGTTTTGAAGTCTGCAGGGATCTAAGAAAAGAAGGGAAAAACACACCGATAATTATGCTCACAAGCAAAAATGAAGAGATTGATAAGGTGTTAGGACTTGAAATGGGTGCAGATGATTATATGACCAAACCTTTCAGTCTGAAAGAACTTCTTGCAAGAATAAAAGCGCTTCTGCGGAGAGCACAGCCCGCAGAATCCGGTGTGGAAAAATATTCATTCGGAAATGTGACTATGAATTTTAAGAAAATGGAAATCGAGAAAAATGGCAATCCGGTTAAATTATCAGCTACTGAATATAAAATTCTGAAGTATTTTGTCGAACATGAAGGTGAAGTCATTACTCGGGACAAATTCCTGGATGATGTATGGGGATATGATGCATTCCCGACGACGAGAACGGTAGATAATTATATCCTTTCCATCCGTAAAAAAATCGAAGATGATCCTGCGTCTCCTGAGCATATAGTTACGGTTCATACTGCAGGTTATAAATTCATAAAGTAGATCCATAGCCTTCCTGCCTGACCTCTTCGACTGGCGGTGCAAGCTAACAATTCATTGGTGGAAACAGTGAAAATAAATTTCATTAATAACCGATTTGGTAAAGACATGCATCTCCGATAATCTTAAAAGGTTCACTTTTAAAGCTATCCCTGTCTTTTAATTTTGTTTGTATTGATCGCTCGATAAATATAAAACTGTCATCGGCAAGGTATCCATTAGTTAGAATATTTTCAACCACCTTATATATATCGTATTGAAAAAAGGGGGGATCGGCAAGGATTAAATCATAAGCTGTATGATTAGAAATGGAAGTGAATTTAACGGCTTCCATTTTGAATATTCTACTTTTTTCTTCGAGATTTAAAGTGTTAATGTTTTCCTGCAGTTTTTTGTATATAACATAATTCTTTTCAACAAAATCAACAGATAAGGCACCACGGCTCAGACATTCAAGCCCCAGGGAACCGGAACCCGAATAAAGATCCAGGACTTTTATATCCTGAAATGATAGTCTGTTATTAAGAAGATTAAAGAAAGTTTCTCTTACGCGGTCGGTTGTCGGTCTGATTAATTTTGAATCAGGCACTTTAATCAGTCTTCCTTTTAATTCTCCCGATATGATTCTCATTTTCATAAAAGATAATTCTTTATAACCATCTCAAATTTATATAGGATGATGATTCAAGATAAATAAAAAATAATAATTATATGGCCGTAAGTAATTGTTGAGCAGGGAGCGATAGTTTTCAGGCTAACCTTAGCGCGATACCTGTTGCGGGAGAGAAAGAATTAAATTTCTCAGAAAAGTATTTGTTTTCGAACAACAGGGGATTTGGTTTTATTTTTGCGAAAGGATTGAAATGAACGAAGGGGATGTCAAGTTTATCTCTTAGTGTCTCAATCATTGAGATAGAAAGTTCTTCTCCGCTGATAAATGCCGATTCAAGCATTCTCCGGTTAATGTTCGGATATTGATTTGAGTCGATTTCAGAAGAAATAAACTTCACAATGTCGCCCGCATCCTGCAGGTAATAAACCTTTAAGTAAATCGGTTTACCCTGAAATGAGAATAGTACTGAAAGATTCTTCCCCGCAAGAAATACGCTGAGTATAAGTCCTTTTTCAGAAAGGGGGTTTGTCGCAGACAACGATCTTTCAGATGCAATGTGAATATTATCTATGAATTTTAATCTGAGTTTATTTTTGTCGCAGAAATCCTTTACTATTTGAATGTGTTTCCTTGGAAGTGAAATGACAATAGCCGTATTTCTCTCTATTATCCTGTTCCTGTCAATTTCAAGATATTGTATTACCTGGTCAGCAGGGTCGATATCAGGAAAGATTAAAGATAATTCCCATCGGAATTCTTCAATTAAATCCTGGTGGAGCAGGGTATTATCATACGGAAGCTGTACGACTTTAAATATTTCAAGCGGTAGTGAAAAGGAAGCAGTGCTGCTTTTAAGAGGATTTCTTACAAGGATTTCATCAAAAGCACCCTGTAAAAGGCTGTTTATCTTAGTTTCTTTATCCTGATTTAAATTTATTGTTTCATTCAGAAAAGCTTCGTCAACACGATCTAATACAAACTGATTATCTTTCTGTATAATTTCCACAACCTGAAGTTTGGAAGAAGAAATCGAAAAGCCGGCATGATTTTCAAAACCTGTCATTAGATTATTTTTATTCCCCATGATGCAGTATTTTTTAGTTCATCGCTCTGAAGGCTGCCAATGGAGCCATAACCGTCGGGATCTTCCAGGTAATAGCGGTTACCAATTACAAGACTGGAATCAATGCGTTTTATCTGATTATTCCTTCCATAAATTGTATCAGCCGAAACTAAGGTATCTATCAGGAGCACATACTGATGGTGTGATTTTGGTGTACTGTCTAGACTGTCAGGAATAAATTTACCAGAAGTTAACGGCGCAAAAGGATTAGCCGGTTTTCCTGAGAGTGATTCGGAAGATTTCATTACACTGTCCACCATCGGGTCGGTTTTTACAAAATTAATAAGGCTGTCAAGATTTCCGGTAAAATGTCCATATTTTTTATTCCAGAGTATTTCAGCTTCTTTAATATTCTTCATTCTAAGACGGGATTCCTGTTTGTAATATTTTTCTTTTTCCACCACATCCCGGGGATTAATAATTGCAACCTTTACCAGTATTACAATCAAAATAACAATGATAAAATAAAGTATTGCGTATATATACCAGGGTTCCGGCCTGGTCATTTGTTCTCCGGTACTATGAAAAAAATTTATTAATCAATATATAGAAACTTTTCAATATTACTAAACCGGGCTTTTCCTATTCCTTTAACTTCCAGCAGTTCATTCAGGTTTTTAAACCCGCCTTTTTTATTCCTTAAATCGATTATTTTACGTGCGGTTTTTTCACCAATTCCGGGAAGAATTACGAGATCATTTATACCTGCAGTATTAAGATTTATGCTCTTCTCACCGGGAAGCTTTTTATCTGCTTTTTTATCAGTATAACCAGTATTAAAATCTAAAACTTCTTCCTTAGAGTCAATATCTTTGTCTTTTATAGAATCAGTTATGCGGGTTTTATCAGCTTCATTGATTGTTCTGAAAACCTCTTCTTGAGTAGAGTAATCAAAATTTTTGTAATCAACCTTATCATGGTCTATTTTATAGACTTTATAAGATAATCCGGCAATAAACACGAATATGAGAAATAACAGAACTTTAACTTCGGTTACGGTAAAACCAATTTTTCTGGATAGTTTCTCAAACACCCCGGAAACCCAATTTATTATCCAATATGAAATTTACATTGAGTGTATTAATCTAGTTGTTAAATATAAACAATAACCCGAATATTTATATTCCAAATCGTTTAAAGAAATTCTTCTCTTCAGAACCGGATGAGGATTTAATATTGGGACTATTCTGCAATTCCTTTAATAATTCTTTTTCTTTGGAATTGAGTTTTTTCGGGACGGCAATATTAACTCTTACGATTTGATCCCCTCGCCCTGAATGATTCAGATGCTTAATTCCCTTATCCCTCATCTTAAGTAATTTACCGGAAGGCGTCCCGGAATCTATCTTCAGTTTTGCCTTTCCATTTAAAGTAGGCACTTCAACATCACCGCCAAGCACGGCTTCCGGGTAACTTACAAAAAGATCATAAAGGATATCGTCACCTTCACGTACAAAATATTCATGCTGAAGTTCCTTAAACACAACGATAAGGTCACCGGAAGGACCGCCGCGCTTTCCAGCATTGCCGTCATTGTGCAGAGTCATGTAGTTGCCGTCACCCACACCTGCGGGAACATCAATCTTTATATTTGCTTCTTCCTGAACTCTGCCGTCACCCACACATTTTTTGCAAGGCTTATCGATTACCGTCCCTTCACCGTTACAGTTATTGCAGGCGCTAATGTTTACAAACTGGCCAAACACTGAGCGCGAGACTGTTTTTACTTCACCGCTGCCATGGCAAACCGGACAGGTATTCTTTGAAGTACCCGCTTCAGCGCCGGAACCACCACATTCACTGCACTTTACCTGTTTTTTAATTTTAAGTTTTTTATTTGTGCCCTCAGCAATTTCTTCAAGAGTAAGCTGTAAGGTGACTCTTAAGTCTGAACCAGGAGTCCCTCCGGTCCGTCTTCTGGTTCTTCTTTGACCTCCGCCGAAGAAATCGTCAAATATTGATGCACCGCCGAAGATGTCTGAGAAATGTGAGAAGATATCATTGATATCTGAGAATCCCTGCTGTCCTCCTCTAACACCTTCGTGACCAAATCGATCATAATTCGCTCTTTTTTCATCGCTGCTCAGTATTTCATAGGCTTCAGCAGCTTCTTTAAATCTTTCTTCTGCATTCTTATCATCAGGATTACGATCGGGATGATACTGCATCGCAAGCTTTCTGTATGCTTTTTTAAGGTCGTCCTTTGAAGCAGTCTTTTCTACACCAAGGATCTCGTAGTAATCTCTTTTCGGCATATAAGAATATTATTCCTCTTTATTTTCACTTTCTGAGTTTTGGTTACCTGCCTGTTCCTCATTATCTTCACTTACAATAACCTTTGCATGCCGGATAACACGATCCTTATACATATAACCTTTTTCAATTTCATCAAGCACAGTATGAGGAGCCGCTTCCTCGGCTTTCCTCTGAAGCAGTGCTTCATGGAAATTCACATTAAACGGCTGACCTACTGATTCAATTTTTTTAACACCCTGTTCATCAAGAACTTTCATAAGTTTATCATAAATCAGTTTTACTCCCTGTTTAATTGAATCAACATCTTTCGAACTATCTATATGCTGAAGTGATCTTTCAAAATCATCTACTACCGGCAGCAGCCGGATTATAAAAGATTCAGCAGCATATTTAAAAAGGTTAAGCTGATCATTTTCAGTTCTTCTTTTATAATTTTCAAATTCGGCTGCTCTTCTTAATAGTTTATCTTTCAATTCAGCTACTTCTTTTTCAAGTTCTTCAATTATCTGTCCTTTATTCATCTGAGATTGATCCTCTTCCTGTATATCATGTAATTCATCAGTCTCCTGTTCAGGTTTATTATTTTTTTCATCTTCGGGGTTTATATCTTTTTTATCTTTTTTCATTGCGATTCTCCGGTCATTAATCATTCTTTAAAATTTCCGATAACATTTTGGCCATATAATCCACGATGGCGACTACTTTTGAGTATTCCATTCTTTTTGGGCCGATAATTCCGAGAGTACCGGAAGTACTGCCGATGGAGTATTCCTTACTTACAAAACTATATTCTTCGAGTTTGCGGTCCTCGTTTTCACTTCCGATAGAAATAAATACCTGGTCTGAAGCAGTGTCACTTCCCTTATCGAGAATATGAATAATAATATCCTTGTTTTCAATTAACTCGACGATTCCGGGAAACTTCTCAGGATCCTCGAACTCAGGCTGCTTAATAATGTTGCTTGCACCTGTGAGGTAGATATTGTCCTTTGAACTAATGTCTTTAAATATTTTATCTACTGAATCAACAAATAGTCTTATAACCGGTTTTTGATCTTCCTCAACATCTCTGAATCTGTCGGTGAATGTGGTTCTGATTTCTTTGAAAGTTAATCCGTATAATCTTTCATTCAATAGATTTTGTACAGATTCGATCTGTGCCGGTTTAATTTCAGTATTGATCTCCATCGTTATAGTTTTAACAAGACCTCCTTTTATACTGATGACTACCAGAATGCGGCTTGATGAAAGAGATACGATCTGAAGTTTAGCAAGAACACCTGAATCAAGTCGGGGATAAGTTACACAAGCCAGTTGTTTAGTTATGTTACTTAAAATCGCGGTGGTTAACTGTAAAACCTCATCTGTTTCAATGGGTTCAATTTCGAATCCTTTATTAATTATTCCTTTTTCCGGATTCCGTATCTTTTGTATTTCCATGAGTGAATCAACATAGAAACGATATCCTTTATCGGTCGGAATCCTTCCCGCAGAAGTATGAGGATGATCTATAAAACCAAACTCTTCCAGGTCAGACATTATATTTCTTACCGTCGCAGGTGAGAAACCAATATCATATTTTTTTGTGATAAATCTTGAGCCAACAGGAGAAGCAGTCAATATAAACTGCTGAATAATTGATCTTAATATCAGTTTTTCCCTGTCGCTTAATTCTTCGTGTCCCATTACCGTCAAACTTAGTTTTGAATGCGCTAATATAAAAAATTTACATAATAGTTGTTACACCAAAATTGTGCATAAATAATTAAAAATCGCAATATTTTAATAACATTTTAGCAGTCCTTTAGTGAGAGTGATAAAATCTTTATCCTGAAACATCATAGTACTGATATCAATATTCTTTTGTTTCCTAATTCATTTCATCGTAAATTTTGTTTGATTTTTACTCAGTATTAAGAAGAAATTATGTCAGATCATACAACATATAAGGGTGCCGGAGTTGATCTTGAAGCCGGTGATGAGACAGTAAAAAGAATAAAAGGATTTGCCAAATCCACGTTCAATAAAAACGTTTTGTCTGATATCGGTCTTTTCGGAGCATTTTACCAGCCTGATCTCAGAGGATATAATGAACCCGTTCTGGTTTCCAGTGTGGATGGTGTGGGAACTAAACTGAAAATAGCCTTTTCTGCCGATAAACACGATACAGTAGGACAGGATCTTGTGAACCATTGCGTAAATGATATTTCTGTATGCGGAGCCAAACCGCTCTACTTTTTAGATTATCTTGCTTTTGGAAAGCTCATACCTGATAAAGCTGCTAAAATAATAGAAGGCTTTTCAATTGCGTGCAGAGAAAATGAATGTGCGCTTATCGGTGGTGAGACTGCGGAGATGCCTGGTCTTTATGCTGAAGATGAATATGATATGTCAGGTACAATTGTGGGTATCGTAGATAAATCCAGAATAATAGATGGAAATACTGTTAAAAAAGGTGATATCTTGATCGGATTTCCTTCTAACGGACTGCATACTAACGGATATTCACTTGCAAGAAAGGTTCTTCTCTCTAAGTTTAAAATTAATAACCGGATTGATGAACTCGGGTCTACTCTCGGTGAGGAGCTGCTCCGGATTCATAAATCTTATCTTAAGCTGATAAAACACCTGAATGATAATATGAGGGTTAAAGGTTATTCACATATTACCGGGGGCGGCATTGTCGGAAATACTAAAAGAATTCTGCCTGGAGGCATGAGATTAAATATTGAATGGGATAAGTGGGAATTGCCCGCTATATTTAAATTGATTCAAAATACAGGGAAAATAAGCTTTGACGAGATGAGAAACGTTTTTAATCTGGGGATAGGCTTAATCGCAATCGTTTCTCCTGATGACGAAAATAAAATAAACTCTCTCTCCAATGAAATAAATGAACACCCTGTAACGATAGGCGAAGTAATTTAACCTTTAATATGCTTCTGTTGAAAAGAATAGTACTTCCGGTTTTATTCATTACCATATTATTCTCTGAAGGATGTGATAAAGGAATTGAACCGAGACCGGCAGATGAGATTCCGGGATTTTCAGGAAGGATTACCTTTATCGGAGCCTGGCCGGATAGTATTACCAGAACTCACATCGTTGTTTTTGACAGCCTGCTGGAAGATCCTAATGACTTTAGTCTGTACAACCTGAAATTTATTAGCGACATAATTCCATATTGGGTTAGTTATTATGATTTTGATTCACGTAATAATCCATATGTACCAATTCAGGCGGGAGAATATGCATATGTCGCAGTCGTCCAGCAGAAAACTCCTCAACTTTCTTTATTGAGAAAAGACTGGATTGTCGTCGGGATTTATTATGCTTATGGAGATATTACTCATCCCGGCGGGTTAATAATTCCGGATAAAACATTTATAAGAAATATAAACATCTGGTGCGATTTTAATAATCCCCCTCCACAACCGCCGGGTGGATAAGTTATGAAAATAGTTTATTTAAATATATTCCTATTGATATTAACTGCTCAAACAGCAGCTCAATCTTTTTCGATAAGAGGTAAGGTAACTGATTCCAATAACGATCCCCTTTTTGGTGTAAATATTATTTTAACCGGAACGAAGACAGGAACATCTTCCGATGAAAAGGGCAATTATATAATTGAGAACCTTATCAATGGTGACTATAATCTCGAATTTTCTGCCGTTGGATATGAAGATGTTCTAAGGAATATTACACTAAAAAGTGAATCAGTTTTTCTTAATATTGCAATGGTTGAGAAAGCAGTAGAAACAGAACAGGTGATTATAACTGCCGGAAAAAGGGAGCAGTATATTTCTGAATTACCTGTCAGTGCTGAAGTCATAAAGTCAGATGAATTTTCAAAAAAGAATTTTAGTAACCTCGAAAATGCTCTTCGTTATGTTCCCGGAGTAAATATGACTGAAGACCAGATAAGTATACGCGGTTCCAGTGGATACAGCAGGGGAGCCGGTTCAAGAGTCCTTCTTGCTCTCGATGGTATTCCTTTTTATACCGGCGATACAGGCGAGACAATCTGGGAAATGATTCCCACTCCCGTTATTCAGAGAGTGGAGATAATAAAAGGTGCAGCCAGTTCGCTGTACGGCTCAACAGCTATTGGCGGAGTGGTGAATGTTATTACAAGCGATATTCCTGATAAACCGGCGACTTTTTTCAACTCTTTTATAGGAGTGTACAATAAACCATCATATAATGAATGGAAATGGTCTGATGAAAGCAGGCTCTTTAATGGTTTGACATTGGCGCATACACAGAAGTTTGGTGCATTTGGCATTGAAGCTTCATTAACACGGCTCGAGGACATGAGCTACAGACAAAACGGTTATACACATAAATACATCGGATTTCTTAAGAGCAGCTTTGAAATAACCCCGGCAAGCTCAATTACAATTCTTGCCAATACTTTGAATAAGAAAGGCGGGAACTTTTATTACTGGAAAGATTCACGGGATGCTCTTATCCCTACTGATGATCAGCAAGGGCAAACAGTCACAACTGCACGATATCTCTTTGGAGCCATTTACAAAAATGTTTTTAGTGAAGATCTTCTATTGAATGTAAAAACGAGTTATTACAGAACCGACTGGAACGATACTTCTCCGGCGATGGATAATTCCCTGACCAATCTCTACCGCGGAGAAATTCAACTTAATAAAAGCTTTTCCAATAACCTGGTTATTGTAACAGGAATAGAAGGATTAAGTTCTAATGTAAAATCTAATCTTTTTGGAAATCCCGATATGGTCAGCGGAGGAATTTATGTGCAGGGAGATATCTCATATTTCAGACCTTTAACCATCTCGGCGGGAATACGCTTTGATTACTCCAGGCTTGATACTTTAGAAGGTGAAAATGCTTTATCTCCAAAAATCGGATTGAATTATAGAGCAGCAGATAATTTTATCCTTCGTGCTTCGGCCGGGACAGGTTTCCGTGCGCCCTCATTAGCAGAAGCATTTACATCAACCTCAGCGAGCGGTATAATTATTAAACCAAATCCTGACTTAAAATCCGAGACAAATTTTACTTTCGAAATTGGAGGGAATTATCAGCCTTTTGATGGGCTCAATCTTGATGCTGCATTATTTCAGAGCGAATATTATGATTTTATAGAGCCAAGAATAGATCCGGCCGACGGATTTGCGGTTTTCAGTAATGTGACCCGTGCAAGGATACAGGGTTTTGAGTCTGATATTGAGTCCGGACTTTTTAATAAAGCAGTCAGTTTAACGTTTAGCTATACATATTTATGGACAAGAGACTTAAACAAGCAGAAGGCTCTCAAGTATCGTCCCAGACATATTTTTCTTGGAAAAGTGGATTATTACCTGGACAATTTAAATTTGGGTGCAGATTTCAGGTTCTGGAGCCAAGTGGAAGAAATAGATGATGAACTTGTGAGAATCATTAATGACGGCGATCTCCGGGTTGCAGTATATGCACTCGATCTGAGAGCATCGTATAATTTTAGTTCGATGGGTATTCCAATCTCAGTTTTTCTTAATGCGGATAATGTCTTAAATTATAACTATATTGAATTAATTGGAAATTTAAAACCTGTCAGAAATTATTCTTTAAGTTTACAGTTTAATTTCTGAAGCGGGGGACCTATGTTTATCGATACACACTCACACTTATTTTTGCCAAACTTTGAAAATGACCTTGATGAGGTTATTGAAAGAGCAAAGCTTAACAAGGTTGATTATATCATCGTTCCCGCAACTGATATTGCCACCGCAAAGCAAAGTCTCCGGCTGGCTGATAAATACGATTTGATTTATGCTGCTGTCGGCGTGCATCCGCATGACACTAAAGACTGGGATACCTCCTGGCTCCAGGAAATTGAAGAGCTATCAAAACATCCCAAAGTGGTGGCAATCGGAGAGATAGGCCTGGACTATTACTACGATTTTTCTCCGAAAGAAAAACAGATTGAAGCATTTAAAGCCCAGCTTGAACTTGCTATTAAGCTTAAACTTCCGGTAGTAATCCATAACCGGGACTCTGATGAGGATATGATGAAAATTGTTTCCTCGTACTGCGGAAATGATCTTAGAGCCCAGTTCCATTGCTTCAATTCTTCTCTTGATGATGCTCTCGAATACATTAAGATGAATCATATAATTTCCTTCACAGGGAATATCACATTTAAGAAATCTGATGACTTGCGTAAGGTCTTATCGGGAATAAGTCTTGATAATCTTCTCCTTGAAACTGATTCCCCGTTTATGACTCCTGAACCCAATAGAGGTAAAAGGAATGAACCTGCAAATGTAAAACTGGTTGCCGAAAGAATTGCCGAAGTTCATAAATTAAAAATGGAAGACATAGCAAAGGCTACGTCTTTTAATGCATTTAGATTTTTCGGACTGGGTAATAAAAATAAAATCAGCTACACCTACCCGATAGGGAAAAATCTTTATATAAATATAACAAACAGGTGTAATGCCGATTGTTTTTTCTGCAACAGGAAAGGTGATGCCACGTTGCATGGTTATAACCTGAAGATGACAAAAGATGAAGAGCCGCCGGCAGAAGTATATATTGAAGAAATCGGTGATCCTGCAAATTTTGGTGAAATCGTTTTCTGCGGTTACGGGGAACCCACTATCCGCTGGGATGTTGTAAAGAAGGTTGCCAGATATGTTAAAGAAAATGGCGGCAGAACCAGGTTGAATACAAACGGTCACGGAAGCTTTATAAATAAAAGAGATATAACCCCCGAATTCAAAGGAGTGATTGATATTGTTTCTATCAGCATCAATACGGTGGACCCAAGACAGTACGCAAAAATTATGAAGCTTGATACGCGCTTCTTTAATGAGATGGTTACTTTCGCAAAAAGTGTTAAACAGTATGTTGAGAAACTTGTGATGAGTGTTGTCTCAATCGATGAGATCGAAATAGGGAAAGCGAAGGAGGTTGTTGAAACTAAATTCGGTGCAGAATTCAGAGTACGGCCGTATTTCTGATATGATTAGAATATATTTAATCGTAATAATTCTTCTTTTTCCCTCCACCGGAATTTTCCCGCAGTTAAATAAAGTTCAGCTTAAGAATAAAATTGATGAGCTTCTTAAAGACGATTTCTTTAACTCTGCGACCATTGCTATTGACGCGTATGATTTGACAACCGGTGAGTATCTTTATCAGATGAACGAAAAGAAACTTCTCAACCCGGCTTCGAATATGAAAATAATTACTGATGCTGCCGGACTTATTTTCCTTGGCCCGAGGTATAACTTCATTACTTCCCTCCAATATAACGGTGAAATTGTAAATAAGACATTAACCGGTGATTTATTTGTAGTAGGAGGGTTCGATCCTGATTTCACTACTGCGGACCTCGGTAAATTTATAAACGATCTTAAGAGAGCAGGAATTGGTGAAATATCGGGGAACCTGTATGCTGATGTTTCCAGGAAGGATTCAGTTTTTTGGGGTTGGGGCTGGATGTGGGATGATGATCCTTCAACTGATGCGCCTTATCTCTCGGCCTTAAATATTAATAGCAATTCTATTGATGTTATTGTTACGGGCACTGTTCAGGGAGAGAAAGCCAGTGTTACCACTGAACCGGAAACAGACTACATAAAAATTATTAATAACACTGTTACATCCGTCGTTGATCAACAAAACATTTATATAACAAGGGACTGGCGTAACAGAAAGAATGATATTTACGTAAGCGGATTTATACTCCCGCCTAAGTTCACAGAGGTTGATACTGTTGAAGGTAGTGTAAACATATATAGACCTGACCTGTACTTTCTTACACTCTTTAAGGAGGCATTGGAAAAAAGCGGAATCAAATTCAGCGGGAAAATCGGCTTGCAAAAAAAACCATCCTCTGCAAAATGGGTATCTGTTTTCAGCCGTCAATATGATGCCGTGATATATTATATGAATAAGCACAGCGATAATTTAAGTGCTGAAATGACGCTTTATTCACTCGCTGCCTCTTTCAATACCTATCCTGTCTCAGCAGTCCAGGGGATAAAAGTTGTTGATTCACTTTTTACATTATGCGGTGTCGATAAACATGAATATGTTATCGCAGATGGTTCCGGTGTTTCAAGATACAACCTTTTGAGTGCAGAACAGATACTGAGTGTATTAAAGTATATGTACTCAATTAATCCTGATTTATTTCAACTGTACTATAATTCCTTACCTGTCGCCGGGATAGATGGCACCCTGGGTAAGAGAATGAACGGGACGAATGCAGAAGGGAAAGTTCACGCAAAGACAGGAACACTCCAGGGAGTAAGTTGTCTGTCGGGGTATGTTAGCGGTAAAAATAATCATTTAATTGCTTTTTCTATACTTGAGCAAAACTTTGTATACCAGACTTCGTACGCTAGATATATTCAGGATCAGATTTGCGAACTGCTTTCAAATTACGAGTAATAGTGTTTTTATATCCTTCCTGAATTCAATTATTTTATTGGTTAAAATTATTTTTCACAATTTGATATCTGATGAAAGAGAAAAAAATAATCATTCTGTTTATTCTGCTTCTTTTATTTACAGGATGTGAGAAAAAAGAAGATAATGAAGTATCGAAGCCGGCATTTGAAATTCAAAAGAATGACAGCATTCCTGTTTTTGGCGGAGAGAATGCTTATAATCAGACTAAAGCCCTGGTAGAATCCGGACCGAGAAATCCCGGTTCGACAGGACATTCGCTTGCATTAACTTATCTTCAGAATGAGCTGAATAAATACTCCGATGAAGTAAAATTGCAGCCGTTTACTTATCCGGGTTATAACGAAGAACTAAATCTCACCAACATTATTGCAAAATTTAATCCTGAAAATAAAAACAGGGTTGTGATCTGTGCGCATTGGGATACAAGACCGCGTTCCGAACATTCAAAGGACACCACTAAACGGGATCTTCCGATATTGGGAGCGAATGACGGAGCCAGCGGCTGCGGGGTTATTCTTGAACTTGCCCGTGTATTGAATAAAAAAGACTTGAATATCGGAGTAGATCTCGTCTTACTTGATGGTGAAGATTATGGTAAAGAAAATGATCTGGATAATTACTGCCTCGGAGCAAAATATTATTCAGTTAATATTCCCGGGGGAGTCTATCCCAGGTTTGCTATTCTACTGGATATGGTAGGTGATAAAGATGCGGTATTTATGAAAGAAGCGGGTTCAATGGAATATGCTCCGGATATTGTAAATCTTATATGGGATATTGCCACACAATTGAATGATTCAGCTTTTGTTCCAAAGGAAGGTGAATCAATTTATGATGATCATGTACCTATAAACCTTGCAGGGATTAAAACTGTTGATATTATAGATGCGGACCTAGTAGGCGCCGATTCACCTATAGAAAGAAGAAATTACTGGCATTCCGATAGAGACACAATGGAAAATATCGGACAGGGTACTTTGCAGCAGGTTGGCGATGTTCTGGTCTATTTACTTTATTCACTTCATTTTAACTCATGATGAGAAAGTATAAAGAATTTCTTATAACGGCCGAACCATTTAATGTAGATTTGCTTTCCAGTATTTTGTGGGAACTTGAGATTACAGGTATAAACGAAGATGTGAATTGTCTCCGCGTATTTGCTTACCTGGAAAGTAATCTTGATCGGGATAGAGTAATTGACCAGCTAAATAAACTAAGTCTTGAAGGTCTCCTTCGGAATTTTAGTGTCGAGGAATCTGTCTTCGAAGAAAAAAACTGGAATGAAGAGTGGGAAAAGTCCCTGAATATCATCCAGGTGACGGATAAAATCGTAATTAAACCTTCTTTTATAAATTATGATAAAAAGAAGGAGGAAATTGTAATAACAATCGATCCCAAAATGTCTTTTGGTACCGGCGAACATCAGACAACTAGACTGGTTATTCAGCTCCTGGAAACATATGCGAGACCGGGGATGAAAATACTTGACTCAGGAACAGGAACAGGAATTCTCGCTATTGCAGCAGTAAAACTCGGAGCTTCACGAGTGATAG
Source organism: uncultured Ignavibacteria bacterium (assembly GCA_963743325.1). Taxonomy (GTDB): domain Bacteria; phylum Bacteroidota; class Ignavibacteria; order Ignavibacteriales; family Ignavibacteriaceae; genus DATFVA01. The sequence goes on from CAVUOZ010000005.1 coordinate 735,459, forward strand.
GATTTGATACTGACGAATTGTGTTACGAAAATGCTGAGGAAAACTGTAAGATAAATAGTGTATCTGATCAGGTTGAAATCAGGATAGGTGACATAAATATTATACCGGAAAATAATTTTGATTTAATCCTGGCCAATATTCAAAAGAATATTTTACTGGATCTATCAGGTGACTTTTCAAAAAAACTTTGCAGCAAAGGTGTAATTTTACTATCCGGATTACTTAAGGAGGACGAGAAGGATATTATTAAGGACTATATATCTAAAGGATTCCGGCATTTAGAAACCAGGCAGATTGATGAGTGGATAGCTATATGTTTGGTAAAAAATTAAAAACCTTACCACCTATAGACTATTTCTCCTCCTACGATGGTCATTTCGGCTTTTACCTCTTTTATTTTGACTGGATCAATTCTTAGAAGGTCATCGCTCAAAACGACAAAGTCTGCCAGCTTTCCGGGTTCAATACTTCCTTTTTCATTTTCTGAAAATTCTGCAAAAGCACTGTTTAGTGTATAACATTTTACTGCTTCTTCAATCGAAATTTTTTGTTCCGGTATCCAGCCTTCCGGATTTTTGCCGTCTACCGTTCTCCGTGTAACTGCTGCATAAAGAGTTAAAAAAGGATCGATAGTTACAACCGGCCAGTCAGTGCCAAAACACATCACCGTGTTATTATCTAAAAATGACCTGTATGGATGTGTATATTTTATTCGTTCTTTACCAATCCGTTTTACTGCCCATACGCCGTCTTCAATAACATGAGTGGGCTGAACTGAGGCAATTACGCCAATTTTTGCGAAACGGGGGATATCTGTAGGACGAACATGCTGCGCATGTTCGATCCTGAATCTCCTGTCCCATCCAGGATTTTCATTTTTTATTTCTTCATACAAATCCAACATATAAGAATTTGCTCTGTCGCCGATCGCATGAGTAGAAACCTGTATTCTATTATTATCAGCGTCAGCAGTCCATTTTTTCAATTTTCCGTCAAGAACGATATCGTTCGGCAGTCCTGTATTTGCGATATCTCCCTCGTATGGTTCGAAGAACCATGCTGAACTGGATCCCAATGAACCGTCAGAGTATGCTTTTACAGCACCCAGTTTCAAAAAATTATCTCCGGAACCGGTTTTAATATTTTTACTAATTAAATTTTTATAATCCTCAATCGGCCATCTGATTGAGATTCTGCAGGTAAGCTTTCCTTCCGATTCAAGTTTTTTATACGCTGCATATGCAGGAATTTCCTCCATTGAAAATATATCCTGGACACTGGTTATGCCGAATCGTTTTGCCTCATTCAGAGAGGTTAGTGCAGCCTCATAAAAATCAGCATCATTATGATCGGGTATAATATTATAAATAAGATTCATCGCATTATCTTTTAATATGCCTGTCGGTTCGTTTGTATTGGGATCCTTAACTATCAGTCCCCCTTCGGGGCTAAGTGTTTCCCTGGTAATTCCTGCAAGTTCTAGCGCCCTGGAATTAGCCAGTCCTGAATGTCCATCCATCCTGCTTACAAAAACGGGAGTGCCTGCAGTGATATCATCGATATCATTTTTAGAAGGGAGGTTTTGTACATCCCAGCTTTCTTGATCCCACCTGCCTCCTGTTACCCGTTTGCCAGGGAACCTTTTTACATAATCCGAAAGAATTTTCCTAAACTCGTTTATTGATTTTGCCGGTCGGAGATCGATCCCCATCAGGTAAAATCCGCCGCTTAAAAAATGAAGATGTGCATCATTGAAACCCGGCATCATAAACTTTCCGTCCAGATCAATAATCCCGGTAGAATCATCAATTTTCGATTTAACTTCATCGTTGGTCCCCACAAATACGATTCTGTCACCTTCGACTAAAACCGCCTCAGCCTTAGGCTGCTTTTCATTTACAGTATAAATATTACCATTTATAAATGCTTTCCTATGCTGAGCGAAGTTTGTTGTCATAATAATAATTGTGCAGATTGTTAATAAATAAATTCTCTGAAGCATATTTCTCCCGCTGATGAGTCTGTTTAAATCATACGCTAATATAAAGAAGTGGGAAGTGAAAGGAAATAATTTTGCAGCACTGATTAAAAATCAGAGCCGCAAATATAATGTTAGATTTACTTCAGGAGGAGCATCTTTTTCGCTGCAGAGTAATCTTGTGTAAATAATTTATATACGTATACCCCGCTGGCAAGCGTAGAAGTATTAAACACTACCGAGTGTCTTCCGGCATCCTGATTTTCATTTAAAAGATCAGCTACTTCTCTTCCGGTTAAATCATAAACTTTAAGAATAACTTTTCCCTGATTTGAAGTACGATATTGAATAGTAGTTGAAGGATTAAATGGATTCGGGTAATTTTGTTCAAGTACAAATTCTTCGGGCGATTCGGGTAGGTCGTCTACAGCTAAAACTGTTGTATCTCCATAAGCCACGCCATTTATTATACAGCAGTACAAGTAATTAACTGTCCCCATATAATCTTCGACAGACATTAACCCAAAATCATCAGACCAGGTTTCATAGTAATCGATTAACGAATAATGTATATGAAACAAACGAAGAGTTACCAGTTTGTTAAAAACCCATGTGCGAACTGTATCCACTACGTCCGTCACCAGTGAATCCGTAATCCCTCCCGGGTCCGGCTGCATCCAGCTATCTCCTGTTTTTGCCCCTATCTTGTAATATATCCTTTCGTGATTAGGTGCGTTATACGAATCCGGCATCCTTTGCACATAGTAGTTATCGTCACGAAGTCTAACGAAGACATCGTATATTTGTCCATTAAAATTATTATGTATAATAGAATAATGAAGAGTGTCATCGAAGATTATGGTAGAATCCAAAATGTGACTAAACGGGTAATTCCCTATAAAATAATCATAAACCCAAACATTCCCCGAATCCAAGGGACAAGTGCCGAACACCGGTTGTGCGGGAGCCGAACCAGTAATTAATATCAGTATTATTCCGTACAAATATTTCATAATTTCACCCAAAATACCTTTTTGATAAATAGGGGCATTATAAACTGCCCCTATACTGTATCAGTAATATTATTTAACTAACAACATTTTCTTAGTGGCCATAAAATTATTAACGGTTATTTTGTATATATAAACTCCGCTTGGATAGTTAACAGCCTTAAATAGAGCAGTATATACACCGGGTTCTTTAACTTCATTTACCAATTCTGCTACCTGGGTTCCTAAGATATCATATATTTTAAGATGTACTGACCCTCTATCCTTGATGCTATAAGTTATATATGTGACGGGATTAAAAGGATTCGGATAATTCTGAGCAAGTTCATAATTTTCGATGGTATATATCTCATCCTGTTTCGCCTTGCCGTCACCGCCTCCACCTCCAAATACAGATCCATCCCAGAGTATCCAGTCATAATTAGAGAACAAAGAGATTTTATTTCCGGAATTATCGATAGCCTTCAGGCGATAAAAAAGATGCCTGTCACCATTGGTTCCATAAGGGATGTCAGGATCAATCCAACTTGTAACAGGATTATTTTGTCCGTCATAAGCATCGATAGTTGCAACTACAGCCCAGCTGGTAGGTTCGGTTCCATATGTCCAGGTACGGTAGATCTGGTATTGACCTGAATATTGCATATTAGGTTCAATATTGGCCTCCCAATAGACTTTGGCGTGCCAGTTTCCGTTAGAAAACGCTCTGTTTACCCAAACCTTTTGGGGAGGGGAGGGTGGCAAGTCGTTACCATCATCTACGTCATCGTATACTTTAACGGTAATTTCTGTACCATTTTGACTGTATAATTGCATCCACATATCAGTATTTCCCCCAAAGTATGTACTCGGATTACTATATGGAGTGAATAATTCATTATACCCTATATTGAATGCATCGTACTCATCACCCATCACATCCCTTGTAAGCTCATATTCTTTTGTCAAAGGATTTTTATCATACCATTTGCTCCACCAGGCTCCACCATATTGAATATGATATGGGTTCCTATCCGTTTTCCCAGAATTCCTATTCACAGCATAAGCTGAAGTAAGTGGCACTGTGCCATTTCCAAGTCCCGGATTATAGATTGTTCCAACAAAAGACCAATCCCACCTCCCATCTGCTGTTACTATTGTCTTTGATGGAGGATAAGTATCCCCGTTTGAAACCTTATATACATATATGCCACTTCCAATTGTAGTGTTCCAATTAAAACCACCTCCGAGTATACCACCTCTGATTATCTGATCATAAAGATTTTGCCTTTGATGGTTTTCTACAAGAAAATAAGAAGTTGAACTACTAGGCACCGGTATTTTTAATACATCATCTTCAGTTAAAAAATCACCTAAAGGGAGTGTATATGGGTAGTTCGAAGGGGATGTGAATCCGACATAGCCGAGTCTTTCTCTCTCCCAGGAATCCATCGCATATGTACCGTAATTACCGCCGGCTGCAGATGCCATAAGTCCGCCTTCAGATGGATGGTCTCCCCCAAATAGATAATGGCCATATTCGTGAGCTAGACCTACCATATTTGATTCCTGAGAAAATATGCAAAACCTGTTAAAGGTAACACCAGATCCTGTCGCACTCAGGTGTCCATCTAGTTTTACATACCCTAAAGAGCCGTTTCTAGTATCGTTAGTTGTATATAAGCCATTAGTGCCGAAATTATCTGGTCCCAACCAGGCAATACCTCCATTTAAATGAAATAAGGAGGGATTAGCAAATCTATAGCAAATAAAAATCATATCTGCATAACCATCCCCTTGTCCTTCATTAAATACGTACTCGCCATTAACAAGGCTCCAGCTATCATAATCCTGAAAATCAACATATTGATCAACATAGTCAATAACTTCAGTATTGGCCTGTTGATAATCGATTATACTAGTATCGGTTAAATGAACAAGTTCTGGGAATATATCCCCAATTATTCTGAAATTTGCGCTGGACATAACTTTATAATAATCAGATAAAGTCTTCTCGTGATAAATGTCCAGCTCAGAATCAATCATATTGTAAGCAAAATCAGGTAATTCATCATAATTCCAATTACCACTAGAAGCCTGATCGCAATCAAATTGCACATAAATAATTAATGCTTTCATATATTCAGCCTGACCTGTCTGAGCGGGTTTGAATTTTCCACCGACTTGCGAGAATAAAGCACCTGGGGCTTCTGTGGCATCTTCACAGGTATTGAAATCTTCCTGTGAAAAGAGAACAAATGGTATTAGTGCGAAAAGAACCAGAAGTAGCTTTTTCATTTTAACACCCTTGAACTTATTTAAAACGAAGTTATTTAGTAATGTGCTCTCTAGACAACAGGAATCTTATTAAAACTGTTTTATTTTTAAATAAGTATTTATCAATAAATGCCTCCCTTGATTTAGAATTAAAATAATGGTTGGTGGAATTTCAAGGAAAAAGAAAGTTTAAATTATACCTAAATAATTCCCCAACTATTTAAATATAACAAGGTTTTACTCAGTAGTGTTTCCCTTGTATAAAGTCCTGAAGATATACAATTATAATTAGTATAAAATAATTATCAAAGTCAAATTTAATTTTGATAAACTCTAAATAATCTTGCTCTGACAAACTATTTTTAGTATTAAATAATTTAATATAAATACCTTCACATTTCTGCTGGGTATTATTGCACATTTCTATATTCTAATCATATTGTCAGGAGGTAAATTGTAATAAATATTATAGTGGTTTACATCGTTTAAAAGAAAAAATCCCACGCTTTGCGTGAGGTTGTTTTCTTTGGTTGCAGGGGCCCGAAACATACTCTACAAAAGGCTGTTTTTACCTTAAAATCTTAAATTACTTCAGAAGCAGCAGCTTTTTCGCTGCAGAGTAATCTCGTGTAAATAATTTATATACGTATACCCCACTGGCAAGCGTCGAAGCATTAAACACTACCGAGTGTATTCCGGCATCCTGATTTTCATTTAAAAGATCAGCTACTTCTCTTCCGGTTAAATCATAAACTTTAAGAATAACTTTTCCCCGATTTGAAGTATGATATTGAATAGTAGTTGAAGGATTGAATGGATTCGGATAATTCTGTTCAAGAGAAAAGCTAATCGCCATAGAATTAACTTCTAAACTTTTTGAGTATGTAAAACTGCCGTTAAAATCCAGTTGTTTTAGTCTGTAATAACTTGTTCCTGTTAAAGGGTTGACATCAGAGAATGAATACTCAGATTTTTGTGTAAAAGTTCCTTTGCCGTTTACAAATCCGATTTGATTCCATTCTTTGGATACATTGTCCCTGCGTTCTATCCGGAATCCTTTATTGTTTGTTTCTGTTGCTGTAATCCAGTTTAAATTTACCACACCATCAGAGCCGGCAGCATTAAAAGAAATAAATTCTACAGGAACATTTTCAAGAATTCTTACAGGGAAATTTGCTCCGAAATTCCAATGATCCAAATCTGAGGGAATTCCATCACCATTGACACTGTTTGCGGTAGAATAAAGTGTATCGCAGTTCACTGAATCGGCTGCAGTATAGTCAAAATACCAGGAAACTGTATCCCCGGCAAATACTCTCGGCTGGTTGTGGGTTAGTTCAGCGGCGATTATCTGTGTCCCTGGATCTGTTGCAGTTAAAGTACTGAATCTTGATGCAACATTAAAACCACCCTCTACCATTGGACCACCGGTAAGAAAAATATGATATTCTGCAGTTTCACCTTTCAGCAATGAATCGGGGCCTTCAATCCACACATGCACACCTGCATCGGGATTAATATTATGGCAAACACAGCCCTCTCCATTAAGGTGAGTCGTTCCGACAATTCCTGTCGAGAAATCAACACCGGCGTAAATTACTGCAGAAATAAAAACTAAAAGAAGCAGGTAATTTATTTTCATAATTAAATTTTTTTAAAAAAGATATGAGATTGTTTTAAAATGTACCGCCCCGGAAAGGAGCGGTACAAAAAGCAGAATTTACTTCATTAGTATCATCTTCTTAGTAGTGACAAAAGAGGAACCATCATTCCCTTTGGCTTCTATTACATAGAAATACAGGCCGCTTGAAAGATTTCCTGCCTGGAAATTCACATCGTATCTGCCTGCAGAGTACTGATTGTTTGTTAAATCGGTAATTTTTTGTCCCAGAGCATTATAGATTGAGATTTTCACCCGCGCATCTGAAGGAACTTCAAAGCTAATTTTTGTGCCGGGATTGAAAGGATTAGGGTAGTTTTGTGAAATACTATATGCAGCCGGAACCGGGGAAATTACTTCAACTACATTTGAATATTCAGAGGTACCATCAAAATCAACCTGCTTTAAACGGAAGTACTGCTTATCATATTTTTTCATATCCAGGCTATAAGAATAAGTATGACTTTCTGATGATGTCCCGAATCCGGGTACAAAACCGACTTTTTCGAAATTTTTATTATCGGAGCTGCTTTCTATATCAAAGCCCGAGTTATTTGTCTCTGTTGCAGTCCGCCAATCTAAAACTACTTTTCCAGCTACAACCTTCCCGGTAAATGATATGAGTTCAACCGGAATAAACCAGGGTGAATAAAGTTTATACAAACCACTTCCGAATGCAGCAAATACAGTTGCAGTATCAACTACATGATAGGCATAGTTGCTTGAAGGGTTTCCGAGTACTGTCCAGGAAATACCTCCGTTATGAGTAATATAACTGTTGCCAGAGTACTCCCCGCATATAATATAATCGGAAAGCTGGGGAGCGATCGCTAAACCCCACATATTTTTTCCGTTAAAGTACGAAACCGGCTGCCATGAAGATCCATAATCAGTCGTTTTGATGAAACCGCCGCCGCCAGACCATTTTGTTGCCCAGCCTTGACCGGGAATATTTTTATCGATTGCAATTATTGGAGTTTCTCCGCCGGTTGAAAATGGATGTGTCCAGGTTAAACCGTAATCAGTACTTTTCGCTATTCCATAACCATTATCACCTACGATGATTATGTTCGGCTGATCAGGGAAAACATCAATATCACACGGTGAACCGAACGGAAGGGAATTGGAGATTGTATTCCAGGTTGAACCGAAATCATAAGAAGCTTCAAACTGATTGCTGTTCATTGCATAGAGAGTATCAGGATGAACAGGATCTTTCTGAACCGGTACTCCGAAATAATACCATGAAAATGAACCGGTAGAAGTCCAGGACTGGCCTCCGTCTGTGGTTTTCATAGTTTGCTGTGTATTTTCAATTGCTACCAGGAAAGTATTTTCATCGTAGGAACTTTGAATCACACATTTTACCGATGAAGAACCGGGAATAATATTTCCGAAAGGTGAAAATGTTTCACCGCGGTCGGTACTTTTGTATAGCCGGTTCCCGGAACCATAATAAATGATGTTGTCATCCCAGTTATTCACACAAATAGGATCACCAAGACTTGAACCTGATTGTTTAAGCTGCCAGGTGTAATTCTGTGAATAAGAGTGAGAAAATGAAACAAGGAAAGTGAACAGGAGAAATAGGTATTTGTTTTTCATGTTTCCATAGTATTTTATGATTAGAAATCCCGCAGCTCACAGGTCTGCGCATTAATTAATATTCTTAAAATATGAGATATATTTATTAGTAAACTCTATGCTCAATGAAGGACATAGATAATAAAATGTTCAAGCCTGGCTCTCCGGGCTCAATTACCTGGTGTTATTATTTAAATTGCTCGACGAAGTTGGTCTGTTAAAACCGACAATAATATACAATACTTGTAAATGGAATCCAAAAAAAAAATTAGTTAAGTTTGCAAATTCAGATCAAATAATATAGCGGGAGATTTAATGAATCTTGATGTACTCGTTTTTGCTGCTCATCCTGATGATGCAGAATTATCTATGGGCGGCACCATTGCTAAACTAACTAAGAATAATTTAAAAGTAGGAATAATAGATCTTACGAGGGGAGAGCTTGGTACAAGAGGTACAGTTGAAATCAGACAGAAAGAAGCCTTTATGGCTGCAGGAGTACTTAAGGTCGCATTGCGGGAAAACCTATTAATTCCGGATGGTGATATTGAGAGAAAAAAAGAAAACCAGATGAAAGTTGTAATGACGATAAGGAGATACCGTCCAAAAATAATTTTTGCCCCTTATTTTAATGACCGCCATCCTGATCATATCCATACAAGCAGACTTGTTAAGGAAGCCATGTTTGTGACAGGGCTCTCTAAATTAAAAACTTTCGACCGGGAAGTTGCTCAGAATGCTTACAGACCAAGAAAACTTTATTACTATATGCAGACCTACCAGTTTGACCCCTCTTTTATAGTCGATATCTCAGATTGTTTTGAGACTAAGATGAGAGCGGTGCAATGCTATGCAAGTCAGTTCCATGATCCCCGTAGTAAAGAACCGGAAACTTTTATAAGCCGGCCCGAGTTTATAAATTATATTGAATCGCGTGCACAGGTTTTCGGATTTCAAATAGATAAAAAATACGGTGAACCGTTTTTTTGTGAAGAAAAGCTTGAGCTGAATCTGACGGACATGTTTAAGGAATAAAAGAGTGAGGGATGAACCTCACCCAAGTTTGGCTTTTCTTAATCTTAATGAATTTGATACAACACTTACAGAACTCATTGCCATTGCTCCCGCAGCAATCATTGGATTCAGTAATCCCAACCCTGCAAGAGGGATTCCGACTACGTTATAGATAAAGGCCCAGAACAAGTTCTGTCTAATTGTTCTTATGGTTTTACCGGATAGATTTAATGCGCTCATTATTTCTCTAATATTTCCGTTTATTAAAGTTATATCTGCGCTTTCGATGGCGATATCAGTTCCGGTTCCCATTGCGATTCCTATATCGGCCTGTGCAAGTGCAGGTGAATCATTTATTCCATCACCAACCATAGCTACCACTTCACCTTCCGCCTGTAATTTCCTGACCACATCGGCTTTACCTGCGGGCATAACCTCTGAAAATATTTTTTCAATACCCGCTTCTTTTGCAATTGCAGCAGCAGTTCTATTATTATCACCCGTAAGAATCACGGTTTTAATATTTTTCCGTTTTATTGCGGCTACAACTTTCTTTGTATCTTCGCGAATTACATCAGCAACAGCAATAATTCCCGACAGAGTTCCGTTAATTGAGATTATTATCGGAGTTTTTCCGCCGCTGGCCAATTCTTCTATTTCATTGATAGTTTCATTGTTAATATCGATACCCTTACTGTTCATCAAAGTCAGGTTTCCGATTAAAATTTTATCATCATTCAGCTTTGCTTCAATCCCGTTTCCTGTCAGCGAATTAAAATTGATTACTTCACTAAACTCAATATTTTTTGCAGAAGCAAACTCTACAATAGCAGTCCCCAGAGGATGTTCCGATTTTCTTTCGACTGACGCTGCTTTCTGCAGCAATTGGGTTTCATTTATTCCATTTTTTGTAATGATATCAGTAACTTCCGGTTTTCCGGTTGTAATGGTGCCGGTCTTATCAAAAACTATTGTTGTTACATAGTTTAATCTCTCCAGACTTTCAGCATTCCTGATCATTATTCCATTTGAGGCTCCCAGCCCGGTACCAACCATTATAGCGGTCGGTGTCGCTAATCCAAGTGCACAGGGACAGGCAATAACCATAACTGCAATGAAATTAAGCATCGCAGCAGTGAAGGTAATTCCAATAATAAAATACCAGATCAGAAAGGTGGCAACAGCAATCCCGATTACTACCGGCACAAAAACAGAAGCCACTTTATCCGCCAGGCCCTGGATGGGAGCCTTTGATCCCTGAGCTTCTTCAACAAGTTTTACTATCCGGGCAATTACGGAATCTTTGCCGATTGTGGTCGCGGTTATTGTGAGGCTGCCGTTTTTATTTATGGTACCACCAATTACTTTAGCTCCGGCAGCTTTCTCAACAGGAATACTCTCTCCTGTAATCATTGACTCATCGACAGAAGAATAACCTCCACTGATTGTGCCGTCTACGGGAATCTTTTCACCCGGTCTTACGATTATAGTATCTCCTGTTACAACCTCCTTTATGGGTATGTCGGCCTGTTTGCCGCTGCGGACTACCCGTGCAGTTTTTGACTGCAGACCCAGTAATTTTTTAATTGCGGAAGATGTTTTTGATTTTGCGCCAGCTTCGAGGAGTCTTCCCATCAGTATCAAAGTAATAATTACAACTGCTGTGTCAAAATAAATATGGCTTGATATGTTATGTTTATTCATTAATTCGGGGAATAAAACCACAATTGTGCTGTATAAATAGGCTGTACCGGTTCCAACTGCAACAAGTGTATTCATATCTGCAGCAAAGTGTTTTATTAATTTCCATGCTGCAGTGAAAAACCTTTTCCCGGATATAAAAATAACAAGTGTGGAACCAAGGAAAAGAAGTTTGTTCACCTCTTTCATTGTCAGAGGTATCCGGTTCATAAACCAGTCCGTCATTTCAATCATACTTATTACCATAATGGGAAACGAAAGGACCGCACTGAAAATAAATTCGGCCTTCAGCTTTTTGTAAGTCTCTTTGTGCTGAATATCCGAAGCAGATTCAAAACTCTCTCCTCCCGGGGATCCTTTTTCTTCTTCCGGCGGGAGCAGTTTATATCCAGCATCTTCAACAACCTCAGTCATTTTTGAGATATCAGTTTGTGAGGTATCATAGGATAGTGTAACCTTTTCAGTTGCAAGATTTACATTTACTTCAGCTATTCCCTCAATCTTTTTCAGAGCCTTTTCGACACGCACCACACAACTGGCACACGTCATTCCCTCTACCGGCAGTGTTATAGTTTTTATTTCATGGTTTTTCATTTTAACATCATTAATTAACTGGTTTGTAACCTGCATCCTCAATGGCTTTAAATAATCTTTGTATATCAATTTTTGTCTCATCATACTCAACTACAGCCTCGCCGATTTTAACTTTTTTAACTTTCACGTTATCCAGCTTTGATAATTCTTTTCTCACGGCCATTTCACAGTGTCCGCAGCTCATTCCATCGATTTTGATTTCTTTTGTAGTCATTTTCAACTCCTGATTTTTAGTCTTGATAATTTTAACGATACAAATATAAGATGCCTGAACGGCCAAATCGTTATATAATTTTTGAAAAGATTTATATGATTTTTAGTGTATGAGAGAAGGCAATTGATATAGTTAAATCACCTCATCCAGAGGTTTACGTGTATTTTCGGTAAGCGTCTTAAATTGATTTGCATTCATTCCTGTTACTTTTTTGAATTGAGCTGAAAGATGAGCGACACTGCTGTACCCGAGTCTGAATGCTATTTCACCAAGTGTTAATTCTCCGTATTTAAGAAGTTCTTTAGCCCGTTCTATCTTTTGAAGTATGTAATAATGTTCTATTGTGATGTTCTCGACGGAAGAAAAAAGCGTGCTTAAATAATGATAATCCGCTTTCATCTTTTCTGAAAGATATTCAGTTAAATTTATTTTCCCGGTAATTTTCTCTTCATCTCTGATTAACCGAAGGATTAAAATTTTTATTTGTTCAATTAAACGCATTTTACGGTCTTCAATCAGCTCAAACCCGTTTTCATCAAGAACCTTTTTAATTCTCTCGATCATACCAATATTTAATTGATTTTCAACTTTTACTTCACCGAGACTGATATTTTTGATTTTTAATCCCAGTTTTTCAAATTCCTCTTCAATTACCCGGATGCACCTGTTGCAGACCATATTCCTGATGCAGAGAGTAGTTTCGTTCGGTTTTTCACTTTTCATTTTATAAAGAAAATTATTGTGTGATATCTTACAATTATTTGTTGAGTTTACCCATAGCTGCTCCGAATGCCGGAATAATAAGAAATAGCAGGCCGATAGTAATAACATATTTGGTTTTTGAATATTTGAATTTCATCTGCACCGCCTCTCTCAATTTATTTGGTTGAATATAATCAATTTAGAACCAGATTATGTAATCAGCGTCAAAGAACTCCGGATATATTTTTACAATGGAATGGCAGAATTTGCGAAGCAGTTATCACAATTACCGCAGGGTTTTTCATCCTGAAATCCAAAGTAGTCTGATATATAAACTCTTCTGCATTGATCAGTCTTAAAATAATTTACCATTGAAAGAAGTTTTTTATTATCGCTCATCAACTTCTCTTTGAGTTTCGTTTCATTTTCAAGTTCAGGAGGGAACTCACCGGTAATTTTAAGATCTTTATTTTCGACCGAACCTTCGGTTACACCGTATCTGTCAAATATTCCTAACGCCGTCTCAATCCTGAAATCATTTCTGTTTTTGAAATTCATCTGCTCCCTGAGGTGGTCGACTCCCATTGAATTGACAGCTGAGATCTCACGTCTTAGCAGATCATATAAAGCTGAATAAAAATCCGCATCGGGATTAGACCATTTAATAAAATCCATTTGAATATACAGGTCGTCCTGTTTATAAAGCAGCAGACAATCGGAAGGTTTGCCGTCTCTTCCGGCTCTGCCGATTTCCTGGTAATACGATTCTACCGAAGATGGGATTTCTGAATGAATAACAAAGCGGATATCAGGTTTATCTATTCCCATACCAAATGCGTTGGTCGCGAGAATCAGATTCTGCTCACCGCTTAAAAATACCCTCTGCATTCTTTTTCTTTCCCTAGCACCCAGTTTACCATGATAAATACCGTGTGCAATATTTTTATCACGCAAGACGCGGGAGAATTTTTCGAGAGTCTGTATTAGAGAAAAATAGATGATCCCGGAACCTTTATAGTCATTTATGACTTTAAGCATGGATGCAGTCTTTTCATTGTCATCAAAAATATCCTGCGCTTCAAGCTTCAGATTAGGCCTGTCAATTCCCTGATGAAATGTCTTTACATCTTTTTGATTAAGATGCAGCTTGTTAACTATATCCCGCTGGACTTCAGTTGTAGCTGTGGCAGTGAGAGCAATAGTCAGGGGATTGTTCATTATTTCCCGGAATTCACCGAGTCTTGAATAATCAGGACGGAAATCATGTCCCCATTCGGATATGCAATGAGCTTCATCGACAGCCAGCAGAGATATATTTATTTTCTGTAATTCTTTAACAAATTCAGATTTGCGGAATCTTTCGGGAGTAACATAAAGTAATTTAATTTTCCCGGCCACAAACTGCTTTAATCGCTGATCACGTTCCTGTTTCATTAAGGTAGAATTTATAAAAGCCGCTTTGATTCCTTTTTTTCTAAGTGTGTCTACCTGGTCCTGCATAAGCGCTATCAGAGGACTGATTACGATTGTTCCGTGTTCAAATATTAAAGCCGGAACCTGGTAGCACAATGATTTCCCGCTTCCTGTGGGCATTATTACAAGAGAATGTTTTTTTTCATTCAGCGTACGCTGAATTATTTCTCCCTGTTTACCGCGGAAATCATTGTAGCCGAAATATTCCTGTAATATTTTTATTGGTTCCAATTATTGTTTTCAGTTTTAAATGAAAGAAAATTATAATCTACATAAAGTTAAAATATTTAAGTTCTTTTGATATAATTTCAGAAGAATGATGTGCTGGTCAGTTCTGTTCTGTATTCCCATATTCAATGGGACACCTGACTTTGTCCGATGAATAAAGCAAGTATTCAATATTCACATCCTTTTTAACTGTTTTTAATGGATTATAATAATCATGAATCCGAAGCCGTGAAGTTATTGTAGTACAAGATTTTAAGATAATTGTATTAATCCAAAAATTGTGATTTTCCTAAGTATAAAAGTAAGAATTCTCAAAGAATTTTTGGGCAGTCTGCCATTTTGTCATACCATTGGCTACCAGGGATCATAAAAATGACTCTTTCAGCTTATTTTAGCAATCCGCTTTTCTCGTATCTGAGTCGTTCCAGAGTCGTTTCAGACTCGTCTATTTTCTACACTTTTCCGCACTGGAATACATTGTCTGCCATTTTGTCATAAATAATCTGAACTCCGGGATTACCTGATAATATTACAGCAAGTTCGGGATATTCTTATTCACGAAGTATCTGTATTCGTCAGAGAAGATGTTTATGATATAATCCGGAAAGCTAAAGGTTTACAAAGCGAATTCGTTTTCTATAAAATGAGTGCAATGGATATTATTACCAATTTTGTCAAAGTTAATAAGATGATTTTGCTGAGTCTAAAAGTGATAAATTAAAGCCTCTAATAATGCTTATTACTGATGACAGAAGCAGATGCAAAATTATTAAATGTATTTTTTAACCTGGAAGATAGAATCCAGAACCGTACCATCAACCCATTTTACAATTGCAACTACTTTATCTTTATTGATTTTTGGTTTGGCAGGTGCTCCGCCGCAGATTTTATCCACTTCTTTCTTTAATTCTTTAATCTCAATTACAGGAATGGATGAATTCTTCAAAGCTCTCAGCAGGTCTTTCCTCCCGGGATTTATACACAAACCTCGTTCAGTTGCGATTACATCTACGAGTTCGCCCGGAGCGCATAACGTTGTAACTTCGTCCACGATTACAGGTATCCTATCTCTGAAGGAAGGAATTGCAAGGATTGTACATTTTGAAAAAAGACAATTCTGCCATCCACCTATACCGTGCAGCAGATAGCCGTCTGAATGAGTAACAACATTAGCATTAAAGTTTATATCGACTTCAGTTGCTCCAAGAACCACAGCATCCACCATTGAAGCAAAATTCCCTTTACCATGAAAATTGTAGCTGGTAAAAGGTGAAGTGTTAACGTGTCCCTCATTTTCTCTCATACTTCTCACACCCTCAAGATCAAATGTTTGTCCATCGAGGATGTAATCTGTTAATCCTTCTTCAAGCATCTGGACCAGATATTTTGTGCTTCCTCCGCGGACAAATCTTGCTTTTACATTTTTGGTTTTCATTCTATCTTTCAGGTAAAGTGCAAATGCGAGAGCAGTCCCTCCCGCTCCCGCCTGGAATGAAAATCCATTTTTCATTATTCCGGCTTCATCAAGAAACTGAGCAACAAATTCAGCTATTAAAAGTCTGTCAGGGGATTTGGTAACTTCAGTGGTTCCTGATACAATTTTCGCAGGATCGCCAAGAGTTTCGATCTGAACAACATAATCAACATTATTTCCCTGTATCTGCCATGGAATGCATGGGAAGGGGATAAGGTTATCTGTAACAACTACAACTTTGTCAGCATATTCGGAATCAGCAAGTGCAAAACCCAATAGACCGCAGGCTGATGGTCCCCGATCCCCCGTTGCATTGCCGAAGGGATCTGCGGTTGGTGCTGCAATTACCGCTATATCGATATGAACTTCACCATCCTGGATCGACTGATATCTGCCTCCGTGAGAACGAAGTACTCCAACCCCTTTCATTTTACCTTCGGTAGTAAATCTGCCTAAAGGACCATTCATACTACCTTCAATGTGATGGATCGTGCCATTTCTGAGATATTTTATTAAATGTTCGTGCACAGGGAAAGAGGCACTTGGAAACCATCGAATGTTTTTTATTCCCATTTCATTTATCGTATCAAACAGGATATTAGTCAGCACATCGCCGTTTCTGAGGTGGTGATGGGTGGAAATAGTCATCCCGTCTTTTAAACCCGCTTTCTTTAAAGCTGACTTCAGGTCCTTTACAACTTTATTCCCATCGGCAGGATAATCTGCACAGCTCCGTATCGGCGGTTTTGCTTTTCTGCCTTCGGGTTTAAAATTATTTATTCCTTTAAAAGGAATCTGTGTTTCACCATTTATTTCATCAGGGACTAATCTTCCTGCGGCGTTCTTTATTAATTTCATTTTTGTGTTGATGTGTTGTTAAATTATTGAACTGCTGTATTGTTTTATAATTGATTAATTAAGGTGATCAATAACTGCAAGCGACTTAATAACGATAAAAAACTATTTATCTCTCCAACCTTCATTTAATAATTTATTTATTATTGCAAGATGGATAGTTCGCTCCGCCCGTTTTACAACAGGTGGATCAATCATTTTACTGCCCAGGGAAACAACTCCTAATCCTTTTCTCTCTGCATCTTCAAATGCAAGGACTATCTTTTTTGCCTTTTCGATTTCTTCGGTAGTAGGAGCAAAAGCATCATGAACAATCTGAATCTGGCGGGGATGTATACAGCCTTTCCCTTCAAATCCAAGGGCCTTTGCTTCAATAACACTTTGCCGCAGGCCCTCCATATCACCAACATCGGAGAAGACTGTATCAATAGCCTGTATACCGGCCGCTTTGGCTGCATTGATAAGCATCTGGCGTGCAAATATGCTCTCTTTACCTTCGTTTGTACGCTGAGTTCCTAAATCTGCTGTGTAGTCTTCAAGTCCTATTGCCAGTGAACAGTTATTCTTTGAGGCAGTCGCTATTTCGTAAGCCTTTATAACTCCGAGTGCACTTTCGATAATCGGCATAAAATAGATTTCATTTTTAATGTTATGTTCTTTACGGAGTCTTTCAACTTCTTTTTCAATCTGCTTAACCTGTTCAGATGATTCACATTTAGGAATTAAGATAACGTGAACATTATGAGGAACAATATATTTTAGATCTCCGCAGCCTCTTGGAAGCTGATTTATCCTCACCATCCTCTCAGCGCCGTAAAAATCAACCGAGCGCAGAGCATTCCTTACAATTAATTGGGCAGCTTCTTTTTCTGCCGGTGCTACACTATCTTCAAGGTCGAGGATTATTCCATCGGGTGAGTGCAGTCCTGCATTTATGAAAAATTTGGGTTCATTTCCCGGCAGGTACAACCTGCTTCTTCTTAAACGATCTTTTGAAGATTTATACAGATTTTTTTTGTCAAGGGGAAGAAGATATTCAGTTATAGTTTCAGGTAATAATTTTTTTACTGCCATTTCAAATCTGGCAGCTATAGTAAATGGAAGAGCACCGCTGTCTTCCATCAGTATAAGTGCATTCTCCAGGTTAAAGAATCTGCACATTTCAATGACCATTTTTTTGATTGATTCCCCGTACATAACATCAACCTTGCTGTGCAGATCAATTTGTATCCCGCCAGAGTTTTTTTTCAATATTTCGAAAAAACAGTCTGAACGTATTGATTCCCCGCGTTTACCAGCTGAAGATTTGTTAATATTTTTATTCATTTTTTGTTCTTTAAAATTCCGGTCAAATGCCCATTAGCAGGAACAATTATTTATGATATTTAAATTTAATAAATAAACACCTAAATTTTTGTAAACTTCCTGATATTTGATTTCCAGGCGTTTTTTTACTTCCGGTTATTGTGGTTAAAGTTTCTTATAGGAACTATAGAAGATAGTCCCCGGTAAGCTCAATTGTCCCTGATTATAACCCTAATTAATTAGTAAGATTTCAATAATTGACACTTAAGCAATCATTTTATTCATAAACTCTCTCGCTGTAAGATGCTCGCTTCTGGAGATCAACTTTTTAATTTCTCGTTGTCTCCCTGGAGTCAACAGCTTTACTGATAGTGCATTAAATTTATTCTCAAGGTCTTCCATCGTCATAGGTTCCCTGGGATCGCCTTTAGGATACTCAAGATATTCAGAATATTCTTTACCATCTTTAGTTATTACAACGACTTTGCTGGGCTGCTTTGCCGGGAACATTCTCTCAAATTCCTGTGAAGGTTCACCTTTTATCCTATCGATTACCTCCCATATTCTGGGATCTTTCATTTTCTCTTCCGAGAATGACTGAGTTGTTATCTTATGATCAACCAGGGAGACTGCTATGCAGTAGGGGAGTGAATGATCAGCAGTTTCCCGTGATTCAGGCCGATACTTATGAGGATCGAAAAGAATGTCATAAGCCTGTGCTAATGTTGTCAGCGTTACACTTTCAATCTTATCGTAAGATATATTGTTTTTTGTAACGACATTCAGTGTCGCTGAAAGATGGGTATGAGTCAAGGCTTCAGTGGGAAACGCCTTCATACCGCATTCCAGAATTTTATAATTATCACCTAAACCAGAGGTAAGTTTTTCAATATTCCATTTCCATTCTGATACTCCGTCCCGGCCCTGCATTTTGACAGGGGAAACACTCTGATCTTTGGCATTCCATCCAAGGAACGTATCCATAAATCCTTCTTTGCCTTCAAATACTGCTTCAGTTCCCGTGTATCCTTTCTGTGCCAGCAGGGCGGCAAACACTCCCGACTGCACAGCCATAGGATCAACGGTATTTTTCATCATAGTAAGTTTTCCTGCGGTTGGACAGCCGATTGTATGATTATGACTTCCGCTTATTCCAATCGCATTCACCATCTGATCAACACTCAATCCCAGTACTTTCCCTGCAACTATCGGTGAAACGAACTGGGTCAGTGTAGCATGGTGCCATTTTCTTTCACGTATTCCCGGGACAGCAAATTCACAGAGTCTTTGTTCAAATTCATAAGCAAGCACAATAGCGGTAATTACCTCCGTCATTGTTGCGCCAGCCATTTCAGCAACTGATAGCGCTGCAGGGATTATATCAGATGGGTGGGAAGGATCTTCTTTCCAGTATATATCATTGAAGTCCAGAGCACGAATCATTAATGAATTTACGAGAGCCGCGTTTACGGCAGGAATCTTATCACCGAAACCTATTAAAGTAGCTTCCTGTTTACCGCCGATTTCCTTATAAATATTCCGCAGGATATTTACATCTTTTGTATGATATCCCCCGAAGGCACAGCCGATAGAATCATACAAATATCTTTTTACTTCGTTTATTACTGCCTGCGGGAGGTCTTCATAATTAAGATTTACTGCAAATTCGGATATTGTTCTTGAAATTGATTTGTTCATAGCTAAAATTCTTTATTGTTATGTAAAATTATTCTAATCAGAGAATTACACCATAATCAATCAAAGATTCTTCCTGACCCACTCCTCCAATCCGCCAAATACAATTAACTCCTGTGCTGCAACACCAATTGGATCAATCGAATAAGTTTTCTCTTCCGCTTTAATTTTTGATTTTGAAAAATCTATTTCGGCTTTTATTCCTGTTTTTACTGTTAACTTATCTTTGCCGAACTTTGTTTTGAGATCATTGACCAGTTTAGGACACTCAATAATCAGGAATCCGTTATTCAGGGCATTACGTTTATACGTCTCACTGAATGAACCTGCAATGACTAATTTAATCCCTTTATATTTTAATGCAGTGGCGGCCTGTTCGCGTGATGATCCCGTTCCGAAATTGAATCCGCCAACAATTATATCGCCTTCTTTTGCGATCTTTACGAATTCGGGATCATAATTCTCCATTACTACTTCTGATTGCTGCTTCGGAGTGAAGTCATCAATATAAGTATATTTGCCTGGAAAGATTCCGTCTGTGTTTAAGTTATCCTGGTTACAGAAGATTAATTCTCCTTTCAGGATCTTCGGAAAGCCCTCGATTATTCTAACCTCCTCAGCCCCTGTTTCCTTTTTCTCATTGATCCTGATTTCTCCCAGCAGTTTTTGATTCTGCTGCTTCCATTGAAATGAAATATGGCCGGCAATAGCCGAGGATGCAACCACGGCAGGCGATGCCAGATAAGCCTGTGCATTCGGAGAACCCATTCTCCCCTTAAAGTTCCTATTGGTAGAAGATATGCCAACTTCACCATCTTCAAGCAAGCCTACCCCCAACCCGATACAAGGACCACAACCCGGAGGAAGAGGTATAGCCCCTGCGTCTAATAATGTCTGCCAGTAGCCCTGTTTTTCACTTTCATTTTGTACTTCACTCGACGCCGCAGCGATATAGAATTGTACACCATCAGAGACTTTCTTTCCTTTTACTATTGCAGCCGCTTCGGCAATATCACCAACTCGGCTGTTTACACAGGAGACAAGATATGCCTTATTTATCTTGACATTGTTTAGTCCGGAAACAGGAGTCATTGTTTTGACAGTATTCGGGCCTGATACCAACGGTTCTATCGTAGATAAATCAATGGTTAATTCTTTAGCATAAAATGCATCTTCATCTGCATTAGGAATATCTTTTTCGAGTTCCTGGATATGATTTAAATTCATTCTTGGATGCAAACCGTTGCCGTCAATATCCGAATTAACTTTTTCCAATCCTCTCTTTGAAATAAACTCTGCTCGTATTCTCAGCCAGTTGACGGTTCTATCATCAATTTTAAAGACACCGGCAAGTGCTCCCCATTCAGTCGTCATATTTGAAATGGTTAACCTTTCTTCAATAGAAAGATTCTTGACTCCTTCCCCGGTAAATTCAATTGCGTGATTAAGCACTTCATCATTATTAAAGAATCCGCACAACGCAATGATAAGATCCTTCCCGGTCACCCCTTTCCGTAATGTTCCTTTGAGTTCAACTTTGGCTATGGGCGGTACCTGCCACCATGTTCTGCCGGTAGCCCACAAGGCAGCGGCATCAGTTCTTACAACCGGGGTTCCAAGACATCCAACCCCACCGTACATATTTGAGTGACTATCTGAAGCTACAGCCATCGTCCCGGGCCAGGCATAACCTTCTTCAACCATAATCTGGTGCCCTATTCCGCGTCCGGCTGGATAAAAGTCAGCTCCCATACTCCTGGAGAATTCCTCTATCTTCCTATATTTCTCAAGATTCTTTTCAGTCTTATCCTGTACATTATGATCAAGCGTGTGCACAATCTGTCTTGGATTTGCAAGTCTGCTTGCGCCGATAGATTTAAACTTTGGAATTACCGCACCTGTGTTATCGTGCGTCATGACATAAGCAGGACGAATGGACAGGTAATCTCCCGCATGAACTATATGACCGGGTTCCAATCCTACTGCATATTTTTGTGCAATCTTTTCTATTAGTGTCTGATTCATTTGTTACTCCTCAGTGTCATATATATAATATTTAACTTTCGGTTAATGATATTTTAAGCCTTAAACGGATCAAATGAAACAAAATCTGCATGGTGAACGATGATAGCTTCTACACTCCGTTTTGCCAGATCGCCTTCTTTTGCGTGATATGCTATTATATGCTGCACCTCCGGAGGTAATCCAAAACGATCGGCAATTGAGACTCCGCTGAATGGATGCCTTAACAACTTACCTGCCTTACTTGTAGTCAGCTGTCCATCGACTTTATCGTATTCCAGTAATTTACCGACATCAATCAGTATTGCCCCGGAAATAAGAAAATCCATATCAATGTCTATTTCATTACCAAAATTTTCTTTCATTCTTTTTGCGATATCCACAGAAAGTTGTACGGCAGTCCTTTTATGATTCATAAACGAGATGTTGCAATCCTTAATTAAAAGGGAAAAAGGGATTACCTGCAAATCGTCAGGACTAAGTACACTATTTTCAATTGCATATATCCAGCACTGCAGAGTCTTTTCCCTTAACTCTGTGCTCTTTATCCAATTAATCTCGGGCCATATTTCTAAAACTTTGTCACGCATAAGCTCCTCTTATTCAGTAATTAAATCCTCTTTGATTTCTGCAGGTTTTTTATGAACCAATACCGTATATGCCTTTATCCCCAGGAGAATTGACAGTAAAAACAATAGGACAGAAATAAATGATAATATGTAATTTCCGCGCGAAATATTGGTATAGAATAACATAACCAGTGCTGTCAATGTAACCCCAAACATGAATAGCATCGGGATGAGTACAAAAAGATAATTCTCTTTTAAGTTAGCTACCCAGACTGTAATAGCCAGGAGTGCAAGGGCAGCGAGTAACTGGTTGGCACTGCCGAAGACAGGCCAGATAGCCATTGATTGCCCGCTGAAAGTTAATGCTGCACCAAAAAGAACAGTCACACCTGTCGCAGCATACCTGTTCTTTACCACAAATGGTTGTTCTTTACTTCCGCTTATTTCAAAGAATTCCTGGAAAGTATACCGCCCCAGTCTTGTCGCGGTATCGAGAGAAGTTAATGCGAATGCAGTGACCGCAAGAGCAACAAAGTTTGTAGCGAATGAAGCTGTTACATGAAGAAACGGGATACTTTCAATAAAGTTTGCTACACCGATTGAGAAAGCAGCAACCGGTCCTTTGTTAATTAATATATCTGTAAACTGAGAACCACCGAGGGCGGAAACGGCAATTAGTGCAAGCACAGCAAGTATTCCTTCAATCAGCATACCGCCATAACCGATTAATTTACCATCCGTCTCTTTATCCAGTTGTTTGGCCGTGGTGCCGCTTGCAACAATAGAATGAAACCCGCTTACTGCCCCGCAAGCTACAGTTACAAAAAGAGCCGGGAAGAGGTAACCTACATTATCAAGAGAAAAGGCAGCAAAGGCAGGAATATTTATAACCGGGTTAGCAAAAAATACACCTACAATACCGGCCAGCATTAAAGAATAAAGAAAGTAGGAGTTTAAATAATCACGAGGTTGCAGTAATATCCATACAGGCGTTACGGAGGCTATAAAAATATATCCGAGAAGAATTAACTGCCAGATTAGTTTTGAGAAGGGGAGGGGAAACATCTCACCTAACGGGATGCACGCAAATAGCAATACAACACCAACGACTGATGCAATCCATAATGGAATTTTTAATCTGTAGATAGATAATCCGAATAAAACAGCCAGGAACATAAACAGAATTGATGCTGTACCAGCGGCAGGAATACTTGCAAAGGTATCGGCTACAATTATTATGAATACTGCAACGACAAGAATAAGCGTAGCCCAGGCAAATAAAAGAAATAGTTTCTTTCCGCTTATGCCGATATATCGTTCAATAATAAAACCGATTGATTTTGATTGATGTCTTATTGATGCTATGATAGTCGTATAATCATGCACCCCTCCAATAAATACTGCTCCGAATAAAACCCAGATATAAACCGGTATCCATCCGAATCCGGCAGCTATAACCGGCCCTACTATAGGTCCAGCTCCGGCAATTGACGCAAAATGATGGCCAAGTAAAACAGGAGATTTTGCAGGTACGTAATCGACACCATCATATAAAGTATGAGATGGAGTTTCTTTATCTGCGTTAACTTTTAACTTGCTGGAAATGAATTTACCATATAAACGGTATGCTATTGCATAGAACACAATAGCAAAGAGAATTAGTGTAATTCCGTTCATAATGATACCTTTCAGAAAAATGGAACATCCTTAAACGGTAAACATCTTAATTATAATGCCGCGATTACAGCATCAGTCATTTGCCCGGTCGTACAGGCCCCGTATTTAAAAACCTCAGTATTTCCTTTAAGCTTCATCATATCATAAGTTCTTACTTTACCTTCTTCAATTACTCTGGCAATCGCCTTCCTAATATTCTCAGCTTTATCATTTTCCCCTATGTGGTCAAGCATCATGCAGGCGCTCAGAATCATTGCAATAGGATTAACGATGGAAGGATTTAATTCCTGGTATTTCGGAGCAGATCCATGTGTAGGTTCGAATACCGCAACCTTTTCACCAATGTTTGCACTGCAGGCAAATCCTAATCCTCCGACAAGGCCTGCAAAACCATCGCTGATTATATCGCCGAACATATTCTCCGCCACAATCACACCGTAAATTTCGGGGTTCTTTGTCAACCACATCATCTGTGCATCTATATTGGTATCCCATAGATCAATACCGGGAAATTCCTTTGCGATTATCTTAGCTTCATTAACCATCATACCGGAAGTTTCCCTCAACACATTTGGTTTTTCACAAATAGTTACATTCTTATAATCATATTTTTTTGCATACTCAAAGGCTGCACGGATAATTCTCCGGCAGGCATTACGAGACACTATCCGGGTCGATACTGCCAAGTCTTCGCTGGGAACACTTTTGAATACCTTCATCTTAGGATGAGTTTCAAGAGCATCTCTTACAACTTTTGGCGGATTGGTCCACTCAACACCGGCGTATAACCCTTCGGTATTCTGCCTGAAAATAACTGTATCAACCAGAGGTTCTTCAAATCCGCTTTTTGCGCTTCTCCTGATGAAGTTTAATGGATTTCCTTTGAAGGAACGGCACGGACGAATACATAAATCCAGGTCAAAATGTTGTCTTAATCCGACAATAGGACTAAAATAGACGAAGCCCTTATCCTTTAATCCGGGGTTAAGTTCTCTTGCGGCCGCATCTTTTGGTTTTGATGTGATTGCTCCGAATAACCCAATCTTGTGTTTGTCTAATAAATCAAGAGTTTTCTGAGGAAGTGCATTGCCTTCTTTACACCAGAAATCCCAGCCGATATCAGCATGAATATATTCAGCCTCAAATCCGACAGCTTCTAAGACTCTTATAGATTCGGGTAATACAGTCTTTCCAATTCCATCGCCGGGCATTGTAACTATAGTTCTTTTCATACGGGAAAACTCTCCTAATTTCAATAAAAATAATCATTAAAATTAGAGAATACTTGACAGCGAAGCAAACCGGAAATATAAGTTCAAGTTCAAGTCCAAGATCAAGTTCAAGAACAAGTCTAGATGATTTCAAGGGCAGAGATATTCTAGCTGGAACTATTAAGTGTTATAAATGTATACTGTCGAAATCCTTAGCTGTCCAAAAAAATATTCAATTAGGAGGTTTGGTTACTTACTGATCGTTTTATCAGGAAAAGTAATATTATCCGGGTAAAGAACGGAGAGTGTTCATAGTGTATGTGAAGCGTATCTGGAGCGTATCTGAAACGTATGTGGAAATATTCCGGAAGGGGGGATCAGTGCTATTCTTAAAGCCATTATTCCGGGTTGCAGGGTAAAATAACCGAATTATCCGGGATTGTTTTCAAGTAATCTCTGAAAGAAAAAGATATTTATCAAAACTGCTAAAAAAATCGGAATTGCATAAAAAATTTATAAATCACCCGAATTTAAGTCATTATAGTATTGTTCTTATAAACTATAAAAATATGCTATTCTGATGAAATATTTCCCTTCTCTGGAACAGAATTTGAACCACTGTTTGCGAAATGTCGCATATTTATGGACATTTTCAACTAAGCAATCGTATTCAGGTAATTATCGAGGTGAATTTTACTTTAATTGAAGAAAAATTTACAATATATTGAGAACGGCCTGGTAGAATTACAAAAACTTCAATGTCTCCTTACTGATTTACTGAATCATAATGCTCAAGATGATAAACCACTGGAGGCGTTAAAGGATTTATCAAATGCGATAGCACATTACCGCGAAGCATATCTCGAATTTAATCTTGTAGCACAAGCTTCGATAGATGTAATTCTGAGATTGTCAGCCTCAGCAAAAATTTCCTATATCAGTCCTTCCTGCAAAGAACTCAGCGGTTATGAGCCGTACGAGGTGACCGGTAAATCATTCACAGAATTTATTCCTGAATCTAAAGTTTATGAATATACCAGCCTGGTTTTAAATGCTTTCAGAGGACGGGAGGAAATCAGTATTCAGTTAGAAATTGTGCATAAAGATGGGCATTTAATCCCTGTAGAAATTAATGGCAAAATAATAGAATCAGGCGACAAATTTTGTGCACAGGCTACAATAAGGGATATTACTAAAAGAGTTGAATCACAAAAAAAACTAGAATCATCCGAAAAAACTTTTCATACTGTCTGGGATAAGTCCTCAGATGGAATGCTGCTAACGGATGAAGACGGATATATTTTTATGTGCAATGATGCTTATGCAAAAATGATAGATAAGCATAAAGCTGAAATTGAGAGGACATTATTATCGACCCACTATGATGATATTACCGGGAAAGACGCGCTGGAAAAATACAAAGACTTCTTTAAAGAGTGCTCTTTCAGTTCCAAGTATGAGTCCAGTGTCAGGCTCTGGAACGGAATGATGATCGACCTTGAAGTATCGAATACATTCATCGATAATCTTGATGGTAAAAAGTATCTGTTTAGTATTTTAAGGGATATCTCTGAGCGTAAATCAAATGAAAGATTATTAAGAAAAAAAGACCGCCTTTTACAAGGTATCGCCGAAGCGACTAAAGCAGCTATTTCAAATTCAGATATTGAGCACGGGTTGTCTAAAGCTCTGCGTGTCCTCGGTATTGCTGCTGAAGTTGACAGGGTATATATCTATAAGCACCAGGTAAATGAAGAAACAGATGAAATGTTCGTAAGCATTTTATACGAATGGTCATCTGTCAACTCTGAGGCTCAGATAAAAAATCCGATATTGCAGAGGTTATCATATTCAAGGTTCGCTTCACTCGATTTCTTCGGGAATTTCGAAAAAGGAAGGACTCTCAAGTTCCTTATTAAAAAACTGCCCCCGCACGAACGCGTCGTTTTTGTCGACAGGAAGATTAAATCAATTCTGCTGGTTCCTATTATGATTGAGGGAAATTACTGGGGATTTATCGGGTTTGATGACTGCAGAAGCGACAGGCTTTGGAGCGAAGATGAAGAATATTTCTTATCAACTATGGCCGCAACTATAGGCGCCGTTATTAAACAGGATAATATTAAGAATGAACTGATAAAGAAAAATTATGAGCTTGATAAAGCGCTGATAGAGACTGAAAATGCAGCACGGGTTAAAAGTGAATTTCTTGCTTTAATGAGTCACGAAATAAGAACACCAATGAACGGTGTAATAGGAATGACAGGACTGCTGCTGGATACTGAACTTGCCGATGAACAGAAAGAGTATGTTGAATCAATACGTTTAAGCGGGGATCAGCTTCTCGTAATCATAAATGATCTTCTTGATTTTTCAAAAATAGAATCTGAAAAACTTGAAATTGAGTCCCACCCATTCAAACTAAGAGAGTGTGTTGAAGAATCTCTCGATTTACTTGCAACCAGGGCAGCTGAGAAAAAACTCGATATGGTTTACAATATCGATATTGAATGTCCTGCCACGGTTCTGGGAGATGTCACCCGGGTAAGACAGATATTAACCAATCTCATAAGCAACGCGGTCAAGTTCACTGAAGAAGGAGAAATATTCATTTCCGTTTCTTCATCAAGGCTCGAAGGTGATAAATATGAAATTAAGTTTACTGTAAAAGATTCGGGAATCGGAATTCCGGAAAATAAAAAACATAGATTATTCCAGGCTTTCACTCAGCTGGATGCTTCAATCAGCAGATCTTATGGCGGCACCGGTCTGGGGCTCGTCATTAGCAAAAGACTGACCGAACTGATGGGCGGAAAGATGTGGATGGACAGCAAAGTGAACCAGGGGAGCAGTTTTTATTTTACGATAATTGTGGAAGCTGTAGAACTTCAGTCAAAAATATATCAGCAAAGATTTGAAGAACTGGAAAATAAAAAAGTTCTGATAATTGATGATAATGAAATTTCCCTGAAAAGCATTACAGAGCAGGTGCTTTCGTGGAATATGATCCCTATCAGAACCACATATCCGCAGGTCGCCCTGGATTTATTGAAGAAAGACGAATTTGATATTGTTATAACAGATCAGCATATGCCTTTTATGGATGGATTTGCATTAGTTGAAAAAATGAGGGGTTATAAGAATTGTAAGAGTCTGCCGGTTATTGTTTTAGCAGTAATGACAAACAGAATCAGAAAAATTGAAGCAGATCAGAAAGCTCCGGTTTCAGTAATTAATAAACCCGTTAAATACGTTCAGTTAAGGGATTCACTAAGACATCTTCTCAATCATAATGGAACTGATGAGAAGATTAAAATCATAAAATTGAAACAAACCGTACCCGGGACAAAATATCCTTTAAGAATCTTACTTGCGGAAGATAATACAGTCAATCAGAAAGTTGCATTAAAAATGCTCGACAGACTGGGTTACCGGGGTGATGTTGCGGCCAATGGTCTAGAGGTGCTTGACGCAATTCAGAAAATCCATTATGATCTTGTACTTATGGATATGTACATGCCCGAGATGAATGGAATAGAAACTTCCAGACTGATTGTTAACGCGATCCCTCAAGAAAAACAGCCTGTCATTGTAGCAATGACAGCTGATAATATAGAAGAGCATAAAGATTGTTATATCGAAGCAGGCATAAGTGACTTTATTCAAAAGCCGGTTTCGCCTGAATTGTTAAAAGACTGCCTCATAAAATGGGGTGAACTTAAGTACAGGGAGAAAGATAATATGACTAAAAACACGCAAAACTGCATTATAAATGTAAATAAGATCAGTTTTCTTCAGGATGTGCAATCAAATGATGATGCCGTGTTTTTAATTGAACTGCTCGATGTATATATAAACGAACTGCCGAAAACCATAAGCAGAATTTTAAGTGCAATAGTAAATCACGATTCAAAAGACCTGCTTTTTAACTCTCATAAATTAAAAGGAAGCAGTCTTACACTTGGGATGGATGTCATTTCAGAGCTAAGCGTAAAACTGGAGAATGCAGCCAAAGCAGGTATATTTAATGAGAACGTTCAGCAGCTGGGGAACGAGCTTTCTGAAAAAGTTGAAATTGTTGAAAAAGAACTCGAAATTATCAGGATGAAATACAATAAATTTATTAATCAGCCCTGATAAATAATTGCCAAAGAAGAAAAAAGCACCTTATAACCGCACACTTGAAATCATTCCGGGTGAAGAAGACAAATTAAAATCCTCATTACTTAAGGTTGACTCACCTTTGACTTTAAAATCCATTACAAATAAAATCATAAACCAGGATTTATTTTCCGTTCTGGATTTATTACCGGATTCATTTATCAATCTTATGTTCATTGATCCTCCATATAATATCTATAAGAAATTTAAATCCAATTCCTTCAACATAGTCGATTCTGAGAAGTATGAAGCATGGATGGACGGCTGGCTCAAAAAACTTGTTCGTCTACTTAAACCTGATGCCTCTGTTTATATCTGCGGCGACTGGAGGGCATCAGCCGCAATATTTAACTCCGGTTCCCGGTATTTCACTCTGCAGAACAGGATTACCTGGGAAAGAGAAAAGGGAAGAGGAGCAAAAACAAACTGGAAAAATTGTTCTGAAGATATCTGGTATTTTATAAGAGGTCTAGATTATACCTTCAACATCGACAATGTAAAAATGAAGCGGAGAGTATTAGCGCCATATAAAGAAAATGGCAGACCCAAGGGCTGGGTTGAAGAAAACGAATTAAATTACAGGGTTACTTATCCTTCAAATATATGGACAGACATAACGGTTCCTTTCTGGTCAATGCCTGAAAACACAGAACATCCAACCCAAAAACCTGAAAAATTATTAGCAAAGATTATTTTAGCAAGTTCAAATGAAAATGATATGGTATTTGACCCCTTTCTTGGTACAGGAACAACAGCGGTTACAGCAAAAAAGCTCGGGAGAAATTTCTGCGGGGTAGAAATTGATGAACATTATTGTATGCTTGCGCAGAAGAGACTATATCTTGCTGAAAAAGAAAAATCGATCCAGGGTTTCAGCGGTGGGTTATTCTGGGAGAGGAATACTTTATCCGAACAGAGAAAAAATAAGAAATAATATTTCCTGGATAACTTGATCCATAAGTTATATTTACAAAAATTAGAACCTCGCTTTTGAAAATTAAAGTAGAATTTCCGGGTACTGTTAACAGGTCAGTGCCGAACCCCGTGAGGTCCGGAAGGAAGCAGCGGTAAGCATAAAGCCTGTGTAACGGTTACCCGGTTTTTTATTTCAGGAATGCTGCTGACGGTATAAGAAATTCAAGATATCCTTTTGAAAGATTTGCCTTTCCGTTGAATGAAATTTTTGCAATTGATGTTTTCTTAATATCAACGAGTGCACCCTTTGATGATATCAGGTTCGAAACATGCTCTGACAAGTCGGGCTGATGACCGATTACCAGGATATCCTCTCCACCAAGAGAATTAACCAGTTCAACCAAATCCTTTGTGTAACAGCCTGCAGCTAATATAGTATCTTTTATGATTTCCTTTTTGTAATCGAAGGATTTAGCAATAATCTCAGCAGTTTCAAGAGCTCTTATATATGGAGAAGTACAAATAAAATCCACCTTCTTAATAAAATAAATCCATTGGTCTGCCACACCTTTCATTCTTTCTTTTCCCTCTTTTGAAAGCCTTCTGTCTTGATCCTTTTTGCCAGGCTGTGTTTTTTCAGCATCAGCGTGTCTTACAAGGTACAGGTTCATAATTCCTCATCATAGTTTACAAATATTAAATCAACACTCTTATGAAAATCCGTAAGCTCTTTGCCAAATTTTTTACCCTCCTTTGTTGTCATCAGCTTATCCCATTCATTCTTTGAATCAACCACTGCTTCGCAAAACCAGTTGTATTTCTGCTCAATCAAAAGACTGCTTTCAACTTTTGCCGCTTTAATATTTTCTTTTGAGAGTTCATTAAGCGCAGGGACAGTAAAATTCTTAAAATGATTTAGTACATTCGGGTCGTCAGATTTCTTTAGGAACATTAGCATTTTGTACATTAGCAGTCCATTGAAAAAGAATTAATAAGATTCTGGTAATCAGATTTATAAATATCATAAGTAGTCTTTAGTGTCTGCAGAATTAATAAGAACTTTTCACTTCCGCAGCTATACTCGAAAAACTGGTAAAAGTATTTCCCGGCTGAAATTTTGTCGCTGAATCTCACCCTGTAATTTCCTGAAGAAACATTTTCCAGGGGATAATTAATGAGACTTTCCGAAGAATCATTTACAGGGATCTTAATTATGGAAATTTCTGCACCATAATGATTGTTAATATACTTTGTGCCGTTCATAGGATTTTTTAACGGCGCAGCAATTTTTACATTCTTCACTTCATTCCACTCATCCGACAGGGGCATTGAAAAACTTCCAACTTTATGTTCAGTAGTTTTCTCTGATGAATTTATGCCCAGCTGCTTCAGATAAGATCTGCGGCTGATAATCTGCGGTTTATCGGTCAGGAAATCGAAATTATTTACTTCAGAGAAGACAAAGGAATCGAACGTATTTTGTTCACTGTAATATTTCCCTGTTCCCTTATTAAAGAGAAAAACATCACCGTCCTGTTTTAATTTTGATTCTTCCGGACCGGTACTATATATTTTTGTATGAACAGACCATGGTTCAATTTTAAGGATATCCTGTCTATAGGTGATGCGGGATTCGCTGAGTTCTGTATATGTTCTGAATGCGAGTTCTGCTTTATCTTTATCATCTATAGAATAAAGACTGGTACGCTTCAGGCCAAGAACTCCTTTTGATATAAAATTTTCTTCAACCTGCACGTAATATTTTTGTTCGACCTTGACCGGGAATTCCGAAAGATTTCCATTTAACGATTTATCCATTAAAAGCACGTTATAATCAGCATCTGTTATTACAAAGCGGTTGTATAAAGGATCAGGATACTCTGCGAGTACAGAGTAGTACTTTTTGCCGGATGCGATAAATGTATCCACTTTAATTGAATTAAGATTGGCGGCGGGAGGAATTTCTTTATC
The DNA here is from genome assembly GCA_963743325.1 of uncultured Ignavibacteria bacterium. Classification (GTDB taxonomy): domain Bacteria; phylum Bacteroidota; class Ignavibacteria; order Ignavibacteriales; family Ignavibacteriaceae; genus DATFVA01. Next base: position 767,728 of record CAVUOZ010000005.1, read on the forward strand.
TCTTAAGACAGCCAGTTTTGAGGTCGAGTCCTTTCCGGCAATGACCTTTTGCACAGCAGTGGACAGATTCAGACTGCTTTCATTTTTTCTGTTAAATGGTTCACAGGAGGAAAGCAGTAATAATAAAATGACAACCAGGTATAGAGATTTGTTCATTTGAATAATAAAACCCGAAAAAGATTAATACAAATTTATAAAAAATATTTTTGATATATTCTCATAATGACTCAATTATCTTTTGCTCTCATAACACTTTACATATTCGGGAAACGGGTAAATTATAATCCGGCCGGCGAAAAAAATTGATAAACCTGTATCCCTCTAAGCCGATATCTGATATACTTCTCCTAACAGAAGATATTAATTATAAATTCTATCAATGAACTCATCCCTGCCAATAGGCAATGCAGGCTGTAATCCTTCTCTTAAGAAGAGAAGGAGATGTTGTCATTAATGTCTTTAGATTCTGTAATCTGACAGAAAAATTAATTACAAGTTACGATCAGTAATATAGTCTCTCCCTTCTTAAAAGAGAGATTTAGAGAGAGTTCTGATACAAAGAAAAAGAGGGGCAGCCGGTGAAAGAAGAAATCTCAGATATAAAATATCCGGATAAATTTGTTGATATATCCTCATTAAATTTGTAAAATTCCTATTAAGCATTTCAAACAGAGAGCATTTACACTATCAACAGTTTTGGACAGCATGGCAGCAATTTTATTCGGTGCTGAAAGAATAACAATATATGATAAACGAGATTAATTTTAGCAAAACAATACTTGACGCGTGGAAGACGACCAATAGGACTACGGTCTTTCTAATTGAACATATTCCACTGGATTTGTGGAATGAAAAAGTTCCTGGTTCACCTCAGCGGACTATTGGAATGATTGCCAGGCACATTCATAATACACGTTGTATGTGGATAAAAATGATAGGAAAAGGACAAACATTCGAAGCGCCGGTCCGGGTTGATCAGCGGCATGCAGATCGAAAAGAAGTTATCAGCGCATTAGGCAGAAGCAGCCGGGCAATGCTGAAACTCTTAAGAGCCAGTATTGACAATGGAGGTAAATTACCAACTACGCCGGCCTGGCTGAATTTTCCAAATGATGTTTTTCATTTACTGTCTTATTTCGCTGCCCACGAAGGTCATCATCGCGGACAAATTATTCTGCTTGCACGGCAGTTTAACCGTCGTCTTCCGAAAGAGGTAATTAATGGAGTTTGGCAGTGGAAAAAGCGGTTAAAGGAAGCAAACTAAATTATTTATTTTAGCACGATCAAACAACTAATACAAATATGACAGAAACAAATCCCAACTCACGGTTAGAAGCTTTCAGCGATGGAGTATTCGCAATCGCATTAACCCTGCTGATTATTGATATAACTATTCCATCATCAGTAGCGATAAATACCACCAATGAGTTTTGGCTTGCACTTAAACATATCCTTCCATCTGTATTTGCATTTGTTTTAAGTTTCACTATTATCTTTATAACATGGGTCAATCATCACGGTAGTCTGAAGTTAGTAAAAAAATCATCAGTCTCTTTTATGTATGCAAATGGTTTTTTGCTGCTTACTGTAGTATTTATTCCATTTCCAACCGCTTTGCTGGGTGACTATCTTTTTACAGACCATTCGTCACCTGCGGTGATTCTTTATGTCTCCACTCTGGTATTTCAATCCATTGGATGGATTTTATTATCGGCTGCGGCTCTAAAAGATCAATTAGTAAAAGATGAAAAATCAGCATTGACAATTCGTCAGAGCAAAAAATATGGATATTTTGCAATAACGATTTATACTATTTCTGCGATCATAGCATTTTGGTTTCCGCTCACCATTGTCATCGTAACTACCGTTATATGGATTTTTTGGCTGATATGGGGAATTTATATTAAGCATGAATGAATTAGCTGTTTAATATCCGCTTTAAATGTACCAGAGCGTCTCCCAATGAGGCAGGCGTGACGACCAAATGAAAGCAGAAAAGTGAAAAGTAAGAGTGATTCCTGGTTAGGTGGAATACAATATAAAAGATTTATGGGGCGCTGGAGTAATCTCATTACTATAAAATTTTAAGGTCGTCCGCGGCATCAGCTGCTTATTCAACCCTAAAGCTATTAAATACTTAAAAGGAAAAATGGCGTAAATTATACGATGGTTTAGCGGGGTGTAGTATTAGTATTAATGGTATTTTAGTACTAAGACTTATTGGAATTTAAACTCATAAATTTATTATGAACAATATATTAAGTTTTATTTGCCTTGTTCTCCTTTTAATTCATTTCCCTGTATTTAGTCAGAATGACAAAAAATTGGATGATTTTGCAAATTTAAATAGGTATGCTAATGCTAATAAAAGTATGGCGCCTCCGGGCCCGGGAGAAGAGCGGGTGGTCTTTATAGGCAATTCAATTACAGAATTCTGGGGTGAAATTGACAGCAGTTTTTTTTCTAATAATGGATATATAAACAGGGGAATAAGCGGTCAGACTTCTTCCCAAATGCTGCTTCGTTTCCGCCAGGATGTAATTAACCTTAGCCCTACAGTCGTTGTTATTTTAGCCGGAACTAACGACATAGCCGAAAATACAGGACCGATTACTTTGGAAGATATTTTCGGAAATATTAGTTCAATGTGTCAGTTAGCAGAAATAAATAAAATTAAAGTTGTTCTTTCCTCGATTCTTCCTGCATACGACTTTAACTGGCATCCAGGACTGCATCCTGCGGAAAAAATTGTAAACCTGAACAAAATGATTAATTCTTATTGTGAAGATAATGGTATCATTTACGTCGATTATTACTCAAATATGGTTGATGAAATAAAAGGTCTCGATAAAAAATATTCAGAGGACGGAGTGCATCCTACTCTGTCTGGTTATAAAGTAATGGAACCGCTGGTCGAAAAAGCAATTAAAGAGACTCTTAAGTTATAGTTGCGGAGTATATTTATCCAACTGCCGTATCAGTGTTGGACAGAGTGATTAATAATATTTCTAATAATGTGACTTATTAAAATATCGCAGGAGTAATTTTTTGGCAGACAAAAATTCTAAATGTGCAGGAGCACAAATGATGATCAGAAAGCCGGTTGCCGAGGTTTTTGAATCATTCATTGATCCTGCAATTACAAAAAATTTCTGGTTCACTAAAGGAAGCGGAAAACTCGAAGTAAATAAAAAGGTAACATGGGAATGGAAGATGTATAATGTTTCGGCAACCGTAGTCCCGAAAGTGATTTTACAGAACGAGAAAATATTATTTGAATGGGGCAGTCCGCCGACAACAGTTGAATTTAAATTTAAGGAATTGAGCAGCAACTCCACTTATGTAACTGTAATGGAATGTGGTTTTTATAAAACTGGTGACGAATTATTAAAGACTGTTAAAGATTCAACCGGCGGTTTTACCACTGTACTGGATGGACTTAAAGCATTCCTGGAGCACGGTATCATTTTGAATCTTATAGCCGATAAATTTCCGAAGGAATTATCACAGCACGGAAAATAATTAATTGTTACGGGGCATTTCCCGAAGGAGCAGGCGTGACAACTGAGTGAACAAATTACATTATAGAGTAACATAGAGTTTCAACCGGACGTCCCCGCAAAATTAACAGAGCGGTTTGTGTTAAAATAACATCAGAAAATATCCCAGAACAGCACCGCCTAAAACTATAAATGCCGGGTTAATTTTTTTAACAGTAAAAAATATCGCTGCACTTAATAATGCAATCAGAATTGTTTTCCAATCAATTAAAACTTCCGCTCCGAGTTTTACTGCTACGACAGCCATCACCGCAAGTGCACTGACATTTACAGCATCCAGAAATTTTGAAAGATAGTCTGATTTCCTTATTCGGGGTATGAGCGGATTCAATATTAAAACAAATATAAATGACGGTATAACAATTCCTACAGTAGCCAATATTGCACCTGAGATTCCTGCAATCTGATACCCGATAAATGTAGCAGATGATAGAAAAGGACCGGGCGTAAACTGTCCGACTGCAATAGCATCCAGCAGCTCTTTTCTTGTAAGCCAGTGCAAACCCTGGACGAATTCGCCGTTAAAATAAGCTACCAGAATGTATCCGCTCCCGAACCACACCGCACCTATTTTCAAAAATGTCAAAAATAATTTTGTCAGTGATACTTCAGATTTTTCAATTGTCTGTAAAACCGGTTTTAGCAATAGCAGCGATATTAATACCAGAGGAGACAATGAATTTAATTTATTCCTTTTCTCAGATAGATAAAGAATAAAAGCTCCGAAAATCCCGCCAAAGAGAATAGAAAATATTTCATTCACCCCGATTAAATTAAACAAAGCCACTACTGCTGCAAGTGATAATAATTTCCAACCTTTTGCTGCTTTAATTCCGAGTTTATAAACTGCATTTAGTATTATAACAATTACTGCGGGCTTAATACCGTAAAGAAATGGTTCAACTTCAGGCAGACTGCCGTATAGAACATAGAAGTAAGCAAGAACCCCTGTAATCACCACCGCTGGAAATATAAAGCTCAATCCCGCGACGATCAGACCGGGTATTTTTCCCTTATTATAACCAATATAAATAGCCATTTCTGTCGAGTTGGGTCCCGGAATAAGATTAGCAGCTCCGATCAAATCAAGAAAATGCTGTCTGCTGATCCACTTACGCCTGGTAACCACTTCGTCTTCAAACATTGCGATGTGTGCAGCGGGTCCTCCAAATGCTATAATCCCAAGCTTTAAAAATAATCCTGCAATTTCGAAAAGGTTTTTTGAGTCACCTGCTTTGTCTATTACCATTCTTATCCTGAATAATTTTTAACTGATGAATACTCCATTTAATTTATATTGTTAGCTGATATCCAAGATAACCTGAAACGATATCAGTATTTTTAAGACTATGTCCGATAGAAAGAAGTAAGTGGTTCTGTCCGTTAAGATTTATTAACCCGCCAATTTTAAATGAAAGATCATTTGTACCGTCTTTAATATCCGGTGTTTCGTAATACAGCTCACCTCCCAGGGAAAGAGTTTCGGTAAAATCATATTGAGCCTGCCAGCCTGCAAATACCGAGTTCTTATTATCTCCGCCCGGATTTATCCAGTAACCGCCACCACCGTAAGTCGTAAATTTTCCCCAGCTCTTTTGTATCCAGACGGGTAAAAATGTTTGAACATAATTATTGCCGGCAGGGCTTTCTCCGGATGAAGTTGGAAGCTCAATCAAAGGAAAAATGCCGGCCTGGAAATTATCTTCGCCGTCATTAATGAATCTATATTTAAATCCTAATTCTGTAGTCATAAAGCCATACTGATGATGTGCGTCTTCTTTTGCATAGTCCATTCCTGTTAATAAATGAATTTGCACATCCGGAACAGCTCCATAATTTACTTCAATGTGTGGTAATGTTGCATTATCGTCGTATTGTTCTAATTGAAATGAGGATGCGATATAAAATTCCCAGTGCCGGAAATCCACAGGTACCGGGTCATCTGTATTAAATGGCGGACCTCCGAACATTAAAGGATTAAAAAGTATTATAAAACAAGCGATTATATAGATATATATAGATCTCTGCACATTATTCATTTCCTATTGTTTGTCTCCGACGTACTTATAAGGAATAATTTTCTTTTACATAAGACAATTTAAAAATTATTATTTTTAAAAATGTGTTGTGGCTGTTTTCTTCAGGGCAGTTGGACTTTAAAAAATTTAAATGATTATAATTGTTAAACTGAAAAGCCGGAAGGTTTTATTAAAAACAGGCAGCTCTTTTTAAATTGGCTGTAATATGAAGAATGAAAGCAATCGGGTTTGCCCTGTTGAGCTGGCAAACTCACTCGACAATAAAGTCAGAAAGTGGCTGCAGAATCCCCAAAAAATACTATCTCCGTATGTTAGACAAGGAATGAAGGTACTCGATGTTGGATGTGGTCCCGGATTTTTTTCAGTTGAATTGGCCAAAATGGTAGGTAAAACCGGGAAAGTATATTGTGTCGATTTACAGGAAGGTATGCTACAGAAACTTCAGGATAAAATTTATGGAACACCTCTTGAAAAAATAATAGAACTGATTAAATGTGAACAGGACGAAATCCTTGTTCCGGAAAAAACAGATTTTATTCTGGCATTTTATATGGTATATGAAGTACCGGATAAAAATAAATTTTTTGAATCAATGAAAAATATTTTGAATAAGAACGGGGAATTTCTGATTGTGGAGCCAAAATTATTTCATGTCTCCAAAAAAGAATTTAATTCAACAATAGTTAAAGCAGAAGCTGTCGGATTCAAAGCTGAGAAAGGTCCGCATTTATTTTTAAGTATTTCATCAATTTTAAAAAAGCATGACTTGAATGTTCTTAAGGGAAGTCAGCCCGGCCGATAGTTTTTACATTACATTTTAGAAATTATTATTTTTATGGTTGAATATTTGGCGATTTTTTCAGCGCTGTGGAGTTCTGAATAATTTAAAATGATTCATTCATCAAAAAGGTGGAGATATGATAAGCCGGGTCTGGCACGGTTATACTGCAACCTCTAAGGCTGATGCCTACGAATCACTCCTTAAACAAGAAATATTCACAGGAATCCGGAACCGTAATATTACAGGTTATAGAGGAATTCAGCTATTCCGCAGAAACCTTAATGCCGAAGTTGAGTTTATCACTGTTATGTGGTTTGATTCAATTGATGCAGTACGCGTTTTTGCAGGGGAGGATTATGAGGCTGCTGTTGTTCCTCCAACGGCCAGAACTTTGCTTTCAAGGTTTGATGCGCGTTCCCAGCATTATGAAGTAAGAGCGGAAATGAAATTTTAATCCATTCTTATTGTCTTAATCTATCTTAAGAAGGCAGAGGGAGAATAATGAGATTGAAAGTGCTTATAGGAAGCGGAAGCAAGATCATGTTGTTCACACTCCCGTTTTTAATAGTCGGTTTGATTCTGAATATTATGTTACCCTCTTTATTCAGTGTAGGGGGTCCATCAGTTGTACTGGTAGTCATCTCTTTCATCATTTTAATTCCCGGTATTGTAATCTGGATATGGTCAGTGGTTTTAATCTTAACAAAAGTACCTCAGAAAAAGCTGATCACAGTAGGGCCATACTCTCTCGTTAAGCATCCACTATATACCGGTGTGGCTTTACTGGTGCTCCCAGGTATTGGTTTTCTGTTTAATACCTGGTTGGGCGTTCTTATTGGAATAGTTTTGTACATTGCATCAAGAATTTATACCCCCGAAGAAGAAACAATTTTATCAAATATTTTTGGAATTGAATGGGATCAATACCATAATAACGTAAAAATACCATGGCTTTAGTTTAGGATCGGGTATTTACGTAATCGACATTGCGTGACGATTTTTAAAACCAATGTCTATCTAATGAACTTAATTGTATTGCAGAAATGAATAACAGTCTGTTTCTCTTTTTGGTTCTGTTATGTATAATCACTCACATAATCAGGACTATATATGAAATATTGAAACACAAAAGAATATTAATATCCGGTAAACTTTCTTTTGCAATTATATTCACAAATATGATTTTATTATGGACTTCCTGGTTTTTGCTGTGCAGTGCCGGGATAAATGCCATATATCTTCCCCAAATAATACGTTATTTCGGTATTATGATGGTTATTGCAGGTATAATTATTTTCTTGACAGCTTTATTTACAATCCGGACGTTAGAAACCTATGAAGGCACCCTCATTTCAAGTGGAATTTATTCAAGAATCAGGCATCCGATGTATCTCGGTTTTTTACTCTGGTTGATTGGATTGCCGCTTTTTTATGGCGGAACGTATTCATTTATTCTTTGCGTTCCTTTTGGTATAAACGTTCTATTCTGGAGATATCTGGAAGATATTGAACTAGGAAACAGGTTTCCCGGTTATATATCGTATAAAAAAAAGACATTTTTTTAATAATAGATTATAAACTTGTCGCACAAAAATTGAAAAATATGTCTGAAAGAATTTACATATTTTGCACTCAGCAGGACTAAATCTTTAAAAGTAATCCGAGGATAAAATGTTCGAACGAAAACATGAAAAGCTGGCTCCGGTATCCGTTTTTATCAGAAGGGTGGTTCGGTCTGTTTTGATGGCAGGCGTTTTGATTGTGATGGCTCTATGTATTGGAATCGCAGGTTATCACTGGTTAGCAGGATTTGATTTCGTCGATTCGCTTTTAGAGGCGTCAATGATTCTAGGAGGAATGGGACCGGTAAATCCGCTTACTACCACGGGGGCAAAATTATTTGCTACATGTTATGCGCTATTCAGCGGATTGGTATTTATAGCCATACTGGGGATCGTGCTTGCCCCTATAACTCACCGGATGCTTCATAAATTTCATATAGATGAAAAGGATATTGATGGTAATGAATGACACAGTTCAAAATCTCCGAGCTGCTTTGAAAATTATAAATTATTAATGTTTATGAAAACTATTATATGCTCTTTTGTTATTCTTTTATTCACGGTTAGTACCTGTGCACAGGAAATAGGTGCCGCTCCCACAAAGATCTGGACAGACAATAACGAAATTGAGGATCGTATGGGATTCAGTATTTATTTCTTTCAGCCAATTGGTAGATTCGGTGTAAAGTTAGAGTATACCTATGCTGAAAACACAAGAAATTATTATGGGTTTTTAAACGGAGGATTTCTGATTGCCCCGGAAGAATACATCCAGGATTCAATTTCAAGCAGATCAACATTTCGTGCTATTGAACTAAGCCTCCACTTGCCTAAATTGTTTGAACTATTCCAGAACTACCTAAATATAGGGGCCGGGGTTACCTTTGATAAATTTACATTGGACAAATCAGGAATAAATACCGGGAGTACTTTTGGTACATATGAAAACAAATTTGGTATATTTTATTCCGTTTCTATCTCACGGGAGAACATATTGAGTTTACCTATAAAGCTTGAATTATTATATAAACAAAAAGCTTTAGCGGAAGGTTCTTTTGCTACAGATACTGAACAACCTTTTACCGGAGCCATAGATGTCAAAGAATTACAATTTAATGTTGCATATGTCTTTTAATGCAGCCTGAATTGTAATTGACAAATTGTTAGGCAGCTAAAAATGAAGTTACTCAATAATTTTCACTTTAATGGTGTTTGATTGAAATCATCACATATAGAAAGGCATTGAACTTAACATATTGGCTGGTTACGGGCAGCGGTTTTGGAAGCCAATGACGGAATCGTATCTATAGTAAGCCTTATGGTCGGAGTGGCTGCCGCGAAAGCTGTCACAAGTGATATTTAAATTGCCGGAGTAGCAGGTTTAGTTGCCGGAGCAATGTCTATGGCAGCGGGTGAATATATTTCAGTCAGCTCACAGGCTGATACCAAAAAATCTGATATGGAACGTGAAAGAGGGGAGCTGGAAAAAAATGTCGAATCAGAAAAAAAGGAACTGGCATCTATTTATGTTAATCGTGGTTTAGATTTAAAATTGGCTGACAAGTTGCCGATCAACTAATGGCTCATGACGCAATCGGAGCGTTGTTTAGAATTGCAGTTTAAGGTTTTCATTAAAATATCTGTCCTTTCTACCCGATTTACCAGCTAATGTCAGGTTGGCAGGCCTCGGACAAAATAACCTGGCGGAGGAATGATTATGATCCATAAATTTCTGATACTAGGGGCTACAGGAAGAGTGGGTACAGAACTGGTAAAGCTCTTAATTGAAAAAGGAGAAAGCGTACGTGCAGCGACGAGAAATCTGTCCCCGTCCTGGTCCAGACTCCCTCATCCCGCTGAGCCTGTCAAATTTGATTTTGAACATCCAGATACCTTTGCCTCTGCCCTGAAAGGAATAGATAAGGTGTTTATCATAGCTCGGCCGGGTGATAATCATTCAGATAAAGCTGCAATACCATTTATTGATAAAGCAAAGGAAGAAGGTATACGGACGATAGTGAATCTCACAGCTATGGGAGTCGAACAAGATGATTATTTCGTATTACGTATAATTGAGAAATATATAGAATCCTCCGGCATTCCTTATGTTCATTTACGTCCAAACTGGTTTATGCAGAATTTTAATTCCGGACCTATGCTGGCAGACATCCTCAGCACAGGTGGACTGCATCTCCCTGCCTCGGATGCAAAGATTTCTTTCATTGATATTCGTGATATAGCTGCAGTTGCACTGGCAGCATTCACAGATCCGCGACTCTGGGGCAGTGCGTTGACGCTGACCGGAGGCGAGGCTTTAGATCACTTTGAAGTGGTTGAAATATTATCACGAATAGCAGGTAAGAAAATTAGTTATATACCTTTGAGCGAAGAAGCTGCCTGCACTGCACTGGGAAAAGCAGGTGTTGAAACAGAGCTTATAGAGCGCTGGAGAAATTTCTACCGTCTGGTGCGGCACGGATTATGCGAACCGGTTACCGGCCAGGTTGAATCGGTTCTGGGGCGACCTGCAATAACATTCGATCAATATGCAAGGGATTATGCCGCATCGTGGGAACAGATCGGAACGGATTTATAATTTTGAGACCAGAATTTTAGAAGAATAATAAAATTAAATTATAAAATCCTGAAATGGTGGAATTATTATAAGAGAGAATAGCAATATATTATTAACCCTGAAGGAGGTGACATCATTTAAAAAATAAAATGGCGGGAACATTTTCTCAGATATATATCCAAATTATATTTTCAGTCAAAGGGGCAAATTTTATAAGTGTCAATATAAACGGCATAATCTTTCAAAATCTATTTTATTTCTCCTGGAAATACTGAATGAGTATATCTGCTTTTTTCTTACCCACCAGGTTTGAAAGCTGGTCAAAAGAGGAATTCTTTATTGCATTTAAACTCCCTAATTCTTTCAACAATATTTGTGCTGTTGACGGTCCGATGCCGGTTATATCGGTCAGTTCAGTTTTAATAGTTCTCTTGCTTCTTCTGCCTCTGTGAAAGGTAATTGCAAAGCGGTGGGCTTCATCTCTGACCTGCTGCAATAATTTAAGTCCTGAAGAAGTTTTTGGTATTGATTCAGCTTCAGATTTACCCGGGAAGAAAACCTCCTCAAGACGTTTCGCAAGTCCTACTATGTTATAATTTGTATAATTTAAATCATTTAATACTTCAACTGCACTTGATAATTGTCCCTTTCCTCCGTCCACCATAATCAGATCGGGGAGAGGGGTGTTTTCTTCTTTCAGCTTTGAGTATCGTCGTTCGATAACTTCTCTCATGCTGGCAAAATCATCAGGTCCGTCAACATTTTTAATTATAAATTTCCTGTATAGACTTTTCTTAGGTTTACCGTCCTCGAATACCACCATGCTTGCAACTGAATCACTTCCCTGCAAATTCGAAATGTCGAAACATTCAATCTTACGGGGGAGTACATTAAGCCTTAAATCCCTCTGTAATGCGGAAACAGCGTAAGAAACCTGTCCCTGGTTTTTCATCCTCTGCAGCTGTATTTCCTTCAGCTGGAGATTTGCATTTTCTTTACACATTTTAACCAGTGATTTTAATGAGCCGCGTTGAGGGATGATTATCTTCACTTTCCTGTCAGCTTTACTGCTGAGCCAGGCCTCAAGTGTATCTCTATCCGGGGGCAGTTCTTCGAGAATTATCTCTCTGGGCACTTCAACAAATTCACCATAATAAAACTTAACTGCCGCTGAATATATATCTCCTGCTTCCTCACCTATTTCCATTGAAAGTCTGAGCTGTTTCTTTCCGGTCAGCTTTCCGCTTCTTATATTAAAAACAGTGCAGGCCGAATCTTTTCCCTCATAAGCAGCTGCAATAATATCTCTGTCATCGAAATCTTCGCTTACAACTTTCTGTTTTGACGAAATCACTGAAAGCTGATCTATTTTATCGCGAAGTTCTGCAGCTTTTTCAAACTCCAGTGTTTCAACTGAGGTATTCATCCTGGACTTTAATTCTTTAATCAGATCATCAGTTTTTCCACGCAGAACCTTAGTTACTTCATCAACCATTTCGCCGTAATCTTTTTCAGAAATCAAACCTTCACACGGTCCATCACATTTTTTAATATGATAATCAAGACAAACCCTGAATTTCTTCCTGTCAATTGCTTCCCGGGTAATATTAAGCTTGCAGCTCCTGATCTTGAAAACCTGGTTAATCATCCGGAGTGATGATTTCATTGTCTTTACATCGGTATATGGACCAAAATACCTGGAACCATCTTTTATGATTCTCCTTGTAGGATAAATTCTTGGGAATGGTTCATTTGTCACCTTTATATAAGGGTATGATTTATCATCCTTAAGATTAACATTGTACCTTGGTTTTAAATCTTTAATAAGGTTATTTTCTAATACAAGAGCCTCAATTTCATTATCAGTGATTATAAGCTCGAGATCCGCAGTTTTGCCGATAAGTGTCTGGGTTTTTATGGAGGGAATATTTTTCTGGAAATAGGTTCTTACCCGGTTTTTAATATTCTTTGCCTTGCCTACATAGATAACCTTTCCATTCTCATTAAGAAACTGATATACTCCCGGAGTATCGGGGAGGTTTTTTAATTTTGATTCGAGTATCTGATTCATCGTATCCGGTAAAATTTAATGTTCAAAATTAAGCTAAAGTATCAATCAAAAAAAGATTAAAAACTTGCTTACTACAGCCATTCTTTCCTCCTGAAAAAGAAAATCATCCCTACGGCGACAGCTATCATGACTATAATCACAAAAGGGTAGCCGAACTGCCAGTTAAGTTCAGGCATATTCCATTTACTGGCATCTGGACTGAAATTCATTCCGTATACTCCCGCCAGAAATGTTAGAGGAATAAAAATCGTTGATATTATCGTTAAAACTTTCACTACCTCATTTAGTTTCTGCCCTGAATTTGAAAGGTAAATTTCGAGCATTCCATTTAGTATTTCTCTGTAATTTTCCATTGTCTCAATATTCTGACGGATATGATCATATAGATCCCGCAGAAAAATGTAAGTCGATTTAACAATATAAGGGTAGTGTTCCCGTTCAATTGAATAAATTATATCGCGCAGGGGAGTAACGGCACGTCTGAGCTTAATTATCTTTTTCCTCAGGTTGTGGATAGTCTCAATAGTTGATCTGCCAGGATTATAAATCAGGTCATCTTCAATAACTTCTATTGTTTCATCCATATCCTGCAAAATAAGGAAATAATTATCTACCACAGCATCAAGCAGTCTGTACATCAGATAGTCCGCTCCGAGTTTTCTGATTCTGCCTTTATCACTCCTGATTCCCTCCCTTATAAGATTAAAGACATCCCCTTCATTCTCCTGGAATGTGAGAAGACAGTTGTTTTTTGAGAGCAGAAAGGAGACCTGTTCAATATTAAGCTCTTTTACCTCTTTGATTATATCAATCATTTTTACAACAAGGAACAGGTGGTTATCATAATCCTCAAGTTTTGGAAGATGATTTACATTCAGAATGTCTTCCAGCGTAAGGGGATGTATATCAAAAATTTCCCCTATCTGAGCTAGTTTCTCAACATCGTGAAGTCCGCAGATATTTATCCAGCTTACATGTCCGTTATCCTTGAAATGTCTGAGTTCATCAATATTAGTTATTTCTTTTTCATAAAAAGACTTGTCATCATAATCAATACTGGTGATTTTCATAGCTGGCATTTTTTGCTCCCCTAAAAATATCAGTGAACCCGGGGGCATACCCCTCTTACTTGTGTAGGTACGTTTTCCCATAAATCTTTCCTTTCTGAAATACAGATAATAAATTAAAAATAAGGAATCTAATGGAAAAAAGTTGGAAGATCTGGATTTAACAGCGCAATACTCCGATTCAAAGGATTCGAAAGAAATTGGCAGATCCGAGTGTCGGGGCGATACGCGGTGTTCTGTCCTTAAGGCTCCCATTATTTGTTACAGAATGGATTTCACCAGTTTCTGATACGGAAGGGTTTAAGTAATTTAATAATAGTAGAAGTTGATCTTTCAATGATATTAAGACTGTTAATATGTGCTCCCGAATAAACAAAAAGTATAAAAATTTATTCAGTTAAAATGGTGAAATCGATGATTCTTTTGTTTTTTACATTAAAGGCAAATAAATAGTTTAATAAAACTTTTCCCTGAGGAACTATATTATTACCATTGGATGATAATAATACAATCCTGATGTAGTATATCTATTGCGTACATTATTTAATTGATTACTGCTATCAAATTCATCCCGTGATTTATATCATAATGATTTAAAATATTTGTGGAACATTTGACTTCCTAATAATACAGTTAACTTATTCTTATATAAAAAGTTATACTTATTGTTTTAATGTTATTAAGTATGTGGATAAATTTTAACAATCAAAAGTCTAAAAAATCCGGTCGAATTGAATATTAGTTTCAATTATTCACATTGGGTCCATTTGACACTAAACAGTTGATTACTAATTAACATTTTATCCACTCCATGTATTAGATTCAATAGATTGGTTAACCTATTCTAAAACAATATCTTATCAAGTTTAATTTAAATATAAAATTAAACTATCGACTTAATAAATGAAAAGTTATCTAATATATTCTAGACAAGCGGAATTCTGATCAGTCAGTAAAACAGACAAATCTCCTGTATTTTCGAAAGGATGATTTAAGCGCCTTCAAGTGAAGAACGGGACTATTAAAACAAATGAGACAATTTTATCTATAAAAACCGGAGAGGCTCAGGAATATCGGGAGCACAGTAACAGTTTAATTTATCAATTATGAGCGGATGGTTTTTTGCTTGCTCCGTTAACAAGCAGACTCTTTTCGAATCCAATCGATAAAGGTAATAAAGAAGTATTTATAAATCTCAAAGATCAGACTATAACATATTCAGGTATCATGATGTGTTTTGGGTAATTAACCCGGGAAATTTAATTCCCATTTTCTTTACAAGCTATATATTTATTATAGAGTATAATTCTGATTGGAAATGAAATCAAATTATGAATGAATTTAATCCCTTATAAATACCAATTACCCGACAACCTCATTCTCGTTTAACACGTCAGGAATTTAATTGTCTTTCACTGTATTCCAATTCTTTTATATATTTAGGTTTATAGATTATTTGAATATTACATAACCGGGATCAAACCCATTTAATCATCATTCATTACAACAACGGAGTAAATATTGTCATTTAAAAGTGGTCTGAAAAGATTCTTTGGTATTAAATCAGAAGATGAAAAAAACAAGGAGAAAACTCCTAAACAAAAAACCAAAGATTTTTTTGAATCCCTGCTTTTTGCAGGAATAGCCGCATTTTTTATAATAACATTTGTAATCCAAAATACCAGGATCCCCACAGGTTCAATGGAGGATACAATTTTAGTTGGTGATTTCGTTCTGGTAAACAAATTCATTTATGGGTCATCCTCACCTAAGTATATCCCTTTTACGGAAGTTGAAATTCCGCATTTCACATTACCTTCATTACGGGAGCCCAGACCTAAAGATATTGTAGTATTTGAATACCCGGGCGGACGGGATAACTTAAAAGCCGATGAACTGGGAGTCAATTATGTTAAACGCTGCATCGGAACCCCGGGTGATACAATCCTGATAATTGATAAAGTTGTTTATGTTAACGGAAAACAATTCTGGATTCCTCCTCATATCAAATATCTGCAGCCCTACCCGAAACCGAAGGGATTGGTGGAACCCCGTATTTTCCCGAAGGGGATGCCCTGGAATGAGGATAACTACGGACCGCTTATTGTACCCAAGAAAGGTTATACTATTCCACTAAACATAAATAATATTGAACAGTGGGAAATGACAATTAATAGGGAGTATGGAAAGGAAGTTGTTGATGTAAATAACGGTATGGTAACCATTGAAGGTAAACCTGTCACAGCCTATACTTTTGAAAAGGATTATTACTTTATGATGGGGGATAACCGGGACGATAGTCTTGACAGCAGATTCTGGGGTTTTGTAGCAAGGGATATGATAGTTGGAGAAGCCTTCATAACTTTATTTTCATGGGATAGAGATATACCGTTTTCAGATCTGTTCCGATTAATTGGATCAATACGACTTGACAGAGTTTTAAAATTATTGAATTGATATCAAAACAGAAAAGGCAGTACAAAAATTCAGAATGGATTTATTAAATATTGAATATGAAAGATACAAGCTTAAAAATGGTTTAGAAATAATTCTTCACAAAGACGATAACCTACCGCTTGTAGCAGTTAATCTGTGGTACAAGGTTGGTTCTGCAAATGAACAAAAAGGGAAAACCGGCATGGCCCACCTGTTCGAACATATGATGTTTCAGGGTTCTCAAAACGTTCCGAAAGAAATGCATTTCCGGCATATACAGGAAGCTGGCGGAAACCTGAACGGCTCAACTAATTTTGACAGAACAAATTATTATGAGAAGCTTCCTTCCAATTTTCTTGAACTCGCACTCTGGCTGGAATCTGACAGGATGGGATTTTTACTGCCCGCTCTTACGCAGGAAAAACTGGATAATCAGAAGAGTGTTGTTATAAATGAGAGACTGGAAAGATATGATAATCAGCCATACGGCTTGGCCTGGGAGATTCTTTTATCAAATCTTTATGCTGACGGGCATCCATACAGCTGGCCTACGATAGGATACATCGATGATATTTCAAACTTCAGTCTGGATGAAGTATCCTCATTTTTTAAAAGATACTATTCACCGGCAAATGCATCATTGGTAGTTGCAGGTAATTATGATAAGATTTTTGTCAGAGAGAAGATTGATAAATATTTTGCTGAAATTCCTGACTCTGTAACTCCAGTAGAAACACAAACATCAACCCTAAATCTGGATGCAGGGAAAGTTATTGTCAGGGAAGAAAATGTGCAGCTTCAACGAATATACCTGGCATGGCCATCAGAGATTGCATACGGTAGTGACGCCGCCGCTCTCGATATTCTTGCAGATATCCTGTCAGGCTCAAAAAACTCACGTTTGTACAAAAATATTGTTTTTGAAAAAGAGATGGCACAGGATGTTTCAGCTTTTCATTATTCCGGTAAACTTGCCGGACATTTTATAATTATTGCAACCGTCAAGCAGGGTAAATCTCCCGATACAATAAAGGATGAAATATTTAAAGAGCTGGAAAAATTAAAGCAGTCGGGGGCAACGGAATACGAGTTGAAAAAGACTAAAAACAGTATTAGATCAGGATTTATTTTTTCTCTGCAGAATCTGGATACAATGGCAAACCAGCTGAATTATTATAACTTTTTCCTTGGAGAACCGAATTCTTTCAATAATGATCTTAACCGGTACAGTGAAGTGACTAATGACAGGATTTTGGCCGTAGCAGATAAATATTTTTCAAAACCATTTGTTGAACTCAGAGTAAAACCGAAATCATAATGAGCCTGGAAGTGATCAGAAATAAAAAACCTCCTCAGTTAAGAAAATTAAAATTTAATCTTCCGGGGGTTGTATCATTTAGGTTAGAGAATAACCTGCAAGTTTATTTTGTACAAAAAAGTACCCTTCCTTTTCTGGAGCATGAACCTTGTTGCAGATGCAGGGAGCAAGTATGATCCTCCTGGGAAAAAAGGATTATCAAATTTATTTGCACTGACTGTTGATGAAGGTGCGGGAGAATATGATTCCCTGCAGTTAAGCGATGAGTTCGAAATTCTCGGTGCTGGTTTTAATATCAGCTGCGATCAGGATTCCATATATTTTGCACTTCATATTCTCAAAGATGAATTTGAAAGGGGATTAGAATTATTTACCAAGGTAATTACAGTTTCACATTTAGATGAAAACGACTTCAAAAGAGAAAAGCGGAAAATTAAGACACGGATACTGCAGAACAGGGATGAAGCCGATGAGATAGCAAACGAGGTTTTTGAGTATAAAGTATTCGGAATAAATAATTCATATGCATTCCCGCCTATCGGTTATGAGAATGATATTGAGTCGATCTCTTTAGAGGATATTAAGGAATTTTACAAAAGTATTTTAAATCCTTCGAAGGCATTTCTTGTAATAGTTGGCGATTATGATACAGAAAGTTTGAAGAATCTTTTAAATAAAAACCTCTCCATGTGGAAAAGTTCTTCTTTAATCAGTCCTGTGCCTGCCTTTGATTCAACACACACTCCGGGCCTTTATATTGTTGATAAAAAAGAAAGTGTTCAGAGTGAAATCCGGACTGGTTTGATCTCTTATAAAAGAAACGAATATGATTTTTATGCCAGAAGTGTTCTCAACCTTATTTTAGGAGGACAATTCTCAAGCAGATTAAACCTGAATTTAAGAGAAAAGAAGGGCTTTACGTACGGTGTCTATTCCCGATTTAACTATTTAAAATATTCAGCTTACTTTTTTGTTTCCACATCAGTTTCTTCCGAAAATACCGGAGCGGCTTTAAATGAAGTATTT
The DNA here is from genome assembly GCA_963743325.1 of uncultured Ignavibacteria bacterium. GTDB lineage: Bacteria > Bacteroidota > Ignavibacteria > Ignavibacteriales > Ignavibacteriaceae > DATFVA01. The sequence goes on from CAVUOZ010000005.1 coordinate 786,163, forward strand.
AACGAAGTTAAAAAGTTAAGAAAAGGAATTACAAAAAAAGAACTTGAGTTTGCTAAATCATCCCTGATAAGAAAATTCCCCTCAGGATTTGAATCATACCAGCAGATCGCCTCAAACATTATCGGGCAAATTATTCATTCACTGCCTGAGGATTATTTCAAAACATATATTGATGAAATCAGGTCTGTTACATCTGAAAGAGTATTAAAAGCGGCTGAAAATAATCTTTATCCGGAAAGGCTTACTACAGTAATTGTTGGTAATACTGAAAAGATAATAGAACAGCTTAAGAATATTTATCAGGATAAAATAATTGAACTGGATGTAAAAGGGAGAGAACTGAATAAATTTTAATTCAACGAATTATCAGAACCGAAGGATTTATAAATTTATAACCCGTTTTTCTGAGAGCGGCAAGTGATGGGGGCATTTTCAGGAAGTCATCCACGGAAACCATAAATATGCTTTTACTGTTTTTGTTTGACCTGACGGCTGTAAGTATATCCTCAGGAGAAGAATTCCCTGGTTTAATAAATATATCCATCCTGATCAAAATCATGTTTCTTTTTGAAAATTCATTATGGATCATCTTGTAATGATTTGAATTAAATATATCGGAATTTTCATCAATGATAAAAAATGCTGCATCATGGAATTTCCCAATAATGGATAGTATTGAATTTTTAACCCTTCTTTCAGAGTAACCTGTACGCAGCTTAAATTCAAGCTCAGAAATATCATCATTTAATAGCACGGCAGCTTCTTTCTGATTTTCTTTTAGGATCTTTAGAAGCTCCTGTGAATTTTTGGATGGAATGAGAACCGCGGAAAAATGCTCAGGAATTAAGAGGAGATTTTTTAAGTTATCGCTATTCAAGTCTTCAATTCCTGTCAGTACGAATCCAATCGTATCTGTATTCCTGCTTATAGAACTGTTATAGTTAAATTTAGCAACTAATTTAAGCTTATCTCCTGATGAAATATTTAATTCAGTCGAAATGCCGGATTTAATTTCTGTGGCTAAAATATTCACTTCGCTGGTATCAAACTGATTTTGAACTTCCCGAAGCAGAAGACTCACCGGAAGGTCAGCAGGAACATCTACTACATAGTTAAACTTAAGTGAATCGTTGTTCATCCCGGAGATATTTTTCCTTTTAATCCAGGTTGAATCCATGTTATAATTATTAAGGGAGATGAGAAACTTTTGATTTATAATATTTGCCGGCAAATAAATCCTTTTATAAGAGGGAGAGGGATGGTAGTATTTTTCGAGGATAATATTTACAGCCAGAAGGAGGATAACAGCCATTAATAGCCCCAGGATGAGATTATTTTTACTGATAGAGATCTTCATCTGGAAATTAACCGGATTCCTTTTTTACCGATCCTTGAAATCCGCCTTCCTTTTTTCGAGAAAAGCCGATGTTCCTTCTTTAAAATCTTCAGTCCCACAGCAAAGTGCAAAAAGGCTGGCTTCGTAATTTAATCCTTCCCTCTGTGAAATTTCTTTAGTAGCAGTTACAGCTTTAATAGCCAGCCGGACTGCGTGACGGGCTTTGGAAATTATTTTATTCGCCATTTCTTCAGCTTTGGCAAGCAACTCGGATTGAGGATATACGTGGTTGACAATTCCGAGCCGTAAAGCTTCTGAAGCATCGATCATATCGCCGGTAAGAATATACTCCATTGCCCTGCCTGTATTAATCAAACCGGCAAGTCTTTGTGTTCCGCCGTAACCAGGTATTATACCAAGATTAACTTCCGGCTGACCGAACCTGGCATTCTCCGAAGCTATTCTGATATGGCATGCGAGCGCTAATTCGCAGCCACCGCCGAGAGCAAAACCGTTAACAGACGCAATTACAGGTTTATCCATGCACTCGATCAGGTTAAAAACTGACTGACCTTTTTCGGCGAATGTTTTCCCCGAAATCATGTCAAGCTTTTTTAGCTCGGATATATCAGCTCCTGCTACAAATGCTTTCTCACCGCTCCCCGTAAGAATAATTGCTTTTATAGAGTCATCACTCTTAAAGCCGCTGAAAGCATCGTGCAGTTCATTAATAATATCGGCATTTAAGGCATTAAGTTTATCAGGTCTGTTTATTTTAAGGATTGCCAATGAACCTTTTAAATCAAGCAGTAAATTCTGATATGACATTTTTTCTCCTAAATAACTATGTAAAGAGGTATCCTTATCTTGAAGTCGATTCCCACATATTGTGTGGACTGAAAATAATTATATGTCGCCATAACTTCCAGTAAAAACATTGAAATTCCAACTCCGCCGGTTACTCCTAAACGGGAATTATTTTCTACGAAATTGCTTCTCCCTGCACCTGTTTTCAAATTGATGCAGCACCTGTGTAAAATTATAAGCTGCTGAAAATTCAACTACGGGCATGAATAAAACTACATTCTCAAGAAGAGGAGTAAAGAAATATTTTACTCCGAGCTCAACAGGAAAAGAATTTATTGAGTAATTAGAGTAGTCGGATGATTGATAGAAAGTTTGGGAACCTGGAAACTGCTGAAATCCTATTTTTGTAAAAAGAAAAAATGGAAGAAATTCATTGTCCGTATAATCCAGCTCTGCATCAAACCCGTAACCGAAGGATGACTGGTTTGAAAAAGAACTAACAGGAAGCCTGGGACCGACACCGAAAACTAGAAATAGTCCGCGGGCTTTTTCAGAAGGTAGTCCTCCTGCAAGCAGGGGGATGGATGAAACTAATATTAAAACCAGTAAAAGTTTTTTCATACGAAAACCAATTTCAACATTAAAAATAAAAAATAATGTCTTCCTGCCAAATGGACTATAGTACCAAAATTTACAATACTGTCAAAATAATCTTTAAATGAGCCATTTGTTTAAATATTCATCGTTTTATCCTCGAATGTAATGGTATTTGGGTTAAGGGGGATGTGTCCAAAGCGTATGTGAAACGTGTATGGAAATGGTTGAAGATTATTAGTTCAATTTATTCCGGATTGTAGGGTAAAATAATTGAATTATCATGGGTTATATCTGTACAAAACAATTGTTTTAGAAAGTTCCGGACAGCCGATGCAGTTATAAGAACAGCTTAAAGAAGCAGATTACTATAAAGCACTTTATAAATTGCCCGAATATAAGTCTTTTTGTTATTGTCTGAAAAAGTCAACTGAACAGCAATGAAAATTAACTTCCTTCCGATAATTTTACCAGTCTCGCTTCCATTTCCAGACATTCCTTCTTTAAGAAATTGTACAGCTCATCTATATGTTTTAGGCGTGTGCGGAAATTTACAGGGTTTATTCTAAAGAAAATTTTGCCTTTTAAGACTGTTGTCGAAATCCAGAATCGGCCTGATTGCTCAGCCCGTCTTGAGACTTCATTGTGCAGCAATTCGATTTCTGAAAGCGGGAGTTTATCTGAATCAAATCTTATGCATATGGCTGACATCGGAGGGCTGACGGCTGGACGAAAAATTCTATCTTCTTTGCAGAGTTTATATAAATGTTCGGCCTGGTCTATGTTTGAATCAATCCACCGGGCTATTTGTCTGGTTCCGTACCTTTTGAAGCTCATCCAGACTTTAAGACTCCGGAAACGCCGGCTCTGCTCAAAACTATGAACAAAATACTGAAACCGTTCACTATCAATGTTATCTTTCAGATAACTTGGCTGAATCCCAAACGAAAGGGTCAGCTGCCTTTTATCTTTGACCAGGATACTGCCTGCATCTAGAGGGGCATAAAACCATTTATGCGGATCAATAGTAATTGAGTCTGCTGTTTCAATACCCGATAACAAATTTGTTCTTTTCTCAGATAACAGGACTCCACCGCCATAAGCAGCATCAATATGGAACCATGCTCCGTATTTGTTAGCTATCTTGCGTAAAGCGTGCAGCGGGTCTACGGAACCAGTATTAGTAGTTCCGGCAATCCCAATAATGCATGCCGGGACAAAATTATTCTTTTTATCTTCTTTTATTTCTCTTTCCAGGGCATCGAGATCAATTTTGAATTCTTCGTCAGTTGGGATTACTCTAAGGGAATTTCTGCCGAATCCGACTGCATCAACAGCTTTATCTATTGAGACATGTCTTTCTTCGGAAACATATATTCTGTGCTCGAATATGGCACCCTGGTGCTGTGCCCTGTTGCCGGAGGACCAATCCCGGGCAAGTTTCATGGCGATAAAGTTTGCCATCATTCCTCCGCTGGTGAGGTTTCCGCCTGCATTAGCCGGAAGCCCGGCAAGATCGCAAAGCCATCTGACAGTCCGTTTTTCCATTTCAACAGCGGAAGGTCCGATTGAATAAGCACCGAGATTCTGATTGAGTGTGGAAGCAATAAAATCCCCCAGAATACCAATTGGTGTAGGGGTTGGTGTAATCAAACCGAAGTAGCCGGGGTGATTTACATTAGTGGTATAGGGGAATAATTTTTCCTGGAGCTCTTTTATTATGGCGTCGGAGTTAATACCTTCCTCAGGGAGAGGTTCATCAAATAATTTTTCTATTACTTTAGGGTCTGTATCCTTTAACAGAGGATGATCTTCAATCTCATTCAGGTAATCTGAAAGTAAATCTACAAGTTTATGACCTGTTTCTCTGAATTCAGATATATTCATAAAAAATCCTTAAGCATTTAAATGGATTGCATTATAATAATAATCTTGTAATATAAAAAAAGGAGAGAAAAAAACAGGTTATATTCAACCGGGTTATCATAACCCGGTCTGCTTAATCTGTTTCCCGGGGTTCCATCTGTATACCTATTACAGGACTATTCTTCTCATTATAAATAGTGAAAAATACAGCGATAAAAATTTCAAAAGCAGTGGTTATATAGAAAAATAAATATCCTGCTATTGAAAAGTAAGTCGCAGCAAACTTAAAGATTATCGAAGCTTCGTATAGAACCAGTACCAGGTTAAAAATAACAATTTTACTTTCTTCAGAAATGATTACAACAAATTCCTTTAAGAAATAAATCAGGATAATAAAATGAATTACAAATGTGAAAACCCTGATTTCCAGGTTATTGAGATAGAAGTTCACAATAATGATGAATGCTAACAGAAGGTAAAGAAATTTTTTCCTTACCAGAACTATGAGAAGCATAGTGCTGATAAATGCATAATATGTGGTTGAATCTGTGGGATAAAACCAATCTATAATTGTGAAGATCGGGTCGCTGAGTGCCAAAACCAGAAAATATAAAAAATATTTGCAACCTTTTTGTCTGAAAGGAGGCAGCAGCCAGGCAGCAATATTCAGATAAAAAATAATTTTAGGTATAATCATATTTATGCTGAGCACCAGGGCGGACAAAGTGATCCAAACTCCAGTGTATAATCTCCATTTGTGATTGTAAGAGTGTCTGCCCGCTGTTCTATAGAATTATTATCAGCGCCTCCGGATTGAATAAGTTCAAGCACTTTGGCCTTCGAATATACTTTAAAAACAGAATCTGAGGGAACCACAAACCATTCCGGGTACAAAGTTTTTTTGTTATCTCCAAGAATAATGAGTTTTTCATTTATAAATTGGAACATAAGAAGATTCTGAGTCTTTGAAGCAAATGACTGTAACTGATCGGAGGACATTAATACGGAAAATGATGCCGTACCAAAATCCTCGTTAGCTGTTTCTTTAGGAATGATATCTCCTGCAGAGAAATTTTCTGCCATAAGTTTTCCCTGATTTTATTTCACAATTTATTAAAAAACTTTGTTTTTTAGATTATTCTGTACTTCTGAGTCTTACCCCGGCTGCCGTTGAAAAATCTATAGAGTACCTGATTAGTTCAGGCAGAGAGTTAAGATTTAATTTCTGCATAATGTTTAGTCTGTGGCTATCCACGGTTCTTTTCGCGATATTTAATTTATCCGCAATTTCATTACTCGTTAATCCTTCGCTAATAAGGAGTAAAACTTCTTTCTCCTTTTCAGTTAACCTTGTCGGCTGCACAAATACAGATGGCTCTGTAAAACTCTCATATTTTTTGACTATTTCCTTAATATCGCTTTCAGAATATATATCCCCGAAATAGTCTTTCCCGCTCATTACAGTTTGGATTGCCTTAACGAGTTCGCTCTTAAGGATATTTTTATTTATCAGACCATTGCCGCCTGATTTTATAGAATGATAGATATAATCAGCGCCTTCGTGCATAGACAGGAACAATATTTTTACTATTTCATCCCTGGCTCTTATTTCTTTAGCTGCTTCCAGCCCTGTCTTTTCAGGCATTGAAATGTCAATCAGGAGTAAATCCGGATTTAATCCATCATATAATTTTATAAGATCTTTTCCATTCGCAGCTTCCCCGATTATTTCTATGTCCTCTTCATCCTCAATAAGGCTTATTATGCCGCTTCTGAAAAGTTTATGATCATCCGCAATGAGTATACTTATTTTCTTTCCCATTTAATTTCCCTTTATTGGAATAGTTGCCATTACCACCGTTCCTTCACCAGGTGTAGAGTCTATTTTGATTTCGCCCCCGAAACTTTCCACACGTTCTTTCATATTCAGCAATCCGAATCCCCCCAGATCCTGCTGATTAATAACTGAGTTTAAATCAAACCCGGCACCATTATCGGAAACAATCAGCCTTAAATTATTGAGATTATCCTGGACGATCAGATTAAACTCATCGGCATGTGAATGTTTCATAATGTTGTTAAGTGTTTCCTGTGCAAGTCTAAACATGAAAAGTTCAATTTTCTTATCTAATCTGTCATTCAGATTATGGATATTCAGCGAACCTTTAATGCCGCTCTGTTCAGAAACTAAATGAACCAGAGAAGTAATTGCCGGGCCCAGACCAAGTTCATCAAGTATTTTGGGTCTAAGGTTGTAAATAATAGTCTTCAATTCTTTTATTGTTTCTTGCAGTACATTATCAAGTTCGGTTATTTCGTTATCACCGGATACATTACTAAGCTTTTGTTCAAGTTTTTGTATGCGCAATTTAATTAATAATAGTCCCTGTCCTATACTGTCGTGCAATTCAGACGCGATTCTGTTCCTTTCTTCTTCTATCTGCTCCTGGAGATAATTCCCCAGTTTTTTTAAGCGGTCTTCCAGAATCTTCCTCTTAGTAATATCACGGAAGTAGACCTGAGCAATTTGCAGGTTTGAATTGCCGACAAAGAGCACGGTATAATGATTATCAAATAATTTGATACTATTAGAGAATTTATTATCTGAATTGATGCCCTTTTTTATCTCATTGATAGAAAGAAAAGGCAGAATTGTCAGAATATTTACCGGCTCGGCATTCAAGAAGAAAAGATTTTTTGCAGCCTGGTTGCTTAAAAGGATATTGCCTTCATAATCAATCCTTATTATCGGATCGGGATCAAGTTCTGCAAAAAGCGCCATAAGCCTGCTATTTTTTAATTCTATCTCGTGTTTTTCATCCTGATGCTTTTTATTGAGCGGCAGGATAATGTACTTTGAAATAAAATAAACCAAAACTGCAACCAGTACTACGAAAAGTAGAGAGAAGAGTATGGGGTTATTTGGAGAAAGGAAGTATTTCAGATATTCATGTAATTCTTCCTTCATGGTAATTCAGCACCCCGAAATACAGCTTCTCGCTGAGTTCCTGCAGTGATCTTTGCCTATGAAGAGGTCTATAATCATCTTTATTGAAGGAGTCTATTGCAGTAAAAATAAATTCATCTGAGATTCTTGGGAAATATTCCTGAACCTTCTTCTTAAAATAGTATTTATCCTGATACTCCTCAATATTGAACAAATTTTCTTCAATTATTGTTCTGATTACAATATGAAAGTCCTTGAAAGAAATCAATTTTTTTTAGATGGAATATAACATGAGAATTCTGTCTGCGAATCAGTATAAATACGTAGATAAAAAATTTATTACTGAAATTAAAAAATCAGTAGTTATACGGATGTATTCACTTTTCTTATTCTTTATCTTTAACATCAGGAAGTGATGTCTTATGGGGTAGGATGAACTTCTTAATTACTTTATAGTTCTACAACACACTCTCTTCGTGCCCCTGCACCATAGCAGGGGCTTTTTATTGGATTTTGGCGAAATTTTTTTTCTAAATATCCGTAATTATACTGATGTGCTTCTCTAAAGAAGTAATTAGGTTTGCCTCGACAGAAGATTATGACCCGAGGGGTAGGACAGTCTTCTGATTAAAATGGGAGATTTATCTCATTATAACTCCCGCTTAGCTGCGGGGGTTATTTTATTATTTAAGGAGAATCATCTTTTTAACGGCGGAATATTTACCAGCATTAATTCTATAAAAATATATCCCGCTTGGAAGATCGGCCCCGTCAAAATTTAAGCTGTGAGTTCCTTTGGCAAGATAATTTTGTTCTATGGTTTTTACTTCTTCTCCCAATGAATTATAAACTTTCAGAGTAACTACTCCATCCGCAGGAATAGAAAAACTAATTGTTGTTTTCGGGTTAAAAGGGTTTGGATAATTCTGGTATAATATGAACTGACCGGGATTATCCGTTAAATCATTTATACCGGAAACCAGGCCTTTGTAAAGTAAAACATTTCCTCCATCAGGAATAACGGAAGTTTCAATTACATTATTATTTCCCGATATATAAGAGGAGGTATATTCATAAAAGGTGCCCTGAAAAACTGATACTGTTGACCAATCACCCGGGACAATTATATCTGCACTCAGCGGGAAATTGTAAATATTATTATTCAGAGTATCTGAAACATTAATCCTAATACTTGTATCTGTAACAGACACAATATTGTACTCATAACAATCTCTTTCTTTCATATACCGGGTTATATCACCCACAGGGGCAACCCATAAATCACCGCTCTGTTCAGCATCTGCTACAAACTGGCAGGCAGAATCAAACCACTGAATTGAGATTGGCTGGTAAGATCCATCGGAAATTGCATTTGCTATCGAATCAAACGGGATGACATCGTGCGCCTGCAGCAATCCCCATTTACCCTGAGAGATTGTTGTTTCAACATAATTAAAGAAATCCTGAAGTTCATCCAGATCATCATTTGGAGTATTTCGGGGCATATCGAAAATTATGACCCGGGAGCCAATAGTATACCAATCCTGTCCTGATAAAGAAGAATCCACAGGATCAACGGAAATTGCACGGGCAGCTTCATAAAACTTACTTGTATAAAAAAGAACATCACTATCGTATTCTGAATAAGGATAAGCTAAATCGATACATTTTTTACCCGGAATCTTTTGTTCAATACTTTTCCGGGAATGATATAATTCATATATAAGAGTACCTTCAGTCAGCGAGTCTCCTACCGGAAGGTTCTGTAAATGCGGGTGTGTCACCGTATGCGACCCGATTTCGTGCCCAGCGTTTGACATCTCAATAAACTCAGGCCAGGTACCATATCTCCAGTATGGCCCGTAGGGATCATCCAGGGGACCGGTAATTACATAGAAAGTTCCCCTAAAACCGTACTGCTCAAAAATCGGGTACACATAATCATATTGAGACTGCAGGCAATCATCAAACGTAAAGCTGAATGCAGCTGTCTTATCATCTTTCCACTTCTTTACTAAAACATCCCCAATACTTTTTGAATTAGACTGAGGGAATGAAAATTCAGAAAATACTATAGTTAAAAGAAATAATAAGGTTAATGACAGCTGTAATCGAAATTTCATAAAAAAAAACATGAAAAATTTGGTAAATAATACTCTAATATAATTGATATAGATTAAAATTCAGTAAGTAAAATAAATCTCTTATTTTGCAGTGTGGAATATCAGAAATTAATTATATGGATTTCCGTAAAAAATGAAATACTTATTATTACTCTTTTTAATTTCTCAGACGGTAAGAGCGCAGGAATTCAAAGAAATAACATTCAAAATTCAAGCAAATAATATACCGGATACTGCAAATGTCTATATAACGGGCAATACTAAGGAATTGGGCAACTGGCAGCCGGATAAGGTTTCTTTAATTAATACATCAGGCAATTATTGGGAAAAGTCTTTTTTATTACCGGCAGGGGAAAATATTGAATATAAATTTACGAGAGGCTCATGGAATACGGAAGCTGTTAAAGAAAAAGGGGATATTCCTGAGAACAGTAAGTTATTGGTAAAGAATGATACAACAATAGATCAGGTAATAAATTATTGGAAGGATCAATTTACTTATAAATTAAAAGGACAGGTTACCGGAAGGGTCGATTATTACAGAAATGTAAAAGGTGATGGGATACCCGCAAGGGACATCCTTGTATGGCTTCCCCCTGATTATGACACTCATATTAATGAAAGATATCCTGTTCTTTATATGCAGGACGGGCAAAATCTTTTTGATCCGGTTACTTCTGCTTTCGGTGTTGACTTGCAGATTGATGAAACGACTGACAGCCTGATAAGAAGCGGGTATATGAATCCAATAATAATTGTGGGACTTGCAAACACAGACTGGAGATCCTCTGAATATTCGGATAATGATACAGGTTATGCTTATATGAAATTTGTTGTCGGTAAGATAAAACCATTTATCGACTCAACATATAGAACCATACCCAATCCCGGGAATACTGCCGTCGGAGGTTCATCTCTTGGAGGTTTGATATCATTTATGCTTGCATGGAATTACCCGGATGTTTTTTCTAAGACATTATGTATTTCTCCCGCGCTAAAAGTCTATAAAATAGACTATGTTAAATATGTTAATGGGTATAGTGGCACTCATAAGCAATTAAAGTTCTATTTTGATGCAGGAATTAATTCGCTGGATTCACTCCTGATTCCCGGTACCAAACAAATGATTAGCGCTCTAGAAAAACAGGGCTATAAAGAAGGTAAGGATATTTTATGGTATCTCGATAAAGAAGGAGCGCATAATGAGGCTTCCTGGGCTAAAAGATTCTGGCGTCCTCTGTTGTTCTTCTTCGGGAGAAACGATTGATTACTTTAACACTTTTTCAAAGTGCTGGTAATCTTTTCTATCTTTCCAGTCACCTCCCCAGTCCCAGCCTAATTGTCTAAATTCATTTACCAGGAAAGAGTTTTTTATAATAGTCCCTTTTCGATCTGGATCATATACAGATCCTTTAGGTTGATGTAAATCCTTCCGTATATAAGGGTTAAGTAAAGGATTTATATCTATTGCTCTACCGGAGGAATGGTTTGATAATTTCTTAGTTCCGGCGATAAATCGATAATTGAATGCTGAAGTATTATTATCCTCCATAGATTTTTCATCATCCCAGCCGTAATAAACAATAGGAATAACCTTTGCAACAGGAAACTGTCTATCTCTGATGCTTTCAAATATTTTAATAAGATCGTTGCTCAGCTCTTTATGTAATATAATCTGTCCCTGGTGGAGTCTATTATCAAAAGAGTAATACTGCACCTGGATAAGCACAAGGTTTTCCTTTATTTCAGGCGGTAGTATAATTCCGTTTAATGCCTCATCAATAGAATAATCCGAATCAATAATGATCTTATTGGATGTGGTATCATTCATCTGAGGCCTTTCAAAACTGGTACAATATTGATTTGAAACGGAATTAACGAAAATTAATATGCCGGAATAAAAAACAAATAATCTAATTCTCATCAAGGGTGCTAATTCTGTTTATGATTTAGTCTTACAAATAAATATATTTAAAAATCAAAATAAAGGATTTAAAATGAAGAAAATACTTGCTTTAGCTGTTTTTGCTGTTGCTCTGATTTATCTATCAGGATGTTCAAATAATCCCAAAGTAGTAACAAAAGAAAACGGGCTAAAATATACTGAGGATACCGTTGGCACAGGTAAAGAAGCAAAAGTGGGTGACCTTGTATCTATTAAATTTAATGCATGGATAATTAAGGATTCGACCGAAAATCCATTCAAGAACTGGACAAAAGATTCAACCAGAGCAAAACAGTCAATAGGTTCGACTGACAAGATGGGAAAACCTTATAAATTTTTACTGAAGGAAGGTACATTCATAAAAGGATCTGTTGAAGGAATCGCGGGTATGAAAGTGGGTGGTACGAGAACTATTATAATTCCATCTGAGCTGGCATATGGCAAACAGGGGATAGGACCGATTCCTCCTAATACTGATTTAAAAGCAGTAATCACTCTTGTTGATGCAAAAGAACCTGTCATAGCAAATATATGGAACGTAGATACGACTAAGTACAAGACAACTAAGGACGGTTTAAAGTACGCGATTATCCAGGAAGGAACCGGGGCTCAACCTGATTCAGGAGATTTGGTTACGGTTAACTATTCAGGCTACCTTGCGAAAGACAGTACCAAATTCGATAGTTCTGTGGAAAGGGATGAACCATTAATATTTAAGCTTGGTTCCCGGATGATGATGAAGGGATGGGAGGAAGGCATAGCCCTTCTTAAAAAGGGCGGTAAAGCAAGATTAGTAATTCCGCCTGCTCTAGGTTTCGGGGCACAGCCAAATAGAGTTATACCTCCTAATTCAACCTTAATTTTTGATGTTGAATTGGTTGATATTAAGAAACCATAAGTATTTTAGGAAAAATTTTAACCTGCCTGTTATTAAGGCAGGTTAAAACCTTTAAAGATAGGACTTTATTAGTGAGAGGGCGTGGGAGTAATAGCTCTTGCCAAATAGATTAAGGTGATTGAAAACATGATAAAGCTTGTAGATATTTTCTCTGTACTCCCAGCCATCCTTCAGCGGAAAACTTTCATTGTAAGATTTATAGAATTCTTCAGGGTACCCGCCGAATAGTTTCGTCATTGCAAGATCCGCTTCACGATGGCCGTAATAGACTGCAGGATCAATTATGCAGGGATTACCACTCTTGTCTACCATATAGTTCCCGCTCCATAAATCACCATGAAGGAGTGACGGTTCTTCTTCAGAGCCTTTAAGTATGTCACCAATTTTATTCTCAAGCTGACTAAAACTCTTTCTCAATTCTTCAGTACTGAAACCATTCTTTTCACAAAGCATTACCTGAAAGAGGAGTCTCTTATTGAAATAAAATTCTGTCCAGTCTTTATCCTCATTATTATCAGTCAGGTTCTTCTGGGGCGTTGATCCTATATAATTATCCTCATAGAAACCGAATGATGAACCTCTGTATTTGTGCAGACCGGCAAACTGTCTTCCGAAATCCCCGAAGAAAGAGGCTGACATCTTTCCGCTTTCAATAAATTCGGTTACAAGGTAATTCGGTGAGAATATTTTCGCTCCTGGAACTTTTATGGTATCGGCCTTCTGTAATTCCCCTAAACCGTGGGCTTCCTTTTCGAACATATCCGATGGTGTATTATCATTAATTTTAAGTAAATACTGCTGTCCGGATTCATTGAGCAGCCTATACGCATTACTGATACAGCCGCCAGGGAGAGTTTCAGCTTTACTGATGGTGGTATCGAGTCTTTCTTCAACTTCCTTTTTTATTTTATCGTTTAAGCTCATCCTTTAGCCTGTTTAACAGTCCTCTGCAGGCATCTACAAGTATATCCATGACTTTTTCAAATCCTTCAGGACCCCCGAGAAAAGGATCAGGTACTTCATCGGCTTTAATATGCCTGCTGAATTCAACCATCCTGTGAATTTTATCCTGGTATATTTTCTCTTTATCTGATTTTTTAATTTCATTAAATATTTCGTTATCCATCGTAATTATATAATCAAACTTTTCAAAATCGTTTTTGGGATCAAACTGACGGGCTTTACTCTTTAAGAAATAACTCCGGTTTGCTGCGTGTGATTTCATGCGGGGATCAGGTGTCTCACCGGTATGATAATCAATAGTTCCTGCCGAATCAATTTCAACCTGATCTGAAAGTTTTTCTTTTTCTACCATTGATTTTAGTATTCCTTCAGCTGCAGGGGAGCGGCAGATATTTCCCATACAGACGAATAATATCCGGATATTTGCCATAATTGTGTTTCCCATTTTGTCCATTATTAGATTATAGAATCCAAATATAAAAAATTAAAGTTTAACCTCATTTAATTTTCAATATCAGCCAAATCTTTAAAGGCTTGCTTAATCAGGAATATTTTTTTATTCTTGAGCATTGTTTACAAATTAAAGTTGAATTAGTCCAATACAGTAAAAGAGAATCAAGGTTAATAATTTTAAATTCTCAAAGGAAGAACTATGGCTTACACCATAACAAAATTATGTTTGAATTGTAAAGATATCGCCTGCACACAGGTTTGTCCAGTTGACTGTATATACGAATATACCGGTGATGATCCGACTATTCCGAAGGAGATGCTGTTAATAGATCCTGATGAGTGTATCGACTGCAATGCCTGTGTTCCTGAATGTCCATGGGAAGCGATTTTCGAAGAGGAAATGGTACCAGATATTTTTAAAGAGGATATTGGACTGAACGCGAGGATTGTAGGAAAACCAAGAATAGTGCCGAAGCGCGAGGAAGGGAAATCCCTTCCGACGTCTGAAGAAGTTGAAGAAAATAAAAAGAAGTGGGGATACACTGGTTAGCGGTAAATAAATAAATTTTCTTATAGCCGGATTTATTGGTTAATTAATCCGGCTTTTTTATTTTTTGGATGCAGCTATAAATGTCTAATCAATTATACCTGCTGTAGTACTTTTAATACAATTTATCCTAAATGGATAAAGAAATTGAATAATCCCGGCAATTCTCAAATGGCATTTGATTTGCTCTTTGGGGGCGATTCATAAAACTGAGGAAAAGATGAAAAAGCAAATTCTTATACTCTTTTTAATATCAGTGACAGGAATTTATGCACAGGCAAATACTGCCGCAGTAAAGCTTGGTATTTTTTCACCCACCTCTTCGGGAGGCGGATTTATAATCGGATACGAAGGTTCGCATTATTTTGATAAGAATTTCAGCTTCGGATGGAGTTTTGACTGGTATCATAAAAATTATATTGATAAAAACCTTGTGAATGATCTTAATCAGCAGGATCCGCCGGTAGGAGGCGGGCAGACGAATGAACTAATAGCAACAACAAACCTGCACGATTTCCCCCTAATGATCAGTCTTTCGGGAAAGACACTTGTTGCACCTTTCACTCAGGTCTATTTAACAGGTGGAATTGGTGCGGAAGTTTTGCTGATTAATTATAACGACTATCAGGATCCCTCTAAAAGTGAATTTCAGACTGCCTTTGATTTCAACTGGAGAATAGGGTTCGGCGGGATATATGAGCTCAGTAAGCAGTCCGATGTATTTGCAGAACTTTCTTATCATTCATCGGCTCCAAGCTGGACATATCAAACCCAGGATGCTTTCGGAGTTAAAAGAACCTTTGAAAGAGTCTTTGATATGAGCGGTGTAATGTTCAGGGTAGGGTTCAGATTTTATTATTGACCTGATTCTTTTGATGCTGAATTGATTGTCTCAAAGTCGGAAGGTTAGAAATGATAAATTTCGATTTAATGAAAAGGTATAGGGCAAAGCCATAAAATATTATATGTAAAGAGCCGTTCATTTTACACTTCAGTGCTACCTCCGTGTTTTGTTAAAAACTCATCCTGTAATCCTCGTTAGAGTCCGTTGGACTCTAACGGAGTCTTACGACTTCTCTTGAGAAGAGAAGGATTTGTTTATTATCGTCATCTTTCATTGGATAAGTTATCAATAGATATAACTACAAATATGCAGTTTTCTTCCTTATCACACCTAAAAAGAAATCCTTTAAAAAAATATCAGGCATGAAGCGTTTATCCGGATTAGATACTTCATTCTCCAATGAGAGTCACAACAACCCTCCTGTTACCGCCCCGGTTCCTGTGCTCACAAAGATAAATTCCCTGCCAGGTACCGAGATTAAAATCGCCGTTTTTAATAGGGACAGATACACTGCTCCCTAGGATCACTGATTTTATATGAGCAGGCATATCATCAGAACCCTCGGTATTATGATCATAGTAAGGAGCATTCTCAGGAACCATCTTATTGAAATGCTTTTCCATATCACTTCGTACAGAAGGATCTGCATTTTCATTCAATGTAAGAGAAGCTGAAGTGTGCTTTATAAATATTTGTGCGATTCCAGTTTTTATATCTTTAATTTCATTAAGCTGATCCAGTATTTCTCCGGTGATCAGATGAAAACCTCTTCCTTTTGATTTGATGCTGAATTCTTTTTGTATGCACTTCATAAAATTGCCTGAATATTCCCGACTAAGATATAAAATTACAGGGAATGGATTGTGGTAATTCAAATTGGAGTCTCAAATCAAACGAAATTATAACGATATACAATATCAGGGTATGATCATAGCGCGTTCAGAGCGCAATCAAAGCGCATTCAGAGCGCATTCAGAGCAAAAGAAAGAAGGAAGTGAGACGAGATGACTAAGGGACTAAGAGACAAGGAATATTGAATGAATGTATGGCTGAATGTAGAGCCGCGAATTCGCTAATAAAACGATACACAAAAACGTACCGCCGCTATTCGGCTGTGAAGTTTTCCCCGGAATATGATATGCGAGGATCAACAGTAAATGCACTTCCGGTTAAAAAGCTTTTGGCTGCCATCCGGTTTGACACATGGAGGGTAGCACCTACACCATCCCAAAATACTGCCATTCATCAAAAAATTTGTATATATCATTAGAATTAAATCAAACTTTCTCATAATTTGAATATTATTTAATCTTAAATACTTAAATCTCAGAATTGAATCTGCAAAAACATATCTATTCCCATTAATTAAAATCAGTATTAATATGACGAAAAATCTTTTCTTTTCTGTAATTGCTGTCCTGTTTTTGGTCTCATTGAATATCAATGCACAGGATAAATCAGAACCAGACTCATTAAAAAATATTTCGATGAGCGGATTATCTTTCAGGAGCATTGGTCCTGCTATAACAGGCGGCAGAGTTGTGGCCCTTGCTGTTAATCCTTTTAACCATAGTGAGTATTTTGTAGGTTCCGGGCATGGCTCACTGTGGAAGACTACCAACAACGGGATAACATTCTCACCGGCGTTTGATAATCAGAATTCTTACGCAATAGGGGCAATAACAATCGACCCCTCAAACCCGAATATTGTCTGGGTCGGAACAGGTGAAAATAATAATCAGAATAATGTGATATACGGCGATGGGGTTTATAAGAGTGAAGACGGCGGCAAAAGCTGGAAGAATATGGGATTAAAAGAATCCAGACAGATAGGTGGAATTGTGGTTGATCCTAAGGACGGCAATATTGTATATTTAGCCGCGTACGGACCTTCCAGAGTATCCGGAGGCGACAGGGGAATATTCAAAACAACGGATGGAGGAAAAACTTGGAACAATGTTCTGTTTGTAAGTAAATATACAGGTTGTTTTGAAGTTCATATGGATCCCAGGTATCCAAATATTCTTTATGCGTCTGCACATCAGCGGATGAGAAATTTATATACAGGAGTAAGCGGCGGTCCTGAGAGCGGAATATACCGCAGTACAGACAGCGGGGCTACGTGGGATAAAATGAGCAAAGGTCTGCCGGGCGCTGATATGGGAAGAATTGGTCTGGCAGTTTCCCCTGTTAATCCTGATGTACTTTATGCGATTGTTGAAGCAGTAAAAGAAGGGGGAGTATATAAGAGTAACGACCGGGGAGTAAGCTGGGCAAAGCAAGGCAGTTATGTTTCATCTTATCCTTTTTATTTTCAGAAACTATTTTGCGATAGTAAAAATATAGACCGCGTTTACAGCATGGATGTTTTTTTGCAGGTAAGCAATGACGGCGGAAAGAACTGGGAAAATCTAGGTGAAGATAAGAAACACGTTGACAATCACTTTTTATGGATCGATCCTGATGATAATAAACACCTGATTGCGGGATGCGACGGCGGCGTTTATGATACTTACGACCAGGGTAAGAACTGGAACTTCAAATCTAATATTCCTGTTGCAGAAGTCTATAAAGTAACAACGGATAATGCGCTTCCATTCTATAATGTATACATTGGTACACAGGATAACAGCAGTCTGGGCGGACCTTCAAGGACTATTAATACAGGCGGGATTACTAACCAGGATTGGTCTTATACCTGCTCCGGTGACGGCTTCCAGACGCAGGTTGACTGGAAGGATCCGAATATAATTTATTCCGAATCGCAGAATGGCGGATTGGTAAGATTCGATAAAAAAAGCGGCGAGGTTTTATACATTAAACCTTACGATTTTGCGGACACGGCGTACAGGTTTGACTGGGATGCAGCACTCCTTATTTCAATATTTGATAATAAGCGATTGTACTTCGGTGCAAATAAATTATTCAGAACGGATGACCAGGGTAGCACATGGAAAATAATTAGTCCTGATCTGACCAGGGGAGTACCTAAGGAAATGCAGAATCTTATGGACAGAAGCTGGAGCATTGATGATCTTGCACGCAAAGGTTCAATGGCTCAAATATCTGCAATTGCGGAGTCCCCACTCGATGAAAACCTCCTTTTTACCGGTTCGGGCGACGGACTAATTTATTATACAACTGACGGCGGAAAAAACTGGAACAAATCATCTACTCCCGATTTACCTGAATATGCAAGGATAGAGGGAATTGCCGCTTCACACTTTGATAAACAGGTTGCATACGCAGCCTGCCATAATTTTGCTGCTGGAGATTTCAAACCCTATCTGTACAAAACGACGGATGGAGGTAAATCGTGGTTTTTATTTAACGGAAATCTACCGGAAGAAGGAAGCACATTTTCAATTGCTGAGGATAATATTGATAAAGATTTACTCTTTATCGGGACGCAGTTTGGTGTATTCTTCACTGTTGACGGCGGAAAAGAATGGATCCCGCTTAAGAACGGACTACCAACTGAAATGGTTATGGATTTGACGATTCAGAGAAGAGAAAATGATCTGGTTGTTTCAACTTTTGGAAGGGGAGTCTATATACTTGATGATTATTCACCCTTGCGCTATATGTCCAAAGATAATCTGAAGAAGGATGCTTATCTTTTTCCGGTTAAAGATGCACTTATGTTTGTTGAAGCTCAACCTTTTTCGTTTCCCGGTGTAGGTTTTATGGGAGCAAGCTTCTATGCTGCCCCAAACCCTGAGTTTGGTGCCGTATTCACTTATTACTTTAAAGATGAGATCAAATCTCTTAAAGACAAAAGAAGGGATGAAGAGAAAGAAAAACAGAAGAAAAATGGAGAAATAAAGTATCCCGTGTATAATACTTTATTCAATGAACAGGAAGAACCTGACGCTTATCTTCTTTTCACCGTGACAGATGAGCAGGGGAATGTGGTAAGGAAAATAAAAACCGATCCCAAAAAGGGAGTAAATAGAATTGCATGGGATTTCAGGTACAACCCTTTCACACCTGTTTCACTGACACCATTTGATAAGTCAGTTCCCTGGAATGTACCTGATCTCGGATATATGGTAGTCCCGGGAAAATATAAGGTATCACTTTCTAAATTCCAGGATGGTGGTTTTACGGAGTTAGTTCCGCCGCAGGAATTTGTATGTAAGTCTATAAATATCACATCACTCCCGGCTGAATTTCAGGATTCTCTTAATATATTCAATAAAAAAGTTGCCGAGCTGACCAGGGCAATTTCTGGTGCCGATGCATACAGGAAATCGCTCGATGATAAAATTAAATATTTTGAGAAAGCCGTGATAGATGGTGCTGAAGTACCAGAGGAGACTTATAATACTGTAATTAATATTAAAAAAGAGCTGGGCGATTTCAACTGCAGGCTTAATGGAGATCCGTTAAGAGCAAGATACGAAGGCGGTACTCCAACTTCCGTAAAGGAGAGAGTTGACCTTATAACGTCATCTCTGTGGGCGACGACCTCTGCTCCAACAACAACCTATATTCAGTCGTACGAGGCAGCAGCTGCACAGTTTGATGGATTGCTGATGACATTAAAATCAATTGATGACGATGTGAAGGCTCTCGAATCAAAACTTGAACAGTATGGCGCACCATACACGCCAGGCAGATTTCCCGAGTGGAGGAAATAATCCCGATAACCTTTGAGATTGACAACTGAATGATGCTTTTTAACCTCAAAGGTTAACTCTGTCTGCCCGAAGGCACTCAAATGAGAATAATTAAAGCGACATCAATGGTTCTCTACAGGATTTATCCTGTAAAGAATACCTAAAAACACTCACTTCTTAGTTAACCGTTTTAACGGTTTTTAATATCAGGCCAATACTTTATTTCTTCATAAATATCTGATATTTTTTTACAATCAAATGAATTAAACTTAAAGTAGTAAACCGTTATAAACGGTTGAGAAACTTGTGGACTTTCAGATTGTTCAATCGGATAAATCCTATTGAGAACCATCGGACAGGCAGATCCAGTTGAGAAGCGGCAAAGGTTCTCTACAGGATTTATCCTGTAGACACAATAAGGACGAAATCTTCGCCTAACCGTTTTAACGGTTTTTAATATCAGGCCAATACTTTAATTCTTTATGAATCTTTGAATTAATCCCAAGAAAGTAAACCGTTAAAAACGGTTGAAAGAGTTGTGGGCTTTTAGATTGTTCAATCGGATAAATCCGATTGAGAACCGTTTTGATGGTTTAATATTGCCGCAAGCATAATCCGCCTGCTCATTTAATCTTTAAGAATATCATCAAAAAATTATTTAAATATAACTATGAGCTTTACTTGACTTAATTGGTTAAATAAACTAAATTCTGGTTAAACGTTTAACCAGCTAATGAAACCAACGATAAAAGACATTGCGAAAAAAGCAGATGTTTCGATTGCAACGGTTTCTTATGTAATAAACGGAACAAAGTCTATCTCCCCAGAGACAAGAAAACGGGTTCTGAAAATAATTAAATCTCTTGATTACCATCCTTCAAAGTCAGCCAGAAACCTGGTAACCGGGAATACAGGCAATATTGGTTTTATCCTGACTGATGATCATTTCCTTAGGACTGAACCTTTCTATACAAAAATATTTTTAGGGACAGAATTTGAAGCACGGGGTGAAGGATATTATATCCTGCTTACATCCATTAAATCTGATTTTGATAAAAAAGATGTTTTACCCCGGTTTGTCTTGAATAATAGTGTTGACGGGATAATTATTGCCGGGAAAATTCCCCATAATCTTATAGACAAGTTATCCTTGTACAGGATCCCTACGGTCTTTGTTGATTACATTCCGCCGACTAACGGTTACCCCCTTGTACTTATAGATAATATTCAGGGGGGCTTAATGGCTGTTAACCATCTGATAAACCTGGGACATAAAATTATTGCCTTTATTTCCAGCGATATCGAACATCCGAGTTTTTCTGACAGATTAAATGGTTACAGGCAGGCTTTGGAGAATGCGAAAATTCCGGTACGAAGTAATCTAATTTATACTAATTCCAGTTATGAGGGTAGACAAGCTGGTTTTGATCTGGCAAAAAAATTATTTAGCCATAATAAAGAGGTAACGGCTATATTTGCAGGTAATGACGCTATGGCTATCGGTGCAATACATTATTTGAAAACAAAAGGATTTAAAGTTCCTGAAGATGTTTCGGTTATCGGTTTTGACGGTATCGAAGCGGATCTCATGCTGGATCCATCATTATCTACAATTAGTGTTCCCAAAATCGAACTGGGTGTTGAAGCACTAAAGCTGCTGGTGAATACTTTAAAGAATAAGAAGTCATTGCCGAAAAAGATAGTCGTGCCTGTCGAATTAATTATTAGAGAATCAACTTCAGTCTGTAAACCAAAATGAAAAACTATGCTGGCTGCATTATTTAACGGGAATAAAAATATCACTCTGTGTGATTATTCTCTTAAACCACTCGAAAAAAATGAGCTGCTGATTAAAGTGGCTTTCTGCGGTGTTTGCGGTACCGACCGGCATATTTATGAAGGTAAAGCTCCTTCAAGCATTCCCGTTATCCTTGGTCATGAATATAGCGGGATTATCGTCGAAAAAGGCGTAACAGATTCTGAATTTAAAATAGGGGATAAAGTTGTTATAAATCCAAATATTTACTGCGGGTATTGTGACTATTGTAAAAGAGGAAAAGTTAATTTCTGTGAAAATCATCAGGCTCTCGGTGTGACATTAAACGGAGGCTTCGCTGAATATTCAATTGTTCCGATGTCGCAGGCTTACACTCTTCCCGGCGATTTCGATCTTTCCCTTGCTGCATTTGCCGAGCCACTCTCGTGCTGTCTGAGAGGTATTCAGCATGCAGATATTAAACCTGGCGAGACTGTGGTTATTATCGGAGGAGGAGCTATTGGATTGCTGATGGTTCAATTAGTTAGAAATTCCGGCGCTTCAAAAATTATCCTGGTTGAACCCGATAGATTAAAACGGAAACTTGGACTTGAATTTGGTGCCGATTATGCATTTGATCCGGATAATGATAACCTGAAGGAAGTAATTCACGATTCAGCAAAATCTCAAACGGATGTGGTTATTGAATGTGTCGGGAAAAACGAGACTGTACAACTTGCAGTTGAATTAGCAGGGAAAGGGAGTAAAATAGTAATTTTCGGTCTTGCCCCATCGGATCATAATATCACATTTAATTTGCAGTATTTATTTAAGAATGAATTAGGGATTTTGAATTCTTACCTGAACCCTTTTACCTTTGGTCCGGCTGTCAGTTTGTTGGTTGCAGGAAAGATAAATGTCCGGAAACTAATTACAGATAAAATAGAATTGAAAAATTTTAACAGCATTTTTAATGACCACACAAAAAGTAGTATTAAACAACAAATAATGAATAACTAATTCCCGGAGGTGCTATGAACTGTTTCACTACAATCAGATGGTGGATTGGATCTTTATCTATCATCATTATACAAATGGGCTTATTTGCCCAAAGTGGGATTAACGAAATCGGCGGTTTCGAACAGACGCTGCCGTCATACTGGACAAAGGGAGCAGAACCAAGCGGTTCATCATTAACATGGGCTACAGATGAATTTCGCTCAATGGGAAAATCTCTGAAGATAGAAAAATCTGTAACTTCAGAAGCTGCAATGTGGGAATCGGAGAATATGTGTGATTTGTGGTCTGAAAAACATTTTAAGGATGTAGATATTATGCTCGGAATGTACTATATGACATCGGGAGTAAATACAAACCCTCAAAATGATGATCAGAGATGGTACGTGACATTTACATTCTACAGAGAAGATGGAAGCCTAATCGGAGAGACGAAGTTAGACCTTGATCAAAGTGTATCCAGCACAGGCGGCTGGATAGCGGATACTACAGCAATAGGTCAGGTAATCTTGCCGGAAGACTCGTGGAAAACAATAATCAGGTTCGTAGGGGGAAAAGATGCAAGTGGAACGGTATGGACTGATGATTATGTATTTAGCGGCAGAAATGGCGGCTGGGCAGGACAGGACTGGAACACAGCAGTAGGAGTACCGACAGGATGGTTCTACTGGCTGCCTCCAATTGGAGGAAATGACGGAATCTTAAACCAGGGATATGAAAATACAATAGTAACGGATGAATATGCGCATACCGGGGATTACTCACTTAAGTTTGACATCCCTGTCGGCAGCCATGATGGATTTGTCGGAACAAAAAGATACGCATTGGATGATGCACAGCCAGGCGATGTACTGAGAATAAGCGTTTGGGTAAAAGGAGCAAACCTGCAGCCGGATTCAGCGATAGCGGTAGGTGATCAGTGGAGTGTATCCCTGACAGCGATATATCACACAACTATAAATAATAATGATGGGTGGGGACAGTACGCAGCAAGTCCTGATATTCCGCTGCACTTTCCTTATGCAACGGAATTTGACTGGAGACAATTTTATGTGGATGTAACGATACCTGATCCGCCCGCAGGTGAGACGGCAAAATCAATATCAGTAAGATTGCATCCGCTTGGAAGATTTTCGGGTACTGTTTGGATGGATGATCTGACGGTTGAAAAACTGGATATAGCAGGGATCAACGAAATCGGCAGTTTCGAACAGACACTGCCCTCATACTGGACAAAGGGATCAGAACCGACCGGTTCAACATTAACGTGGGCTACAGATGAATTTCGCTCAATGGGAAAATCTTTAAAGATAGTAAAATCTACGACCTCGGACTCAGCAATGTGGGAGTCAGGGAATATGTGTGATTTGTGGTCTGAAAAACATTTTAAGGATGTAGATATTATGCTCGGAATGTACTATATGACATCGGGAGTGAATGTAAACCCGGTAAGTGATGATCAGAGATGGTACGTGACATATACTTTCTACAGAGAAAATGGAACTGTAATCGGCGAGAAGAAGTTTAATCTTGATCAAAGTGTATCCAGCACAGGCGGCTGGATAGCAGATACTACGGCAATAGGTGAAATTATTTTACCTGAAGATTCGTGGAAAACAATAATCAGGTTTGTAGGGGGAAAGAATGCAACCGGAACAGTTTGGACTGATGACTATGTATTTAACGGCAGAAACGGCGGCTGGGCAGGACAAGATTGGAACACAGCAGTAGGAGTGCCAACAGGATGGTTTTACTGGCTGCCTCCAATTGGAGGAAATGATGGAATATTGAACCAGGGATATGAAAATACAATCGTAACTGATGAATATGCATACGATGGAAATTACTCACTAAAGTTTGATATCCCCGTAGGTACGCACGATGGATTTGTCGGAACTACGAAGTTCGAACTTGGTGACATCCAGCCTGGTGATAATCTTAGAATAAGCGTCTGGGTAAAAGGAGCAAACCTGCAGCCGGATTCAGCAATAGTGGTGGGAGATCAATGGAGTGTATCTCTTACGGCGATTTATCACACAACTATAGGAAATAACGCAGGGTGGGGACAGTATGCTGCCAGTCCTGATATACCGTTGGTATTTCCTGATGCAACAGAATTTGACTGGACTCAATTTTATGTAGATGTAACCGTACCTGATCCGCCTTCCGGTGATTCGGCAAGAGCAATTTCAGTTAGATTACATCCGCTTGGAAGATTCTCAGGCACTGTCTGGATGGATAAACTGGAGGTAATGAGAGCTCCAACAGGAATTGTTGAGCATGAATTTCAACCTTCCAGCTATAATTTATTCCAGAATTATCCGAATCCTTTCAATCCCAGTACTACCATCAGCTACTCACTACCGAAAGTTTCATTTGTTACTTTAAAGATCTATGATATACTGGGCCGGGAAATAAAAACTCTGGTCAGCAATGAACAGAATAACGGGCTACATAATATTCAGTGGAATGGTGATAACAATTACGGCAGTAAAGTCTCCAGCGGAATTTACCTGTACAGGATTGAAGCCGGTGATTTTATAGTAACTAAAAAAATGTTATTGCTTAAATAAATTCCATAATAAAGGGTGCTGAATAATCAGCACCCTTCTCATTTATTTTAATCTTAGTTAATTATTTTTTTCAGTTAATTACGGGTGGATGTAATGTTCACTATTAATAATTCTAATAAATCTTTAGCTTTATCAATATGTATATTAATCTATCTGATAGGAAGTACTGTTTTTGCCGGAACAACCGGAAAGATTGCAGGCAAAATAACTGATAAAAGTACTGGTGAAGCCCTTATCGGGGTTAATATAATAATTCTTGGTACATCGATGGGAGCGTCTTCAGATCTGGATGGTAATTATTTTATAATAAATATTCCACCCGGGGAATACCAGATAAAAGCTTCAATGGTCGGTTATTCATCCTATACATTCCAGAAAGTCAGGGTATCGATAGATCAGACTACAAAAATTGATTTTGAACTTAATCCTGAGTCAATTGAATTAGCGAATGTGGTAGTAACCGCAGAAAAACCGATTGTCAGAAAAGATTTAACCTCCACAGAACAAACAATAAGCGGCGATGATATTTCGATGCTGCCGCTTGAAGATGTTTCATCCGTTGTAAATCTGCAGGCTGGAGTTATTGACGGTCATTTCCGTGGTGGCAGGAGTGATGAAGTGAGGTATTTGATTGACGGGGTTCCGGTAAATGATGTTTATTCCGGTCAGTCATCCTTATCAGCAGAAGTAAACAGTATCGAGGAAGTTCAGGTGCTTGTAGGTACCTTTAATGCTGAATACGGTGATGCGCAGTCAGGTGTGGTTAACCAGGTCACAAAAATTGCAGGCGATAAAATAGATGGAAATTTTTCCTTTTATGCTGGTGATTATGTGAGCTGGCATGATACTATCTTTACTGATATAGGTCATATAACTCCAACAGATGTTTATGATATCCAGGGAA